>NZ_KV809174.1:0-575370 GCF_001812505.1 Corynebacterium sp. HMSC064E10 | reverse complement strand
ACCCCACCTAAAGACACAAAACCCCAGGTAGATTGATGCGTACTAGCGTTTTGCCTGTGCAGTAGAGCGATTCACCAAGGACCGGAAGCCCCCTCCCCTTAACGAAAGCCGATAGCTTTCGCTCATCACTACCACCTTGGCTCCGGTTTCTACGCTCCCCTAAAACAACCAAAGCTCCGGACTGACCAGGAGTCAATGATTCTGAAATCATCATTCTCCTAGCTTGCCCGGAGCCTTAGCCCAGCTACCTAAAAAGAATCAAGCCGCATAAACGCCGATTGATCTAGAGGCCAACAACGCACCTACACGGAGACCAACCAGCACCTACACGAACTTCACACCAGCGAAGTTCTTCTTACCGCGGCGCAGCACAATCCACTTGCCATGCAGCAGATCCTCGGCAGCTGGTTCCCACGCTTCGTCCTCGATGCGCTGGTTATTGGCGTAGGCGCCACCTTCCTTAATGGTGCGGCGTGCTTCGCCCTTCGACTTAGCAAGACCCGCAGCAACCAGGAGGTCAACGACCGTTCGCGGTTCACCCTCGGCAATCTCCGCAACCTCGGTCTCAGAGACAGCACCTACCAGAGTGGCCTCGTCCAGCTCAGTCAGCTCAGCGCGTCCAAACAGCGCCTGCGCTGCTAGCTCCACTGCCTTGGTGGCCTCTTCGCCGTGAACCAGATTGGTCATCTCCTGAGCAAGGCGGCGCTGCGCTTCACGCTTGAACGGACGCTCCGCAACAGCGACCTCGTACTCCGCAATTTCCTCCTGAGTCAGGAAGGTGAACCAACGCAGGTAGTCAATAACAACCGAGTCACCAGCGTTGAGGAAGTACTGGTACCAGGAGTACGGCGAGGTCTTCTCAGCATCCAGCCACAACTTGCCGCCACCGGTGGACTTACCGAACTTCTGCCCCTGCGCATCAGTCACCAGCGGCACGGTCAGGCCGTGCACCTTAGCGCCGTCGATACGCCTGTTCAAATCGACACCAGAGACGATGTTGCCCCACTGATCGCCGCCGCCAATCTGCAGCACACAATCGTAGTTGCGGCGCAGCTGCACATAGTCGTTGGACTGCAGCAGCATGTAGGAAAACTCGGTGTAAGAGATGCCGTCGGACTCGAGGCGGCGCTTGACGGTGTCGCGGTCGAGCATGGTGTTGAGGGAGAAGTTCTTGCCCACATCGCGAAGGAAGTCAATGACGGACATATTCATAGTCCAGTCCGCATTATTGACCATCGTCGCCGGGGCCTCGCCCTCAAAGTCAATAAAACGACGCAGCTGGCCCTTGATGGCCTCCAGGTTGTGCTCAATGGCGTCCTGGCTGAGCATCGAACGCTCACCGACATCACGCGGATCGCCGATGAAGCCCGTAGCACCGCCTGCCAGTGCAATTGGGTGGTGACCGGCCAGCTGGAAACGACGCAACATAATCATCGGAACCAGGTGGCCCGCGTGCAGCGAATCGCCCGTTGGGTCAAAACCGCAATACAGAGTAATCGGGTTTTCGCACGCCTCGCGCAGCGCGTCAACATCGGTGGACTGATTAATCAGGCCACGCCACTGTAGTTCGTCGATAATGTTCTGTTCAGTCACGTCCTCCATCGTAACGTTTCGCTTGCCGACGTTCACCGCGAGGGTGACCTAGAACTCCTCAACCGCCTTCTTGTGGCGCCGATAGGCTGAGACTGAATCGTCCGGCAGCCACAGCCGCCACGGCCTATTCGCAGCTCGGCGAACGCCCACGCGCGGGCCTGCGTGGATGTCGCTAACTAAATCGGCGGTCTCCGGCTGCGCCACAAACACGCGTGACGACGGATCCAGCGCATCTGCCCCATAGTCGCTTAGGTCAAGGCCAAGCGCCTGACCAACATTGCCCGGACCACGTCCGAGACCCGCAACCGCAGGCTTTTCACCACGGCGACGTCGCACCGCATCCATACCCTGCTCAATGCGAACGGAACGGACTAATACTCCCCCGCCCGTGCCGTCCGTAGCGCTAGTGATGTTGGCACAAAAGTGGATGCCATAGGAGCGGTAGATATACCAATGCCCCGCCGGGCCAAACATGGCGCGATTGCGTTCGGTCGGCCCCATAAAGCAGTGCGCTGCCGGGTCGGGATAGCGCTGGTCAGCTGGACCGCCGTAGGCCTCGACCTCGGTGATGGTGGCGGTGACATCCTCAGCGGGGATGACAATTACGCACCCGAGCAGCGTCCGCGCAGCCTCGATAGGAGCTCCCGACAGCATAGTGCGGTCGAGGACGCTGTAGCCGTCGGGAAGCGGGAAAGGCAATTATTTGTCCCAGGTGATAGCTTCGTCAGAAAGCATGACCGGAATGCCGTCGTCGATGCGGTAGGCGATTTTCAGACGGGGGTTGACCAGCACCTGCTCGTCTTCGAGGTATTCAAGCGGCCCCTTGTCACGCGGGCAAGCGAGGATATCAAGGAGTTTCGGATCAAGGCTCATAGTCCACTACCTTACCGAACTGAATTGCCAGGGTGTCACGATGGCTGTCCGAACACTTAACTGCGAACCGGCTTTTCAGCCCACTGCTTTAGCTCAGTGTTCTTCTCGTCGACACGAGCGAGCTGCTCTGCAACACGCACTCCCGCGGTACCACCACGGGTGTCGCGGGAAGCGACAGCGCCGTCGATAGTAAGCACTTCGCGGACCTTCGGAGTCAGTGCCGGGTGGACACCGGCGAGGTCCTCGTCGGAAAGCTCGTCCAGACCGATACCGCCCTTGGACTCTGCGATGCGGACGCACTGGCCGGATGCCTCGTGAGCGTCACGGAAAGGTACGCCTTCGCGGACCAGCCATTCAGCCAGGTCAGTGGCCAGGGTGTAGCCTGCCGGAGCGAGCTCGCGCAGACGATCCTCGTGGAAGGTCAGCGTTGCCACCAGACCGGTCAATGCCGGCAGCAGCAGGGTCAGCTGCTCGACCGAGTCCACCAGAGGCTCCTTGTCCTCCTGGAGGTCACGGTTGTAAGCCAGCGGCTGAGCCTTCAGCGTGGCCATGAGCCCTGCAAGATTACCAATCAGACGACCGGTCTTACCGCGAGTCAGCTCTGCCACGTCCGGGTTCTTCTTCTGCGGCATGATGGAGGAACCAGTCGACCAGGCATCAGCCAGAGTGACGTAGCCGTACTCAGGGGTGGCCCAGTAGATGATTTCCTCTGCCAGACGCGACATATCCACGGCAATCTGGGCGAAGACGAATGCCGCCTCAGAGGCGAAATCACGCGAAGAGGTGCCGTCAATGGAGTTGTCCGTGGCAGAGTCGAAGCCGAGCTCCTCAGCGATGGCCTCCGGATCCAAATGCAGCGAGGATCCTGCCAGCGCACCAGAGCCGTACGGGGATACAGCCAAACGACGGTCGAGATCGCGGATACGGTCGAGATCACGCAGCAGCGGATGCGCATGTGCCAGCAACTGGTGCGCCAGCAGCACCGGCTGAGCCGCCTGAGAGTGAGTCTTGCCCGGCATGATGGCATCCGGATGTGCCTTGGACTGAGCAACCAGGGCGCCGACCAGGTCCGTGACATCCAGTGCGATACCGCGCACGGCATCGCGCAGCCACATGCGGAACAAGGTTGCCACCTGGTCATTGCGGGAACGTCCAGCGCGCAGGCGACCGCCGACCTCCGGGCCGACGCGGTCAATCAGACCGCGCTCCATGGCCCCGTGGACGTCCTCATCCGTCGCCTCTGGACCAAACTCGCCGGAGGCAACGTCGCGGCCGAGCTGATCAAGGCCTGCAATCATGGTGTCAAAGTCGGCATCGCTGAGCAGCCCGCGAGCATGCAGCACTCGGGCGTGGGCCTTGGACGCAAGAACGTCGTAAGGCGCGAGCACCCAGTCGAAATGGGTGGACTTGCTCAATGCAGCCATCGCCTCGGACGGGCCACCCGCAAAGCGGCCGCCCCACAGGGAGCCTTCGTTGGTACCGTGCTTTTCGACCATTGTCTTTTCCAATAGGCCTTTCGCTCTAGTCGCTCTGGAGAATCTTTACAGGTTGAAGTCGCGCTTTGCGGCCATCTTCGAGGACAGGCCGTGCAGCTCGACAAAACCGCGAGCCAGGGTCTGGTCGAAGGTGTCGCCCTCGTCGTAGGTAGCCAGGTTGAAGTCGTACAGCGAGGTGTTCGAACGGCGACCGTTGACGTTGCAGTGACCAGCGTGCATGACCATGCGGATATCACCGGAAACGCCCTTCTGGGACTCCTCGATGAAGGCATCCAGCGCGCGCTTCAGCGGCGAGAACCACAGGCCGTCGTAGACCAGGTTGGCCCACTCGCCTTCGACCTGGCGCTTGTAACGAGCCAGCTCACGCTCAACGGTGACGTCCTCGAGCGCTGCGTGTGCGGCCATGATGGCAATTGCGCCCGGAGCCTCGTAGATCTCGCGGGACTTAATGCCGACCAGTCGGTCTTCAACCATGTCCAGACGACCGATGCCCTGAGCACCAGCGCGGCGGTTCATCTCTTCGATGGCCTCGAGCACGGAAACCTTCTTGCCGTCGATGGCAGTCGGCTTACCATCCTCGAAGGAGATGATGACCTCATCCGGAGAGTTGAAGTTCAGGGTCGGATCCTCGGTGTACGCGTAGACATCCTTGGTCGGTGCGTTCCACAGGTCCTCCAGGTAGCCGGTCTCAATGGCGCGACCGAACAGGTTCTGGTCAATGGAGAACGGCGACGACTTGGACTGCTCAATCGGCAGACCCTTTTCCTCAGCGAAGGCGATGGCCTTATCGCGGGTCCACGCGAAGTCACGAGCCGGAGCGATGATCTTCAGATCCGGTGCGGTGTTGGCGAAACCGACCTCGAAACGGACCTGGTCATTGCCCTTACCGGTGCAACCGTGAGCAACGTGGGTGCCACCGAACTCCTCTGCCGCCTTCGCCATGTGCTTAACAATCAGCGGGCGAGACAGTGCAGAAACCAGCGGGTACTGCTTCATGTAGAGACCATTTGCCTTAATGGTCGGCAGGCAGTACTCCTCGGCGAACTCGTCCTTAGCGTCGACAACGACAGCTTCGACAGCGCCGGCGTCCAGAGCGCGCTGACGCACGGACTCCATGTCCTCGCCGCCCTGTCCGACATCGATAGAAACTGCGACGACCTCGCCGTCGGTCATTTCCTTGAGGTACGGAATAGCAACGGTGGTATCGAGGCCACCAGAGTAAGCAAGAATAACCCGGTTGGTCATAGGGTAAGCGCTCCTTTAATCGGTGCTTTAAAGCATTTCGTGAAATAGTTTACTGGTTCGTTCCGGCGGCTAGACGCTGGGCTAGGTCAGCGCCGGAAAGTGGTTCTCTAGCCAGGCACATTACGGTGTCATCTCCCGCAATTGTGCCAACGATTTCTTTGAGTCCCGCACGGTCAATCACACTGGCTAGATACTGTGCGGCTCCCGGTGGTGTACGCACAACCGCGATGGTGCCCGAATGATCAATGGAGACCAGCAGCTCGTCTAAAACGCGCCGCATCCTGGCCACCGCCCCACTGGAGACAGCGAGTGCATCTTCGACGATGGAATAACGCGAACCGTTGACTCCATCGCGAATCTTTCGGGCGCCCAGCTCATCGAGGTCTCTAGACAACGTCGCCTGCGCAATCTCAATGCCTTCGTCGGCAAGCAGCTCGACGAGCTGAACCTGACTGGACACGTGATGCTGCGCCAACAGGTCAGCGATGCGCGTCTGCCGAGCTGTGCGAGAACCTGGTTGTGCTGCGGTCATGACCTTACTGCCTCTCCACCAGCCAGGTCAGCAACGCCTTCTGAGCGTGCATGCGGTTTTCCGCCTCGTCAAAGACTACCGACTGCGGGCCATCGATGACCTCGGCAGTAACTTCGTTGCCGCGGTATGCCGGCAGGCAGTGCAGGAAGATGGCATCCTCATTTGCCTTCGCCATCAGCTCAGCGTTGACCTGGTACGGCAGAAACGGAGTGCGACGATCCAGGCCGTCGTTCTCCTGCCCCATGCTGACCCAGGTATCGGTGATGACAACGTCGGCACCGGCAATGGCCTCATCGACGTCTGCGGTCACGGCCACGGCCGCACCGGTCTGCTCCGCGACCTTCTTGGCGCGGTCGACGTAGACCTGCTCCGGCTGGAAGTTCTCCGGCGCACAGATGGTGACGTCCAGCCCTGCGGTGGCGAAGCCTACTAGGTAGGAGTTGGCCATGTTGTTGGCACCATCGCCGAAGTAGACAGCCTTCTTGCCACGCAGTCCCGCCTGGCCTTCTTCCGGGCACTTGTGCTCGATGATGGTCTGCAGGTCAGCGAGAATCTGGCACGGGTGGAACTCGTCGGAAAGTGCGTTGACAATCGGCACCGTCGCGGTTTCAGACATGGCCTCCAGCCCTGACTGTGCGTAGGTACGCCAGACGATTGCCGAGACAAAACGGCTGAGCACAGCAGCAGTGTCCTGGTAGGTCTCGCCCTTGCCCATCTGCGAGTTTCCGGTTTCAACCACAATTGCGTTGCCACCCAGAGCCGCAATACCGGCATCGAAGGAGAAACGAGTACGAGTCGAGGTCTTGTCGAACAGCACCGCAACCGACTGCGGCCCCTCAAACGGCCGGCGGGAGTACGGCGCTGCCTTCAGCTCTGCAGCCAACTGCAGCACCTCAGCCTGCTCCTGTGGAGTCAGGTCATCATCGGCGAGAAAATGACGGAGCATCAGTTCCTAATTCCTTCCATTGTTGGCGACAGCCTCGGCGGCGTCGTTCAGGCAGGCATCAATCAACTCGACGGCGCGGTTGATTTCCTCATCACTGAGGTTCAGCGGCGGCACAATTCGCAGCACATTCGCCTGCGGCGCGTTCAGAATGACACCGCGCTCATAACCGGCGTTAACTGCTTCCTTCGCCAGGTTCTCGCACAGCACCAGCCCAAGCATGAAGCCGCGACCGCGCACGTGATCAACATGGTTTAACGACGCAAGCTTGCGAGCCAGGACTTTGCCCTTCTCGGTGACTCGATCGAGCAGCTTTTCTTCTTCCAGCGTCTCGATGACGGCCAGGCCGGCAGCGGCACAGACCGGGTTGCCACCAAAAGTGGTGCCGTGTGCACCGGGAGTGAACAGTTCCGCTGCGCGACCGTTGGCGATGACAGCACCCAGCGGCAGGCCGCCGCCGAGGCCCTTGGCCAGGGTCATGACATCCGGGACGATGCCGTCATGCTGGTGGGCAAACCACTGTCCGGTACGGCCAATGCCGGTCTGCACTTCGTCGACGATCATGAGGACGTCGAAGCGCTTGGTCAGTTCGCGGACCTCGGCGAGGTATCCCTCTGGCGGTGCGACCACACCGGTCTCACCCTGAATTGGTTCCAGAATCACCGCTGCGACACCCAACGGATCGGATTCGATGGTCTTGGTGAGGAAATCGATGTCACCGTAGGGCACGAACTCGACTCCACCCGGCATCGGCTCAAACGGCGTGCGCTTGTCCGGCTGACCGGTCATGGCAAGTGCTCCCATGGTGCGGCCGTGGAACCCGTGATGGGTCGCGATAATACGGTTGCGCCCCGTCAAACGCGCCAGCTTGAATGCAGCCTCATTGGCCTCGGTACCGGAATTGCAGAACATAACCCGGGTGTCATCAGTGTCCCAACCAGTGAGCTCAATGAGCTTCTCGCCCAGTGCCAGTGGTGGCTCAGAGGCGAAGATGTTGGACACGTGCCCCATCGTGGAAATCTGCTTGGACACGGCTTCCACGATCGCCGGATGCGCGTGACCCAACGCGTTGACTGCAATACCGGCGAGCAGGTCCAGGTATTCCTTGCCCTCGGAATCCGTGACAATAGCGCCCTTACCCTGCACAAGCTCAATGCGCGGCGTGCCGTAATTGTTCATCATCGTGTGTTGCCACTGCTGCTTGAAGTCGCTCATGTCGTCTTTCGACCTGCCTAACGTGTGTGTAGGTAAATTCTTGTCCGTCTTTTCTGCCTTATCCGGGCTCTACCATTGTGCCGATACCGCCGGAAGTCATCAGCTCCAGCAGCACCGAGTGTGGCTGGCGGCCATCGATAACGTGAGCCGCTGGCACTCCCTGATCCACTGCATTCAGGCAGGACTCCATCTTCGGAATCATGCCCGAGTCCAGCGTCGGAAGGATTTCTCGCAGGTGCGAAGTGGAAATCTTGGACACCAGCGAATCGCGGTTCGGCCAATCCGTGTAGAGACCCTCGACATTAGTCAGAATCACCAGACGGTTCGCGTTAATTGCCGATGCCAGTGCACCTGCTGCCGTGTCGGCGTTGATGTTGTAGACCTCTTTGCCGTCAGCGGACGGCGCAATCGTGGAGACCACCGGAATACGGCCGGCATCAATCAGGTCCAATAGCGTTTCCGAGTGCACCTCGGTGATATTGCCAACCAGCCCGATATCTGTCTCCTTGCCACCGACGTTTACCGTGCGTCGAGTACCGGTGAACAGGCCACCGTCCTCACCAGAGGTACCTACCGCATACGGCCCGTAGGCGTTAATGAGGTTCACTAGTTCGCGGCCGACCTGCCCGAAGAGAACCATGCGGACAATTTCCATGACCTCCGGAGTCGTGACACGGAAACCGCCTCGGAACTCTCCCTCCAGCCCCAGGCGCTTGAGCATCGACGAAATCTGGGGGCCACCGCCATGGACAACCACCGGCTTCACCCCCACGGTGCGCAGGAAAACCATGTCCTGCGCGAAGGCCTTCTTCAGTTTCAGGTCGGTCATCGCGTTACCGCCGTACTTGACCACCACAATCTTGTCACGGTGGTGCTGCAGCCACGGCAGGGCTTCCGCCAGCACATGTGCCCGCTGTTCGAAGGACAGCCCTTCGGTCAACTGGTGAACCATTGCAGAGTCTCCTCAAAACCGTTACGACGAATATGCCGAGTTGATGTGAACGTAATCGTGGGAAAGGTCCGTCGTACGAATCGTGGCCTCTTCCGGATTACCAGTACCGAGGTCAACCTCAACGGCGATGTCCTTGCCGGAGAGATCCACTTCACGAGCATCAGGCGTGCCACCGGTATCGCGACAGACTACGTGACCATTGAAGGAAACCGTGATGTGCTCGGGATCCATATCCACCGGCGCGGTACCGACAGCCGCCAACACACGACCCCAGTTCGGGTCCGAACCGAACATCGCACACTTGAAGAGGTTGTCGCGGCCGATAATGCGAGCAGCTACCAGGGCATCTTCAGCGCCACCGGTGCCACGCACGGTCACGGACACACGTTTGGTCACGCCTTCGGCGTCCGACTGCATCTGGCGTGCGATGGAATCACACACGCTGAGCACTGCCTGATCGAGCTCCTCCTGCGAGGGCTTCACGCCAGAGGCACCGTTGGCCAAAATGATGACGGTGTCATTGGTGGAGGTGGAGCCATCAATATCTAGGCGGTTAAACGTAACCTCGCTCGCCTTGGCAATAGCCTCGTGCGCCATTTCTGCGCTTACCGACGCATCCGTCGTAATCACACCGAGCATCGTGGCCATCGACGGGCTAATCATGCCAACGCCCTTGCCCATAGCACCGACAGTGAATCCGTCACCATGCGCAACGGCCTGCTTTGCCACCAAGTCAGTGGTCAAGATGGCCTCTGCTGCAGCCGTACCTGCGGCGGTATCGCCGCCCAGTTTCTCAATCAGCTTCGGCACACCTGCCAGCACAATGTCCATCGGCAACCGGTCACCAATCAAGCCGGTGGAACAGGCGCCAATCTCGGTAACGTCGACGCCGAGCCCATCTGCGACCTTTTGGCAGACTTCGAGGGCGTCGGCAATACCCGGCTGACCATTGCAGGCGTTGGCATTGCCGGAGTTCAGCACCACTGCCGACAGCTTGCCGTCAGCGATGTGCTTCTTGGATACCGTCACCGGCGCAGCATGGACACGGTTGGTGGTAAAGACAGCCGCCGCGGTCTTCTCCGGCCCCTGGTTTACGATGAGCGCCATGTCCGGGTTTCCGCTGACCTTGATGCCTGCAATGACACCGCTGGCCGCGAACCCCTGAGGTGCACATACGCCGCCTTCGTCACCAGCGACGTTGACGAGACCTTCTTTTTCTTCCTTCATCATGGGGCAACTCCTACCAGTGGAAGTCCTGCAGTTTCATTCTGTCCAGTAACCAAATTCATGCACTGAACTGCGGCACCACCGGTGCCCTTTGTCAGATTGTCAATCGCCGAGGTCAGCACCAGGCGCTTGGCGCGTTCATCTACCTCGACCTGAATCTGAACCAAGTTAGAGCCAATTACCGACTGTGTCTGCGGCAGCAGCCCTTCGGCCAACACCTGCACAAACGGCTCATCCTTGTAGAACTCGAGGTAGGCTTCCCGTGCGGCTGCCTCTGTAACCCCGTCGACAAGCGGGGCGGTAATAGTGGTGAGAATGCCGCGCGACGTCGGGGCGAGTACGGGCGTGAAGCTGACGGTGAGATCCTCTGCGTACGGCTTGAGGTTCTGCAGGAACTCTGCGGTGTGGCGGTGCTTGCCCGCAGTGTTGTAGGCGCGGAGATTGCCCATAACCTCGGACCCGAGCAGGGGCACAGCCGCCTTCTTGCCCGCACCGGAGGTACCGGTGATGGAAACAACGGACAGGTCCGGCTCAACCAGGTTCTTTGCAACTGCCGGCAGCGCCGTAATTGTACCCCCAGTGGGGAAACAACCCGGCACAGCAATGCGCTTCGAAGCAGCCACTACTTCCCTGTTGCCCGGCAGCTCTGGAATACCGTAAGCCCAGGTACCGGCATGCTCCGAGCCGTAGTAGTGCTCCCACTCAGCGGCATCCTGCAGGCGGAAATCCGCGCCGCAGTCAATAATTACCGTGTCATCCCCCAACTGCTCTGCAATCGCAGCCGAATGACCGTGGGGCAGCCCGAGGAACACCACGTCATGTCCAGCGAGTGTGTCACCATTAGTCGGCTCAATACGACGGTCAGCCAAAGGTGCCACATGAGGCATAATGTCGCCCACACGAGCACCCGCGTTGGATGCTCCCGTCAGTGCGCCGATGGTTAGTTCGCCGGAAAGATACGCCGGGTGCGACAACAGGATGCGGAGAATCTCTCCTCCTGCGTAACCGGTCGCACCGGCAATGGCAACGGAAATACTCATGTCAAACATTCAACACTTTTATTCACTGTGTTGCAAGATATTCATAGAATTCGTTGTCAAAGTGCTGGAATTCTACCAATGTGACGTGAGTGATTTATGAATATAACGCCGTCGTCGGTACATACACTTCGTTCAACCAGCACGCCGGACTATTCAACACCGGACTACTCAACGCCGGACTATTCAACTACGCCGTTTGACTCCTGGCTCATCACACCATCTGCCCACTGCGCCACCGATGACGTCGTGGTGTAGAGATAGTAACCCGACTCCTCCGGGGCGACGCTGCCATCAAAAGCCACTGCACCCGAGAACACCGCAGCCAGCTGGCCGTCGATAAAGAGCGGTCCGCCCGAATCGCCCACCTGCAACGCCGCGGGGCGCTCCATGTGCGCCAACACTGAGTCTTCCCGCACGCACTGTTGATACTTCACCGGGCACATCGACGCGGTGACGGTCGCCATCGGCAGCGAGCCATCTGCAACATCGCCGAGCAGCGATCGCCCATAGACCGTGCCTGCCGTTTCTTGCTCTGAAAACGCTTGACGACGTTCCATTGCGGGATACTCCGGAAGAGCTGCATCGCCCGCTAGGTGAATAAGCGCTACGTCACCGGTGGGCGCAATCTCCCAGCGATCAATCGGTACACGCCGGGCATCCGGGCCGAAACCGACCTCGACTTCCCCAACCTGTACCTGGACATCACGGACGCAGTGAGCTGCGGTCATTACCCACTGCGGGGCGATTGCAGTTCCCGTGCAAAAGTTTCCGGTATGGGGACTGGTCCGGACCATGACCGACACCACGGAGTCCGCCGCCACACTAGGCGCAGCAGCCTCCCCGCCGACCAGCGCAGCCGCACTCGGCGCGCCGGTGAGCAATAGACCTGCCGTGACAGCAGCTGCTGCCACAGTCGCCGCAGGCTTCGCACTGCTCACAGCGCGCACTCCGACACGCTGCTCTCGTGCCTCTGCGCTATTCAGCCTGTTGTCGCGGTGACGCAAGATGCCAATCATGGGTATCTCTGCCTGGGGCTTCCCCTTTTAGCCGCGCAGCTGAGCGCCGTGACGGGTAGTGGCCAGCTCAATGGCCGCCTCGCGAGCTGCGGAAGCTTCCTCTTCCTTCAGCGTACGGTCCGGTGCGCGGAAACGCAGGGAGTACGCCAGTGAGCGAACGCCTTCGCCCATCTGCTCGGAACGGTAAACATCGAAGACACGGATGGATTCGAGGAGCTCACCGGCACCTTCCACCAGAGTCTTCTCCACCTCTGCGGCAGAGACCTCATCGCTGACAACAAGCGCGACGTCCTGGTGGACGGCTGGGAACGGGCTGAGTACCGGCGCCGGCAAGTGCTCCGTCACCGGCAGTGCATCGAGATTGATCTCCATAGCGCAGGTGCGCTCCGGCAGACCAGCATCCTTGCACACCTTCGGGTGCAGCTCACCGGCGTGGCCGACGACGTGACCGTCGACAAGCAGCTCAGCGCAGCGGCCCGGGTGCCACGGCAGCACCTCAGCGTTACGGATCTCCAGCTCGACGTTGGCAGCGCGGGCAACAATGCGCGCAGCTTCGATGGCATCGGCGACGGTGTACGCGGCCTCATCACCCCACGGGCTATCCAGGCGGATACGCCCACAGGCGACAGTGGCGACGTGCAGTGGCTGCTCCGGCAGCGAGTCCAGAAGCTCAGCGCGCTCGGCCTCGCTCGGCAAGCCGGCAGTCGACGGCATCGGCGAGACACCGTTACCGCGCTCGATGGATACCTGCTCCACACCATAGAGCGACAGGTCGACTTGGCCGCGAGCAACATTGCGCTTCAGCGACTCCAGCATGGACGGCAGCAGAGTCGTGCCCAGCTGAGCGTGGTCGGACTCCAACGGGTTGATGACCTTGACGGTATTACGACGCGGGTCATCAGCGTCCAGGCCCCAGACGTCGAATACATCGTTGGCAATGAACGGTGTCGGCAGAATCTCCAGGTAGCCATTGTGGGCCAACGCGTGACCGACGAAGCGGCGGCGCAGCTGACGCTCGGTCAGACCGCGGCCGGCCGGAGCGATTGGAAGGATAACCGGAATGTCTTCCAGACCCTCCAGTCGCAAGATTTCCTCAACCAGGTCAGCGGACATGGTCAGGTCCGAGCGCCAGGTTGGCGGAGTGACAGCCAGGCGGTCACCGTTGTCAACGACCTCGCAACCGACCTCGCGCAGGCGACCAATGACGGTTTCACGCGGGTAATCAACGCCCGCAACTTCGCTGGCGCGGTTGACGGCAAAGTCAATAGTCGGCATGGTGGCAACCTCGCCGAGCAGGGTGCGACCAGTGTCGATAGTGCCGCCGGCGATGTCAGCGAGCAGCTGGCAGGCCAAGTCCAGAGCCGGCTCGACAAGGGCGGTGTCCACGCCGCGCTCGAAACGTCGTGAAGCCTCGGAGCTCAGCTTGTGGCGGCGACCGCTGCGGAAGACGTGCAGCGGCGACCAGTTGGCGGCCTCGAAGACCACATCGGTGGTGTCGTCGGCAATCTCAGAGGTAAGTCCGCCCATGATGCCGGCCAGTGACTGAATACCGTTGTCGTCGCAGATGACGACGTCCGCCGGGTCGAGCTTGCGGTCCACGTGGTCGAGAGTCGTCAGAGTCTCGCCGGCCTTAGCGTTGCGGATGTGCAGGCCACCAGCGATCTTGGAGCCATCGAAGGCGTGCATCGGCTGACCGAGCAGCAGCATCACGTAGTTGGTGACGTCCGTGGCCACGTTGACCGGACGCTGACCAGCCAGCAGCAGACGGCGGCGCATCCACCATGGGGTCTCGGCGTTCGGATTGATGCCGGTGACGCGGCGCAGACCAAAGCGGCGGGTGTCGGTGTCCTCGTCGATGGTGACGTTCAGGATCTCACCATCGACCGGTAGCTCCTTGACCTTGGCTGGATCGGCGAAGTCGAGGTTGAATGCGGAGCAGATCTCGCGGCCAAGACCGCGGGCCGACAGCGCATAACCGCGGTCCGGAGTGATGTTGACCTCGAACTTTTCATCATCGAGCCCAATGAACTCCTTGGCGCACGAACCCAGCTCAGCCGGGGCCGACGGGAGCGTGAGAATACCGGCGGAGGAATCGGTCATGCCCAGCTCAGCTTCGGAGCAGAGCATGCCGTTGGAAACCTTGCCGTAGGTCTTCCGTGCGGAAATCTCGAAACCGCCCGGCAGCACGCAGCCCGGCAGTGCGACGACGACAATCGAGCCCTCTTCGAAGTTGCGGGCACCACAGATAATCTCCTGCAGTTCGCCGGTGCCATTGGCATCGCCGACGTTGACCTGACAGAAGCGAATTGGCTTCTTGAAGCCCTCGAGCTCCTCAATGTGGTCGACACGACCGAAAACCAGCGGACCCTCGATCTTCTCCAGCGGCTCGTGCCCCTCGGTTTCAAAACCAACGCGGACAAAGCCCTCATCCAGCTCGTCCGGGGTGACGGACCAGTCCGGGTTGATGGTGTTCTCTGGGCCGCGAGCGATTTCAGTGACCCACGACTGTGGAATGAACATGTAAGTAAAACTCCTATCTGTAGGTCAGTGAATTAGCCGCGGATACCGAACGGCTGCGTGAAGCGAACATCGCCTTCGACCATGTCGCGCATATCGGTCAGACCGTTGCGGAACTGCAGGGTGCGCTCCAGCCCCATGCCGAACGCGAAGCCCGAGTACACCTCCGGGTCAATGCCGGAGGCCCGCAGCACGTTCGGGTTCACCATGCCGCAGCCGCCCCACTCAATCCAGCCAGCGCCGCCCTTCTTGTTCGGGAACCAGACATCAACCTCAGCCGACGGCTCGGTGAACGGGAAGTAGTTGGTGCGCATACGGGTCTTGGTCTCCGGTCCGAACAGCGCCTTTGCCATATGGTCCAGCGTTCCGCGCAAGTGGCCCATGGTCAGACCCTTGTCCACAGCGAGCCCCTCGACCTGGTGGAAGACCGGGGTGTGGGTGGCGTCGAGCTCATCGGTACGGAAGGTACGCCCCGGGCAGATAACGTAAATTGGCAGGTCACGCGACTGCAGAGTACGAACCTGAACCGGAGAGGTGTGCGTACGCAGCACCTGCTTGGATCCTTCCGGCGCAATGTGGAAAGTATCCTGCAGGGTACGAGCCGGGTGATCCGGCAGGAAGTTCAGCGCGTCAAAGTTGAAGTACTCGGCTTCGACCTCCGGGCCCTCGGCAACTTCCCAACCCATGCCCACGAAGATGTCACCGATCTGCTCAGACAGGATAGTAATTGGGTGCATACCGCCACGCTGGCCTCGCGTGGTGTCCACCGACACGTCGATGCGCTCCGCGACCAGACGGCGCGCGTTTTCCTCTTCCTCCAGCACCGCAAGACGCTCTGCATAGTGCTTCTCGACAGCTCCGCGAACAACATTCACGCGACGACCAGCATCCTTGCGCTCAGCCTTCGGAATGGAGCCCAGCGCGCGGCGAGCCTGCGGAATGTAACCTTCATCCCCCAAGTGCTCACGACGGGCGGCAGAAAGCTCATCCAGGTTGCCGGCAGCGTCAAAGGCATCCGTGGCCTTCTGCGCAGCCGCCTGGAGGGCGTCCTCGGAAAGATCGATAGGATTTGGCGAATCGCTCACGTGTCAACCACTTCTATATAGGACTATCAGTTCTTGTGATGGAACAATCATAGTCGAGGATAACTGCACACGTGCACGCACCTCACCATCGAGGTTTCCTAGTTACCCCGAACTGTCTCCCACAGGCACATAGCCGCTGCGGTGGCGAGGTTCAACGACTCTGCCTCGCCCTTAATCGGGATGGCCACACTCGCCCCCGCCGAGGCCGTAATCTCCTCCGACAGGCCATGTGCTTCGTTGCCGAAAAGCCAGGCGACGGGACCGTCGGGAAGCGCATCAACACCGAGCGTGAGAGCGCCATCCATCGCCGTAGCGAGGGTGGTAAAACCCGCTTCCCTGACTCTCTCCACAACGACATCGATATCGCGCTCGCGTGCGACCGGTGTATGGAAAACAGACCCCGCAGAGGAACGCACGGCCTTCGAGTTCAAAGGGTCAACCGAATCGCCAGCAAGGATCACCGCACCAGCACCGAGGGCATCAGTCATGCGCACAATCGTGCCAACATTGCCCGGGTCATTGCACTCCACCGGAATCACCAGACAACCGGACTGCTTTCCAACCTCAATGGCCTCCTCCAACGAAGTGGACACCGCACCTGTGTCGCAGACGGCGAAAAGCCCGGTAGTGGTGACGGTTTCGCTTAATGAGCGGGCGGCGGAGTCGTCGATAAGCGAAACAGACTTGCGCTGCGTCCCAGGTTCGAGATACCCCGTGAGCAGCTCGCAGAACTGCTCGGCGGCGGCTGCCGTGACGAAGATTTCCACGACAGCCTCTGCGCGGATAGCCGCATCGACGGAATTGAAGCCCTCGACGAGGAAGCGCCCAGCCTTCTTCCGCTTGGCCGCACGGTGGAGCTGAATAGCCGCCGAGACGCGCGGAGTGCGAGGAGTAAACGGCTCGTCGTTGAAGTACAGCGCAGAGTTCATAGTGATTAATCCTAGTGATGCGGCTCGGGATTCATAACCGCCAGTGCGGATACGAAAAACCACCGCCAAGGTTATTCGTTAACCCAATCGACGGTGGTTTTTCAGAGATGTTGGCAAGACCGCACTGCCAGTCGCAGGCGCTTGCCGACGCTACGTACGAGTTACCTCGTAGCTGCTTTACTTAGCAACAGGAGCGTTGACATCCTCCGGCAGAGCGTCCTTAGCGACCTTGACCAGAGCAGCGAATGCCTGCGGGTCGTTGACAGCCAGCTCAGCCAGGTTCTTACGGTCAACCTCAACGCCAGCCAGGTTCAGGCCCTGGACGAAGCGGTTGTAGGTGATGTCGTTAGCGCGGGCAGCAGCGTTGATGCGCTGAATCCACAGACGACGGAACTGACCCTTACGGTGGCGGCGATCGCGGAACTCGTAAGTCTTGGAGTGGAGCATCTGCTCCTTGGCCTTGCGGTACAGGCGAGAGCGCTGACCACGGTAGCCCTTTGCGGAATCGAGAACTTCGCGACGCTTCTTCTTAGCGTTAACAGACCGCTTCACACGTGCCACGGTGATACTTCCTTTTCGTTGTCTTTAAGAACTAGTGAAATTAAGAGGGCGATTGCCCTGGGACGAGACTTGAAAAATTAAGCCTTGCCCAGCAGACGCTTGACGCGCTTGACGTCCGACTTAGCAACGTCCGTGGTGCCCTTCAGGCGACGGGTACGAGTGGACGGCTTGCCCTCCAGGAGGTGGCGGCGGTTAGCCTGCTCGCGGCGCAGCTTGCCGGAACCGGTAACCTTGATGCGCTTTGCGGTGCCCTTATGGGTCTTCTGCTTCATGTTAAAACTCTCCCCTACCGATCTTTGACGCTCATGGCGCAAAGATCTCGTTTACAACCATTTCTGGTCAGGTCGGTTACTTCTTACCCTTATTCCGAACCGGCCCCAGGACCATAGTCATGTTGCGACCGTCCTGCTTCGGGCGAGACTCGACGGTGCCGTACTCTTCGACATCGGCGGCCAGACGCTCCAACAGGCGGAATCCCAGTTCTGGACGAGACTGTTCACGGCCACGGAACATAATCGTGACCTTGACCTTCGAACCCTTCTCCAAGAAACGAACAACGTTGTTCTTCTTGGTTTCGTAGTCGTGGTCATCAATCTTCGGACGGAACTTCTGCTCCTTGACCACAGTCTGCTGCTGGTTCTTTCGAGCCTCGCGTGCCTTCTGGGCTTGTTCGTACTTGAACTTGCCGTAGTCCATAATCTTGGCGACCGGCGGCTTTGCTCGCGGAGCAACCTCAACCAGGTCAAGGTCTGCTTCGTAAGCGAGCTTGAGTGCGTCACCGGTGCGGACAACGCCCACCTGCTCACCATTCGGTCCTACAAGGCGGACTTCCGGTACTCGAATATCCTCGTTAATACGAGCTTCAGCGCTGATGTGGCCTCCTAGGTTGAACCTGAACAATCTTCGTTTCAAACCGCGATAGCAAGCGGGAAAGGAAGAAAAGCCACGCGTCTACAGCGGATTACTACACACTGTATAAGGACGCCTTCCAATCGTGCGATGTGACATCACCGATTAGGGTGGACCCCGGCGCTACCGTAATTCTTTGGCGCACCTAGGGTGGGACTTAAATCCTCTTCGCTGCCGAATGCAACTAAATGCTCCCCGAAGGCAGCAAGAAGCATCACATTCTGGCGGTCGTACACGAGATGCTAACACAAGCGTTCTCGCATACCAAAACCGACTCTTACGCCAGGTTATTCGCCATCAGCTCCCCCGGCGCACTACCGAGCGTTAAAAAGTGCAATCGGAATTGTAATCAGATTGGTAGATTCTCTCCATAGTTTTTAGGTCAAACACGATTAAAGTCGTCACCATGAATACTGGCTCCAACGGCTTTGGCCCTAAAGCCGAGAACACCAACCCTAATCAGCATTCCGCCCGATACGACAAGCCCCCGACCAGAGATTTTGTCCTGACCGGCGACTCCGTCTCAGAGCTTTCCCATGCTCTGGCAGATTTGGAGGCCAGCTCGCTTCGGCTGGCTCAACTCACCCGAACTTGGCAGGTGCGCCTTTCGCAGGCAAGCGGGCAAGCGCCGACTGTACCGAGCGCGCCTCAAACTACGGGAACGGAATTTGCGCCGGTACCTCAAGCGGTACCTAAATCGGCGCCTGAGCGGACACCTCAAGCGCCGCCCCATGCTGCGCCCCAAGGGGCACATCAACACAATCCGCAGCCACCGCCAACACAAGCGGACTGGCGGAATCAACCAGCTCCCCTGCCACAGAGCGACGCAGGTGCGCAGCCGATGTTCGGCTTCCCCTCTGCCCACCAGTGGCGGCGGGATTCGAAGTCGCCGCAGTCTTCTCCCTCACCGCAGTCTTCCCCAACCGGCTCCGCCCCGCCGCCGAAACTGCCAGAGGCACCGCGTGAACCTCGCGAGCCCCGCGAACCCTGGTGGCGCAACGAGAAGGCAATCATCAGAATCATTGCGATCTTTGGCGGTCTCATCACCGCTGCCGGTATCGCGTTCTTCGTCGCGGTCGCAATCCAATCCGGCCTGATTGGACCGGCCGGTCGTGTGGTCCTGGCTTACTTGTTGGCCGCCGTGCTCGCGGTCGCGGCTGTGCGAGCGCACCGTCGTCAAGCACCGCCTGCTGGCGTAACGGCATTGATTGCGACATCGCTAGCCGCTGCACACCTGACAACGATGTCGATGTCCTACCTCCTCGACTGGATTCCGGTGGCGGCGACGCTGGTCATCATGCTGCCTTTCGCCGCCGTCGGCCTATACGGCGCGCGGTGGACAAAGTCGAGCGCAACCGCCGCGTGGGCCATCACAATCAACACCGGATTAATGCTGTGGGCGACGATCGGCCTCAACTTCCACGCCCACCCGCTGAGCTCCTCGCTCGCGCAAATCACCCTTCAACTGATGGTTATCGCCGCTATCGTCTGCTTCTTGAACATCCCCTTCCGGAAGTACGTAGTCGCATTCCTGCTCGGCGCAAACGTTCTCATCGGCGCGATTACGACCAACAATGCACTGGTGATGCCTGCAATCGCCGCACTCACCATTGCCCTTTTCGTGTTTGCCCAGTTCGGCCCGCTGGCGTTGGCTCGCCAACTCACTCCCGAGCTTGACGACGAGCCTTCGGAGACCAGCACTTGGGAAGACGATCTGGTCACCATCACGTCAGTAGTTGCCTTCTCGACTCCGGTTATAGCTGCAGTCCCAACGGTCAACGCCGCACAGTACACCTCCAGCCTCTGGTTGCTGTTCTACGGCGGATTCGTGCTGTTCATCGCAATTGCTGCGATATTCCTTTGGAACCGTGCCATCTTCAGCTATCTCGCCCCAATGGCCTTGGCCACGGCAATTCTGCCCTGGCTTGCACTCGCGGTAGCGGGCCCAGAAGGGGACGCAGGAGCCGGTACTGGAACCCACGCCTGGGGTCTCATCCCAATCTCCATCGGTGCCGCGCTCTTTGTCTGGGCGCTGGCCACAGCACCGAAGCACAGCGCGCTTGGCACCCGACTACAAGCTCCTGAGCCAACGCGGGATGCCGTCGCACCCTATACAAAGATTGCGGCGCTGACCTGGCTGCTCGGCGCAACGGTAGTACACCTCTACATCCTGCCCGCAGCGTTGAATGCCGGTGCTGCGGCTGACTACTCGGCAACGTGGGCAGAAATGCTTTCGCTGTTGTTCCTGCTGTGCGCCGACGTCGGCCTGGCCGTGACGGCGGCGAGGTCGCAGCTGCCGCCAGCTTTTGCACTGATTGGCCTGGCTGCGCTGGGTATGCCATTTATCGTGCTGCTCACAACTATTGGCGTGAGCTTCAACGCTGCACACATGTTGCTGAGTATTTTCTGGGCCACGATAGCTGGCATGCTGGTGCTATCGAAGAGGTTCCACCACATTCCGGCGCGACTGGCAGCGGGTTTGACCATTGCGGCGCTGTCTATCGTCAAGCTGATCTTCTACGACATGGCAACACTCGATGGCGTTATCCGCGCCTTGGCGTTCCTCGGCTGTGGTCTAATTCTGCTAGCCATGGCGGTCTCCGGAGCAAAGCAGAAGAATGCCGAGGAACCAGCGGCATCGGACCGTGACGGCACCGCCAGCGATTCTGACGCTGCCACCGCTGTCGGCGCTGCCGCTGCCGCCGATGCCAATGCTGCCGATGCCGACCCCGTTGCTGACAGACTGGAAGGCGTCACCCGCACCGACGGTCCAGGAATTTCCGACGGAAACGAGCCGACTACCTAAGCTACTTAAGCAGCGGCTTCAGGTACTGCCCGGTGTGGGAGCTGGAACAGTTCGCGACGTCCTCCGGCGTGCCTTCTACAACCACGGTGCCACCGCCGGATCCGCCCTCCGGTCCCATGTCAATGATCCAATCCGCAGACTTGATGACATCCAAATTGTGCTCAATGACAATGACGGTATTGCCCTTGTCCACCAGACCCTGCAATACCAGCATGAGCTTGCGGATGTCCTCAAAATGCAGACCCGTGGTCGGCTCATCCAAGATGTAAACGGTGCGACCATTAGAGCGTTTCTGCAGCTCACTGGCCAGCTTCACGCGCTGAGCCTCACCACCCGAGAGCGTGGTTGCCGCCTGTCCGAGACGGACATAGCCCAGGCCGACGTCGACAAGCGTATTGAGATAACGCGCAATCGACTGAATCGGCTCAAAGAACTCCGCTGCCTCGGAGATGGGCATGTCGAGCACCTCGGCGATGGTCTTGCCCTTGTAGCGAACTTCCAGCGTTTCGCGGTTGTAGCGCGCGCCATGGCAGACCTCGCAGGGCACGTAGACATCCGGCAGGAAGTTCATTTCGATTTTGATGGTGCCGTCGCCCTTACACGCCTCACAGCGACCGCCCTTGACGTTGAAGCTGAAGCGACCGGGCTTGTAGCCGCGGACCTTGGCCTCTTGCGTCTCAGCGAAGAGGTTACGAATCTTGTCGAACACGCCGGTGTACGTCGCGGGGTTGGAGCGCGGGGTGCGGCCAATCGGCGACTGATCAACCTGCACCAGCTTGTTCAGGTGATCCAGCCCCTCCACGCGGCTGTGTCGACCCGGCACCTGACGAGCTCCGTTGAGCTCGTTGCTCATCACCTTGGCCAGAATTTCGTTGACCAAGGTCGACTTGCCTGATCCGGAAACCCCCGTCACACAGGTCAGCACACCGAGGGGAAACTTCACGTCAATCTTCTTCAGGTTGTTCTCGCGAGCGCCCTTGACCGTCACCATGCGCGACTTATCAATTGCACGCCGGCTCTCCGGCACTGCCAATACCCGACGACCCGAGAGATACGCACCTGTCAGTGATTCCTCGCAGTCAACAATGCCCGACGGGTCACCCTGGTAGACGATCTGGCCGCCGTATTCACCGGCCTTTGGCCCAATGTCGACCAGCCAATCGGCCTCGCGAATCGTGTCCTCATCATGCTCGACCACAATCAGGGTATTGCCCAGGTCGCGCAGGTTCTTCAGAGTCTTGATTAGACGATTGTTATCGCGCTGGTGAAGACCAATCGACGGCTCATCCAAGACATAAAGCACGCCGGCGAGCCCCGAACCAATCTGGGTGGCCAGACGAATTCGCTGCGCTTCGCCACCGGACAGCGTGCCCGCCGAACGCGACAGGGACAGATAGTCCAGCCCCACATCCAGCAGGAACTTCAGACGAGCCTGCACCTCACGCAGAACGCGACCGGCAATCATTTCCTCACGCTTGCCCAAAGTCAGCGAATTCAGGAATGCCGAGCCATCGTGGACCGACAGCTCTGTGAGCTCGGCAATATTCTTCTGCCCGAACTCCGCCGAATCCAGCGTCACCGAAAGAATTTCTGGCCGCAGACGCGTGCCATTACACGCAGGACACGGCACTTCACGCATGTACCCCTGGAAGCGATCCTTCTGAGAGTCACTCTCTGCCTGCGACAGCTTGCGGTGCAGGTACGGCATCACGCCTTCAAACGGCGCGGTGTACTGGCGAGTACGGCCGTACCTATTGCGGTAACGCACCGTGACCTTGTGGCTGGAACCATGCAGCAGGGCCTTACGCTGCGGCGCTGTGAGATCCTCGAAAGGCGTGGTCGGGTCGAAGCTCATCTCGGTGGCGAGCCCCTCGACCAGCTTTTCAAAGTACTTCTTGTTCAGCGTCTGCCGCCACGGCGCAATCGCCTCAATCGTCGGCAGCGACGGATCTGGAATGACCAGGTCCGTGTCCACCTCCAGCTTGGTGCCGATGCCGTCGCACTCCGGGCAGGCACCATACGGCGAGTTAAACGAAAACGACCGTGGTTCCAGCTCATCGATAGCGATGCGGTGCCCATTCGGGCAGGCCATTTTCTCCGAGAAACGCTGGGTTCGACGCGGGTCATCTGCCTCTAGCCCGACTGCGTCGATGACCACGACGCCGTCGGCAAGCAGAAGCGCCGTTTCGACGGAATCGGTGAGCCTGCGCTGCTGTGACTCCTTCACCTGAAGGCGGTCAATAACCACGTCAATGTCATGCTTGACCTGCTTCTTCAGCTTCGGCGGATCCGTCAGGCGATGCATTTCGCCGTCGACGATGACACGCGCGTAGCCCTCGGATGCGAGGCGTTCAAACAGGTCGACGAACTCACCCTTGCGCGTACGCACGACGGGTGCGAGGACCTGGAATTTGGTGCCCTCCGGCATCTCCATGACCTGATCGACAATCTGCTGTGGAGTCTGTGAGGAGATTACTTCCCCACAGGTCGGACAGTGCGGAGTACCGGTGCGTGCGTAGAGCAGACGCAGGTAGTCATACACTTCTGTGATGGTTCCGACGGTCGAGCGCGGGTTGCGGTTCGTCAACTTCTGGTCGATTGACACCGCCGGCGAGAGCCCCTCAATCATCTCTACATCGGGTTTTTCCATCTGCCCCAGGAACATGCGCGCATAGGAGCTCAGCGACTCCACGTAACGGCGCTGGCCCTCGGCGAAAATTGTGTCAAATGCCAGTGACGATTTACCCGACCCCGACAGACCGGTGAAAACCACCATCTTGTCTCTGGGCAAATCGATGTCAACACCCTGCAGGTTATGCTCGCGGGCGCCTCTGACCACTAGACGTTCAGCCACAGTGGGAAACCTCAATTCGTCGACGATTCACTGCCGACCAGTCTACAGTCCATAACCAATTTTTCGCACATGTGTTCAGAGACTCGCAGTTAAGTCGCGTTCCTAGCGCACCGACAGACACCTCATTACCCTGGGGCGCATGAACGACGTCATTACAATTAGCCCCTACTCCAACGCGCCGAGCACGCGCGGCGTTGAGCGCATTGACTACGGCAATGTCACTATTTATAAAACCTCCGTCGGACCGATGGAAAACAACGTCTACCTTTTGGTCGACTCCCGCGAGCCCGACAATTCCCTACTTATCGATGCCGCCACCGACGCCGACCACTTAGTCCGCCTGGTTGAGCACGTCGGCGCGCAGGTCCGCACGATTGTCACCACGCACTCCCACGGTGATCACGTCCAGGCGCTCGGCGAGCTCCTGCAGGCATTCCCGGCCCGCCACATCACGTCATGCCTCGACGCTGCAGGCATTCCCGAACCCGCCGACCAGCAACTCGACGGCGGCGAGACCATTACTTTCGGCGAGGGCATCACGCTTCCCACGTTCATCTTGCGCGGGCACACCAAAGGCGGCCTCTGTCTCGACCTGTCCGCCAAGGTAACCGGCGCGCTTTCCGACGACACCCCGTCACACCACCTCTTCGTCGGTGACAGCATCTTCCCAGGCGGTGTCGGTAAAACGTACTCGCCCGAGGATTTTTCGCAGCTTATCGACGATGTCGAGAGCCGTGTCTTCCACGTCTACCCCGCCGACTCGGTGATTCACCCCGGCCACGGCAAGGACACCACAGTTGGCGTCGAGAGCCCCGAGGTGGAGAACTGGCGCCAGCGCGGCTGGTAGTGCTGGATGAGCGTGGTTGGTAGCGCTAGATGCAGTCGCAGCGTCTGAAAAACTCGTCATTCCCACGACATAAATAGGCCAGGCTGCGTAGGATTAATAGTGAATTACAGCGACCAGGTGGCCAAAAACACGGTTTCACCTGGACGACAAAGGAGATGGAATTTAGATGATTCGCAAGTTTGCCCGACCAATGCTGGCCTCGGTTTTCGTTGCCGACGGTGTCGACACGCTGATGAACCAGAAGGATCATGAAGAGGGGGCACGCGACCTGATTGCCCGCGTCCGCTCCGTAACCCCGAACCAGTACAACAAGTACGTGCCAAATAGCGAGAAGCTGGTTGTTCAGGCCGTCGCTGGTACCAAGGTTGCCGCCGGTTCCCTCTACGCTCTGGGTAAGGCCCCACGCCTGTCCGCCACGGCTCTGGTCGCTGCACAAATTCCGACGATGCTGGCTCGCCACGCATTCTGGGAGACCCAGGACTCGAAGGAGAAGGCGGCTCGCCGCACTGGATTCCTGACCGACATCGGTCTGCTGGGTGGCCTCTTCCTGGCTACCGCTGACACCGACGGCAAGCCGGGTGTCGCTTGGCGCGCTGAGAAGGCTGGCAAGCAGCTGAACAAGAAGGTTCAGGCTGCCCTGCCGACCAAGTCTGAAACCGAGCAGCGCACTGAGGAAGTCAGCGCAGCTTTCGCTTCCGCCGGCGAGAACGTCCGCGAAAAGGCCGGCCTGCTCCGCGACCGCGCTTCTGAGGCCACCGATGGGGCTCGTGAATACGTCGAGGACAACAAGGACAGCTGGCGCGAGCAGCTCACCGGCGCCTTCGACACCGCTAAGAGCTACGTCGAGGACAACAAGGACGACTGGATTGCCAAGGCTAGCGAGCTCGCTGAGGACGCTCGCGACTACGCCGAGGACCTGGGCAAGGATCTCAAGAAGGACACTCGCAAGCAGCGCAAGGAACTGCGCAAGCGCGCAGCCAAGGCTTCCAAGGAGGCCAAGAAGTCTGCAAAGAAGGCGCAGAAGCGCCTGCAGTAAGTTTGCTGCAGTAGTTCAGGCGGTATACTTAAACGCTCCCCACGCCACTACGCGTGCGGGGGCGTTTTCATATTTTTATATTCATTCAGCACATCAATTAGCACTAGTTTTAACGAACTGTTGAGGAGACCAGGTTGGCGTCGCTCGCATCCGAGCCCGGGCAGGACCAGACAGGCCGCATTGGCCGCACTGGCCAGGCAGGTCTGCCGGACCAGGCAAGTTCAGCACCACAGCGAGAAGAAGAGAGCACCCTCGCTGCAGAACAGGCCTACGTCGATCGTGCGTTCAGCTTCCTCGACCGGGCACGCGAGCGCGACCAGGAGTACCTGCGACAGGTCATGCTCATCGACGACCCAGACCCGCAAGCCCGCGTTGAACGCGAGGTGGAATACCACCGACTACAGGCTAACCTGGACCGCTACCGCTCAGCCGAGATTGGCCTGGTCTTTGGTCGAATCGATATCGATGACCCAGACCCCGACAATCCTTTGGCAGAGGAAGGGCCGGGGGCGACCGTCGATAAGCGATACATCGGGCGAATCGGCCTGTCCGATGAAAACGACGACTACCGCACGGTCATCATGGATTGGCGTGCCGATGGTGCGCGCCCGTTTTACCTGGCCACGACCGCGCATTCCGAGGGAGTCAGCCTGCGTCGCCACCTGCGCACGCACGGCCGGAAGGTCCGCAGCATTGACGACGAATGGCTCTCCGGCGAGGAAGCCGACAGCGCACACGAAACCGAAGTCGAGGCTGGTGTCGGTGGCGAATCGGTGCTGCGCGAGGTCATGAATCAAGCGCGCACCGGCCATATGCGCGGCATTGTGGAGACCATTCAGCGCGAGCAGGACCTCATCATCCGCGATTCCACCCGCGGCACCCTGGTCGTCCAGGGCGGGCCCGGCACGGGCAAGACGGCGGTGGCGCTGCATCGCGTCGCGTGGCTTCTCTACACCTACCGCGATCAGCTGGCGAAAACCGGTGTCCTCATCATCGGCCCGAACACGACCTTCCTCGACTACATTTCCCGCGTGCTGCCGAGCCTCGGCGAAACAGGCGTGGTGCTGACCACCATCGCCGATCTCTACCCCGGCGTACGCGCGTCCAACGCGCTTATCGACGGGCACAACCCCGAACCCCTGGTTGCGCAGGAAGTTAAGGGCTCGATGGAGATGCTCACTATCCTGCGCGAAGCCGTGCGGGCCTACCAGGAGCTCCCCGCGGAGTCGTTTGAAGTCCGTAACGACAACATCATCCTGACCATCACGCCAGAGATGGTGAAAGCCGCGCGAACGCGTGCGCGGCGGACTCGTAAACCACATAATCTGGCACGTCCGATTTTCCGGGATCACGTGGTGGAACTCCTGGCCGCACAGATGGCCGAGGTCATTGGCGCCGACCCGCTGGGCGGCGAAAACCTGCTGTCCGTGACCGACGTTGCCGACCTGCGCGACGAAATTGACGAATCCGGAGCAGTCGCTGACATCCTCGACGAGCTGTGGCCCGCACTCACACCCGAGCAGGTGCTGTCGGAACTGCTGAGTTCCCGCGAGGCCATCGACTACGCCGCCAGCGATTACGACGAGCTGACGCGCGAGGCTCTCTACCGGCCGGAAGGCACCGACTGGATGCCTTCCGACGCCCCGCTTCTCGACGAGCTGGCGGAGCTCCTCGGTCCGGTTGGTGAAGCGGAGACCGATGACGAGAATTGGCAGGCCCGCGTCGAGGAGGCGCAGGGCGCGTTGGATACCCTGTCCAGCTCTGCGTCCCAGGACCTTGACGACGGCTTCGAGGCCGAGATTCTATCTGCGTACGACGTCATCGATGCCGAGGCACTGGCCGAACGCCACCGTGAGCGCGACCTGCGATCCACCGCCGAGCGGGCGGCGGCGGATCGCCTGTGGGCCTACGGCCATGTCATCGTCGACGAGGCTCAGGAACTCTCCGCGATGGCCTGGCGCATGCTGCGCCGCCGCAGCCCCAATGGTTGGATGACCCTCGTCGGCGACGTGGCCCAGACGGGCTCACCCGCAGGTGCCGCGACCTGGGACGATGTGCTGGAACCGATCATCGGCTCGAGGTGGCATCTCCACGAGCTGACCGTCAACTACCGCACCCCTGCTGAGGTGATGGAGGTTGCCGCCAGCGTCCTGGCTGAGATTGATTCGGAGCTGGAGGCGCCGCAGTCGATTCGCGCGACCGGCCGCAAGCCTGTTCAGGCTCGCACCGTGACGGAGGCGTTGGCACATGTGGAGCGGGTTGCACAACCGGATCGCCTGGTCGCGGTCATCGCCCCGGCAGAGTTGCTCGACGCCACGCGCGCGGAGGTGCGGGATTTTCTCGCTGGCCGAACTGGTGGAGATGGTGAAGATGGCGGGGCTGGTGGCTCTAATGCTGCCGACGCGACTAGCGCCAATGACGCACCTGCTACTCGCCCCAACAAACTCACCAACTGCGCGGTCTACGACATCACGACCTCAAAGGGCCTGGAATTCGACGAGGTCATCGTCGTCGCGCCTGACCAGATTGTGGCGCAATCTCCGCAGGGGCTACAGGACCTGTATGTTGCACTGACTCGTGCGACCCAGGGACTAATTGTTGTGGCGCCTCAGCAGTCGAGCGTTTTGCCGGAGCTGCAATGGTTAGAATGACGAGGATAGTGCCGTACAGAATGAGTGAGACATAATGTCCCAAAACTATCTACCTCAGTTAGCTGAACTTCGCGCACGCCGTCTCATTGCCCAGAGGTTAGCTGCAAGTCAAGCACGCAGCGATTGGAATACAAATCTCAAGTCGCCTGCATTATCAGCAACGCATGGCATGGTTGCTCTACAAGGGCAGAATTATTCGAACGGTGTTAATGCCATCGCCCTACGCAGTGGCAGCACCTCCGACGATGTTTTAGCAGCCATTTCTTCTTTCGACATCGTTCGCTGTTGGTCTCAACGAGGCACCCTGCACTTTGTTTCAGCACAAGACGCGGAAGCAATTATGAGGTTGACGAATCCGCGCATCGAAAAGGCGGCAGCAAGACGCCGTACGACACTCGGACTTTCTCAAGATGATGTGCAGACCGCACGGGCAGCATTTCATTCCGAATTGCGCTCACGTGGTCTGTCCGACCCGCTGACTCGGACCGAAGCCTATGAGGTTTTCGCAGATCATGGAATAGACCCCACGGAGCAAAGAGGCCCTCACCTACTGCGCACATTCGGCGGCGAAGGCGCTGTCATCCAAGGGCCACGAAAAGGAGCCCAAGATACCTTCGTCCTGCTTACCGACGTAACTTTCAAAGGCGGCCTCTCAGAAAAAACCACAGAGGGCTCCAGCACAGGACACTCAGCTGAATCCACGCTGGCCGACATTGCCTGGCGCTATGTTGATTCCCGCGGACCTATCTGTGTAGCTGACTTCGCGTGGTGGCTGGGACTGACGAAAACTCAAGCGAAAAAGGCCCTTAAGCTTATCGACCACTTAATAGTTCCTTTCTCCCTCGATTCCTCCGCCTCTTCGCACGCGCCAACTGACACAGAATTCACCGGCGAACCCCTCACGCAAAATGAGTACTTCATGCCGGCATGGCAGCAGAACGTAACTGAGGCCGAGCTTGAAGCCGCGCTTTCACTGACGCTTCGACTGCCCGCTTTTGACGAGTACCTCATGGGCTATGGCAGCCGTACCGAAGTTCTTCCTGAATCCCTTCGCAACCAGGTCTTAACTAGAAATGGAATTAGCTGGCCTTTTGTAGTTGAAGAAGGAGTTATCACCGGACGGCAATAGAAAAACCGGCACCTCAACTCAGAGGCGCCGGTTTAAAACGAAAGCTAAATTGTTAGCTCACCGTTTTGTAAGCTCACGGTTTTATTAGCTCACAGTGTGAACAATCATGACATCACAGTCCGACTGACGAGCAACATCCGCCGGCACGGAGCCCAGCAGACGACCAGTCAGCGAGTTAATACCACGGTTACCAACCACCAGCAGGTCCGCGCGACGGTCAGTGACCAGCGACATCAGAGCCTCAACCGGGGAGCCCGAGCGAACTTCAGTCTCAACCTTGGTCGCGCCGACGGCCTCTGCGGCCTCCTTAGCAGCAGCCAGGTTCTTCTGAGCCGGGTCATCACCGAGGACCTGGACCGAATCCTGGCGCAGGGTCTTGGACGCATCCTCTGCAGTCTCGTAGTAAGCGCAGCCGATAACCAGGGTGGCATCGAAAGCGGCAGCAATCGAGGCAGCGCGCTCTACTGCGAGCAGCGACGACTTAGAACCATCCGTGCCGACAACAATGGTCTTGTAATCACTCATGAAAACTATCCCTCACTGTGGAAGTTGCATTAAAACAGTTCATCGTGCGTAACGCCGTCGTTGCCCCGAACCCACTGGCCAGAGGCACTTTCGCGAATACACTGTTTTACTTCCCACAACAGTAGCAAAAAACTACTCGACACCGGCCTCAATCATCCCCTTAAGTTCCTTCTTGAGGTCGAAAATCTCATCGCGCAAGCGCCCCGCGAGCTCGAACTTCAACTCACGCGCAGCCGCGGCCATCTGCTCCGACAAATCTGCAATAAGAGCCTCGAGCTCAGCCCGCGGCATCTGCTTACCGCTGGCACCATCGGCCGCGCCCGAGCCGTCGGCACGCGAGAGCAGCGCATCGGCGGGCGCACCGGTCTTGCCTTCGTAATCAGTGTCAGCGTTGTCGTAAACCTGATCCAGAATGTCCGCAATCTTCTTGCGCAGCGGCTGCGGATCGATACCATGCTCGGTGTTGTACGCGATCTGCTTTTCGCGGCGCCGCTCCGTCTCATCGATGGCGAACTGCATGGAATCGGTAATCTTGTCGGCGTACATGTGCACCTCGCCGGAAACGTTTCGCGCGGCACGACCAATCGTCTGAATCAACGAACGCTCCGAACGCAAGAACCCCTCCTTGTCAGCGTCGAGGATTGCCACCAGCGAAACCTCGGGCAAGTCGAGGCCCTCGCGCAGCAGGTTAATGCCGACCAGCACGTCGTACTCACCGAGACGCAACTGTCGCAGCAGCTCAACGCGCTTGAGCGTATCCACATCCGAGTGCATATACCGCACTTGCACGCCAGTTTCGAGCAGGTAGTCGGTCAGGTCCTCCGCCATCTTCTTCGTCAGGGTGGTCACGAGGACGCGTTCGTCACGCTCGGTGCGCTTTCGGATCTCGCCAATCAGATCATCAATCTGCCCCTCAGTCGGCTTAACGACGATCTTGGGATCCACCAGCCCAGTCGGACGAATGACCTGCTCCACATACTCACCACCGGCCTTCTCGAGCTCATAGTCACCCGGCGTTGCGGACATGAACACGACCTGGCCCACTCGGGCATCGAATTCATCGAACGTCAGCGGCCGGTTATCCAGCGCCGACGGGAGGCGGAAACCAAAGTCGACGAGGTTGCGCTTACGGGAGGCATCGCCCTCGAACATGCCGCCAATCTGCGGCACAGTGACGTGCGACTCATCGATGATAGTGAGGAAGTCCTCCGGGAAATAGTCGATGAGCGTCGCGGGGGCCGAGCCCGGCGCGCGACCATCGATGTGGCGCGAGTAGTTCTCAATACCGGAGCAGAAGCCGACTTGCTCGATCATTTCGAGGTCGTACTCCGTGCGCATGCGCAGACGCTGTGCTTCCAGCAGCTTGCCGCGGTTTTCTAGGTCTGCCAGGCGTTCGGCGAGCTCGGCCTTGATGTCCGCGACGGCACGTTCCATGCGCTCCGGGCCGGCGACGTAGTGCGTAGCAGGGAAAATGCGCAGCTCAGGGACTTGGTCGATGACGTCGCCTGTGACTGGATTGAGGTAGTACAGCGAATCAATCTCGTCGCCGAAGAACTCCACCCGCACGGCCTTTTCTTCGTAGGCCGGGATGATGTCGACCACGTCGCCTTTTACTCGGAAGGTGCCGCGGGTAAAAGCGATATCATTGCGGGCATACTGAATGTCCACCAAAAGGCGCAGGAACTGGTCGCGATCGACTTCCTCGCCCTCCTTCAGCCACACCGAACGGTCGAGGTAAGACTGCGGGGTACCCAGGCCATAGATGCAAGAAACAGAGCTGACGACGACTACGTCGCGACGCGACAACAGCGCTGAAGTAGCCGAGTGGCGCAGGCGCTCCACATCCTCGTTGATGGAGGAATCCTTTTCAATATAGGTATCGGTCTGCGCGATGTAGGCCTCTGGTTGGTAGTAGTCGTAGTAGGAAACGAAGTACTCGACCGCGTTGTTTGGCAGCAGGCTGCGGAGCTCATTGGCCAGCTGAGCCGCCAGAGTCTTGTTCGGCGCCATGACGAGGGTTGGCCGTTGCACCTTTTCGATCAGCCACGCCGCAGTGGCTGATTTACCGGTACCCGTGGCACCCATCAGGACGACCTCGCGCTCGCCTCTGTCCAGGCGTTCCGACAGTTCCGCGATTGCCTGCGGCTGGTCGCCCGAGGGCTCGAACTCGCTGATGACCTCGAAGGTTCCCTCCGCGCGCTCGACTTCACCGACGGGACGGAACTCCGAGTGCGCGAGGACGGGTTGCTCTGCTGCAAATGCCATAGTTCCCAGCGTAGCGAAGGCTGCTTTACATGGGCTGGTTATGCTCGCTTCCCTGGGCTTTGGGGTGGCTGTGGGGATTTGGGGCCAGCACAGGCACCGCAGGCACCGCAGGCGGGGTTCCGCTTCACCAGCTGGCCCTTGGTACGCAGCGACTGGCTCCTGGTGAAGTGCAAGCCGTCTTATCGATGGTCCGCGGGTACGAGGTTGAGGTTGAGGCTGCGGCTGCGCGGCTGCGGGCGGCCTGGATTATCCACACCTTGAAAGTTGTCCACAGATTGGACGCGGAGCCTCTCTCAAAGAAAAGCCCCTGAATCAAAAAGGCTTAGAGTCCCGACCATGGGAAGTTTCACCACGGCCGAGTTACGTGCACTCGGCATCGGAGAGAAAAAGACCAGAGCCCTCCTACAACAAGGCAGACTAACTAAATTAGTACGTGGCCTCTACATTGACGACCACTCTCCCGCCTCAGTCGCCCGAGCAATCACAGGGCATTACAAAAAGATTGCTCTAAGCGGTAAAAGCGCAGCTCAAATCCACTTGAGACTTCCCCTGACATTTCCTATCCAGACGGAAGGCGCGGGATCAGTTCAGGCCGAAACCTTCTCTATTAGGCATAGCCGCCTGCCGGCCTGCACCAGCATCAATGGCCTTCCAGTTGTCGAAGCACTCTGGGCAGCACGAGCTTCAAAAGACTATGCACGCAGAATCCTGGAAACACACTACGCCGGCCGGGACGGCGAGAAGCGACTCAACCACGACCTCAGCCGGATGCGGAAAGTCCCCGCATGGCTGCGTGAAATCATCGCCACCACGCCGATCGGCGCATGCAGCGAACTCGAGCGCAAGCTGGCTCGCCCATTGATTAAGCGCGGGTACCGGATCCGAATGAACCACTTCATCGGCCCCTACTGCTTCGATATCCTACTTGACCAGTGGAAAATAGCCATCGAAGTCGACTCCGAGAAGTACCACGCGAACGAGGACTCATTCATCTCAGATCGTTGGAAGACCAACTCCGGCACGCTGCACGGCTGGATAGTCCTGCGGTTCACAGACTCATGCATCAATTGGAATCTCGACAGCGTCCTCGACGAAATCGAGCAGGCAATCCGATGGGTACAAAAGCGCCGTCCCCGCGTGGACTATAAACCAGGATGGCCTGCCTGCCAGAAAGTCTGGGAGTGGAATCCAACGGTTGGCTACGCCAACAAGCAATGACACCTGTCATGGGCAATTCGTGACATTACCTATACGTCCATACCTCTAATCCGCGCTGAACTTGGAACTATGAATCCGGACGTAATTCTCGAGTTCTCCAATATCACCAAGCAATTCAGCAAAGGCCAGGTAACCGCACTCGATGATGTCAGCGCCACCGTCCGCCGCGGTGAGGTCGTCGCCATCCTCGGTGAAAACGGCGCAGGCAAAACCACACTTATCGATCTCATCCTCGGCCTGACCACACCCACCGCCGGCCGCATCGAAGTCAACGGCCAATCATCCAGGAACGCGGTCAATGCTCAGCAGGTCGGCGCTATCTTGCAGACGGGCGGTTTGCTTCCCGACGTAACGGTCGAGGACACACTCAAGATGATTGCCAGTGGCTATTCGGAGCATGTGGCGTTGGCGGACGTCGTAAAGCAAGCGCGGCTGGAACCCTTGCTGAAGCGGAAAGTCGGTAAGTGCTCGGGCGGTGAGCAGCAGCGATTGAAGTTTGCGTTGGCCCTGCTCGGTGATCCGGAGTTGATTATGTTGGATGAGCCGACAGCGGGGATGGATCCGAGTGCGCGGCGCAATTTTTGGGCGGATATTCATGCCCGGGCGGAGCGTGGCACGACGGTGTTGTTCACCACGCATTACATGGATGAGGCGGAGGATTTTTCGAAGCGAATCATCATGCTGCACAAGGGGCGTATCATGGCGGACTTGGATACGCCGAGCATGCTTGCGCTGAGTAAATCAGTGCTGGTTGAGGCTAATTTTCCGGGTGCGGCACCGGAGCTTTCAGAGCGCACTGAGGTCGATGAGGTCACCTGGTTGAGTAGCGCTGCTGGGGAACCGGCCGGGACCAGTAGGCGCGTGCGGCTGCGGACACGGGATTCGGACTCACTGCTTCGTCACTTGGTAACGGAGACGGATGCGACCGACTTCACGGTCCAGCGCGCGAAGCTTGATGACATTTTCATTTCTATGCAGCGTGACGCAGATGTTGCAGCTGATGCCACGCCCGATGTCGCCGTGGCTGCTGGGAACTAAAGGAAATAACTGGAAAGGATTGCCATGACGTACACCGCGACTGAAACTTCGTCCGACATACCCGGCGCGACTGCTGGTACCAGCGCAACAAAGCTAACCGAATCCCACGGCCTGTCGACATACATCGCCATTCAGATCAAACGCTATCTGTCCGACTGGTCGAACCTGTTCTTCTCCATCGGCCTGCCCATCTTGTTCTTTCTGGTGTTCGGTGCCTCGCTCGACCGCGGCGGCGATGCCTTCCCTCACGGCAATGTCACCGCCTACGTGATGATTGGCATGGCTATTTACGGCGGCGTCACAGCAGCGGTGGCCAGCGCCGGACAAACGATTATGGAGCAAACCACGGGATGGGGTCGCCAGCTTGCGCTGACACCAATGTCGACGTCGCGTATTGTACTAAGCCAGGCAATTCTGGTGCTCTTCGCCGCAGTGTTGCCGATTGCGGCAATGTATCTTCTCGGCCTCGTCATCGGCGCCGAGATGGAGCCACGGGCCTGGATTGTCAGCTTCATTCTCTGTGTTGTAACCTGTTTGCCGTTTGGTTTCTACGGCTATGCCTGGGCACTGCTGCTGCCGAAGCCGTCAGCGCTCAGTATCGCGTCGGGCTCGATTGTCGTGCTGTCTTACCTCGGTAACCTCTTTATCCCGATGCAGGGCACGTTGCTGGCAATCAGCCGCTTCACGCCACTGTTCGGTTCTGTGACTCTGTCGAGGTATCCGCTGACCGCAGGTCTTACTCCCAGCACGGATACTGGTGCAGGACTCTACACCGAGCCACTGTGGGTGCCCATTGTCAATGTTGCAGTGTGGAGCATCCTGCTAATCGGCTTCTGCATATATCTGAACAAGCGCGAGAAGTCGCGGCTGTAAATAGCGCGGCGAAACACGGCTAGATAGCAAACCCAAGCGATAGCCATCGCCTCCATCTAACCTGTGACTAACTAGACCAACTTCCCTCTGCCACCGACCGAGACCGCCTAGGCATCTATGACAACCACTTTGCGACGCAGCTTCAGCCATCCCTTCCAGGGATTCCATGTCTACTCCGCACTGTCGGCTGGCATCTGGATTGTGGTTTTACCCTTCGTCTTCTTCGGTTTCGGCGCCGAAAAGGTCGCTCAGATAACTGCGCTGATTGTCAGCTTTGCGCTGGTGTACATCTTCATCTGGGGCTCACTTCACTACTATCCTCGCGGCTGGTTGCAACGAGCTCGCAACATACTTGCCCTGTGCATAGTCGCAGCGTTCGGCCTGCTCTCCATCCCGCTTGTGGGAAACGGCGCCAGCGCATTCCTGCCATTTGTCGCAGCATTGCTCAGTTGGATGCTGCCCATCATCCCCGCCATCCTCAGCATTGGCGTGCTCGGCGCAACAATCGTTACCATTAGTCATTTCTTGGCTCCGGAAAGCGGTCTCATCTTACCCATCGATGCCCTGTTTTGGGCCGTCGTTGTCTGCTGCGTTGTTCAACTCAGCAGGTTCTCCCAGGAACGAGCCCAGCTCAACCAGGAAATTGAGCTCAGCCAGCAGCGCGACTCCATCGCCCGCGATGTCCACGACGTGCTGGGCCATTCGCTGACGGTCATCTCGCTTAAATCTGAAGTCGCGCGGCGTTTGGTCCACACCAACCCCGATGCCGCCGCTGCCGAACTCGAGGCCATCACCGCTCTGTCGCGCACATCGCTTGCCGAAGTCCGCTCAACAGTCACACGCATGCGCCAGCCGGATCTCGCAGGCGAGCTCGCCGCCGCCGCGCGGGCATTCCACACCGCACACATTGAGGCTTCGCTTCCCGACGATTCCAGCGGTGTAACCACCAATGCGAAACTCTTCTCCTGGGTGATTCGCGAGGCCACCACCAATATCATTCGGCATTCTGAGGCGGAGAATGTCTCAATCGAACTCACACCATCCAGCGTGGAAATCATCGACGATGGCATCGGCTTCGACATTTCCGACCTAGGCTGCGATTCCTCCGCGGCTACCACGGGCGAAGGCCAAACTGTCGCCGCTGGTGGATTGGCTGGGCTGAAGCAGCGTGTCCAGGATGCTGGCGGTGACCTCATTATCGAGTCCGCACCAGGTCGCGGCACTCGCCTTGTGGCCACGATGACGCAGTCACGCTTGCAGCGCTCGCACCGTTCCCACCACGCGGGCCGTTCATCCACCACAAGCTCCAAAAACCACCTCACTGACACAACCGTCACCGAATATGCGCGGGAGAATAGATGATTCGCGTTCTCATAGCTGATGATCAGCACCTAGTTCGAGGGGCTTTAAAGGCTCTACTGGAAACCGAACCGGACTTGGACATCGTGGCTGAAGCCGCCGACGGCATTGAAACAACGCAAAAAGTCACCGAGCAGGACGTCGATGTCGCGCTTATTGACATCGAAATGCCGCGCCTCAACGGCATTGACACCATCGCGAAAATTTCTGACCACTGCCGCTGCCTCGTCGTCACTACTTTTGCTCGCCCCGGCTACCTCAAACGCGCACTTCAGGCCGGTGCCAGCGGATTCCTGGCAAAGGACACGCCTCCTGAGCAGCTCGCAGAAGCTATTCGACGCGTCCACTCCGACCTCCGAGTCATCGATCCGGCCTTGGCCGAGGCCTCACTTTTCACGGCCGACTCTCCCCTGACCGACCGCGAAGTCGAGATCGCTCGACTGATTCTCCAAGGCGCTGATACGGGCACAATCGCCGGCCAGCTCTTCATTGCCAAGGGCACGGTGCGCAATCAGGTGTCGTCAATTATCACGAAGACGAATACCTCAAACCGCGTCGAGGCCGCGAAAACTGCTCGCGACAATGGTTGGCTCTAGAAAACAGGTCGAAATACCGCCCTGATTTTCATCGAATCGTTATTACTTTCATAGTGCGAAAACTCCCTACTGCCCACTGCGTGACGCCTACGAACACCCACCACACCTTTGCTTCACGACGTGCACTCATCGCCGGTATCCTCGCCACAACCGCATTGACCTTCACCGCCTGCTCTCAAAACGACGGCGCAGTAACTAGCCAATCGGCAGCTGACACCGCCACCATGACTCAGACTGACGGCAACGCATCAAACGCAAACTCAGAGAATAGGCCGAACCCAACCGGCTCAAACTCTGATGCTGGCGGCAGCAATAACGGTGGCGCTGCCGGAAACTCCGACGACACTTCCGACGATGCAAATTCTTCCGAGACGGCCCCATCACAAAATGGTGGACAAACCAATAGGGATACGGAAACCACGTCTTCGTCGTCAAGCGAAAATGCAGACATCGGCCAGGCGATGAGGGACATCATCTACAGCAACTCGTCGCCGGGGACCACGTTTACCGGGGGCGAGGAGATGACTGTTTGCGTGTATGGCGATGGTTACCGCACGAATCTGGTCGTTGCCGGGCCGAATACCAGCTGTGAGTTTGCCACCGAGGTCTTCCATCAGCAGACCGACGGTCTCAACGCCACCGCTGATAACATTCGCGATAATTTGAAGCCGAATATTCAGGCAACGAGCCCTGCGACCGGCCAGACCTACGATGTCAGCTGCGGCACGCAGGGCGATGGTGTCGTGGCGTGCAGCGGCGGAAACGACGCACGGATTTATATCAATTAGCGTTGATTGCCATTTCGGGAGCAGGCATTTCGTCTTCACTCGTTGACAGCGCAATTGCTGAATACTGCCCTGGCCGATTGATCAGTTTCGACAGACTTGCGGTAATGGCAGGCAACGATTTCACATCGGTGTAGGTCAAGTACCGAGACTTCCATACAGGCTTGAACTTCTCCTTGTAATTGCGCAGCCCGCGGAAGTTATAAATCCGTCCGCCGTAGTTGTACACCAAATAGATCGTTTTTTCGCTGAGCCTAGAATGCGGTCGGGCACCTGTGTTTGACATTGGTGCCATGCCAAAATTGAACTCGGTATATCCATGGTTCTTTGCCCACTCCATCAGATTCACGAAAATGCCATCCATCACGCCATCTGGCGCATCGGGGCGAATGCGCATCAAATCCACCGACGCAACGCTTAACCCCTGCGGCATTAGCGATGCGAACCCTTCAATACGATCTGAGTCTGCCGATCGGACTATGGCAATCGGTGCACGAGATAGATAATTCTCGTCGAAGAAGCCGAGAGAAAAACTCATTTCTGTGCGCTTTCCGAGCCACGCCTGCGATGCATCTCGCAATTCCGTAATGAGGTCTGGACTGTACGGTGCTTCGACAATTTCAAAAGTACAAGCGGAGCTTTCCAACTTGTTGTGCATGCGCCGGAAGGTCTTGCCCTTACTACCGACTCTCGTGAAACCAGAAATATCAACCGTCGCATCTTCACCTAATTTGACCAGGCTCATCCCCTCATTGACGCACCGCGCCAAATGCTCTTCGCCCACTTCATAGAATGCGACGGAACACTGAAAGGTGTCTGCATAATCAATAAAGTCCGCGAATAATTGATTGAAAGAATCCGGGTCGCCAAATGGGTCACCGAGTGCAATCAATGTCGTACCCTGCGGGCGATACAACAGTGCTGCTCTATCCGCACCATTTCGCTTATCGACGGTAAAGAAGACCTGCTTGTCGCCTAGGTAATATAGGTGCGAGAAAGCATTTCCACCCCATTTTGCAATCAGCTTCTCGAAACGACGTGTCTGCTCTTCGCATGGCTCCTCAAACTCTGGAGCGCGGCAACGAGAAAACAATACCGCAATTGCCACTGCGCAGGCGAGCATTACGTAGAAAAGAATCATTGGCCAGTGGGTATTGGCATGATGGGATGGTGCGGGTACATTGACCACCTTGTTTACCCGAAGCGCATGCCAACTCGAAAGCACGATTGGAATAGCAATCGCCAGAGCTGCCGTCGGCACGAAACTACTCCACTTTAATGGGAGTGGATCTCGGTCAAAGGCACTGCGCGATGCAAATAGTGCTAGTGCAAAGACCGCGAGATAAATAGCCTCTTCATAGTCGATTCCGCGGGCTAAACAAGCAACAGCTGCCACACCGAGCAAGACCAAGACCAGCTGGTAACAACGCCTAACTCGCTGGTTAATCCCGCGCGCCAAGATAAGCAACATGACTGCGGTAAATAACACGGTCAAGTGCGATGCCTTCCGCACAGTACTTGGCAAAACCTCTTGGATGATTTGAATACGAGAGGCGATTTCAGGTGTTAGCGCTGAGATAAAGAGCAGGAGGCTAGAAAAAACGGTTACTAAAGCCAGCACCCGCGCCATGACACGGTGCGGAAAATCGGACTCGAGTTCTTTCACGCTGTCGGCGACCCACACGACCGTGGCCAACAGCCACGGAACGATGTAATAGAAAACGCGATACAGTACCAGCCCAAGCAAAACTTGATTAGTGTCGAGGCCAAGTTTGGCGCACAGTGCAATCACCGTGAGGTCGAAGCTACCGGCACCCGCGGGCAGGAAAGATAGCAATCCGGCCAAAGTCGCGGTTGCAAAAATAAAGATAGCAATTGGGAATGAGAAATCCAGTGTGAAGACACGAACACATGCCCAGAAAAATAGCCCAGCTGCGGCCCAATCGATAACAGAGGCGCCGAGAAGATTCCACTTTTCGCGCATTCCTATCTGCGCAAACGTCGTTTTTCTTAAATCGATCACCCCAAGTTTCAATCTGTCCGCCAAGAAAAACAGCGGTAGATACATACATGAGATTATCGCGACGATAATTAACCAGCCATCGAAATGCACTGCGTACGGCAAAGTTATTGCCAACAGTACGAATAATCCAAGTAGGTTGGCAGCCCACACACTGGCCGAAACTCCAATGGACTTATCTCGGTCCGCACCCGCCCAGGTATAGTATTTTGCGCGAATTGTGCCTCCGGTGAGACCGCCAAATCCGGCAAAATTATTAAAGGCCTGCGCAATCCAACCGATTTTCAACGCTTCGCGCGGTGACACCTCCACACCGGCGTATTTGGAAGCGACCAAATCGTAGAGCCCCGTCGCGCTGAACGCAATCAGTCCCAATGCCATGATGATTGCATTTACGTGCATCGACGTATCAACAAATATTTCTCGAAGTTGGCTTCCTGAAATAGCGGCAAACTGGTCACGAGCGACAAGCACGATAATGGAGATTATCGCAATATAGAAAACAATCTTTAAGATTTTTCCGTGCGCCCTAAGCCACTGAAATAACGATTGTAGCGCCATATCCTTGAAATCCAATCTTTTATCTCGAAGTTGATCTAAACAGACAGCCCACTTTTAATGGCGTATTGGGAAACATATTTAGTAGTCTTGCGACTTAGTGGCTCGGCATCCGAATAAGATTCATTTTCGCCGCGAGCCAGGGAAGCTCGTCGTCAAGCGACTTCTCCCACACCTTCCATTCGTGCGTTCCAGAATAGGTGCGCTCCTGTACGTCCATTCCCTGGCTATGCCCGGCTCGGCAGACTTTCCAGAGCCCTTCGATGACGTCTCTAGGTTCCTTATCGCCAATGGAACAAAATGCGGAATACCCGGTGAAATCCTCCCCCGAGGAAAAAATCGAAAGTGGATTGTTTTCCTCAAATGCGGCCTTGTCACCGCCAAATCCCTTGTCGATAGTCGTCTCAAGGTTGTGCAGATTTGGAAACTCCTCACCCGACATGTCCAAAACGGTGCGGTACGGCCCACCTTTACGGCTGAGAACCTGCATTGCGCAGGTACCTCCATTGGACAATCCGCCAACAGCCCACGATTGCGGTCGAGTGTCTACTTGGAAGTGTTCCTCTAGCCACGCCGGTACGTCATGTTCCAGATAGGTTGCGACCGCCCCATTTTCAGTATCGGAGCAGAGCGGGTTCTTGAAGCTCGAAGAAAGCTGATCAGCAATCGCCACAATCGGCGCCAATCCATTGTGTTGCTCAGCAAAGCGGTCCATAGTGTTTTTTAGGTCACCGTTTACCAACCAATCCTTAGGCGTACCCGGCTGTCCTGGCATTAGCACAAGCACAGGCAGCAGCGGACGCGGTCGAGTAAAATATGCCGGAGGAAGGTAGACGATGGAGGGGCGCGGAGAGAAGTTAGTAGCAGGGATATCGGCTTGAACGAGAACGCTACTATCAGTACCTATATTTTCGGCTTGGCGTGGCCGCCACCGTTGTTCCAAGGATGTTTGTTTTGCCGACTCACTGTCACCGGGACGATAAACATCCGCGACCGGCGCGAGCCCATCTACCTCGCCAAAAGCCTGCACTTTGCCTGGTCCGCGTAGCACCTGGGCCAAGTTTGCATACGTGCCATAGTGAATATTGGGAACGGCATAGGCGCCGAGTACTGATAGTGAGCAGACGAGAAGACCCGCAATGATGCGCCTAGGCTTCTTGGAAGACGCAATTACAACTAGAGCAACGATGCCGGACAAGCCAGATGCGAATGGTCCGAAAACTTCAATACCGATGTAGTCCGGGATCGGTCGCCACACCTTATTAAGCACATACCAGCCGATGGTGCTCACCACAGAGACAGCCACTACAATCGCGCAAACTTGAATTAGTCCCGATTTTCTAGAGCTGTTCCCCTTTGCAACCAGCCAAAGGAGAAACCCGAGAGTCAGCAGCATTAGTATAACTGCGATAATTTCTGGAACTCTGCCACGCAGCTGTACCAATTTGGCAGCCTCAAGGGCGTACCACGACCAATCTTGCATGCGGTAAAGACTATTTTTTAAAAGGAAGAGAATGCACAGAATATCTGAAGCTCTTGTCTAGAATTGTCGCTTCGATTTGTAGCGCTCAGAGATGGCACGCCAAAGCTGGTGTACACAGCTTCGCGGACTGACGACCATCACATCCTGCAGCTTCATGCTTCGAACTCATGAGATTCCACCTACAGTAAATACCATGACCGTTTCCCGCTTGCGCCCTTTCGGCGAGACCATTTTCGCCACCATGTCCCGCCTCGCCACTGAGTACGATGCAATCAATCTTGGGCAGGGCTTCCCCGATTGGGACGGGCCGGCGGAGGTACTCGCTGAGGCGCAGCATCAGATAGCTGGCGGAAATAACCAGTACGGACCCGGCCGCGGTATGAAGGTGCTCCGCGAGGCCATCGTCGCCGATCGCGCCCGCCGCACGGGACAGGTCTACGATGCCGACACTGAATGCCTGGTCACCGTCGGCGCCACGGAAGCGATTGCCGCCACCGCCTTGGGGCATCTCGAACCCGGCAGCCACGTCATCGTCATCGAGCCGTACTACGACTCGTACAAAGCCGCCATCGCACTGGCTAACTGCACATATACCGCGGTGCCGCTCATTCCCACGGCCTCGGACACCGAACGCTTCTGGTCGCTCGACCGCAGTGCACTTGCCGATGCCGTCACCGCCGAAACGGCCATGATCATCATCAATTCGCCGCACAATCCCACCGGCACCATCCTCACAAACGAGGACTTGCAGGCTATCGCCGATGTCGCCATCGCAAACAATCTGCTTGTGCTTGCCGACGAAGTCTACGAACGCCTGTACTTCAACGGATTGTCACACTCTTCCATCAGCACTCTGCCGGGCATGCGTGAGCGCACCATTGTCGTGTCCAGCGCCGCAAAGACCTTCAACGTCACCGGCTGGAAGATTGGCTGGACGCTCGCTCCGGCCGAGTTGCTCGATGGCGTGGTCAAGGCCAAGCAGTTCTTGAGCTACGTCGGTGCTACTCCCCTCCAGCCGGCGGTCGCCCGTGGCCTGAAAGAATGTGCTCCATGGGTGGATGAGCTAGCGAGCCAACTCGAAGGCAACATGCGGCTCCTCGCCGATGGGCTGGAGGGCCTTGGCGCCGACGTCTTCACGCCGCAGGCAGGGTATTTTGTCGTCGCCGATGTCTCGAGCTGGGGGCATGGAGACGCACTGGAGACCTGCACCCGCCTGGTCAAGGAATGCCGAGTCGCAGCTATCCCCGTCACCGCCTTTGTGGATGACCCGGAGTCAGAAAAATACCGCGGCCTGGTGCGATTCGCTTTCTGCAAGCGCGCCGAGGTGATTGAGGAGGCGATCGCGCGGCTGCGGGATTATCTTGCCGGTCGGTCTTCCTCCTAGATGGGCTTCCGCTGGTCAGTCTGCTTGCGGAACTGTTTACTGGTCGGACTGCTATTGCCCGGCCTGTAGCTGACGAATCTGGTTCAGCGGCTGAATAATCCGCTCCCAAATCCGGTCGACCTGGCGCACGAGATCCTCCTCGGTACCTGAGTTTTCCAGCACCACATCGGCGAACTGCAAACGCTTATCGTCGCTGATTTGCTTAGCGATGCGCTGCTTCGCATCCTCTCGGTCTACACCGCGGCTTTCCACCAGACGGTCGAGACGGACCTCCACCGGGGTATGCACAACCACGACGAGGTCCTGCACTTCCGACTGCCCCATTTCAATTAGCAGCGGCGAGTCGAACACGATGATGGCGTCACCTGCCGCGTTGAACTGCTCTTCGGTGCGCTGCTCAATACGCGGGTGAGTGATGGAGTTCAGCAGCTCCGTCTTCTCCGCGGATACGAAGGCCCGCTTCGCAAGCTCGCCGCGGTTGAGGGAGCCGTCGTCAAGCAAAATGCCCTCGCCGAAAGCTTCGGCGAGTTCGGCCAGCGCCGGTTCGCCGGGTTCGACGACGTCACGAGCAATCTGATCAGCGTCGATGATGGCGGCACCGAGCTCGGCAAACCTACGGGCGACCGTAGATTTTCCACTGCCCATGCCACCGGTTAGTCCTACTTTGAGCATGTCTCTAAGGGTACGTCGACACGCCCCGGCACGTTAGTGCTTTACGACGAGATCCTCGATGCGGTGGCCCTCTTCAACGGGATCCGGGTTGACTGAATCCGGAGCGGTACCGTTACCAAATGGGCTGCCACCAAGGTCTTCACGACCGTGCGGCTGGAGCAGGTCGAAGAGCTCCGGGCCCTTCGGGACAATACCTAAAGGATTGAGGTCGCGGTGGACCTCGTAGTAGTGGCGCTTGATATCGACAAAGTCAGTGGTGTCGCCGAAGCCCGGAGTCTGGAAGAGATCACGCAGGTAGTTGTATAGAACCGGCATCTCGGAGATCGTGTTCCGGTTGCACTTGAAGTGGCCGTGGTAGACCGCATCGAAGCGGATGAGGGTCGTGTAAAGGCGAATGTCGGCCTCAGTGATGTGCTCGCCCATGAGGTAGCGGCGGGTCTCTAAGCGCTCAGATACCTTGTCTAGGGCGCTGAACAGGCGGTCGTAAGCCTTGTCATAGGACTCCTGCGAACCCGCGAAGCCACAGCGGTAGACACCGTTATTGATTTCGGTATAGATGAACTCCATGAGCTCATCCATTTCCTCACGCATCTCCTCCGGGTAGAGATCCGGGGCGCCGTGGCGATGAAACTCGGTCCACTCGGTAATGAAATCCAAGGTGATCCAGGGGAAGTCGTTGGTCACAACCTCGCCCGATTCAATCTCGACGATGGCCGGGACGGTAATGCCCCGCTGGTAGTCCGGGAAACGCTTGAGGAATGCCTCCTGCAGGCGCTCGTAGCCGAGTATTTCGTCCCGGCCACCCGGTCCCTTATCGAATGTCCAGGAGCGGGCATCGTGAACCGGCCCTGGAATTCCGACCGAAATTGCATCTTCCAAGCCAAGCAGCCTGCGAACGATAAGCGTGCGGTGTGCCCACGGGCACGCACGAGCCGCAACAAGACGGTAGCGCCCGGCTTCAACGGGCCACGTCTTAATCCCCTCGCCTACCTCGCGACCGTTCTTAACAATGCGGTCATTGATATAGCGAGTATCGCGGTTAAAGTCTTTGCCCTCCTGGGAGTACACACCGCCGGTGGAATGGGAGGAGTCCTCTATCTGGTTAGCTTCATACTTTGTTGTCATATCATCAACCATATGGGTAGGCAGACAGGCTGTCAACGGCGGCCAGAACAGACAGAGCCACCAAAATCGACAGGGCAACCACGGCCATAAGGGCCACCAAGGCCATTAGGACGGCTTGAGCTTCGCCAGCAGCCGGTTACTGTGCAGCAAGCCACTTCTGGTGAAGCGCAAGCCCGCCTTAGGCAACAGCGGTGCCACCTTCATGGCCCAAAGTCCCAACACCAGGACCAAAAATGCAGCAAGCACCCAAGCCGCCACTAGAAAAAAGGCCGAGCGGGTGCCCGTCGTAAAGCAAAGAAGGCACGAAAAAGCCCCAGCGAGGAAAACCTCGCCGGGGCGATTTCTCAAAGGGACGTATAAGCCCTTAGCGGTCTAGCTTAGTTGCCAGCCAGCTTCTCACGCAGAGCAGCGAGCTGCTCGTCGGAAGCCAGGGTGCCGCCTGCGTTGTCTGCAGCCGGTGCGGCCGGAGCAGCCGGAGCTGCCTCGCCGGACTCGGAGGAGTAGTTCGAAGCGGTCTCTGCAGCCTCGGCAGCTGCAGCGCGGTGACGCTCGATCTGGGCAGCGTGCAGCTGGTGGTGACGCTCCGCCTCTGCGTAGCGAGCCTCCCACTCTGCGCGCTGGGTCTCGAAGCCCTCCATCCACTCGTTGGTCTCCGGGTCGAAGCCCTCCGGGAAGATGTAGTTGCCCTGCTCGTCGTAGGAGTCGCCCATGCCGTACTTGGTCGGGTCGAACTCTTCGGTGAAGTCCTCGTCAGCCTGCTTGAGGGACAGGGAGATACGACGACGCTCGAGGTCGATATCGATGACCTTGACCATGACCTGCTCGTCGACGGAGACGATCTGGTCCGGAACATCGATGTGGCGGGAAGCCAGCTCGGAGATGTGAACCAGACCCTCGATGCCTTCCTCGACGCGGACGAACGCACCGAACGGAACCAGCTTGGTGACCTTGCCCGGTACAATCTGACCGATTGCGTGAGTGCGGGCAAAGACGCGCCACGGATCTTCCTGAGTAGCCTTCAGGGACAGGGAAACGCGCTCGCGGTTCAGGTCGACCTCGAGAACCTCGACGGTGACCTCGTCGCCAACCTGGACAACCTCGGACGGGTGGTCGATGTGCTTCCAGGACAGCTCGGAAACGTGAACCAGGCCGTCAACACCGCCGAGATCGACGAATGCGCCGAAGTTGACGATGGAGGAAACGACACCCTTGCGGACCTGGCCCTTCTGCAGCTGGTGCAGGAACTCGGAGCGGACCTCAGACTGGGTCTGCTCGAGCCATGCACGGCGGGACAGAACGACGTTGTTGCGGTTCTTGTCGAGCTCGATGATCTTGGCCTCAATCTCCTGGCCGATGTACGGCTGGAGGTCGCGGACACGACGCATCTCGACGAGGGAAGCCGGCAAGAAGCCGCGCAGGCCGATGTCGAGGATCAGGCCGCCCTTGACGACCTCAATGACGGTACCGGTAACCGGCTCGTCGTTCTCCTTGAGCTGCTCGATGGTGCCCCAAGCACGCTCGTACTGAGCGCGCTTCTTGGACAGGATGAGGCGGCCTTCCTTGTCTTCCTTGGTCAGGACCAGCGCGTCGATCTCATCGCCAACTTCGACCACTTCGTCAGGGTCGACATCGTGCTTGATGGACAGTTCGCGGGAAGGAATGACACCTTCAGTCTTGTAGCCGATGTCGAGAAGAACCTCGTCGCGGTCAACCTTAACGACGGTGCCCTCAACGATGTCACCATCGTTGAAGTACTTCATCGTCGAGTCGACAGCGGCCAGGAAATCCTCAGCGGTGCCAATGTCGTTGATGGCAACCTGAGGGACGTTAGAAGTGGACATATAAGATGTGCTCCGAAGCGGATAGAAATCGAAAAACGGACAATTTCGGCCTTGCCCCTCAAAGAAACTCCTGGACAACCGGGCCAAATCCGCTTTCGGCGAATCTCGCCATTGGCAATTAGTTAACCCGATGTCCCCCGGAACTCGAGGCTGCAAAGTCGGCATGCTAATGCATACCTAGCGAACAATACCGATTTGAGCTGCGACATTCAAGTCCGCAACACGCCCTCGGTGAGTCCGCAAAAGGTCCGCCGGCCGCGACCTCCGCCCCGCCTTCGCACCACTAATGCGCAGCAGCATCCCAGTTCACACCAGCACCGATGGAAACATCCAGCGGTACCAGCAATTCAGCCGCCGAGTCCATCTCCCGATGCAACAGCTCCTTGATTGCCGCCTCTTCCCCATCTGCAACTTCCACAACCAGTTCGTCATGAACCTGCAGGAGGACACGCGAGCGCAACCCGCCGCGTCGTAAAGCATCGTCGACCCGGAGCATCGCAATCTTAATAATGTCTGCAGCGGACCCCTGAATCGGCGAGTTCAATGCCGCGCGTTCCGCGTTATCGCGAGCGATGCGGTTGTCGGCGTTGAGCTCCGGCAGGTAGCGGCGCCGATCGAACATCGTGGCCGTAAAGCCGTCCTTGCGCGCCTGCTCAACAACCTTGTGCAGGTAATCGCGCACGCCGCCGAAGCGCTCGAAGTAGTCCTCCATGAGCTTCTTCGCCTCGCGCTGCGGGATATCCAGCTGCTGAGCCAGACCAAAAGCGCTCAGACCGTAAGCCAGACCGTAGCTCATCGCCTTCACACGACGACGCAGCTCGGGCGTGACCTCATCAATGCCGACACCGAAGACCTTCGAGCCGACGTAGTTATGCAGATCCTCGCCCTGTCGGTAGGCCTCAATCAGCCCCGGATCCTGCGACAGGTGCGCCATCACACGCATCTCAATCTGCGAGTAGTCCGCGGTAATCAGCTGCGCATAGCCATCGCCCACCACGAACGCCTCACGAATCCGTCGCCCGAACTCCGTGCGCACCGGAATATTCTGCAGATTCGGCTCCGTCGACGACAGGCGCCCCGTCGCCGCGACCGTTTGATTAAAGGTCGTATGAATACGGCCATCATCAGCGACGGCCTTAATCAATCCTTCCACGGTCGACTTCATCTTCTGCGACTCGCGGAACTTCAGCAGGTAATCCAGGAACGGATGCGGGTTGACCTTCGCCAGCCCCTCAATTTCCTTCGCCGCCGTGGAATAGCCAGTCTTCGTCTTCTTCGTCTTGGGCATTCCCAGCTGGTCAAACAGGACTTCTTGCAACTGCTTCGGCGATCCGAGATTCAGCTCAGGCTTATCGACGAGGTTGCGAGCCTCACTCTCCGCCTCATCGGTAGCCGCCTGCGCCTGCTTGTGAAGCTCCTCGAGCGCATCGACATCCACAGCGATACCGACGCGTTCCATCCGGCCAAGCACTGGAGCAAGCGGAACTTCCAGGTCGGCGTACACACTGTAGAGCCCGGCCTCGTCGAGTTCGACCGCCAGTCGTTCAGCCAGGTCGATAACGGCGGCGACATGGGAAGCGTCTTCGGCCGGGCCATCGAGCAGGGTCATCTGACCGTCGGCCTGCGAAAGAGTCTGCCCCAGGTGCCGCTGGACGACGTTGTCCAAGCTGTAACTGCGCTGACTTGGGCGCAGCAGGTACGCGGCCAAGAAAGTGTCGTGGATAACCCCCGCCAGCTCGAAGCCATAGTTCCAGAGCGCATGCATGGCCGATTTACAGTCATGCACCAGCTTCGGGTGGTCGCCTGCGAGCCACTCGCGCAGTGTGTCGGCATCTTCTGCGGATAGCTCGCCGAGGTCGAGAGAAACGGCCTGACTGGAGGTCTTGCCCTTCTCATCAGCGGAGCCAATCATCAAGGTATGCTCCCCGACCTGCAACGCGGCCGGCTCGTGCAGTTCATCGAGCCAGACAGCCAGGGCGCCGTCGTCAAGCGAGACAGCCTCGAGCTTTGTCGCGCTGTCACTGGTGGAGGCGGTGACGCCCGCGCCTTCGATAGAAAGGGTGCGGAAGACGCGCTCGCGGAGGTTATCGCCGAATTCGAGGCGGTCGAAGAAGTCGATGATTCCCTGGGCATCAGCGGGCCGGAGCTCGAGCTCGTTCGGACCGTACGGCAAGGGCAGGTCCTTGACCATTTCGGTGATGTCACGGTTCAGCTGGACATTTGCGACGCGCTCGCGGAAGTTGTCGCCGACTTTGCCGCGGATTTCGTCGGCGTGATCGATGAGGTTTTCCAGTGTGCCGTACTGAACGATCCACTTCGTCGCGGTTTTCTCGCCGACCCCTGGAATGCCCGGGAGATTGTCGGAAGGGTCGCCACGGAGGGCCGCGAAGTCCGGGTACTGAGTCGGCGTTAGACCGTACTTTTTCTCAATAGCCGCAGGCGTGAAGCGATGCAGCGTGGTGACGCCGCGCATTGGATAGAGCACCGTGGTGGTGTCATTGACCAACTGGAATGAGTCGCGGTCGCCGGTGACGATGAGCGTTTCGAAGCCCTCAGGCTTGGCCTGGGTAGCCAACGTCGCGATAATGTCGTCGGCCTCGTAGTTGTCCTTTTCCAGCGTGACGATGCCCATCTCTTTCAGCACCTGTTGAATAAGCGGCACCTGACCACGGAATTCCTCAGGAGTCTTCTCACGCTGGGCCTTATACTCCGGGAAAATCTCGTTGCGGAAGGTCTCGCGGGCGACATCGAAGGCGACCGCCACGTGCGTGGGTTTTTCCTCGCTGAGGATATTGGACAGCATAGAAAGGAAGCCGTACACCGCGTTCGTTGTCTGACCGCCGGTGGTTGAGAAATTATCCACCGGAAGGGCAAAGAACGCGCGGAAGGCCATGGAATGACCGTCGATAAGCATGAGGGTCTTCTTCATGACATCCCAGTGTAGGAAAATATCGAACAGCGTAGGAAAACTGAGATTCGCGCTGGGGACTCGCGGGCTGCGCAGGATGAGCTGTTAGCCGACCAGCTTCGGTGAATAATAATTACGGTAATCAGGCTGTATTTTGAAACGGGCTCAGCAGCCCATTAGTCCACCTGAACAGTGATTCGCAAGAGGGAGCCTCCCTAGCGTCGCTTGGTACTTGGTTTCAGTTTCCGAAATACTGTAATCCAACTTTAATATTCGCCTTATTTTCCTGGAGTTTTTCCATATTTTCCAACGATTGTTCAACAACATGCATAGAACCTGCCCCCAATGAGGCGTCTAGAAATTACCCCCTCTTTGAGGTGGCCGCGAAAACATATCGCCACGTCCTGCGCGTGCACCTGAAAGCAATTGGCGTAGTTACGCTTTCATGGCTTTAGACTCGTCAGCATGAGTGAGTTCGATTCGACCAATTTCCAACGGAGTGCCCAGTCCACCCGCGAGCGCATTATCGCGGCTGCAGCTCGGCACTTCGCGCGCAAGCCTTTGCGAAGCGTGCCACTGAAGGAGATTGCCAGCGATGCGGGCGTTAGCGCGCCGCTCATCATCAAGTACTTCGGCTCCAAAGAAGGCCTCATGGCCGAACTGATTGACTTCAGCCAGTTCAAAGGCACGCTCAGCCGAGCTCCTTTCAATGAACTTGGCCAGCGGATGGCCAGCGCTATTTTGACTGGTCAAGGAATGGCCGGACAGTCCATGATTCCGCTGATCGTCGGATCCCTTGACTCCGAGGAAACTGCAAAAGTCATCGCCGAACGGTTCAATGAAGCTATCGCCGACGACCTGATTCACCGCGTCGAAGAAGACGGCCCAGAGAACATCAGCCACGAAACTGCTGTGTACCGCAGCCAGATGGTTATTTCCCTCTGCGTCGGATACCTAGTTCTTTCCGATACCGGTTTGATCGACGAGACCAACGCGCCGAAGATCTCAGTGGAGGCCCTGGGGAGCTGCCTGCAGCAGATTATCGAGCACGGCTAAGGTCCGAGCACAGCTCAACAGCTCAGGAAGCAGCTCCACCATCCACCACCCACCGCCTACTCCTGCGTAACTCACTGAATCAGCAGCGCCGCCCCAGGCGCTGCTTTTTGTTTTGTGTTCTTAATCGCACTCCGAAGCTGCTAATACACACACGGAAATACGGTTCTTCTCAGGTGGAAGACATACAATGGCCTGCGATGTCTACTGAAAATATGAGCGCTCCTGGTGCAGAGTCGACTACGCTGCCGACCACGAGCCCCTACTCTGAAATCCCGAAGCCGACCCCGCTGGGTGTCATCGCCAACGCAGTTCGTGGTGGCCTCATTGGTCTCGCCGAGACGATTCCGGGTGTCTCCGGAGGTACGCTTGCGCTGATTACGGGCATCTACGGACGCCTGATTGAATCGGCAAAGCGCATCACCGACCTGCCGCGAGCGATCTCCAAGGGCACCTTCAAGGAGGACCTGCGCAGGGTTGACTGGTGGCTGCTCATCCCGGTGGCTATCGGCATGGTTGCCGTGGTCTTCTCCATGGCAGGAGTCATGGAGAACTTCGTCACCAATCAGCCGGTCGCTTCCCGAGCACTGTTCATGGGCATGATCGCCGCCTCAATCACCATGCCGCTGAACGAGCTGCAGCCGGGTGCCCTGCGTCAGCCGGGCATGCGCGGCAAGGCCATCGCAGTCTTCCTGTTTTTCAGCGTCGCCCTGTTCGCGCTGACTTCGCTACCCCAAGCTGCGCCGACACAGCCACCTCTATGGCTCGTGCTCATCGCCGCTTCGATTGCCGTGTGTGCACTAGTGCTGCCGGGCGTTTCTGGCTCTTTCTTCCTGTTGGTCATCGGACTCTACGCGCCGACCATGGGCGCAATTCATGACCGTGACATCGCCTACATCGGCACTTTCTTCGTCGGCGCGCTGATCGGCATCGTCCTGTTCATCCGCCTCCTCGAATGGCTGTTGAGTACACACCAGGCGCTCACGCTGGTCGCCATGTCCGGACTCATGCTCGGTTCCCTGCGCGCGCTCTGGCCGTGGCAGACCGAGAACAACGAGCTCCAGGGCATCGGCTCCGACTGGGGACTCGCCCTCGGACTGTTCATTCTCGGCGCCGCAATCGTCAGTGTCGTCGCTTATGCGCAGCGCCGTTTTTCTAATTCGGGGTCGATGGACTAAACTAGTCAAGGTCGCTTCGACAGAGCATTTTCGCTTATCGACGGCTTTGCGCCCCTGTAGCCCAATTGGCAGAGGCAACGGATTCAAAACCCGTCCAGTGTGAGTTCGAGTCTCACCGGGGGCACGATTTTAAAACCCGCTTTCATCTGGCGTTTAGCCTGGTGGGGGCGGGTTTTTGCTTGGGTTTGTATTCACTATCTTTCACTCCTTTTCACGCACTTTCACGCACTTTCACGGGTATTTTGAGCCAAAAGTGAGCCACAAACGCACCACGCAATTGCGCCGTAAAGCAGTACGATTTCCGAACTCAAGAGTTCGGCTGTGAAATCGTACTTTTCGAAAACAGTATCGTTGCCTAGCCCCGCCTTGTAGGCATGAAAAACGCCCCGCCAGCCAAGCCGTTCGGGAAAACCGAACAACTCAAACTAGCGGGGCAAAGATTCTTGACTCATTCCTCGCTCGGTGGGTTCCGGGCCGTCGGTAGCGCCTGCGAATCCCCAACAATCCCGGTCAGTCTCGCCAAGTCCGGCTGCGGTGCGAAGCGTCCTGGGTTTAGTTCCGCTTCTTTTACTGCCCTGTACTGACCGGCTGGGTGAGATAGTACTCAGTTTCTATCTCTTGTGGGGCAGCGTAGTCCAATGCTTCGTGAAGGCGCTTGGTATTCCACCAATGCACCCACCGCAAGATGACCAGTTCGACTTCTCCGACCGCCGTCCATCGGCCTTGGGCATGAATGAGTTCCACTTTGTAGAAACCATTGACTGTTTCGGCCAGAGCATTGTCATAAGAAGCGCCGACTGTTCCCCCACTCGGGCGGATTCCAGGCTCAGATAAAGCCGTGGAATATTTCAATGACACGTACTGACTGCTCCGATCACTATGGTGAATCAACTGGTTGCCATTAATCCGCCCCAGCAGTCGTTAACGCATGCTCCAAGGCCTCCATCGGTACGAATCGTCGAGCGAGTAGCAACACCAACAATTTTCCGGCTGAAGACATCAACGACAAACGCGGTGTAGACGAATCCGGACAGGGCGCGAACGTAAGTAATATCGGCAGCCCAAAGCCTGCCCGGTCCGTGTGCACGAAAGTTTCGCTGCACCAGGTCCGGGCGATGATCCGGTGCCTTCGGGCTGATCGTGGTGACCGGGGTTCGTCCACGTCTGCGGCCTTTTCCGCCTCCAATGCCGCCATGCGCTCTTGCACCTTGAGCAGCTCGCCCCAACTGACCTGTTCGGCTTCCCTGGCCTTCTTTACCTGTGGATGAAGCTCCTTGTTTTCCGTGCGATACTTCGCTGCCTCACGACGAACCTTTTCCAACGCGGACTTGTAATCCTCGATGGTCATTACCTGCTTCTCTTCCGCGCCGTGATTCTCGCGAGCAGGTTCAGCCTGCACCGGAGCATCTGACGTGGAATCGGAGGCCGGTACATCAGCGGCCGCTTCATTCGTAGACATAGATCTTTTTGCCCCTCCTGGGAGAAAAACACTTCGGGTACGCAAAACCCCACAGAGCCCGCCAGGGGGAAATGGGGTCAATGCCCGAGGAATCGAACCCCGACGCCGTGACGCCCCATGCCGGTTTTCGAAACCGGTTGCCCACCACGGGCGGGGCCTTCCATGACGGAGCCCGGCGCGCCCCGTAGTGGGGCGGCCGGGCTGATTAGGGCGTGATTCTGATTAGCCCCAGTTCGGACCGAGGTCGATTACCGGATCCATCGCAGCGAACTCGACAACGAGATCGTGAGTAATGCCCTCTTCCTCTTCCCCCGGGATTGCATCGAAAATGATTGGCTCATCGGCCCAGGTCATAAGGAACTCACGCTTGAGAGATTCAGGCACATAAGCTCGGGCTTCGACGAGATCATTGAGGAAGATTTCGAGGGTCAAGTCACCACCTGCTCCATGCAGCCGGTCGAACTGCACCCGCGGGCTAGACTCCTTCTCGATCCTCTGGCACAACGAAACGATACCCATCATTGAAAGTCACCTCCCGTATGTTTCCATCTTCGTCAATTCCGCGTACGCGTTCTCCTCGTGCGGAAAAAGACACTCGTAATTTTCAGGTCATATCCACTCGTCGACTTGGCCGGAGCCAGCTGGACAACTAAATCGAGTTCGTTGCCCTGCTCGAAAAGCTCAACCAACTGCTCACGCTGCTGCTTACTTAGCGAACTTCGTGCTCTCAATGAAAGCTACTCCCCACGAGTCGGTAACTGATTTCTCAGTCCAACTAATGGGGAGCAATTCACCAATGTGACGGGATTGATGATTGGAGTTAGTGATTACTACGGTGAAGACTGCCCAGACTAGGTAAAGGTCTTAGCTGTTTCTACCAAATGCCACTTCCCTGTGTCATCACTAAGGTGCAACTCCGGTTTAATCCACTCCTTTTCGTTCAGTTTATAAAGCTCCTCATCTAAGAAGAGACCAAAATCTACACCATCAAAGCTGCTTGTAATATAGTCCATTTTCTGCCAACCGGGTTCATTGATTCGCACAGGAATCTGCCACTGCAAATCCCGGCCCCGGTATCGAATCAAAACAGCATCGCCGTCAGATCCGATAAAAGCAGCATGGTCAGCATCGACATGGGTGTCTGCCTCAAGAGCACCGATAAATTTTTGTGCAAACCCCATACTATTTACACCTCGACGTATTGGTGGGGTAGGCAGTAATAACGTGGTGGCTATGTTCAGCGACAAAGATTGATGGTTCAAGTGTCTTTACAATTATCCCTCGGACTTTATCAACTAAGTAAATCTGAGCGGACGCGCAAAACTTACCATCACGATTCTGACTTGAAGGTTCAACTCTCTTTGACCACGTAGTGTTCTCCAGTGCAGCATCAATCGCAATCCGGATTAGTGAATCCCCGTCCTTTCCTTCAATGTCTGCGAGCGTTGACCATTCAGGATGATTCTGTCGGATGTGCTTTAATCCGTGATGAGCATCTCCACAGCGCAATGTAATTTCATTTGCGTGCATGAAGTCTTGCGGCGTTCCTAAATCAACATACTTCCAGCTTGCTACCGTTTTTAATGTGTCAGTTGCTGGACCGCACGCTGCAAATGGCGGAAGCCCCGAATCGGGGTTCCACGACATGGGTACAGAGTTCAACGGATTCTCGTTGGGAATATCTGGCTTAATTCGCCATTCGAGAACTCCTTGCTTAGCGAGTTCTTCAATACTTTCAGCATGTGCAGGTGAGGGTAACTGCACCAGACATAGAGATGCTATCCCAATCCCGGCCAACAACCTGTTGAAAAGACTTCGAATCTTCTTTTGCATAAAGAACCCCTTCGGACGACCTATAGACAATCCAGGTACACAAATAAGTTAACGCATTAAAACACTATGTCTCCAGCCATTCGACTGCCGGGGTAGCCGGATGGCTGCCCTATTATTTGCAGCCTGCCCAGTCTTCAGCAGGTCCAGCCGAATCTGATATGGTCGGCACGTTGATATCATTTGTGCACGTAACCTTCACCACGCGGAACGTGGTCATCACCGCCTGCTTAAATTCTTCAGGATGTGCTGATGGTACGGACAAGACGATTTCGTTCTCCACAAAGATCGGTGCCGACACGCTGACAATTATCGTGATACCCATTTGCCGATGGTATTGATTCTTTGGATCAATATGCAGGAACTAACCTACAAAGCAATCTCTACAGCATTGTATGCAAACCGAATTATCACTTTTAATTCGCGATGTGACTTTTCGATAATCCTTTCGTCTATTGCCACAAAGTACGTAGGACTCCCCTAAGGCTCGCCTTCAGCAGCACCAATCATCCACGAACCATTAGAGAAATATGCATAATCAGCCATCTAATCCACATTTTTCTCGGCACAATCTGCACCGCGCCGAAGTTTTGCTGCCGACAGTCGCTCAACTGCCAGGTCACGCATTAAAACAGTCAAGACGGTTTCCGCTTCACCAGCAACCGTTCAGTGTGCAGCAAATGCATTCTGGTGAAGCGGAAACCGTCCTTTTGCAGCATGCATCCAAACGGGGCTCTGGCCAATTGGCGTCATCAACAAACGAAACCCGCTGCTACAGGTTATCCGCCGCGTACTGAGCTTCCTCCGGGGTAAACTGCTCGCCATATTCCGACGTCAGCTGCTCGTAAATCGCATCCGGGGACATTGCCATCGAATCCTGGTAAGAGCGCGCCTTTTCCAGTGCATTCTTATTCCAGTCCACTTCAAGGTTGTCCATTGCATACTGGGCAGCCTCCGGCGAGAACTTCTCGCCATACTCCGAGGTCAGCTGGTCATAGATGCCGGCCTTGGACATGTGCATCAAATCCGAGTAACTCTTGGCCTTGCGGAGAGCATTCTTGTACTCGGTCGGAGCCTTCTCTTCCTGCTTTTCCTGTTTTTCCTGCTCCTCCGCCTGGCCCTGCTGCTCCTCTAGAGCAGCCCCAGGGTTCTCAGCGAAATCGGCATTCTCAACAGAGCCAGAATCAGCCGCAACTGCAGTGTCCGAATCAAAGAGAGACGCAGCTTCAGAATCGGAGCCCGAATCAGCATCGCCGCCACCGGTCAAGCTGGCCGCCACGGCTAGGACCACAACAGCACCCGCGGCGATACCACCCCACTTGAAGCAGCCACCCTTCTTCTTTTCTTTCGGAGCCTGAGCCATCTGCCCAGCTGCCGACTACCCCTGCGGGTAGGACTGTTGGCCGAGCGGATCCTGCGGGTTGTGCTGGTAGGACTGTTGGCCGAGCGGATCCTGCGAGTTGTGCTGGTAGGACTGCTGCCCCAGCGAATCCTGGGAGCCATACGACCCCTCGGGGCCATACGGCCCCTGTGGGCACTGCGGGTTCTGAGGGAAAGTGGAATCGGACATCGTAAGAAGCCTCCTGTGTAGAAGTTGCAATAAACGAACAGCTCTCTGTCGTCAGTTGGAACTATCTCAGGAACCCTGGATTCAATCTTCCGCACTACACAAAAATTTTCGATTCACGAACCATAAGACGCCGATTAAGGTAAGAAAAAACCAGGCTTTGCCCACAAAAACAGGGCATGGACCTGGCTAAACTCTCGACAAACTAGCTTTCAACCTTGGCCAGCGCTTGCTCAATATCGGCAATAATATCGTCAACGTTTTCCAAACCAATGGACAGTCGAACAAGACCAGGGGTAATTCCCACCGCCGGCAGCTGCTCATCCGGAACCTGGCGGTGCGTGGTGGAAGCCGGGTGCAGCACGCAGGAACGGGAGTCGGCCACGTGCACCTGACGGGTCACCAGCTGCAGCGCATCCATGAAGGTCGTGCCAGCTTCACGGCCGCCCTTGAGGTCAATCGTGACCACACCGGAAGCTCCGTCGAGGTACTTCTGAGCAAGCTCGTAGTATGGGGAAGATTTCAGGCCGGGGTAACGAACGTCGTTAAGCAAATCCGTGCGTGATTCGAGATATTCGGCGACCTTCAGCGCATTCTCACAGTGACGACGCATGCGGACATCGAGACTCTCGAGCGACTGGTTCAGCATGAAGGCGGAGTGAGCAGATGGGTACGCGCCAAAGTCGCGCTGTAGCTGCATGCGCGCCTTAATGACAAACGGCGCGACGGCGTAGTCCTTGGTGTAGACGACGCCGTGGTAGGACTCATCGGGCTCAGTAAAGCCGGGGAACTTGCCGTTGGTGAAGTCAAACTTGCCAGAGTCGACTATGACGCCGCCGACCTGGATTGCGTGGCCGTCCATGTACTTAGAAGTGGAGTGGACGACGATGTCTGCGCCGTGTTCGATGGGCTTACACAGGATCGGGGTGGCGAAGGTACTGTCGACAATCAGCGGTACCCCCTGGCCGTGGGCGATGCGGGCGAACTTCTCGACATCGAGCACACTCATCGCCGGGTTGGCAATGATTTCACCAAATAGCGCCTTGGTGTTCGGCTTGAATGCCGCGGCGATTTCCTCTTCGGAGGCATTCTGATCGACGAAGATTGCCTCGATACCGAAGCGTTTCAGCGTGGTAGCGAAGAGGTTGGAGGTACCGCCGTAAATCTCAGATGAGGTGACAAACGAGTCGCCCGCGGAGCAAAGATTCATGATTGCGAGTGCAGTTGCCGCCTGGCCGGAGGTAGTAGCCATTGCTGCGGCGCCACCCTCAAGGTCGGCGATTTTCTCTTCGACGGCCATAACCGTTGGATTGGCGAAGCGGGAGTAAATCAGTGCGTGAGTTGGCTCGTCGAAGACCGCAGCGATGTCGTCGGAAGAGTCGAACGTGTAGGTCGTTGACTGAATGATCGGCACCTGACGTGGGTCTTTATTACCTGGAACGTAGCCGGAGTGGATGAGCTTGGTCTGATCTTGCATGGGACGAAATGGACCTTTCAATCGATTGAATTCTGATTATATGGCGCGAAGTGGCGCAATCTGAGCTTCAGCAGCAAGGTTCCGCCCCCGCTCCCCCAACCGCAAAGATTTTATTTTCCACCCAACTGTCCATATAATGAGATACCAATCCCGTATAGCAAGACTGGTTCAGTTTTACACACACCACTACGTATCACTCGCCAGCTTTTGCTCCCGGCTTTGCGTGCTGCCCACCAGCAGCTCTCGCCGCGGTCGAGTTTTCTCAAAGTACAAAGTACTCAGTACTCAACACGTTTTGGACTGTCATCATGCCTGCTGCGAATTCTTCCTCTAGCTCCTCCGACCACACTGCGAACGCGAACTCCCCTAAGACGCCGCTTCACGCCGTGCCAGAAGACACCGCCCCCACAGATCCGTCGACCATCACCGATGCGGAAATCTTCGAGGCGCACCGTGGCGGTAAGCTCCGCTCGCACTCGACCATGAAGCTCGAGACGATTCGCGACCTCTCCATCGGCTATACCCCAGGTGTCGCCCGTGTCTGTGAGGCCATCCACGAAGATCCGGCCCTGGCCCGCACCTACACCTGGACCGGCCAGAACGTCGCGGTGATCTCCGACGGCACCGCAGTCCTTGGCCTCGGCGACATCGGACCCAAGGCTGCACTGCCAGTTATGGAAGGAAAGGCCCAGCTCTTCGAGCAGTTCGCCGGTATCTCTGCGGTGCCAATCGTCCTGGATACCCTCGACACGGAGGAAATCATCCAGACGGTCAAGGCGCTGGCACCGTCGTTTGGCGGGGTGAACCTCGAAGACATCTCCGCGCCTCGCTGCTTCGAGATTGAGCAGCGTCTCGACCAAGAGCTCGACATCCCAATCTTCCACGACGACCAGCACGGTACCGCCATTGTCATCGCCGCCGGCCTAATCAACGCCTGCAAGCTGACCGGCCGCAGCTTCCAGGATCTCCGCGTGGTCATCTCCGGCGCTGGTGCCGCTGGTGTCGCTGCGACGAAGATGCTGCTGTCCGCTGGCGTGTCCGACATCGTTGTCGTCGATTCGCGCGGCATCATCCATCCGGACCGCGAGCCACTGAGTGACATCAAGCAGTGGGTCGCCGGCATGACTAACCCGCGCGGTATCACCGGTTCGATCAACGATGCGCTTGTCGACGCTAACGTGTTCATCGGCGTCTCTGCCGGCCGTATCGGCGAGGATGCGATTAGCCAGATGGCCGCTGACCCGATTCTGTTCTCGCTGGCCAACCCGATTCCGGAAATCCCGATGGAAATCGCTCGCAAGTACGGCGCAGTGGTGGCCACCGGCCGCTCGGATCACCCGAACCAGATTAATAATGTGCTGGCCTTCCCGGGTCTGTTCCGTGGCGCACTGGAGGCAGGTGCCAAGCGCATCACCGAAGCTATGAAATTGGCTGCTACCCAAGCGATTGCAGGTGTTGGCGTCGAAGACCTAAGTGCCGACCGCATTATTCCGTCGGCCCTGGATCCGCGCGTGATGCCAGCCGTGGCGAAGGCGGTCCGCGATGCCGCACTGAGTGACCCGGCATCCGGCGCGGTCGAGCCGCTCGATGTCACCGGCTCAGGGCTAGCTTCTGCTGACGCAAACTAGAAATCCGGCGATGCTCAGCGTCCCCTTGTAAATCGGGCCTGGATAAGGTTTTGTTCCTTGTCCAGGCCCGAGTCTTGTTCAGTGTTTCGCAGCCAGTACCTGCAGTTCCCCACTCCCAGAAGCCTGAAAAGTGTGCGGTTTTCCTACACCAGCCTGAAGCGCAGCTGAATAGGGGTACCGAATTTAAGGTATTACTGCGCCTAGGTAACATATTCAGATATGAAAAGACCCATCGCATTGGCGGCTGCCACGCTGACTGCGACCTTGTTCTTAGGGCTTACAGGCTGCGTCACCAATGACGAAAGCGGTAACCCCGAGGGCTGGTCAGAAATCAAACCGGCAGCGGTCCCCGAACTGGCGAAACAGGTCCCAGCAGATCTTCGTAAGCGCGAAGTATTGCGCATCGGCACCAACCCAACATTCGCCCCGGCAGAGTTTAAGGATTCCGCCGGTTCCATCATCGGCTTCGACATCGATCTCATCCGAGCCATGGCCAGTGTCTTGGACCTGAAGATTGAAATCCAAGAACAGGATTTCGCACTGATTCTGCCGGCCCTGTCGGCCGGCGCAGTCGATGTTGGCGCATCCGGATTCACCTCAAACGAGGAGCGCCGCAAGACTTACGACTTCGTCGACTATCTGGATACCGGCCTGCAGTGGGCACGTCGCCCGGGCAGCGACGCCAGCTCCGACAACTACTGTGGCAAAACTGTCGCCGTTCAGCGCAATACCGTCGCTGACATGGAGGACCTGCCGGTAAAGAATCAGGATTGTCTGGATCGTGGGTTGCCACCAATTAACAAGTTGGCCTACCAGGATGCTGGTACCGCCGCTACCACCGTGGTGCTGGGGCGTGCTGATGCATTGGCCGCTGACTCACCAGTCAGTGCCTACGCGGTCAATCGCTCCGAGGGCAAACTCGAACTTGCCGGAGATATCTACGATGGTGCCCCGTTCGGCTTCGCTATTCCGAAGGATTCAGAACTCGGCCCAGTGCTGCAGCAGGCACTGCAGTACCTCATCGACAACGGCCAGTACAAGCAAATCCTGACCACATGGGGTTTGGAAGACGGTGCTTTGGAACGCGCCACTATTAACGGAGAGGAACTTTAAGTGAGCGACTCATCTGCGTCTGGCGCCCGCTACGAGGCCACACAGGCGGAACTCAACGAAGAAATTAAGGCCAAACCGCTGCCACACCCGGGGCGCTGGATTACCGCAGCAGTGCTGCTGGTGCTCTTCCTGTGGTTCATCATCGGTGCCGCCCGCAATGAGGCCTACCACTGGGATGTTTACTTCCAGTACCTGTTCGACACACGAATCGCCGCTGCCGCTGGCTGGACCATTGCACTGACAGTCTTGGCCATGCTCATCGGTGTCGTCGGCGGTGCCATCGTCGCAGTGCTCCGCATGTCGGAAAACCCCGTTCTGTCCACAGTTGCTTGGTTCTACCTGTGGGTTTTCCGAGGAACGCCGGTCTACGTGCAGCTGGTCTTTTGGGGTCTCCTCGGCACTATCTACTCGACGATTGACCTGGGCGTTACCGAGGTTGATTTAAGCACCATTCTCTCCAATACCTTCGTGCTGGCATTCGTCGGTCTCGGCTTGAACGAGTCCGCATACATGGCTGAAATTGTCCGTGCCGGCATCCAGGCTGTCCCAGAGGGGCAGACCGAGGCATCGAAAGCATTGGGTATGAGCTGGTGGCAGACCGTCCGCCGCACCATCCTGCCGCAGGCCATGCGCATCATCATCCCGCCGACGGGCAACGAGTTCATTTCCCTGCTGAAGACCACTTCGCTGGTCATCGCAGTGCCGTTCTCGCTGGAACTCTACGGCCGCTCCACGGATATCGCCAATGCTCTATTCCTGCCGGTGCCGATGCTGCTGGTCGCCGCCACCTGGTACTTGGTCATCACATCGATTCTGATGGTCGGCCAGTTCTACCTTGAGCGCTACTTCGCCCGCGGCGCTACCCGTCAGCTCACCGCCCGCCAGCTGGCCGCGCTTGCCGACGCCGAAGGTGTGCCGCTTGCAAATGCTCGCGTTGTCGATAAGGACGAAGAGCACTTCTACCGAGAGGATCCGCAGTAAATGACTACCAAAGATTTGATGGTTGAGGCGCAAAGGGTTCGGAAGAACTTCGGCCGTCTCGAGGTCCTCAAGGGCATCGACCTGGAGGTTCCACGCGGTACGGTTACCTGCCTCATTGGCCCTTCGGGCTCCGGCAAGTCCACACTGCTGCGCTGTATCAACCACCTGGAGAAGGTCAATGCAGGCCGTCTCTACGTCGATGGTTCCCTGATTGGCTACCGCGAAAAGAACGGTAGCCTCTACGAAATCTCCGCCGCAGAAGCTGCCCGTCAGCGTCGCGATATTGGCATGGTGTTCCAGAACTTCAACCTGTTCCCGCACCGCACGGTGCTGGGAAATATCACCGAGGCACCAGTGCTGGTAAAGGGTGTCTCCCAGGAGCAGGCTGAAAAGCGTGCCATGGAGCTGCTGGAGACTGTTGGTCTGGCTCACAAGGCCGACGCCTACCCTGTTCAGCTCTCGGGCGGCCAGCAGCAGCGAGTTGCCATTGCTCGTGCACTGGCCATGGAACCGAAGCTAATGCTCTTCGATGAGCCGACTTCCGCTCTTGACCCGGAGCTCGTCGGTGAGGTTCTCAACGTCATGCATGGTCTGGCCGATAAGGGTATGACCATGGTCGTCGTGACGCACGAGATGGGCTTTGCCCGCGAAGTCGCCGACCAGGTTGTGTTCATGGCTGACGGCGTGGTTGTGGAAAAGGGCACTCCGGATGAGGTGCTGGGGAATCCACAGCACGAACGCACCCGCAACTTCCTGTCTTCGCTGTTGAAGTAACAGCCGTTGAAGTAACAGCCAGGGGAGGCTGGCAGGCGGAACAGCAAGCCTAAGCGCCAAAAGTTGCGGAGATTCCGCGAAGCATAGTGACTGCCGCGCCAGTAGTCGCCAGAATGACTGCGAGCTTTCGGGCTTGCACAATGGGCACTCGCCGAGAAACGCGAGTGCCCAAAAATATACCCACCACCATGGCAGCCAGACACAGCGGCCAGAGTATAACCGGCGTGGTGGAGAAGACGGAGACGTCAGCGCTGATTTCCTTGAACAGCAAGGACAATGCGCCGGAGACAAAGAAAAGCGGCTGCAAGGTGGCCGCAAACGTCTGCGCTGGCCAACGAGAGGCCTGCGCGTAAACGGTAATGGCCGGGCCCGCGATGCCGGCCAAGGTATTCATAAAGCCGCCGGCAACGCCAGAGGCAACGGCGTACTGTGGGCCGTCAACACGCATGCGCTGAGGCATAAAGGATGTCACCAGCAGCGCAAGCAGCACTAGCCCACCGACCAGAACCTGGAGTGGCCCGCTGGGCGTGTTGTGAACCACCCAGGCGCCTGGCAGCGCCCCAAAAGCCATCACCGGACCAATTAGCCAGAACTTCTTCCAGTCGACGTTTTCTCGCACCGAGATAGTCTGCATGACCGCATTGACGGTGGCGAGCACGTTGATAATCAAAATACCTGCTACTGGGCCTGCAATCAGTGAGAGGACTGGCCCTCCCAGCAGGCCGAGTCCCATGCCAGCTACTCGCTGCATCAGTGCCCCGATGAAAATCGTTGCCACGATAAAGACAAAAGCCCACACTGATAACTCCATGGGAGGGAGTTTACAGCGTGGGCTTTTTGGCTACTCCACGGGCGGGGTCTCCGGGAACCCGTCGTAAAGCGGAGACGTTAGCGGACTCGATGCGAACTAGATGACGCCCTGAGCCAGCATTGCGTTAGCGACCTTCTTAAAACCTGCGATATTGGCACCGAGCACGTAGTTACCCTCGTGATCGTACTCAGCTGCGGTGGTCTCGCAGTTTTTAAAGATGTTGGTCATGATGCGCTTCAGGCGCTCATCGGTGTAGGAGAAGGACCAGGAATCGCGGGTCGCGTTCTGCTGCATCTCCAGAGCGGAGGTAGCAACACCGCCAGCGTTGGCAGCCTTACCCGGTGCGAAGTGGACACCGTTGGACTTAAAGACCTCGATGGCCTCCGGGGTGGACGGCATGTTTGCGCCCTCGGCAACGAAGCGGCAGCCGTTTTCGACCAGCAGCTTGGCGGACTCGCCACTCAGCTCGTTCTGAGTTGCACACGGCAGTGCAACATCGGCCTTGAGCTCCCAGATGTTGCCACCCTCGTGGAACTCAGCGCCCTCAGCCTCGGCCACGTACTCGGAGACACGAGCACGACGGACTTCCTTGATTTCCTTCAGCAGCTCGACGTCGACACCGTTCGGAGTGGAGACGTAACCGGAGGAGTCAGAGAAACCGATGACGGTAGCGCCGAGCTCCTGAGCCTTCTTAATGGCGTAGATAGCGACGTTACCGGAACCGGAAACGATGACCTTGGCACCGTTGATGTCAGCACCGTTGGCCTTCATCATCTCTTCAGTGAAGTAGACGCAGCCGTAACCGGTGGCCTCGGTGCGGACCAGGGAGCCGCCCCAGGTCAGGCCCTTACCGGTGAGGACACCGGACTCGTGCTGGTTGGCCATACGGCGGTACTGACCGAACAGGTAGCCGATCTCGCGGCCGCCGACGCCGATGTCACCGGCCGGGACATCACGGTACTCGCCGATGTGGCGGTGCAGCTCAGTCATGAACGACTGGCAAAAGCGCATGATCTCCAGCTCAGACTTGCCCTTCGGATCAAAGTCGGAGCCGCCCTTACCGCCGCCGATTGGCAGGCCGGTCAGGGAGTTCTTGAAAATCTGCTCGAAGCCCAGGAACTTGATGATGCCGAGGTTCACACTCGGGTGGAAGCGCAGACCGCCCTTGTACGGGCCCAGCACAGAGTTGAACTGAACGCGGAAGCCACGGTTGACCTGAACCTGGCCCTGGTCATCGACCCACGGCACGCGGAAAATGATCTGGCGCTCCGGCTCACACAGACGCTGAACCAAGCCGTAGTCACCGTAGTGTGGATCCTTTTCCAGGACGACCTTCAGGGACTCCAGAACTTCTGCCACTGCCTGGTGGAACTCCGGCTCACCGGCGTTTCGGGTAAGAATCTGGTCATAGAGTCCCGAAACCTTCTGCTCGATATTCAAAATAAACCTCTCTGCGTAACCATTATGGCGCCCACGAAGAACAACCAGTCCGCGGTTGTAAACCGCTTCTCGGTTGCCGTATCTCGGTGGCACAGGTTGTGTGCACAAGGACTGGGCAACTGTTGATATTGAAGCGGACATAATTATACAACGGCATATTGCTGGGAAAACTCGTAGTGTTTCGCACTACACCCGCTCTCTGAGCCAAGCACCGCCACTGTGACCAGTTACACTTTTCACCGATTAGGTAGGAAATTACCTAAATACGGCAACATTCCAGGGATACGTCGCAACAGATTCGAGTAATTCGTCGAACTCACGCAGCACCGGGTCCGGGGGCAATTCTGCACGCGGAGTCAGTAGCTCCGAGAGGTCCATAGCGAGTTCATTGAGAGAACCACCGTGCTGATCGAAGCTCAAGAGATAACGGAATACCTTCCTCTCTCCAAGCGGCTCCTTCGGGTTCTCGCGCTCCCACTGCTCCACCAACTGCGCGTCAGTGTCCGCCGACGCCACCGACACAGCCACATCACTAACCCGCCCGGCGCGGTCAAACTCACTCAACTTAGTACGAAATGCCTCGGCCAGCGCCTCCGATTCGGTCGGCTTCACCAGGCAGTGAAAAACAATCTTCGACATAACTTCACAGGCTAAGCCACGCGAGACGGCCAGACAATAACTAACCGTCGTCAAGCTCCTATCCCCCTACGTTGACGCGCCGACCGCCAGCAAAGACGTAGTGTTGAACCTATGCAGGCTTTCAGCAATCCTCTCATCACGCTTGCCGACGGCACGGTGAAGCAAGTCAATCCTTTTTCCGGTACCCAGGTGTGGACAGTCCCCGGTCGTGGCAATCGGCCGCTGGGAATTAAGCACCCGGATCCGCAGCCACTGAGCGAGGAGGATTTTGGTTCCCGCGATTCCTTCGGCTGGAACAATCTGCTGCAAACCCCACCAGAGAAGGCCCGCGTTGTCCTCGATGACTCAGTATTCGGCGGTTACACCACAGTGACCGGAGTACTGCCTGACCAGCTCTTCGACACCACTGCGGAATTCCGCCGCGTGCCCAACCTGTTCGAAATCGTCTCGTATGACTACTGGGCGGACAACTACGGATTCGAGCCCGACCGCGAGACTCAGCAGCGTATGGAGGCCTACCTCGACGACCCGATGGGCCGCGAGCATGTGCTCAACATCATTCGCACGCGCTACCGCGCCGCTGGACGCAGCGAAGAGGAAATCAGCTCGCTTTCCGACGAGGAGTTGCTGCGCCGAGCCCCGAGCTATTTCGCCGGCGGCCACGATGTAATCGTTGCCCGTCGTCACTTTGTGGACGGCGCTACTCACGATAACCAGCTGGCTTCTTCTGGCACGTTGAGCGTTGCCGAGCACCGCGCACTCATTGCGTTTACCGTCGAGTCGATTGCTGACCTGTACCGACGTAACCGCTACGTGCGTTATGTGGCCGCTTTCCAAAACTGGCTGAAGCCGGCAGGCGCGAGCTTCGATCACTTGCACAAGCAGCTTGTGGCCATCGATGAGCACGGCGAGCAGCTCAAGCGCGAAGTGCAAGCGGTGCGCAAGAACCCGAATATCTACAACGAATTCGCAGTGGACTATGCTGCCCGCCACAATCTGATCATCGCGGAAAATGAGCATGCAGTGGCTTTTGCCGGATTCGGACACCGCTACCCCACGCTGGAGATTTTCTCGAAGTCGGACATCTGCGAACCGTGGCTGCAAACCCGCGCTGAAATCGACGCCATGTCGGATCTGATTCACGCCTGTCATGCCGCTGCCGGCCCCACCATTCCATGCAATGAGGAATGGCATCACCGTCCTGTCGATTTGGATGCCCGCATGCCATGGCGGGTGATGATTAAGTGGCGCACCTCGAACTTGGCCGGCTTTGAAGGTGGCACCAAGATTTATCTGAACACCATCTCCCCATGGGATCTGCGCGACCGCGTCGTACCAGAGATGTACCGTCTACGGGAGACCGGGAAGATCTCGGACAGCATTCACATTGCGACCGAGTGCCAGTGCCTGCCGAATTCCCTGAAGTACAACCCGCTTGTCGAGGACGGAACGCGACTGTAGGCCTCTGGGCAGAAAATAGAGAAAGAAGTAAGGAGTCTTAATCCAGGTGAGCAACAATGAAGCACGACTGAGCCGCATTCGCGACCTCATCGCCACCCATCGAGTGCCGTTGGACAGGCAGTGGGAAATCTACCGCTACCTGCACCAGCACCCGGAGCTGTCTCAAGCAGAGGAGAAAACTGCCGCTTATCTGGCCGGTGCTCTTCGCGACATGGGCACTTACACAGTGCATGAGGGAATCGGTGGCCACGGACTGGTTGGTGTCATGGAAAATGGCCCCGGCCCCACTGTGCTGTTCCGCGCTGATATCGATGCGCTTCCAGTTTTCGAGGAAACAGGTGTGGACTTCGCTTCCTCAGCCACCGGTACCGCCCGCGATGGTTCCGCCACCGCCGTCATGCACGCCTGCGGCCATGATATGCACATGACGGCTGGTCTTGGCCTGGCTAGCCTGATGGCAGCGACTAAGTCTGAGTGGTCGGGTACTTTCATTGCCTTGTTCCAGCCCGCCGAGGAACTGGCCTGCGGTGCACAGGCCATGATTGACGACGGCCTGGCAGACCTCATCCCCACCCCAGATGTGTGCTTCGGCCAGCACATTGTTCCCGGCCCCGCAGGTCAGGTAATGACCATGCCCGGCCCGGCACTTGCTGGCTGTGACACCATCAGCATCACGCTGACCGGTCGCTCCGCGCATGGATCTATGCCGCACAACGCCATTGACCCGACGTACTTGGCCGCCGCGATCGTTCTGCGCTTGCAAGGAATTGTGGGGCGCGAGATTCCTCCCCACGAGTTTGGTGTTTTGTCCGTCGGCACGCTGCAGTCTGGCAATTCGAATAACACAATCCCAGGTCAGGCCAAGATTGTGCTGAACATTCGCTACTACTCCAACGAGGTACGCGCCAAGCTCATTGCGGGCATTGAGCGCGTTGTTCGTGGCGAGTGCCTGGCTTCCGGTACTGAGGTTGAACCTGTGATTGACTACTCGGATCACGGCGAAGTCACTGACAATGATTCGGACGCGTTTGCCACGATTCGCCCGGTCTTGGACGCTGTTCTCGGCGAAGACTCCACCGATGCCGTGCCGTGGACGGCGTCGGAGGACTTCTCAGACCTTCCCCGTGGCCTGAACTGCCCGTATGTCTACTGGACAGTTGGCGCCACACCTCGGGATACGTGGGAAGCCGCCGTTGCTGCCGACCGCGTGGTCGAAGACGTACCGTCGAACCACATGCCGACCTTCCTGCCAGACTTCAAGCCAACGGCTACCTCCGCGACTTCTGCCGCCGCTGCCGCCGTGCTGTCCTACCTGGCAAAGTAAAGGTTGTTTGTCGGCCACTTGCCACCGCGCACAGGGACAAAAAGACAGCCCAGGTTGAAAGGCTCTAGCAAAAAGCCGGTAAGCCCCAAAAGGGCTTACCGGCTTTTCAAATGTGCCAAAGAGCTAGCGTGCGTCCTCGCCAATAACGTGGACGTGAATCATGTTGGTATTGCCCTCATTTCCTGGAGGGGTACCAGCAACAACGACCAGCGTGTCACCAGCGTTGTAGTTTTCCATGGTCAAGAGCTGCTCATCGATGACCTGCATGATCTCATCCGTGCTGTTAACCTCGCGCACCAAGAAGGTCTCCGCGCCCCACGTCAGCGCAAGCTGCGAACGAACCTGCTGATTCGGAGTGAATACCAGCAGCGGCAGGCGAGAGTGCAAGCGTGCCACACGGCGAGCGGTATCACCCGAGGTGGTGAAAGCAACCATAGCGCGGGCATTCAAGCGCTCACCAATATCGCGAGCTGCGTAGGAAATAACACCACGCTTAGTGCGCGGCATGTGAGTCAGCGCAGGAACTTCCCCCTCGCGCTCAGCGGCGGTAACGATGCGAGCCATGGTCTTCACCGTGGCCTGCGGGTACTTACCAATTGAGGTCTCACCCGAAAGCATCACGGCATCTGCACCATCGAGCACAGCGTTGGCCACGTCGGAGGCCTCCGCACGAGTCGGGCGCGAATTCGAAATCATGGAGTCGAGCATCTGGGTGGCCACGATGACCGGCTTGGCGTTCTCGCGGGCAATCTGAATAGCGCGCTTCTGAACCAGCGGAACATCTTCCAGCGGCACCTCAACACCGAGGTCGCCACGAGCAACCATCACGGCATCGAAGGCCAGGATAATCGCCTCAAGAGACTCGACTGCCTCTGGCTTCTCCAGCTTGGCGATAATCGGGACACGACGGCCAACCTCATCCATGACCGCATGGACCAGTTCGACGTCGGAAGGCGAACGGACGAAGGACAGCGCAATGAAGTCCACCCCCAGCTTCAGAGCGAAGCGCAGGTCAGCGATATCCTTCTCCGACAGAGCCGGCACCGAGATGTTCATCCCCGGCAGGGAAACACCCTTGTTGTTAGAGACCGGACCGCCCTCGATGACACGACACACCACATCATTGCCATCTACCTCGATGCACTCCAGGCCCACCTTACCGTCGTCGACAAGCAGGCGATCGCCCGGACGGGCATCATCAGCGAGGTTCTTGTACGTGGTGGAGACGCGGTCGTGCGTGCCTTCGACATCGTCGACGGTGATGCGCACAATCTCGCCGTCAGCCCAATACGTCGAGCCTTCCTTAAAGCGACCGAGGCGAATCTTTGGCCCCTGCAAATCGGCGAGAATACCAACCGCACGTCCCGTAGCATCGGATGCTTCACGCACCCAGTGGTAGTTCTGAGCGTGGTCCTCATGCTCACCGTGAGAGAAATTCAGACGGGCAACATCCATGCCGGCGTTGACCAGCCCGGTAATCCCCTCCAGCGAAGCAACTGCTGGACCGAGGGTACATACAATCTTCGTTCGTCTAAGCACGGCCTCCAGCCTAGTCCCTTAACGGGCTATGCGTCAGTTGGAAACACTGTGAGCTTCAGCAGCCTCGCACTCTCCCCTGACTTCAGCTGCGGTTTCGCGGCTCTTCGCTCGCAGAATCCACAAAGCAATCACAGCGCAGAAGAAGACCACGAGCGACGTGATGTTATTAATACGCACACCGAATATCAGCGTTGCGTCATCGACGCGCATGAGTTCAATGAAGAAACGTCCCAAAGTGTAGGCTGCGACATAGAGTGCAAAGACGCGGCCGCCGCCCATCTTGAACTTTCGGTCCGCCCAGACAATGACCAGACAGGCGAGGACGTTCCACACCATCTCGTAGAGGAACGTCGGATGCACCACGGCCAGCACTTCGCCTGTCGACGTTCCGGTGACAGGGGCAACTCGGCCAAACTCATCAACTCGTTGGTAAATTTCCAGACCCCACGGAAGCGACGTTGGGCCGCCGTAGAGTTCCTGGTTGAACCAATTGCCCAGACGCCCAATGGCCTGACCAAGGATGATTGCGGGTGCGGCCGCGTCAAGAACTGGCGCAAACGGCACCTTCCGCCACTTAGCGACCGCCCACGCGGCCAGCACCCCCAGCGCCACCGCTCCCCAGATACCGAGACCACCATTGGTGATCTTCAGTGCATCGGCGGGATTGGCGCCGGGGCCAAAGTACTTCTCCCAGTCGGTGGCGACGTGGTAGAGACGGCCGCCGATAATGCCCGCAGGAATAACCGCAATGGCAATGTCGAGGACCAACTCCGGGTCTCCACCCCTGGCCACGTAGCGGCGCTGCATCCAGTAAATGCCGACAAGTACGCCAACCAAGATGGAAATCGCGTAACCGCGCAGTGGTAGCAGCCCTAACTGCCACACCCCCTGCGGCGGAGAGGGAATGTTGGCCAGATACGTCGTTGCAGTCTCAGCGAGAACAAGGGTGGAACTCATAGATGCGCTAGCTCTCTCCTCGTACGCCCGCGGCAAGTTCACGGGCGAGCGTTACCAGGTCATCGGTGCTCTTCATCGCGGCCTTGATCAGTGCCGAGCCAACGATTACGCCATCTGCAAACTCGGCAATCTCCGCGGCCTGTTCCCCATTGGAGACGCCCAAACCGACGCACACCGGTGTATCGGTAACCTCACGCGTGCGGGCAACCAACTTGCCAGCGGCCGAGTCGACACTGGCCTGGGCACCTGTGACTCCCATGTGGCTAGTGGCGTAGACGAAGCCGGTCGACGCGGTGGCAGTTAGCTGCAGACGCTCGTTGGTCGATGACGGAGCAACCAACATGATGTTGGACAGACCATTGGTCTCAGCTGCACGCTGCCATTGGCCGGCCTCCTCGGGGATGAGATCCGGGATGATGGTGCCACGACCACCAGCGGCGGCCAAGTCCTCAGCGAAACGCTCCGGACCATACTGGAGAATCGGATTCCAGTAGCTCATGACCACACAGGTACCGCCGTGCTCGGTGACTTCGCGGACCACACGCATAATCTCACGGGTGCGGAAGCCCGCATCCAGAGCCACGTTGGCGGCATCCTGAATGGTTGGGCCATCCATCATCGGGTCGGAGAAAGGCAGACCAACCTCGATGATGTCGGCGCCAGCGTCGACAATCGCCTTGATGTTCTCAATCGACTTATCGGTAGTCGGGAAACCCGCTGGGTAGTAGCCGATAAATGCTGCGCGGTTTTCCTCACGGACTTTGTCAAAGACGTCACTCAGACTCATTTAGGACTCCTCCATCAGATCAAACCACTTAGCAGCGGTGTCGACATCCTTGTCACCGCGACCGGAAACATTGACAATAATCAGCGGCTTACGGCCCAGCTCTTCATTCAGGTCACCGCTGATGAGTCGGGCGGCAGCCACCGCGTGTGCGGACTCGATAGCGGGCAGGATGCCCTCCATCCGAGTCAGGTCCTGGAATGCCTGCATCGCCTGGGTATCGGTCACCGGCAGGTAGGACGCGCGATCAATATCAGCCAGATAAGAGTGCTCCGGGCCCACACCCGGGTAATCCAGACCCGCAGAGATCGAATGCGACTCTGTAATCTGGCCGTCCTCGTTCTGCATCAGGGCGGCGAAGGAGCCCTGGAACACACCCGGATTACCGGCGGCCGAAATAGGGGCTGCGTGGCGACCGGTCTCAACACCATCGCCGCCAGCTTCAGCGCCAATCAGGCGAACCGATTCATCATCGATGAAGTGGTGGAACGCGCCGATTGCATTAGAACCGCCGCCAACGCAGGCCACGACAGCGTCGGGAAGCGAGCCGGTCTCCGCGAGAATCTGCTGGCGTGCCTCGGCGCTGATGATGCGCTGGAAGTCGCGCACCATTGTTGGGAACGGGTGCGGACCGGCTGCAGTGCCGAAGCAGTAGTAGGTGTCATCGGCGTGTGAAACCCAAAAACGCATGGCCTCATTGATTGCGTCCTTGAGAGTCTTCGAACCAATCTCGACCTCGATAACCTCAGCGCCAAGCAGGCGCATGCGGGCGATATTGAGACGCTGGCGAATCGCGTCGACCTTACCCATGTAAATACGGCAGTTAAGGCCGAGCAGCGCACAAGCGGTGGCGGTTGCAACACCGTGCTGTCCGGCACCGGTCTCGGCAATGATGTTCTTCTTACCCATGCGCTTGGCAAGCAGGACTTGGCCCAAGACGTTATTAATCTTGTGGCTGCCAGTATGGTTCAGATCCTCGCGCTTGAGCCAGACGTCAGCGCCGATGTCAGCGGAGAACTTCTCCGCGTAGTACAGCGGCGAGGGACGGCCGACATACGTACGCTGTAGCCGGTCGAGCTCATCGAGAAAATCCTGATCAACGCGGGCCTTCGCGTAGCCATCGGTGACCTCACCGATGACGGCCATCAGCGCCTCTGGCACAAACTGGCCGCCCCACTTGCCCCAGTGCCCAATGGCATCTGACTCGTGGTTCGTTGTCTCCGCGATAACCTCACCCATCGTAGGCAAGCGGTCACCTCGGGCATCATGATTCTTGAAATCTTGGTCACTCACAGTTATCTATTGTGGACTATCCCCACCCGTTGCGGGGAGATAAGGCCTAAGAAACTGTGGTGCGCCAGCACAACAGGTGGGACACGCAACCAAATGAGGCGGAATTCGCGGTGCGATGCAGCTGATTATCGCAACCGCGGACTATCGCTACTCGCTGCGGAGTGTCGGGTGAACACCGGCGGCAACGAGACGTCGGCAAGCCTCACCCGGCTTGCCCGCGGTGACCAGCCCCTCTCCCACCAGCACCGCGTCGGCGCCGTGGGAGGCGTAGTAGCGCAGTTCCTCCGGCCCCTTGACACCGGACTCTGCCACCTTCACAACATGATCCGGCAGCATCGGTGCAAGGCGTTCGTACACGGAGAGGTCCACGTCGAGAGTCTTCAGATTGCGGGCGTTGATGCCGAGGATCTTGGCACCAGCAGCCTCGGCGCGCTCAACCTCTTCAGCGGTGTGCGCCTCAACTAGAGCGTTCATACCGAGCGACTCGGTGCGATCCAGCAGCGACTCCAGTGTCGGCTGATCCAAAGCGGAGCACATCAACAGCACCAAATCGGCACCATGCGCGCGAGCCTCATGGACCTGGTACGGAGTGACGATGAAGTCCTTGCGGAGCACCGGAATGTTCACCGCGCGGCGCACGGCATCGAGGTCAGCGAGCGAACCGCGGAAGCGGCGCTCCTCAGTCAGACAGGAAATGACAGCCGCGCCACCCTGCTCGTACTCTGCCGCCAAAACTTCCGGCGAGGGGATGTCAGCCAGCTCTCCTTTTGACGGAGAGGCACGCTTGACCTCTGCAATCACCTGCACCCCAGGCTTTGCCAGTGCCGTCACGGTATCAATCGGCGACGGTGCCTTCAGCGAGAGCTCCTTGATTTCACGGTAGGAAATCTTGGCTTCCCGAGCAGCGAGATCTTCCCGCACGCCCTCAATAATCTTGTCCAGAACGTTAGCCACGGCCTTACTCCTTATCCAGATCCGTAGGATCTACACCGGCATCCAAAGCATCCCACAGAACTCGACCCGACTGCGGGTCTTCCTCCAGATCCTCGGCGATACGCTGACGGCGTACCTCCGGGGTCTCATACGCGCTGGACTTCTGTTTCTTCACAGCACCCGGTCGACGTACCAGCAATACCGCCCCTACCAGCGCCAGTGCGCAGCACAGCAAGGCCAGAGCTGGCCCCATCGCGTGTACCTGAATGTTATCGACCTGCGCCCAGTCTGCCACAGTCACCGCATCACTGGCGCGCTGTGAGGCGCTTCCCGATGTCAACAAATCCAGTGCCCGCTGGGAGTCCACACCGTCTTCTCCGCTGGCAAGCAAAGTCATCGGGGTCCACGACGCCGCAATTGCGAGCAGCGCCGCAAGCCCACCGACGATACGGCGGCCGAGTGCGCCCAAAATGGTGGTGGCAAAAAGCGCGGCCACCATTGCCAGCGCAATCGAGGTCAACTCCGGAGCCCATACTGCGCCCACCAAATCTGTGGTCGCAGGACCGGACTTGTCGTCGACAGTATCGACTGTCAGCCACGCACTTCGGCTGCACAACCACATTCCCGCCGCGGCCACACCAATGAGGCCACCGGAGAGCATCGTTGTCGACTTCATCGAAAACCTAGCTCCTTTCCGCTGGGACTAGTGTCTCAGCTGCCGCGACAGCTCGCAGCACAGCCGCGGCCTTGTTGCGGGTCTCTTCATCCTCTGCCACCGGGTCAGAATCACTGACAATTCCGCCACCGGCCTGGACGTAGACGGTATCGTCCTTCTTCACGCCTGTGCGGATGGCAATTGCCTGATCGGTATTTCCCCGGAAGTCAAAGTATCCAACGGTGCCGCCGTAAACACCCCGGCGCGTGTCCTCGAACTTGTCGATAATGCTCAGCGCGGAAGGCTTCGGCGCACCTGAGAGCGTTCCCGCTGGGAAAGTGGCCGCGAATGCGTCGACAGCCGTGGCGTCGCTGGAAAGCTCGCCGGTGACCGTAGAGACCAGATGCATAACGTGACTGTAGCGCTCAATATGACGGAAGTCGTGCACAACAACACTGCCCGGGCGGCAGACACGTCCGAGGTCATTGCGGCCAAGGTCGACGAGCATCAAATGCTCACTATTTTCTTTCTCGTCTGCCAGCAAATCAGCTTCCAGCGCATTGTCCTGCTCCACCGTAGCACCACGCGGACGCGTGCCCGCGATGGGGTTGGTGATGACCTCACTGCCCTGGACTGCCACGAGCGACTCTGGGGAGGAACCGACAATTTGGAAAGCAGTACCGGAGAAGTCCTTGGTTGGAACGTTGACCAGGAACATGTAGGGCGACGGATTGGAAACCCGCAGGATGCGGTAGATATCAAAGGCGGAGGCCTGCGTGTCCATCTCGAACCGCTGCGAGAGCACAATCTGGAACGCATCACCGGCGCGGATGTGGTCCTTGCAACGCTCAATACGATCCATGTGGTCCTCGGCGGCGCGCTGGCGACGAATCACCGGCTCTGGGAAGCTAACTTCCGCCGGACGCAGATCAGAGGGCTCCGAAAGCCGCTCCACCATCGCATTGACACGATCACAGGCGGTGTCATACGCCTGATCAATCCGCTCATCCGAGCCGTCCCAGTTGACGGCATTGGAAATCAGCCACAGCACACCCTCGTGGTGGTCAAAAGCAGCCAAATCTTCCACCAGCAGCTGCATGAGCTCCGGAATCTGCAAATCATTGTCAGTGGTATCCGGCAGCTGCGGCTCAATGTAGCGGACAATGTCATGCCCGAAGTAGCCGACGAGACCAGAGGTGAGCTTGGGTACCGAAGCATCGTCGGCAAGCGGGAGTTCCGTGTGCAGCAGCTCCAGCGTGCGACGCAGCGCATCCAGCGGATTTCCGCCCTCTGGCGCGCCCGACGGCGCGTTGCCAATCCAAGTTGCCTCCCCCGCATCATCCACCGTCAGCGCGGCGCGACTGCCGCAACCGATAAACGACCAGCGCGACCACGACTGCCCCACATCGGAGGACTCCAGCAAGAAGGTGCCGGGACGATCGGCTGCGAGCTTGCGGTAGGCCGACAGCGCCGTTTCGCCGTCCGCCAAAACCTTGCGAACCACGGGTACGACCCGATGATGTGCAGCCAGTTCGCGGAAACGCTCACGCGTGGTCATGGTGATACGAGTCATAGCCGCTATTGTGCCACGCACCCCGGATTGCACATCACTTAACCCCGAACTTCACCGGAGTTGGGCGCGCTTGACGACGAAACCCCACCTCGGCAGCCAAGGTTGACCGCCTAGTCCTCGAACACGGGATGCACGTCAAAGCAGCTGTGCGAGCCAGTGTGACATGCGGCGCCGTCCTGCACTACCTGCATCAGCACGGTATCGCCATCACAGTCCAACGCCAGCGATGTCACCGTCTGGAAGTGGCCGCTAGTCAGTCCCTTGATCCAGTACTCCGACCGCGAACGCGACCAGTAGGTGCCGCGCTTGGTGGCGATGGTGTATGCCAGGGCGTGGGAATCCATCCACGCCATCATGAGTACACGGCCTGTAGACTCTTCCTGCACAATTGCGGGAATCAAGCCGTCAGCATTGAACTTGGCGATGTTCGCGATATCTGCTGGGAGCGTGTACTCCCGCGGATCATCTCCTGCACCGTGAGCTGCAGCTCCTGGGGCTAGGTCCGTCACTGACGTACCTCGATTCCTTCACGGGCCATCTCTTCCTTGACCTCGGCAATGCTAACCTCGCCGAAGTGGAAAATGGAAGCAGCCAAAACCGCGTTGGCACCGGCGCGCACGGCTGGCGGGAAATGCTCCGCCTTACCCGCACCACCAGAGGCAATCACCGGAACGTCGACGGCAGCGCGGACCTTCTCCAGCAACTCCAGGTCGAAACCATCCTTGGTGCCGTCGCCATCCATGGAGTTCAGCAAAATCTCGCCGACGCCAAGCTCCTCGCCGCGGCGCGCCCACTCGACGGCGTCGATCCCGGCCGAGCGTGAACCACCATGCGTAGTGACCTCGAAGCCCGACGGTTGAGGCGTGCCTCCCTCGGGAACACGGCGGGCATCCACCGACAGGACGACACACTGCGCGCCGAAACGACGCGACAGCTCGCTGAGCAGTTCCGGACGTGCAATCGCAGCGGTGTTGACACTGACTTTGTCGGCTCCGGCGCGAAGCAGCTGATCGACATCCTCGACGCTGCGCACGCCGCCGCCGACCGTCAGCGGAATGAAGACCTCACTCGCGGTGCGGCGCACCACGTCGAGCATGGTGCCACGGCCATCCTTGGAAGCCGTGACGTCCAGGAATGTCAACTCATCAGCGCCCTCCTCGCCATAGCGGCGGGCCAGCTCGACCGGATCGCCGGCATCGCGGAGATTCTCAAAATTAACCCCCTTGACGACCCGCCCATTGTTGACATCCAGGCAAGGAATCACGCGTACTGCCAGAGACATAGTTTTTAAGTTCTCCTCGTGTTAGCTCAAAGTTGTGGCTCGACGGTTTGCGCAACCACCCAGCTCGGGGCGTCGCCCAAGTTTTAGCTCCGGAAAGTCTCCGGACGACCCAGTTGGTCAATAATCGACCGCAGCGTGGCATGGACATCTCGAGTTCCCGCTAGCACGCCTACGGAATCATGCCGCCAGGGATTGCCTGCCAAGTCTGTGACCACGCCACCAGCTTCGGAAATCTGCAGTACGCCGGCTGCGTTATCCCATACATGCGGTGAGAAAGTCACCGTGCCGCCGAATGCCCCCATCGCGGTGGAGCCCAAGTCCACTCCGACAGAGCCAGTAATTCGGATCGTCGGATAGCGCTCGCCCACCTTTGACAGCAACAGTTGGCGCCACTTACGTGGGAGTGTGCCGTCGGTACTCGCAATGACGGAGCCGAAGGCAATCGAAACCGGGCGACCGGCCTCGGCATCGATGTTGACGCGACGGCCGTTGACAAATGTGCCGCTACCTTTAGCTGAGGTGATACGACGGCGCAGCAGAGGCATGGAGGTAATGCCGACCACCGGCTCCCCCTCATGCATGAGTGTGAGCAGCATGGCACACAGCGGAAAGCCGTTGGAATAGTTCGTGGTGCCGTCAATCGGATCGATGACCCAGGCGGTATGTTCCTCGGGGACTTTGCCACCGAATTCCTCGCCGTAGACGGGCAGGCCAGAATACTGCGTGAGGAGCTGGCGCAGACGACGCTCAATTTCCAGGTCGGTCTCCGTCGCGAAATCCCCGCGCGGCTTCATGACAACCGGGTCCGCGCCCACCTGCTGCGTGAACAGGCCTTCAACCTCATCGAGCGCCGCTTCAGCAATAGCGAGCATCGCCCGCGGTTCCAGGGCATCCATACTTTCTAAGTCCTTCATCCGCCGTCTCAGCCGGGGTGCCGTTTGCTCGTTAACGCTTTCGCTTGACGACGTCTCCCCGGCCCGGCCACGAAAGTGTTCTCTTTAGCCGCGAGCTACTGCCAGGGCCTCTTCCAGAGTGAAACGCCCTGCGTAGAGCGCCTTACCCACAATTGCGGAGTCAACACCCTCATCGACCAGCGTGGCAATAGCTGCAATGTCGTCCAGGCTGCTGACACCGCCGGAAGCGACGATTGGAGCATCGGTAGCAGCAGCGACCTCGCGCAGCAGTTCCACATTCGGCCCCTGCAGGGTGCCGTCCTTGGAGACGTCAGTCACCACGAAACGGGATGCACCCTGAGCATCCAGGCGCTCCAGCACCTCCCAGAGGTCACCACCGTCGGAGACCCAGCCGCGGCCGCGCAGGCGCCACTGACCCTCTTCGTTGAGGACGTCCAGACCAATGGCCACACGGTCGCCGTAGTTGGCGATAACCTCGCGGCACCACTCCGGGTTCTCCAGTGCGGCGGTGCCAATATTGACGCGGGCGCAGCCAGTTGCCAGCGCAGCTTCGAGCGAAGCGTTGTCACGGATACCGCCGGAGAGCTCCACCTTCACGTCGAGCTTGCCCACAACGTCGGCAAGCAGGTCGTAGTTCGAACCGCGACCGAACGCGGCGTCGAGGTCGACCAAGTGGATCCACTCAGCGCCTGCGTTCTGCCAATTCATGGCAGCTTCCAGCGGTGCACCGTAGGAAGTCTCGGTTCCAGCAGCACCCTGAACAAGGCGCACAGCCTGGCCATCGGCTACGTCTACAGCGGGCAGCAGGGTCAAACTCATGGGGGCTCTACTCTCTTCGACTTTTGGGCGTTGTGGCCATAGTCGCCACGACGCTTGTTGCTAGTTATCTCAGTATAGGTGGTCTAAGTGGCGAAATTCCGTCACCTACCAGGTAGTGCGGTTAGGGAAGATACTACCGATTGGGCAACTACAGCGTGTCCACCCAATTCTGCAGCAGCTTCAACCCTGCTTCGCCAGACTTCTCAGGGTGGAACTGTGTAGCCCACAGCGGACCGTTTTCTACGGCTGCGATAAACCGATCGGATTCGTGGGCAGACCACGTCACCAGCGGCGGAGCGATGCGAGAATCCGTATCAAGGTCCCACGTGCGCACACCGTAGGAGTGGACGAAGTAAAAACGCTGATCTTCCAGCCCCTTAAACATCTTTGAGCCTTCCGGCACCTCAACCGTGTTCCAGCCCATGTGCGGCAGAATCGACGCCTCGAGGCGCTCGACAGTACCGGGCCATTCACCACAACCCGGGGTGCCGGTGACAGCTGCGGATGCGTCGGTCTCCGCTGCATGGATGCCGTCGGCGTACTCGACGCCGCGGTCAAAGAGCACCTGCATACCAACGCAGATTCCCATCACCGGCCGACCACCTGCGAGTCGAGAGCCAATCAGGCGCGGCCCTTGCACTCGATGCAAACCCTCCATGCATGCGGCATAGGCACCGACGCCGGGAACGAGGAGACCATCGGCCTCCATCACGGTCTTCGGATCGGCGGTCACAATAACCTCGGCACCCGTGGTGGCCACAGCGCGCTCAGCTGAACGCAAATTACCGGAGCCGTAATCAAGGATGGCAACAGTTGGGGTCTTCGTCGAAGGTGAGACTTGTTCCATAGTTGGACATTTTAAGGCGCTGGGAATCGATGTTTCCCATTTACCCCAAGAAAACTGCCTGGACAGGCAAAAGCGCTGGTATACGCCCACCGAATACTTTGGTAAACTCAAGATTAACAACAGGTTAACTAAGTTATTGATTTATCCCTAATACTCCTGATTATTTTTCACAGAGAGACTCAGACGCTATGACTACCGCATCCGTTCTTAGTAAATCATTTGCCATTGTCCGCGAGGACCTTCACCGGCTCTATGGTGCAGCCTGCGATGCTGCGACTATCGATTCCATCCTCGACGATGTCATTGCAGAGCTGTCCAGCTCTGCGAAGGTGACTAACTTCCTCCCCGTCCTCGCCGAACGCGAGGCCACCGAGCGCATCAAGGCCGCGAGCGGATGCAAGGACTTCGCCCCGCGCCAAGAGATTCTCTTTGCCGATAGCCGTGGTTCCGGCCGCAGCCAGATTGCCACTGCCCTGGCCTACCACCTAGTTGGTGATGAAGTCTTTATCCGCACTATCGGCCTGACTCCAGAGGATGGCCTGAATCCGCGCGTCGTCGAAGCTCTTCATGATCGCGGGGTGGACACCTCGCGCCTCACTCAAAAGACGATTACTCCCCGTGTTTCCCACCGCGCCGATGTCGTAGTGCTCATGGGCATCGAGGAGACGCCGGCAGTCCCAGGCGACCGCTACGTGGAATGGGGTGTCGCGGATCCGGACAATCTCGCAGACGACGAGCTCCAGTCGCTTATCGACGATATCGAAACCCGCCTGCGGGCTCTCTTCACCGAGATGGACGTCGCCGTCGCGTAAACAGGCACGGCTGATCACACACCGGGGGTTGCATTTATTAACCAAAAAAGAGTGGCTGCGCTAGGACTAGCGCAGCCACTCTTTTTCTAACGTCTCTTTTTATGTAGTTACTTCTTCTTGCGGTCCCGAACCGTCAAGCGCGTCACTGCGTTCTTTGCCGGGCGGGCAACACGCACGGCTGCCTCCGGCGTATGACGCTTCACGGCATCTCCCAGACGACGCAGCGTAGCGCGGGTGTTCTGGTACTCCGCCACGCGGTGCTTTCCGATGATTCGGTCGAGCACCGCACCAATGAGGCCAACTGCCAGCAGAGCTGCTGCAAAGGCAAAGACAGCCGGGTACGGACGGAGCGCAGCCGCAGCTACGGCTCCCAGAACGAACGAGCCGATACCTGTGCCCGAGTCAAAGGACATGTTCCAGAAGGCACTGGCCTCAGCAGTACGGTCACGCGGCAGGCGGGCAAACATCAGCAGCAGAGCCTCATTTTGCACAATGCCGAAGCCCGCGCCGTAGAAAATGGCAGCGACCAACAGCAGCCAGGCCGACAGATCAAAGAGAACCACGCCGGACATCATCAGCAGGCCAATAAAACCACTGATCAATGCCGGAATCAGCAGAATTCCAGCCTCAGACTTACGGTCGGCGTAGATTCCTGCGAAGTAACGGAACACCATCTGCGCGCCACCGAGAACCGATAGAGCCAGACCAGCGACAATTGCACCAGAAACAGCATCAACCTCACGAGCTGCCGGTGCAAGGAAAGCGGAAATACCACCGAAGCCCATAGCAATCGTGCAGATTGCAAGCGCGGGAATGGCCACCAGCTTCCAAGTGGCAACGTGCTCAACTGGGCTCGGCTGCGTTGCTGCAGAGCCAGGAACGGGGTCACCGACATCCTCGTTGCCGCCCTTGCCCTCCTTCGGCGCTGGCTTAATCTTCGGAATGAATAGGGCCATCACCGAGCCAACGAGCGAAATGACGGCACCCAAAATATAAACCGGAGTGTAGGAGCCAGTCTTATCCGCAATGATGAGACCAAGTGGCAGGAAAATAAGCTCGGACAGACCAACGGCCACACCAAGTACACCAGAGGCCTTACCCAGGAATTTCAGGGGCACAAGCTCTGCGATCAATGCGGACTCGGCGACAGTCAACGCGCCGAAGCCCATACCACGCAAAACCGCAATCATGAGAACCAATGCAGCGTCAGTGCCGAAGATGTGCAGAATCGTCGGCAAGCCCAAGAACAGACCTGAAATCAGCATGGTCATGCCGTAGCCAAGATGGCGACACACACGTGGCGTCTGAGTCTGCGTCAGAACTGTGGCAGCCATGAAGACACCGGTGTAGGCACCGGCGAGCGAGGTTCCACCGCCATCGTCAAGAATTGCCTGCGGAATAACAGGCATGAGGAGAGACCAGCCACCGAAGGCGGCCATCACGGCGACTAGCGTAGGTACTAGTCCGGGCGCTTTCCACATGCTGTCCAGTTCGTCTAACTGCCTGCGGTCCATCACCCGGGACGCCATTTACTCCATCACTCCTAACAACCACAAAATCGCGCCGGCGAGAGCGATCACAGATAAAAGCCCGAGAACAATCGTTCCAACCCTTGATCCGGACTTATAGAGTGACCATGTTCCGCCCACCAGCAGACCAGCGACAATGAACAAAAAATAAGTGCTTAGCGTCGATGCGGTAGACACCTGCGCTAGAAGCACGTCTACAGACGTTGTTACCATTAGTCCCTCCAAAACTCCAGCTAAGGAAAAGAATTGGCCTGCCCTTAATAACTACCACGGCTGCCATTATGAGCTCGTTGTCGGTGCTATTTCGACTCGCAATGAACACGCATTAAACCGCCCCACTATTGCCCGTTACCTTGAAGTCATCCCCGATAATGGGAACAGTCGCTGGGCCGGGTACGGCTTAATCGCCCTGTAGTTTCAATAAACCGGGGTACCGCCCGGCACCAGAACATTCGATGACAGCTAATAGGGACGCGGCCGGAATCTCCAGGCTTCAATGTAGACGTGGGTGTGCGCCACGAATGTCATGACACCAGCGACTGGCAAATCCACCACGTTTTCCTAGGAGCCATCCATGTCGCAGGATATTCCCATCGACATTCTCCTGGGCCTAGACGTAGGCAAGTCTCAACACCACGCCTGCGCCTTAGACAAGGACGGCATAAAGGTTTTTGACAAGACTCTTCCCCAACTCGAATCAGAGTTAGCAGCACTCTTCGAAGACTTTCAGACTCACGGCACAGTCTTAGTTGTTGTTGACTAACCCAACACCATCGGAGCGCTCCCCATTGCGGTTACCCATCAACACGGTTGCCAGGTCTGCTACTTACCAGGCTCGGCCATGAGAAAAGCTGCAAATCTCTACCCTGGACAGGCGACAACCGACAGTCGCGACGCCTTCATCATCAGCCGACACTGCATGAACAATGCCGCACACCCTACGGGCGGTTGACCGAAACAGTGAAGTACTCGCAGCCCTTAGGATGCTGTCCGGCTTTGACGATGACATTTCTCGTGACTGCACCAGAACCGTCAACCGCTTACGCAGTCTACTCACCCAAATCTACCCCAGTCTGAAGCGTGTTTTCGCTGGCAGCACGCGTACCCACACCCCGACACTGGACTTACTCATCCATTACACAGGTCCGACAGGACTGAAAAAGACTGGTTGTACCCGGGTTCTGGCGTGGTTATCCAAGAGAAGCCGGCACAACCCGGACGTGCTGGTGGACAGCATTTTCGTGGCACTAGCGGCACGAACTGTTACTGTTCCCGGAACCGAGGCAGCCGAACTTGTTATCCCGCAGCTGGCAGCCAACATTAAAGCACTAAAGACCCAACGCGAAACTATCGTCGGCCAGGTCGACGGCGTGCTGGAGGATATCCCTGCCTCCGAGGTCTTGGATCGAATACGCCGGGAATCGGCATCAAGACCGCAGCACGAGAATCCTGCTTTCCATCGGTGATGGATCCGACTTCGCATCCTCTGGCCACCTGGCCGCCTATGCAGGAATTGCTCCTGTGACACGAAGATCAGGCTCATCAATACGAGGCGAGTTCCCATCCAGAACAGGAAACAAGCGACTGAAAAATGCGCTGTTCTACTGAAGCGTTTACTGCCATTCGAAGCCACGAAACATCCCGAACCTACTACGGGCGCAAAAGAGCAGAAGGCAAACGCCACAATGCGCCCCACTCATGTGCCCAACCAGACGCAGATGCAACGTCATCTACGCCATGCTCAAAAACAAGGAATTCTACCGAGAGACACTTACCAAACAATCAGTAGCAGTTTAAGCCGAGCAGCAATCAGATCCACCAACACCAGTTGATGGGCCCAATAATCGTGCATACCCCCCAAAAGAGTTTCACCTAAGAATTCCGATTTAGGCTTGACAAAAACATAGGCTCCCCCCACACACAAAACTGCACCTCCAAAATTGGGAACTATTTGAAAAGTCAGCACTAGCGCTTCCCCTCGGGGCTAAAGTCTGCGGATATGAGCCCGATGGACAATAAGCCCGAGTACCAGGATCTCCAGTACCAGGACATTGCCTTTGACAGCTACGTCCGGCGCCGCCAGGAATCACTTCAAACTGAGATTCCCCGATCTCAAGACCACTTTGAAATCGAGCCGGCCCACCAAAAGCTCATTAAAACGTCATCGCACTTTTTCTTGTCCACTGTTACCGGCGCTGGCTGGCCCTATGTCCAACACCGCGGTGGACCCGAGGGATTTGTCCATGTACTGAACCCCATGAAGCTGGGTTGGCTCGAATTTCATGGCAATAATCAGTTCGTCAATACCGGAAATGTTGACCGCGATAGTCGAGTCTGTATGTTTTTCATCGACTACGCTACGCGCAAGCGGCTCAAGCTCTTCGGCACAGCACAAGTGATTGAAAAAGCCGACGACCCAAAGCTGATGGATACGCTACGGCAGGTCAACGGCCGAGAAATCCGCAGCCCATATGAGCGCGCGATGGTAGTCGATGTCATTTCGGCTGATAGTAACTGTTCCAAATACATCAAACCTCGCTACACAAAGGAGCAGGTTGATGAGCGCATTGACCTCTACCGCCAGGACATCAAGGATTTGAAGCAGCAGGTAGAGGAATTAAATGCGCAGGTGGAACAGCTACAGGCGCAACTCGGGCGCGCGTAGCCTGCGAAAGCTATAGGGTGCCCTTAGTCGACGGCACACCGTGGACGCGCGGGTCGTCCTCGACGGCAGCACGCAGGGCACGGGCCACAGCCTTGTACTCAGCCTCGGTGATGTGGTGCGGATCGCGCCCGTAGAGACAGCGAACATGCAGCGCAATGCGAGCATTTAGGGCGAAGGACTCAAAGAAGTGCTCATTGATAACCGTTGCGTAGTGGCCACCAATAACGGCAGTCAACATCTGCTCTGGCTCGCCAGTACCAACAAAATACGGACGACCCGACACGTCAACCACTGCGTGCGTCAGAGTTTCATCCATTGGAATGAAGCTGTCACCAAAGCGGCGAATACCGGACTTATCCCCCAGTGCCTGGGCAAACGCCTGCCCCATAACGATGCCGGTGTCCTCCACCGTGTGGTGCGCATCGACCTCGGTGTCACCGTTGGCATGCACAGTCAGGTCGAAGCTGCCGTGGGAGCCGAAAGCGGTCAACATGTGGTCAAAGAACGGCAGACCTGTCGAAATATCGGTCTTGCCGGTGCCATCGAGATTCACCGAGCAGACGATGCTCGATTCACGGGTGGCGCGCTCGATCCGGCCAACGCGCTCAGTGCGCTCTGCCTCCAGATGGTCCTTATCACTGAAGTGCATAAGTCAAATCTCTCCTTGTAGTGGGGTGTACCGGCAGCATTTCGCTTAAGCCAGCGCGGTCGCTGCCAATTTCTTGGCCGCCGCCAGCAGCGCATCATTTTCGCTGGGCAGACCAATAGTGGCACGGAGACGACCGGGCACGCCAACGTCGCGAATGAGTACGCCCTCGTTCAAGAAGCTCTGCCATGCCGACGAGGCGTCGGCGAAACGCCCGAAGAAGACGAAGTTCGAGTACGAGTCAATCACGTCGTAGCCATAGCTGTTCAGGGCGGCTACGACGCGGTCACGCTCGTCGGCAAGCTTTGCGACGGTCGACAGCGTCGCATCCGAGTGGCGAAGTGCAACTGTGGCTGCGGCCTGCGTCAACGTCGACAGGTGATACGGCAGACGTACGAGCATCACAGCATCGATAAACGCTGGGTTAGCAACAAAGTAGCCGAGGCGACCGCCTGCGAAGTCGAAGGCCTTACTCATCGTGCGGGAGACAACCAACTTCGACGGGAACTCAGCCAGCAGCGTTGTCGCCGACGGCTCCTCAGTGAACTCGGCGTAGGCCTCATCGACAATGACGATGCCCGGCGCGGCTTCAATAATACGGCGCAGGTCAGCGAGCGTAGTCAGGTTGCCAGTCGGGTTGTTCGGAGTCGTGATGAAGATGACGTCAGGACGGTGCTCGGCAATTGCCGCGAGCGCACTATCCATGTCGATGTCGAAGGTCTCCGGGTCGCGGTCGATGCCGATGAACTCCGTCTGCGTGCCGGACGAGAGGATCGGGTGCATCGAGTAGCTGGGCACAAACCCCATTGCGCTGCGCCCCGGCCCGCCGAATGCCTGCAGCAGCTGCTGGAGAATCTCGTTGGAGCCGTTGGCAGCCCATACCTGGTCGACGGTGATGTCTACGCCAGTCTGGCGGGTGACATAATCGGCGAGTGCGCTGCGCAGTGCTACTGCGTCACGGTCCGGGTAGCGGTTGAGGTCAGAGGCGACCTTCTCCACCTGCGCCACCAGGTCGGCGATGAGGTCATCGGATGGCGGGTACGGGTTTTCGTTGGTGTTCAGGCGAACATCGACATCGAGCTGCGGGGCACCGTAGGCTTCCTCGCCGCGCAGCTCATCGCGCAGTGGCAAATCTGCCAACGCCAACTTGGCTACCGACGGCTGTGGCTGGTTCTCAGGCTGGTTGCTCATTAGTTGTTCCCCTTTTCTGCGCCATTGCCCTCAGAGCCGAGAAGCGTCTCAAAGCGGGCACGGATGGCCTCGCCGTGCGCTGGCAGTCGTTCTTCGTTGGCCAGGACTACTACGCTGTCGGCAACTTCCTTCAACGCGGCCTCGTTGTAGTCAATCATGTGGACCGACTTAAGGAAGGTGTGCGTTGACAGGCCCGAGGCGTGGCGGGCGGTACCAGAGGTCGGCAACACGTGGTTAGAGCCGGCCGAGTAATCGCCCAGCGGCACCGGCGAAAAGCGACCGATGAAGATTGCGCCAGCGTTCGTAATGCGTTCGGCATCCGCCTGCGCATTTTCGGTGTGGATCTCCAGGTGCTCAGCAGCGTAGGCATCTGCAACCTGGACGCCGATATTCATGTCGTCGACAAGCACGATGCCAGACTGCTTGCCAGTGAGCGCCTCGCGAACGCGATCGGCATTCATGGTGACCTCGTAGCGGTTTTCGACTTCTCGGTCGACGGCGGCGGCGAAATCAGCATCGTCCGTGATAAGCACGCTGGCAGCCATGACGTCGTGCTCCGCCTGAGAAATCAGGTCGTAGGCAACGGAGACAGGATCAGCGGTGTTATCTGCGAGAATGGCGATTTCGGTCGGGCCAGCTTCGGCGTCGATACCGACGACCGAGCGGCACAGGCGTTTGGCGGCAGTAACGAAGATGTTGCCCGGACCGGTAACCATGTCGACCGGCTCGAGGCTTTCATTTTCATCACCGTATGCGAGCAGTGCGACGGCCTGTGCACCACCGACGGCCCACACCTCGGTCACACCAAGCAGCTTGCAGGCAGCCAGGATGGTCGGGTGCGGCCAGCCGTCGTTGTCGGCCTGTGGCGGAGAGGCGACGACGAGGGACTTCACACCAGCTTCCTGAGCTGGGATGACGTTCATCAATACAGACGACGGGTAGACGGCGTTGCCCCCGGGGACGTAAAGACCGACGCGCGAAACCGGAATCCACTTCTCGCGGACAATGCCGCCGGGAAGAATTTCAACAGTCTTGTCATTCGGCTTCTGAGCAGCGTGGAACGCGCGCACGCGCCCGATGGACTCCTGCAGAGCAGAGCGGACGTCGTCTTCCAGCGCGGCTTCCGCGGCATCGATAACCTCCGCTGGAACGCGCATGGATGCCGGACGAATCCGGTCGAACTTCTCGGAGTACTCCATGGCCGCTTCCACACCACGGGCTGCCACGTCATCGACAACGGGCTTGACCGTGGGAATCATGGAATCAACGTCTGCCGCACCGCGCGGCAACACTCGACGCAGAGTGGCGGTGGTGGGAGTCTGACCGCGAAGATCAATAGTGGACAACATAATTAATTAGTAACCGCCTATTCGCACGATGGATTCATACGTGAGCACTTCAGAGTGACAAAGAAATGACAACAAAGTATTAAAAATCTGGGTCAAAGCCAAAGACTTTATCCACGGTTTTCGCTACTATTCGCCCTTAAAGGCACCCTTGAGTATGAACTAAGCATATATTTCTCACGTTAGGTTCATACCGATTGCCCCATTTAACCCCTCATACTGTGGCGCAAGTTAGCTCCGCCACAGTGACCCATTACAGTGTTAAGGAAAGTAGTAACCAGTCGTAGAAAGGTCAGCTGTTGAACCAGGTAGGAAACAGCCCGGATTTGCCGGAGCTCGTCGCAGCCTACGCAGACGCGACCGCAGCCGACAATTCCCTGGCCACGCGCCAACTGGAATCAGTTTTCGCGCATCATTTCTACAACCCACAACTCTTTTCTGCCCCGGAAGCCCACGGCGTTATCGAACACGTCGGCGCGTTTTACCGCATTGTCCGCGAGGTCACCGAATCGCTCGGCATGATGACAGCTGCGCACGATGCCGCCCTGAACTGGATGGTATGGGCATCCGATAACGACAACGTGCCGGAGTACTGGCGCGCCCGGGCACGGCTGGCGGCAGACGAAGCCCGCCGCTACACCACCTTTATCGCCGATGGTCAAACCTCTGCTGCCGCAGAGACCGAAATCCCCCTCATCGCACGCATGAGCAGGGAAATCACCTCGTACCGGGCACTCGTGCTTGCCGACGATTTGGATGCCCCAACCGGCAGCCACAGCGCGGTGACCACGGATGCGGATGGGCTGCGGCCGCAGGAATCGTCGGCAAGCGAAGAAGCGGATGAGCCGTTTAGCCCCCGCCAGTGGAAGAAGCGGGCGGCACTGACTGACGCGCTGATTCGGATTGCGAGCGCCTTGCGAAAGGTCAACCGCGAGGACTTGGCACGGGAGCTGCACGAGATGATTCGGGCACTGCCGAATGAGGATAAGTTTGAGTCGATTGCGCTGGCGAAGACTCTGACGGAGGCATCACTGCTGCACCGAGCCGGGAAGGTCGTCGACGCAGCGCGACTTTGCGCCTCACAGCTCAATGCAATCGGTAACCGCTCCGTAATCGCGGGCCTTGAGCTGAGGCAGAATTTGGCACGGTACTCGATAGAGACCGGTAATAGCGATACCGCGTTCCGAATGCTGTCGAACAACGTGGCAGTCGCGGACCAGCACAGACTGGACACTGACTATATTCTCGCGGTTCGTGAGATGGCAGACATCAACTTCGAGGTGGCACACAACAAGCCCGATGCCGAGGAGATGCTGAAGCTGACTCAGCGCGCCCAGGACGTGTCGGCAGACTACCCCGACTGTGAAATCACCATGGAAATCGCGCTGCTGAAGGCAACGGCACTGTACGAGCTCGGAGATTTCCGCCACGCCGGCCAGGAAGCGGAGTCGGTTGCAAAGTGGTCTGAGCCTACCCAGGATTCCGCGCGTACTGATTTTTCCTGTGCTATTGCGGCGGAATCGGCAGTCCAAGAGGGAAATACTGAACATGCGGCAGTGCTCTTCGACGCGCTGGCCGATATTCGTGCCGGATACTCGTCACCGATTTCACCTGCGGAAACTCTGATGGATGCCGCACTATCGCTCAGTAACGTGGGCGCCACAAGCGAGCTGACCGACCACCTGATGGAACGCTCGCGTGGCTACGTGGTTGGGTCCTGGGAATCGGCCAAGTGGCACGAGTCGCAGGCGCTGCTGTGCTGGTCGGTATGGGACAACGACGGCGTGTACAAGTACGCCGACGAAGCTGCCGAGCTTTTCTTAGAAGCCCACGCCCCTGCCGATGCCGCCCGCACGCTGACTATCGCAGTGCGTGCTGCTGCTAGTGACAACAATGAGGAACGCGCCCGCCGGTTCGCGACTCGCATCGGCGACCTAGTCGGCCCGGATCACCCGGTGCGCGATGAAGTTCGTGGACTAATGCGTAGCTTTTCAACCCCGGATTAACAGCGCATCCGGCTGTACAGGTCTGAAAAGCAAAGCAGTTTTGCATCTTCCCGATGCCACGGGCGAAGATAGTCCAATGGTCTGGTGGGAAGAAGAAAACTCTGAGTCTGAAATTCAAGTTGGCGATTGGGAAGCCGGCATCGCTGCCGACCACGTGTCAGTGAATTCGGAAAACGCATCAGCGACGGAGAACTCGTCCGACCCCTTGGACTTTCCTCCCCTGCCCAATCCGCTAAAGGCATTGCCGGACTCCCTCCCGGAGCTGCTGGTTATTTCCCGCAAGGCCGGCGCCACGCTCGACCACGTCACCAGTTGGCGCGCGGTCACCAAGTTCGCCCACACGCACTGGTTGGCCGACGCACCTACAAACTCCCCCGATGTCATTGGCGAATTCCACGCACTCAGGCATGCAGTTGCCGACCAACTCGAATTAGTAGAAGAAGCCACTGCTGCACGCGCCGAGTGGCTGCGTTGGGCAACTGAGGCCAACATTCGCCCCGCGATCTTGCACGCACGCTCCTACGGAGCATTCGCCGAGGCTGAGGCCTTCATCGACGCCAACCCCGGTGATGCCATCACCGGCCGTCGCCCCGAGGACTCCGAAATCCCTGAGCTGATCAGTCTTACTAAGGACATCGTCGCCACCACTCCACAGCCCGGCGAGGCCTATTACTACCTGGTCAGCGCGGCTGTTGCCGGCGCCGCAGCATCGCTGGCGCGCCGGGCGGAAATCGCCGGTCAGCTCTCTGAATGGTCCGCACGCTGGGCACCAAAGCGAAGCAGTTTCGACGATCGGAAGCTGTTGGAGGCGCAGCTCGCGCACAGCCGTGGTGAACTGCGCAGGGCCGCCCGCATCGCTGCCAGCGTCGCAGCGGCTCCTCAGTCGGAACCCGTCACCACGACGATTGAAGCGCGCCAATTTCTGGCTTTTCTCTCTCTGGAAGCTGGTGAGGAAGCGGAGGCAATCCGCCAGCTACGCCCAATCGTGCAGGCTGGTCTCGATGCAGGACTCACGGTCGCGGTGCTTCGCAGCGTGCGTCTGCTCTGTGCGCTTCTCAACGCCCACGGCGATTTCGCGGAATCCGCCGAATTTGCCCGCCGCGCGCTCGCCAGCGCCGAGGGCATGCCGGTCAACCCCATCACCATGGATATCCAGCTCGTTTTGGCCCGCAGTCTCCTCGATGCCGACGAGGTTGACGAGGCGCTGCGCTTTGCCGAACCAGTTGCGCACTGGTCAGCATTTACCGCCGATGAAGAACGCACCGACGCGGCGTTTTCTATTGCCTCCACAGCCGCGGGGCTCGGCAATAATCCCCGCCGGGCGGCAAAGCTGCTCATCGAGCACGGCGAGCACCTTGAACGCAACGGCGATACCAAGGGCGCTGCCAAGGCCTACCGTCAGGCTGCGCGTTCTATCATTCATGTCATTGACCTGGTCATTTCCGAAGAGGGCTCCGAATTCACCGCCGAGATCGTCTCTGAGGACGCTTCCGCCGCCATTGACCACACGCTCAGCGAGGCTGAGGACCTTCTGCTGCGTTCTCAGAAGCTCATCTCCGACGACTGGTCACTCGCCGACTGGCACGACGATGCCGCCTACGTCTTCTACTCCGCTGGCCGCGACACTTTGGCCATCAACCATGTGGAAGCCGCCGCGAAGGGCTACCTGCAGTCCGGCGATGGCGAGGAAGCCGCCCGCGCGCTGCTGGCGGGGGTTCGCTACCGTCTCGACGCGGGTGATTCCGACGGTGCCGCCGCCTATGCTCGGCGCGTCGAAGAGCTTCTGCCCCGCGACGTGTGGGAAGGCCATCCTGTTCTCGATGCCCTTGACGTCATCATCATTCAGTCGCTTGACGACGAATACTAGCGCCCCGCCCACTTCGGTGCTGGCGGTGGCACAAAGTAGAGTGTTAGGTCATGACTACTTCTGGTGATTCCGCGACTTCTAGCCCGCAGCAGCTTTTCGACGCCGCCACGGCATTGGCTGAGGAAAACAACCTCTGGGAAGCAGCCCTAACTCTGATGCAGGGGTTCGAGGAGCTCGGCGACAAGGCTGATGCCCCACAGACCGACAGTCTGGGGCGCCCCATCCGTGGCTCTGCACCAAAGCTGATGGACAAGGCCGCGGATTGGTTGGATCTGCTGGATAACCTGGAGAAAGACGGCTTCGAGCCGACCGCGGACACCCCACCGCGCCACTTGCGCTGGGCGATGTGGCACACCTTGAACGGCCAGGCAGAGATTCGTCGAGGACATCAGGGGCGCGCCATTGATCACCTGGAGTTGGCGGCGGGACTTTTCCAGTCCGACAAGCTCAATATCCAGGCCGTGCCTCTGCTTGCACAAATTGCACAGTGCCACCTGCATTTGGGCGATGCCGGTGCTGCGGAGAAGGCGCTTTACCGCGCACAGAAAACCTGTGATGAGCAATCGCGGGAGCGCTGGGGGTCAGCACTAAGCGAGATTGGGGCAGAGATCGCCCGTCGCCTGTAGGCGAAGCTACGAGGCGAAACCGGGGCTGATTCAGCTACTGCTCGTCGAAGTCGAGTCCGACATCGAACACCTTGGCCGAGTGGGTTAGCGCGCCCACAGCCAGGTAATCGACACCACAGGACGCGTACTCACGAGCCACATCGATGGTCAGTCCGCCAGAGGACTCCAGCTGGGTTGCCGGAGAAATCTGCGAGCGGCGCTGTACCGCAATCTGAGTCTCCCAAACTTCGAAGTTGTCCAGCATGACGATGTCCGGCTTCATCGGCAGGATTTCATCGAGCTGTGCGAGGGTATCGACTTCCACCTCGCACGGCAGCTCCGGATACTGAGCCCGCACCCTCTTCAACGCACCGGACACGGAACCGACGGCCACCACGTGGTTGTCCTTAATCAGTGCCTCATCGCCCAATGCATAGCGGTGGTTAATTCCGCCACCGCAGGTCACCGCATACTTTTCCAGGTTGCGCAGACCCGGCAGTGTCTTTCGGGAATCGCGCACCCGCGCACCGGTGCCAACGATTGCGTCAGCCCACTGGCGCGTCGCAGTAGCTACACCACTGGCGTGCGTGAGGATATTCAGCATTGTCCGCTCAGCAGTCAGCAACCCCCGAGTCGGCGCAGAAATCGTTGCCAGCACTGTGCCAGGACGCACCAGGGTGCCATCTTCAACGTGCTTTTCGACGGTGAACTCACCCGAGATGACCTCCTGCAGCGTCCACTCCACCGCATCGATAGCCGCGATAACGCCCTCTTGCCGGGCCACCAGGCGGGCGCGTGCCTGCGCAGCTGCCGAGACTGTCGACAGCGAAGTCACATCCGGCCCGAAGCTCATATCTTCCTGCAGTGCCGTCCGAATGAGTCCGCGGGTGATGTTTTCGTTCAGCACCCCGCGCAGAGTGTCCTTCTCAAGAGTCATGGCTAGCTAATCCCCGTCCTTTTCAAACCAAGTGTGGCACCCCAAAGTATATGGTCGTGCCAATGCCGCTTCGACGACTTTCCTTGCGGCCACGACCTGAACCGATTGCGGGAGCCGATCGATAACCGCCAATGCCTGCCGCAAACTCTGCTCATTGCGCGTTACACCAGCGCCTTCCTGCATCGCAGTCTGCAACCGGAAAAGCTGGCGCGGTTCCAGTTCCGGCCGTGGCTGCGGCAGGCCTTCAACCGCCGCTGCGAATTCCTCGTCCCCGACCGGCACAGCGTGTGTTTCAGCGACTTTTTCGGCCACTCGCTTGCCGACGACCAGTCCCTCCAGCAACGAATTGGAAGCCAACCTGTTGGCACCGTGCAGCCCCGTCGCGGAGCATTCACCGGCCGCAAAGAGACCCGGCGCTCTAGTTGCACCGAATGGGTCGACGGCAATGCCACCACAGGTGTAGTGGACCGCCGGGGCCACGGGAATGAGGTCCTTGGTCGGATCAATCTCCGCTGCGGTCAGGCCCGCTGTGATCGTCGGAAAGCGGACGGCGAAGTTGTCGATGTGACGTGCGTCGAGGAAGACATGGTCCTCGCCGAGCTGACGCATGCGAGTCGCGATGGCACGCGAGACGATATCGCGCGGAGCCAGGTCTCCGCGTGGGTCAACGCCGGCGGTCACACTGTTTCCCCGGGAATCGACGAGGATGGCTCCTTCACCACGGACAGCCTCGCTGATGAGATGGCGTCGGCCGGTGCCGTCTGATGCCGAGCGCTCGTCATAGAGCACTGTCGGGTGGAACTGGATAAACTCCATGTCCCGAATCTCCGCGCCAGCATCGGAGGCCATGCCGATAGCCTCACCGCGGGCGCCCGAAGGCGCCGTAGTCGCGCGGTAAATATGCCCCACGCCACCGGTAGCCAGCAGAGTTGCACCTGCGCGAATAGCGCCGCCACCACGGGGATCCGCTACCAGCGCCCCCAGCACGCGGCCGTCTTTGCCAACGATGAGCTGGCGCGCTGTAGCGTTCTGCAGTACTCGCACGCCGGTAACTGAGGCTTCTAGGGCGCGCTCAATTTCAGCACCAGTGGCGTCACCACCGGCATGAATGATGCGCCGCGCGTGGTGTCCGCCCTCTTTGGTGCGGGAATATACGGCCGGGTTATCCGGCGCCGGGTCAAATGTGGCGCCTAGCCCAATCAGCCACTCGGTCGCCGCAGCGCCGGCACGGATGATAGAAGCCACGGCCGCTTCATCGCAGTGGCCGGCACCGGCATCGAGGGTGTCCGCGATATGGGAATCAGTGGTGTCCTCGAACCCATTGGCCACATGGCCGCTGGGGTCGTCGTCAAGCCCGACGACCGCGAGCCCGCCCTGTGCGAGATTCGTGGCGGCATCGGCGAAACGCAGCTGTTTGCGGGCACCGACACGCCACTCGACGCTGTCGATAACCAGCACGTCGAGGCCGAGCTCAAGGGCTCTACGCGCAGCACTGAGCCCTGCGACTCCCCCGCCGATGACGAGGAAGTCACACGTCAGTGTCCAACTGTCGAATGATGAGCGCAGACCAAACGTGTTACTCGCCCCCGCCTGGATTACCGATGGCGATCATGCGCTCGACCGAGGCGCGCGCCTTGTCGGCGACCTCAGGGGCGACGTCGACCTCATCGGTGCCCTCAACGAGGCAGCGCAGCAGAGCCGCCGGAGTGATGAGCTTCATGTACGAGCAGGAAGCGCGGTCGTTGACCGGCTCAAAGTCGACATCCGGTGCGGCCTTGCGCAGCTGGTGGAGCATGCCCACCTCAGTGGCCACGAGCACCTTGCCGTTGGGCTTGTTCTCCTTCAGCTTCTGCGCCTCGGTCAGCATCTCGCCGGTGGAGAGCATCTGCACGCGCTCCGGCTCAATGGTGCCTTCACCCGCGAGGTAAATCGCAGAGTTCGCGCAACCGCACTCCGGGTGAATGAACAGCTGCGAATCGGCGTTCTCTTCCGCGCGGTGCGCGAGTTCCTCACCGTTGATGTTGGCGTGGACGTGGCACTCACCAGCCCATACCTTGATATTGTCGCGGCCGGTCTCACGGCGGACGTGTGCGCCGAGGAACTGATCCGGGTTGAACAGGATCTCCTGGTCTTCCGGGATGGACTTGACCACGTCGACGGCGTTGGAGGAAGTACAGCAGATGTCGGTCAGAGCCTTTACGTCTGCCGTGGTGTTGACGTAGCTGACCACCAGTGCGCCGGGATTCTCAGCCTTCCACTCGGCCAGTTCGTCTGCAGTGATGGAGTCCGCCAGGGAGCAGCCGGCGCGCTCGTCCGGAATAAGGACAGTCTTCTCAGGGCTCAGAATTTTGGCGGTTTCCGCCATGAAGTGGACACCACAGAAAACGATGACATCGGCATCGGTTTCCGCAGCGATGCGGGAAAGCCCGAGGGAATCGCCGGTGTAATCGGCAATATCCTGAATCTCCGGCAGCTGGTAGTTGTGCGCAAGAATTACGGCATTGCGTTCGCGGGCGAGGCGCTTAATCTCCTGAGCCCAGCGCTCATCTGCAATTACGCCACCGTAGCGGCCATCTTTATCGACTACCGATTCGTACAGATCCGATTCAAGGCGCGGCAGGCTGGAAGCATTGGCCGCAAGGCTGGTATTCACGGAAAACTACGTCCTTACTTCAATGGGCTGTGGCTACGACCGGAGAAAACGCCGTCACCGTTACCGGCAACGATCCCCGGAGGCATTCGCAGCGGACTCAAACGGGCAAGTGCAAGAGACCTAAGCTCGCCACACAATATCGAAAATGCCCCTAAATCGGGGCGAATACCGGCATCGAGGACGAACCTATTTCCCAAAATTGTAAGGCTTGTATAAGCCTATTTCCCAATAACTACCCCTGTTCAGTAGGAAGTAGTGCTTTACGACGGCCCCCGCGCAGAACCTCACTGTCTCACTTAGTGACCGAATCTGCGTCCGTAGCATTGTCCGCAGCGCTCTCGTTGCCTCCCGTGAAGTCCGTTTGGAACAACACCCGGGACCACAGTGCGAGCATAGCAACCAGTGGCGCGACCAGCAGTGCTACATAGGTTTTGAAGTCCGGAATCACCGAGAACTTATCGCCCGGCTGCATTCCCGCCAGATTCGGCTGGAGCAATGCCGCAACCGACTGACCGACGAGGTACGTCACTGCTGCACTCATCAACGCGGAGAAACCTGCCCATCCAATTGCCGTGAGCATCTGTACAGGGGTCGTGATGGCACGGTTTCGGAAGGTAGTAATTCCCAGCACCAGGCCGCTGATGGCAGTGACAGCAACAAACCAGAGCAGCCCAATAAAACCAGCGTCAACGGTTTCCTGAATAATCGCTAGTTGGTTATTGGGGAGCATTTGCACTTGCTGCTTGGGCCGCAGGAATGCCCAGGCCACTCCCGTTACCGATCCCGTTACAACGGAGAAGAGAACAATACCCGAGGCCATTGCCACGCTCTGCTTTTCAACGTGTGGGACTCGGGTATTTTTCATAGTCATAGTTGACAAACTTACCTCACGGCGCGCATCCAGTACTAGCGCGCCTGAACGGCGCACTTGCACAACCAGCACCTTTTATCGCTGCTCCAACATAACGGAGTCTACTTCGCCGTGGCGCGAGCACTTTGCAGTCCAGCCGTCCGGACGCACCTGCACCACCATCCGACGTCCACAGAGCTGGCAGAACCGAGGTGCCTCCAATCCAGCTTTTGCACCATAAGAGCGTTCGCGCACTTCACCAGCTTGGAGGTCGGCGCCGGTAAAAGGATCGAACTTGGGCTCGTCTCCCAGCACCATGGCCTGGAGCAGCTCTGTGGAGTCGACTTTCCTACTCCGCGTCGCGCGCGGGCTAGATGTCCGAGGCTTAGACAGTTGCATTGAGGGCCTTAATTGGAAGTCGTACCTTGCCAAGCATGTCCAGGTCCTGCTCCGCCGGACGGCCCAGCGTGGTCAGGTAATTACCGACAATGACAGCGTTGATACCGCCGAGCAGCCCCTTTTCTGCACCCAGGTCTCCCAGGGTGAGCTCACGACCACCAGCAAAACGCAAGATAGTCTTCGGCAATGCCAAACGGAAGGCACCGATGGCACGCAGTGCATCCTTGGCTGGCATCGGCTCGCGACCGGCGAACGGAGTGCCCGGGCGCGGGTCGAGGAAGTTCATCGGCACCTCGGTCGGGTTGAGCGCCGCCAGGTCCTGAGCAAACTCAGCGCGCTGCTCAAGGGTCTCGCCCATACCCAGGATGCCGCCACAGCAGACTTCCATGCCAGCTTCGCCGACCATACGCAGGGTGTCATGGCGCTCTTCCCAAGTGTGGGTGGTCACGACCTGCGGGAAGTAGCTCTTGGCGGTCTCAAGGTTGTGGTTGTAGCGGTGAATACCAGCCTTGGCCAGGCGATCCACCTGTTCCTGCGTCAGAATGCCCATCGATGCGGCCACATTAATGTCAACCTCTGCCTGAATGGCGGCGACGGCCTGTTCCATCTGGCTGAGCAGTCGCTCATCCGGCCCCTTTACTGCAGCAACGATGCAGAACTCAGTCGCACCAGACTTTGCAGTCTGCTTGGCGGCGTCCACCAGAGCCGGGATATCCAGCCATGCCGAACGTACCGGAGACTCGAACAGACCCGACTGCGAACAGAAGTGGCAATCCTCTGGGCAGCCGCCAGTCTTCAACGAGATAATGCCTTCAACCTCGACCTCTTCGCCGCACCACTTCAAGCGCACCTCATGAGCCAGCGCCAGCAGATTCTCGATGCTGTCGTCGTCGAGGTTGAGAACCGCCAGGGTCTCCTCGTAGTTCAGCCCCTCTCCGCGGGCGAGCACCTTTTCGCGGGCGAGTTCCAAAATGTCCTGCTGCTGTTGAGTCATGGGGGCGACACTCCTTGAGGCTGGGGATAAAACTTGAACACTGTTTGAGAAGTTGTTCAGTTATCAAACTTAATACCGCATCTACAGAATGTCGAACAGGGTTCAATTCCCGTCGTGTCGCGGTTTTACGCTCCGCATTTCAGTCTTGAGACATCTTCCAGATGATTCTTCTTTCGTCTACGGTAGGCAGTGTGCAATTGACCAAGGACATCATTGTCGACGCAGCTCTTACCATTCTCAACGAGTACGGACTCGGCGATCTCACAATCCGCCGTCTGACTCGCCACTTGGGTACCGCCGCTGGCGCAATGTACTGGCACTACCCTTCCAAGCAGGCACTGCTCGGCGCCGTCGCTGACCGCATCTTGACTCCCTGCACAGAGTTTTCCGCCACAGGCGATTGGCGCGCCGACACCGAAGTCATCGCCGAGCTGCTCTACTCCTGCCTCACCGCTCATCGGGATGGCGCCGAGGTCGTCTCGGCCGCGCTGGCTACGGGCACCGCCACGATTCGCCCCGAGCAATTGCTTGCCGACGTCCTGGAGAACGCACCCGAAACCTCCATCAGCACCCCATCAGCGACTGATACCGCGTCCGTCCTCGTGTATTTCATTCTCGGCGCGACAGTCGACCAGCAGACAGCCATCGCGCTTAATCTGAACGGCGCCAAGTCTGTATCTGACAGGGGTGACACTAATGGCGAGAACAACGCTAGTACGGGCGCTGCGGCCGAGGCTTCCTCTGAAGATGCCGCTGAACAGGCAAAAGAGCTCGGTCGCCAGCGCATTGCACTGGGAACCGAGCTCTTTATCGCCGGAATTGCGGGGGTTGCCGGGATTAAGGGAACCGCAGGTCAGTAAGCCCCACTGAAGCATTCGCGGTCATAGCCAAACCCTGGCATTAAAGCACCAGAGCTGCTACCCAACCAGCTGCCAACAGCGGCAGGTTGAAGTGCAGGAAGGTCGGGATAACCGAATCGCGAATGTGGTCGTGCTGCCCATCGGCATTGAGACCCATCGTCGGGCCGAGCGTCGAGTCCGATGCCGGCGAACCAGCGTCACCCAGAGCACCTGCAGTACCAATGATGGCGACGGTAGCCATCGGCGAGAAGCCCAGCGACAAACACAACGGCACGTAGATGATGGAGATAATCGGCAGCGTCGAGAAGGATGAACCAATACCCATCGTGACCACCAGACCGACGACCAGCATGGCGAATGCAGCGGCAGGCTTGTTGCCTGCAAACAGGTCTGCAGTGGCGGTCACCAGCGGCTCGACCTGGCCGGACTCCGACATCACCGAGGCGAAGCCCTGTGCGGAAATCATGATGAAACCAATCAGGGCCATCATCTTCATACCGGCAGTGAATACGTCGTCCGCCTCACGCCAGCGCACCGCACCGGTAAGCATGAAGATTGCCAAACCAGTGAGGGCACCAATCAGCAGTGGATCGGCATCGGTGTCCATGGAGTTCATCACAATCTGGACGACGAAGGTCACCACAATCGCAACGAGAGCAACGATGACTCGGTACTTCGACACAGGTTCATCAGACTGCGATTCCATATGCGAGGACTCGGCAATCGGCAGGTCTTCGTAATGCCGTGGCTTGCGGTAGGAGAAGAACACCGCAATGGCCAGACCAGTCAGCATACCGAGAGCCGGGATGCCCATCGTCATCATGATGTTGATATTGGAAACATCAAGGCCGGCGTTTTCGATGTTGCCCAGCAGAATGTCGTTCAAGAAGATAGAACCGAATCCGACCGGAACCCACATGTACGTGGTGATCAAACCGAAGGTCATCACACTGGTTATCATTCGGCGGTCGATGTTGAGACGGTTAAATACCGGCAATAGCGGCGGAATGATCAGCGGGATAAACGCGATGTGAACTGGGATGAGGTTCTGCGACATAATCGCCATGGCCAAAATACCGGCCACCATACCCCACTTGGTCCATGCTTCTGCCTTAGATTTAGCGCCTTCATCCTCGGCGCCAATCTTGGCAATCAGCCAATCGGCCAGCAATTTGGGCAGCCCAGAGGATGCCACTGCCATGGCAAAGGCACCCAGCATGGCGTAACTCAGGGCAATCTTCGCACCACCAGAGAGGCCTTCCTGGAAGGCAACCATTGTGGCATCGAGCCCCATACCGGCGGAAAGACCACCGACCAAGGCGCCAATAAACAGCGCTAGCACAACGTGTACCCGGCAGACCGCCAGGATTAGCATCACCAAAACGGCGAGAAGAACGGCATTCATAAGGAAAATATTAAGGCAACCTTAAGTATTTCCAGCAACCGGGCTAGAAAGATTTCACCCCAAAATCTTTACACCCCGGCTAATGCGACTAATCAATCGAGACGAGTCCCTGGCCGCCCTGCACTGCGTCACCGACTTCGACGTGAATAGAGCCGACGGTGCCTGCAGCTGGGGCCGTAATCTCGGTTTCCATCTTCATTGCCTCGAGAATGAGCAGCACCTCCCCGGCCTCAATCGTCTGGCCTTCCTCGACCAAAATCTTGCTGACCGAACCTGCCAGTGGCGCCACCACCGAATTGGCGGAGACACCCGAGACACTAGCGGTGGCTGGCTCAACGGAAGCGCTAGACGACCCACCCAAAACGATGGGCGAAAGACGCTTGGGCTCCTCAACTACTTCAACGTCGACATCGTAGGCAATGCCGCCGACAGTCACTTTCAATTTCATGGCTCAACAATCCTCACGTAGCAAAAGTCAATGAATCAGGCTCAAATAAGTCGGTTATCGAAAATTTCCAACTAACGCAGGTTGCGCTGCTGCTGGATCTGGCGGCCCTGCGCAGCCCACGTCTTGTGGCGGTTGTAACGAATTGCCTTCACCTTGCCGCGATTGCCTAGGTACGCAGACACCGCTGCCGAAATGGCGATGACAGTGTCCTCGGGGATATCTGCGTCCACGCGTTTGCGCAGTTCAGCCAACTCGCTTTCTGCCTGATTCAGGCGTGCCGTGGCCTTCTGCAAGCTTGTCGAGGTCGCATCCAACCGGTCGGTCAGTTCAGCGACGAGCGCTCGCAGCTCCTTAATCTCACCGATGCTGTCCGACATTACTGTGGCCCCAATCCGTGCTTCTTGGCCGGGCGAACCTCACGCTTGTTACGCAGAACCGACAGTGCGTCAGCCACACGCAGGCGAGTTTCCGCCGGGTCAATCACGTCGTCGACCAGTCCTCGCGAGGCAGCGACATACGGCGTCGAGAAGCGTGTCTTGTAATCGGCGATACGCTCGTCGCGCACGCGTGCCTGCTCTTCCTCGTCGCCCGCGGCCGCAATTTCCTTTCGGAAGACCACGTTGACCGCGCCTTCTGCGCCCATCACCGCAATTTCTGCGGTCGGCCATGCGAATACGTAGTCCGCGCCGAGGTCCTTCGAGCACATCGCCAGGTACGCACCGCCGTAGGCCTTACGCATGACGACGGTCACCTTGGGCACAGACGCTGCGGAGTATGCGTAGAGCATCTTTGCGCCGTGGCGGATGATGCCGCCGTGTTCCTGGGTGACGCCCGGCATAAAGCCAGGAACGTCAACCAGGGTGACCAGCGGGATATTAAAGGCGTTGCAGAAGCGGATGAACTTTGCGCCCTTGTCCGAGGAATTGATGTCCAGCACACCGGACATCACATTCGGCTGGTTTGCGACAAAGCCCACGGTACGGCCCAGAACTCGACCAAAGCCGACAACCAGGTTGGTGGCAAAACCCGCCTGGCACTCGAGGAAGTCGCCATTGTCGGCGATACGGATGATGACCTCACGGACGTCGTAGCCCTTTTTGCCGTCCACGGGGACGATGTCGCGGAGCTCTGGATCCGGCTCGGCATCGAATACCGGATCAACAACCGGCGGCTCTTCGGTGTTGTTCTGTGGCAGGAAGCTTAAGAGCTTCTGCGCAATCAGGATGGCCTGCTCGTCATCGTCGGCAACGAAGTCGATATTACCGGCCTTAGCCATGTGCGCATCAGCGCCACCGAGCTGCTCGGAGGTGACTTCCTCGCCGGTCACAGACTTAATAACGCCCGGACCGGTGATGAACATCTGTGCCTTGCGAGTCTGAATAATAAAGTCGGTCAGCGCTGGCGAGTAGGCAGCGCCACCAGCACATGGACCTGCAATGATGGAAATCTGCGGCACCAGACCGGACAGCCAGACATTGTTGTAAAAGACCTGGCCGTAGCCCGACAGTGAGTCAATCCCCTCTTGAATGCGAGCACCACCGGAGTCGTTGATAAACACGAACGGAGTGCCGTTGTCGGCAGCGGCACGCATAGTGGCTGCAACCTTGCGGGACTGCGTTTCACCAGCGGAGCCGCCCATGACTGTGAAGTCCTGAGAGGCCACGTGCACTGCCCGGCCGAGAACCGCGGCAGTGCCGGTGACCACACCGTCGGCAGGCGCATCGGCGGTATCCATGCCGAAGTCGGTGGTGCGGTGAGTCATGAACATGCCGATTTCACGGAAAGTGCCCTCGTCGACGAAGGTGTCGATACGCTCGCGGGCCGTCATCTTCCCACGTTCGTGCTGCTTGGCCTGCCGAGCTTCACCGCCACCGGCCTCAACACGGCGACGCTGAGCATCCAAATAATCCAGGCGCTCCGCCATCGAGGCATCGACGCCCGGCGCGACGGCATCCGCCGAAGTCGGCTGGTTTGCTGAACTTTGCGACATTGCTATCTCTTCTCCCGATGTTCCTAGGCGGGTTCCACCTGGACGGTCTGCGAGCGACCGCCGACGGTGACCTTGTAGCGAATTGGCTCGCGAATGGCATTGGCAGCACCAGAGGCCTGCTCTGCCTCGCGCTTGAGCTGCTCGGCGGTCTTGCCGACGTTCTTCGGCCCTTCGCCGCGCGCGGTGAAGAATCCCGGTGCGACAGATGGGAACAGCGCGTTGGTCAGGACATCCTCGGCGGTGCCGTTGTAACCGTCGAGCTCCTTGGCCTGCTCGACCAGGTCGTCCCACTCTGGCTCGAGGAGATCAGCCGGACGAACCGTGATTTCTTCCTTCTTGGTCTGCTCCGCTGCCTGCTTAATCAGCTCTGGGTTGCGCTCACCCGGGCACTGCCCGTAATAGCCGAGCATGAGGTCGGCGAACTCAGCCGTCATGACCTTGTAGCGTCCCATCAGCACGTTAAACACAGCTTGCGTGCCGACGATCTGCGAGCTCGGAGTCACCAGCGGCGGGTAGCCGGCGTCCTTTCGGACAATCGGCACTTCACGCATGACCTCTTCGACGCGGTCGCCCGCGCCCTGGGCCTTGAGCTGGTTTTCCATGTTCGACAACATGCCGCCAGGAATCTGCGACATGAAAATGTCGGTATTGACCAGGGTTTTCGACTCGAACTCTGCGTACTTCGGACGCACCTTGCGGAAGTGGTCACGAATGGTGATCAGGTTATCCATGTTCAGGTCGGTGGTGTAGTCGGTTCCCTCCAACATTTCCACCAGCGACTCGGTCGGATTGTGCCCCGGCCCCAGCGACATCGACGAAATTGCCGTGTCCACGACATCCGCACCAGCTTCGATGGCCTTCATCAAAGTCACCATGGTGACACCGGTGGTCGAGTGGCAGTGGACGTTAATCTGGGTGTCCTCGCCGTAAGTTTCCTTGATGCCGCGGATGATGTCGTAAGCCGGCTGGGGTTTCAGCAGCGCTGCCATGTCCTTCAACGCAATGGAGTCCGCCCCCATATCCAGTAGACGACCAGCGAGTTTAACGTACCCGTCGACGTCGTGAAGCGGAGACGTCGTGTAGCAGATCGTGCCCTGCGCGTGCTTGCCGACGTTCTTGACCGCGCGCATGGCGTGCTCGAGATTGCGTGGATCGTTGAGGGCGTCGAAAACACGGAATACGTCCATGCCGTTTTCAGCGGACTTTTCGACAAACTTGTCAACCACCATGTCCTCGTAGTGGCGGTAGCCGAGGAGATTCTGACCGCGCAGCAGCATCTGCAGGCGGCTGTTCGGCATCAGTTTGCGGAGTGTCCGCAGTCGCTCCCAGGGGTCTTCATTAAGGAAGCGGATGCAGGCATCAAAGGTTGCGCCACCCCAGCACTCCACACTCCAAAAACCGGCCTTGTCCATTTCTTCACAGACATCGACCATGTCTTCCATAGCCATTCGCGTTGCCATGAGGCTCTGATGAGCGTCTCGGAACGCTACTTCCGTTACACCAATGGTTCGTGGACTCATAATTCCAAAAGTAAAGGCCTTTGGGAATCTTCGCGCGTTGGTGACCGCGAATATTGGGGATTCGGCGCCCACCAAGGTGCGTTTAGAGTGTCAAATTGCCCACTTGCAGGGTTAAATACTTATTTTCGCGCGAAGTTTACGCGCTTAACCGTTCAACTCGACTTTTTGTCTGGGGGTCGTTTTTGCGAAGTGCGCTCGACGAATGGGTCGGTTTGCGCGCCCACACTGGACTGAAAATGGCTCATGTTTTTTACAAAACGGTTAAGGTAGTCACATGAACCAAGCAAATACAGTCGGCGATTATCAAGTATGGCCGGGTGAGCCTTACCCGCTCGGATCTACCTACGACGGCGCTGGCACCAACTTTGCGCTCTTTTCCGATGTCGCGGAAAAGGTGGAGCTTTGTCTGATTAGCGCCGAAGGCGAAGAAACACGCATTGCGCTGGAAGAAGTCGATGCACATATCTGGCACTGCTACATCCCGTCCATCATGCCGGGCCAGCGCTACGCCTACCGTGTACACGGCCCATTCGATCCGGCAAACGGTAAGCGTTGTGACCCCAACAAGCTGCTGGTCGACCCATACGCCAAGGCTTTCGACGGCGAATTCGACGGTCACCCATCACTGTTCAACTATGACATTCATGACCACTCGAAGCGCAACACCGAGGACAGCCTGGGACACACCATGACCTCCGTGGTCATCAACCCATTCTTCGACTGGGGCGCTGACCGCGCACCTCGCACGCCGTACAACGAGACCGTGATTTACGAGGCCCACGTCAAGGGCATGACCATGACTCACCCGGATATTCCGGAGGAGCTACGCGGTACCTATGCCGGTCTCGCTCATCCGGCGATTATTGACTACCTCAAGGACCTTGGTGCCACGGCTATCGAACTGATGCCTGTCCACCAGTTCCTCCAGGACGACCACCTGCGCGAAAAGGGGCTGCGCAACTACTGGGGCTACAACACCTTCGGCTTCCTGGCGCCACACCAGGACTACTCGGCTTCCCAAAAGCCAGGCGGCGCAGTCAGCGAGTTCAAGGGCATGGTGCGCGCATTTCACGATGCGGGGATTGAGGTTATCCTCGACGTGGTCTACAACCACACCGCTGAGGGCAACCACATGGGCCCAACCATCTGCTTCCGAGGCATCGACAACGAGGCCTACTACCGTTTGGTCGAGGGTGACCGACAGCACTACATGGACTACACCGGCACCGGTAACTCCCTGAACGTGCGCCACCCACACTCCCTGCAGCTGATTATGGATTCGCTGCGCTACTGGGTCTCCGAGATGCATGTCGACGGCTTCCGCTTCGATTTGGCCTCCACCCTGGCTCGAGAATTCCACGATGTGGATCGCCTGTCTGCCTTTTTTGACTTGGTGCAGCAGGACCCGATTGTCAGCCAGGTCAAGCTCATCGCAGAGCCGTGGGATGTCGGTGAGGGCGGTTACCAGGTCGGTAACTTCCCGCCACAGTGGACTGAATGGAACGGTAAGTACCGCGACACTATCCGCGACTTCTGGCGCGGCGAGCCATCCACGCTCGGCGAGTTCGCTTCGCGTATCACCGGTTCCTCGGACCTGTATGCAAACAATGACCGCCGCCCCACTGCGTCGATTAATTTCGTGACCGCGCACGACGGTTTCACTCTCAACGACTTGGTCAGCTACAACGAGAAGCACAATATGGCCAACGGCGAGGACAACCGCGATGGCGAGTCCCACAACCGTTCGTGGAACTGCGGTGTGGAAGGCCCGACCGACGACGAGCGCGTTCTTTCTCTGCGCTCCCGTCAGCATCGTAACTTCCTGACCACTCTCCTACTGTCCCAGGGCACTCCGATGATTAGCCATGGCGACGAAATGGGACGCGGCCAGAAGGGCAACAACAACGTCTACTGTCAGGACAACCGTTTGTCATGGGTGGACTGGAATCAGACTCGTACCAACTCTGAACTGGTCGAATACACCCAGTTCCTGACTGAACTGCGTGCGGAACACCCAGTCTTCCGGCGCCGCCGCTTCCTGCGCGGTGGCCCGCTCGGTGCGGAAACCGATGATCGTGACATTGCCTGGCTGACCTATGAGGGTCGTGTCATGACTACCGATGACTGGAACTTCGACTTCGGCAAGTCGTTGATGGTCTGGCTCAACGGCGATGCCATCACTGAACCTGATCGCCGAGGTCACCGGATTGAAGATGACTCCTTCCTGCTGTGCTTCAACGCCCACCACGAGGACATCATGTTCCAAATTCCGGGCACCGAATACGCACACAGCTGGGAAGTCATCATCGACACCGCAGAGATCACGGGTCGACCGACTCGCGAGCGCATCGTTGAGCCGGAAGGCGAGCTCCGCGTGCCGGCCCGTTCGACCATTGTGCTGATCGAGCGACACTAGCCGCGTCCGCGTTGGGTCCTACACAAAAATCCCCTGTCGGCGGAAGACTTTTCTTCCACTGACAGGAGATTTTCGGCTCTGAGTTCAACTCAAAACAGGGGTACGTAGCAAAAATTGAGGGCTGCAAATTTGAAACTGTGTGAGTTTATGACGCTTTCAGGCCATTTTTCGGGCCATTTTTGACATAAACGCAGTCAGTAACTCGCATCCCCCCCCCGCCGCCAGCCATAAACGCAGTCAGTAACTCGCATTGGGTCAACACAGCACCGCGGGAGCCGAGCTGGCGTGAAGTCTTCTTACGCAGATGCGCGCATATTAAACTCCGCCTGAGAGTTCAACCAGTACTCAGGCTCGGTGTCAAAGTAGTCGGACAGTCGATTTGCGAGGTCAGTGGTGACCGCAGTGCGGCCGGTGCGAAAGCGCTCCAGAGTTGAGCTTGGCACGCCGATGGCAAGAGCCAGTCGGTAGATAGAGAGGTGTCGCGGCTCGAGGAAATTATCGTTCAAGATAGAACCAGGGTGCACAGGATGCGTGCTCAAAATATTTACTCCTTATTTCATCGCTTCACTGGCATACGTTGTTTCCGCTTTGCCCTTCGCTTGAGCTCGAAAGCTCGAACGACCAGTTACCGCCGTTCGTCGAAAAGTATAAGGAGCGCCCGCTCAAAATGCATCCGGACATTTAACCTCCCAAAACATGTGGTTTTCAGGGGTACAGACACCCCCACTGTCCGAACGCTCCATAAATATTCCTATTTCTGTGGACATTTCCACATTGTCGGAAGCCACATGTACTCGGCTAGAACCGCAGGTACCGCAGCCTCTATAGGGCTCAATCCGCCATCGGCGCTACCATCTAGTGCATGACTACGACCACGCCATCCTCCGAGCCCGCCGTCGTCTTCGAGCTCACCGGCGACACGGTGACTATTACCGCAGATGGGCTCCGTCTTACCCACACCATCAACACGGCTAGCACCGCCCCCGCGAAGCCCCTCCCGCTTGCCGACGTTGCCGAGGTCGCATCGGCAAGTAAAAACGGTGTCTACACTCCGGCCAACCGCTTCTTCCCCGGCACGGTAGACCTCGGAGTAGCTTTGCCAAAGGCCCGTGTGATGTCTCATCGCCAGGCAGCGGCACAGTTGCTGGCAGACCTCATGGCGGAGATGGCCAAGAATCCGGAGTTCTACAGCTCAGCTGATGCTTTTACTTCCACGTTGATGCCGTGGGTGGCACAGCGCGCAGCGGTCACCGAAGGCGTGAGTGTGGTTGAGGGCGCGGGCGACGTCGTAAAGCACTCTGTGCCTTTTGCGCCGCTACCTTCGGGGGATGAGGTTGCGGTGTCGGACATCGCACCGTTTGCGGCGTTCGATGTAGAGACAGCGAACGAAGACACCGGCTCGATTATTCAGCTTGGCGTTGCGGTCGTGCGTGGCGGGAAGGTGACGGAGCGTTATTCCTGGATGTGCCGTCCGCCAAAGGGGTTGGAGTATTTTGATGAAGCCAATGTCGCGATTCATGGCATCACGGCAGCAGATGTGGCCGGTGAGCCGTCATTTCCGGAGCAGCTGGCGAAGTTTGTTGACGTCGTCGGGGATTTGGACGTAGTTGCTCACAATGCGCGGTTTGATTTCACAGCCCTGTCGCGGGCGTGCCGGGCGGAAAGCATTCCAGCACCGAAGTTGAATTTTGCGTGTACTTATATGTGGGCTCGGCAGATGCAGTTGGGGCTGCCCAACTTGAAGCTGCGGACGTTGGCGGAGGCCGCGGGAGCGTCACTGGAGAATCATCATGATGCGACGGCGGATGCGGTCGCATGTGCTGAGGTAGCGCTGTGGTTGATGGAGCACCAGCGCGCGGCATCGGTGGCTGATTTGAGCAAGAAGGTCTCGCTGAGCTTGGGCCAGATTGGCAGTGGACGAGTGCGGATGGTGCGCTATGACCCGTCTGATGTCGCCAGTACTGGAGCCGGAACCAACGCGGGCACTGGTGCTAGTGCTGGTGCGCAGTCCGGCAGTTCCACGCCGTCACGTCGGCCGCGTCGCAATGCGAAATGGGATGCAGCCAAGACACCGGACACCATTCCAGACCCGAATCCGGACGCGGATCCAAGCGGCCTTCTGTACCAGCAGCGTGTGACACTGACGGGCGATTTTGCACCGTATGACAAGGGTTTTCTGTGGGACAAGATTGCCTTTGCAGGTGCGAATATCAATAAGGGTGTTACGAAGAAAACGACCATATTGGTCGCCGGTCCGTGGGATTCGGTGACGTCGAAGGAGAAGAGGGCTCGACAGCTGCAGGCCGAAGGCCAGGAAATCCAGATTTGGAGCGAGAAGGAGCTCTTCACTGCACTCGGGCTGAATCCGGAAGAGGATGGCGCGTCCGAAGCAGGAGGCACTGTGGAAGGGACGCCTAGCGCCAGCGACGGAAACAACTCCAGTGAGTCGGTTCCGCTGTTTGGTTCCACTTCCCTGCCCGGCGATGACGGAATGCCGCCCTTCTAGGCCACGTTCACGGGAAGAAATTCGCATTCGGAAGGCGGGCGCAGGCTCTGGGGCTAGCTGCTGCCACAGCGGTCAGGCAGCAGCTTTTCCTGGTGGGCGGTATAAAGGGGAACATGAGTCGCCGACCAATTACGTCCACCTACCGTCTCCAACTCCGTGGCCCCAAGGCCGACCCAAACGGGCGCGCTTTCACGTTCGCTGACGCGGCTGAACAGGTCGGCTACTTGGCAGACCTCGGAATTTCACACCTGTATCTGTCGCCTATCCTCACTTCAGTACCGGAGTCGAACCATGGCTACGATGTCATCGATCCGACGACTGTGAACCCGGAGCTCGGCGGCATGGAAGAGCTGCAGAAGCTCGCGCAGGTGGCGCACAAGGCCGGTCTGGGCATCATTATCGACCTGGTACCGAACCACCTCGGTGTTGAGGAGCCCAAGCTCAATGCCTGGTGGTGGGACGTTCTGACCTATGGCAAGGATTCTCAGTTCGAGCCATACTTCGACATCGACTGGCACGAGGACAACGGTGCCAACGGCAAGATGGGGTTGCCGATTCTGGGCTCCCCGGAAGATATCGACAAGCTGGAGCTCGACACCTCTGGCAACCAGCCACTTCTGCGCTACTACGACAATGCATTCCCGGTGCGCCCTGGCACCGAGGACGGCACCCCGCAGGAAGTACATGATCGCCAGGCCTACCGCCTGATGTACTGGAAGGACGGGGTCATTGGCTACCGTCGATTCTTCAGCGTCAACGGTCTGGCCGGCATCCGCCAGGAAAACCCGGTGGTATTCGAGCACACACACCGCATCATCCGCGAGCTGCTGGCTGCGGACATCATTGACGGTGTCCGAATTGACCACCCAGATGGCCTCAGCAACCCATTCGGATACCTCAGTGAGCTGCGCCGTCTACTCGGCGATGACAAGTGGCTGGTTATCGAGAAGATTCTGGGTGCCGAAGAGCCACTGGATCCGAGACTCCAGGTTGACGGCACCACGGGTTACGACGCCCTGCGTGAGTTCGACAATGTCTTCGTCAACCGCGACTCCCGAGACGCCATGAGCATGTTGGCTCTGCAGCAGTCCGGCTCAACCTGGGACAAGACTGCCGTGCAGGCAACTGCGCAGGCTCTCAAGCACGATGTCGCTGCTCACGAGCTGGCTGCGGAGGTCCGTCGTCTAGCGCGGGCTCTACGCCGGGACAACTGGTCTATCAGCGGCACCAGCGTCAGCGATGAGGTACTTATCGACACCATCTGCAAGCTGGTCGCTGCCATGCCTGTCTACCGTTCGGACTATGTCTCCCTGTCGCGAGTGGCTTCCACGGTCATTGGTGAAATGGCAGCGCGTTTCCCCTCGCGCGTCTTTGCTCTCGACCTCATTTCGGCAGGTTTGGTAGCCGGTGGTGAGGCCGCCACGCGGTTCGCGCAGGTCTGTGGTGCGGTCATGGCAAAGGGTGTCGAAGACACCACCTTCTACCGCGCCTGCCGCCTGATCAGCCTAAACGAAGTCGGCGGTGATCTCGGTCGCTACGGCATGTCGGCAGCGGAATTCCACCTGTTGCAGTCGGAACGTGCTCGCCTCTGGCCACGAACGATGACCACGCTGTCTACTCACGACACCAAGCGCGGCGAAGATGTCCGCGCCCGCATTCTCCAGCTCTCCGATGTCTCCGGCGACTGGGCTGAAAATGTCCGCAACTGGATGGCCATCACCCCCGCCCCGGACGATGCCACCGGCTACTTCCTGCTGCAGAACATCATCGGAGTCTGGCCGACCGACGGCGTAATTACCGATGAACTGCGTGAACGCCTCCACGACTACACCATCAAGGCCATCCGCGAGGCAGATGTGCACACCTCCTGGACGGAGCCGGTCGAGGAGTTCGAACTCGGCATCCGCAGCTGGATCGACGCGCTTCTCGACGGCCCCCTGACCGACTCCATCACAGAGTTCGTCCGCTCCATTGCGCCAGCTGCCCTGACCACGTCTCTGTCGCGCAAGCTCCTCCAGCTTGTCGGCCCCGGCATCCCCGATACCTACCAGGGGACGGAGTTCACAGAGGACTCCCTGGTTGATCCCGACAACCGCCGCTTCGTCGACTACGATGCGCGCGTCGCGGCGCTGGATAAGGTTGCCCGCGATGAGGTCACGTCGGTGACTAAGAGTCCAGAGCACCCAGCTGAGCTGCCGGAGGACTTTACGGATGCCGATGCGGACGTCGCAAAGCTGATGGTGACTCACCACGGCGTGAAGCTGCGTGCGGAGCGCCCGGAGTCCTTCGTCGGCGGTGCCTACCAGCCAGTATTTTCCGTCGGTGTGGGTGAGCGCCATCTGGTCGGTGCAGCGCGTGGACCGAAGGGCGAGCCGGAAGATGTTATCGCGCTGGTGACGCGCCGTCCGCTGGGGCTGCAGCGCGAAGGCGGTTGGGGCGACACTACAGTGACACTTCCCAAGGGATTCTGGACCGACCGTTTCACCGGCCATACCTGGTCGGGCACCATCGCCGTGGCTTCTCTGTTCAGCTCCTTCCCAGTAGCACTGCTGGTACGCGAGGACGATGACGACTAATCGGATGAAGGATTCGCTTGCCGACGATTCCCGCGAGCAGAACCGCAAGGCTCAGTTGGCGGAGGATCGAGAGGTTACACGTGCGCTGCAGTCGAAGTACGACTCGTGGGCAACTCGGAACCCCACTGCCGCGCAGGACTTTGTCGATGCGATTAAAGAGATTCTCTCCGATGCCGGTTTGGCCTTTGACAATGTCACAGCGCGGGTGAAGTCTTTCCGCTCATTGCGGCAGAAGGCCTTGCGTCGTGAAGCGGACGGCAGCTACGTCTACCCTGACCCGTGGCACGATATCCACGACATCATCGGTGTGCGCGTAACCACGTACCATTCGACGGAGATACCCGCAATTATGGATGCGCTGGGAGATTCCCTGACTGTGCTGCGCACAATTGACAAGACTGCAGAGACACGAATTAGCGGTCAGTTGGGGTACGGCTCCCAGCACTTGATCTGCAAGGTGTCGACGGCGGCACCAGCAGAGTTAACTCCATATGCGGACATGCAGTTTGAGGTGCAACTGCGCACGGTTCTGCAGCATGCATGGGCCGAGTTTGAACACGATATTCGCTACAAGGCCCCTGAAGGAGCGACAGACCCGCGGATTGATAGGGCCTTTGCGCTGGCCGCTGGTCTTATTGAGCTCGCGGACCAGCAGTTCGACCAAGTCGTTGCCGTGCTGGAGGAATCTGCACCCGACAATTCCGCGAATGGAGAGGGCGAACAGCCCTCAGTTCCGGCAAAGACGACCGCCGATGACATTGTGGTAACTGAGGAAACCCTACCCGGTGTGCTGACGATACTGCTTCCAGATGCACCCCGCTCAAAATCAGAGCACTACGGCTGGGCAGAAGAGCTGCTGGAACGCAATGGCATTCGCACTGTCGGGCAGCTGCGAGAGCTACTTAATCCGCAGCGCCTCAGCGCGGTAAGCAAGGCCATGAAGTACCGCTTTAACCCAGGTCATGTTCGTGTTATCGATGACCTACTACTAGCGGCTCGCGGCGACAAGCACATTAAGGCCACTGCGGATACCAGCCATAACCCGAAGCGTCGACCAGCTCGTTTGCGCGCACGATTACAGCAACTAGCGGAGGCCGGGATGCCTATGAGCGACGTCCCCGAAGACGATCGAGCTGACGGCGATCGCGCTTCGTAGGCCGCCCGGCACCGCGGTCGCGCATCGGCATCGAGGCGAGAATCTCCCTCGGAGGCGGCGGCGGAGAGTGGTCAATATAGCACTGCCTGGCCACCGGAGCTCCGACCCGCTTCTTCACCGTCTTGGTGACCTCAACAATGTGTTCGCGGTGGTTTGCCCACAATCGCACTCTGTCCCCTGGGACGACTAGAACTGAGGGTTTCACGGCTTCGCCGTTGACTTTGACGTGGCCGCCACGGCACGCATCTGCGGCCAATGAGCGCGTTTTCAGCAACCTGACCGCCCAAATCCAGGCATCGATACGCACTGGTTCGGTAGACAATTGCTGCTGAGCAGGCATTTACTGCGGATCCTTGTAGTTCACAATCCGCTGAACCTTTTGCCAATTGAGAAAACCACCGACCAGGCCGACCACTGCCAGGATGAGGAATAGAGACATGCTTCCGGCAAGAAGTCCGAGCACTGCACCGCCGACGACACCGCTGCCTGCCCACACAACGGCATTGCGGGAGTACTTTCGCACCGCGTTCTTGCGGAGCTCAATGGGATTCTGAGATTGGGGCTGAAGATAGCTCATGGGGTACATATTAGAGTGTTCTGGTCGCACTGATGCATCGCCTAAGTCGATGGGCCATACAATTCGGGATAAATCCCACCAGAGAAGGCAAACTTGCTAAATATTCCTATTTGGGTAGGTAAATAACACAATGGCGTAGCTAGGTTGCTAAAGTTAGCCCTATGTCAGAAACTGTCCGCCCCCGCCACCGCATGGTCGACCGCGTTGCGGCGATCCTCGAACTCGTTGCACGCTCTAACGAAGGCCTAACTCTCACTGACATCGCCCACACGCTGAACTATCCGCTCAGTACCACGCAGGGCCTTGTCAACGGTCTGACCGTTACTGGTTACCTTGACGAGTCCAACAAGCGATACACGCTCGGCATGGCACCGTTTCTGCTCAATGTCATGGCCGGTCGTCGTATGGTCAACGTTCCAACGGCCGAGCTAGAAGCGATTCACAACGAAACTGGACTGATTACCGTGCTGGCGCTGCCAGTTGGTGGCAAACTTTTCTACCTTAAAACCGTCGGCGAATCCATGCGCTACCAGTACCTGACGGAGAACTTCCTGCCGCGCTCACTGCTGCGCACCTCTGCAGGTTGGGTTTTGATGAGTCGGTTTGAAAAGCGCGAACTGTGGTCCTACCTGAACTCCGCGCGGCCCGAAGACCAGGTTTATGTGGATGATTTCCTCCGCCAGGCCGGGGAAATCGCAGAGACCGGAGTTTGTGCTGCCCCGGGTATTGCTGAGGGCGGTGGCGTTGACGGTGTCTCTATTGCTGTGGAGGAAGACGGTGCTACTGTCGCGGCAGTCTGCGTCTTCGGTCGGCCGGAAAAGATTGCGGAAAACAAGGACGAACTGGTGGAAATTCTCAAGCGCCATCGCGGTGCACACAACGGCGAGGAATCCCCGAACCAGGGGTAGTGGCTGTTAGGCGCGCAGCTCCCACCAGATTTCGCCACCGTCCGTAGAGGGCTCGCTAGCTCCCTTAGTTAGCGCCTGCATTTCTCCGTCAAGCTGGGCAATCCCCTCGGCAGTCACCGCGATGGAAAACTCCACGTTCTGGCCCCACCGGGTTTCCACAATCTCGTAGCCACGAGCACGCAATTCTGCCTCGATGCGTCCCGCATCCGCAGCGGAAACACTCACTACTCTCAAGGCTCTTTGCACACGCCGCATGCGGGTGACTTTCTCTAGACACTCTGAGACCGAATCCGAATAGGCCCTAACAAGCCCACCCGTGCCCAATTTGATGCCGCCAAAATAGCGAATCACTACTGCGGTGACATTCGTCATTCCAGAGCCCTGCAGCACATCGAGCATCGGGAGACCTGCCGTACCACCGGGTTCACCGTCATCTGAGAATCGCTCCACGCGATTTCCCCCGACGACCTCATGAATGTATGCGCTGCAGTGGTGGCGAGCATCCGGGTACTCCGCCTTGGCCAAATTGATGACCTCTCGGGCGCTGCCTTCGTCGTCGCCACGCGCAATCCACGTAATGAAGCGCGATTTCTTAATCTCGATTTCATTCGTGACGATGTCACCGTCGGCGGGGACAATCAGCTCGATGTCACGCTGATTCTGCGTCGCTTCGGTCGAAGTGGATGGCTCGGTGGTCATAGTGTCCATTGTTGCGTATGGGCTTCGGGCACGCCCAATCACCGTCGGTCGCTACTATCTCGACCTCACCCTACTATCTCGACCTCACCTTGGGCTCACCTCAAATCCGCAGTGTTCGAAAAAGTTTCACTGTGCCAATCCGCTGACTGACCTACCATGGTGCTCATGAGCAACTACCGAGTCTGGGCCCCGTACGCTTCCGAAGTCCGTCTGTTGTTGGGTAATCCTGACGCTCCTGCGATTTTTGATATGCATCCAATCGCTGATGCCACCCATGGCTACGGCGCCAACTCTGGTTGGTTCGAAGCTGATGTGGCTCGCACACCGGGGGATCGCTACGCATTTTCGCTGCGGGCACATGCGGGATACGGCGCGCCTGACGGCGAGTCGGGGGACGGCTCCTCCCCCGCTGTCGGCGACTGGACAATACCGCTGCCCGATCCGCGTTCCCAGTCCCAGCCAGATGGCCCGCATGGTTTCTCCCAGGTTGTCGACCTAGGTGCCTATAAGTGGAAGGACTCGACCTGGTCAGGACGGATTCTGCCAGGAGGTCTGATTTATGAGCTGCATGTGGGCACCTTCAGCGATTCTGGTGATTTCGAAGGTTTGCTGGAACATCTAGACCACCTGATTGAGCTGGGGGTAACACACATTGAGCTGATGCCAGTGCAGCCTTTCGGCGGTGACCGTAATTGGGGCTATGACGGTGTGTCCTGGCACAGTGTGCACGAGGGCTACGGTGGCCCGCAGGGACTACAGAAGCTGATTGATGCCTGCCACCGCAAGGGTTTGGCCGTCATTCTTGATGTGGTCTATAACCACTTCGGTCCGGACGGCAACTATGTGGGATTTTTCGGGCCCTACACCGCTGGTGGTTCGACGGGTTGGGGTGAGGTTGTCAATCTCACCGGCGACAACTCTGATGAGGTGCGTGCGTACATTTTGGATGCGGTACGCCAATGGTTGGTGGACTACCACGTCGACGGTCTGCGCCTGGATGCGGTCCATGCCCTGCATGACGAGGGCGCATTCCACATTCTGGAGCAGATGCAGGTTGTCGCAGACACTGTCGCAGCTGAGACTGGTATTCCGCGTTCCTTGATTGCAGAGTCCGATCAAAATGATCCGCGCTTGGTCCGCCCGCGGGCTGCCGGTGGCTTTGGCCTCAACGCTCAGTGGGATGATGACGTCCACCATGCGCTACACACGTTGATCTCTGGTGAAGACCACGCCTACTACTCGGACTTTGGTTCGGTGGAAGCGCTGGCTAGCGCTTTGGAAACCGGCTTCTGGCATACGGGCACAATGTCGACATTCCGCGGTCGTACTCACGGCCGCCCCTTTGACCTGTCTGTCCAGCCCATGCATGCTTTTGTAACGTACACGACCACGCATGATCAAACGGGTAACCGCGCTGTCGGCGACCGTCCGTCGATGAACCTCACCCCGGCGCAGCAGGTTTTAAAGGCAGCAGTTATCGCCTGCAGTCCTTTCACTCCGATGCTCTTCCAAGGTGAGGAATGGGGCGCCTCTACCCCGTTTGCTTTCTTCTGTTCCCATGAAGATCCGGAGCTGCAGCGGCTCACGCGCGAAGGACGACTACGTGAGTTTGCCCGTGCCGGGTGGGATCCGAAGGAGGTATCCGATCCATCGGATCCAGAGACCTTCCACCGCTCGAAGCTCAATTGGCAGGAGGTTTCGGAGGACTCGCACGCCACTATTCTGGCGGCCTACCGCGATCTCTTCGCGCTGCGGAAGTCCCACCCGTCGCTTCGCACGCCGTGGTCGGCATCTGTGGTGACCGAGTATGACGAGGACAATCGTTGCCTTGTCGTTGTGCGCAGCCAGGATGAGCGCGAAATGGGGGCCCGAAACTCGGATGCCTTTGAAACTGTCGCTTTGGTTGCGAATTTCTCCGACGCCGAAACCAGCGTCAGCCTGGATTCCGAGTTCGGCTCCGCCCACCTGCTGCACACTTTTGAAGACGCAGCAGCCAGCATCGTCAATGACGAAGCTGCTGGTCCCGAAATCTCGCTTCCAGCGTGGGGCTACGCTGTCGTCTCGCTCAGCTAGTCAGACAGGCTAGTCCTCCGCGTCAGCCGTGCCTTCAGGATCCGCGTCGGCCGCAGCGTCAGCATCAGCTTCGACATCAGCACCCGACTCGGGTGCTGGCCACGGCAGCTCGGTGACATCACCGTGGAGGACGTGAGCCACCAACGCATCGGCGATGAGAATATCGCTCATCACCAACGTCGGAACCAGGTCCGCCAGCTGAGCCCACATCGGAATCAGCTCACGGACAGCGGCGACACTGGCATCAGAGTTCTCAGCCTGAGTACGAGCCAATACGCGAGCAGCCACTGCAATAAGTAGCGAAGTGCCTGGCACCAGAGTCCAGTGCAGCGAAGGGTCATCCGCATCGATGCCGTCGAGCTTGTGGAAGCGCACATTGACCGCCTTGCGCAGTCGCGGTGATGCCTTCGACACCGTCTTGAACAACACCCGAGAGGCGGCGGCAAGCTGGGTCATCACACCGGATTCCACAATCTCAGCACGATTGCGTACCACTTCGTAGATTGCTGTGAAGCGAGCGTCATCGTCGGTCAGCGGCCCCGGGACCATGCGGTACGGATCAAAGACCTGCGACAAAATAGCACTAGCCTGTGCTTCCGGCAGCGAGGTAATCTGCACCGAGCTCTGGTCGATAGTGGCGGACTCCAGAGTGGTGTCCTGGCCGCTGGCAGCAATGTCCAGCAGTCCCTGGCCACCAGTTGTGCGCAGGTAATCCAGCTGACGAGAACGGTCCACGCTCTCATCAGTGAGATCCGCCAATGCTGCCAATGCACCGAGCCACGGCACACGGCGACGCCCCGGCACCGGCTTGGTGGCACTGAAGTCTCCCAGCACGAGTCCGGAGGCGATAAACATACCCGGCTGATCGTCGAGCGCAATGACTGAACGGTTCAACGCAGCCAGACCTGCGCGGGGTTCAGCACACAGGATTGCACCCAACCTAGGTGCGGCCAGCAGCGGATTCGCCTGCGCCATGTCGGTTGCACGACCAGCGCGCAAGGTCGCCAGCAGCGTCCACAAACGTGCGAGCTGATCCTGATTTAGCTCGCCCCACAGTTCCTGCGCGCGAGCAACGGGATCGGTGTCCTCGCCATCGAGGTCAACAGCCTCGGCATCATCGACGTGATGCAGAATGGTCGACCCGGCCGCCGGCCACTGCGGGTGGCGTTCCTTCTCCACACCGAGAGTCACCTGCGCGACAAATGGGCCAAGGCCGCGGAGCTCGTCGGGAAGCTCGCATTCAGCCTCCACGACTTCCAGAGCGACGGGTTCACGCCACGGCTGACCGGCAGCCCAGAGCCACAGAGTCATCGGCAAGTGCGAAACATCGTCCGCGACATCAACCTCGATGATGTCAGTGGCTTCATCATTGAAGGCAATCTGGCGGATGGCATCGCGGGAGGAAGCCTCCACCAGCGGTACAGACAGGCGCTTACGTCCCGTCACACGTGTCCAGTCCAAACTGATGCGCAGAGCCTTCAGCAGGGAGATACGGTCAGCGAACTTGCCGAACTCCGCGTAGCCAGTATCGCCGAATCGCTTGATGGGGACGCGACAGATGTCGCGCTCACCGCTGGAAACTGCAACATGCGCATGGCGCAACTCACCCGGAGCATTGACGACAATCTTGCCGAAGGCATCGACACGCTTGGGACGAGTGACCAATGTAGTGGTGCGGCGGGCGACGGATTCGTCGGCAAGCGGAACCTCAAACTGCAGCGTGCCTGGCGTGACCTGCAACTGCAGCCATGCGCCCTCGTCGGTGGAAAGCTCGACGGCACCGGTGACTTCGTCCGCCCCGAGGCGCACGATAGCGGGCTCGGCATTAAGCGGCTTTTCGCCGGAGACAACGCGGATGTCAGCGGGGCTCAGACCGTCGACGGTTGGGATGCGGAAGCCGTCACCACCACCGCTGTAAGTGATCGTAAGGTCTGCCTGCTCCGCAATGGCGAAGTGCTTCTGGAAGCTGCGGCCACGCGGATTGACCAGGCGAACCACGAACTCGCCGACCCACGGATAATCGTCATCGGTAAGGATCTCAACCTCGCCACCCGCGGCGGGTACGTCAAGGTCATAGACCATCACGGAATCCGTGGTAAACGCACCATAGCCGCCAAAATCGGTGACGATGGCGCGCCAGGACTCGTCCTTACCGGACAGCGTCGGCGGGAACACAGCGACCGGACCACCGGCGTAAACCGGGGTGCCGTAGGCAGACACGGTGCCGTCGAGACGCGCGTGGGGCATGGTCATTCGCGGTTGACGCTGCGGTGACGCTGACCGAACCTCGCCCGCCGCCCCGGACCGACGAACCTGAACTGCATGAACATCGCGAAGATCGATCTCAGCGACTTGCCACAGCTTCCAGTTAAATGGGCGCGGGTCCGATAGCAATGGCACCTCAGCACCCGTGACGGGGTCAACGAGTGTGGCATCAACCGGGTAGACCACCGTAGCGGACGTCGAGTGTAGCGAGACCTTGTCTGTGACCGACTGACCGTCGGCACCGAAAATGAGAATCGGGTCCTCAGTGCTAATCGCCGGAACTCGCCAGTGCTTCTCATCGCCGATTTCCACCAGCACATCGCGCACCGGCTCATCGATGGTCACCACTGGACGCGGCAGCGAATCCTGCAGGCCCACCACCGGGGTCGTTGCTACCGTGCCGCCGAAGGTGACACGCCAGGTCCGCCCCGCCGGATCCAGCGGCGTCGGTAGCTGTACGCCAACGGTCTGCGTCAGCTCATCGAAGTACAGCTGCGGGCGTCCGGTCGTTGCCACCACGCCCACGGCTTCACGACGATTCGCAGTACCCGCCGGGCGCATACGCAGCTCTTCACGTGCAGCGGCCACCAGCATGGGCGGAAGGCCCGCATCGAGCTGACCGAGTTCTTCCCGAGCCTCCCAGTTGGCCGGATCAGCGGCGGTGGCAATGGCGTAGCCGAGGGTTGCCTTAAACAACTTGTGCGCCTGACGAGGTGCCGTCCTGGCCAACTGACGCAGCGCCAGCGGATAGACACCATCTTCGGCCTCTGCTATTTCGGTCAGCAGCCCTTCGAGCAGCGGATGTACCTTCGACAACGCCTGTACCAGGTCATTGGCCGAAGGATTGGTCAGCTCCGCTACCCCGGCAAGTTCCTCGCAGCGCTCGATAATCAGTGGCATCACCGATAGCTGCACACCCGCGTGCAGCAGAAGCACCTGTGCCGCTTGCTGCAGCTCATCCGAATCGGCCTGGTCGCTGTCGACGTCGTTAGGCAAACCGGCATTTGTCAGCATCGTCGGCACAGCGGCGGCGAGGTGCGAGATGAGCGCGCCGGTAGTGTCAGCGTCTGGATCCAGCTGCAGAGCCGCCGGCCAGTCCAGCCACATTTCGCTTGCCGACGCAACACGCGCGGCGCGCCCTACCAGCGAGGCAAGGGTGACCAGCGGGTGATTGTCAACGACACTCTTCGCAGCATCAATATCGGCAGCGGTACCACCAGCCAGATGATGGGCCAGGAGCGTTCCCAAGAAGCGGTCGATACGCTCAACCTCGTCCATCGACAGCCCTGACCAGACAAACAATGGCTCAACTTTGGCCTGTGTGGCAGATTCCAGCAGCCCTGGAATCCGGGTGGCCAGATCCTGCTCTGCGGCAGCCAGCCACATTTCGGCAATCACGGTATTTTCCACTCGGACACCCTGGTCGACACTGCTTGCCCCAGTCATTGTGGGTGGACGCTCCCTTTCGCTACAAAGCTTGCTCGAAAAGATTCATTTAATTAATGGACCTGGGAGGACTCCCTCGGAAGTTTCCCAGCTGGACCCAGCAAGTCTAGGTCAAAAAGTCATACTCTGGTGTGCCGGGCACTAGTCGGCGACACTTCAGCGGCGAGGCATCCATGCGTGCGAGCAATTCATCGAGGTCAGAGGCATGACGTAGCTCAATACCGACGAGGGCCGCACCAGTTTCGCGGTTGTTGCGCTTGAGATACTCGAACTGCGAGATGTCGTCATCCGGTCCGAGAACATCGCTGAGGAACATACGCAGCTGGCCGGGCTTCTGCGGGAAGTTCACCAGGAAGTAGTGCTTGAGGCCGCGGTAGACCAGCGAGCGCTCCATGATCTCGGCATAGCGCAGCACGTCGTTGTTGCCACCCGAGATGATGCAGACAACAACCTCGTCCGGCTCAAACTGCATCTGCTCCAGAGCTGCCACAGACAGCGCACCGGCGGGCTCCGCGATAATCCCTTCGTTCTGGTAGAGATCCAACTGGGCCTCACAGACGGCACCTTCCGGCGCAATCATCGGATGAACGCGGTTGCGGTTGGCCTCCAGGATGTGCCAGGGTAGGTCACCAAAGCGGGCCACCGCGGCGCCGTCGACGAACGGATCGGTGTGCCCCAACGTAATCGGGCCGTTGTTCTCCAGGGCTGCGCGCATGCAGGCCGCGCCCGCAGGTTCCACGCCCATGACCTGGGTGTTCGGCGACATATCCGACAGGTAAGAGGTGACACCGCTGAGCAGGCCACCGCCGCCGACCGGTACGCAGATGGTATCCAGAGTCAACCCCTGACCGGAGAGCTGCGCAATGATTTCAGCTGCGACAGTGCCTTGTCCGACGATGGTGTTGAAAGAGTCGAATGGCTCCACCATGGTGGCACCAGTGCGCTGTGCGTCGGCACGAGCAGCAGCGGCGGCCTCATCGAAGGAGTCTCCGACAACGACAATTTCAACGGCATCGCGGCCGTGGTAAGCGATACGGTCGCGCTTCTGCTTCGGCGTGGCATTGGGCACATAGATGCGCCCCTTAATACCCAGCTGACGGCAGGCATATGCCACGCCTTGAGCGTGGTTTCCTGCAGATGCCGCAACGACGCCTGCTGCCCGCTCTTCGTCGGTGACCTGAACCATGGCGTTGTAGGCACCGCGAATCTTGTACGAGCGCACGTCCTGGAGGTCTTCCCGCTTGAGGAATACCTTAGCGCCGGTGATTTCGGAAAGACGTGGGCTGAACTGCAGCGGAGTGGCCGCAATAACCGAAGAAATTCGTGCCTGCGCAATCTGAATATCGGCCGCGTGGACAAGTCGGCGTTCGGTCTGGGAAGCAGGCACAGAATTCTCACTCATGAGCTATGACTCTACTCGGTCATACAATCGGTTGCGACAATCAGGGCCGCGATGAGCTACCCCAAAATGCTGGCCCCAATCGTCGCCTTCAGATCACCAATCAAGCTGGCGTCCCGGTCGACCCGCAAGTGCTCGCCGAGAACCAAAGTGGTGTGGGAATCACCGTCGACAAGCTTGAGGTAGACGTCCGAGTCGCCGGGATTGTCCAACAGGACTGACTTCAGCTTGGCAATCATCTCCGGTGTGCACTGATCAGTGCGCATGGTCAGACGCAGCGGCGCCGACGTGGAGCCATTGCGGCCGAGATCCGGCAGCTTCAGGTCATCACAGACCACACTCATGCGGTCATCGCGGTACTGAACACGAGCACGAATAAGCACGATGGCGTCTTCAGCAATGCTGGTGGCAATCATCGCGTATGTACGAGCAAAAGCCATGACTTCCACGCGCGCGCCGTTGTGGTCCTCAATACCGATAATCGCCCAGGGCTGACCGTTCTTATTCACGCGGCGGTCAACGCTGGAGACAATGCCACCAATAGTGATTTCGGTGTTGTTAGCGACCTCCCCACCGACGACCGTGGTCAAAGCGGTATCGGTCTGTGCGGCCAGCGATTCTTCGAACCCATCGAGTGGATGACCGGAGACATAGAGGCCCAGCATTTCTCGTTCCAGGGTCAGCTCGTGCTTGCGATCCCACTTTTCATCCGGCACACGGATTTCAAAGATGCTCTCCGAACCGGTGTCCTCTTCGCCACCAAAGCCAGCAAACAGGTCGAACTGTCCCTTGTCTGCAGCCTTCTTGGTCGACAGCACCGAGTCAATGGCTTCTTCGTGAATGAGCGCAAGGCCCTTTCGTGGGTGCCCAAGCGAGTCGAAAGCGCCAGCCTTAATCAGCGACTCGGTGATGCGCTTGTTACATGGCAGCGTTTCAATCTTGTCCAGGTAGTCCGAGAAGGACGTGAACTTGCCCTTCTCCTCGCGCGTCTTCACAATCGACGCGACCACATCATGGCCAACGTTGCGGATAGCGCCGAGGCCGAAGCGAATATCTTCACCGACCGGCTCGAAATCCATACCCGACTCATTGACATCCGGCGGCAGCACCTTAATGCCAAGGTGGCGACAGTCCGACAGATAAATAGCCAGCTTGTTCTTATCATCCGCCACCGAGGTCAACAGCGCCGCCATGTACTCAGCGGTGTAGTTGGCCTTCAAGTACGCGGTCCAATAGGACACCAGGCCGTAGCCCGCCGCGTGAGACTTGTTAAACGCGTACGAGGCGAAGGGCAGAATAATATCCCACAGCTTCTGGACAGCATCCTTGGAAAAACCATTTTCCAACATGCCGCCTTCGAAGTTCACGAACTCCTTGGCCAGCACCTCGGGCTTCTTCTTACCCATGGCCTTACGGAAACCATCTGCTTGGCCCGCGGTGTAATTCGCCAGCTTTTGCGAGATTTTCATGATCTGCTCCTGGTACACGATCAGGCCGTGTGTTTCTTCCAGGATTTCCTTCAGCTGCTCATCCAGTTCCGCGTGGATGGCGTTATAAGGCTTGCGACCATTCTTAATATCCGCGTAGTCAAAGTGCGCGTTCACACCCATCGGTCCCGGACGGTACAGCGCCAGCGAAGCCACGATGTCGTCAAAGCCCGTTGGCTGCATGCGCTTGAGCAGCTCACGCATGCCGCCACCATCGAGCTGGAACACACCGAGGGTGTCGCCGCGCGACAGCAGCTCATAGACCTTCGGATCATCGGTCTGAAGGTCATCGAGCAGAACTGTCTCGCCTCGGTTGGACTTGATGTGCTCAATACAGTCACCGATAACCGTCAGGTTTCGAAGACCTAGGAAGTCCATCTTCAACAGACCGATAGCCTCACACGCCGGATAGTCCCAGCCAGTGATGATCGCGCCGTCAGCCTGTCGCTTCCACATGGGGATGTGATCCAAAAGTGGCACCGACGCCATCACCACGGCACAGGCGTGCACGCCGGTCTGCCTAACGACGCCTTCGAGACCACGAGCCGTCTCGTAAATTCGAGCCACATCCGGATCGGTTTCAATAAGCTGTCGGACCTCGGCGGCCTCGCCGTAGCGTGGGTGCTCCGGGTCGACAATACCGCTCAGCGGAATGTCCTTAGCCATAATCGCAGGTGGCAGCGCCTTAGTAATGCGGTCTGCAATCTGGTAACCCGGCTGACCGAACTGCACACGCGCCGAGTCCTTCAGAGCCTGCTTGGTCTTCACCGTACCGAAGGTGACCACCTGCGCTACCTTGTCTTCGCCCCAGCGATCGGCCGCGTAGCGAATCATTTCATCGCGGCGGCGGTCATCGAAGTCGATATCGATATCCGGCGCGGACGGACGCTCTGGGTTCAGGAATCGCTCGAAGAGAAGGCCGTGCTCAATCGGGTCGATATTGGTGATCCACGTCGCGTATGCAACCAGAGAACCGGCAGCGGAACCACGCCCCGGACCAACCTTGATTCCTACCTCACGGGCATGCCGAATCAGCTCCGCGACGATAAGGAAGTACGACGGGTAGCCCTTACCGTCAATAACCTCAATTTCGTACTCCGCGCGCCGGATGTACTCCTCCGGTACCTCGCGGCCCTCAAAGCGCTTGCGCAGCCCCTCCATCACGTTGTGGTGCAGCCATGTCGTCGGCGTTTCCCCTTCCGGAACGTCCGCCTTCGGCATGCGGTCGTGCGGGTGCTCTTCCCACAGCTCGTCGTAGTCCTCGACGCGTTCCGCGATGAGCAGCGTGTTATCGCAGGCACCCGGAACTAGATGATCCCAGGTCGCGCGCATTTCTTCGGCGGACTTAATAAAGTAGCCATCACCGTCGAACTTAAACCGGTCCGGGTCATTGAGCGTCTTGCCCGTCTGCACACAGAGCATGGCCTCGTGAGCCTTGGCCTGGTCACGGGTAACGTAGTGGCAGTCATTCGTAACCAGTGGCGGCAAGTTCAGCTTCCGGCCAATCTCCAGTAGCTCACTGCGCACACGGGTCTCAATATCCAGCCCGTGATCCATCAGTTCAAGGAAGTAGTTTTCCTTGCCGTAGATGTCCTGCCACATACCGGCAGCCTGCAGAGCCTCGTCGAACTGCCCCAGGCGCAGACGCGTCTGCACATCACCCGACGGACACCCAGTGGTTGCGATAATGCCCTCGGCGCGTTCCGCCACCAACTCCGCATCCATTCGCGGGTACTTACTAATTTGTCCCTCATACGACGCCATCGACGACAGGTAGAACAGGTTCCGCAGACCCTGCGCATTCGCTGCCAACATGGTCTGGTGCAAGTAGGAACCGCGACCCGAGACGTCATCTCGACGCTGATGCGGCTCACCCCACTGAATGCGCTTTTTGTTGAAGCGACTCTCCGGCGCCATATAGGCCTCAATGCCGATGATCGGCTTGACGCCCTTGGACTTCATCTGCCGATAGAAAGCATTTGAGCCAAACATATTGCCGTGGTCGGTGACACCGACCGCAGGCATTCCCTGTCGCGCAACCTCGTCGGCAAGCAAATCAATCTTCGCCATACCGTCGAGCATGGAATACTCGGTGTGATTGTGGAGGTGCACGAAGGAGGAGTTAGCCATGAGTCCAGATTGTAGACAATCCCCCGGATTGAACACGATTCCTTCGAACACCGCTGATCAGAAAGGCTCCGCCGCCCACGCCGTCGTCAAGCTTGACGACGACAGTCTCGCCGCGCCTGTTATCCCCCGGCAAATGGCGGCAACACGTCAAGAGTTTCGATTCCGCTCACACTGGCAGACGTGTCGATGCGCTTGCCGTCGGCGAGGAAAGAACACTGCTCCGCAACCTGACTCAGTGTTAGCCCTGAGTCTGTGGTGCCCGGGAAGCGCTGAGCTAGTTCGGCAATAACGTCAGCGACAGTGGCGTAGTTGCCTTCCAGCTGCACGGACTCTTTTCCAACTGCTGCCATTGCGGCGGCGTACAAGCGAACTTGAATCATTGAATTCCACTGCCTTACACAATCAGCGATCAAATAATTGCGTATATTAAATACTAATATACTTGCGGTGTTGAACAGCGCCTTTCGGAGACGCCCTCACACTGCGGAGTATCGGTAGTCTCGAAAACGTTATTTTATCCCGATTGGCGTGAAGGACTGTCATGACAAACTCGCATGTTCCCTGCTCCTCGTCGAGCTCATCGGAGACGAACACGGATGCGGATAAGCGCTCAGCAATTGTTGTTGTCGCTTCTACCCGCGCCGCTAGCGGAGAATACGAAGATAAAACGGGAACCGTGCTGGTCAAATTCCTTCGAAGCGAAGGCTTTTCCACGCCAGCGCCGGTGGTCGTCGCTGACGCCGATATCGCGGATACTGTGGCTCGGATTCTGACACCCGCTGATGATGCGCCAGATGTATTGCTTACCACTGGCGGCACGGGCATCACTCCGGACGATTTGACAGTGGAGGCCGTCGCGCCTCACATCACAAAAGAAATGCCGGGAGTTTCCTACGCTTTTTGGGCGCGCGGATTGGAATCGACACCAACTGCAATTCTTTCCCGCTGTGTGGCGGGAATTGCCGGCTCGACATTTGTCATGACATTGCCGGGCTCATCAGGAGCGGTAAAAGACGGAATTGCCGTGCTGAGCCCCATTGTCCACCACATTGTTGACCTTGCTCACCGAGGAAACGGATAGCGCAATGACCACCCACAATTCTGGCTGTATTCTCGACGTGATTCTACACGACGATTGCCTGGAACCACTTGCAGCGACTGCTATAAAGCAGATTGTCACTGATGAAATGGGCGCTCTAGTTACTTTCGATGGCATTGTTCGCAATCATGACAATGGCTATAGCGTGGAATCGCTGACTTATACCGCGCACCCAGATGCACAGAAGTTTATGGCTGAAGTCGTCCAATTCGTCGCTGATGATTTCCCCGACGTGCGCCTGTGGGTAGCTCATCGCATCGGCAAACTGGCAATTGGCGAATTAGCATTTTGCGTCCTGGCTGCATCTGCGCACCGCGAAAATGCATTCCGCGCCTGCAGCAGAATTGCCGACCGCGTCAAAGCCGAAGTGCCCGTTTGGAAGGAGCAAGTGCTTGTCGACGGACGTTCCACCTGGGTCGGCCTCGATGAGAACATCACTTCATAGATTGCGGACTATCAGTGAACTGTTATGACGAATTCTAAACTTTCTAGCTCTGACCTGGCACTTTCTGACAGATATCGCCGCCAGGTATCTCTTCCGGGTTTCGGGCTGAGCGCGCAAAAAGCCTTGGCCGAGGCCCATGTGCTGTGCATTGGTGCAGGTGGCCTCGGCTCACCTGCACTGCAATATCTCGCAGCTGCGGGAATTGGCCACATCACGATTGTCGACGATGACGTGGTGGAACTGAGTAATCTGCATCGCCAGATTATTCACACCACCGACGATATTGGGAAAAATAAGGTCGATTCCGCTGGCGCACATATTGCGGCAATTAATCCCGACATGGCGGTTGAAACGCACGCTCGCCGCCTGGACTGGAAATTTGCCAGGGAATTGTGCGCTCGCGCAGATGTGGTTTTTGATGGCAGCGATAACTTCGCTACTCGCCATATTGTCTCCGCCGCGTGCGCACAGGCTGAGATTCCGCATGTGTGGGGCTCAATTCTCGGATTCGATGCACAAATGTCCGTTTTCTGGGCAGGACATGGCCCCATTTATGAAGACCTCTATCCTCAGCCGCCGGCGGCAGGACAAGTTCCCAACTGCGCTCAAGCAGGTGTTTTGGGGCCGATTGTGGGAATTGTCGGTACGACAATGGCTCTGGAGGTCATCAAAATTATCAGCGGTGTTGGCACACCAATGATTGGAAAAGTCGGCTATTTCGATGGATTACATTCGAACTGGCGGTACTTCCCCCTTGCCGCTAATCCGGAGGTTACGACCAACGTGAAACGCACAGGGCCGGTAACAAACGAAATTCCCAGTGTTCGCGATGCAGCTGAGGCACAGGCCACGGACCTGCCACTGATTGATGTCCGTGAACCAGCAGAATTTGCCGAAGGGCACCTCGAAGGGGCGCGCAATATTCCACTCAGCACAATTCGCGCAGATGAAGAATACAAACTGCCAAGCCCCGCCATTGTTTACTGCGCCTCGGGAATGCGGTCGGCCATGGCAATTGAACTTATGATGCAACGTGGAGTTACCGGAATACTCAATGTGAGAGGAGGAATACTGTGACGGAATCAGCAAATGCGGTCGAACCGATGACGGATAAATTCGAGCGAACCATTCGTGACCTTCGCTTCTCACTTACTGATCGCTGTAATTTGCGCTGTGTTTATTGCATGCCGGAAGAAGGCGCAGATTGGATTCGCCGGGACGACATCCTCACCGACGAGGAAATAATCCGTCTCATTCGGATTGCCACCTCACGGCTCGGTATCACCATGGTGCGGTTTACCGGCGGTGAACCGCTACTTCGCAAATCGTTGGAAAAGCTCATCGCAGCGACACCAGTCTCCACCGCAATTACCACTAACGGGCTCGGCCTGGTTCACCGAGCGCAGTCGCTGAAAGATGCTGGTCTGGATCGCGTCACAGTATCGCTGGACTCGGTAAATTCAGAGGTATTCTCTTCGCTGACCAGGCGCGATCGGCTTGACGACGTTCTCGCAGGCCTCGATGCCGCAGTTGCAGCCGGGTTGCAGCCCGTGAAGGTAAATTCCGTCGTCATGCCCGGCGTTAATAATGGCGCTGAGCTTAAAGAGCTGGCCAATTATTGCCTGGCTAAGGGGCTAGAGCTGCGTTTTATTGAACAAATGCCGCTTGGCCCACCGGCGCAGTGGGATCGCGACATTATGGTCAAGCGCGAAGATATTTTGGCGACGCTGGAAACGGAATTTGAGCTTTCCCCAGCGGAAACTCCGCGGGGTTCCGCGCCGGCGGAAGTTTGGCAGGCAACCAGCCGCAAGAATTCCGAGCTCAACGGAAAAATTGGCGTCATCGCATCTGTGACGCAGCCGTTTTGTGGAAATTGTGACCGCACACGCATTACTGCGGATGGTGCTGTTCGAAATTGTCTTTTCGCCAATTCGGAGGTGTCGCTGCGCGATGTCATGCGCGCGGGCGGCACGGATGATGAGGTTATTGCCGCATGGCGTCGGAATACGTGGGCAAAACTGCCAGGTCATGGCATTGATGAGCCCGGGTTCTTGCAGCCCAAGCGAAATATGTCAGCAATCGGAGGTTAATCAGTGAAGCCCATCGAAGAGTATTTGCGTGACGTGGTCTCCTATTGTCAGCCACGTGCAACTGTCACACTCCCCATTGCTGATGCGGCCGGATTGGTGCTAGCCGAAGATGCCATCGCTGGTCTTCCGGTTCCGCCATTTTCAAACTCGGCGATGGACGGCTACCTGGTGAATAAAGCCGATTTGGCTGGTGAGGGACCATGGACGCTGCCGGTATCGGGTGATATTCCCGCAGGTGATGCGCCAAAGCCGGTTGCTGCCGGCACTGCGCAGCGCATTATGACTGGTGCCCCCGTCGTTGATGGGGCTGACGTTTATGTTATTCCGGTGGAAGACACCAATATCGCGCCAGGTCCAGTACCACTGCCAAGCGAAATTACTGTTTATTCCTATAATCCCGAGCGCGATCATATTCGTCGTCAAGGCACGAATATTGCTCCGGGTGCGATGACTGCTCCTGCCGGTACCGTCATCGATGCCGGGACAACAGCTGCTCTTATCTCTACAGGTGTAAAAAACGTACAGGTTTACTCGCCGCTTCACATAGCCGTTATCAGCACTGGTGATGAGGTGGTGTCGCCAACGGCAGACTTGCAGGCTGGTCAGTTGCCGGATTCCAACTTGCCAATGATTGCGCAGTTGTGCGCCCAGTACATTCCTTCCCCGCTGACCCCGACTGTCTCACACTGTTCGGATGACCCCACGGCTTTCGCCGAGCTGCTCGATCAGCTTTCCGCCGACCACGACCTCATCATTACAACTGGTGGCGTTTCAGTGGGCGCATTTGATGTCACTCGTGATGCCGGTGAAAAGCGCGACATTTGGTTTGGGCCCATCAATATGAAGCCGGGCAAACCGCAAGGTGTCGGTAAGTGGAATGAAGCAGTGCTGCTCTGCCTGCCAGGTAATCCCGTTGCCGCTTGGGTGAGCTTTCAGCTTTTCTGCAAGCCCGCGATTGATGCCCTGCGCGGACTAGCGCCGACAACTTCACTGTTCAACCGCCCGTTTGTGGACGCTATCGCAGGTGCTGACTTCCCTATCCCACGCCCATTCGGTCGTAACGTCGCGGTCCCAGTTCGAATGAGTTACTCCGCCGACGGCGCCGTGGCGACACCGTATTCCGGCACGACTCTTGGGTCTCACTTCGTTGGCTCGCTTGTCGAACTCGATGGGCTCTGCCTAATCAATCAGGAAGACCAGCTGCACACTGGCGACACCGTCCGTGTCCTCCTCTCCTAAACCTTTTACGATTTTCTGACAGGAATTCCTCACTATGACCGACAGCACCAACTCCACCGCCCCTACCCTCACCCACCTCGACTCCCGCGGTGAGGCACACATGGTCGACGTCACAGAGAAGAGGCCGACCAACCGCACCGCCACCGCCATCGGCGAAGTCGCCTGCTCACCCGAAATTCTCCGTGCGCTTAACGACGGCTCCGTCCCTAAGGGAGACGTTCTGGCAATTGCTCGCATTGCGGGTATCTCCGGCGCAAAAAAAGTACCCGAATTGCTGCCGCTAGCACACACCATCGGTGTTCATGGTTGCTCCGTGGATCTGGAAATTTGCGAAGACCACGTAGCTATCAGGGCCACAGTTCGCACGGCCGATCGCACCGGCGTGGAGATGGAAGCCCTGACCGCCGTTTCCATTGCCGCCCTCAATGTCATTGACATGGTCAAGGGCGTAGACCGCTCGGCGTACATCCGCAAGTGTGGAATTGTTGCCAAGTCCGGCGGTCGCTCCGGCGACTGGTCACGGACGTTGTAGCGAGAGCACCATGCCAGGTACCGAATCATTCGCGACACCGGACACCGATTTTCGTTGCGATGCCATTGTCCTTGCCGGTGGCGAGAGCCGTCGTATGGGTGCGGATAAGGCACAAGTTCGCATTGGCGGGCACACGATGATTGACCTCTGCCTGGCTGAACTTCAGACTCAGCCCACCGTAGGCCGTGTTGTGGTGGTTACGCCAAAGGATTTATCCGTTCCGTCTTCTGTGCGCGTAACGTGCGAAAACCCACCGTATGGTGGCCCGGTCGCAGGCATTGAAGCTGGGCTGGCATCCCTGCAAGCTACTGATGCTGATGCTGATGCTGGCACCTTCAGTACTGAAAACGACTTTGTTTTTGTCACCGCTGTGGACGCGCCTTTTACCTCACGCCTGTTAGAGGCGCTGTGGCACAAATGGCAACAGATTGACCTAGAGGTAGAAACCACGTCGCAAAGCACGGGTCTCGTAGTCGTCGACGGTGAACCGCTTTGTGCGCTGTGGCGAAAGGGCGAGCTGGCGCGTGCCCTTCAGCGGCTTCCGAGCACTCGCGATGTGTCGGTTCGCCGACTGATTCGCGAGGCGTCGGCAACGCCTATCCAGCTGACTAGCGCCGAGCAGCACTGGTGCGCGCAAGACTACGATACGCCGGCGGATGTGGCGCAGTTGCGCGCGAGACTCCTCGGTGATGATGCAGCTAAGTAGAAGGTTTGCAGTGGCTTAGTCAGTTTCATCGAGCTGGTCGAAAATTGGCTCTAGCAGCGGAATGACTACGCCGAGCGTGTCCTTGATGCCACCGCTGCTACTCGGGCAATTAACGATGAGTTTCCTGGTATCGGTGGTGCCTATAACCGCACGCGAAAGGCCCGCGCGAGAGGTGTTTTCCAACCCGACCAGCAGAATCTGCGTTTCCAGTCCGGTCAGTTCTCTGTCGATAAATTCCTTGGTGACATCGGGGACTCGATTGGCGGCGCGCAGTCCCGTTCCACCAAGGGTGAGAATCACTCGGGCCTGTGAATTGAGTGCTGCAGTCAATGCTGCGCGGAACTTCTCCGCGTCTTCTTCGATGACCGTATAGCTCACGGCATTGAGAGGATAGTCCGATATACGTGCGGCGAATTTATCTGTTCTTTCCCCGCTTTTAATGCGATCGTCATAGACAATTACGGCAGTATTGAATCGCTCGCCACTCTGACCTGCTGAACTGGACTCATACATCATTAACCCCTTTCGAGCATCGTTCAATCTTTTCAACTGCTTTTAATTGTGCTCAATAACAGAGTCCGACACATAAGATTCTAAAAATACACACCCCCGTTAGTAGGCAGCAAATAGTTGTTGAACTGGGCTTTCCACGTCAGACTTAATCACGTGCGCAAGCCTGCAACCACTGGACTATAATAATTATCCTAGATACGCATTACATTATTTTTCTATTTTTACACCAAGATTCCCTACTTTCTTCAATATAAATTCGATACATTTTCGCAACAACTTTGTTGTTTAATTCTTCAATTTCTCCATTCTTCACTTCGCCAAGGAAGAGGTAAGGAAAATTTCTACACCAAATGCGGCCGCAGAGCTGGAACCTCTGGACACAAGCGGCAAAGTCATCAAGGGATGGGATCCCGAAGATCCAGCACACTGGGATTCCAAAATTGCGTGGAAGACGCTAACGATTTCCACCATCGCGCTGATTATCGGCTTTGCGACCTGGTACCTGGTCTCCGCAATCGCGCCGATGCTCAACCGGATCGGTTTCGATCTCACCGCTGGCCAGCTGTATTGGCTGACATCTATTGCCGGCCTATCCTGCGGTCTTTTCCGCCTGGTGTTCATGTTCTTGCCACCGATTATCGGTACCCGCAAGCTGGTCACCTTGTCGTCGTTCCTGTTCGTTATCCCGATGCTGGGCTGGTACTTCGCAGTTCAGAACACTGACACTCCATACTGGTGGCTGCTGACGCTGTCCTTCCTCTCCGGTATCGGCGGCGGTGTCTTTTCCGGCTTCATGCCATCGACCGGTTACTTCTTCCCCAAGCACATGTCCGGCACAGCACTGGGTATTCAGGCGGGTATCGGTAACTTCGGCATTTCGCTGATTCAGCTGGTCGGCCCGTGGCTCATGGGCTTCAGCCTGCTTGGCCTTGGCTTCGTCGCGCCAATGCGCACTGATGAAGGCCACGACGTATTCGTCTATAACCCAGCCATTGTCCTGGTTCCCTGGACCATCATCATGGGCATTGTCGCGTGGACGATGCTGAAGGATGTGCCGATCCGCGCAAACTTCCGCGAACAGATTGACATTTTCGGCAATAAGAACACCTGGATCCTCACCATCGTCTATCTGGTGACTTTCGGAGCCTTCTCCGGTTTTGCTGCCCAGCTGGCGCTGCTGACTAATGATGTCTTCGGTGCCAACTCCAAGTTCGCTGAGACCTATGCCCTGGCCGATCTACCACAGGGCGCCAAGTACGCCTTCCTTGGCCCGCTGATTGGTGCTCTCGTCCGCGCCCTCTGGGGTCCTCTGTGTGACAAGTTCGGTGGCGCAATCTGGACCTTCATCGGTTGTGCGGGCATGACCATTTTCACTGGTGTTGCGGCTATCTTCCTGACCCCAGACAGCCCGGATGAGTATGGCTGGTTCCTGGGCTCGATGCTGATCATGTTTTTCTTCACTGGCCTGGGTAACGCCGGCACCTTCAAACAGATGCCGATGATTCTGCCGAAGCGTCAGGCTGGTGGCGTTATTGGTTGGACCGGTGCAATCGGCGCCTTTGGTCCGTTCATCGTCGGTGTGCTGCTCTCCGTAATGGCTCCGGTGGCTTTCTTCTGGGGCTGCGTGGTCTTCTTCGCTTTCACGACCGTGCTGGTGTGGATCTACTACGCCCGTCCGAACGCTCCGTTCCCCGGTTAATTACTAATTAGGAAAATTCCCATGGCACAAGATTCCTCTCCATCTCACACCGGTTCTAGCTCCAACCAAGCCAACTCACTACTGCGTTTTGGCAGCTTCCTCCGCAAGGGCAAAGTCTCTGAGTCCGGTCAGCAACTGTTCCTCCAAGGTGGCCGTGGCGCCGATGAGTTCTACCGCAACCGCTGGTCCTTCGACAAGATGGTCCGTTCCACGCACGGTGTGAACTGCACTGGTTCCTGTTCGTGGAAGGTCTATGTCAAAGACGGCGTCATTACATGGGAGTCGCAGGCAGTTGACTACCCCACCACTGGTCCTGATATGCCGGAGTACGAGCCCCGCGGCTGCCCGCGTGGTGCATCGTTTTCCTGGTACACCTACTCACCGACGCGCATTCGTTACCCATACGCGCGCGGTGTGCTGGTAGAGATGTTCCGCGATGCAAAGAAAAAGCTCGGCGACCCGGTGTTGGCCTGGCGTTCCATAGTGGAAGACCCAATGAAGCGCAAGAGCTACGTCAGCCAGCGCGGCAAGGGCGGTCTCATCCGCATTCCGTATGAGGAAGCAATCGAAATGGCGGCCGCTGCCCACGTTTACACCATTCGCCAGTACGGCCCGGACCGCATTGCTGGCTTCACCGTCATCCCAGCTATGTCGCAGGTTTCTTACGGCGCAGGTACTCGCTTCCTGCAGATGATTGGTGGCGTCGCGCTGTCCTTCTACGACTGGTACGCCGACCTGCCACCGGCATCACCACAGACCTTCGGCGACCAGACCGACGTTCCAGAGTCCGGTGACTGGTTCAATTCCAGCTACTTGATGATGTGGGGCTCGAACATTCCAGTTACCCGTACTCCGGATAGCCACTTCATGGTCGAGACTCGCTACAACGGCACCAAGGTTGTCGTCGTCAGCCCCGATTTCGCTGATAACACGAAGTTCGCCGACGAGTGGATGCGCATCAACCCAGGTACCGATGGCGCACTGGCCTTCGCCATGGGACATGTCATTTTGAAGTCCTTCCACGTCGAGCAGAAGACGCCGTACTTCCTCGAATACATGCGCAAGTACACTGATGCCCCATTCCTGGTCGAGCTCGACGCGCGTGACGACGGCACCTTCGTACCCGGTAAATTCCTCACTGCATCCAATATCGAGGATGCGGCTCTGCACGATTCGCAGAATGCGACGCACCGTCTGCTGATGATGGAAGCCGATGGCAAGGTCGTTGACCCAGGCGGAACTCTCGCTGACCGCTACGGCGACGATGGCGAGGGCAAGTGGAACCTCCGCTTGGACAACGTCGACCCGGTGATGTCAGTAGCGGATGTGACCGACGGCTTCGAATCGGTCGAGGTGGGTTTCCCGCGCTTTGACCTGCCTGGCCTGGGTGAATCCGAGGAAAACGGCCCAATCGGTGCCGGAATTGTTCATAGAGGTGTCCCCGCCCGGCGCGTCGGCAAGCGTCTTGTCACCACGGTCTACGACATCATGCTGGCGCACTACGCCGTAAACCGCGAAGATCTGAATCTGCCTGGTCAGTGGCCGGTGGACTTCAAGGATGCTGCCGTGCCGGGTACTCCGGCATGGCAGGAGGAGCTCACCGGTGTACCGGCAAACGCTGCGATCCGAATCGCGCGTGAGTTTGCCCAGAATGCTGCTGACTCTGGCGGCCGTAGCCAGATCATCATGGGCGCTGGCGTCAACCACTTCTTCCACGCCGACAGCATTTACCGCACCTTCCTGGCGCTGACCTCCATGTGTGGCACCCAGGGCATCAACGGTGGCGGTTGGGCTCACTACGTCGGACAGGAGAAGCTGCGCCCAATGAATGGCTGGGCACAGTACGCATTCGCCCTGGACTGGCAGCGCCCACCGCGTCAGATGATTACCACGGGTTTCTACTATCTGACCACCGACCAGTGGCGTTATGACAACACTCGCGCTAATCGCCTGGCCTCGCCGCTGGCTAGCCACGGCGCTGTGGACGACAAGTTCACGTCTGAGACCCTGGTCGAGGCCATGAAGCGCGGCTGGATGCCCGCATACCCGCAGTTCGACCGCAATCCGCTACTGCTTGCCGACGAGGCGGAGGCCAAGGGCATGGCCGTCTCGGATTACATCGTCGATGAGTTGGAGTCCGGTCGGATGAAGTTTGCGGCAGAAGATCCGGATAATCCGGTGAACTTCCCACGAATCCTGCTCAATTGGCGTACGAACCTTATGGGGTCTTCGGCCAAGGGAACGGAGTTCTTCCTGCGTCACATGCTCGGCGTGGACTCCGATGCCACAGCGACGGAGCTGCCAGAGGGCGAGCGTCCAGCCTCTATTGTCTGGCGTAATCAGGCCCCAGAGGGCAAGCTCGATCTAATGCTGACGACGGATTTCCGCAATACCTCCACCACGTTGGTCTCCGACATTATTCTGCCGGCGGCCACCTGGTACGAGAAGCACGATCTGTCGACAACGGATATGCACCCGTTCATCCACTCCTTCAATGCGGCGATTAACCCGCCGTGGGAGGCACGCAGTGACTTCGAGGTCTTCCGCGACCTGTCTGCATCTCTGTCCGCCATGTCGGAAAAGTGGCTGGGCACACAGACGGATGTCATCACTGCCCCACTTGGCCACGACAGTCCTGACGAGCTGAACATGCCAAACGGCATTGTCCCGGATATGGATACTGAGGGACTTGTGCCTGGCAAGACCATGGCCAAGCTCATTCCGGTCGAGCGGGACTACACCAAGGTCTTTGAGAAGTGGACGCACTTTGGCCCATTGACGGAAAAGGCTGGTACAGGCACACACGGCACCGCGTACGACGTATCCAAGCAGGCCAAGGAATTGGCCATTATCAACGGCACGTCGATGACAGAGTCGGCGGGTAAGCGACCGAAGCTGGACTCGGCCATCAAGGCTGCCGAGATGATTCTGCATCTCTCCGGTGTCTCCAATGGTGAGGTCTCCCTCGAGGGCTTCCGCAACCAGGGCAAGCGCGTCGGTGCAGATATGACCGACCTGGTCAGTGGCTCCGAACAGACTCACATCAAGTGGGACTCGGTGAAGGAGCGCCCAACGGAGGTCATCACATCGCCGGAGTGGACGGGCATCAAGAAGGACGGTAAGCGCTACACCGCGTTTTCCATCAACTTGGCCTACGACAAGCCGTGGCACACGCTGTCCGGTCGTATGCACTACTACCTCGACCACGACTGGTTCCTGGACTACGGCGAGGCGCTGCCGATTTACCGCCCACCGCTCGACCGTCTCCACCTCAATGGTGAAGTTGGCCCAGGTGAGCTGCTGACCGGAGAGTCAGGTGACCCAGAGGTCACAGTTCGCTACCTGACACCACACAATAAGTGGTCGATTCACTCGCAATACTTCGACAACCTGCACATGTTGTCGATTTCGCGAGGTGGTCAGGTTGTCTGGATGTCCGCCAAGGATGCCGAGAAGATTGGTGTGGCCGACAATGACTGGATTGAGCTCTACAACCGCAATGGTGTGGTCTCAGCACGCGCGATTGTCACGCACCGTATCCCTGAGGGAACGGCGATTATGAACCACGCGCAGGAACGCACCACTGGTACACCGCTCAATGAGCACACGGGTCGCCGCGGTGGTACTCACAACTCGCTGACTCGAATCATGATCAAGCCTTTGCATGTGGCCGGCGGCTACGGACACATCACCTACGGCTTCAACTACATCGGCCCAACCGGTAATAACCGCGATGAGGTAACCCGCATTCGTCGTCGCAGCCAGGAGGTTAAGTTCTAATGCGCGTCATGGCACAAATCGCGATGGTCATGAACCTGGACAAGTGCATTGGCTGTCACACTTGTTCTGTGACCTGTAAGCAGGCATGGACCAACCGCGAAGGCACTGAATACATTTGGTTTAACAATGTGGAGACCCGCCCTGGTGTCGGCTATCCACGCACCTGGGAAGACCAGGAGAAGTGGAAGGGCGGCTGGGAACGCACCAGCAATGGCAAGCTCAAGCCCAAGGCCGGTGGTCGCTTGAAGAAGCTGGCTACCATCTTCCACAATCCGCTACTGCCGGGCATCGAAGATTACTACGAGCCCTGGTCCTACGAATACGAAAAGTTGCTGTCGGCACCGCGTGGGCAGAAGACTCAACCGACTGCTCGCCCAGTTTCACAGCTGGATGGTCGTCCCATCGACACAGTCAAGTGGTCGTCAAACTGGGATGACAACCTCGGCGGATCGACTGAGACGGTGGATAGTGACCCCACGCTGCAACAGATGAACCTGGAGGTCAAGAAGAACATTGAAGATACCTTCATGTTCTACCTGCCTCGCATCTGTGAGCACTGCTTGAACCCGACCTGTGTGTCTTCCTGCCCATCGGGCGCGATGTACAAACGCACAGAAGACGGCATTGTGCTGGTCGACCAGGACCGCTGCCGCGGTTGGCGCATGTGCGTCTCCGGTTGCCCTTACAAGAAGGTCTACTTCAACCACAAGACCGGTAAGGCAGAAAAGTGCACGCTGTGCTACCCGCGTATTGAGGTCGGTCAGCCAACCGTGTGCTCGGAAACCTGCGTCGGCAGGCTGCGTTACCTCGGCGTCATCTTCTACGACGCTGACCGCGTGGCTGAAGCCGCATCAGTGGAAGATCCACAGGATCTGTATGAAGCACAGCGCAGTCTGCTGCTCGACCCACACGATCCAGAAGTTATCGAGGCTGCTCACAAGCAGGAAATCCCAGCATCGTGGATTGCAGCCGCGCAGGAGTCGCCGATTTATGACCTGATCTTTACCTACGGTCTGGCACTGCCGCTGCACCCGGAGTACCGCACTCTGCCAATGGTCTGGTACGTCCCTCCCCTGTCCCCCATTGTCGACTCGATTACTGCATCCGGCATCGATGGCGAGGACCACAAGGTGCTGCTGACCACCTTGTCCAATATGCGAATTCCGCTGGAATACCTGGCGGGAATCTTCACGGCTGGTGATACTCGACCGGTGGAACTCTCGTTGCGTCGTCTAGCGGCGATGCGCAGCTACATGCGAGACATCAACCTCGGGCGAGAACCGCAGGAGGAGATTGCGCAGGCCGTCGGCATGACGGGTGAGGATCTGTACAACATGTACCACCTGCTCGCAATCGCCAAGTACGACGACCGCTATGTCATTCCGACGACCTCGCCAGAGACGCCGCGCGGTATTACGTCGCTCGATCCATTCGGCGACAGCACCCCGGAGAAGCTGATGAATCAGTTCCGCGATTTGGGTCCGGGAGAAGGTGCACCGGAGGCATGTGGTTCCGGTTGCGGCACGGGCAGCGGCGATACGCGCAAGGTTTCTCTGGTGTCGTGGGGTGATGAGGGGCCGCAGGCCATGTTTAAGAAGCCGAACGGATAGACTATGGCCAAACGTAATTTTCTCGGACGTATCCCCGAGCAGTTCGTAGAGTCAGTGCTGCTGACCAACCAGCAGCGCCAACTGCTGTACATGGCATGCTCACTGCTGTTGGACTACCCACATGAGAATGTTGAACAGCGGTGGGAGGCGGTCGCACGGGAGCTATCTGTGCTTCCGGCAGAGGTCGGCGACGAGCTCAGTGCATTTTTGACGGAAGCTGCCGAGATGCCGCTTCAAAAGCTGCAGGCTCACTATGTGGAGACTTTCGATCAGCGCCGTCGGTGCTCGATGAACCTGTCGTACTACTCCGTCGGCGATACACGTCAGCGCGGTGTAGCGCTCCTTGCCTTCAAGGAGCAACTGGCTGCACTGGGCTTTGAGCAGGAGCGCGAAGAGCTCCCAGACCACCTCTGCGTGGTGCTGGAGGCCGGCGCGCTTGCTGACGCGACTGGTCACCGCATCGTGACAGAGATGCTCGCTTCCCATCGAGACGGTCTGGAGGTTCTGCGAACCGCGCTGAATGATATCTCCCCCATGTACACGCACGTGGTGACAGCGCTGTGCATGTCATTGACAGAAATCGATCAGGAAACTATCGACGCCTACATCAATCTCATCCGCACAGGTCCCCCGGCTGAACTCGTTGGTCTTGGGACTCCGCTGCCGCACGTCGGCATGCAAGAAACTTAAAAGGATTTAAGTCATGAATAACTTCGAGCTGTTCCTCTGGACAGCCTTTCCATGGCTGGCCGTCAGCGCGTTCGTCATCGGCATCATCTGGCGTTGGCGCACAGACCAATTCGGCTGGACCAGCCACTCATCGCAGATTTATGAATCAAAGATGCTGCGGCTGTCTTCGCCGTTGTTCCACTGGGGCATGATGTTCGTCATCATTGGACACCTGATGGGCTTGGCAATTCCGAAATCGTGGACTCGCGCCATGGGCATCTCAGATGGTTTCTACCACCTGATTGCTACGATCCCCGGCACGATTGCCGCAGTCGCCGTGGTGTTGGGACTAGCGGGGCTCATCTACCGACGTGTTGTCAACCGCACGGTTTTCTTGGCGACGTCCACGTCCGACAAGGTGATGTATTTGCTGCTGGCCCTGGCAATTCTGTCGGGCACTATCGCGACGGTGTCGCTGCAGGTATTCGGCGGTCCGCATGGCTACGACTACCGCGAAACTATTTCGCCGTGGCTGCGTGGAATCATGATTTTCAATGCCCAGCCTGAGCTGATGGCCGATGTGCCATGGCAGTTTAAGCTGCACGTCCTGGCTGGCTTCACCATCATCGCCGTGTGGCCGTTTACTCGCCTGGTCCACGCATTCTCTGCACCTATTGGCTACACTAACCGCCCCTATGTGGTCTACCGTTCTCGCGATGTCCGCACTCGCCCGGCGCGCCGAGAGGTAGCCTGGGAACCAATCCGTTCCCACGCGGAGCAGTTGGATCGCCACAGTCGCTAATTCGCGGCTGATGGCCTGATTAAGAAAGTCTGTGTGATGAGCTCGAGGAAAGTTCTGGCAGCCGCCGCCACCATATTGGTCACTAGCGCGGCCTGTGCACCAGAGACGAGCTCATCGCAGGCTTCCGGAAAAGAGACACTAACGGTCTTCGGAGCCGCATCCACTCGAGTTCTCAATGCTGACCTGCCGCAATCGGCGAACGTTGATACTCACTTGGCGTTCATCAACGGCGGTTCCGGCTCTCTGCTTCAGCAGTTGGAAGATGGTGCTCCCGGCGATGTACTCATCACTGCTGACCGCGCAACCATGGACGAGGCCGTCGAACGCGGTGTCGTGAGCAATCCTGCCAAAGTTGCCACTAACTCGATGGTGCTCATCGTACCGAAGGGAAATCCTGCCCACGTCACCGGAGCGGATGCGTCTCTGTCCACAGCGAAGGTTGTCACCTGTGATCACAAGGTTCCCTGTGGGAAAGTCGCCGAGGAGCTCATTTCCTCTCTTGGGCTAGATTTCACTCCGGTTAGCCGTGAGAATTCTGTCAGCGATGTCGCAGGTAAAGTGCTGTCTGGCGTTGCGGATGCCGGTTGGGTATATCGCACCGACGCACAGGCTCTCGTGGATTCTGTCGATGTCTTTGACATCCCGGGTGCGGACAGCCACGCCAACGAAATCATGGCTGCTGTTGTAAAAAACAGTGACACAAAAGAAAGCGCCCTGGCACTGGTGAAGTATCTCGCCTCCGCCGAGTCTGCGCAGCTGTGGTCACGCCACGGTTTCACGCCAGCCACAGAAGCAACGGAGGACTCCGCGACTCAGTAGTCGATTTTCGTCATTATGCCCACTTCTTTCCGCCCATCGTCTCGCCCGCTGCCAGCCGTCGTCTGGCTCATTGCACTGCTGTGCCCGGTATTTCTGCTGTTTCCCGTCGCCGCACTGCTCTCCGAGGTGCCGTGGTCTCAGTTCGCCAGCATTCTCGCTGAGCCGGAAACCATCGACGCACTGAAGATTTCCCTGTGGGCGGGCATGCAGGCGACTCTCATTGCGGTCATCCTGGCGGTTCCACTTGGCGCGGTCATTCATGCCATTCCGAAGGGGCAATGGATTGTCCGTCTCCTGGTTTTTCTACCACTGGCGCTGCCTCCGGTTGTCGCAGGTCTTGCGCTCACCAGCGCCACGCGAGCCCTAAATCTTCCGCTGCCATTTACATTTCCGGCGGTCGTGATTGCTCACGTTTTTGTCATTCTCCCCTACGCTGCCATTGCGATTGATACGTCCCTGGGCAGTCTCAAACAATCAGTTCTGATTTCCGCGGAGAGCCTCGGCATTCCGACGACCACAATTTTTCGCCGCATCATTCTGCCTTCCATTACTCCTGGAATCCTGTCCGCAGCTGCGCTGTCGTTTGCTCGTTCGCTTGGCGAGTTCGGCACCACCGTCACGTTCGCAGGCACCTACCCAGGCATCACCCGCACGCTGACTTCAAGCATCTATTTGGAGCGGGAGCTTCATCCTGATCGCGCTTTTGTGCTCGCCGTATTATTGATTGGTATTTCGCTGATCTTCCTCGTCATCGCGCTATTACCCTATGCTCTAAGACGTCGCCCTGTGCCCAAGCCCGTGCGGCTGGAACCGATGGCCCGCCAGCGCCTAAATCACCTTTGTCTGCCTTCACGCTGCCCGGAGGATCTCGAGGTGCGGTGGCAGAACCAGACTTACCAGTTCCCCGCGGGGAAAGTAACGGCTGTCATTGGTCCGAATGGGTGCGGAAAGTCGACTCTTGCCGGCCTCATTGCCGGAGCATTGGAAGGCGCTGATGTTTATGCGGGTACGACGGAGCTTTCGGATTTACCACTTCGACAGCGTGGTGTCGTGATAGTTCCGCAGGAACAATCACTTCCTCCTACGACGACCCCGCTGGAAGCAGTTGCCATGGCGCTACTTTCTAAGTCGAATTCCGTGCCCAAATCAGCCACTGCTATTCACGATTGCGCCCAGGAAATTCTGGTGGCAGCCGGTCTGGAGTCTATTTCCAACACCCCGGTACCATCGCTGTCCGGCGGGCAGAATGCCCAAGCTACCCTTGCACGTGCTCTGGCGGTGCGGCCAGAAGTTTTGGTACTCGACGAGCCTTTTGCGCCGTTAGATTCGATTAGCCGACAGTCTTGGCAGCGACTCATCACTGATGGCATTGGCACCCGAACCGTCGTACTCATCACACACAATGCCACCGATGTAGAAAACATGGCCGACTGGGTCATCGTGATGAAAGATGGCATGCTCGCGAAACAGGGGCACCCCGCTACGCCAGCGATTCGTCAACATATTGACAGCCTGCGTTAGTGCTATTGACGCCTTTATCTCGATATTTGTATGGCTAAAGATGTGTTTAACATCACCCCTTCCTATCCTTTACTTTTCAAAACCAGTTGACAATACTCAACACCACGGTTCGTGAGGAAGTCCTCATATTCCCTCGCAGCCATAGAAAAACGCACTGCCCTCGAGCAAAGAACCAAAGGAGCAATACAGTGTTCGCACCACTTTCCGATGGCCACTTCACCTACTTCCCCAAGCCCGAGCTTGACGAGGTTCTTGCAACCATCGACCGCCGCCCCGTTGCTGCCGGCTACCTCGTCGATGGCGATGTCATTACCTCCAACATGGATGCAGCCCGCTACAGCTGGCTGGTCTAAAAAGCACAGACCTGGGAAATTCTGACTTTCTTTTCAAAATCAAAGACAGTACAGGTTTCCAATGATTACGTTTTAGGGCATGAAACTTTCTCGAGCTTCTGCCCCGGAGTCCTCGGGCGCATCCCGCCCGGCTCCGACATCGATGTCTCATCTGCCTGAGGCGCTGCCGCCGCAGATGCCCCAGACAGCCCGCCCGCCACTAGCTACCGACACGCTGCTTAACTGCACTTCCTTTCCTGCAGTCGTCGTCGACCTCGCGGCGGTCGAAGCCAATGCCCGCGATATGCTCCGCCGCGCAAACGGGATGCCTATCCGCGTGGCCTCGAAATCGATTCGCATTCCACAGCTTATTTCGCACGTCCTGGCCTTCCCCGGTTTCCAGGGCGTGCTGGCATATTCGCTGGCAGAGGCGCTGTACCTATTCCGAGAAGGAATTAGCGACGACATCGTCGTCGCCTACCCAACACTTGACGCCCGCGCTATCTCAGAGCTTGCCGACGATGATGCAGCGCGCGCCGCCATCTGCGTAATGGTTGACCGTCCCGAACATCTGGAGGCGCTGGCGCCGTCGGCAAGCGAAAATGCGCCAATCCGCGTGTGCATGGACGTCGATGCGTCCTTTCGCCCTCTGCCCGGCGTGCATATCGGTACACTGCGCTCCAGCCTGTTCTCGCCGAAGCAGGCAGCGGCGTTTGCCAAGCAGATCATTGCCCGTCCGGAGCTACAGCTGGCGGGAATCATGATGTATGAGGGGCACATTGCCGGAGTGGGCGATGCCGGAAACTCCCTGCGTGCACGAGCAATTCGAATGATGCAGGCCGTCTCAAAGAAGGAGTTGGCAAAGCGCCGCGCGAAGGTTGTCGCTGCAGTCGAGAAAGTGGCGGGACCCCTGGAGTTTGTCAACGGCGGTGGTACGGGGTCGTTGGAGTCGACGTGCGCCGAAGCCGCAGTAACCGAGGCAGCGGCGGGGTCGGGATTCCTGGCACCAACACTGTTCGATAACTATCGCGCATTCAATCTGCGCCCGGCGTCCTGGTTTGTGTTGCCGGCGACGCGACGCCCTAAGAAAGGCGTGATCACGGTGTCCGGCGGTGGTCGAATTGCCTCTGGGCCGGCGGGAGATGATCGGTTGCCAACCCCCTGGTACCCCACTGGCCTGCGCTACGCGGCAGAGGAAGGCCCCGGTGAGGTGCAGACTCCGTTGCTCGGCAAGACCGCCGATGCAATTTCGCTGGGAGATCCCGTGTGGTTCCGCCACGCCAAGGCCGGCGAAATAGCCGAACACACACAAGAAGCCATTGCAGTTCGAGATGGCGCCATCATCGCCCACTGGCCCACGTACCGAGGAAAGGGATTGATCTTCACATGAGCAATTCACGCAACAACGCCCGCTTCACAGTCTCTACAGTTGAGTCCCGCGTACCACGCGTACGTCGGCGTGCGCAGGCGAAAGCTGCTGCCAAGTCTCATTGGAACAATTGGGCTCACACTCAGTCGTGCACCCCGTCCTATATGCATCAGCCGCACGATGACGAGGGCGTCATCTCGGTAATTAAGGCAGCGAAGACCGAAGGAACTACGGTGCGCCCGCTGGGGGCCGGTCATTCTTTTACTTCCGTGGCCACCACCGATGGGCACCGCGTTCAACTCGACCGCTGCTCTGGTCTGGTCGAACTCGACGCCGCCAACCAGACCGCCACCCTGCGTGCCGGCACTCGTCTGCGCGATACTCCAGGTATTCTGCGCCCACTCGGTTGGGCCCTTCCCAACCAGGGCGATGTCGATCCGCAGTCGCTGGCCGGCGCTATCTCTACTGGCACGCACGGCACCGGACTCGGGTTCACCGGCTTCGCAGGCACCGTTAAGGGATTCAAGATTGTCACCGCAGATGGCGTCGTCAGGCACTGCCATCCGGACGCTAAGGGAATCGACGGCGAGCTCTACCGCCTCGGACGGCTGGGGCTGGGTGTCTTCGGCGTGCTTACGGAGGTCACGATGTCCGTCGTACCAGCGTTTGATCTGCACGCCGACGAACACCGCGAAGAGTTTGATTCCCTGCGCAAGAGTTTCACTGAGCGTTGCAAAGAAGCTGACCACCTGGAGTTTTTCTGGTTCCCGGGACAGCGCGAGACGCTGGTCAAGCACAATACTCGGATTGAACCGCAGCGCCACCGCCGCCCGAGCCGCAATAGCCTGAAGCAGCGCCTGGGCAGCGCGCGCACGTATCTTAACGACGAAGTCGTCAACAACATGGGACTCTTGGCGTGCTGCGAGATTGCCAAAGCCATTCCCGCTACGACCGATACCATCAACCGGATTGCCACCAACACAGTGCCCGAGCGCCGCTACTCCAACGAGGCGCACAAGGTCTTTGTCTCGCCGCGCCGCGTGCGTTTTTCCGAGATGGAGTACTCCGTCCCGCTCGAAGCCGCTTCCGATGTCCTCGGGGAGATTCGCGACGCAATTGCCCGCAAGAGAATGAAGATTTCCTTCCCCATCGAGGTGCGCTCCGCCAAGGCCGATGATGTCGCTCTGTCCACGGCGTACGGTCGCGACAGTGCCTACATCGCCATCCACCGCTACTGGAAGGAAAATTACCGGGAGTACTTCAACCTCATTGAGCCGATCTTCAAGGCGCACGAGGGGCGCCCTCACTGGGGCAAATTGCACACGCTCCGCGCGGAGGATTTTTCGCAGCGCTACCCGCTGTTCGGCGAGGTCCAGGCGCTACGCGAAAAGGTCGACCCGCAGGGAATCTTCCTCAACGAGCACCTACGCGACCTTTTCTGCTAGTTATCTCCAGGCTTTACGACGTCCCGGGCAACCGCCCCATCCGTCTCGTCGGCGACATCGCCAGGAACCGTGGCCGATTCAATGCCAGCCTTGCGGAGTTCCCGGCGTACCCGACGCTGACGGCGCATCTTCAGGATGAGGTCGCAGATGAACAGCGCGACGGCACCCCAGATAATGAAGAACCCGATCCAGCGCTCCGGCTCGAGCTCCTCACCGAGCACGGTAACAGCCAAGGTGATCTGGAGAACCGGCGTGATGTACTGCATCAGGCCCAAAGTGGCCAGTGGCAGGCGCTTGGCACCTTCGCCGAAGAGCAGCAACGGGATGGCGGTAGCAACACCGGCGCTCATCATGAGCAGCGTGTGGCCGGTTCCTTCGGAGGTAAAGGTGCTCTGCCCGTTGTAGGTCAACCAGAGGATGTAGGTCAGCGCAATCGGTGTGATTACGGCGGACTCGGCTGTCAGCGACGCTGCGGAGGAAAGCGATACCCGCTTCTTCATTAGTCCGTAAAAACCGAAACTGAATGCCAGCGCCAGCGCACCCAACGGCGGATGTCCCACACCGATAGTGAGAACAATGACCGCAATGGTTGCCAGGATGACACTGCCGAGCTGCAACCGCGAGATGCTTTCACGGAAGAAAATCATCGCCAACAAAACGCTGACCAGCGGGTTAATGAAGTAGCCGAGTGCGGCCTCCGCCACCTGCCCATTGTTGACCAGGTAGACGTACACGCCCCAGTTGACGGAGATCAACAGTGCGGCAATAAAAATAGTGCCCCACGTCTTGGCGCTTGCGGCCTTCAGCTCTGGCCATGCGCGCATGAAGCTGAGGGCAATGGCCATAAAGACAAGCGTCCAGACGAATCGATGCGCCAAAATCTCCACGGCCCCCGCCGGCTCCAGCAGCGGAAAGTAGAGCGGAAACAGCGCCCACAAAAGGTACGCACCGAATGCCTGAATCACTGTTGACTGACTCCTTTTCGTTCTCGTTGAAACTGACTGCGTACTGGCGGCGTACTGACGGCAGAGTTCTAGCCGCTTCATCCTAGTCTTTTGGATTTGGGCACTTAGTTCTGGCTTCTATTAGTTCTGGCTCAGCCCCGGCGCAAAAAGCGGATCTTTATCCGTGAAACCGGAACTCAGCACCGGTCGGATACCAAAACGGCCGCGTGCCGCATCTGATGGCAGCGCCTCGACTGCTTTAACAGCAGGCAGTTTCTTGACATTCATCAACGCCTCAGCGTCTCCATAGACCAGTAAACCGTTGAAGCCGAGCCGTTCGTCGTCAATCGCGACGTCTGCGTAGGCAGCCGCTAACTCCAGTTGATCTTGCAGCAGCTTTTCTTCACTCGCCGTTTTGCTCGGCTGCGGCAAATACCGGGTACTCACGCCACCGATGATTGCAGTCGATACTCGCAGAGAGGGCTCTTTTTCATAGACCTGTGCCGCTTCTTGCGCATCGAGCAGCCGGTCAAAAGTCACCATCGCCCAGAACTTCGGGTCCTCCACGACTGGCTGGCCGTTCTTTAGCTGGTAGTCTTCCTTCTTCATATTCTCGAGGGACTCGTCGGCACGCTCTACGTACTGCTCGGTTGCTTCCCACGGGTCTGGACCGAGCGCATCGCCGTTGATATTCTGCGGCTTGCTCACGCGATCGGATGTCGAAGCGACTGCTAAAACAATCACCAATACGACAACACAGAAACCTGAGATTAGTGCCATCACTGGCGAAATACTGCCGTCACCGGTGCTTTTCGCACGAGTTTCGGGGCGCGCTCGATTCTTGGATCCCAATGGAGTCTGCGTCATGCGCCCTGCCTCAAAACTTCCAATGCGTGGTTCAAATCATCTGGGTATGGACATTCGATTTCCATCCAGCGACCATCTGCCGGATGGTGGAAACCAAGCGAGACAGCATGAAGCCACTGGCGGTTGAGCCCAAGCCGCTGGGCCAATGCCGGATCGGAACCGTACATGGGATCGCCACAACATGGGTGATTCAGCGCAGAGAAGTGCACACGAATCTGGTGCGTGCGCCCAGTTTCTAGATTCACCTTCAACAGCGTTGCTGGGGCGAAGGCCTCAATCGTTTCGTAGTGCGTCACAGCATGTTTGCCATCCTGACGGACGGCAAAGCGCCACCCCGCCGAAGGATGACGGCCAATCGGAGCATCAATTGTCCCCGACAGCGGATCCGGATGCCCCTGAACCAGAGCGTGATAGGTCTTCGACACCTCACGGTTTTTGAACGCCCGCTTGAGCACGGAGTAGCCCCGCTCTGAGCAGGCGACAACCATCACGCCAGAGGTGCCAACATCCAAGCGATGCACGATACCTTTTCGCTCGGGCGGACCGGAGGTAGAAATGCGGAAGCCAGCAGCCGCCAGCCCGCCGATAACCGTTGGACCTTCCCAACCGACCGACGGATGCGCAGCCACGCCAACAGGCTTGTGAACAGCCACCAAATCGGAGTCGTGGTAGAGCACGTCCATGCCCTCGACGAGTTCCTCTTTGGGAACCAATGGCTTTTCCACCGGCGGTAACAACACGGAGAGGAAAGCGTTTTCTTCCAGGCGGTCAGACTTGCCAACGCTCACACCATCAACCGTGATGTCTCCAGCCGCTGCCAAATCAGCCACCGCTGTGCGCGAGAGCCCCAGCAACTTAGCCACACCGGCATCTACCCGCATTCCGGCCAAGCCCGGTGGAACGGGCATCTGCCGGGTTTCTCGGTCGGGCTGGTGCGCTCCCCCGAGTGCTGCACCGCTATTTAATGCATTATCGTTCACTGCTGTCCTCCCTCCGCCGACTGCTTCTGATTCTTCTGAGCAGATTTCTTCTCCGCTGCAATATGATCAGCGAAGAGATCCGGCTCCTTGGAAAAAACCATCCAGATAACGAGGATAATAACGCCCACAGTAATCGCGGAGTCCGCGATATTAAATACGGCAAAACCCTTCACCGACAGGAAATCGACAACGTGGCCGACATAGAAACCGGGCTCCCGAAACAGCCTATCGATGAGGTTGCCCAGCGCACCACCAGCAATAAGCCCCGCCGCAGTCGCCGATATAGGACTGCGCAGCCAATGGGAAAAGCACATCACAGCCAGGATGTAAACCAGCTGCAACGTGGTAAAAACCCAGGTGGCGTTCGTGCCAAAGGAAAAGGCTGCACCGGGGTTAAAAACGAGCCGCAACTCGAAGAGATCGCCAAGCACCTGCACCGCAGGACGGCCATCGAGAGTCTTCAAAGCGATGATCTTGGTCAGCTGATCGACAATCGCAACTGACACAATAACCGCCGCGAGAATCCCCCGCCGCGGGAAATATGTCCTCGTTTCCTTCTTAGTCACTGTCCCATAATGACCTAACAAACCCATATTCAGCCAACTGACACCGCCCGGGGGTTCCTATCCACCAAGAAACCGGTACGCTAACCGGTGTGACTCGACGTTTCCAATCTCAGTTTGTTCCGGCCTCCTCCGCTTTACGACGTACAGGAGACACAACCCCCTCGTGGTTCCGTCGACCTAGCTACAGCGACCGAGCTGGTCACACCAAGCGTGGCCTGCTGGCAAGGGTCGGCACCGCAGTTGTTGCCGCTACTACTGTGGTGTCACTGACCGCGTGCTCGTCGGAAAGCTCGGTGGAAACACAACCCGTGGACATTGCACAACCCAAGGTCGAATTGACCAGTGCTGGCAGCGGTGAGCTGGCGAGTGTGCGCTGGAAGGACGACGGTGCAGAGCAGGAGTCGACCGCGGCGGTGACACAGGGCTTCGCACAGCGTGGCGGAAACGCCGATAGCGACCAGACTTTCCCAGACACCCGCCTGGAAATCCCCCTGACCAGCACTGTTACCAGTGATAACGATACTCGTGCGGTGACGTCAGAGGTGGGTAAACCCCACGGCTCCAACGATGAGCTGAATGAGGATATCGCTACCGCGCAGGGATTTATCTCTGATTCGTCAACAACGGCCACAGGTGAGGTCAAGGAACTCAAGCTGGGAGCGCCGGAGAAGGCCACCGACACCGCTCGCGCTGGTGTGGAGATGGCGCTGCAGCAGCTGCATTCCGTACCTATCGTCTTCCCCTCCGAGGACATCGGAAAGGATGCGACCTGGACGGTCGAAAGCGAGGTCGAAGGCCAGACCAAGATGACGCAGAAGGTGACCTATACCCTGCTCAGCCGTGCGGGCGACATTGTTAATTTGAAGGTCGATGTCAAGCAGGTGCCGACCGTTACGGAGTTGGACACTGGCGGCGAGGGTGCACTGAAGGTTGTCGAGGCCACGACTGACATGCTTGCCGACCGCGTCACCATCGACCTGACCAAGCCCCTTCCGGTGAAGGGCAACATCGATTTTGTTACCTCCGTGACCTACGGCGACGGCAACTCCGATGTGCGCATCACTCAGCAGACGCATCGCGGGCTGGAGTTTAAGGACGGTGACGGCTCGAGGAAGTAGCCCAGAAGAATAGCTCGGGCCACCGCAAGGTTAGAAGACCGTTAGAAGACGAGAAAGTGTCTAGGTTTATGTCACTTTTCTGCCCAAAAATGGGCGGAACTGTCATAAACCTAGACACTTTCTTTTGTGTGGCCAGTGCACCCGACCGGACTAGGCTGTGATGCCTGGCCCGACGCCACCTAAGCCGGTGGTGGCGGAGGCGGTGCATCCTCAGCCGGAGCTGGCGGTGGCGGTGGCGGAGCCTCTTCAGCCGGTGGTTCAGGCGCGGGAGGCGGCGGTGGCGGCACTTCCTCGACCGGCGCTTCGGGCTCTGCAGCCGGAGCTGGCTCCTCGACCGGTGCTGGAGCCTCTTCAATCGGGGTCTCTTCCTCTTCTGGCTCAGGCGGCGGCGGAGGAGTCTCGCCGGGCGCGAGGCAGAACCCAGGCTTGTGCTCCGGATTAAGTGTCGATGCCAGGTTGCAGGCCCATTCCTTGCTCAGCATCCAACGGCCATCCCGGTGGATAAAGTCCACCTGCTCCACGAGCATCGGATCTTCCTCCGGACGGAGGATATTGACACCGGCTACGGCCTGCTTAGTAGTAAATCCAGGCGTGACCGGGTCAATGACATCAAAGCTGATTTCCTGCTCATTGGCACTGTGGGTGACAATGTCGAAGAAATCGCCGGCAGTATCGCCGTCCTCGATGGTCAGCGCCTTTTCCTCAATAGGTAGATCGGGGTTGATGAGGCGTGCGAGGACGTCGTTAAGCTCTGCGCGCGTCGGCAGCATGATGACGGGTTCCGCCGAGCTGGATGTCTTCGATTCAGTCGTCGGCGCTGCAGTATTGCCACCACCGCAGGCAGCGAGCCCAAGTGCGCTGACCGAGACCATCGCCGCTACTGTCACACCACGCGCTGTGCGCCAACGCATTCCGCTAACGCGCTGGTTGCAGGGGACTTTCATATGTGCACTACTCCAATAAAATCTGCATGAAGATTCGCTGGCTTCACACCATCCATAATCCTACACAAGGCCAAAACATCGCCTGGGTAAGATGGTGGACATGTCGACTCAGGATCACTCGCCATCTAGCTCGGCCTCGTCTAGCACAGCCTCCCCTCGCCGAATCGTTGTCATCACCACCGGCGGCACCATCGCCTGCACCACGGATCGCAGCGGTGCACTAACCCCGACCATCTCCGGCGCGGAGCTCGTCGCAGCGGTCGCGCAGCGTTACCCCGAGGGCATGTTAGAGCTGGAAGTTCGTGAGCTCGGCATGTTGGACTCGTCGAGTCTCACACTCAACGATGTCGATCGTATTCTCGCCACTATTCACGAAGTGCTTGACGACGACTCCGTGGACGGTGTCGTCGTAACTCATGGCACGGACACGATGGAAGAAACGGCGATGGCTGCCGATGTTTTCCATGCTGACTCGCGTCCAGTTGTCTTTACTGGGGCACAGCTTCCCTATGATCACCCGGAAACCGACGGACCGGGGAACCTCTTTGAGGCCGTGACCATTGCCTCCGATGCCTCTGCACAGGGAATTGGCGTTCTCATTGTCTTTGGCCACGCGGTCTTGCCGGTGCGAGGTGCGACAAAGTGGCACACGACCGATCCTTTGGCTTTTGCCACTAATGCCCCGGAGGAGCCGGTTCGTCCAGATCCGCTACCGCTGACCGCCTTGGCGGGCTCGAAGGTAGAGATTATCCCCGCCTACTTAGGTGCAGATGGATCACAGCTGGATTCGGCCGTCGCCGCCGGTGCCCGCGGCATTGTCGTAGAAGGCCTGGGGTCGGGCAATGTCTCCGATGCGTTTGCCGCCGCCATTGACCGGACCATTGCCGCTGATGTGACCGTCGTGATGGCGACGCGCGTCCCGCGTGGCGATGTCCACGCCGCCTACGGTGGTGCCGGTGGCGGTGCGACGCTGGCTCGGCACGGTGTGATTAGCGCTGGTTGCGTGCATGCACCGCAGGCGCGCATCATTCTCGCTGCCGCGCTGGCTGCGAATGTGCATCCGCAGACGCTGTTCTAATTCACGCCTCGATGATGCGGATGATTTTCGCCGGATTTCCAGCCACGACTACGCCCGCGGGAACGTCCTTTGTCACCACGGCGCCCGCGGCGACCACGGAGTTGTCGCCGACGTGTACACCGCCCAGGATGATGGCTCCACCACCGATCCAGGCATTGCGCCCTATGATGATTTCATCTCCAGACTCTAGATAAGCGGCGCGGGCCTCAGCTCCCAGTGGGTGTACTGGTGGAAGCAGCTGCACATTGGGCCCGAGCTGCGCGTAGTCGCAGATTGTCACCTTCACCACGTCGAGTGCGGTGAGCCCAAAGTTAATGAAAACGTTGTCACCGATATGGATGTTATCGCCGTAGTCCAGGTAGACCGGCGGGCGAACGGTGCTGCTCTCTCCGAAAGACCCCAGTGCCGGTGCTAGCACTTGCTGTGCTGCCTGCTGGTCTTCGCGGAATGCGACTTCAAATTCCGCGGCCACCTGGCCAATTCGCGCGTTCAGAGCCTGCGATTCCGGATGATTGGCGATATACCACTGACCGTTCAGCATGCGCTGGCGGTTATCCAGACCGTCGTCGGGAAGTGTGGTCGTCGGATTCGGGTCTCGATCGGTGTTGCGCAACGAGGCGCGGCGAGCTGCCTCGAGCTCTGCAATACGGGATTCGGTAGTCATAGTGGCCCAGTTTACGGTCAGCGCATAAACAGAGCGCCGCAAACGGCACCGAGGATAACGGCCACGTCAGGTAACCGCATCAAGCATCCGCATCGGGGCCAACCTCGTCTTCACTTTCACGCTCAGGTTGCGGCAAGTCAAGAGCTGCTGCTTCGTCGGATGCCAGCCACTCCGGCCAGTCCAAACTGCACACCGCAGAGCACGGGCGCAGCTCCGGGTCGTCCTCCTTCAGCGTGATCATGCGGCCGGGGCCACTGGTGCGGCTTTCAAAGCGGACAGTCACAATCCCATGCCCCGACCCCTGTACCCAACCATGGCCATGCTCGCTGTGGTGCACATCCGAGGTAGGTGCCCACTTGGAGTCGGAAAGCCGAACAGTCGGCAACGCACCGGTTCCAGATAGCTCTACCAGGCCGGCGGGAGCGTCGGAAAGCGCAGGTGCTGGTACTCGATCTTCGACGGTGATAGCGCGGTCGAGCTCAGGAAACAGGACTTCTTGTATGTGCGAATCCAGCCCGGAGAAACCGACGCCCACCAGTCGCACTGGGCCAACCTCCGCGGGTGTGAACGCGATTCGGTGAGCGACAGCCATGAGGGTGTCGAAGTCCTGTGTGGCGTAGGCGAGCGTCTCAGATCGGGTATGGATGCTCAAGTCGGACAGACGCACCTTGCAAGTGATGGTGCGGGCACCACGGCCATCTTTTTTGAGCCGTCGAAAAGCGGACTCGCCTGCGCGATCGATGGCGGCGTGGAGCTGGGCCTGCGACCCCAAATCCTCGGGATAGGTGTACTCGGCCGATACAGACTTGGCGACATCGCGTTCCTTAACCGGCCGGTCATCTGTCCCCTGCGCCAGCTGCCACAGCATCACACCAGTTTTGGATGTCAGCGAAACCTCGACATCGCGCTGAGACATCGCGGCAAAATCACCAATCGTGTCCACGCCCAGAGTGTGCAGTTTTGCAGCGGTGACAGGGCCAATGCCCCAGAGCTTCTCTACCGGCAATGGGTGTAGTAGCTCGTGATTGCGTGCGGGGTCCAGCACGTACACGCCATCGGGTTTCGCCAGGCCGGAAGCAATTTTCGCGAACTGCTTGCCCGCGCCCGCGCCTATCGACGAGGCCAAGCCGGTCTCCCGCCGAATATCTGCCCGCAGTTGCTCCGCCCAGGCAATTACCTTCTCTATCGAGGCACCTTGCAGCTCCTCGGGCTCCATAAAGGCCTCATCGACGCTGAGCTGCTCCACCACGGGCACGCGCTCGCGAATTACAGAAAACACTCGGCGCGACACAGGCCCGTAGATACCCTTGCGTCCGCTGACCGTCACTGCGTTCGGTGGCATGAGCCGACGCGCGCGAGCCATCGGCATAGCCGAGTGCGCACCGTACGCGCGAGCCTCATAGGAGGCACCGGCGACCACACCTCGACCGCCCAATCCGCCGACGAGAACCGGTCGCCCGCGCAGAGTCGGGCGGGTGAGCTGCTCGACGGACGCGAAGAACGCGTCCATGTCGATGTGCAGAACCCACCGCCCGGAAGTCGGCATTGAGATTACTCTCCCCTACTGCTTGGCAATATCCGCCGAGCAGCCGTCCGCCACGTCGTAGCTCAGTGACTCTCCGCCAGCGACGACCTCGAAAGCGGTGGCAAGAACTTCCCGGGCGATGAGGTCAGCGTGGCGGTTTGCCCACTCTTCACGCTCGGACGGGACCTGCAGCTTCACCGAGATACGGTCGGTGACCTCGAGGCCAGCGTTCTTGCGGGCGTCCTGGAGACCGCGGATACGGTCAGCAGCCCAGCCACGGGACTCCAGGTCCTCGTCGAGCTCGGTGTCAAGCACGACCAGGCCATTGACGCCGTCGACCTCAGCGGTGGAATCCGGCGAGATCGCGACCAGATTGCGGGTGTACTCGCCCTCCTGCAGCGGAATACCATCGGCGACAACGGCGCCGTCGACAACCTCGTAGTTGCCGGACTTCACAGCCTTAATGACCTTCTGAACGTCCTTGCCCAGGCGCGGACCGGCCACGCGAGCGTTGACGGAGACCTCGAAACGTCCCACCGAGTCCACGTCGGAGGTGAACTCCACCTTGTCGACGTTGACCTCGGAGGAAACGATGTCGGCGTAATCACGCAGACGTTCGGCATCCGGGAATGCCAGGGTTAGCTTCTTCAGCGGCAGGCGGTTTCGCAGCTGGTTGGCCTTGCGGATGCGCGATGTTGCCGAGCAGACATTGCGGACAATGTCCATGGACTCAACGAGTTCGTCATCGGTCGGCAGCTTGTCGACGTCCGGCCAATCCTCCAGGTGCACCGAGCGGCCGCCAGTGAGCGAGCGCCAGATGACCTCGGTGGCCATCGGCAGCAGCGGAGCAGCCACGCGGGTGAGAACCTCCAGCACCGTGTATAGGGTGTTGAATGCCTCTGGGTGCTTGACATCGCCGGCCCAGAAGCGGTCGCGGGAGCGGCGCACGTACCAGTTGGTCAGTGCGTCACAGAACTGACGGACCTCATCGGTGGCAGCAGCAATGTCGGTGTTGTCCAGGCACTCAGTGACAGCACGGACAGTTGCTGCAAGCTTGGCCAGGATGTACTTGTCCAGGATGTTGTCGGAGTCCACCGACCACTCGGCCGGCTTGGAGGCGTAGAGCTGCAGGAACGAGTATGCGTTCCACATTGGCAGAAGCGCCTGGCGCACGCCCTCGCGAATACCCTGCTCGGTGACGATCAGATTGCCACCGCGCAGAATCGGGCTGGACATGAGGAACCAGCGCATGGCGTCGGAGCCGTCGCGGTCGAAGACCTCGTTGACATCCGGGTAGTTGCGCTTGGACTTACTCATCTTGTTGCCGTCATCACCCAGCACGATGCCGTGGGCGACGACCTTCTTGAACGCCGGGCGGTCAAACAGTGCAACCGACAGGACGTGAAGCAGGTAGAACCAGCCGCGGGACTGGCCGATGTACTCCACAATGAAGTCGGCCGGTGCGTGGGACTCGAACCACTCCTTGTTCTCGAACGGGTAGTGGAACTGCGCAAACGGCATGGAACCGGAGTCGAACCAGACATCCAGGACGTCCGGGACGCGGCGCATCATGGACTTGCCGGTCGGGTCGTCCGGGTTCGGGCGCACCAGTTCGTCAATCTCCGGGCGGTGCAGTGTGGTCGGGCGAACGCCGAAGTCCGCCTCCAGCTCATCGAGGGAACCGTAGACGTCGACACGCGGGTACTCGTCGTTGTCGGAAACCCACACCGGAATAGGCGAACCCCAGTAGCGGGTACGGGAGATATTCCAGTCACGTGCCCCCTCGAGCCACTTGCCGAACTGACCGTCGCGCACGTGCTCCGGCATCCACTCAATCTCGTTGTGGTTGAGCTCCACCATGCGCTCGCGGATCTTGGTAACGGACACGAACCAGCTTGGCAGTGCCATGTAGATTAGCGGCTCGCCCGAACGCCAGGAGTGCGGGTAGGAGTGCTCGATGGTGCGGTGCTGGACGACGCGGCCAGCGGCCTTCAGGTCACGGATGATGTCCTTGTTAGCGTCGAAGACCAACTTGCCCTGGTACTCCGGCACCTGGGAAGTGAACTTACCGTCCATGTCCACCGGAATGATGACATCGATGCCGTATTCATTACAGGTGTTCATATCGTCTTCACCGAATGCCGGTGCCTGATGGACCACACCAGTACCGTCCTCGGTGGTGACATAGTCGGCCACCATAATCTGGAAGGCGTTCGGGTGATCTGCGAAGTACTCGAAGATCGGCTGGTAGGTCAGACCTTCCAGGTCAGCACCAGCGAACGTAGCCACGACCTCGTGTTCCTTGCCCAATTCCTTGGCATAGGCACCAATCAGCGCCTCTGCCAGCAGGAAGGTCTTACCTGCAAACTCCGGCACGGAGGAATCCCCTCCGACCTTAACTACGGCATAGGTGACCTTCGGGTTCACGGCCAGGCCAAGGTTGGACGGCAGCGTCCACGGCGTGGTGGTCCAAGCGATAGCCGCAGTGTCAGCGAGCACCGGGTTGTCCGCCAGCGTCTTCTCCGCTGCAGAGCCGGCCTTGGCGCCGGTGAACGGGAAGGTCACGGTCAGGGTCGGGTCCTGCCGCATCTTGTAGGAGTCATCCAGGCGGGTCTCCTGGTTGGATAGCGGGGTGTGCTCTGCCCAGGAGTACGGCAGCACGCGGAACCCCTGGTAGACCAGGCCCTTGTTATAGAGCTCCTTGAAGGCCCAAATCACGGACTCCATGTAACTCATGTCCATGGTCTTGTATCCGCCGTCAAAGTCAACCCAACGAGCTTGACGAGTGACATATTCCTTCCACTCGCCCGCATACCGCAGCACCGACTCGGCGCAGTACTTGTTGAAGTTAGCCAGACCCATTTCCTCAATCTGGCCCTTGTCCTTAATACCGAGCTGCTTCTCTGCCTCCAGCTCAGCCGGCAGACCATGGCAGTCCCAGCCAAAGACACGGCCAACCTGGTAACCACGCATGGTCTTGTAACGCGGAACGATGTCCTTGACGTAACCGGTCAGCAGGTGACCGTAGTGCGGTAGACCGTTGGCAAACGGCGGGCCATCATAAAAGACGTATTCGTCCGCCCCATCGCGCTGATCAATAGAGGCCTGGAAAGTGCTGTCCTTACCCCAGTACTCCAGAACCTTTTCCTCCAGCTCCGGGAACTTCGGGCTCGACGTGTACTTACCAAAGTCAGCAGTGCGCGGATACGCGCCGCCTGCCGGAGTGGCCTCAGCAGAGGCATTTACATCGTTCGAATTAGACACCGTTTTTACGTCACTTCCGTGGTCGAACATCATTAATACTCACCACGGGGACGCGTGCCTAGCCCCTTCAGCGTTGTTACTGGTGACACTGAAAAGGAGTCTCGCGCGGTACCACCCCGCTTGGCATCACGCTTTACGACGGTTCTTGCGAACAAGAACCATGCGGTTTCACGCGATAGCCCGCTTATTTAATACGGCTTTGTAACGGTGCCAAACCGTTCGGTTCTACTGGGCCCATTTATTGCTGGACTGTTCTTCCGAAACGCTCCCCGGTGATGGCCGGCTCATTGCGTGTATGGGTGTCAGTATAGCAGTGTCTCAGGCAACTACTACAACCCTGACCGAAACAAAGAATGCGCTTGGGTCGCAGGGAAAGATAACAAAAACCACCGCGCTCTGCCTCCCCTTCCTGGGGAGCCGAGCGTGGTGGTTTTCTACGTATTGGCTACGTAATTAGTTGTTGTAGCCGTCGGCCGGGGCAGCCGACTCGCGAGAGTTCAGGTCGTCCAGCTGAGACTCCAGGAAGGTCTTCAGGCGGGTGCGATACTCGCGCTCGAAGATGTGCAGTTCCTCGATGCGACCCTCCAGAGCGGTCTGCTGCTCCTTGACAGTGGTCATAATCTCGAGGTGCTTGCGCTCTGCATCCTCCTGCAGCGCGGTTGCCTTCTGCTGCGCTGCGGTGATGGTGGCGTTGGAACGAGCGTCTGCGTCGCTAATCATTTGCTCGCTGCGCTGGCGAGCGTCGGTGAGGGTCGACTCAGACTCGTTGCGGGCATCAGCCAGCAACTGCTCACTGCGCTCCTTGGCATCAGCCAAAGTTGCGTCTGCCTCGTTGCGAGCATTGGTGACAGTGCGCTCGGCCTCTTCATTGGCCTCTGCCACGGTGCGGTCAGCGTTCTCACGAGCCTCGGTGACAAGCTTGTTCGCCTCAGCGTCGGCGTCAGTGGTGACGCGATCGGCGGTGTCCTGAGCAGCCTGCAGGATACGAGCAGCACGGAGGCTAACTTCCTGCGACTCAGTGCCGGTGCTTGCTGCAACTGTCTGCGGCTGCGCCGCAGATGCGGAGGAAGCCTGCTGTGCAGAAGCCTCTGCCTCAGAAGCACGCTTCTCAAGAGCATCCAGACGATCCTGGTAGCGAGCCTCAATCTCCTGCTGCTGAGCGTTCAGGCGCTCGTTGTACTCAGCGCGCAGCTCCTGCTCAATTTCCTTGCGCAGCTTGTCTTCATCGACAGCCGACGTCGCAGCGACAGCACCAGAAGCGGCGTAGTCTGCGCCACCACCCTGCTCTAGCTGACCTTCAAGGTCCTCAACGCGCTGGCGCAGCTCAGCGTTTTCATCCTGGAGCTCACCCAGTGCGTCCTCCACGAGGTCGAGGAACTGGTCGACCTCATCCTCGTTGTAACCACGCTTGCCAATCGGAGGCTTGCTGAAAGCCACATTATGCACATCAGCCGGAGTCAACGGCATGGTGAGTTCCCCTAACACTTTGAGCGGACAGTTCTTAAGAAATCTTAAGAGAATTATTTCCAGTAGTACTGTTTACCCGGCCAATCCTACCTGCTCTAGTCACAGTCCTCACCCCATTTATTTTGGGCAGGACTCTATCTCCCACGTTCTAACCAGTGGCAAAGTTCTAGTAAAACGTTAAACCTCGCCCTTACCCTGCACCTTTAGCCACAGAGCTTTACCCCCGACACAACAAAAACCCGTTGGGGATTACATTCCCCAACGGGTTCCTATTATTGCCCCCGATTAACACCCCCGGCAGCAATTCAATGCCCGAGAACATCACATTCGGGACAGTCAAAACAACACAGCTCCACCGAAATCCACATTGTGGACCCCAAGCAAACAGTTAGCGATATTTACGCCACCGCACCGAGAGCTACCTGCAGCACCATTCGCAGAATCATAAGGATGAAGAACAAAACAAGCACAGACATGTCCACCATCACGTTGCCCATCGGCATAGGCGGGATGAGTCGGCGCAACAGCTTCACCGGCGGGTCGGTGATGACAAAAACAATTTCGCCAATCGACGAAAACACCCTGCCCGGTCGCCAGGATCGAGAAAATGACTGAATCATTTCAATCACGATGCGAGCCAACAGCAGATAGGTGAAAAGCTTCAGCAGGATTAGCAGAACTAGCAGTAGTGAAGACACGAATAAACAGTCTAGCTAATTAATCGAAATACGAAATACTAACAAGTCATGCGAGCCGGCTGACTAGCCGGACATCCGGTCGAACTGCCCCTCGTTGACATCGCAGCCGTGCGGGTACAGGGTAAACACGGAGCCGTCAGCCTTGATCCGGCCGCGCAGACCGAAAACCAGTCCAGCAACGAAGTCGACGTAGCGCTTAGCCTCAGATGGGTCGAGCTCACTCAGATCGAAGGTGACGATGTCACCGTCGCGGAAGTGTGAACCGATGTCCGGAGCCTTGGAGTACTTGTCCTGGAAACCACTTTCCGGCTTGATAAAGACCTGCTCTGGTTCCTTGGTCTCAGCAACGGAGTGCAGGTTGCCGTAGCGGTAGTCCTCCTCACGGGAGTTCACACTTGCAGCCTCACCTGGAGCCTCTTCGCGCAGCTCGTAGCGGTGGCGCTCCGCACGACGCGAGTCGGCATAGGAGTCATCAAAACGCTCCTCGTCACGGCGGTCAAACTCGTCGTAGTGCTCGTCGTAAGCCGCGTCATCAGTCGGGGTAAGACCGAAGAAATTTGAAACCCCACGGAAGAAATCAGCCATCTTCTGCTACGTCCTTCTTAGTGTGCGAATTTAAGTCTGTGCTACCCACAACCTACCGGCTGGGTCAGCAATATCGCATAGACACGCGCAAATTTGGCGAGCCAAAATTACAACTTTGAAACTTAGTCCTGCTCAGGCAGGATCACGATGCCCGCCTGACGGCCAGTTTTTCCCTCCCGCCGGTAGGAAAAGTACTGCTCATTGTCAATAGTGCAGCTGGGCTCGACGTTGAGATGCCGCACGCCGAGGTCATAGAGCTGACGCAACAGGCCGGCGCGCACGTCGACACCGGCAGTCCCCTGCTTCGTTCGCGTCTTCGCTCCGGGCAAGTGCTTATCGACGTCATCGGCCATCGACTCAGGCACCTCGTAATTGTGCCCAGAAGCCGCCGCACCGAGAAGCGCATGGATATTCTCGGGCGTGGCACCGAGCTCAATCATCTTTTCGACAGATTTATGAACGATTCCGTTGCGGGCACCGGTCCGCCCCGCGTGTACCGCAGCGGCGACACCCGCATGATCGTCGGAAAGCAAGACGGGAACGCAATCGGCAACGAGCACTACCAGCGCGAGACCCGGCGTGGTCGTGACGATGGCGTCAGTAGCCGGGACAGGCTCAGTTTGTGGTTCGTTGACGACGGTGACCGTGTTGGTGTGAAGCTGCTCCATATAGACGAAGCGGGCGCGGTCGATTCCCAGAGAATCGGCCAAGCGCTGGCGGTTGCGTTCGACTGCGGACGGGTCATCGCCGACATGATCTCCAAGATTGAAAGAATCATATGGTGGCAGCGAAAACCCGCCGCGCCGATTCGTCAGAATTTTTCGGCTGCGGCGGGATTCAGTCATGATTTCTTAGAAGCCCCACTCCGGCAGGTCACTGGAGGCCTGGTAGCCACCACGACGATCATCGCGGTCATCGCGATCCTTGTAACGGTGAGCACCACGGTAGTTGCGGTTTTCCTGCGTACGCGGTGTCGGGTTGTCGGTGAACAGACCACCGCTGTTCGGATTGGTGCGCGGGACAAAGCGGTCGCGGTCCTCACGCTCGCGCGGCTGTGCGACCGGACGCTCTTCCTCCGCACGCGGAGCCGGAGTGCCGAGGTTGTCACCGCCCGGCAGTGCGCTGCCCTGGCGCGGCGCCTGCTCAGCGGCCGGACGCGCCTCGACATCCTGTGCAGCCGGTCGTGCAGCGGCACCTGCGGCTGGCTTGTCCAGCGGGTTGCCGTTACCCTGCTCAAAACCGGTAGCAATCACAGTGACACGAACTTCGTCACCGAGGTTGTCGTCGATAATGGTACCGAAGATGATGTTGGCATCCGGGTCAGCCTTTTCCTCCACGATGGACGCGGCAGCGTTGACCTCCATCAGGCCGAGGTCGGAGCCACCGGCGACGGAAATAAGCACACCCTGTGCACCATCCATGGTGGACTCCAGCAGCGGGGAGTTAATGGCCTGAGTAGCGGCGTTCATCACACGGTCATCGCCACGTGCGGAGCCAACGCCCATCAGAGCCGAGCCAGCCTCCGCCATTACCGAGCGGACGTCGGCGAAGTCGACGTTAATCATGCCCGGAATGGTAATCAGGTCAGTAATACCCTGGACACCGTTGTACAGAATCTCGTCGGCAAAGCGGAACGCGTCCATCATGGACAAATCCTGCTCACCAATCTGCAGCAGACGCTGGTTCGGAATGGTGATAAGGGTGTCACAGACCTCCTTGAGGGTTTCAATGCCCTCAGCGGCCTGGCGCGCACGGCGCTTGCCCTCGAAGTCGAACGGCTTGGTTACTACGCCGACGGTCAGGGCGCCGGACTTCTTGGCGATGCTCGCGACAACCGGAGCTGCACCAGTACCGGTGCCACCGCCCTCACCTGCGGTAACGAAGACCATATCGGCGCCCTTGAGGGTCTCTTCAATCTCATCCTTGTGGTCTTCCGCAGAAGTGCGGCCAACCTCGGGGTTAGCGCCAGCTCCCAGACCACGAGTTGCCTCACGCCCGATGTCGAGCTTGACATCAGCGTCGGAGAACATCAGGGCCTGCGAGTCGGTGTTGACTGCGATAAATTCGACACCCTTCAGCCCCTCCTCGATCATGCGGTTGACAGCATTGACGCCACCGCCGCCGACACCGACGACTTTGATAACGGCGAGGTAGTTATTCGGGGAGGTCATTGCGCGTTTCTCGCCCTTTCCTATAGGTCCTAAATAATTTCATCTAGCCACGTTGCACATGGGCCGCACGACAGCATTGGCACCGCCGGGCAGTACAGCTCTCCATGACACCGCACGGAAGAAGTGCATCATGGCCGAAAAGCTGTTGACCCCATTGTGGTCGAAAACTGCAAATAATTCAGCGACCTTTTAGCGCGTGTCGCTACCTTAAACCTGCACTTGAGGGATAGTGTTTAGCCACAGAAATCACTCCAGACACCACCATTCTCTACTCTCCCTTTGCAGCGGGTAGTCGGGGGTTGGAGACATTCCAAATCTTCTCGCCACGGTTCAGGACAATCTCCGTCGCACGCGCTTTTTCTGCCGCATTATCCGAGGACCCGAAGTACACCTCGTATCCATCGGTCAGAAATAGCTTGATTTCTGCCTCGGAAGGCGCGCTAATCCGCTCCACACGGTGTGCGACGGGCTCCGGCAACGCCTTGACGACGTTCAAAACCGCCTTGATAACGCGCGGTTCGGGGTCAACTTTGCCGTCTGTTGGCTCATCCACGCGAGGTGCATCAACAACTTCGATGACACCCGGAGGCGGGGCTGCCGTGACGAACTCCTGCCCATTTGCGGAAAACAGATGCTCTCCGTCAGTGGCACGGACAAACACCACTGGGGTGAATTCCCGTACCGAAATAGTCACGCTCTGCGGCCATGAACGACTGACGGTCACGCTATCGACCCACGGCTGCCCCGCCACGGAGCGCGCTGAGGCATCCGTGTCCAAGCGAATGAGCTTTTGATTCTCGGAGATACCACTGGCGTCGACAATCGCGTCTTTATCACCGTGGACGACGCCTTCAACATCAATGTTTTTCACAACCAGCCACGGCGAAAACCACACCACCGCTGCAACGATGGCGATAATCGCGACCAGGCCACCGCCGATGAGCCAGCCGCGTCGCGGGGCGCGCGCTGAACGCTGTCGCCGCGACACGGCTGTGCCCTGGTCTGCACCGTCGGTCTGCTGAGATTGCTTTCGGCTGGTTTTCACAGTGCTACGACTCCACCTGTTCGTCGTTGTCTCCGCTGAGCTCGCGCACGATTTCGTCGGCAAGCATCGTCACAGAGCCAGCACCGATGGTCAAGATGACATCGTGCGGTTCGGCGATTTCGCGGACGCGAGCCGGGACGCTGGTGAAATGCGGCTCATACGTCACAGGGATGGTCATTTTGTTGGCGATGAGCGCACCGTCGACGCCCGGCAGTGGCTCCTCGCGGGCACCGAAGACATCGAGCAAAACAGCCTTGTCCGCCAGCGACAGGGCTGCAGCGAACTCGTCGGCAAAGTTGCGAGTACGCGAGTACAAGTGCGGCTGGAAAACAGCGATGACATTGCCACGACCGGCCTCGGTGACCAATTCCCGAGCTGCGCCGAGAACTGCGGAGACCTCGGTCGGGTGATGCGCGTAGTCGTCGTAGATACGAGCGCCAACAAATGGCCCCTCGCCGATACTGCCGTGATAGTCGAAGCGACGACGGACACCGGTGAATTCACCAAGACCGCGCGCCATACGCCCCAGATCTGCCCCGACGCAGTCGCCACCAACCATTGCGGCCAGCGCGTTGAGCGCCATGTGACGGCCGGGCTGATGCAGTTCAAACCTCACCGATGTCGAGCCAACGGTGGCCTCCACACGGGCGCCACCACCGACGGGAGTCCAGCCGTGCAAAACGGCACCAACCGGCAGCGTCGGGTGTTTAGCCAAGGCTTCTTCCCCACCATAAGCCAGCACGTTAATGCCGCGTTCCACCGCGCGCTCGCCCAATGCGGCCGCATGCGGATCCTCAGCACAGACGACCAGATGACCGCTGTCTTTAATGCGCTCTGCAAAAGCGTCAAAGACGGCGTAGTAGGTCTCGTCGTCCCCGAAAAAGTCAAGGTGATCGGGCTCGATGTTGGTAATTACGGCCACTTCCGGCTGGTAAGTCAACAACGAGGCATCTGACTCATCGGCCTCAGCAACAAAGACGTCACCACTGCCCTGGTGAGCATTGACGCCGGCCTTGCTCATTAGACCGCCAACAGCAAAAGACGGATCCAAACCAGCTGCCTGCAAAGCGGCGACGGTCATCGACGTAGTAGAGGTTTTGCCGTGAGTACCGGCAATCAGAAGGGCCCTGGAGTCCTGCATCAACAGCGCTAGCACATCGGAACGCTTGAGCACCGGAATGTCCAGCCCATGTGCACCGGCCAGCTCCGGATTCGTCTTCGGAATAGCTGCGAAGGAAATGACCACTGCCTCCGGGAACTCTCCCTCACCGGCCAGCTCGAGATTCGCACGGTCATGGCCAATGGCGATGGTGGCTCCCATCGCACGCAGTCCCACCACCGCGCGGGACTCCTTGACATCGGAACCGGTAACACGAATGCCACGCGCCAACAGGATGCGAGCGATACCGGACATGCCGGCACCGCCAATGCCAATCATGTGGACACTTGCGGGCAGCTCTCCCGTTACCGGCTGAAAGCCATCGAAATTAACGTTCATGTTTATGCTCGCTTTACTTCTTAGAGTTCACAGCTGCAGACAGCACCCGACGGGCGATGTTCTCCGCAGCGTTACCATGTCCGATATTGGCCAGGGCGCGGCGCCCGTCGGCAAGCTTTTCAGGGGACGTGACCAGCGGAATTACGATATCCGAAACTGATGCCGCAGTCAGCGACTCGTCGGCGATGAGAATGCCGCCGCCAGCATCGATGACATCGGTGGCGTTGAGTGCCTGTTCCCCATTTCCGTGTGGCAGCGGTACATACACCGCAGGCAGGCCGACAGCTGAGACTTCAGCTACCGTCATCGCACCGGAACGGCACAAAATCAGGTCAGCGGCGGAGTACGCCAGATCCATCCGGTCGATGTACGGGACAGCGACATAGGGGGCGTCCTCGCGGATGGACTCGACCTCGACGTGATTCTTCTTTCCGTAGGCATGCAGTACGGATACACCGGCCTGGGCGAGCTCTGCGGCTGCACCGCTGACAGCTTCGTTGATGGAACGCGCCCCCTGCGAACCACCGGTGACAAAGAGCACCGGTCCCTCCTGCGGTAAACCGAAGAACTCGCGGGCTTCGGCACGCTTGGCGTCGCGGTCCAGCGCCGCGAGGCTGGCACGCACGGGATTGCCGACGACCTCGGCCTTCAGACCTGAACCGGTCACAGCGGCCAGGCCGACGCCGCCGAGTGCGACACCGAGCTTATTGGCCAGACCCGCACGGGCGTTGGCCTCGTGAACCAGGAACGGAATCTTCTTCCCCGCACGACACGCCATGTAGGCAGGTGCCGATACGTAGCCGCCAAAACCGATGACCGCATCAGCGTCAATACGCTTGAAAACCTTGCGGGTCTCACGCACCGCGCGAGCGACGTTGAGAGGCAGCTTGAACAAATCCGCAGTCGGCTTGCGCGGCACCGGCACTGGCGGAATCAGTTCCAGGTCATAGCCTCGCGCCGGTACGAGGGTCGACTCCAACCCCCGATTCGTACCGAGTGCAATGACGCGGGCCTCCGGCTGCAGGTTCAAAATCGCATCCGCCACTGCCAGTGCGGGTTCGATATGGCCAGCCGTACCACCGCCGGCCACCACAATGGTCGGAGCAGAGCCATCTTCCTTGAGAAACTGCTCAGACTCCGAAGCGCCTTTCGCCCCAGCGGCTGCGCCCAGATTCTTGTCTGCCATGGTGTTATCGATTCCTCCTCCGCGGTGCTGAACCGCCATTCCTATTGTTTCGGCCCGGGCGCTGGCGCGAACGCGACTGTCCGCCACGGCCTTCGCCCCGAATCCTACTGCCCCGACCTGAGCTTGACGACGACCAGGAGCCCTGTGACCGTCCAGCCCGCGGCGACCTCGCTGTAAATCCCCAAGCCCGTCCGTTGTCACTACGAGAGGAATAATCCACTTCGCGGCCACGAACGCTGCCCGAGTTTCCGGAGCTGCCGGAGGTTCGGGAGCCACGCTGCGGAGCTGCACCTCGACCACTGCGGCTGCCTCCACTACGGCCGGCCCGATTGAATCGGTCAGCTCGACCGCTGTAGGTTTCCCGCACCTGCGCCCCCTCGCCGCGTGGAGTACGCGCACCACTGGTCACCACGGGAGGGCCGAAGCGTTGCGGATCGCGATGGGCACGCACCTTCGGCGCGTGGCGACGCGATTCGTCATACGGAATCGGCTCCGGAATACCCAGGAACCTATCCAGCGCCGGACGGCCCGAAGTCTGCATTGCAGAGACTGCTTCCGATTCGTGGCGGGCACATGTGGCCAGCAGCCCCATCGAGAACAACGTCACCATCGCCGATGTACCACCGGCGGAAATCAGCGGCAGCTGCAGACCAGTCACTGGCAACGCACCAACGACGTAGCCAATGTTGATGAAAGCCTGCACCACGGTTGCAGCAGTAATCGTGCCCGCGAGCAAACGGAGAAACGGATCGTTCTGGCGACCGGCGATACGAAGTCCCACCCAGCCGAGCGCTGCATAGAGCAAAATAACCATCAGCGCGCCGAGGAAACCAGTCTCCTCACCGATAATGGCAAAAATGAAGTCATTCTTCGCCTCCGGTAGGTATCCCCACTTCGCGCTCGACTGACCGAGGCCGACACCGGTGAGAGATCCGTCGGCAAGCGAAAGAAAGCCCTGGTAGGACTGGTAGGCATCGCCCTGCACGTCGTTGAAGTTACCGAGCAGCGAGTCCAAGTAGACCCTGATTCGCGCCGAACGGAAACCCGCGGTGACGGTGAAAATCACCATGGCAAAAGCCGCTGCAGCAAGAAGCCCGGTGATAAAGACTCGCGGCAGGCCAGCAAACCACGCCAACGCCACCACGACGAACGCCATGGAAGCAACCATGCCGAGGTCACGCTGTAGCATCACCAGTGCCAATATCACGAAGCTGACCGCGCCAAACAGCCCAAACAAATCGGTGTAGGACACAGCAGTGCGGACCTTCTCAGCCAGTAGCTTCGAGCCCCACAATGCCAGCGCAATCTTCGCGATTTCTGATGGCTGCATGGTGATCCCACCAATACTCAGCCACGAACGCGCACCGGTTTCCTCCAGACCAATGCCGATGCCAGGAATAATCACCAAAACCAGAAGCACAAAGGACAGAATCAGCGCTGCCGTCGATAGCGAGCGAATCAGCTCCACCCGCATTCGCAGCACGATCCACATGGAGATCAGACCCGCCACCACCATGACCAGCTGGCGGATAAACACCGACCACACGCTGCCCGAGTCGTTACCCGCACTGGCCATGGATGCCGACAGCACCATCACCAGGCCGATAGACGTCAGCAGTGCGACGATAATCATCAGCAGGTGGTAGTCGAACAGCGGGCGCGACTTCCAGTCGTTAAAACGCTCCACCCACGCAGGCCGCTCTCGAGCACTAGTGCTTGACGACGAGGGCTGTTGTGACTTGGTAGCCTTCGTCCCCTTTTGTGCTGTCGCGGCGCTAGCGCTTAAATTACGAGCCTTGCGGGAGTTATCCATCAGTTGACGTCACCTTCTGCGCCCATTGCGCGAACAAGTCGCCGCGTTCAGCCATACCGGAGTACATGTCCAAGCTGGCGGCAGCTGGTGCCAACAACACCACGTCCCCCGGGTTGGCATATTCACTAGCTGCCATACAGACCTTCGCCATGGCATCGACCTTGTCGGTGTCATCGATGACAACGACCGGCACAGCAGGTGCGATGCGGGAGAGCGCATCGCTGACTAGTTGCCTATCGACGCCCAGAACCACGGCGGCCTGCAGGCGATGAGCATGCTTCGCCACTAGCGGCGAGATTTCCGCGCCCTTGAGCTGGCCACCGACAATCCAAACAACACGCTCATGGCCGGACAGTGCCGCGTCGGCAGCGTGGGGATTAGTGGCCTTGGAGTCATCAATCCACACGACATCATTTGTCTTATGGACGATCTGACCGCGGTGTGCGCGAACTTCGAAAGTCTCCAGCGCCGCTGCAATTTGCTCCGGTGAAGTACCGATGCTGCGCGCCATCGCAGTGGCGGCCACCGCATCGAGAACACCTGCCCGGCCGGGAGGAGAAATTCCCGCTACCGGTGCGATGACAATGCCCGGCTCAGAGTCGTCATCTGCGGCCTCGCCACCGCCAAAAGCGCGGTCGACAATCATGCTATCGCGAACTCCGACCTGGTGTGCCTCCGGAGGACCATCGGTGAAGCCCACGACGGAGTTGCCGAGCTCATCGTTTTTCAGCATCTTTTCCACGTGCTCGACGACATCGGCGTCATCCGCGCCGTAGATTGCGACAGCACCACGCAGCGCACGGGTCTTGTCCAGACCGTAGTTTTCGTAAGAACCGTGCCAGTCGATGTGGTCTTCCGCCAGGTTCAGCAGTACTCCCGCATCTGGGCGAATATTCGGCGCCCAGTGCAATTGGAAGCTGGACAGCTCTGCGGCCAACACTTCGATACGAGGCTCAGCAGTCAGTGCATCGTACAGAGCCACGCCAATGTTGCCCACAGCTGCGCCCTGCTCCCCGAGCATGGCGGCCAGCATGGAGGTAGTTGTGGTCTTGCCGTTAGTGCCGGTGACTACCAACCAGGTACGTTTCGGCCCCCACAGCTGGGCACAGTCCCCAGCGAAAGCCAGCGCCACATCGCCGAATACCGGGACACCGGCCTCAGCGGCTGCGTCGAACAGCGGACTGGTCGGACGCCATCCCGGGGAGGTCACAATCGCAACCGCGTCGGCAAGCTCGTCGCGAGCGTCTGCGGTGGTGACATGCCGAACCGAAAAGTCAGCGGCAACCAGTGCGCCGAGGGCGGAGTCGTCCACGACGACAACTTCCGGACAGCCGATGTCCGTGAGCATCACGATGGCACCGCGACCGGAAACCCCGGCTCCTGCCACCAGAACTCGACCAGAGCGCACCGTAGCGACTAAGTCGAGATTTCGGATTTCGGTGAGGTTGGTCGGGTCTGGTGAGTTAATCATTGAAATACGCCTACCTGAGAAAGCCAGTCACTGTAGAAGATGGCTGCGCCAATCATGTTGAAAATGCCTGCGAGTAGCCAGAAGCGAACGACAACAGTTGTCTCCGCCCAACCTCCGTTTTCGAAGTGGTGATGGAGAGGAGCCATGCGGAATACGCGCTTGCCAGTCGTCTGGAAAACCGCGATTTGGATTGCCACGGAAGCAACTTCCATCACGAAGATGAAGCCAATGATAACCATCAACAGCTCAGTCTTGGTGACAAATGACAGACCCGCTACCAAACCGCCAAGAGCCAACGAACCGGTATCTCCCATGAAAATCTTTGCCGGCGCTGCATTCCACCACAGGAAGCCCAAGCATGCGCCCAGACCCGCGACGGAAATAACGGCGATATCCAGTGGATCGCGGACGTCATAGCAGCCGCTACCCAGCGAAGCCTCGCAGGAGTTACGGAACTGCCAGAAGGAAATCAGTGTGTAGGTGGCCAACAACAGCGCGGTGGCACCGGCAGCCAGGCCGTCAAGGCCATCAGTGAGATTGACGGCATTCGTCCACGCGGCAATGACGATGAAGACAAAAACCAGGAAGACAATCATACCGAACCACACCGGCCCCGGAGCCAGATTCAGGAACGGAATATCTCGAATCAGCGACAAGTTCGTCGTACCCGGCGTCAAGCCTGACGCATCCGGGAACTGCAGCAACAACACGCCGAAAATCAGCGCTGCCGCCAGCTGCCCAACCAGCTTCGCTGTCTTGTTCAGCCCCAGGTTGCGTCCTTTGTAGAGTTTGATGAAGTCATCGGCAAAACCCAATGCGCCCATCGCCAGAACCAGGAACATGACCAACAGTCCGGAGGCGGACGGCCCCACGCCAGTCTGGATATACGTAACGAGGTGAGAGAGGAAATAACCAGCGACGATTGCGGCGATGATGGCGATGCCGCCCATGGTCGGAGTTCCCCGCTTGCGCAGGTGGCTCTTTGGCCCTTCTTCACGAATCTCCTGGCCAAGACCTTCAGCAGAGAATTTGCGAATAAGCACTGGTGTTAAAAAGACACTCACCAGGAATGCAATCGCACCACTGAGAATAAGTTGAATCACTTACTTTTCCTCTCCGCTTTCACCTTCGGGCGCAGTTCCAACCTTGGCAGCTAGCGAGTCCGCGACCCGCCACATACCGTCCGCGTAGGAGGCCTTGACTAACACAACATCGTTCGGACGCACCTCAGCCGCCACCAAATCCGCGGCAGCGGATGTATCCGGCACCCTAGAAGTATTTAACCCCAACTCTTCCGCTTTGTCGGCCAAGGCATGCACATTAGAACTCTCTCCGACTGCAATTAGTCGATTGATGCCGCGGCCCACAAGGTACTCGCCCAGTGACGAGTGCTCATTCTCAGCGGAATCGCCAAGCTCCCCCATCTGTCCCAGCACCGCCCACGATGAGGCGTCCTGGTGCGTTGGGCCAGCTGCTGTACAAGCCAGAGCATCAATCCCCGCACGCATCGAATCAGGGTTGGCATTGTAGGAGTCGTTAATAACGACGATATTGCCAGTGAGCTGCTGGACATCCATGCGCCGATCCGACGCTGCCACATGCGCGGCCATCGCCTTTGCGACTTGCTCAGCATCAATACCGGACTCCACTGCCACCGCAATCGCCGCCAGGGCATTGGCCACTTGGTGCGCACCATAGACCTGCAGTTGGATCGGGAATGTACGCCCATCCGGTATATGCAGGTCAAAGGACGCACGAGCAAAATCGTCGAGCTGCACATTCGTGGCGCGGTAATCCGCAGTTGCGTGGCGTTCGGAGTTCTCATCGGCAGAGAAGAACACCACCTTCGCCTGGGTACGTGGAGCCATGCCAGTGACATAGTCATCGTCGGCATTGAGTACGGCCACACCGCCCTGCTCCGCAGCCGGCAGCGCTTCCACGAGCTCGCCCTTAGCCTGCGCGATTGCCTCGCGCGAGCCAAACTCACCAAGGTGCGCCGTACCAACATTGAGCACCGCACCGATCGTCGGTGGTGCGATGCGCGCAAGGTGGGCCACATGCCCAATTCCGCGCGCACTCATCTCCGCAACTAGGTACTTCGTCTCCGGAGTGCACTGCAGCACCGTGTACGGATGCCCAATTTCGTTGTTAAACGACCCCTTCGGAGCCACCGTCGGACCGTCGGTACGAAGCAGCGTCGCCATCATGTCCTTCGTCGACGTCTTTCCCGCCGAACCCGTCACACCGACGACATGCAGCTGATCCTTCTTCAGCTCGTCGACGACGTAACGCGCCAACTTACCAAGCGCTTCCAGCACCGCCGCCCCGGACCCATCCGGATCGTGTGCAAATGCGTCAGCATTGGAGTCCTGCTTACCAAGGGGCTTGACGACGACCGCAGGTTGCCCAACATCTCGTGCCGCCAGTGCCATCGTCGCTCCAGCTGCCATAGCCTGATCGATGAAGTCGTGACCGTCGACCCGCGCGCCCGGCAGGGCTAGGAAGAGCGAGCCTTCGCGGATCTTTCGGGAGTCGAATTCTGCGGGTTGAGTCACTGTGGCATCATCATCGACGTGGACGAGTTCACCTCCCACGATGTGAGCGATTTCCGCGGCGGTCAGGGCAATCATGATGTCTATAGTCCTTGTTGGTTAGAGTTCCAGGCGCCTAGTAAAGGATGATTTCTTGATTTTATTCGCTTACCGCGAGTGGTTCGCGGTAGGCATGTCAGGTAGTGTGCTTCCTCAGCGATTTCGGCAATCTCAATCAGCGAATCCTTCCAGTCGCTGTGTGAGTGCTTCAGCCAGCTGTTCACGGTCATCGAACGGGTGAATCACGCCACCGATATCCTGGCCGGTTTCGTGCCCTTTGCCTGCCACCACGATGCTGTCGCCGCTGCGGGCAAGCTCGACGACACGGCGAATTGCCTGGCCACGATCGCCGATTTCCTCAACAACCGTGTCAGAACTGGCCTTGCCGCTGGCAACGGCTTCCTTCGCACCAGCGACCACGGCCGCACGGATTTCAGAGGGCACCTCAGAGCGTGGATTGTCATCAGTGATGATGACGACATCGGCACCGCAAGCAGCCTCAGCTCCCATAATTGGACGCTTGGCACTATCGCGGTCGCCACCGGCGCCGACGACAACCAACACGCGACCTTCGGTCTGTGCACGCAATGTGGCCAACACCTCAGCTACTGCGGCTGGCTTGTGGGCATAGTCCACCACAGCCAGGAAGTCCTGTCCGCGATCGATGCGCTCCATCCGACCCGGCACACGTACCTGTGCCAGACCGCTCTTGGCCGCGTCATTGGCATGCCTAACCGCATCGAGCACAGCCCAGGCAACTGTGGCATTGGCAACGTTGAAAGCACCCGGCAGAGGAACTTCCACCTCAACTGTGTGAGTGTTATTTCGCGTTAGCTCCACATGCTGGACACCGTTAGTGGCGACAGTGGCTGCAGCGGCGTGCCATTCTGCAAAGACCTCGGCAGCTGGCATCTTGTCGGTTACGCGATGCTGAGTATGGACAGTGGTGACTTGGACATCCGGGTCGCCGGCAGCGATATCCGCCATGCGGACACCCCAGTCGTCGTCGATGCACACGACAGCCTTCGGTGCATGTGTCGGACCTGCAGGATCAAAGAGCTTGGCCTTGGCTTGGAAATACTCTTCCAAGGTCTTGTGGAAGTCCAGATGATCCTGCGAGAGGTTGAGGAAACATCCGACGTTGAAACTGACGCCGTCGACACGCCCCAACGACAGTGCGTGAGAAGAAACCTCCATGACAACGTGCGTCACGCCTTCAGAAAGCATCTGGTGGAACAGGCGCTGGAGGGCCGGAGCCTCTGGGGTAGTCAGGCTCGACGGAACGGCACGGCCATTGATGCGCGTGCCGGTAGTACCAATGATGCCTGTCGAGCATCCAGCTGCCAGCAGCGCGCCCTCCAGCATGTAGGTTGTGGTGGTCTTGCCAGAGGTGCCGGTAACTCCAATGATGGTCAGTGAATCCGAGGGGTGATCGTAGATTTCTGCAGCAACGTGCCCCATGACAGCCCGGACATCGTCGACGACCAGGACTGGGCGAGTCTCCCCGGCTTCCCGCAGGATTTTCAGACCTTCCTCATCAGTCAGAATCGCTGTAGCAGCCGACTGCTGCGCGTAACGCGCACCGTGCGTGCGAGTACCTGGGACGGCAGCAAACATTCCGCCTTCAGGTACGTCGGCAGCGTTGAGTTCGATTGCGGCGATATCCGTTCCTGCCGCCGCGGATTCGGTAATGCCGTCAAGTCGGCCATGCGCGAGGTTACACAATTTCGCAAGGGTGGCGGTCATTGGCTGTTCCCTCTTTCAAGTCAGTCGTTGGTGTACAACAGGTTGGAAAAATTCAAGAGATTCACTTTGCAGAAACCAAAGTAATAAAAGTCTGTGTATTAGTGCTGTCGCTGTAACTTCATTGTGGTGGTGACCTCGTTACGGCTGCAGCAACAACTTGCCCTCGCGGGGTGGCGACGGCGGTACGTTGTAGCGATTGAGCGCCCAGGCGGCAATGTCCTTAAACAGTGGGGCTGCCGACTGGCCACCTTCGCCATGGACACCGCGCTGGGGTTCATCAAGCATGATGCCAATGACAAAACGGGGATCGTCGGCAGGCGCGATACCTGCAAATGTGATGTGGTACTTGGAATTCGAGTACGCGCCGGTGTCGGGGTCGACCTTCTGCGCCGTACCTGTCTTGCCTGTGAGCGAGTATCCCTCAATACTATTGCCGGCAGCGGTACCCGACTGCTGCCCCGTGGGATCAGACTGCATAACGCCTTCAAACATGGCGCGCACAGTTTGGGCCGTCTCCGGGCTAACCACACGCACTGTTTCCGGGCGCTCTGTTGCCGTCTTCGTGCCGTCCGGGGAAATTGTCGAGCGAATCATACGCGGCGGGATGCGCTCGCCATCGTTGGCGATAGCCTGGAAAACTCCTGTCATCTGCAGCAGTGTCATGGCCATACCCTGACCAATGGGCAGGTTCGCAAACGTACCGCCGGACCACTGCGGACGCTGCGGCACCAAGCCGGAAGATTCACTGGGCAACTCGATACCCGTGGACTGCCCCAGCCCGAAGAGGTGCAGCATCTCAGCGAAGCGGTCCTGACCCAAACGCTCTGCCAGCATTAGGGTGCCGACGTTGGAAGACTTGCCGAATACACCGGTCGTCGTGAAAGCTTCCGTTCCGTGGTCCCATGCATCGCGCACCGTGACACCCGCCATATCAATAGTGCCCGGGACCTGCAGAACCTCATCGGGTGTGGTCTTGCCGTCTTCGATAGCGGCCGCGGCGGTAATGATCTTTGCTACAGAGCCGGGCTCAAATGGGTTCGATACCGCGGAGTTTCCGATAGTGCGACCCTCTTCGAGCTCGGCCCCCATATCCTTATTCGGGTTAGCCGTGTCCGCCTGCGCCATTGCTAGCACTTCGCCGGTCTTCGCGTCGAGCACAACTGCCGACGCATCTTTCGCTCCCGAGTTGGCCTTCGCCTGGTTGACCTGCTGCTGGACAAAGTACTGCATGTCTAGGTCCAGGGTCAGCTCGTATGTCGTACCGTCCACAGCCGCGTGAACATCGCGCGTGGATCCCGGGATTGCCACGCCGTTGGAGGCGATATCAATGGTCTTGCCACCGTTAATACCCTGCAAAGTGGCATCACGAGAGGCTTCAAAGCCGAACTGGCCGACGCCATCCATGCCAATCTTGCCGATGACGTTAGCCGCCGTCGCCCCATTCGGGTACTGGCGAATATCCTGACGCTCCGCCACCAGTTCCGGATACTTTTCCACGATGGCGGCGGCCTTGTCCGGATCGACATTACGCACGAGCACCTCGTAGGTGCTGTCCTCATTGCGCAGCTTCTCTAGAATGTCCTTCGAGCTCACCCGGGACGGCGCGCTCATCACCGAGTTCTCCTCGGTTTCGGGTTCCGCTTGACGACGGCGACTGCTTCCCGACTTCTCCGCGTCGATGTCGGCCACGTCGAGTAGCTTCGGCAAATCCTTGGCGATCTGCTCGAGGCGTTCATCGTAGGCAGCGACATCATCCGGGCGCTGCTTATGTGCGTCCCCAATCCACTTGCGCAAAGTGTTCGGGTGCACGGTAATACTGCGTGCCTCCATCGTGAAGGCAAGCTGAGCTCCATTACGGTCGAGAATCGCACCGCGCCGAGCTGCATCAACAACTTCCACCGTGCGCTGATTCTGTGCCGCCGCAGAAAGGTCAGGACCTGCGACGAGCTGCACCCAAGCCAAACGGGAGACCAGCACTACGACTGCGATAGCGCCTATAAACTGCAGCCAGTTGCGACGCCGGATGAAGTCCTTATTACTAATGCGCATTTTTTCGCGCGGGGGCACGCTTCGGTTGGTATTAGCATCGAGCCTCCGGCTGCGCTGACCATCCCGAACTCGACTTTGGTCTCTGCGCTCACGGGATGTAATTCGGTAAGCACGTTCGCCGAAGTCATACCCCCCTCCACGGTTGGGGTAGTCGTCTTCAGATCGAATCATGCGCTAGTGCTTTCTACTAAGTCGATTCTCCCGCGCGCGATAACGTTAGGCGGTATTCCCTGCCATCGCGAGTACTGAATTAATTAGTCTACAGTCGCCTGACCAGAAACAGTGGAACCGCCAGAATATCGGACAGTTGGCCAGTTTGGCCGTGTTTAGTTTCTAAGTTCCTACGGTGCTGGAGCTGGCTCGGGTGCCGGTGCTTCCGGTACTTCCGGCACCGAGGCTGGCGCTTCGGGCGCTTCCGGAGCTGGCGCTGGAGCTTCAGCCTCAGGCGCGGGTGCCGGAGCCGGAGCCGGCGCAGGTGCTGGTGCGGGTGCGGGTGCGTGGTTCTGCGGCGCATACGGAGCAGTAGCCGGCAACCCGTTCGGACGTGGATGCGCTTCCTCAATAGCCGGTGCCTGCATCCCCGGAACATTCTCGGTGTCCTTCGGGTTCGACGACGGCGCATGCGGATTATTCGGCGACTCACTGTTGAGGTCGATAATCTTCTGCTGCTTCTCATCGCCCGGTCGCACTTCCACGACCTTGCCTTCCGGGTCAGTAGTTAAAACGGCAGGCTGCTCCGGATTAACCATGCCCTCTTCCACGGCGCGCTGAGCGATAGCTCCAGTGGACTTCATGTACGCCACGTCGCGCTCGAGCACCTCCAGCTGGTTACGCAGCTCCTTTTCCTTGGTCTGCGCAGCATCCAGCTGCAAGGATGTCGAGGTCGAAATACCAGACAGGAACATCGCCATCACGATGCCCGCGACAACGAGAAAAATCATTAGAGCCGCACCGGCAAACTTGTGGCTATCCCTCGAGGACGTCGTAACGCGACGCCCCCGCACCGAGATAACCTGCTGAGAACCTGTGCGCCCAAACCGCCGACGCTGATAAAGATCCTTTTCCGTGCGGGCGCTGCGACCGCGCTGACGAGTCTTCGTTTTGGCACCGGCGACGGTTGCAGACGCGCCGCGGGAGGTGCGCCGGGTGGGGGCGTGCTCCGTGATTGTCGTTGCCATGCTCGAAAGTTCTCCCAGTACTTAGATTGTGAAGGGTTCGTTTGGTGCGGTTGGAAAGGGTTGGGTCAGTCGGCTCGAATTCGCTCGATACAGCGAACTCGTACCGGCGCGGCTCGGGGGTTGTCTTCGATCTCGCTTGCCGACGCCTTCTCCGCACCTCTCGTGATGAGAGAAAAGTGCGGTTCATGCCCCGGAAGCTCCATCGGGAGCCCCGGTGGGGTTGTCGACTTCACACGCTCCGCAAAGTCCTTCTTAACGATGCGGTCTTCCAGACTCTGGTAGCTCATGAACACTGCACGCCCATCGACTGCGAGTGCATCGCAGACCTGCGGCAGCACATTTTCTAGAGCTTCAAGCTCACGATTTACCTCGATACGAAGAGCCTGGAACGTACGTTTGGCCGGGTGTCCGCCCTTACGGCGAGATGCCGCCGGAATGGTTTCGTAGAGCAGCTCAACCAGACGGCCGGAGCTGGTAAACGGTTCCTTTTCCCGCTCACGCAGGATTGCCGAGGCAATCTTGCCGGCGAAGCGCTCGTCGCCGTAAGTCGAAAGGATGCGCGCGATATCACCGTGCGAATAGGTATTGAGCACATCCGCTGCGGTAATCCCCTGGCTTGCATCCATGCGCATGTCCAGCGGGGCGTCGACTCGGTAGGCGAATCCACGATTGACCTGATCAAGCTGCATCGAGGAAACACCGAGATCGAAAAGCGCACCTGCGATGCCCTTCTCAGCGGCGCGGGCAAGAATGTTCTCCGCGCCACTTCCACCAGCGGCTGCAGGAATTTCACCACTGAGCACCTCGGCGAGCGAATCAAAACGCACACGGAACCCTACAAAGCGATCACCGAAGCACGCGAGACGCTCTTCTGCCCCGCGCAATGCATTGTCATCGCGATCGAGTCCAACAACGCAGAGCTTCGGGAACTGCTCCAACAGATATTCCGTGTGCCCACCGGCACCAAGAGTGCCGTCGACAACTACTGCGTCGTCACCCAGCGCCTCGATGCCCGGGCGCAACAAATCAGTTACTCGATGAAGCAAAACGGGGACATGACCAAACTCGCCGGACTTGCGATCATCCGCAGGCGCCGATCCGTTCATTTCCCCCTCCTCACCGGGTATGTTTGTACTGGTCAGAGAATCTATCGAGTGTATTCCCGGTTTGCTTGACGACGAGTGCCGCGCCAGCAACCAGACCACACCTCATGTGCACTACTGGGAATGCCGCTATCGGTGCTTAAACAAAAAGCGGGGATGTTCACAGGGCCCCGCCTGACAGAACCTGGTATCGGGGAAGTACACCAGGGGCTATCAGGCAGAGTCCATGCGGACATTCCCTCTTTTCGGTTATTTCAAGCGGTTTATAAAACGCCGAACAGCGAGTCATCCTCACCTTCGGAGAAATCAGCTTCATGCTCCGCTTGGTAGGCCTCCCAGGACTCTTTGTCCCAGATCTCCAGAAAGTCAATAGAACCGATAACCACACACTCTTTGGAGAGATTCGCGTACCGACGGTGATCCATCGATAGCGTGATTCGCCCGGAACCATCGGGGCGCTGCTCATCGGTACTCGCCGCAAGATTTCGGATGAAAGCTCGCGCCTTGGCATTCGTCCGAGAGGCCTTAGTGGCCCGCTGAGCTAGTTTGACGAACTCCTCTTTCGGATACACCGCCAGAGAATGATCCTGCCCTTTAGTGACCATCAGGCCACCTGCGAGATCCTCGCGGAACTTCGCCGGCAACGTCAGGCGCCCTTTGTCATCAAGCTTCGGAGTATAGGTGCCCAGAAACATGCGTCACTGGCCTCCTATCCCCGTGTCAACCTCAATGTCAACGCACAAACGCTTACCAAATTCAGGGATTTAGGCATTGCCTTCAAGCAGAGCCGGAGGGCCGTGCTTTTCCCGCCGTGCCAAAATCTCGCCAAACTTTAAGCGCAAATCGGATATTCACTTCTGCAATGTTGACCAACCTCAATCAACATCACGCCCCACTTTACCCCACTATCCGCCACTATCAACACAAGAAGGAGAAAAATAGCCGCAATATCAGCGCAACCCCACCGCCGCGACATCTGGTTTAACCCACTTGACATGGGCTTTTAAAGAAACTCCTCGGCAATTAAAGTGCGAACAAAAAGTGGGTCACCCACCCGCAACCCCACAGGTAACGACGCCACACCAACCACATAGTTAACAACAGGCGGCCCACACCCCAATACACACCACTTACCTACTAAAAACCATCCAGATTCAACCTGGTCGCCGGACTTAGCCCGCTGAACTGCAACTTTGTATCGCCGGAGCCAAACTCTCAGGAATGCCGGCGACGACTGCAGACAAGAATTCCTCCACCCCAATGGCTAAGTGGGGGAAAGTGGGGACTCGCGGTGGGGCAAAGTGGGTGAGATCCTGTGGAGACGATTCGCGTCTAGAAAAACAAAAAAGTGAGGGCAAGCCACCACTGGCTTGCCCTCACTTTTTATCTTTGAGGCCTGTCCCCTAACGCCCCTCGAAGCGGCCACGGAAACGTGATTCCAACGTGGAATCACCAGAGGAACCACGACCACCCGAGGCTCCTCGACGACTCTTTGCCGCTCCAGACTTAGACTTTCCAAAGTTCAGCCCCGAAGCAGAACTAGACTTCTCCTGCTTACCGGCGCCGGTCAGAGCCCAAACGCCGGAACCGAACATAAGACCAAAGCCGGCTACCGACAACACAATGAACCAATTGCTTACAGAGAAAAGAGCGACGCCGCCAATCAGCATCAGCAGACCAAGGAGCATGAGCGCAAAAACCTGGAGCGAAAACCCACGGGGTGCGCTGTTTTCCTCCGGAAAGCTGAACGCATTTCCGGCCATCGTCGAACTAAATTTAGGATCCTCAGCGTAGAGTGCAGACTCGATTTCGTCGAGCATCCGCTGTTCGTGCTCAGATAGTCCCACAATTCCTCCATCGCCTACTTGAGCATTGCCCACCGCGATACTGGCGAGCCTCGACCCTTCAACTAACAGTGCCGATACAGCAAAGTTAATCACAGGCCACCTGCTGCTAACGCGGCGTCCGTTAGCTTCATTCTTACCCCTTCAACGGGTGACTCACCCCTATTGTTCCATGAATCCCAACAATCCCCCATTTATTTAGGAAAGCAACGCTCTAACACGCTCCCACCGGCTTACGCAGCCGCGGACAGAACACCCAGCTCGGCCCGGACAGCCCCCAAGAATGCACAACTTAAATCCCACAACTCCTGTGCCCGCCGCGAGTCAATGCGACGCGAAATACCCAACCGGACTTCCTCACGCAGTGCGGTGAACTGCTCGAATTTGGTGACCCAGCTATCAAATTCGGGCTGCTCTTTCCTTAAACGCAACCAGGCACTCTGTGTTGCCGAACGACGACGCCTAACTGCTGAGCCTGAACGAGAGCCCGAGCCAGAACCCCCAGCCGCCGATGCATCGTCGCGATTCAACAGCGCGCCTGCGCAGCGCAGTGCCGCACAGTAGGAAAGCTCCAGCATCTCATCAGAGCCGGCATTCCGAGCATTCACTAGCAGAGCCTCTGCCCGCCCCAGCAGCTCCAGCGATTGCTTTGAGACACCGACCGGGGCGACCGAACCCGACTGCGAAATCGCCCTAAACTCCACGACGTTCGACCTTGCCACCGCCCTGCTTCTCCTTTCACACAGCATTCACATGAGCACAGATTTTCCGCTTCCCCTTAGCGGGATTGACTGCAATCTATCCCCAACCCCGGACTACGCCAGACATAGTTTCGCACACCTGTTCGACTCGATGTTATTGCAGTAATCTCACAACTAAGTTCGTCTAAGTCGCTAATCTGGTCACTGTGAAATACAGCGTGGTTCCGATGACAGCAGGAGACTTCAATCTCCGCCTGCAAGAAGCAGTGGCTCTCTACATCACCGCGATGCAGTACAACCCCGCGATCTTGCCCGGTCGTCTCCATGAATGGCAGAAGCAAACCACTCAACCCGGCTTCATGGCTGCTGCAGCCATAGCTCACCCCGAAGAGCTCTCCCCTGCCCAGGCTCTCCGCGACCCGCGCTGCAGGTTGGTTGGCATCGGCTACTGCCGCACAGGATTGGACACGCACTGGTGGTATCGCCAGGTAAGAGATGGACTGCTCATGGACGGGCGCTCGCTACCGGACGTCGTCAAGCTCTTGGGCAACTACGCCGAACTGTCTGAGATTCACATACATCCCAGCTTTCAGGGGCGGGGACTCGGTAAACGGCTGCTCCGCGAGTTGGTCGATTCCCGCCCAGAGACGCGAGTTCTGTTGTCAACGCCGGAATACCCGAATGAGGCCAATAGGGCATGGCAGCTCTACCGCCAATTTGGCTTCAAGGATGTTTTAAGGAACTTTTATTTCACAGGGGACTCCCGTCCCTTTGCAGTTCTAGGAGTAGATCTTCCCCGTGACATCATCACCGAGTGAACCTTCCACACCACGTCGACGGCTTTCGCCTCTGCGCATTGCCACAGCAATGGCAGGGATTGCCGCCATCTTGCCGCTCAGCGGCTGCTTTGACGCGCAGGCTGGCATTACCATTTCCGGCGACGACAGGGTCTCGGGCACAATTCACGTAACGCCCACGGAGGAAGTCCGTTCCCAATTTGAGCAGTGGCAAGTGCCGGAAGATCTCTCCGACCGCGTCTCACAGGGAGAAATCGACTCCTCCACGGGAAAGATGGAAGTCTCGTTCAACGAGCTGCACTTCATTGAACTCACCGATACGCTCCGACAGCTTTCCGACGATCGCATAGACATCGACCTAGACCGTACCGGTGGCGGCAAGATTTCGATGAACGGTCACATGGATTTGACTCATCTGCCCGGCGCGAAGGTTGATTTCGTCGTCGCGTTCCCGGAGCAGGTTACTGACTCCAATGGCCGCCAGACCGAACCGAACAAGGTGGAGTGGCAGCTCGCCAGTGGCGAGAACCATAATGTATGGGCTTCGTCGCCGGCTGGATCCACCAAGCGGAATCAATTCCTCTTGTTTGCCGGTGTGACCACAGCCGCCGGTGTCCTGGCTTCAGTACTAGGCGTCCTGTGGGCGCGAAGAATCCGCGACATGCAGGACTTTTAGCAATTAAAAACCGCCGCGCAGCATATCCTGGCCGGTGCCCCATGCGGGTGCCATGCCGAGGTTGTGCAAAACCTCCTGGGAGGCGCGGGCGAAGTTCATAGTCATAAAGTGCAGCCCCGGCACGCCTTCGGCGATGAGACGCTCTGCCATGTTGGTCGAAAACTCGATACCAATCTTGCGAATCTCATCCTTATTGGCCTGCTCGTCACCATCTGCTGCCTTAATCAGGCGTTCCTCCAAATCGGATGGCAACTGAGCCCCTGAGAGCTCAACCTGCCTGCGCACTGAGCGCAGCGACGTAATCGGCATCAGCCCCGGAATGATGGGCTTGACACCGTGCACTGGGTCGGCTTCCGCCAGGCGGTCTCGAAGGCGAAAGTAGTGCTCAATATCGAAGAACATCTGCGTAATCGAGTATTCGGCTCCCGCGCGCAGCTTGGCCAGCGTGTACTGCGTGTCATGGTCCAAATCCGGCGAGCGGTAGTGTCCCTCCGGAAACGACGCAATGCCGATTTCAAACTTCTCGAACTCCGATTCGGCCTTAATCAGCTCAATCAATTCGCTGGCGTAGTGCAGACCACCTTCGGTCTCCATCCAAGGGCCAAGCGGGTCTCCCGGCGGATCACCACGTAGAACGAGCAGATTTGTCAGCCCCGCACTGAGGTAAGAACGCAGGATTTCCCGCAGCTCGTCGACAGTGTGCTCTACCAATGTCAGGTGCACAAGCGTTGTAAGCGGCTGCTTCGAAACGCGCTGGGCGATTCGCAGGGTGCGGTCGCGGCTAGAACCACCGGCGCCGTATGTCACCGATGCAAAGGAGGCGCCAAGATCATGGAAAGCCTCAGCTGCTCGGAGAAGACGTTCCTCGGCCGCGTCGTCACGCGGAGGCATGAACTCGACCGAGAAGGGAATACTGCCCGCGCTCGGCATTGAAAGAGCCTGGCGGATCGTCACTTGGCGGCCTGGCGACAGTGGCATTGTTGAGGACATAGTCACTCATACTAAGCGGTGTCCTATTCTTGAGTCAGCATTACCCGTCATCGACGAGAGGCTCACATGAGCGAAGAACTGGATTTGGCCGCGCTGCAGCCCCGCGAAGTACCAGCTGCTGTTACCAAAACGCTGGAGAATTACCTCAAAAGCCGTGGCGACGATGTCGCGTCGGTCGATGCGGTGTACACCGAGGCCATAGATTCGCTCCACTCCTTCGTCCTCAATGGGGGCAAGCGCGTGCGTCCAGCCTTCGCCTGGCAGGGGTGGTTGGGAGCAGGCGGACTCGAAGGCCGTTTCTCCCCAGCAGAGGATTCCCAGGCTGTGATGAACGCGGTGAGTGCCCTGGAACTCATTCAAGCCTGCGCACTCATTCATGACGACATCATCGATGACGCTGATACGCGCCGTGGCGCACCGACTATCCACAAGGTATTCGAGGCCAAGCACGAGGCCAATAGCTGGAATGGAGCCGCCGACCGCTTCGGTATTTCGGCCGCAATTCTCATTGGCGATGTCGCTTTGACCTGGGCTGATGACATGATGCACTCTTCAGGTCTCAGCTCGGAGGCACTAACCCGCGCACTTGTCCCCTGGCGGGCTATGCGCACTGAAGTACTTGGCGGCCAACTGCTCGATATCACGGCCGAAGCCAGCCGGGACAGTCGCGTCGAGACCGCTGAGAAAATCAATCTGTTCAAGACCGCCGCCTACACGATCGAGCGGCCTCTCCACATTGGTGCCGCGATTGCCGGCGCGCCAGCGGAATTGGTTGAGGCCTACCGCAGCTTCGGCCGCGACATCGGTGTGGCATTCCAGCTCCGCGACGATCAGCTGGGCGTTTTCGGCGATCCCGAAGTCACGGGCAAGCCCGCCGGCGATGACCTCCGCGAGGGCAAGCGAACTGTCCTAGTCGGTCAGGCCTTAAGCCTCTACCGAGATTCCGCACCTGAAAAGGCCCGCTTTATCGATGAACGCCTGGGAACAGTCTCGTCTGCTGCAGAAATCGATGAGCTACGCAATCTCATCGCTGAATCCGGCGCTGCCGATGCCGTCGAACGTGAAATTGACCGCCTGACCAGCCGCGCTTTCACCACTATCGAGAATGCCGACCTGCCTGCAACCTCGCGCGAAAACCTCATTGCTATGGGCCTTCGCGCCACCGCTCGTCAGCATTAGGCCAGGTGTTGCGTAGTCATGCCCGCTGCTTCCCCCACTCGTGCCCCCAGTAATTCCCCGCGCCTGCGACGTGCGGTCACTCGTCCTCATAAGGGCACCAAACCACGACTGACGATTATCGGCGCAGGTCTGTCTGGACTTACCGCCGCGCTCTACGCCATCGCCGATGGCTACGATGTCACCGTTGTCGAGCGGGAAAGTTTCGTCGGCGGACGCTGCGCCAGTGAACCCGTCACCGTCGACATCGACGAGCAATCGCTCACCGCAGTCTTCGACACTGGCGCAACTGTATGGACCATGCCCTCGCTTGTCGACGATGCCCTCGCCGCCGTCGGCCTCTACGCGCGCGATATCGACCCGGGTTTTTCGGCCTCCCCAATCACGCCCACCTACCGTGCGGAATTTGCCACCCGCGGCGGGCTCGACGTGTTTTCCAACGAAGACATGATGGCCGATGAGCTCGCCCGCTTCGGCGCCTCTGACTCCACCGTCACCGGCTACCGCAAACTCCGCACGTGGCTGCAAAGTCTCTTCAATGCCTGCTTCGACAACTTCATGTCCCGCAGCTTTGACCGCGTTACGGACCTATTCACCGGGCCCGGCGCGCTTCGCGACCTCACTACGCTCCTCCGACTCGGTGCCTTCGGCGCCCTCGAACCTAAGATTCGTGCCTTCCTCGGAGATAATGATCTCGCTCGCGTTTTCAGCTTCCAGGCGCTTTACGCAGGTGTACCTCCTGCTAAGGCCCGTGCGGTCTACGGCTGCATTTCCCACATGGATACCTCGATGGGGGTTTACTATCCACACTCCCCCGCATTCGGGTCGGGTATAGGCGCCGTCAGCGAACTGCTCGCCGAGGCCGTCCGCCGAGCTGGCGGAACCATCGACTTCGGCGTTGAAGTCACTGGACTGAAAGTCGACGAGGCAGGCTTTGTCTCCGCCATCACCACATCAACTGGCGAGCGTCCCGCCGATGCCGTCATCGCTACTACCGATTTACCTGTGGTGCAGAGCTGGCTTCACGACGCGACTACCTCTGCCGCCAGTAGCTCATCGAAGCGGCGAGGCCTTCGGAGCGTCGTAAAGCGGACAGGAGCGCGGCGGCTGTTCCCGGTTCGATTTTCCCCATCGGCGGTGGTGGCGCACGGACTGATTCCGGTTTCGGAGACGACGACGTGGCCGAAACGGCATCACCTGATTTCCTTTGGCGAAAAGTGGAACGAGACCTTTGAAGAAATCTCGTCACCGCGTCATGGAAAGCTAATGTCGGACCCGTCATTGCTGGTCACCCGGCCTGCGGTGAGCGCGCCGGAGCGTATCGTCACAGATGCGAACGGCGTGCAGTGGGAGCCCGTCAGCGTGCTCGCGCCGTGCCCCAACTTGCAGTCGGCCAATCTGATTTGGTCGCGAATCGGTGGGAACTACGTCGCGAACATAACCGCTGAGCTGGAGCGGCGCGGACTGACCGGGATCTCTACGAAGTGGCGAGTCGGTCGGATCGATACCCCTCAACAGTGGCAAGAACGTGACATGGGCGTTGGCTCGCCGTTTGGGCTGGCGCATCTGTTCCGACAGACGGGGCCATTCCGCCCCCGCAACTTCTCTCCGAAGATGCCAAAGAATCTGACGCTGGCAGGATCGACGACGGTACCGGGAGTTGGCGTGCCGACGGTCATGATTTCTGGACGACTTGCGGCACAGCGGTTTGAAACGCCTTAGCTCCTGAATGTCTCCCGGATGTCTGCCGGTGGTCACTGACCAACTAGGATTAATGCATCAGCAATGTATCGATTGTTTAGGTTGACATGAATTTATCGCGGAGTGCTCAGCTGGGTGTCTACGGTGGCATCCTCATTGCTCTGGGCTCCTACGGTTCCGGTGCGAACCGCTACCGTGGCGGCCTTGTCCACGCTCTGGGACTTGACTGGATTACCTACGGTCACGGTCAGATTTTCTGTGAGATTGTGATTTGGGTAGGTATCGCCCTGCTGCTTATCTCGTGGCTGCGCATCGGGCGGGAACTGCTGTTCTCGAAGGGGACTATCCGGGACATTGTGGCTGGTTCTGCCCCTTCTGGAGCCACAGCAGATGCTATGGCGCTAGCGAGCACTGGCGGCGATGAGTCCACGTTGCGCCGATTTAATTCAATCCTGTTGACCTGGACAATCCCCCTCGCGCTGGCCGCACCGCTGTTCTCTCGCGATGTCTATTCGTATCTCATGCAGGGCGCAATGGTCCGCGATGGGTTTGATCCCTACACCGAGGGAGCTGCAGCCAATCCAGGGCCAATGCTGCTGGAGGTATCCGCAGACTGGCGGAACACCACCACCCCATATGGCCCGCTGCATCTGGGAATTGGCGAGGTCATCACGCGGATTGTCGGCGACAACATCACCGTCGGTGTGATTCTCTACCGCATGGTGTGCCTGCTGGGCTTCGCCGCCATTGTCTGGTCGATCCCGCGAATCGCCCGGGAGCTTGGAGCAAATCCGGCTTTCGCACAGTGGCTCGGAGTGCTCAATCCACTGGTGCTACTGCATCTGATTGCGGGTATGCACAACGAAGCACTGATGGTCGGCTTGGTCAGCTTGGCGCTCGTCGCCGCACTGTGCATGGAGCGGTTGCCGGGTGGTCTGATCGCTGCTGTCCTCATCGGAATCGGCGTCGCTCTGAAAGCCACCGCTGTCTTGGCGCTGCCCTTCGTCGTGTGGATCGTGCTGACTAGGAGCGAGCCCATCACCACGCTTCATAAGATGCTGCGGAAGATTCCGGCGATTGCCGGTGTTGGCATCGTGTTGGTCGCAGTCTGCGTCGGCACGCTTGCAGTGGTGACCTGGCTGACCGGTTCAAGCTGGGGCTGGATCTCCGAAATCAGTGGCAATACCAAGGTGATTAACCCACTGGCAGCACCGTCAGCGGTCGCTGGTGTGATCTCCGGCGTCATGGCGTGGTTCAACGACGACATCGGTTTCAACATCATCGTCAGCCACACACGCGTGGTCTCCTCTGTCATCATGCTGGTGGGGCTCGTGATTTCCTGGTTCTACTTCCGATCCACCCCTCGTAACAATGTCGCTGGCATGATTGCCGCCTATGTGGTGGCCTGCGTCTTTAATGCCGTGGCACTGCCCTGGTACTACGCCAGCTTGTTGACTCCCATGGGAACAATTCGCCCGCCACGATGGGTGATTCAAGGCACCGTGTTGTTCACATTCATCCTGTCACTGTCGTTCGCCGGCGGCGGCAATCACCGCTTCTACGACGTGCCCTGGATGGTTATCATCACCGTTCTCGGCTGGTTGGCCGTCAGCTGGCTGACCACTGGAAAATTCAGCTGGAAGTACCCGTGGCGCGACGATAAAACCGCCGCAGACACGGATTCCACGGCGGCGCCCCTGCCGCGGTCGACCGAGGTCACATAGTTGTCCATGCCCACCCCACAGCCTCTCTCGACCATCGCGCTGCCACAGTCCTACGAGCTCTGCCGCGATATTATGGCCTCCCACGGCCGCACGTATTCCCTGGCCACGAGGCTTTTGACACCCCGCCAACAGCGTGCGGTGTGGTCTCTCTACGCCTGGGCGCGCATTGTCGATGACTACGTCGACTGCCCCGCCGATGCCGACCGCTCGCCCACGCACATCGAAGCCACGGTCACACGCTTGAGCGAGCTTTTCCACTCAGCTGTCGTCATCGGTTCGCTTGACGACGTCCACCGCGACCGCGACCGTGCCGTCATCTCGGCGGCCGCACAGACTTTTCGCGACTACGACATCGATCCACAGCTCTCTGCGGACTTTGTTCACTCCATGCTGATGGACGTGCCCGACACATCCTGCCATATTGCACATTTTGAAACATGGGAGCAGCTCGACTCGTATATGTGGGGCTCCGCAGCAGTCATCGGCCTTGAGATGATGCCCATCCTAGGCACCCGCACAGGGGTCTCCTGTGAGGAAGCCACCCCCTACGCAGAGTGCCTGGGAAAAGCCTTTCAGGTGACAAATTTCCTCCGCGACATCGCCGAGGATTTTCGCCGTGGCCGTATTTACCTACCGCTGAATGAGTGGGAGGCCTTCGGAGTGGGTACCGAGGAAATCGGCTACTGCACCGCCACGGGACAGACGACCCCGGCGGTACGTCAGGCATTGGCCTACTTCATCGCTCGCAACCGCGCGCTCTATGCCGAAGCCAGCAGCGGCGTGGACATGTTGGGGGTGCCAGGGCGTCAGGCTATCCGTGCCGCGGAGATTCTCTACTCTGATATTCTCGGCGAAATTGAGCGCATGAACTACAACGTCTTTGCGCAACGCGCTCACGTAGGACGCGCTCGAAAAGCAAAAATCGCCCTCCCACTGCTTTTCACAGCAGTGGCCGGGCGATTACGACAAGAATTGTCAGGTCGTTGAAGACCTCCGCGAGCTAAAAAGCCATAGCCTGTGCGCGGCGCATCACTTCGCGAGCGAGGTGACCGTGCAGGGCATCCACCGGACGCCCAGGCAGAGAATCATCTTCGGTGAATAGCCACTCCAGCGTTTCTTCTCGCGTATAGCCGCCGTCGGCAAGCAATGCGAGTGCGCCAGGTACAAAACGCGCGACCTCGTCATCTTCAAAGAAGCGGGCGGGAATTTGTGCAATGCCGTCGCGGTGGACTGCAATAAGACGACCCTCCTGCAGCAACGCGTGAATTCGGGTGACGGTGACGCCAATGAGGTCAGCGGCATCGGGCAGCGCGAGCGTGGGTTCGTCGGCGCTCAGGACATCGTGGCAAGTTGGAATCTTTCTCACACTGGTCACTTTAGCGCGTTGGCCTTGCAGTAGGTACGTCCCCATATACTTATTAGAAGCAACTGATTGGAACAGGGAAGGCTGGTTTATGTCGCAGCTTGTCGAGGGGCAGATTCTCGATGGTCGCTACCGTATCGGAGCCACCATCGCACACGGTGGCATGAGCACCGTGTACTGCGCCACCGATTTGCGGCTCGATCGCAGGGTGGCCGCAAAGGTCATGGATCCGCGTTTTGTCGACGACGAGTCTTTCCGCATCCGCTTCGAACGTGAGGCCCGCGCGGTCGCGCACCTCAATGACGAGTCGCTCGTCAACGTCTACGACCAGGGCACGGATCCGGCGGGACATGTGTTCCTCATTATGGAATTCGTCGACGGGGGGACCCTCCGCGAGCTGCTCCGTCAGCGCGGTCCGATGCCTCCGCATGCAGCTGCCGTCGTGATGCGCTCGGTTCTGCGCGCTCTATCGGTGGCGCATTCTCGCGGCATGGTGCACCGAGATATCAAGCCGGAAAATGTGCTGATTGCTTCGGACGGGCGGGTGAAGCTGGCGGATTTCGGTCTAGTGCGCGCGGCCGCTGATGCCAAGGTGACCTCTAACTCGGTCATCGTCGGCACCGTCGCTTATCTGGCTCCGGAGCAGGTCACGGGTGAATCCATCTCCCCTGCCTCCGATGTGTATGCGGCGGGTATTTTGCTCTTTGAGCTACTTACCGGCACCACTCCATTCATCGCCGATTCCTCACTGGGCGTTGCCATGAAGCGATTGAACGAAGATGTCCCGCCACCCTCGGAGCTCATCGACGGCGTTCCCGAGGAGTTCGACGAGTTGGTCGCCCACGCTTGTTCCCGCAGGCCGGAGGATCGGTTTGAGACGGCCGAGGAATTCGGTGACGCCCTCGAAGACATTGCGGACAAGCTCGCGCTGCCCCCATTCCGCGTGCCGTCGCCCGTAAATTCAGCAGCCGCCAACGCTGCCGCCATGGAGGGGCTCACAGAGGACTTCCACCGACCGCGCAACGACCATTTCGATGACCGACACGGCACCGCAGAGACGGCACCCGAGCGCTTCGGTAACGACGGCTATGGCTTCTCGACGGACGCACCCGGTAACCCCGTTTCTTCCCGACCACCGGGACCACCGAATATTTTCGATGATTTCGACGACCCGAATGCGGGGCGGACACGCACTTTCGATCGCCATGACGGGTACAACCCCACTGGCTGGGAATCCCCGGAGCCGTCTGGTGGAGCTCTCGTACCAGCCGACGTCCCGGGTGCTCCGGAATATCCGCTGCCGCCGGACACTCAGGGCGCACAGCACCCGCAGCATCCGCAGCCGCGATCTGCTCAGACTCAGACGCCGAAGAGCCGTCGAGCTACCCGACAGCGGACGCGCCGTGGATGTGCATTGTGGCTGATTATCGCCCTGGTTGCCACGTTGGGCATGGGGCTTGGCGCATGGTGGCTGGGTTCTGGCCGTTACGGCGAAGTGCCTTCTATCACTGGGCTGTCACAACCACAGGCGATGACCGCAATCAGTGAGGCGGGCTTTGAACCGGTGGTTGATGAGCGCTACGACAACGATGTCGCAGTGTCCCAGATTATTGGCTCGGACCCTCTGGCTGGAGCGCGGGTTGTCCGCGGTGATGATGTTCGCGTACTGGTCAGCCTTGGCCGCCCGACTGTGCCCGCATATCCCGCGAACCACTCAAAGGAAGTGTTCAGCGCTGCCCTAGCTAAGCGGACGTTGAAAGAAGAGGTCGGAGACCCCGTCTTTTCCGATGATGTCTCCACGGGCGGCTTGGTCTTTGCGGTTCCTGCTCCAGGACAGACCGTCGAAGTTGGCTCAGTTGTGACTGTGCATTACTCCCAGGGTCCAGCACCGGTGAAGGTGCCAAAGATCGTGGGGCTTCAAGAGGATGAAGCTCGTGAGCTGTTGAGCAAGGCCGGGCTGGAAGTCCGGGAGGTATCGGCGGAGTTTTCCTCCTCTGCTGAGCCGGAAGAGGTTCTTTCCGTGTCTCCTGAGGAAGGCACTGGCCTCGAACGCGGTAGTTCTGTGACGTTGACCATTAACAACGGCATCGAAGTGCCCAATGTAGTGGGCAAGTCGGAGGATACTGCTCGTCAAATTCTGCAGCGCGAGGGCATTGAGGTAAGCGAAGTAAAGGACGCATCCTCCTCCTCGCGCGACTACGGCCGTGTTGACGCAGTCTCACCAAGTGCAGGTCGTCTGGTTAACCCCAATGATGCGACTGTCACGCTGACCGTGTCCAGAGCAGTGAAGGTTCCGCAGCTGCTGGGTAAAACTGTTGCGCAGGCACGTCGTGAAGCGGAGAAACAGCATCTTCAGCTCGACATCGACGGCTCTGCGAACGATGACGATCGCATCGTATTGCAGTCACCCCGACCGGGCGCTAAGGCCACGGCGGGTGACAGCATTTCGGTCAGCACTCTGTAAAAAAGTGCGGCGCTCTACTGAGTGCGGTGCTGCACTAGCTGGGCTAGTTGTACCTAGCTGAGCTGGTTGCAACTAGTTGCGCAGCATCTCGGCAACCAGGAAGGCCAGCTCCAGCGACTGCTGAGTGTTCAAACGCGGGTCACAGGCGGATGCGTAACGGCCTGGCAGATCGACATCGGAAATGTCCTGCGCGCCACCGAGGCACTCAGTGACATCTTCGCCGGTCAGCTCCACGTGGATACCACCCGGGTGCGAGCCGATCGAGCGGTGCACCTCGAAGAAGCCCTGAACTTCGTCGACAATGCGGTCGAAGTGGCGGGTCTTGTAACCATTAGAGGCCGAGTAAGTGTTGCCGTGCATCGGATCGCACTGCCAAATGACCTTATGACCAGAAGCTTCCACAGCCTCAACGATGGGAGGCAGCACGGAGCGAACCTTGTCATTGCCCAGACGCGAAGTCAGGGTCAGGCGACCAGGCTGGAAGAACGGGTCGAGCTTGTCGGCGTAAGCGACAGCCTCCTCCGGCGTGGTGGTCGGGCCAATCTTCACACCGACGGGGTTGCCAATCATGGCAGCCAGGTTGATGTGGAAGTCCTCAATACCACGGGTGCGCTCACCAATCCACAGCTGATGCGCGGAGAGGTTGAACAGCTCCTGATTGCCATCGTTTTCAGACAGGCGCAGCATAGCGCGCTCGTAGTCAACAACCAGTGCCTCATGCGAGCAGTAAATTTGCGCGGTCTGCAGGTTCGAGTCCGCAACACCACAGGCAGCCATGAACCGCAGTGCGTGATCAATCTCGCGTGCCAGGTCCTCGTAGCGGGCACCAGCCGGCGAGTTGCTGACGAACTCACGGTTCCACTCGTGCAGACGATGCAGGTCAGCGGTGCCCGAACCTGTCAGTGCACGTACCAGGTTCATCGCCGCAGAAGCATTGGCGTAAGCACGCACCATTCGAGCTGGGTCGTGAACTCGAGCTTCTTCAGTCGGCTCAACGCCGTTGACCATGTCGCCGCGGTAGCTAAGCAAGCCGTCGCCGTCGATGTCCTTCGAGCGCGGCTTAGCGTACTGACCAGCGATACGAGCCATCTTTACAACCGGGGTGGATGCGCCGTAGGTCAGCACAACGGCCATCTGCAGCAAGGTCTTCACATTGGCGCGAATGTGCGGCTCAGTATTGGACTCAAAGGTCTCCGCACAATCACCGCCCTGCAGCAGGAAGGCCTTACCATTAGCGACGTCGGCAAGCTCCTGACGAAGCTTACGAACCTCAGGCGCGACCACAATTGGAGGCACCGATTCGAGAATGCGACGCACGTTAGCAGCGGCGCGGGCATCCCAGCTTGGCTGCTGTAGGGCTTGGCGGGATACGACATCAGCAAAGCGCTCAGCCATGTCGCCGGGAAGCGGTGGCAGATCGGGCAGGTCATCTACAGGGAGATCAATAGTCCAACTCACAGAAGTTCATTGTAGTGCCCCTGCCAGAAGGGTGTTAGTCAGGTCACCAAATATTCGCATTCCGCTGCTTAATCAAGCGGCAACTTCTGGGCAATCTTTTGAAACTTCAGCAGATTGTGCTGGGCATCTGCCAGCGCATCGTGCTTACCTGCAGTCTGTTTTGGTAACCGTGGCTTGCCCGCCATCTCCCAGTACTGCTTGAGTTCACGGGTATAGCGCGGCATGAACTGCGGCAGCTTGGTCATATCGCCCCAAAGCTGCACCAACGCAATATGGTCGTAGGCGCCTACCCAGGCCCACAGCTCTGGACTGCCCGTACCGGGTTCGGTGAAAAATGCCAGCAGTTCCTCGCGGATCGTGTCCCGGTTCTTCCACAGCGGAGATGAGGGATTGGGCAGCTGATTGAGCACATTGGCCCGCACCCACGGCCCAGCCTTGCTCTCGTTGAACTCGGTAGACACCGCGTAGTACTCGCGGCCGTCCTCAGCTACGACACCGATGGAGACAAGATCAATAGTCTTGCCGTCTTCAATAAACTCGGTGTCATAAAAATAACGCACGGTGTGGAATCCTCTCCAGCCTCGGCCTCGCGTCGGCTACCTCGCGACCAAAAGACCGCGGAGCCCTACCGAGCAAATCTTCCCCATGCACCGAATCGCCTTAGGAAGTGTGCAGCCCCACTGTCGCGAAAACTATCTGCGCCTTATTATTCTAGCGAGCGCGTCGGAACCAGCGACGAGGGGTCGGCTTCGGCCCCGGAGCCGGAAAAGTCAGCTCTCCCCCCGGCTCGGTTCCCGCTGGATAGCCGTTGCCGGCCTCCAAGGACTTCTTCACATCAGTCGCATAGGCATCGACATATTCCTGACCCGAAAGCTTCTGAATTTCCTTAATCAGGTCATCCGTCAGTGCCCTGGCCGCTTCATACTCATCGCTGTACTTGGCTTTGTACTCCGACGGATCAATCGGATCGCCGATAATCGTGCCCACCTTCCCCGGACGAGGAATCCACGAGCCAATCGGGTTGGCCTTCTCCGTATCAATCATCGCCATTGGGAACACCGGCACACCGGCCTCCAGTGCTACACGTGCCGCACCGGTTTTCCCGCGGTACAGTCGACCATCCGGACTACGAGTGCCCTCCAAAGAAATGCCCAGCAGATCACCGCGTGACAGCACCTTCAAGCCTGCATTCAGCGCATCGCGGGCTGCATCACCAGAGGTACGGTCAATCGGCACCTGCCCCACCGAGGAGAAGAAGAACTTCTGAATACCGCCGACAAAGCCCGGCGTGGTGAAGTACTCTGCCTTCGCCAGGAACGTCAGCTGACGGCGGCAGACCAGTGGGAAGAAAAAGTGATCCATCACAGCAAGGTGGTTCGACGCCATCAGCGCTGGACCTTCCTGAGGAATCTTCTCACCACCGATGTAATACGGGCGATTATAAATCCGCAGCCAAGGGCCAATGAGGATGTACTTAAAGAACTTGTACCAGCGATTATTCACAGTTTAAAACTATACAGGTTCACGTGGCCCGGCGACCCATCTCCGCAGCCATTCCCCACCTTTTCGCGGGCGAATTCCCCTACAATCCCCCAATTGACGCTTTACGACGATGCCGCACCCTCGGCAGCCACGACGCTGCGCGCAATATCCGCTGCACCAATCAACCCGGCATCGGCACCCAGTTCAGCGACCCGCACATCCGCTACCGGACGATAGCCAGCACCGGTGAGATTGCGGGCAAACTCGGCCTTGGCCTTGTCCAGGTATAAATCAGACGCCGAGGCAACACCGCCACCGATGACAATCAATTCCGGATCAAAGACATCGCCCACCATCGACAGACCACGCCCGAGCCAGGTAGCAAAGTCATCAATCGCAGCCAGAGCCAATTCATCCCCCTGCCTAGCAGCCGAGACGACATCGGTACCAGTTACCGAGCCGGCCACGAGCCCGTCGGTAAGCCGCGAGAAGTAGCGGCCGGATTCAGAGAGCTCCTGAGCTGTGGTAACCAGCGCCGTACCCGAGCAGTAACGCTCCAAGCAACCACGCTTTCCGCAGGAGCAGGGACGACCCTCCGGCACAACGGTGAGGTGGCCGAATTCCGGCGCCGTGCCGTACGCGCCCCGGTAAATCTCACCACCCCGCATCATCGCGCCACCGATTCCCGTACCCAGCGCAAACAGCACCCAATTATCCGCACCGCGAGCTGCACCAAAGCGATACTCGCCCCAGGCAGCCGAGTTGGCATCGTGCTCAAGCTGCAGAGGGCACGGGAGAAGCAAGGATAAACGCTTGACGACATTCGCATCGCGCCACGGCAGATGCGGGGCGAACCGAACCGTCTGGCGGTCAGAATCCAAAAAACCAGCTACAGCTAAACCGATGGCGCTGACATCTGGAAAACGTTCAACCAAGCGCTCGGATGTCTGAACAATGCCACGTTCAATGGCATCCACACTGCCGTCAGAACTAGTCTGAACTCGATACAACACCTGCCCATCAGCGCTGATAACTGCAGCGCGCAGGTTTGTTCCACCAATATCAAAACCGATAGCCGGGCAATCAGCGGCGGCGGACTCGTCTGAGCTCGGATGAATCGGAATATCGGTGGACATAACAGTTGATTATAAAGGGATTGCGCAGGTTCGGAGAATTCGGCGAGCCCGAGCAGCCATGACCTCCCAGGTCCACGACTGCACAACATGCTCCCGACCACAGGCTCCCATCGCCGCCGCGCGCTCCGGATCATCCAAAATTTCAACCAGTCCGGTGGCGACGCTGCGCTGCGAGACCCCGTCGACAACGATGCCAGTTTCACCATCGATAACTGTCTCCGGGGCGCCACCAGACTTGCCGGCTATGACAGGGACACCGCAGGCCTGTGCTTCCAAGTAGACAATGCCGAGGCCTTCTACATCGAGGCCACGGCCTCGGGTTCGGGCGGGCATGGCGAAAACGCTGGCTGCATTGTAATAGGCGGGGAGATCATCATAGGAGACCTTGCCGGCAAAAATGACCTGCTCGGAGACCCCAAGCTTTGCTGCCAGCTTTTCCAACTCTCGATTCAACGGACCGACGCCCACAATCAGCAATCTGGCACCTGGGTGCTGCTCAAGAACCTTAGGCATGCTGCGAATCAGCATATCTTGCCCTTTGCGGCGCACTAGCCGAGAAATACAGACGATAAGCGGCTGGGACTCACCAATTCCGTGGTGCTGCCGGATCTTCTGTCCCGCCTCGGGGTCCGGGGAAAACCTCTCGATATCGACACCAGAAGGCAGGTGTTCAAACGCTGTTTGCGGGCCAAAGGCTGTCGCAAAACGACCACGGGTGTAGCGGGAAATATAGGTCACAACATCGGAGTTCTTACCAATTCGCCCCAGCATCTGGCGGGCCAATGGCAGCATCGACCAGCCCACTTCATGTCCGTGAGTGGTAGCAACGATGCGGGTAGCACCTGCGCGACGACATGCGTCGGCAAGCAACCCAAGTGGCGCGGCGGCACCAAACCAGACGGTGTCAATGCGTTCGGCGCGAATGATCTGAGCGGCACGACGAGCTACGTGCGGCAGTGGCAGCAGCACGGAATCACGCATGCGGTAAACACGGTACGGTAGCGACTCGTCGTAGGCGCGGAGCTTTTCTTTGGAAGCTCGCGAGGATGCGAGGACTACGAGGTTCTCTGGATCCAAACGAGCACAGAAATCGCGCAGGTAGGACTCGATTCCACCATCGCGAGGCGGGAAGTCATTCGTAATGAGCAGTACGCGCGCAGACATGGAGTCGAGTTTATCTACCTTGACTAAAAAGACGCGAAGTCACCTGCCGCTAGTTAGAAGCGGACAGCGCCTTGGTACGGGCCGCCCTGGTCGATAGAAACGACCTGGACCGGAATGCCGTAGTCGGAAGCATGGACAATCTGACCATTGCCGATGTACATGCCTACGTGGGTAATGCCCGGGTAGTAACCGATGATGTCACCTGGCTGCAGCTGGTCACGGCTTACCGGGGTGCCACCGGCGAGCTGTGCCTGCGAAGTACGCGGAATGGACTTACCAATCTGCTGGTACGCCCAGTACATCAGACCGGAACAGTCGAATGCGGAGGGACCAGCAGCTCCCCACGAGTACGGGGAACCCAGCTTCGACATCGCGGCATCAACTGCGGCGGAAGATCCGAGCAGTTTATCCAGCCCTTCGGTAATTGGGTTGTTCTTGGAAATCCAGATTTCCCGCTGTTCGGGGCTCAGCGCATCAACCATGGACTTGACATGCTCGGCGCGCTCATCAAATTCAGCGCTGCGCTTGTCCAAATCATCGCGACGCTTAGCCAGACCATCGAGCTGCTTGCGGATATCTCCCTGCAGACGCAGCGCATTGGCCTTACCCTCCTCGGCATCCTTACGGGCTTGCACCGCACGGCTGACGACTTCATCGTTGTCGCGGAACATCTTATTGATGTAGCCGGTACGGTCGATAGCGTCCTGAGCACTGGCAGATCCCAGTGCGGCCGACAACGGGTCGACGATTTCACCACGCATCCGCTTCTTCGCGAAGTAGGAAATCTCGCCAGAGAGCGCCTTGAGGTCATCCTGTGCTCGGAGAACCTGATCCTCAGAGCGCTTCAGCTCCCCCTCGGCGTGCCGGAGTTCCTCTTCCTTGGCCTGAACCTGAGAATCCAGCTCGGTAACTTCCTCCGAAATCGCTTCGGTATCCCGAGAAATCTTCTCCAGCTCTGCAATAATGGCGTCTGCAGTAGCCAGATCCGGGGCTGGCTGTTCATCCTGCGCAGACGCAATCGGCGCCAAACCTACGGAGCCAAAGGTTAGCCCAGCCACGACCGTCAGCCCGACTACACCGCGACGAGAGTTGTGGCGACGGCGAGAGGCACGGTGACGCGACAAATCCAAACCCTTTTCAAATTGTGTATTCAAATTTCTTCCCCGAAAAACAAAACATCAAACCACTTGACGCATTCGAGCAAATTGTAGCAGCCTTGCCGCGGAACAACACACCGACAAACCGCCAGCACAAAGGGGTATCCAAAGGGAGTAATCAGGATAGCCCTTCGACTCCACGCATTGCGTAACCACAGGGCAAAAACAAAAATGAGGCGAGCGCCCCCCATAGTGCTTTACGACGCACATAGCGTCAGCACCCGGGCGCTCGCCTCAGTGCCCCCTCATTAAAAAAGAGCCAAGGCTCTGCGGGGCATCTAAGCCCCGCAGTTTGTCATCCGTTCAAACAGATTAGAAGCGGACGAAGTTGTGAACCGGCATGTAGTTCATCGGAGCTTCCTTGACGACATCGCCGGACTGCGGAGCGTGAATCACATTGCCGTTACCGGAGAAGATGCCGACGTGGGTAGCGCCAGAGTAGAAGGAAACGATGTCACCCAGTGCCGGGCTGGAGACCGCGGTGCCCTGGGAAGCCTGCGCCTGGGAGGTGCGCGGGATCGACTTACCGACCTGCTGGTATGCCCAGGAGGTCAGACCGGAGCAGTCGAAAGAGTTCGGACCGGTGGCACCCCACACGTACGGGGAACCGATCTTGGAACGTGCGGCGGAGACGATAGCCGAACCAGTGGACGGTGCTGCAACGTTTGCAACGCTGCCGGAGGTAACCTCACCTGCGACATCACTGAACTTGCCAACAACATCCTGCAGACCTGCAACCTGCGGGGTATCGAAGCCGTTCAGTGCGCCCTGGATGTCGTTCAGCGGGTTAGCGTTAGCGGTCGGAACTGCGAGAGCGGTAACGCCGGCGACGGTTGCGCCAAATGCGACTGCGTTGCGTGCAAAGTTAGAACGGCGGTGGTGCTTGCCCATTGTTTTGAAACTCCAAAATCTTCCTGTTTAGCCGACCGGGTTAGCTGACGGGTTCGGAAGAATGGAAGACTTCCTACCCTCCGGGATTTCCCTTTGGGATTCACCCCATGGTTCGAGGTGGGTCCCCGGCTCGAATCCCCTGAGGTTCTCACTACCTAGCCCCTCAGGACCTTCGATAAGGCTCTGTGTTTTCTTATCAATGACCGGCACCAACTCAGTGGCCCCGTTTCAATGTCTCGATAAGGTTACGAAATGGCATCAAGTTTTGTCTAGCCACTTGCCAAGAAAACCGCTCAAGGCCCGGTTGTTACCATCGATAGAACTAAACCGTTACCAAGCTGTTACAACTAGACACTCCCCCTATTGCGGAATAATAACAGTTTGATAAACGTGTCACTACCTGGCATTTTGAAGTCCGCCGAGAACTTTACACTTAACGCCTTAAGGTCGGAACATTTTTATCGCGGACTCAAAACGTGTTTTATGTCACACTCCAGCTTGTAGCAGCTCAATTTGCTCAAGTTTCACAGTTTTAACACTACTAGGAGCGCTCAGAATAGGATTATTGACGTGAATTCAGGACAACAGCACTTCCCTCTCGAAGGCTCCGTCGATGATTCTCTTTTCAACACCACCTTTGTCGTCGTAGACCTAGAAACGACTGGACTAAAGGCCAAGAACGACCACATCATTGAAATTGGGGCCATCAAAACCCGTGGCGGCAAGACAATTGGCACCTTTTCCAGCTTCATCGACCCCGGCATGGAGATTCCCGACCACATCACATCTCTCACCGGCATCACTACCGCCGATGTTGAAACTGCCCCACAGCTCGGCACAGTTATTACTCAGTTCCTCGAATTTGCCCGGGGAAGCGTCTGGGTTGCGCATAATGCCAAGTTCGATATTGGATTCCTCCGCCAGGCTTGCACAGATTTGGGCCTAGATTGGCCAAGCCCCAGCGTCGTAGACACTCTCACGTTGGCGCGTCGCGTCCTTGACCGCTCACAAGTTGGCAGTTTCAAGCTCTCACAGCTCGCACGGTACGTCGGTTCTCCGAATCGCCCCACCCACCGGGCGCTTGACGACGCAATCGCAACCGTCGACGTCCTTCACTACCTCATGGAGAGACTAGTCGGCGATGAAGTACAAACAGCGTCCGAGCTAGTGCATTACTCGCCGACCGTCGCTCCGGAGGTTCGTGCTAAACGGCATCTTGCCGATCGAGCTCCGCACACCCCTGGTGTCTATGTTTTTCGGTCAAGAAATGACGACCCCTTATATATAGGTACAGCTCTCGATTTGCGACGTAGACTTCTGCAGTATTTCAACGGCACTGATTCTCGTCGCAAGATTACGGAAATGGTCTCTCTAGCCGAACGCGTCGAAATCATCGAATGCCCGCACGGCTTCGCAGCAGAAATCCGCGAGGCTCGTCTGATCTCTGCACTCCGTCCGCCCTACAACCGACAACGTACCGAACCGACCCGCGGCTGGTACATCATCCCCGCTAGCCCCGGTCGGCCTGCCAAGATTAGCCGAACAGTCACCGACGCCCGCAGCCTAGGTCCTTTCCGCACGCGCGACACCGCTACTGCCATCCGCGACAGGTTCTCCGCACTTAACGACGACTTTGCGATAACAACCGCCCAGATCTCCACCACCGGCGCAGACGAGATCGCAGACATGATTGCTGAGATATCAGCACTTGCCAAAGCACACCGCTTCCAACGCGCGGCAGTGCAGCGTGACCGCACTGCGGAGTTCATTATCAGCTTGGATAAGCAGCAGCGCCTGAGCATGCTTGCCGCCATCCCATCTCTGCAAGCCGCTTTCCCCGATGGCAATGGTGGCTGGCACCTAGCGGAAATTCGCTATGGCAGGCTGGCCGGCGCCAGCACCGCACCGCGTGGCGCGGATATGAGCTACATCATCGACCTCATGGAGAGTTCAGCCCAAACAGTCACTCCAGATGACTCCTTATATAAAGGAGCATCAATTGATGAACTCAGTATTGTCTGGAAATGGCTGCAGCGCCCGGAGGTACGAATAAAGCCCACCGGAGGCGAGTTTTCCTACCCCAGGTTGGGCGCAGGAAAATACCTTCAGTGGGCAATTGACGCGCAGCAAGCACGTCGTGAAGCGCGACGCGAACCTTAACCCTTCATCGCCGCGGTAACGATGTCCAGGCACAGCCCCGACTGGAGCGTTTCCTTGACCTCTTCAATGGAGTCGGCCATAGCTTCCTTTAGCGGACGGCCACCCAGACCACGCGAAATGGCGATTGCGGCGGCGGAGTTAAGGATGACTGCATCGCGAATCGAACCTTCGAGTTCGCCAGCCCAAATGCGACGTGCAACATCAGCGTTGTACGCGGGGTCACCGCCACGCAGCGCGTCAATTTCGGAGTACTCCATGCCATAGTCATGTGGATCGATGACATCTTCGGCAACTTCACCGTTTTCCACAATAAAGACCTTGGTGGGGCCAGTAACAGTAATCTCGTCGAGACCATCGCTTCCGCGTACCACCAACGCGCGCTGACCACGGCGGGCGAAGGTGTCCGCCATCGTCTCCATCTGATCTTCGAAGGCACAGCCAATCAAGCTTGCCTGCGGGCGTGCTGGATTCGTCAGCGGCCCCAACAGGTTGAAGACTGTCGGAACCGCTAGCTCCTTACGCACCGGTCCAGCGAAACGCATGGCCGGATGAAAGCGAGCGGCAAAGAGGAAGCGCACGTAGAAGTCCGGATGTTCCGGAGAAGTAACGAGACCGTTCTCAATGTCGATGCCAAAGGCCTCTAGCATGTCAGCTCCGCCCGACTTCGAGGAAGCCGCGCGGTTACCGTGCTTGAGCACCGGCACACCACTGGCCGCGATAACAATCATGGACATCGTGGAGATGTTGACGGTATTTGCGCCATCACCACCGGTGCCGACGATATCGACTGCACCGCGCTCAATAACACCGGCGAGCTGTGGATCATGAACTGGGCGGGCAAACGAAAGCATGCCCTCAGCCGCAGCATCGAGCTCGGCAGCCGTAATCCCCTTGGCGAGGAGACCGAAAGCAAACGTTGCGGTCTGGATGTCTCCGGAAGCACCTGACATGATCTGATCCATGGCGAATCGAATGCCCTCACCGGAAACTTCGCGGCCAGCGCCAATCGTGGAAAGAACATGGCGCCAGTTTTCGACCGCCCTCTTATCGCCGATCTCGCTCATCGCCACTCCCTTCCACTAGATAGTCAAGTCTGTACTCGTACTTTATTAATACAAATGCACCTAGGTGCTGCTGGTTATTCCGCCCACCAGATGCACCACATCACGGGGCTTTCTGGAAAATCCCACCGTGATGTACGTAATAAGACAAGATACCTCCCCCATATATCCAGCGCATCACCAGGTCCGCCTTTTGCGTTCGCCGAAAATCTCACCCCCATTGGGGCAACTGGAAAAATACGATATTAAATAGAGCCGAACCTGCGATAAACTAACCGACAGCCGATGCCGCAGTATCGCTAACCCAGGTTCGCCGAAGGTGAACCTGGCAGTCCAGGGGGATGGACTCCGCGCACCGCGGCACAACAAAACCCTCGAATTCACCCGCGTCGGATAAAGACACTGGAAAGTTCCCAACAGGGGGAAAAATTAGTGAAATTCTCAGAAACCTTTCCTTGCGACCTGGGATTTTAGGAATTTATATACAAAAATGGGGGTTGCAACGTGACTACTCCTTAAGAACAGTACATACTGTTAGATGTGACGAGCGCAGTTGAAAATCAAGGTATGACAGCACCACGTCGTGCTGCGACACTGAACCGACCGAATATGGTCAGTGTCGGCACGATTGTGTTCCTGTCTCAGGAATTAATGTTCTTCGCCGGTCTGTTCGCGATGTACTTCGTGTCACGCGCGAACGGCCAGGGCGATTCGTGGGATTGGGGTACCGGCCACCTCAACGTCCCGTACGCACTAGTGATCACCGTGATCCTAGTGTCGTCTTCGTTCACTGCCCAGTGGGGCGTGTTCGCGGCCGAGCGTGGCGACGTTTTCGCACTCCGTAAGTGGTACGCACTGTCTACCGCCCTGGGTGCAATCTTCCTCGTTGGCCAGGCTTACGAGTACTTCACCCTGGTTAGCCACGGTCTGACCATTCAGAACTCCATTTACGGTTCGGTCTTCTTCATCACCACCGGATTCCACGCAGCCCACGTTCTCGCGGGTGTGCTGGCTTTCGTTGTGGTGCTGATCCGTACCTCCAAGGCGAAGTTCACCCCGGCACAGGCCACTGCTGCCATTGTGGTCTCGTACTACTGGCACTTCGTCGACGTCGTGTGGATTGGCCTGTTCATCACCATCTACTTCATCCAGTAGGCCGTATTGGCCGTTCTTTGTTTAGTACGGCCTACAGCCCATCCACTTTCCACGAACAGTCTTAAAGGGAAAAAGATGGAAAACACTACCTCCGAAACCAAGGACACCACGTCCTTGGCTGCGGCCCCGAAGTCAAAGGGCCGCCGCAAGATGCGCCGTACTGCCTCCGGCATTATGGCTATGGCTCTCGCCCTCACCGGCGCGGGCTTCCTCGCTAATGCTCTGACCCCTGATGCACAGACGGCTACTGCTCAGCAGGATGAAGCCGCAATCATTCAGCAGGGTAAGGAGCTTTATGACGTTGCTTGTATTACTTGCCACGGCGCCAACCTCCAGGGCGTTAAGGACCGCGGTAAGTCACTGATTGGCGTCGGCGAGGGTTCGGTTTACTTCCAGGTTCACTCCGGTCGTATGCCGATGCTTCGCAATGAGGCTCAGGCAGCACGTAAGACCCCGCGTTACTCCGAAGAGCAGACGCTGGCTATCGCAGCCTACGTCCGGGCTAATGGTGGCGGCGCAGGCATTGTCCGCGACGAAGACGGCTCCATTGCTATGGAGTCGCTGCGCGGTAAGAACGCCGGCCCGAACGGTGAGCTTGACCAGGCTGACGTTGCTCGCGGTTCCGAACTGTTCCGCCTGAACTGTGCATCCTGCCACAACTTCACCGGTCGTGGCGGTGCACTGTCCAGCGGTAAGTACGCACCAGTCCTGGATCCTGCAAATGAGCAGGAAATTTACCAGGCCATGCTGACCGGCCCGCAGAACATGCCGAAGTTCTCTGACCGCCAGCTATCTGCTGACGAGAAGAAGGACATCATCGCCTACATCAAGAACTCCAAGGAAACTCCGACCCAGGGTGGTTGGGGTATTGGTGGCATCGGCCCGGTTGCTGAAGGCCTTGTCATGTGGATTGTAGGCATCGTCGCTCTCGTAGCGGCCGCTCTTTGGATTGGATCCCGCCGATGAGTAATAACGAAAACAAGAAGTACAGCTCCGAAGAGCTGTCAAAGATGAGCAATGCGGATCTCGCTCGTCTGGGCGCTGAACTCGACGACGTGACCATTGCCTACCGCAAGGAACGCTTCCCGATTGCCAACGACCCGGCTGAAAAGCGCGCGGCCCGTGGCGTCGCCATCTGGCTGGCTCTGTCGGTCATTCTTGGCCTGGCATTCATCGCCATCTACCTGTTCTACCCGTGGCACTACAAGGGTCACGGCGAAGAGGGGCTGTGGCTGTACACCATGTACACCCCGCTGCTGGGTATCACCATCGGTGGCTGTATCGTCACCCTGGGTATTGGTGCAGTTAAGTTCACCAAGCGCTTCATCCCGGAAGAGATTTCGGTTCAGCGCCGCCACGATGGTCCGTCCGAAGAGGTCGACCAGAAGACCATCGTTGCCCTGCTGAACGATTCTTGGCAGACTTCCACCCTGGGCCGTCGCTCCGCCATCAAGGGTCTCCTTGGTACCGGTGCCGTCCTGGCTGGTATCGGCATGATTCTTCCGCTTGGCGGCATGATTAAGAACCCGTGGAAGCCACGCCACGACGTTGACGTCACTGGTGACGGAACTCTGTGGACCACCGGTTGGACTCTTGTCGAGCAGGGCCACAAGGTTTACCTGGGCCGCGACACCGGTGCTATCGCTGAAGAGGGTGCACACGGCTACACCACCAAGGGCGTTTCCCGCCTGGTTCGCCTCCGCCCAGAGGATCTGTCCGCAGGTTCTATGGAGACTGTCTTCCCGCTTCCGGAAGAGGACGTCAACGACGGCGACAAGTACTCCAAGGATGCCGATGTCTACGAGGCACACATGCACTCGATTCACGGCTCCCGCAACTCGGTCATGCTGATTCGTCTGCGTTCCCAGGACGCTGAAAAGGCAATTCTGCGCAAGGATCAGGAAGACTTCCACTACGGCGACTACTTCGCCTACTCGAAGATTTGTACACACATTGGTTGCCCGACTTCTCTGTACGAACAGCAGACGAACCGTATTCTCTGCCCATGCCACCAGTCGCAGTTCGATGCACTGCACTACGGCAAGCCGGTCTTCGGTCCAGCTGCTCGCGCTCTTCCGCAGCTGCCGATCAGCGTTGATGAAGAAGGCTACATGTACGCAGAGGGCAACTTCGTTGAGCCCGTCGGTCCGGCATTCTGGGAGCGTCAATCATGAGTAATCCAACGAAACTAGCAACCGCTGCTAAGAATATGGATGACCGCTACACCCTGTCTGGCGGCATGCGTAAGCAGCTCAATAAGGTATTCCCTACCCACTGGTCCTTCCTGCTGGGTGAGATTGCACTCTACTCCTTCGTAGTCCTGCTCTTCTCGGGTGTTTACCTGACTCTGTTCTTCGACCCGTCGATGTCGAAGGTCATTTACGACGGTGCCTACGCGCCACTCAACGGTGTCGAGATGTCTCGCGCCTACGAGACCGCCCTGCAGATCTCCTTCGAGGTTCGCGGTGGTCTGTTCATTCGCCAGATCCACCACTGGGGTGCTCTTCTGTTCGCCGTGTCCATCATGGCGCACATGTTCCGCATCTTCTTCACCGGCGCATTCCGCAAGCCGCGTGAAGCTAACTGGGTCATCGGTTCCATCCTCCTGCTGCTGTCCGTGGCAGAGGGCTTCATGGGTTACTCCCTGCCGGACGACCTGCTTTCCGGTGTTGGTCTGCGTATTATGTCCGCAATCATCATCGGTCTGCCGATTATCGGCACCTGGCTGCACTGGATGATGTTCAACGGCGACTTCCCGGGTGACATGATCATCCCACGCCTGTACATTGCACACGTGCTGATTCTCCCTGCTCTGCTGCTGGGCCTGATCGCCGCTCACCTGGCTCTGGTCTGGTACCAGAAGCACACCCAGTTCCCCGGCGCAGGTCGTACCGAGAACAACGTCGTCGGCGTTCGTATCCTCCCGATCTTCGCGGTCAAGTCCGTTTCCTTCGGTCTGATTACCTTCGGCTTCCTGGCGCTGTTCGCTGGTATCTTCCAGATCAACGCAATTTGGAACCTTGGACCGTACAACCCAGCGCAGGTTTCCGCCGGTTCCCAGCCGGATATCTACATGCTGTGGACTGACGGTGCTGCCCGTGTCATGCCGCCGTGGGAGCTCTACCTGGGCTCCTACACGATCCCGGCAGTCTTCTGGGTCGCCCTGCTCTGTGGTATTTTGGTCGTCCTGCTCTTCGCCTACCCGTTCATCGAGGCGAAGATCACCGGCGACAACGCCCACCACAACCTGCTGCAGCGTCCGCGCGACGTGCCGGTTCGCTCCGGCCTGGGTGCCATGGCTCTGGTCTTCTACACCCTGCTGACTCTGTCCGGTGGTAACGACCTGATTGCATACCACTTCCAGATCTCGCTGAACGTGATGACCTGGGTTGGTCGTATCGGTCTGATTATCCTGCCGCCGATCGCTTACTTCGTCACTTACCGAATCTGCATCGGCCTGCAGCGCTCTGACCGCGCTGTCCTGGAGCATGGCATTGAGACGGGCATCATCAACCAGCTGCCTGATGGCTCCTTCATCGAGGTCCACCAGCCGCTAGGCCCGGTCGACGAGCACGGCCACGCCGTTCCGCTCGAGTACCAGGGAGCTTACGTCCCGAAGACCATGAACGAACTGGGCGCCGCTGGTAACCCGGGTCGCGGTAGCTTCTTCAGCCCGGACTCCCCGGAGATCGCCGAAGAGGCAGCTCGTATCGAGCACGAGAACCACGAGCAGCAGGCTCAGATGTTCCGTGACCTCGAAGCTCAGAACGCTGAAGAGCGTCGCCAGCTCGAGCACTAAAACTCCGCGGTAGATTTTCTACTGCGCTCAAATAAGACCATCCCGGTCCGCATCCACTTCGGATGTCGACCGGGGTGGTTTTTTGTTCCCCAGATTCTTTCGAGCTCGCCTTGACTCCCACATATGTCAGATACCAAATCTGCTGTTTACCAGTACTAAAATGGACATATGTCTACCAGTCACTCCCCCACCACCGACCTTTCGAACAACGCCACACAGCTTGTAGCCAACGGTGTCAACTTCGACTACGAGGCCACGCCTGTTCTGCGCGATGTCTCGCTCACGCTTTCCGACGGCGATGTCCTCGGATTGGTCGGAGACAACGGAGCCGGCAAATCCACTCTTCTTTGGCTGCTGTCGGGTCGTCGTCGACCCACGAGCGGTACGGTGACTCATATTGGCACGCGTGTGCTCGGCTCTCAGGAGTTAGAAGCGCCTTTCGACTCCACGGTGCAAATGCTTATCGATGAGGCTCTCGGCCCCTCGAAACGTCGTCTAGCGGAGTTGGAAGAGGCAGCTGAGGCGATGTCCTTAGCAGAGACCCCAGATGAGTCTGAGGCGGCAGAGAAAGCGTATTCGAAGGTCTTCTCGGATGTCATGGCTCACGATGACTGGAACGCCGAACATAACGCGGAGATTGTGCTCGACCATCTCGGCCTGACTGGCACTGCTCCCGACGGCGTTCCCCTGGTAGAGCAACTAACCACGGAGATTTCCGGCGGGCAGCGGGCGCGGCTGGGGCTCGCGATTACGCTCATTCGAAAGCCAGAGATTTTGCTTCTCGACGAGCCCACCAACCATCTCGATGAACGCGGTCGCCAGCTCGTGATTGACACCATTCAGAACCACCCTGGAGTGGTTGTGGTGGCAACGCATGACCGCGACTTCCTGGATGCCGTTTGTACTGTAATTGGAGACTTGGTGCCGGGGCGCCCTGGTATTGGGCTGTTCCGTGGCAATTACTCCGACTACGCGAAGCACCGTCGCCACCAGCGTGAGCTATGGGAGCACCAGTGGCGCTCCGAGGAGCACGAACGCAATCGGTTGGAAGACACCATCGACAATGGCGCCCGTGAGGTCTCACCGGGCCGAGCAATGACGGACAACAACAAGATGGCTTATGACCGCCGTGGCGGTCGTGTAGAGCGACAAATCGCGCGCCGCGTGCGTTCGGCTAAGCAGCGACTGGATGAGCTCATTGAGGAAGGTGTGGAGCGTCCGCCGGCTCTGCTGGGCTTTGATGCCCCGCTGACCGCACCCCTACCGACCAAGCGCGCTGCATCGGGAAGCGATGAGGATTTTCACATCAAGATGCGCGGTGTGGTCGTCCCAGATCGAATTCGGGTTGGTTCACTGACTATTCGTCCCGGAGACAAGGTCGTTATCACAGGCCCTAATGGGGCCGGAAAATCTACTTTGTTCAAGGCCATCATGGGGCAAGTTGAGACGCAAGCTGGCGAGGTGCGTATCGGCGAGAACTGTCGAGTAGCCATGCTGGCTCAGGAACAAGACTGGGAAACCCCAAAGAAGTCCGCCCGTGAGTTGTACGACCTTGCTCCCAATGCCCGCGTGCCTCTCGACGACTTTGGGTTGCTTAGCCCCGAGGACGCCAATCGACCTGTAGGTAACCTGTCCATCGGACAGCAGCGTCGAGTGGCATTGGCGCTCGTTGTGGCCAATCCACCAGAGATTTTGCTTCTCGACGAACCTACTAACCATCTGAGTGTGGATCTAATCGAGCAGGTCCAGGACGCTATTGCATCTGCTGAAGGCACAATTATTGTAATTACCCACGATCACCGCATGATCAACTCGCTCGAGGCGCGTCATTTGCAGGTGGCCGACGGCGAAGTCGTCGAGTTACCTAAGGGGCAAAAACCTGTCGAGTTCGCTTAATGCCGAATCGCAAAACAAAAAAGTCTCTCCCACTAACGCCCTTGTTAGTGGGAGAGACTTTTCGGTTATCTACGACTGTGGTTCAGTCGGCTTGCACTCGGACTAGTGCTTCTCCGGCGGAGTGATGTACTGAGTGTTGAGCTTGGTGCCGGCGACGATCAGGATTACCGCGCCAAGAACAATCAGCCAGTAGGCCATGAATGCGATGCCGTAGCCCATGAGCAGGATGCCCATGGTCATCACGAACGGCCAAATCGAGCTAGCGGAGAAGAAACCGAGGGTTCCAGCACCGTCGGCAACCTCTGCCTCTTCGAAGTCGGCCGGGGTGATGTCGGAACGGCGCTCAGTGAAGTGGAAGTATCCACCGAGCATCAGAGTCATCAGAGCTGCGAGGACCAGGCCGGTTGCGCCGGCCCACTCGAGGCGACCCTGGCTTTCGTTGATGACGTTACCGGTGTCCTGGAGGTACTGAGTGCCGAAGATGTAGACGACAGCCATGAACCCCAGGAACACGGTAAGTCCGTAGAAGAGCTTTGCTGCAGACTTCATTTGAGAACTTCCTTTAGGTAAGAATCTTGCTGGGTTTACTTGGCGGTCGCGTTCAGGTCAATGGTGTTAGCACCACGATCACCCATGTCGCGGGTGTCGACACGACCGGAGTTGAACGGCGAAGTGGAGACTGCGAATGCCGGCTCACCGATGTGCTTCAGAGCATCAGCGTTAGTAGCTTCTGGGTTCTCCTGGCGGAACTTGATGTACTCGGTGAATGCCTCACGGGGGACAGCACGAATCTCGAAGTTCATCATTGCGTGGTAGGTACCACACATCTCGGCACAACGGCCAACGAATGCGTTCTTGACCTTGTCGCTCGGGTTGTCCTCTGGTCGGTTGGCAATCTTGTCCGAGTCAATCTTTTCGATCTGGAAGACACGGTTGGACTTGTTAGCCTCCGGGTGCGGGAACACGTCGCGCTTGAAGAGGAACTCCGGAACCCAGAAGGAGTGAATCACGTCAGCGGACGCGAGGTCGAACTGAATTGCAGTGTCTTCCGGAACAACGAGGACCGGAACCTCTTCGGTGGTACCGAGGGTCTCAATCTCGTCGTAGTGCAGGTAGTCGAGGCTCTCCTTGGAGCGACCGTGAACCGGGTACTCCTTCTGCTTTGCGCGATCTTCGTCGGACGGAACCTCGTGGCCGCCCTCGGTGAAGAACTGCTCATCAGCCGGCTTCTCAATACGACCGTTGTACTCCTGGCCGCCCATCAGGTCAGCGGAGATGTTGGCGTAACCGAACTTCCAGTTCCACTGGAAACCGGTGACGTCGACGGTGACCTCTGGATCCTTATCCAGAGCAGTGACCTCGTCCTGAGTCTGAACCGTGAAGAAGAACAGAGTCATCACAATCAGAATCGGGAGAATGGTCAGAGACAACTCAACCGGAACGTTGTATGCAGTCTGGCGCGGGAACTCGCCCTTGCCCTTCTTCTCAGCCTTCTTAGCTGTGAAGTTTGTCATCGAGTAAAGGGTAACGCCCCAAACGATGATGCCGATAATCCAAGCTGCAACCCAGGTCCAAACCCAGAAGTTACCCATGGACTGTGCTTCCGGGGTCACACCTTCCGGCCAACCAAAGCGGAGCAGCTTGAAGAAGCCGTTCTCCGGAGGATTAACATCGCAGCCGGCAAGCAAGGCTGCGCTACCGGTGGCAACGCCGAGGACGCCGAGCTTACGGGCGACTCCGAACTTTCTACGCTGATTCACGTGTGTCTGCCTTCCTGATCCACACAATTTTCGATAACCGATTAAGGTTTCGTCCTACCCAAGCAGAGTAGTCGATTCTTAAGCTTTCTCCACAATAAATATGGCTGTGGGGTGCCTTTGAGTATATCTGCCCTAATAAAATACTGAGAAAGACCCGCCTATCGGGGGTGGCATTCTCACCAGTTACACCCTGTTGACGCTCCCAAGTCTATGAATTTTTTAGTGTTTGCGCCACGCGCTGACACACACACCGTCCCGCACAACCTTGCCCCGAGCCCTAGACACGGCAGACTCAGACATTCTCTCTTTGACTCAAAAGGCATTAAAGTAGGTGCAGCATTTCTATGTGGCGCCAATATAGGGTTTAGCCCAGCCAAATCTTGGTTCAACCCAACTACTCAGCCACGCGGCGGTCCTTCGCGGCCACCGGCTCAGACGACAACCAGTCGCGCTGAGTCGTTGGCTACGGAGCCGCCGAAATCCACTAAGTGACACTAAGTGAAAGGTGCGCGCACGAAGCATGTGTGGTCTTCTCGGAATCCTGACTGCAAACTCTGACGCAGCGGAGCTCGTTCCCGTTGTCGAAAGGGCTCTGCCCTGCATGCGGCACCGCGGCCCTGACGATGCAGGCACGTGGCACGATGAGGACGCAGTTTTCGGCTTCAACCGCCTATCCATTATTGATATTGCCCACAGCCACCAACCACTGCAGTGGGGACCAGAGAATCAGCCGAATCGTTACTCCATGACCTTCAACGGCGAAATCTACAATTTCGTCGAACTTCGCGAGCAGCTGGAGAAGGAAGGCTATGCCTTTAATACCTCCGGCGATGGTGAACCCATCGTCGTTGGGTTCCACCACTGGGGAGCGGACGTCGTAAAGCACTTGCGCGGTATGTTCGGCATTGCTATCTGGGACAGCGTCGAACGCAAGCTTTTCCTGGCGCGCGATCCGTTCGGCATTAAGCCGCTCTACTACGCCACCACAGAGCGCGGCACGATTTTCGGTTCTGAGAAGAAGTCCCTGCTCGAAGCTGCGCCGGAGATGGGCATCGATGCGAAGAAGCTGAATAAGCGCGCACTGGAGCACTACGTCGATCTGCAGTATGTGCCGGAACCGGAGTCGCTGCACACCGAAATTGTCCGCTTGGAGTCGGGCTGCACAGCCGTCGTTACGCCTGGCGGCGAAGTTAAGCAGACCCGCTACTTCAAGCCGAGTTTCCCGATTCAGCCAGTAGCTAAGGGCGCTGAGCAGGATGTTTTTGACCGCATTGCCCGCGCACTGGAGGACAGCGTCGAGAAGCATATGCGTGCCGACGTCACGGTGGGCTCGTTCCTGTCGGGCGGTATCGACTCCACGGCGATTGCAACTTTGGCTAAGCGCCACAACCCGAACCTGCTGACGTTTACCACCGGCTTCGAGCGCGAGGGCTTCTCCGAGGTCGATGTGGCTGCCGAGTCCGCCGCCGCCATTGGCGTCGAGCACATTGTGAAGGTCGTCTCGCCGGAGGAGTTCGCCGGGGCGATTCCGAAGATTATGTGGTACCTCGATGACCCGGTAGCTGACCCTGCACTGGTACCGCTGTACTTCGTGGCCGCAGAGGCTCGTAAGCACGTTAAGGTCGTACTGTCCGGTGAGGGCGCAGACGAGCTCTTTGGTGGTTACACCATTTATAAGGAGCCGCTGTCGCTGAAACCGTTCGACAAGGTTCCCTCTCCCCTGCTGCGCGGCCTGGCTAAGGTCGGCGAAGCTCTGCCAGAAGGCATGCGCGGCAAGTCACTGCTGCAGCGAGGCACTACTCCGCTGGAGCAGCGCTACTACGGCAATGCTCGTTCCTTTAACTTCGAGCAGCTGCAGGAAGTCCTGCCATGGGCAAAGAAGGAATGGGACCACAGCGATGTCACGGCACCGATTTACGCGCAGTCTGAAGGCTGGGACCCGGTGACTCGGATGCAGCACTTGGATCTGTTCACCTGGTTGCGTGGCGACATTCTGGTCAAGGCCGACAAAATCACCATGGCCAACTCCCTGGAGCTGCGCGTGCCGTTCCTCGACCGTGTGGTCTTCGACGTTGCACAGACGCTGCCGGTGGACATGCGGGTTTCTCACGGCACCACTAAGTACGCACTGCGTCGCGCCATGGAGCAGATTGTTCCGGAGCACGTTCTCAACCGCCGCAAACTGGGCTTCCCGGTGCCGATTCGCCACTGGCTGGCGGGCGACGAACTGCACGGCTGGGCCGAGGACATCATCCGCGAGTCCCAGACTGATGAGTTCATTAATAAGGACGCCGTGCTCAAGATGCTCGCCGAGCACCACCCAACCGAGCGCGACCACTCTCGCCGCCTCTGGACCATCCTGGCCTTCATGGTCTGGCACGGCATCTTCATCGAAGACCGCATCACTCCGGACATCGAGCAGCGCGACTACCCCGTCGAGCTCTAGTTCGCTAGTTCGCTTTACGACGGTCCCCGCGCTGCCATCCTGCCCCGGCAGGCTGCCACCATAGCCGGCGCAACCAAAAGAAAAGGCTCGGACCTCACTCAATTAACAAGAGTGAGGTCCGAGCCTTGTACTATCCGACGCTTTTCACAGCGTCTGCTGACAGCTCTGCTCAGCTAATGACTTAGTTGAAGGAGTCACCGCAAGCACAGGAGCCGGTGGCATTCGGGTTATCGATGGTGAAGCCCTGCTGCTCAATAGTGTCCGCGAAGTCGATAGTGGCGCCGGACAGGTACGGAACCGACTGGCGATCAACAACCAGCTTGACACCACCGAAAACCTCGGCGACATCGCCGTCGAGGCTGCGATCATCGAAGTAGAGCTGGTAGCGCAGGCCGGCGCAGCCGCCCGGAGCCACGGAAATACGCAGTGCCAGGTCGGTGGCACCTTCTTGATCCAGAAGTGCCTTTGCCTTGGCAGCCGCAGCTTCGGTCAGGGTAACGCCAGTGCTCTGAGCAGTAGTCATAGCGCGTGTCCTCCTTGTTGAAGTGTTTAAGTATGCGAGTCGACCCCAAGGTCGGCTACGTCATTATTTATCACAACCATACCGACCAGTCTTTAATTCCCAATTCTGGGCTCTCTTTTTCTTTCTCTTTTTCTGAAGTCTCTTCTTGCCGCCACCTCGCAACCGCACCACGGCCTCCGACGCCCCAACGGCGCTCTCTCCGCCTCCGACCCCACGCGGCGGCCACGCCAAAAACCACGCCCCTTGCCCAGCCCCTGGCCCTCAACCTGCAACCAAATTAGGGAAGCACCTTGAAGACCTTATAATCTGGGGTCGTGAATCTACCGTGGAAAAAGAATGACAAAAAGTCCAAGGCAGCTGACGCAACTAAAGCTGACGCAACCAACGCCGGAGACGTAACCACCGACGCGACCGCATCCAGCGGAGCCAAGGACACCGCTTCGGAGTCTCAGCAGCCCGAGAAGAAGCACAGCGGTGCCTTTACTCCCAAGAAGGGGCGCCCCACCCCGAAGCGCAACGAGGTTGAGCGCGCACGCGGCATCCGCCGTGGCCCGGTCGAGGCACCGCTAACCGCTAAGGAAGCTCGCCAGCGCCGCAAGGAGCTCAAGGCCTCCATGTCCAAGGAAGAGCTCAAGGCCGCCAAGGCACGCGAGCGAGCAGAGCGACGTGAGCAGCGCCGCATTGCCGACGAGCGCATGGCCGCCGGCGATCCGCGCTACATGCTGCCGCGTGACCAGGGCGCTGAGCGCAAGTTTGTCCGCGACTGGGTTGATTCCCGTCGCTTCCTCGCTAACGTGTTCCTCCCGTTCGCGCTGATTCTGCTGCTGATTATGATGATTGGCACTTCCCTGCCAAAGCTGGCCAACATCGCATCTCTCATCGCGATGGTTCTCATCATCGCCCTGATTATCGAAGGTATCTACATCGGCCGCCGTGCCATCAAGCTGACGCGCGAACGCTTCCCGAAGACCACCGAGGGAGCCTGGGGGCTGGGCTTCTACGCTTACTCCCGCGCTTCTCAGCCGCGTCGTCTGCGTACTCCGCGTCCGCAGGTCAACATCGGCGACGAGATCAAGTAGCCTCCATCTGCCATGCGCACTCTGGTTCTCGGTGGCGCCCGCTCAGGCAAGTCCTCATGGGCTGAGCACGAGCTGCTGGCCACCGCCGCAGCCTCAACCGACTGTGCCTCAGATGCCGCAGCCTCAGCGGTGTTGCACTACATCGCAACTGCACGGCCCTGGCCCGGTGATAGTGACTTTCACTCCAGGGTCAAGGAGCACCGCATTCGTCGTCAAGCCCAGGCACAAGAGCACGGAGTGGTCTGGTACACGGTTGATGACGTCGATGCGGTGGATGCTCTCGCGTCGCCGAAGCGGCGCATGTTGCTCGACGATGTCGGCACCTGGCTGACGCACATCCTCGACGCGCAGGGGCTGTGGGAGGCGCCGAGGGGCAGCGTCGCGCCGTGGACACACTCGCTTGTCGACGCCGTGCGCAACTTCCCCGCAGATTCCGACCTGTTCATTGTGTCGCCCGAAGTGGGCTTCGGTGTCATTCCCGAGCACCGCTCAGGGCGGCTTTTCCGTGATGAAATTGGCCTTCTCAACCAGCAGCTCGCAGCTGTCTGTGATCGTGTTGTCTTAGTTGTGGCGGGCTGCCCTATGGAAGTCAAGGCGGCGAGCTAGATTCACTCCACGCCTCTCCTCCTATGACGGTCTTCCTAGCAATGCGAATAACTGTGTACCAATGGTCGGTACACAAATCGTTTTCGGGTAGCGTTTGAGAGTATGAACGCGGATTATTTTGGACCGGTAGCACGCCCTGACGAAGAGACTGAACAAGCCGCCCGCGTGCGCCATGAGCAGTTGACTAAACCCGCAGGCTCACTCGGCCGGTTGGAAGAACTCGGCATTTGGATTTCGGCGTGCCAGGGAGAATGCCCTCCGCGTGACCTAGACGATTGTCGTGTTTATGTCTTCGCTGGTGACCACGGTGTTGCCCAGGGCGGGGTGTCCGCGTACCCGTCCGAGGTGTCTATCCAGATGCTTGCCAACATCGAGGCAAAGGGCGCCGGCGTGAACGCTATCGCTGACATCGCGGGAGCCACAGTTACCGGTGTGGACATTTCCCTCGACCACGATGCCGAAGGGCCATACCGTATCCGTCGCAGCTGCGGTTCTATCGACCGCGAGGATGCGATGAGCGAGGAGGAGGTCGATAAGGCCATCCGCACGGGTATCGCGATTGCCGACGCCGCCGTTGATGAAGGCGCTGACCTGCTCATTGCCGGCGACCTGGGCATCGGAAACACCACTCCAGCCGCAGCGCTGATCGGTGCCGTGACCAACTCCGAACCAGTTGTCGTCGTCGGCCGAGGCACTGGCATTGATGACGAGGGCTGGAAGCTCAAGGTCGCTGCCGTGCGCGATGCCATGTTCCGCGTGCGTCGCCTGCGCAATGACCCGGTTGAGGTGCTCCGTCGTATTTCCTCGCCGGATATGACTGTGATGGCCGCATTCTTGGCTCAGGCAGCGGTGCGTCGCACTCCTGTGATTTTGGACGGAGTGGTTGTCACATCCGCAGCTCTGCTAGCTGACCAGCTCGCGCCGGGCGCGCGCGATTGGTGGGTCGCCGGCCACAAGTCGGCAGAGCCCGCGCACGCGCTTGCCCTTCGACACCTGGATAAGGAACCACTTCTCGAATACGGGATGCGTCTTGGCGAAGGCTCCGGCGCCGTCGCTGCCCTACCGCTGGTCAAGTCCGGCGTATCCGTCCTGCGCAACATGGCTACCTTCGCCGACGCAGGCGTAAGCACCAAGGACTAATCGACTTGTCCGACAAAGCCGGCCCGTCTCACCAGGACAACCTCGACGGTGATCCCTCCGCTCACGGCAATGCCGTCGCTGAGGCCATCACCACTGCCCTGTCCTGGCTCACTGTCCTGCCTTTCAAAGGCGCGAGCGTGTTCGACCGCATTACCGGCCGCCGCGCCATCGCTGCACTGCCAGTAGCTGGGCTCGTTCCTGCCGCGGGTGCAGTTCTCATCACGGCGGGGCTGTTCGCAACGTCGTCGTCACGCACGCCCACGCTTTACGACGTCACCCCGATCCTCGGCGGCGCCCTGATTACGGTGGCGGCACAGATGTTGACCCGCGCCATGCACCTGGATGGGCTGGCGGATGTGGCAGATGCCCTCGGCTCGTATAAACCGCCGGAGGGCGCGCGCGAGGTGCTGCGCGATCCGAGCACCGGCCCAATGGGCGTGGGCTCCATCGTGCTGACGATGTTGACGACGACGACTGCTTTTGCCGTGATTGTGGCTAGTGTGCTGTCACATTGGTCTGCTGGTCAGATGTGGCCGAGCGTGGTTGTGCTGTGCTTGCCTTTTGTGGCCTCTCGCGCGGCGGCAACGACTGCCTGCTGGCGTGGCTTTCCGCCTTTTTCGAACAGCGGCTTCGGCTCCCTGACGGCTGGTACACAGTCCACCGTGACGGTGGCCTGCTGGTGGACACTGCTGCTAGCTGTGTCGGGCGGGTTGATTGGGCTCGTGGGCGTAGCCGCTTGTGTGCTGAGCTTCGGCGTTACACTGCTGCTGACACAGCACTGCGTGAAGAGGTTTGGAGGAGTCAACGGCGACGTGTTTGGTGCGGTCATTGAGGTAACATGCGCTGTCTGTGCCGTGGTACTTGCCATAGGGTTCTAGCAGGGAAAATGCACGCATTGCCCCCGTTGGGGTTTTCTTTAAAAAGAACTATTGACGGTCACTTTGACGCGGACGTATTCTGAGGGCACACCGCCGGGAAGGCGGAGTACAGGAGGCTCGTTTCGGGGCTCGCCCAAATTATTTTGCGCCGACCGTTTGCCGGGGCGCCAAGAACGAGCACACCTTCTAGCCTCCCAGCTAATTAAAAAAAGCGCGTCCCGTCGCAGCAATGCACGGGATGCGCTTTTCTATGTTGGGGTAATACTCCCAGGTTTGGGTTCTGTGGGGTTTGGGTTCTGCGGGGGGGCTAGTGACTGCGGTTATGTTAGCGACGGCGGACCGATGCGAGTTACTGACTGCGTTTATGGCGAAAATGGTCCGAAAAATGGCCTGAAAGTGTCATAAACTCGCACAGCTTCACATCTGCAGCCCATCGTTCTTGGCCTGTAAGTATCATTCTTGGCCTGTCAGTTTTGGGGTTAAGCAGAAAAAGTGTGCCCACCCGGCGATATGCCGAGCGGACACATTCTTGCGGGTTAGCCCCTCCTGCTCAGGAGCTTCCTGAGCTTACGGTTTGTCTTACTCCTTGCGCTTCTTGTTCTGGTAGACGATTGCGCCTGCGATGCCGATAAACACGGCGACCACTGCCACAATGGTGCCAATGACCAGCGGGCTCATACCCTCGTCCTCCATGTCCGACGAGGATGCGGATGCCTGAGAATCCGTATCCGGGGAGTCAGATTCCTTCGACGCATCTTCCGAAGATTCCTTAGACGAATCCTTTTCCGACTCTCCCTTGGCCAGAATCGGCTTATCGGATGAAGTCGGGCCGTTCTTGTCGGTCGGTCGCCAGTCAGGCCCCTTAGTTGGCTTGTTGTCCAGGAGGAATGCGAGCTGGAACGGCTGATCGATACCACTGACCTCTTCATCCGGGCGATAGTTAGCCATTCGGACAGTCGCGTAGTAATAGCCGGCGTTGGCTATAGATTGTCCGCCAACATTGGTACTTCGGTTGTTGTATTCGACCGGACGATCTGTTGACAAATTCAGGTCCTCGGAATCCTGATAAAAGTGCATTGTTCCATCCGCCACGGAAACCTCGAATGGATTCAACAGAGCAACTCCCATGGAATCGGCATTATCGCGCTCCGAATTTCCAGTACGGGCAGCAATCACTGGTCGCTGACCCCACTCGACGGGGATCTTGTAGAACTTCTGCTCACCGGGAACGATTGTGTCGGAGATAGTGTCCCCAGACTTGACTTCCGGGGCTTGAGCTGCGTTATTGCCACCGCTTACAGGCTTGGCTTCCCCAAAAGTGGCCTTCTTGTAGGCTTTGTCGCCAGAGGAAGACCGCCCTTCATTTAGCTTGTCAGCATCCTGCTTCTTCAGCACTGGCTCAAACTGAACGCTAACCTCGACCTTCACGGGTTCATCACGATAATCTGCTACTGATTCACTGTCATAGACCCACACGTTGTTTGCGACGAGCCACTTGGTTTGATCACAACTGGATTCTATGCGGTCGCTATCCCATTCAAGAATGCTTGCATCAGCCGAAGTTGGAGTCCACGAATCGGCACTAGCTTCGGCGCCTGTCAGCGACCCCATGCGACCGTCGTCCTGGCATTTTCCGCCGGTTTCATTGATGATTTCGTCAACTTCAGTTCGGACATTCTGCTGCCCCTTACCCTCAGCATCGATATTCGCCAACACCTTTGAGGTAACAATCGCGTTGTGCCCCTTCGGCACTGCGATTCGGTAGTAGAGCGGGGTGCGATCGTGCTGGGCGACCTCTGGCACCAGCGTCGTTTGGTACTTGCCCTCGCCGAGCCACTTCGCGCCTTCTTTAGTCTCGGAGAACTCGAACGGAGTGCCCGTGGTTTCGTAGCCCTGCACTGACCGCTGAGCCAAGAACTTCATGTGGTCTGCCAGCTGGGTGGCATCATCAGCAGTCATGCTTTGACCGCCAGTTGCCTGCGCAACACACTCAAGCTCAGCGCGAGCTTCTTCATCAACCTTGAAGCCCACGGTGTGAATGGTCAGGCCAACGCCCTGCCCCGCCAGTTCTTTCGCAACCTCACACACCGGTGGCGGTGCGCAGGTGTCAATTCCATCGGAAACCAAGATGATTGATCGCTCACCGTCTGAACCAAGCTCATCAGCCGCCTTACGCAGTGCATTGCCAATCGGCGTGTAGCCCTGAGCTTTCAACCCGGCAATCCTGCTCTTCAGGCCTTCTTTGTCGACCTTTTGAACCGGCGACAGCACCTCGATGTCCTGGCAACCTCGCTCGCGGTTGGATTCATCGCTGGATTCGCGCTGGCCATAAACCAGCATGCCAAGTAGCGCATCATCCGGGAGGGAGTCAATCAGCTCCGTGGATGCGCGCTTTGCCGCATCGAGGCGGGTGCCTCCGGCATCGTCGGCAAGCATCGAGCCTGACAGATCCATGATTAGCTCTGCTTTTGCTTCGCCCGTGCCCCCTTCGCCCGTAGGAGCGGGCTGTTCCACCCCGGACGGTGGCGGCGTATCTTGAGCTGCCGCCACAGGAGCCGGGATTGCGCTAAACCCGATCGTCCACGCCGCCAACAACAGCGTGACGACGATGGCTACCCTTAGGCGCTTTGAACTACTTGACGAAAAACTATCTTTAAAAAAGTCTTGAACTACCACCATCACAGCACCTCAAACTGTTTTCCCAACTACAAAAACCAATCGTGTTGGTAGTTTTTCACAGTGACCCCGGTCACGCTAGAGGTATTTTTAATGGCTAAACAAATGCCCTCTGAACAATTCATGAACCATGAGAAAACCGCACAGCTGTTGGGGAACCAGCGAAGCAAAAACGCAGCCCCTGACCAGCAAATACTAATCAGGGGCTGCGAAAGTACTAATTCTCGTAACAACTATTAAATTATCTTTTCCGACTTACGCCGAAACTTAAGCCTCAACGAGCTTGTGAATCCAACCGTGGGTGTCCTCAACCTCACCGTGCTGAATACCAGTCAGACGCTCGCGCAGCTTCATAGTCCACTCACCAGTGTTGCCGTTATTAATCTCAAACTCACCCTCAGCGGACTTCACAAAACCGACCGGGGTGATGACGGCAGCGGTACCACAGGCGAATGCCTCGCTCATGACACCGGAAGTGGCATCATTCTTCCACTCCTCGGTGGAAATGCGACGCTCCTCGACATTCATGCCCAGATCCTGAGCAGCCTGCAGCAACGATGCCCGGGTAATGCCCGGCAGTAGCGAACCGGACAGCTCTGGAGTCACCAGGCGAACACCAGCGTCAGCGGTCTTATCCGGGTAGATGAACGCCAGGTTCATGCCGCCCATCTCCTCGATGTACCTACGCTCGACAGCATCCAGCCACACAACCTGGTCGCAGCCCTTTTCCTCTGCCTGCTGCTGAGCCGCCAGCGAAGCTGCGTAGTTACCTGCGAACTTCGCAGCACCGGTGCCTCCCGGCGCGGCACGCACGTACTCGTGGGAGATCCACACGGTCACCGGGTTAATACCACCGGAGAAGTACGCGCCAGCAGGTGAAGCGATGAGCAGGAAGGTGTAAGAGTTCGACGGGTGCACACCCAGGGTGCTCTCAGTGGAGAACATGATTGGACGCAGGTACAGGGATTCTTCGCCACCAGCTGGCGGCACCCATGCCGCATCGGCCTCAACCAGCAGACGGATTGCCTCGAGAAAGGTCTCCTCCGGCAGCTGCGGCATCGCAATGCGGTCAGCGGAGCGCTGGAAACGACGAGCGTTCTGCTCCGGGCGGAAAGTAACAATGGAACCATCCGGCATGCGATACGCCTTCAGCCCCTCAAAAATCGACTGCCCGTAATGCAGGACCGAAGAAGACGGCTGCATTTCAATCGAACCATATGCCTGCAGCTTGGCGTCGTGCCAGCCCTTGTCTGCAGTCCAGTCAATTCGGACCATGTGGTCGGTGAAGTGCTTACCAAAACCGGGGTTGGCCAGAATCTCCTCGCGCTCGACATCAGAGAGTGGATTCGGGTTACGTTCGATTGCAAATTCCAAAGCAGACATGTCTTTCATCCTAAACCGTCGAGGATCGAGTCGTATCAATACTCGCCCCGAAAGACCGTGTTAGTCAGGCTAATGTCAGCGTCGCGGGCACTAGGCGCGGGTACATTCCAATAGTCGTGGCGCTGTCTCGTCGGTCCGCTGTCCAGGGGTGAAGGACACGAACCGGCAAATAGGGATACGGTGGTGTACCACATAGTACGACTACAAGGAGATGCAACTACATGCCAGTCCCCGCTAACAATGATTCGACGCAGTTCGGCGCCTCTCGCAACGCCGCAATTTTGTCCAATTACCTGCCGGCTATCGGCACTCGCGTGGTCATCGCTGCCGACAAGTCTCTGCCCGCGGACGCCGACGCGGTTCTCGTCGCGCTTATCGACGGCGAGGATGGCGTCGAGCTGGTCGCACCCGAGGCCATCGGTTCGGTTGCAGAGCAGCTGCTCGCCTCCTTTGAGGCAGTCTCCGCCAGTGCTAAGGCCGAGTCCGTGACCACCATTCCGGCCCCCGCTGGCCTGGATGTCGACAGTGTCACGGGCGTTGGCGTGGGTTCTGAGGACCTGGATGCAGAGGATATCCGCCGTGCCTGCGGTGCCGCTGCCCGCCGTATGTCCAAGGCCAAGGTGGTCTTTAACACTCTCGGCGCCATCGATCCGCAGGCTGCAGCCGAGGGCTTTGCACTGGGCGCTTACGCTTACTCCGGCCAGAAGAGCGCCGAAGAAAGCAACGAGGACACCCAGAAGGTGGTCGTGTTGGGCGCTGATGACGACGTCGTAAAGCGCGTTGCGGCGATTGTGGATGCCGTTGCCACCGCGCGTGACTTCGTCAATACAGCATCGTCGCACCTCTACCCCGAGACGTTTGCTGACGCTGCTGCAGCGCTGGGCCGTGACGCAGAGCTCGAGGTCGAGGTGCTTGACGACGACGCTCTGCGCGCCGGCGGTTTCGGAGGCCTCAATGCCGTGGGTGGCGGATCCTCGCGCGGGCCGCGCCTGGTGCGTCTGGTCTGGAAGGGCGATGAGTCGGCAGAGAAATCGCTGGGGCTGGTCGGTAAGGGCATCACCTTTGATACCGGCGGTATTTCGCTGAAGCCGGGCGCCAGCATGGAGAACATGATTTCCGATATGGGCGGCGCTGCGGCAGTTATTGCCACAGTCGTCCTGGCTGCCCGTTTGGGTGTTTCCACCCCGGTGACCGCAACCGTTCCGATGGCAGAGAACATGCCGGGCGGTAAGGCGTACCGTCCGGGCGATGTCATTACGCAGTACGGCGGTAAGACCATTGAGATTCTGAACACCGACGCAGAGGGCCGTCTCGTACTCGCGGACGCCATTGTCCGCGCCTGCGAAGACAAGCCGACTCACCTGATTGACACCGCCACCCTGACCGGTGCGCAGCTGGTCGCTCTTGGCGAGCGCACCCCGGGTGTCCTGGGTAATGACGAGTTCCGTGACCGTGTTGCAGAGCTGTCTCAGAGCATTGGTGAAAATGGTTGGGCAATGCCGATTCCAGTTGAGCTAGCAGAGGCCTTGAATTCTCCGGTCGCTGACCTGCGGAATGTCACGAACTCTCGCTTTGGCGGTATGAGCGTTGCAGCTGCATACCTGCGCGAATTCGTTGGTGAGGATGTTGAATGGGTTCACATCGACGTTGCCGGTCCGGCCTTCAACACCACCGGGGAGTATGGTTATACCCCGAAGCGGGGCACTGGCGTTCCGGTTCGGACGATGTTCTCTGTGATTGAGGATTTGGCAACGAAGTAGCCGGTCATCCGACTGCGCCCCACCCGGCTGGAATCCTGGCTGAAATGAGCTATTCCACGCACCAGTCGAAAGCGGGCGCAGCCCACGGGGCAAGCAGAGTTTTCAACCTGTAAGCTAATTTGTAATAACCGTCTTAAAACGAGATTTCTTAACTTTTCGAGGAGTGCACAAACATGGCGACCTCTATTGAGATGCCGGAGCTCGGTGAATCAGTTACCGAAGGCACCATTACCACCTGGCTGAAGAAGGTCGGCGACACCGTCGAGGTCGACGAGCCGTTGCTCGAGGTTTCCACCGACAAGGTCGACACCGAAATTCCATCTCCGGTCGCCGGTGTTCTCACCGAGATTCTCTTTGAAGAAGACGACACCGTCGATGTTGGCGAGGTCATCGCAAAGGTCGGCGAGCCGGGCGAAGAGCCGGAAGGCGCTGACGATTCCGCAGAGGAGACTGAGGAAGAGGCTCCGAAGGAAGAAGCTGAAGAGCCAGATAAGGAAGCACCGAAGGCCGCTTCCGGTCCCGCTACTGACGTTGAGATGCCGGAGCTCGGCGAATCCGTCACCGAAGGCACCATCACCACCTGGCTGAAGAAGGTCGGCGACACCGTCGAGGTCGACGAGCCGTTGCTCGAGGTTTCCACCGACAAGGTCGACACCGAAATTCCGTCCCCGGTCGCAGGCACCCTGCTCGAGGTCCTCTACGACGAAGACGACACCGTTGACGTCGGCGAGGTCATCGCTCGCGTTGGCGATGCAGACGCTGCTCCGGCCGCCAACGAATCGGCTGAGGAAGAGGCCGAAGAGACATCTGCTGCAGTCGAGAAGGACGAGGAGCCAGTAAAGGCCAACGAGGAGACTGAGGAGAATTCCACTGACGTTGACGCTGGCGACGCCACCGACGTTGAGATGCCGGAGCTCGGCGAATCCGTCACCGAAGGCACCATCACCACCTGGCTGAAGAAGGTCGGCGACACCGTCGAGGTCGACGAGCCGTTGCTCGAGGTTTCCACCGACAAGGTCGACACCGAAATTCCGTCCCCGGTCGCAGGCACCCTGCTCGAGGTCCTCTACGACGAAGACGACACCGTTGACGTCGGCGAGGTCATCGCTCGCGTTGGCAGTGGCCAGCCAAAGAAGGCCGCACCGAAGAAGGAAGCTCCAAAGGCAGAGTCCAAGCCGGAGCCAAAGAAGGAAGAGCCGAAGAAGGAGGCTCCAAAGGCTGAGGCTCCGAAGGCTGAATCCAAGCCTTCCGCCAACAAGGACGTTCCTTACGTCACCCCGCTTGTTCGCAAGCTGGCTGACAAGCACGGCGTTGACCTGACTAAGGTCCAGGGCTCTGGGATTGGCGGCCGCATTCGTAAGCAGGATGTTCTGCGCGCTGCCGAGGGAGGCCAGGAGACTGCTGCTGAGTCCGGCTCCAACTGGTCCACCAAGGGCGTTCGCCCTGAGCTCGCTGAGCTGCGCGGCACCACCCAGCGTGTCAACCGCATCCGCGAGATTACCGCTGCCAAGACCCTCGAGTCTCTGCAGACTTCCGCACAGCTGACCCAGGTCCACGAGGCAGATATGACTGCCATCTGGGATCTGCGCGCTACTAAGAAGGCTGAGTTCGAGAAGAAGCACGGCGCGAAGCTGACCTTCCTGCCATTCTTTGCAAAGGCAATCGTTGAGGCTCTGGTCAGCCACCCGAACGTCAACGCTTCCTGGAACGAAGAGACCAAGGAGATTACCTACCACGAGCAGGTCAACCTGGGTATCGCTGTCGATACCGAACGTGGTTTGCTCTCCCCGGTCATCCACGACGCTCAGGATATGTCCCTGCCGGAGCTGGCTGCTGCTATCGCGGACATCGCAGACCGCGCTCGCAATAACAAGCTGACCCCGAAGGACCTGTCCGGCGGCACCTTCACCATTACCAACATTGGCTCCGAGGGCGCCTTGACCGACACCCCGATTCTGGTTCCGCCACAGGCTGCAATGGTCGGCACCGGCGCGATTAAGAAGCGCGCAGTAGTCGTCACCGAGAATGAGGCAGATGCCATTGGCATTCGTGCCATGGTCTTCCTGCCAATTACCTACGATCACCGCCTCATCGACGGCGCTGATGCAGGTCGCTTCATGACGACCGTTGTTGACCGCCTCGAGGTTGCTAACTTCGAATCGGATCTGCAGCTCTAAGCAGCCTACTCCCCTCCTGGGGTGGTAGCGCCGCGGAAATATCTAGCTGGCTTGCTAGCAGGAGGTTCCACCTCTTCCCTGCCCGCGTTAGTCGCACTTTGCGACTGACGCGGGTATTTCTTTTTCCGCATTCGTTCCGCAGTTGAACCTAATCAGCGATTCCTTCAAATGCGCAGCCACCCTCTTCTTGGCTAGTACTCAGATTTCGCGTAGCCACACATAGCTAACTCCATCGGCACAAAGAATTTACGCGCTGTTATTGCGCCATTAAGCCATTAGCGAACAACGGGAGGGTCTAGCCGAAAGCAAAGCCGCAAGTAGCAAATGTGCATACTTCTTGTACTGCCGAAATGCGAAAACGCCACACACCCACGCACTCAGTTTCGGCTATCGCTTCCAGCTACGCCAACGAGAGCCATAGATAGCGATAATTAAATTCATTATTTGTTAACCTAGTCGTCATCTAGTTAGCAATTAGCCTTTACCAATCTAAGAAATCATTAGACAGCAGGCTTCTTTGGCGTGCCTATTTTTGCTCTCTGTACGTAACTTAGAAAGGTGGAGCATGTCCTCGGCTCCAGCGAATACTAGTTCGTCGACCGGGACCACATCGTCTGAGCAATCGAGCTCCTCAGATAAGTGGTGGCATCTCTTCTTCGGCGGGCTTCTCGCAATCAACATCGTAATTTTTGCCTTCTGGGCTTATGACTTCGTCGGCCCGCAGGCAAATACGGCAATTCTTCTGATTACCATCGCGTTCGCCGTCTTCATGGCATTCAATATCGGCGGTAACGACGTTGCTAACTCCTTCGGTACTTCAGTCGGTGCCGGCACCCTGAGCATGAAGCAGGCGCTAGTTGTCGCTTCAGTCTTTGAGGTTTCGGGCGCCGTCCTCGCAGGTGGCGAGGTTACTGACACCGTCCGTTCCGGCATTGTGGACCTGAATGCGATCCACGGTTTGGACCCGATGGAGTTCGCCTTCATCATGATGTCCGCGCTTCTTGGCGCGGCAGTGTGGCTCCTCGTTGCCACCCGCATGGGTTGGCCAGTTTCCACTACCCACTCCATCGTCGGCGGTATCGTTGGTGCCGCACTGACGGTCGGTTTCATCACCGGCAAGGGTGGCTGGAGCATGGTCCAGTGGGATCAGATCGGCCAGATTGCAATTTCCTGGGTTCTCTCCCCGCTCCTTGGTGGTATGGTCGCGTTTCTCCTGTTCGGCGGCATTAAGAAGTCGATTCTCGTCTATAACGACAAGGCTTCTCAGCAGCTGCAGGCCATCCACCAGGAAAAGGCCGATCTTAAGGCTCAGCACCGTGAAGAGTTCGAAAAGCTGCCTGAGCACGAGCAGATCTCTTACACCAACGCGATGCTTCGCGACGCGACGACGATGCGCGACGCCGACTGGGAGCGGAATGACCTGGAGTCTGACTACTTCCGCCAGCTCGTTGACATCGAGTCCAAGGTTGATGACGTCCGCGCTCACCGCGCGCTAGAAGCCTGGGTTCCAGGCCTGGCCGCATTGGGCTCCGTCGTCATCTCCGCGATGATGCTGTTCAAGGGGCTCAAGAACCTGCACCTGGGCCTGTCCGGCCTGGACAATTTCCTGATTATGGGCATGATTGCCACCGCCGTGTGGCTCGCCGTTTACATCTTCGCCCGCACTTTGAAGCGCCAGGACCTCGACCGCTCGACCTTCCTGCTGTTCAGCTGGATGCAGGTCTTCACCGCTTCTGCGTTCGCTTTCTCCCACGGTTCGAACGACATCGCTAACGCACTTGGCCCGTTCGTGGCAATTCTGGATGTTCTCCGTACCAACGAAATTTCTTCTGAGTCTGGTGTTCCGCTGGCAGTCATGGCCACAATGGGTGTCGCTTTGATTTCCGGTCTGTGGTTCATCGGTCGCTACGTTATTCAGACTGTCGGTTCCGGCTTGACTAAGATGCACCCGGCGTCGGGCTTCGCCGCAGAGCTCTCTGCTGCTGTGGTCGTTATGATCGCTTCCCTGTTGGGTCTGCCGGTTTCTTCCACCCACATTCTGATTGGTGCTGTTCTCGGTGTCGGTATCGTTAACCGCGCCGCTAACTGGAACCTGATGAAGCCGATTGGTCTGGCCTGGGTTATCACTCTGCCGGCTGCTGCAGCTATCTCGGCAATTACCGTTTCCATCCTGCGCGTCGTCTTCGGCTAAACCCAACAAGAGCACGCCACTTTCGCCCCGGCGGTCACTTTCTAGTGACCACCGGGGTATTTTTGTGGCTGGTGCTATCCAAGTAACAAGAAAACTAAGGCCCACAGAAATTCGGCGTATCCTATAGGCCACCATGACTGCCCCAAGAAAACCTTTTACTCGCGCAGATAAATCCATTCGAGACTCTAGCTCCGACATCGAGATTCAGCACCTGGGTCTTGTCGACTACGAAGAGACCTGGCACCTACAGGCAGACCTTGCTGCCAAGCGTGCGAAAGACCTGATTCCAGATCAGATTCTCGTGCTCGAGCACCCGAGTCTTTACACAGCAGGAAAGCGCACCCAGCCCGAGGACCGCCCTACCAATGGGTTGTCGGTCGTCGATGTCGACCGCGGGGGCCGCATCACCTGGCACGGCCCGGGCCAGCTTGTGATGTATCCCATCATCAAGCTCGCTCAGCCGGTCGATGTGGTGGACTACGTCCGCAGACTGGAAGAAGCCCTCATTCAAACCGTTCGCCGGGCTGGCATCGCAGCTGCTGGCCGCATCGATGGCCGCTCGGGGGTATGGATTCCCGCATCAAACGGAATTAGCGACCGAAAGATTGCGGCACTGGGAATCCGCGTGACTCATGATGTGACCATGCACGGACTGAGTCTGAACTGCGACAACTCTATGGAGTTCTACAACTACATCATCCCGTGTGGCATCTCCGATGCTGGAGTGACCACCCTATCCCGGGAGCTTGACCGAGATGTTAGCGTGTCAGAGATGACAGAGTCGCTTCTGGCGGATTTACAAGATGCTTTGGAAGGCCGTCTGACCGTTGCCGACCATTCCTTTGGCTCCGCGCCCGACCCCACGAAGGGCCTGCCACACCGGGTGAAGCACAACTCCACTACCGGCATATTCGAGTACTCATCAACAAACAAGTAGGGTGAAACTGTGACTGTTAAGCCAGAAGGACGTAAGTTACTGCGCGTCGAGGCACGAAATGCCGAGACCCCTATCGAAAACAAGCCACGGTGGATCCGCAACCAGGTTCGCCCGGGCCCCAGCTATAAAGACATGAAGAGCCGTGTCTCGGGCGCCTCCCTGCACACAGTTTGTCAGGAGGCTGGCTGCCCAAACATTCACGAATGCTGGGAAGACCGCGAGGCCACCTTCCTTATCGGCGGCGACAAGTGCACCCGCCGCTGCGACTTCTGCCAGATTAACTCTGCCAAGCCGGATCCCTTGGACAAGGACGAGCCGCGCCGTGTCGCCGAGTCCGTCCGCGAGATGGATCTTCGCTACGCGACCATCACCGGTGTCGCCCGCGACGACCTGCCCGACGGCGCATCCTGGCTCTACGCAGAGACATGCCGACAGATTCACGAGCTCAACCCGAATACGGGGGTCGAGCTCCTGGTCGACGATTTCCGTGGCGACGAATCCGCCGCACAGCAGGTCTTCGATGCCAAGCCCGAGGTTTTCGCCCACAACTTGGAGACGGTGCCGCGCATCTTCAAGCGCATCCGTCCAGCATTCCGCTACGAGCGCTCCTTGGAACTCATCACTCGTGCTCGCGAAGCTGGGCTGGTTACCAAGTCCAACCTCATCCTGGGCATGGGCGAAACCTACGACGAAATCATCTCCGCTATGGAAGATTTGCACGGAGCCGGCTGCGACATCCTGACAATTACGCAGTACCTCCGGCCCACCCCGCTGCACCACCCAATTGACCGTTGGGTCAAGCCGGAAGAGTTCGTCAAACTCTCCAAGGCTGCCGAAGAGATGGGCTTCGCTGGCGTCATGTCAGGACCGCTAGTCCGTTCCTCTTACCGCGCTGGACGGCTCTACGCCCGCGCGCTGGCGCACCGCGGTCAGGAGCTGCCTGAGCATCTCTCCGCGCTTGCCGACGACGGCGGCAGCGACCTCGCCCTGCAGGAGGCCTCAACCCTACTCGACCGCTATGGTGCATCGGAGGATACGCCAGTCACTTCGGCTATTCCGGCTTCCTAGAGGCCTGACGGCCTCAGCGCCGTCGTAAAGCGAAACGGCGCTACGGCGCGGTCTATTGCCTAAAACTACATCGCATGCCCTAAAGTTGGTGATTATGGCGACCAATGATGCGAAAGAAATGAAGAAGGCGAACCGCGCCGCCAAGCGCGCTCAGCGTAAGCAGACCCGTAGCCAGATGTGGCAAGCGTTTAAGCTGCAGCGCTCGCGGGACAACAAGCTCGTGCCGTACATGGCACTGGGCTTCTTCGGTCCGATTATCCTTCTGTTATTGCTTGGCCTGCTCATTGGTGGAGTCTGGCCCTGGGTTCTGACGATTATTGGTATTTCGATCGGCTTTATGGTCGCGATGTACATCTTCTCCAAGCGTCTTGAGGCTTCCTTCTACACAGAGGCAGAAGGCCAGGCCGGTGCTGCGGCGTGGACGCTGGACAATATGCGTCAGGGCGTTGGCTATGTCTGGCACGTCAAGACCGGTGTTGTCGCTAATCAGCACATGGATGCTGTTCACCGTGTTATTGGTAACGCCGGTGTTGTGCTGGTCGGTGAAGGTGACCCGAACCGCGTCAAGCAGATGATTGCTCGTGAGAAGAAGTCGCTGGCACGCATTGCGGGCGAAGCTCCGATTTACGACATGATTGCTGGCAGCGACGAGGGGCAGGTCCCGCCAAAGAAGCTGCAGCGCGAACTCATGCGTCTGCCGCGCAACCTGAATAAGGATCAGGCCAATGCTTTGAATGAGCGCATCCAGTCGATGGACCGCATTCGCGATGCGCGCGCGAACATGCCCAAGGGGCCGATGCCGAAGGGAGCTAACCCACAGGCCGGTATGAACCGTCGTGCGCGCCGTGCGGCAAACCGCGGCAAGAAGCACCAGAGGCTTAGCTAGGTTTCACCAGAGCCAGTTGCTCGGGCAACCCGACGAGGGACAACCTAGGTTGAAGCAGAAAAAAGGGGCTTTCGGGCCCCTTTTTTCTGCTCTAAAGCTTTAAAACGAAGTCCAAAACCACGACTTCAAACACAGTTATTGATGTCTTGTTGAAGTGATTACTCTCACTTATCACGCCGTCAGCAAAGGTTATATCCTTGCTGAAAACAATGCTTAATGAAGATTACTGCTAGTTGTGCCACCATGGGATATGTGCAACTCTTGGCTGAAAATGAACTCTTAGCGCTTCTAGTGATTTTGTTTCTTGGCCTGGCAATTGGCCAGATCAAGATCTTCGGCTTCAAGCTTGGCGTGGCTGCCGTCCTCTTCGTCGGCCTTATCCTCGCGACCATTGAGCCGGAAATTCAAATCTCCCCGCTGATTTACATCGTGGGCCTGGCATTATTCGTCTACACCATCGGGTTGGAGGCGGGCCCCGAATTCTTCAGCTCGTTACGCTCACGCGGTATCAAGCACAACTTATTCGGCATTGGTGTGCTCGCAGTTGTCACTATCGAGTCTTTCTTGCTAATCAAGTTTTTGCCTATCGACCCGGTGGAGGGCGCAGGTGCCTTCACAGGCGCCCTGACCAACACCCCGGCTATGGCAGCAATCGTCGATGCTCTTCCTAGCCTCATTTCGGATAAGGGCGAGCTGGCCGCTGCCCACGATATGCCGGTGATTGGTTACTCCCTGGCCTACCCAATCGGCGTGCTGGCAGTGATTGCCTCAATCGGTATTATGTCGAAGGTCTTCCGCGTCGATCACGACCAGGAAGCTATTGACGCAGGTGTCGCCGCGCTTCCGCTGCATACTCGGGACATCAAGGTCCTCAAGGACGACCTGCCGTCCATCACTGACCTTCCGTCGAAGTTCGGTTTGGACATCACGGTTTCACGCATCGAGTATAAGGGCCACCTCTACATTCCATCTCCGGGTGACACTGTCTCCGTCGGCGATATTATTTCCGTCGTCGGTACAGAGGAAGAAATTGCTCGTGCCGCCGAGTACATTGGCGAGCTTATGCCAGGTGATCCGACACACGACGGTCGCCTGGACTTCCGTCGCATCTTCGTCTCCGCATCTGACGTGGTGGGCGTACCCATTGCGGAGCTTCAGACTCGTATGGATGGCATGATTATTACGCGTATTCGCCGCGGCGACCACGACATCGTCGCGGAACCAAACATGCGCCTCGAGCTTGGCGACCGCGTCCGCGTGGTTGCACCACCAGAGAAAATCAAGGACGCAACAAAGTTCTTCGGCGACTCTTACAAGAAGCTTTCCGACGTCAACCTCTTGCCTCTCACCCTTGGGCTTACGCTGGGTGTATTGGTCGGTCTCATCAAGATTCCGCTTCCGGGCGGCAGCTCGCTAGCCCTGGGATCCGCTGGTGGTCCACTGGTTGTGGCGCTGATTCTGGGTGCTGTTGGTCGCACTGGCCCGTTGGTTTGGCCTATCCCCTACTCGGCCAACCTGGCGTTCCGCACCATGGGTCTGGCACTGTTCCTGGCTGGTATCGGCACTACTGCTGGTAAGGGATTCCAGGCTGCGTTGTCTGACCCGGCATCACTGACAGTTCTGGGCCTTGCCGCCATCATCGCCTTTAGCTCCGCACTGTTGACCCTCATTGTCGGTCACCGCGTGCTGAAGATTCCGTTCGGTCAAACTGCGGGTATCCTCTCGGGCTTGCAGACTCACCCGGCAGTGCTCTCATACGTCAACGACCAGGCCAAGAACGAGTTGCCGGCAATGGGATACACAACGGTGTATCCGATGGCCATGATCATGAAGATCATTCTCGCCCAAGTCCTGGTCGTGTTGGTGCTATAGCGCTAACCCAAACAGCGCTACCCCAAAATAACTGCCGTGCCAGTGGCGCGGTCGTGCATGCCGCGCATATCCGAGTCGGTGATTGCTGGCGGCAGTAAGAAAAGAGTAAGCAAGCTGCGGAAGAAGGCACGAACAAAGCCGACTCGCGCGCCGGGCTTGTCCACGCGAGCGACGCCCATCTTCATCATCCACTGCCCCGGAGTGCGGGCGAACAGCCAAACCGACACCGTGCCAATAATGAGGAAGACAACTGGCGTATAGGTCGCAAGGAATGACTGCCAGGCGATAAACGAATCTCCGAACTGGTCAATTTGCTCCTCGCTCGGGCCGAAGAACATCGAAAAAGCGCCGGCAATCATCAGGGAAATGATCCAGTCAATGAGAATGCCGCCGACGCGACGCATCAGCGTCGCTTGCGAGCCTGGGCCATCGGGGGCAAGACCCAACGCCTGGCCGGGATAGTCCGAGAGTTTGTCCGGATTATCGAACTCTCCCGGAATCTGAGGGCCATCTAGCCAACTGTGCTTTTCTTCCATGGATTCATAGTCTAATGCAGTAATCCGGCTATCAAATCACGGGCTGGGACAGCCACTCAGCCTACGCGGGGGTAATCCGGGGGCGATGTTGCGTCGCCTTTTCCATTTTCTTATCAGCATGGGAGCTAAAGGCTCGTCGTAAAGCATGTGTGACGCGAATGCGCAGGGTATTGCCGAGTTTCCACAAACAGATAACCCGCTCCCTATTTGCGTAACCCATTCCGTATTGGTGAATTCCTCACGCGCCATGTCAGAAATTCGTGGTTCTAATTCCAGAATGAATGCGTGGTTCGTTAAGCTTAAAGGCGTCAACCGGCCAGTCCTTGACAGCGCGGCAGGTGCACGAAACATCGTGCAAGAATTCCCTGCTGTGTACTAAACAAGGCCAACTAAGGAGACCGCACATGTCCTTCAAAACTCCCGAGGAAGTAGTCGCATATATCAAGGAAGAGGGCGTCGAGTTCGTAGACGTCCGCTTCACGGATGTTCCCGGCATCGAGCAGCACTTCACCATCCCGGCATCCGCATTTGACGAGGACGCGATGGCCGAAGGCCTGGCATTCGACGGTTCCTCGATTCGTGGTTTCACTTCCATCGACGAGTCCGACATGGCTCTGCTGCCCGACCTGAGCACCGCGCGCATTGACCCGTTCCGCAAGGCGAAGACCTTGAACGTCAAATTCTTCGTCCACGATCCGTTTACCCTCGAGCCGTTCTCCCGCGACCCGCGTAACGTCGCCAAGAAGGCGGAGGAATACCTCATCTCCACCGGCATCGCCGACACCTGCTTCTTCGGCGCCGAGGCGGAGTTTTACATCTTCGACAACGTCAAGTTCGAGACCGACACCAACCGCGGCTTCTACGAAGTTGATTCCATCGAAGGCTGGTGGAACCGCGGCAAGGACCAGAACCTGGACGGCTCTGCAAACCTGGGTTACAAGACTCGCCTGAAGGGCGGCTACTTCCCTACCGCTCCGTACGACCACTACCAGGACCTGCGCGACAAGATGTGCCTGAAGCTCGCTGATGCCGGCTTCGACCTGGAGCGCGCCCACCACGAGGTCGGCACTGGTGGCCAGCAGGAGATCAACTACAAGTTCAACACGATGTTGCACGCTGCAGACGACCTGCAGACCTTCAAGTACATCATCAAGAACACCGCCTGGGAAGAGGGCAAGTCCGTCACCTTTATGCCGAAGCCGCTGGCTGGCGACAACGGCTCGGGCATGCACGCTCACCAGTCGCTGTGGAAGGACGGCAAGCCGCTGTTCCACGATGAGGCCGGTTACGCAGGCCTGTCGGACATTGCTCGCTGGTACATCGGCGGCATCCTGCACCACGCAGGTGCGGTACTGGCCTTCACCAACCCGACCCTGAACTCCTACCACCGCCTGGTCAAGGGCTTCGAGGCTCCGATTAACCTGGTCTACTCGCAGCGCAATCGCTCTGCCGCTGTTCGCATTCCGATCACCGGCTCCAACCCGAAGGCAAAGCGCATCGAGTTCCGCGCCCCGGATCCGTCGGGCAACCCGTATCTTGGTTTCGCCGCCATGATGATGGCCGGACTGGACGGCGTGAAGAACCGCATCGAGCCGCACGCTCCGGTCGACAAGGACCTTTACGAGCTCCCGCCGGAGGAAGCCGCCGACATCCCGCAGGCTCCAACCTCTCTCGAGGCCGCGCTCGAGGCTCTGCGCAACGACCACGAGTTCCTGCTCGAGGGCGATGTCTTCACCGAGGACCTCATCCAGACCTACATCGACTACAAGTACGAAAACGAGATCGAGCCGGTTCGCCTTCGCCCGACTCCGCAGGAATACGAAATGTACTACGACTGCTAGAGTTTTCGCTTCACGACGACCACAGCGAGCAGCACCCATTGCTCCTCATGGCCGCCCAATGAGCTTGTTAGATGCCGCCTGACCACAGTTAATGTGGCCAGGCGGTTTTTCGTTGCGGCCATGCTGGCTGCGGGTGCCTGGGCCCGCATACGCGCGCATATGTGAGCACGAATTTGTGCGCGATTCCGGGCCACTTCCCTGAACAGGACCATATACCACCACAAAAGGGCCGCACCTCCTGCACGAGTAGAGTCGCGCACTCTCCTCCCCGGTCTTATCGATGCAATATTCACTTGTCGATGCGCTATAGCGTGGCCATATGTGAACAGCGTATCGACAAGTGACAGGGTGGGGAGAACACCGTGCGCATAAGAGCCGGACAGTTATCGAGAAGTGACGAAAAATCGTCGACAAGTGAAGGAAAACCATCGATAGGTGCCAGAAAATTGGCCATAAGTGCGAGGGTGGCGCTAGGGAGAACGCGAGGGACGAATGCGGGGGCGGCTACCAAGGGTGGATTCGGTGGTCGCTTCAATGGCGCAGGCGTGAAGTAGTACGGCTCCAATGCCGATAACCGCCAGAAGGACCTGCCACGTTCGATTCACCTGTTCATTCTCAACGATGCAATTACGGGTGCACCGAAGGCTGTCATGTCGGCAAACCTCCTTTCGGCATACCGCACTGGCGCTGTCCCGGGTGTCGGCGTCAAGCACCTGGCCGTCGAAGATGCCGAGGTCGTTGGCATCATTGGCCCGGGTGTTATGAGCCGCACCATTCTCGGCTCTGCTATGTCGCAGCGTCCGAGCATCAAGAAGGTTAAGGTCAAGGGCCGCTCCCAGGCTTCGACCCAGAAAGCTGTCGATTGGATTAAGAACGAGTTTCCACAGCTTGAAGAGGTCCGTATCGTCGAGACCGAAGAAGAGGCCATCCGCGACTCCGACATCCTCATCGCCGGCACCTCGACTTCCTCCGATGGCCCGTCCGGTTTCCCGTACTTCAAGAAGGAGTACCTGAAGCCCGGCGCGCTGCTGCTCATGCCGGCCGCTGCACGCCTCGACGACGACTTCGTGCGTTCCGACGACTGCAACCTCGTCGTTGACTACACCGGCCTGTACGAAGAGTGGTTCAACGAAAACGGCCCAGACGTGACCTATGAGCACTTGCTCGGTATTCCGGGTAACCGCTGGTGGGACATGAAGGAAGAGGGCACTCTTCCCGCCGAGAAGCTTGTCAACATTGGCGATATCGCCTCCGGTAAGGCTCCGGGACGCCAGAACGACGAGGAAATCTTCTGCTACTCCATCGGAGGCATGCCAGTCGAGGACGTCGCCTGGGCCACCGATGTCTACGACAACGCCCTGACAAAGGGCATCGGCACCAAGCTGAACCTGTGGGATGTTCCACTGCTGAAGTAGCTGACGCGGACTGTGTGGGCTCGATTAACCATGAGGTCGAGCGCCACCTCAACGCTCCACCCCACGCACAAACAAGCCGCACAATTTCATAGTGACCAGCAAGTTCGACAAGACGACCAACAAGCTCAACAAGCTAGACGCGAAGTAGGCGAGTTTTACCAATGGGTAAGTTCAGACCCAGCAGTGACCAGACAACTCCGGAAGGGATCCAACGATTCATCCGGGACAATGACATTCGCTGGGTAGACGTCCAGTTCACCGACGTTCCCGGCATCGAACAGCACCTGACCGTTCCGGTATCCGAGTTTGATGAGGACTCAGCCTATGAGGGCCTCGCCTTCGACGGATCGTCCATTGCGGGTTACACCTCGGTGGATAACTCCGACATGATGCTGCTGCCCGACCTGGACACGGCTTTCATCGACCCGTTCCGCAAGTCGAAGACGCTGAACATGAAGTTCTTCGTCCACGACCCGCACACCCGCGAGCCGTTTAGCCGCGACCCGCGCAATATTGCTCGTAAGGCCGAGAACTACCTGAACAAACTGGGCTTCGCCGATACCTGTAATTTCGGCGCTGAGGCAGAGTTCTACATCTTCGACTCCGTCCGATACGACGCCACTTCGAACAAGTCATTCCACGAGGTGGACTCGGTTGAGGGCTGGTGGAACTCCGGTGTGAAGGTAAACCCGGACGGATCGCGCAACCTTGGCCACAAGGTACGCACCAAGGGTGGCTACTTCCCTACTGCTCCGTATGACCATATGCAGGATCTTCGTGACGAAATCGGTGAGCACCTGCAGGATGTTGGCTTCCATGTTGAGCGCTCTCACCACGAGATGGGCTCGGGTGGCCAGCAGGAGATTAACTACCGTTTCAATACTCTGCTGCACGCCGCCGATGACATGCAGACTTTCAAGTACGTGGTGAAGAACACCGCCAAGTTCAACCAGAAGTCCGCTACCTTCATGCCGAAGCCGTTGGCTGGCGATGGCGGCTCTGGTATGCACATCCACCAGTCGCTGTGGAAGGATGGTAAGCCGCTGTTCCACGATGAAAACGGTTACGGTGGCCTGTCGGACATGGCGCGCTACTACATTGGCGGCATCCTGAAGCACGCCGGCGCAGTCCTGGCTTTCACCAACCCGACGATGAACAGCTACCACCGTCTGGTTCCGGGATTCGAGGCCCCCGTCAACTTGGTCTACAGCCAGGAGAACCGCTCGGCTGCCATCCGCATCCCGATTACCGGCGCAAACCCGAAGGCCAAGCGCATCGAGTTCCGCGCTCCGGACCCGTCGGGCAACCCGTACTTGGCTTTCACCGCCGCAATGATGGCTGGTCTCGACGGCATCAAGAACCGCATCGAGCCGGGCAAGCCGATTGACAAGGATCTCTACGAGCTGCCGCCAGAGACACTCAAGGATGTTCCCACCGTCCCGCATTCGCTGGAGGGTGCCCTCAACGCACTGGAGGAGGACCACGAGTTCCTGCTCGCCGGTGACGTCTTCACAAAGGACCTCATCGACGCGCACATCCGCTACAAGTTCGAGCACGAGATTATGCCGGCACGTCTGCGCCCGACAACGCAGGAGTTCGAGCTCTACTACGACTGCTAGCACTCGCCCAGTAAAACTCGCTTGACGACGCCCACACCGCTACCCCACCTAACCGTCTTGGGGCAGCGGTGTTTTTAGCTGGGGCATGCTGTTTTAGTCGGAACATTTAGTGAACATTTAGTAGAGCTAGCACCACTGCGAACTAAACGGATTAGGGCTACCCTTGATAAGTATGAACAACAAGTCACTGACCCGTTCCACCAATAACAAAATGGTTGCCGGTGTGCTCGGTGGGTTCGCTGAGTATTTCAACTGGGATGCGACTTTGCTGCGCGTTATATTTGTCGCGTCTTTCCTGATGCCGGGCCCGCAGTTTCTTCTCTACATTGCAGCATGGATTATCATGCCGAAGGAAACTTACGTATAAGCGCAATCAACCGGAAATACCTAAATATCCATACCTCGGAGTATTTATCTAATGAGCGACGCCGCTCCCGAAAGATCCACCAAGAAAATTTACCGCTCGCGTAATGACCGCCTCCTCGGTGGCGTCCTCGCAGGAATTGCGGAAAGCCAAGGTTGGGATATCACTTTCACGCGAATGGTCTATATCATCCTCCCCTGCGTTGGATCGATGCTTGGCTGGAAGATTGGCGCTGGATTCCTAGCTCTTTACCTTTTGGCATGGTTCGTCCTGCCAGATGGCAAGTACACGCTTGACGACGATGCCCGCAGCTCCAACCCCACGGGGAAAGAAAATAAGCAATAAACATCAAGCTTAATAAGATTGATACCTTTCCGTTACTCGCAACGCCCTCACCAGCACTATTCCAATTTCGCAATCACGTAAATTCGGTAACAAATAGTGCATAAAGTACACAGATTCACGCAGTTTGACTTGCACAAGCCTCAGAATTACCTAGTGTTCTTTCTGTAGGGCTTTGAAGCCACACCATCTTCCAATGCCTGATATTCGAAAGAATTGTCGTTTTCTCTTTGAATTTAATATCGGGCAAATAGTGGAACATGCCAATAATTGAATAGGTAACTTAGTTAGCTCTCAAGAAAGTGGTTTGAAATGCAGAACAAGAAGATGACCCGTATCGCTACCGCAATCGTCGGCTCCGCCGCTCTTCTCGGCGGCCTGGCTGCATGTTCTTCCGATGATGCACAGGATGCTGCTAACAACGCCAAGGATCAGGCTGGCCAGGTAGCAACCGACGCCACTGATAAGGCTGGCGACGCTATGGACGGCGCTAAGGACAAGGCCGGCGACGCTGCTGACGGCGCTAAGGACAAGGCTAACGAGGCTATGAACGGTCTGGGTCTGGGCGACGCTGCTGGCGAGGATGTGGCAGAATCTGACCTGCCTGGGTCCATCACCGAGGCAGCTTCTTCCTTCACCTCCCCGTACGGTACTGAAGCTGGCGAGTTCAAGTCCGCTAAGAAGGCCGGCGACGCAGTTGCCGCTGAATACGAGAATGTCACCTTCGTTGAGTCCCCGGAGACCAACGGTGCACAGCCACTGATTGGTAAGATTCGCGAGACTTGGGTCGCCAACGGTGCACTGGAAAACGAGATTGGTCTGCCGACCGCTCCGGAGTCCGAGATTGAAAACGGCTGGGAGCAGCCGTTCACTAAGGACACCATGAAGTGGACCTCTGAGGACGGCCAGAACTACTCCGACTCTTACGAGAACAAGTAGTTCTACACGAACCGAAAGATTTTGAGCGTGCCGGGTGGCACGCTCATTTTCTTTCCCTAGCTAGTCACATTCCCCACTCACCTAGTTTCCCCCCCTCGCCTAGTCAAAAACGCCAGATGCACCGCGCCGATGTGCGCCAACAATGTTGATATCGACAATCCCCACGGCAGCCATTGATGCAAAGACCGTGGTGGGGCCTACGAACTTAAAACCGGCTTTCTTCAATGCCTTGGCAAGCGCCTTGGACTCCTCGGAGAAGCTGGGAACCTCTTCGATTGAACGTGGCTCCGGAGACTTCTCCGGTTTAAACGACCACATCAGCTCGGCTAAGCCGCCGTGCTCACGCAGAGCAATAGTCGCCTCGGCGTTATTGATTACTGCGGTTATCTTCCTGCGATTCCGAATGATCCGTTCATCATTCATCAATCTTTCGACATCTTCGTCATCGAAATCAGCAACCGCATCGGGGTCAAAGTTCGCAAAGGCTTGCTGAAACGCGGGCCGCTTCTTCAGAACTGTCTCCCACGACAGTCCTGCCTGAAATACTTCCAGGCTGAGCCGTTCGAATAGTCCTTGCTCATCACGCACCGGCATCCCCCACTCGGTATCGTAATATTCTCTCAGCAGCTCGCTGTGAGCCGCCCACGCCGGTCGAGCCAATTCATCCTCACCGATGATGAGCCCATTGTTTTCCGTGTAGTCCGATCCAATTTTCATCAGTCTTTCCAATCCCCCAATTCCGGTTTGATTTAACTGCGCGTCGCAGCTGTTAATCCTCGTGGTTCTGTTGACGCCCAACCAGAGCGCCAAACACCAGATCGAGTGTCGGTGTTTCCACTGACACCTTCTGCCCCATCCTGCGGATTGCGCCAATCTGGGCATCGAGCTCATTGGCAAGCCCCGCGGTGTAGTCACGCTGCATCGACGAGGTGTTGTCGTACCCCTGAGCATCAGTAAAGGCCAAGGTCCGCGACACGATGTCCTCTGGCAGCGCGACACCGCAGGCTCTACCAACTGCTTCAGTTTCTTCAAACATCCGCGTCAAGCTGTCGCGCATTTCCGAACGCAAGTAACCAATCGGACTATCAGCCAGGGCACCTAGTGCACCGAGGTTAGCCACGAACATCGCCTTTGCCCAGATATCGCCCCAGATATCCGGGAGCTGTTCGCCACCGAGCCCAGCCGTGTGCAATGCCTCGATAACTTCCCCGACCAGGTCATTAGTGGAGCCATCGAATGTGCCGATGCTCAGGCTCATCGGTCCTGGGCGGAAGGTGACTTCCGCAGGGCCAGTGTGAATAAAGAAACCGCGGATAACACCCGGGAACACCTTGTCCTCACCGAACCGCCCCGCTGCCAAATAAGGGATTTCCACCGAGTTATGGGTGGTCACTACCGCAGCTCCAGCCGGAACTTGTGGGAAAGGATCATTGCCCGGCAGCGCCTTGGTTGCCGCAAACACAACATCGACGCCGATGCCATCGGCAGTGAGTTCGTCCCAGTTGTCGGCTGCCTTAACGGGGATAGTGCTGCGTTCCCCGTGCTCGTCGATAAGCGTGAGCCCCGCCTCACGAATACGTGTCAGGGTCTTACCGCGGGCGAGAAAGACAACATCATAGCCCGCTTGCACGAGGCGACCGCCAAACCAGCCGCCCACTGCTCCTACGCCTAAAACTCCAATCCTCATAGCTGCCACCTTACGACTTCCGTGTTGACCGCGAAGGAAGTTGCATGCGGTTGTCCACAGGAAATCCGGGCTGTCCCCAAATGTAAAATTTGGGCTTGAATTACTACCTTGCCAAAACTATGTAAAACGGAGTAGGGTCGAAATCAATAGATATCAACCCAGGGTTGTTACTCTTTTGAGGCAAGACCTGAGGCCCACAGTTTGTGGTGTCTCGGGTCTTTTTTGCGTTTAACGGCCCTGTTTACCGCGAAGGAAGGTCACGATGGGGTCGTCAAAAGATTCCAGCGCGAGGGCAATAGTTGAAAACCTCGGTGGACCCGGAAACATCACAAGCATGACGCACTGTGCGACGCGTCTGCGTTTTGAACTCGGTGATGTCTCCAAGATCAACGAGGACAAGATTGACAACGTGCCGGGCGTACTCGGCGTCGTTCACCAGGGCGACAATCGCTACCAGGTCATCTGTGGCGGTGGCGTCGAATCGATGTACACGGCAATTAAGCACCTACCGGAAATGAAGGGCGCCGGCGCGGTCGCCACTAAATCCGACGCAGATGTAAAGGCAGAGGCCCGTTCAAAGGCACGCGGCAAGTACGCGTGGCTGGACAACTTCTTCGAGTATCTCTCCGATTCCTTCCGCCCGATTCTGGGCGTGCTTCTGGGAGCCTCGCTAATCATCGCGATTGCGGCTGTACTCGACGCATTCGGAGTCGTTGATTTCCGCGCCGATGATAAGTCCGCTACTTGGATCTTTGTTGATGCCATGTGGCGCAGCGTCTTCTACTTCCTGCCAATCATGGTCGCCTACAATGCGGCGAAGAAACTACGGGTGGATCCATGGCTAGGTGCAGCCATTATGGCTGCACTGATGACGCCGGAGTTTATGAGCCTGAGCGATACTGAGCGCTTCCCCGACACTGTCCGGGAAGTCAACGAATCGCTGGGCACTGAGGCTTTCACCGCCAACATTTTTGGTCTGCCGATGCAGCTCAACGACTATGGTGGACAGGTCTTCGTACCGCTGATTATGGTCGCGATCCTGGCTGTGGTTTACCACAACTTGAAGAAGGTCTTCCCGGAAAACGTCCAGATGGTCTTCGTACCGTTTATCTCCATGCTGATCATGATTCCGCTGACCGCCTTCCTCATTGGCCCATTGGGCATCTGGCTGGGTAACGGTATCGGCGCAGGACTGGCATGGATGAACTCGCACGCACCGTTCGTGTTCGCAATTCTGATCCCGATGCTCTACCCGTTCCTGGTGCCGCTGGGCCTGCACTGGCCGCTGAATGCGCTGATGCTGGTCAATATCCAGACGCTCGGCTACGACTTCATCCAAGGCCCAATGGGCACCTGGAACTTCGCCTGCTTCGGCGCAACCGCCGGTGTGCTGGTTCTTTCCATGCGCGACCGCGACACTCAGATGCGCCAGACGGCAACCGGTGCACTCGCCGCTGGTCTCTTCGGTGGTATCTCCGAGCCGTCCCTCTACGGTATTCACCTACGCTTCAAGCGGATCTACCCGCGCATGCTGCTCGGCTGTTTCGCCGGTGGTCTGACCATCGCCATTCTTTCCGCTCCGTACGAGGGCGTCCAGACCAACGCGTTCGTCTTCACCTCGCTGCTGACCACCGTCGTGTTCAAGCCGATGTGGGTCTACGCCATCTCCATCGCCGTGGCATTCTTCGTCGCCATGTTCGCAATCATCCTCACCGACTACCGCACACCAGAGCAGAAGGCAGAGGCCGAGGCCGCACGCGCTGCAGAGCTTGACGACGAGCCCCGCGACGACACCCCACACGCTGCCTCCAGTGGCTCCGATTCCACTCCGGCGGAGGCTTCCGGTGACCCTGGTACCAACACCGAGGCTGTCGCACCGGCTGCCGCAGCAGCTGGCGTCGGTGGTGCCGCAACGGCCGTTGCTACCAAGCCTGTACAAGTACAGGCCCCAGTTGCCGGTGAGGTTGTCAACCTTGCCGATGCCGGCGACGCGGTCTTTGCCTCCGGTGCTCTCGGTGACGGTGTCGGAATCAAGCCGACCAGTTCCACCGTGGTCGCCCCCGTATCGGGCACGTTGATGACCGTGGCCAAGACCGGTCACGCCTTCGGCATTAAGACCGATGACGGTGTGGAGGTACTCGTCCACGTCGGTATTGACACGGTCAAGATGGCCGGTGAGGGCTTCGATGTCCAGGTTTCCAAGAAGCAGCACGTCCAGGCCGGCGATGTTCTTGCCGAAGTCGATTTCGACAAGGTCAAGGAAGCTGGTTACCCAACCACGACACTGATGACCATCACCAATACCAAGAAGCTGACCAAGGTTTCCCCGGTCGCCGGCATCTCCGTCCACGCCGGCGACACGGTCATCGAAGTTCAGCCATAATTGATTTCTAGAAGGCATACCGGCCTGAAATCCCTCAACTTATGGAGGAGTTCACGGTTACCGACATGGAAATCTTAAGAGTATTCAATAACAACGTGGTCCTGGCCAAGGACGCGGCCGGCGAGAAAATCATCACCGGCCGCGGCATTGGCTTCAAGGCCCGCCCGGGGCAGTCGGTTGATTCGAGCAAAGTTGTTCGAATCTTTGTCCCAGCGGAAGGCCGCGATCCAGACCATATTGCCACGATGCTCACAGAGATTCCGTTGGCCCACATCACTCTTGTGACCGATGCGGTAACCGCGGCCGGTCTGCCGGAATCAATGACAAAGAACGCTTCCCTTCTTGTGGCGTTGGCCGATCACATTGGTTTCGCCATCATGAGGGCAGCTAACGGGCAGCGAGCTGATTACCCGCTGCTCGCGGAAGTCAGCCAACTTTATAGTGAAGAGTACGCGCAGGCGCAGGCCATTTTGTCGCATATCAATCGCGCTCTCAATGACCGTCGTATAGCGCCATTGCCCCGCTCAGAATCGGTGGCAATTACGTTACACCTGGTCAATGCTGGTTTTTCTACAGGCGATTTGAGCTTCACCTACACCATGACGGGCGTGCTGCAGCAGCTGCTCACAATCATTGAAAGTGATTTTGACATCACGCTGGAGCCAGAGACTGTCAATGTGGGACGCTTCATCACGCACCTGCGCTACCTGTTCGTCCGGATTGCCAAGCATGAGCAGTTGAAAGACCACTCCTCCGCTATTGGCCAGGCCATCCGTGACTCTTCCCCAGAGGCATATCGTTGCGCACAGCGCATATCCGCAGTCATTGAACTGCGTCTGGGGTCGGGGCTAACGGAAGACGAAATTTCCTACCTCACCCTGCACATTGCACGCATTGTGCAGGCAGCGGCTGTATCTCCCACCGCCTCCGGGGTTTCCCGAAGCGTGCGCGACGTTGATGCTAAGCAAGCACCAGCGGGCGGCGCACCCGCGGTGGGGTGTACAGGCTCTGTGCCTGAGTCAGAGAATTCCACACACTCGACCCGAAAGGATTCAACCATGATTACTCGTACCGCTACCATCGGTTCCTCCGTAGGCCTGCACGCTCGCCCGGCTTCCCTGTTCACTCAGGCTGCTGCTGAGTACGACTACGACATTGTCATTTCCCTCGATGACGAAGAGGCCGATGCCGCTTCGATCCTGGAGGTCATGACCCTCGGCGCTAAGCACGGTGATGAAGTCACGCTGAGCTGTGAGGACGACTCCGCAGCTACAGCTCTGGACGAGCTCGCTGCCATGCTCGAGCGCGACCTGGATGCCGAGTAAGCCCAGCTACAACACTCCTGGATAACACCACGGCACACCACGACCGACGGGTCTCCCCGCAGAGGTCCCGAAAAGGAGATCGGAAGCAATGAACGAGCAGCACACTGTCATCTATGGCATCGGTGTCTCGACCGGTACGGCCAGCGCTGAAGTAGTAAAGGTACTCCCCGCTCCGGGAGTTGATACCCAAGAGCCGTCGTCGACCGACCCTGTCGCCGATGGTGAGCGCGTCCGCGCAGCGATGGCCAACGTCGCAGAGTCGCTGAAGAAGCAGGCTGAGCATTCCAGCCCGCAGGCGCGTCCGATTCTGGAGGCCACTGCGCAACTGGCTTCCGATAGGGCACTCGCCAAGGCTGTGGTAAAGAAACTCAAGGCGGGCTCCGGCGTCACCCAGGCAGTTCACGATGCCGTTGAGGACTACGCGCAGCTCCTCTCAAGCCTCGGCGGCTACATGGCTGAACGTGTCACCGACCTCTACGATGTTCGCGACCGCACAATTTGCGAGCTGCGTGGCCTGCCAAAGCCGGGCGTCCCGGATGTCTCCACCCCCACTATTCTGCTTGCCGACGATCTCGCGCCCGCCGAAACCGTGGGGCTTGATCCCGAGTTGGTCGTAGGCATCGCCACCGCTGGTGGCGGGCCGACCAGCCACACGGCTATCCTCGCAGCTCAGCTGGGCATTCCGGCCGTCGTTAAGGCGAAGGGCGTCATGGAACTTGAGGCCGGTACCTTTGTCGCCATTGACGGTGGTGCCGGTGAGGTGATTGCGAATCCGACCGCCGATGAGGTCGCCGAGTTGGAAGAGCGCGCTCGTCGCCGGGAAGCCGCCCTGGCGCAGTCTGTGGGCGCAGGCAAAACCGCTGATGGTTACCCTGTGAATCTGCTGGCCAACATTGGTACGGCGGAAGATGGTGAGTCTGCAGCAGCGCAGGATAATGAGGGCACCGGCCTGTTCCGTACTGAGTTCCTTTTCCTCGACCGCGACAAGGCTCCGAGTTTGGAAGAACAAACGGAAACCTACACTCGTGTGCTGAAGGCATTCGGTGAGCGACGCGTGGTTGTGCGCACACTGGATGCGGGTGCGGATAAGCCGCTGAGCTTTGCCGACCTAGGCGAGGAAGAAAACCCGGCGCTGGGTCGCCGCGGACTGCGCCTGTCGCAGGCTCGGGAAGATTTGCTGGATACGCAGCTGGATGCACTCGCCGCTGCGTTTGATGCCACCGGCCGTAAGGCTGACCTGCGGGTTATGGCTCCGATGATAGCAACGGTCGAAGAAACAAAGTGGTTTGCGGACAGGGCGCGTGAGCGTGGCCTGCCGAAGGTCGGCATCATGATTGAGGTCCCCGCAGCAGCAATTCGCGCGAAGCAGCTGCTGTCCATTGTGGACTTTGCCTCCATTGGTACTAACGACTTGTCGCAGTACACTATGGCGGCCGACCGCATGCAGGGGGCTCTGGCGGATCTGCTTTCCCCGTGGCAACCAGCGGTACTGCAAATGATTAAGTCCGCATGCAAGGGCGGCAATGCTACCGGCAAGCCCATTAGTGTCTGCGGTGAAGCCGGCGGTGACCCGCTGCTGGCACTGGTCCTGGTGGGTCTCGGCGTGAGCTCGCTGTCCATGGCTTCCAAGAAGGTACCGGCCGTCCGCGCCGCTCTCCGCCTCCACGACCGCGCTACCTGCCAGCAGATGGCAGCGTACGCTGTCGATGCCGAGACTGCGGCCGATGCGAAGGCCGCAGTGACCGCGCTGGTGGATCCGAAGGTGAAGGATCTGCTGTAGAGCGACGGAATTATTACTGAGCCTGGCGCACACACGGTCAGCGTAAAGTGTGTGCCAGGCTCTTTCTTTATTGGCGCATCGAACGATCACGAGCAGCGAACTTTCTGGGAATTTTCTTGATTTTCCCTCTCTCGAACGCCCCATTAGGATAAATAGAGTGCCTTCGTCGGCACCACCAACGCCGTCGAAGCCCCTTAATAGTTCAAATAAAGACGGCTCATACAAGCCACAACTTAATTCACGCAACAGGCTCCACCCAGCCCGTGACAATTCACAATTTCACATTAAAGTGTCAGTTTTCGGCATCGTGGCCTGTCATCTACATGGGCACACGAACTGCAATTGCGCTGCTGTAACGGGCGTTTGCGCCACCGCAGCACCAGCAACAACGGCGTCGCCACAGCAGCATGCAGCATCGCCCTTGACCTTATGGGCGACACTAATTTAGAAAGAACACAATTCTCATGACCAAGTCGAGCGGAGTGGAGTCCCCGAAGTCTTTCGCTTCCATAATCGTTGTTACAGCGCTCATGCTGTTTTCGATGTTCTTCGGCGCGGGCAACCTCATCTTCCCGCCGAAGCTCGGAGTGGATTCCGGTACCAACTTTGGCCCCTCAATCACCGGCTTCCTGCTCACCGGTGTGGCGTTGCCAGTTCTGGCCATCATTGCGATCGCCATTTCAGGCAGCAATTTACGTGACCTAGCGTTCCGCGCGGGCCGCATCTTTTCCCTGGGCTTCCCGGTAATCGCATACCTTTCCATCGGTGCTTTCTACGCTCTGCCGCGTACCGGTGCCGTGTCGTACGAAACCGGTGTCCAGCCGATTTTCGGCAGTGATTCGCTGGCCGCCGCTGCGTCCTTCTACTTTGTTTTCTTCGGTATCGCGTTGGCATTGGCGTGGAATCCGAATGAAATTGTGTCCAAACTGGGCAAGATTCTCACCCCGGCTCTGCTGATTCTCTTGGTTGTATTGGTTGGAATGTCGGCATTCAAATTCGATGCCGCTCCGGCTGCGCCAATTGAAAAGTACTCCTCTACCCCATTTGCCTCCGGCCTAGTCGAGGGCTACCTCACCATGGACTCCATCGCCGGCCTTGCATTCGGCATCATTGTCATTTCTGCCCTCCGCGTCAGCGGTGTCCCAGAGGGCAAGCGTATGGTTCGCGGCACAATGATCTCAGGCCTGTTCGCCGGCATTTTGCTGGCCATCATCTACTTGGGATTGGGCTATGTCGGCCAGGTGCTGCCGAATGCTGCCTCCTTCGATAACGGCTCGGGCATCCTCGCAGAGGCTTCCAAACAGGCCATGGGTCAGGGCGGTCAGATTGTCTTCGGTCTCATCGTTCTGCTGGCATGCATGACCACGGCCGTCGGTCTGATTGCCGCAACCAGTGAGTTCTTCAATCTGCTGCTTCCGGGTATCAGTTACAAGGCCTGGGCGATTGTCTTCACGGTTATGTCCTTCGTAATGGCAACACAGGGGCTGTCTCAGGTACTGGCGATTGCCGCGCCGATTATCACCTTTATTTACCCGCCGGCAATCACGCTGATTGCACTGACACTTCTCGACCCAGTCATTTCCTACTCCTTCAAGCTGTATTACACCTACCGCCTGGGCGTCTGGGTTGCCACCATCTGGTCGGGTATCTCAGTACTCTCCGGTTTGGGTGTCGGCGGTTCTGCTTTGGCGGACTTCCTTAGTCTCGCGCCTGGTCAGACCATCGAGTTCGGATGGTTCCTGCCGACTCTGGCAGCGGTGGTGATTGGTTACGCAATTGACGTCATCACGCGAAAGCAGCGCGCAAATCGCCCGGCGAGTGTGCTTGCCGACGAGGCCGTTACAGAAGAGGTAGCCGAAAAGGCGTAAAACCACACCCGGTCATTTGCGTTGCTTAACGTAAATACCGCACGCTAGAGAAGTAAATTCCATCCGAACAAGGATTGACTATGAGTACCCGAATGCGTTTTACGCAAACGCTCCTATTCCGCGTTATTGTCGCGATTATTCTGGGCATTGTCTGCAGCTTTTTCTTCCCGGAATGGCTGGCTCGAATTTTTGTCACTTTCAATGGCCTCTTTGGTAACTTTCTGGGCTTCTTTATCCCGGTGCTGATTTTTGCCCTCATCACGCCGGCGATTGCCAGCCTGGGCCGTGGTGCCGGAAAGTGGTTGGGTATTACCACTGCTATTGCCTACGGCTCGACGGTGTTTTCGGGCCTATTGGCCTACGCCGCTACCCAGGGGCTCTACCCTTGGCTGCTCGGCGCTGATCAGGCCGGTGCATCGGTGGATATTGATGAGGGCGCGCTGGAGAGCTTCTTCAATGTAGAGATGCCACCGCCGTTTGACGTCATGACCGCCCTGCTGCTGGCTTTCACGGTCGGTGTGGCGATGACCACCGTGAAGTCGGACTCGCTCTACCGCGGTGCGACACAGCTGCGCGATGTGATTATGAAGATCATCTCGGCATTTATCATCCCGCTGCTGCCGGTTTACATCTTCGGCATGTTCCTGTCTATGGGCATGAACGGCAACCTGACCACGACGCTGTCGATGTTCTTCAAGGTGCTCGTTCTGGCAGTCATCGGCACCGTGCTTCTGTTGGCAATCCAGTTCTCCATCGCGGGTGCCATCGCTGGCCGCAGCCCGTGGCAATCCCTGAAGAACATGCTGCCGGCCTACGCCACCGCGCTCGGCACCTCGTCCTCGGCCGCTACCATTCCGGTGACTTACAAGGCCGCGCTGAAGAATGGTGTCTCGGAGAAGGTCGCTGGCTTTACCGTGCCGCTGTGCGCGACCATTCACCTGGCCGGTTCGATGATGAAGATCATCCTGTTCGCGTTTGCGGTGATGTTCATGGCGGACAAGCCGGTTTCGCCGGGTATGGCCATCGGCTTCATTCTCACTTTGGGTATCACCATGATTGCGGCTCCGGGCGTTCCGGGTGGCGCAATTATGGCCGCGGTCGGTGTGCTGCAGTCCATGCTCGGCTTCGATCAGGAGCAGGTCGCTTTGATGATTGCCGCCTACATCGCCATCGACTCCTTCGGTACCGCATGCAATGTCACTGGTGACGGCGCAATTGCCATGATCGTTAACCGCTTCGCCAAGGATGATGTCGTCGACCGTTCCGAAGAGCTCAGCTTCGACGCGGAAGTGGCCAATTCCGCATCTTCCGCAGCCGAGGCCTGACTGGCTTCAGTACATATGTAAAAATTAAAGAAAACATCCATCGGTCAACCCCGCCGCAATCTTTCACAAGGCCTTCTTATAGGCCGATGCGGCGGGTGTTGGCATACATGTAAGGGGCCCGCCTTGGACTTCATTTCGACTCGCGACCCAGAGCGCACGCCACACAAGTTCTCAGACATTCTCCTGGGAGGTCTCGCTAACGACGGCGGCCTCTACCTGCCGGTCGAGTACCCACAGGTTGACGATGCCACTTTGACGCGTTGGCGCTCCGTGCTTGTCGACGACGGTTACGCAGCCTTGGCTGCAGAGGTCGTCAGCCTTTTTGTGGACGACATTCCGCTGGAGGATTTGCGCGGTATCTGTGCACGGGCGTACACCTACCCGAAGTTCTCCGATCCGGATATTGTGCCGGTGACGAAGCTGGAAGATCAGCTCTACATCGGTCACTTGTCCATGGGCCCCACAGCGGCATTCAAGGATATGGCGATGCAGCTGCTCGGTGAGTTCTTCGAGTATGAGCTGGCTCGTCGTGGCGAGACCCTGAATATCCTCGGCGCCACCTCTGGTGACACGGGTTCCTCGGCCGAGTACGCAATGCGTGGCCGTGAGGGAATCAGCGTGTTCATGCTAACGCCGGCTGGTCGAATGACCGCTTTCCAGCAGGCTCAGATGTTTGGTCTGCAGGATGCCAACATTCACAACGTCGCCCTCGACGGTGTCTTCGATGATTGCCAGGACATCGTTAAGGCTGTCTCCGGCGACTTGGATTACAAGGCCAGCCGCCACATTGGCGCAGTCAACTCCATCAACTGGGCTCGCCTGATGGCTCAGATTGTGTACTACGTCTCGTCGTGGATTCGTGTCACTGGCGGCAACGGTGCTGAGGCCGATAACTCGCAGAAGGTCAGCTTCAGTGTGCCGACCGGCAACTTCGGTGATATCTGCGCTGGTCATATTGCACGTCAGATGGGTGTGCCAATTGACCGCCTGATTGTGGCTACCAATGAAAACGATGTCTTGGATGAGTTCTTCCACACGGGCGGCTACCGCGTGCGCAGCGCTGCGGAGACACAGGCGACCTCTTCCCCATCGATGGATATCTCCCGCGCGTCTAACTTCGAGCGTTTCATCTTCGATCTGCTGGGGCGCGATGCTGAGCGGACTGCAGACCTCTTTGGTGTCAAGGTCAAGGAGGGCGGCTTCTCTCTTACTGCTGATCCAATCTTCCCGGAGGCTTCTGCCAAGTACGGGTTCCTCTCCGGTCGTTCCACCCACGCTGACCGCGTCGAGACCATCAAGGACTGCTGGGAGCGCCTGGAGGTCATGGTCGATCCGCACACCGCTGACGGCATCCACGTCGCCCGCGGCCTGGTAGACCAGGTATCCACCCCAATTGTCTGCCTGGAGACCGCCCTGCCGGTGAAATTCTCCGAGACCATCCTGGAAGCCACCGGCCGCGAGCCGGACTGTCCGGAGCGTTTCGCGGACATCATAAATGCCCCACGCCGCGTTACCGAGCTTCCGAACGATGTCGATGTGGTGAAGAAATTCATCGACGACAACGTGGCTTAAAGCCGATCTAGCTCAACGCCCCCATCCGCGCAGCAGCGATGTGGAATAGTGCCCTCTTTTTTAAGGGCAAACGGCATTATCTTGGGCTATAGGGCTGTTATTACCCCCGTGGTTACCTCACAATTGTTCACATGAGTTTCACTCGAGTTAATAGCCGTCCTATGCCCCACGCGCCCGCGTCTTCCCCGCAGGAAGGTTCCCAAAAGACCACAACGGTCTCGCGGGCGCTGGCCGACACACTGGCCCAGCACTGCGACCACTGCTTCGGTCTCATCGGCAATGCGAACTCCCACTTCACGTCAGCCCTTACTGAATCGGGATTCGGCTACTCCTCCGTCCGACACGAATCGGCTGCTGTCGGGGCCGCCGATGCCTTCCACCGCGCAGGCGGAGGGCTTGCTATCGCGACCGCCACTTGTGGCGCAGGATTCACCAATGCGCTAACCACTCTGGCGGAGGCTCGCGTAGCCCGTATCCCGCTTATTTTTGTCGTCGGCACGCACCCGGAACGCCCCCGCCCCTTTGACCTCAATCAGGCGGCGCTCCTCGACGCCCTCGACGTCTGCCATCGCACTGTTACTCCCGAGTCCGCGCTTGACGACGCAAACTTTGCAGTCCAGCACGCACTGAGCTCTCGGCAGCCTGTCGTGCTGCTGCTCCCCTATGACCTCCAAGAAGCACAGATAACGACATCTGCGTCTGAAACACAGTCAGCTAACCAGGAGCATCTACACACCAGCAGACCAGAATGGTTAGAGTCAACTGTCACGTCGCTGGCAGAGGAACTGCAGGCTGCCCGTCGCCCTCTCATTATTGCTGGTAGAGGTGTGCTACTCTCCGATACCGCCGAGCTAGTCCGCCGCATCGGGGACAGTGTAGGGGCACTGTTTATGCACTCAGCGATGGCTCGTCATGTGCTTTCCAGCCCGTGGCAGATCGGCACCGTGGGCGGTTTTGCGCATACGTGGCAGGTAGAACTAGCTCGACAGGCCGATATGGTGCTGTTCCTGGGAGCAAGCTTCAACGCTTTCCAAAACCGTGGCGGCAACATGTTTGCACCGGACGCGAAAATTATCCAGGTTGTAGACGAGCCCCATCCCGCCGCTCAGCCATCGGTGACACCGCTATTGGCTAAGTTGGAGGAACTTCTGCCCGTCCTGGCAGAGCAGCTGGAGAAGCCCCTGGAATCTCGGGCGCAGACAGCCAAAGATAGCGCAATGGGTGAGACGCTGGGATCGTCGTCAAGCACATGGCGTGCGGAGTTGAAGGCACTGCCGACGACAGCGCAGGTCGAGTCGCTGACGTGCGCGGATGGCCGGTTGGATCCGCGGGCGTGCCTGCAGTATCTAAATCGTATCCTGCCCAATGAGCGCGCTGTGTGTACTGACGGTGGCCATTTCCTGGGATGGGTTCCGAAGTATCTCGATGTACCTGGTCCGCAGCAGCAAGTGATTGTGGGCACGGCAATTCAGTCAATTGGTTTGGGCATGGGCTCGCTTGTCGGCCTCGCGGCGGCACGGCCCGAGGACTATTGTGTGCTAGTCGCCGGTGACGGTGGCGGCACAATGGGTATTGCGGATTTACCTGCGGCGATCGAGCAGCTGCGGCGTGGTCGTGGCGGTTGTGTGGTGTTCATTAACGATGCTGCCTACGGCGCGGAGCTGCACCAGTTTGGCGATGTCGGGTTGGACACCTCGTCCATGGAGATTGCCGACTACAACTTCGCCGCAGTCGGGTGCGCCTATGGCGCTCACGGTTTCAGTGTCGGCAAACCTGAAGACTTTGCCCAGCTCGACGCTTATTTCCATGACGTTTCCAACTCCGATGAGGCTTCCGTTGCCGTAATTGATTTCAAGGTCTCACGGCTGGTGGTTGCGGACTTCGTGAAGGAAGTTCTGGCTAAGGCACAAAGGTAATTTGCCGCGAGCATGATCGGGTCACCTAGACCCCCGGTGCGACCCCCACTTCAGGCCGGTTAGTTGATGGGGTCTACAATGTGGCGAGTGGTAAAGCAGCGTAACGGTAAAGATCAGATTTCATCAACAGATCAGCCCTCCACCGCGGTGGCAAAGGACCCGCGCGAGCACGTCACTGGCCGCGCGATTGCCGTCTGGCTGGCGGCGCTGATTACCTACATCGTTGCCATCGTCGGCCGCACCTCCATGGGTGTCGCTGGCGTCGAGGCGCTCGATCGCTTCCATATCAACGCCTCCCAACTCGCGCTGTTCACCGCCGTGCAGGTTGGTGTCTACGCCCTGGCGCAGATTCCGACGGGCATCATCATTGACCGCGTCGGCGCCAAGAAAACCATGGTCGTGGGCGCACTGATCATGGCGCTGGGCCAGGTCATCATCGCGTTTACGACATCGTATCCGCTGGCTGTCATCGCTCGTGTATTCATCGGCGCCGGCGATGCCACCGCATTCCTCGGTGCTATGCGCCTGCTTCCCGCATGGTTCCCGCTGCGCGTCACTCCGCTGTTCACACAGCTCACGGCTGGTCTTGGCCAGCTCGGTCAGTTCATCTCTGCTGTCCCATTCCTCGCGATTCTGCACGCCGCAGGGTGGGTACCCGCGTTCCTGTCGCTGAGCACCGCAGGTCTTCTCATCGCCATCGTAGGCATGATCGCGCTTGCCGACGTCCCGGAGAACTCCTCCACAGCGAGGATGTCACTTCGTGAACGCCGCGCCGCCAAAAAGGCCGCGAAGACGGCTGCTGAGGGCGGAGCCTCTGCCGCAGCCGAAGAGAAACTGACTATCGGCCAGACTCTGAAGACTGTGACCACTCACCCGGTTTGCTGGCAGGGTTTCTTCACGCACTGGACTGGTTTGATGCATCAGTGCATCTTCACATTGCTGTGGGGCATGCCTCTGATGATGCTGGGTATGGGGCTTAAGCCCTCCGAGGCCAGTGTGGTGCTGGTCATTAACACGCTGTCAGTAATTATCGCCGGGCCGTTGATGGGCATGGTGTCGGCACGCACCGGCCGCGACCGCATCAAGGTTGTTGTCGCAATCGCGTTTATCAACATGGCCGTCTGGATTGTGTTCCTGGCACCGAGCAACCCACCAGCGTACTGGGCAATTATCGTGGTCAACATCCTCATGGCCGGTCTTGGTGCGATGTCCAACTTCGGCTTCGACTCAGTGCGCGAAGAGGTCGATCGCAAGGTACTCGCCACCGGCACTGGGCTGGCGAATATGGGCGGTTTTGTGGCCACCATGCTCGCCGCACAAGGTGTCGGCTTCCTGCTGGATATTGCAGCTCCCGATGGAAACTACACCTGGGAAACCTTCCGCATTGGCTGGTTGGCTGTCGTCGGTGTGTGGGCGATTGGTTTCGTTGGCCTGCTGGTCGCAAAGCGTGCGGCGGCACGCTTTGTCGCCCAGCAGAGCCGTTTTGAGCTGGAACCTACGGAGTAGGAACTACAGGAAGCCGAGAGACAGATTGGTTAGAACAGCGAAAGCTGCTCTGGCCCTTCCAGCCCCTCCGAGTCGTCCGAGTCCTCCGAGTCGTCCGCTTGCTCAGAGGTGTCTGCGTGGCCGCTATCCGCCGTGCGTTCGCTGCCATCGGTCTGAGCACCATGGGAAACGCGCTCACCGGTGTCAGTTTCGGGGGCTGCGTTCTCCGGGGCGTCGTCAAGCGAAGGCGTTGGTTCTACGGCCTCACGCTCATACATTTCCTGCAACTTCTCGGTCTTAGTAATGCGGACTAGCTCGGCGTAGATGACCAGCTTCATAGAACTATTGACCAGTGGCCCCAGCTGGGAAAACAGGACATCAACGTCACCGTCAACCGCGAGGCATGCGCGACGCAGGCTCTCCTCGGAAATAATCCAGCGGGAGGTTTCCGCGCAGGTTTCGCGGTCACCGATGAAGTCCAACGCGAGGGCAACCTGATTACTGGCGACGCCATCCAGTGTGGCAGCCAGACGCTCGTTAGGCGCGGCATCCTTGAACAGGCGGGCAATCTGGACTGCCTCCGCCGTCGGCACCTGGCCAGCGGCATACTCAGCGATGAGTTCAGCGATACGCTGAGCTCCGACATGCTGATCAGTCAGCCAAATGTCGTGCAAGGCATACATGATGGCCATGGCCTGCCACGAGGCGTGCCCATGGTAGAGAATGCCCAAGATGCCGGCCTGCTCCAGCAGCCAACCGACCATCGCGTCCCCATCAGCGCCGTTGCGAGCGCAGAGGTTGTCGACATTCCAAGCCATATGCCCTTCGACGCAGCAGCCATAGAACTTCTGGTCTTCCTCCAGCTGCGCGGCCAGCGACACTACTTCACGTGCGGCAAACGGGTAGCCGTAAGCAAGGGTGGCATGCGACAAATCATCGACACCCACCGTCACCCACGGAAACTCACCGTGCCACGGACCGCGACCAACGAGGAAGCCCGCCACGAGATACGCCCAACGGGTCGAGGCATCGGCGTTGTACCAGTACTGCAGTGCGCGCGGAGTCGGATGCCCGCTGTCAGCGTGAATTAGTCCCGCGTTGACCAGCATCTCCACAATCCAGGGCGCCGCGAAACCGCTCGCGCCTATTGATGCTGCAAAGTCCTGAATCCACAGCAGGCTCGATTCCTCATACATGTGCAACGGGTCCTTCAGGCGCCCGTCGCCGCTGCCCGCAGCATCCATAAACGCCGAAGCAAACGCCACCGCAGCCACAGAAGCTTCGGTCAACTCCTTTGACTCCAGCGTTGCCGGGAAAGACTCCGTCGGATGCGGCTTACGAATCGACCACATGTCGCCCTTGAGCGCCAACGCTACTGCGCCCACCAGACGGGCAACCTCTGTCGGCCCGTTGTGTGCTTCCGCCTCTTGCTCGAATACCGGCATCGCCGGTTCTTCAACCACAGTCAGCAGCAGACGCTCTTCGGCCCATCGCACCGCGTCGGCACGCAGTTCGGACCACATGTAGGAGGGCAAGTATTTCTCGTCGGTTGCCATCCAACGCAGCTCATTGCGAATATCCACCGGCGCTGTCATCACCAGCGCCCGCACCTTCACCGGATCGCAGAGGAAGCCTGCAATTTGCTCCACCTGGCGAGCCTGCAAATTGCGCACCGTCAAATCGCTGGCGTTCAGAGCTCGCGGTGCACCCTCTCCGCGCGCGCTATCCGGCTCCAGCCCCATGCGCTCCATACGACGACTCAGCACATCCGCTGGCATATTCGCCACCAAGTCGGCGACGCGGAAGCTGAGGCTCGGTTCCGCCGGGAACACCTCCGAAATATGTGGCGGCACATGCCACACGCCCGCCGGTTCCTCCCACACGAGCCCCTGGCGCTGGCCACGGCGTAGCACATGCTCAAGCTGTTGCTTGCCGACGCGACGACGTTTGCGGTCAACACCCTTCGGCGTATCGTGTGCCATCACGTCCGCATCCGATGCCCAATAGGCCACTTCTGCGAGGGTATCCAGCGATGCGGAATCCTCCAGAATATGAACTAAGTGAGCCACATCGAGAACATCGGGATCACAAAAAGACAGCGCCGTATGCGCTGAATCCTGTGACATCAGCAATTCCACCGCCTCTTGTCCAGCAGCTGAGGTGTCAGCTGCTGGACACGTGCGGCTCAATAAAAAACGCAGGTCAGTGCCATCGAGGTTGAGAATGAAATCCTCATACCTAGGGCGTACCGAGTAATCGACGTTGCGTTCCATAGCCCACCATTATGCCCGGTCGCCGTGCTAAGACAAAGGCTGCACCCCGCTGCCGCATAATGAGCCTCGCAGCAAGGTTCGGCAGACCTCTGCCCGGGCTACTCGTGGTCGGGGTTCTCCTCACCCCAAAACACGCGATTGACGACACGGCTGGAGTGGCGAGTCAGACGCAAATAGTGCTCAATAAAACCGTTGGAATCCGATGCATCCCATCCTGCAGCACCTGCGACCTGAGTCAGCTGACGCCCCGGCTGTGGCAGCTGGTCCGTGCGCTTACCACGCGTGAGCACCAGCGCATTACGAGCATTCGTCGCCATCAGCCAGGCATCCCGAAGTGCGTCGGTATCCTCCGCATCTAGAATCTCGCGATTTTTCAGCACTTCCAGACACTCCAGCGTCGAAGTGTTGTGCAACTCCGGCACTTCATGGGCATGCAGCATGATTAGCAGCTGCACAGTCCATTCAATATCGGTCAGTGCGCCGGAACCGAGTTTGGTGTGGGTACGCCGATCAGCGCCGCGCGGCAGTCGCTCCGAATCAACACGCGCCTTCATACGACGGACATCGCGGACCATCTTGGCATCAGCTCCGCCCTGTGGGTACCTCAGCGAATCGATGGCCTTGAGGAAGCGGGTGCCGAGGTCTTTATCGCCGGCAATCCAGGTAGCACGTAGCAGTGCCTGAATCTCCCAGGTTTCACCCCAGCGCTCGTAGTAGGTCACATAGGAATCCAGGGTCCTGACAATCGGGCCCGAGCGTCCTTCTGGACGCAGGTCCACATCGACCTCCAGTGGCGGGTCCTGGCTTGGCTTTGCCAGTCGACGACGCAACGAGTCACAAATCCTGGTTGCCCACTTGACTACCTCGGAATCGTCGACAAGCGGCGTTCCTTCGGTGTCCTTGCGAGGTTCACAGATAAACATCACGTCGGCATCGGAGCCGTAGCCCAGTTCAGCACCGCCAAGTCGCCCCATACCAATCACGGAGATAACGCCCGGAACCTCCGAGTCAGGATGCTCCAGCGACCACGCACGGATTTCGGCGGCGAGGGCAGCTTCGAGCACGTTGTCCCACACCATCGACAGAGAGTGACAGACCTCTTGCACATCCATCAGCCCGAAGAGATCCGCGGAGGCAATGCGCGCGAGCTCTGCACGGCGCAACGCACGTGCCACACCAATGGCCTTAGCTGGACTGTTGTGACGGGCAGCCGCTGCGACCAGCGCACGCCCGACTGCATCGGAGTCGGTATTCAGTAGCTTCGGCCCGGACGCACCGTCGCCGAACCGTTTAATTACGTCCGGCGCACTCATAATCAAATCAGACGCGTAGGGCGAAGAACCGAGCACGCGCATCAGCCGCTGACCGACGATGCCCTCATCGCGCAGCGTTCGCAGAAACCAGGTTTCGTCGTGGAGCTTCTCAGAGAGCTTGCGATAATTGAGCAGACCCGCGTCGGGATCTGGCGTCGAAGATAGCCACTCCATCAGCGTCGGTAGGAGCATCGCCTGAATACGCGATTTGCGCGAGGTGCCTGCCGCCAGCGCAGAAAGATGCTCGTAGGCGCGATCCGGGTACTGATAGCCCAGCGCGGCCAGCTGGCGCTTTGCCGCATCGGCCGATAGCTGCAGGGTTCCAATGTCCTGCTCCACCACGGAGTTCAGCAGTGGACGGTAGAAAAGCTTGTTGTGCAGGGAGCGGATCTGCGAGCTGGCCAGTCGAACCTGCTTGGCCAGCGGTTTGCTGGCATCGGTGCCGCCCTCACCGACGAGGCCAGAGGCTCGACCGAGCCACTGAAGAGCTTCGGTGTCGTCCTCGGCGGGCAACAAATGCGTCCGTCGCATCTTCTGCAGCTGCAGGCGGTGCTCCAGCAGACGGATGAATTCGTAGGCGTTAATCAGCGCGGCACCGTCTTCGCGACCGATGTAGCCAGCCTCGACAAGTGCATCGAGTGCCATCACAGTTGGCAGCACGCGGAGGCTATCGTCATAGCGACCGTGGACCAACTGCAGCAGCTGCACCGCGAACTCGACATCACGCAGACCACCGCGTCCAAGCTTGAGCTCTCGGTAGCGAAGCTCTTCGGGGACGTTTTGTACCACGCGGGCGCGCATGCGTTGAACGTCGTCGACGAAAGAGTCTCGCTGAGAGGCGGTCCACACCATCGGGGCTAGAGCATCGATGTATTCGCGGCCCAGCTCGACATCGCCTGTCATCGGCCGCGCCTTCAATAACGCTTGGAACTCCCAGGTTTCAGCCCAGCGCTTGTAGTAAGCGACGTGGGAATCCACGGTGCGTACGAGTGCACCCGACTTGCCCTCCGGGCGGAGATTCGCGTCGACCTCAAAGAAGCAGTGGCAAGAAATCCGGATAAATTCGCTGGCTAGACGAGTAGCTCGGGCATCCGCCGGCTCTGCGACGAAAATGACATCCACATCGGAGATGTAGTTCAGCTCTTCCGCACCACACTTACCCATGGCGATTACGGCCAGGCGTGTTGAGACCGGTGCGGAAGGAAAGACCTGTTGAACAGCCACAGACAGTGCAGCCGTCAACGCTGCATCCGCCAAGTCACTGAGTGCCTCCGAGACCTGACGGAATGGGACTTGTGGCTGTCCAGGGCGGCGGGGACCCCGTGGGTACGTACCAGCCAAGTCGTGGCACGCAATACGCATAATCAAGTCGCGGTAGGCGCACTGCATCGCAACTTCGGCCTCACGGCCGGTGAGCTTCGCACGGTACAAACCGGGGCCTTCAAGCGTGGCGGGCGCAACGACCGGCTTGCGGTACTCCGGTTCCTCCTGCTTTTCCAGACTGGCCTCATCAGTGAGTTCGATGACCTCGGGCACAGCCCCAACGCTGGAGAGCATCTCGCGGAACATGTCTGCCTCAGTGGGAAGCTCAGCTTGGAGCAGAATCCACTTTTCTGGGTGCGCAACCAGGTGATCGCCCAGTGCACTCGATCCCCCGAGCAGCGCAAACATACGCGTACGCAGCGGAACCTGCTCACGCATGGCCTCATCGAGGCCAGACCAGGTGGCCCAGTTCTCCAGCTTTCCATCCTGCTCCAGCTCGTCGAGAGCGCCTTTGAGCCGCACTAGTGCCACGAGCGCCAGCTTGGGGTCGCTGGCTCCGGCAAGCCCCCACAACAGCTGTAGGGACTCCTCGTTGTACCACCCCAAATCTTCCAGGTCAGCGCGCGTCCGATCGTCGTTACGCAAGCCCAGCGCTGCGGGCCGCGGCACTGACTGGCGGGATGTGCGAGGTCGATTCATCACCATTGAAACTGGTCACCCAAAAAGTAAAGACGAAAAAGGTAGGTAGCGGTTCGGGAAAATTAGTAATCCAGGGTTGTGCGCAGCTCCCACTGCGTCACCTGACGCTGGAACTCGCGCCACTCGCGCCACTTATTGAGTAGGAAGAACTCGTAGACATGGTCACCGAGAGCATCGGCCACCAAATCGGAGCGTTCCATCTCCTGCAGCGCCACCTCCAGGGACGTCGGCAAATCGCGGTAGCCCATCGCACGGCGTTCCCGCTTGGTCAGCTCCGAGATGTTGTCCTCTGCCTGCTCCGGCAGCTGGTAGCCCTCCTTAATTCCCTTCAAACCGGCGGCCAAAATTACCGAGTACGCAAGATATGGGTTACATGCGGAGTCCAGGGAACGAATTTCCACCCGGCGAGAGTGCGCCTTGCCCGGCGAGTACATGGGAACACGCACAAGAGCCGAGCGGTTGGCCATGCCCCAGGTCGCAGACGTCGGAGCTTCATCACCAAAGACCGTGCGCTTGTAGGAGTTGACCCACTGATTGGTCACAGCGGAGATTTCGCTGGCATGAGTCAGAATGCCAGCAATGAAGCCCTTTGCGGTGTCGGAGAGCTGATTTTCATCATCCGGATCGTGGAATGCATTTGTGTCCCCTTCGAAGAGGGAAATATGCGTGTGCATGCCATTGCCCGGCAAGTCCTGGAAAGGTTTCGGCATGAATGTCGCCTGCACACCATTTTTCATTGCAATCTGCTTAATGATGTAGCGGAAAGACATCACGTTATCCGCCATAGTCAGCGGATCGGCGTAGCGCAGATCGATTTCCTGCTGGCCCGGCGCGTTTTCGTGATGGGAGAACTCCACGGGGATTCCCATGTCTTCCAACACCGTGATCGCTTCTTGGCGAAAGCGGGGAGCGCGGTCGTAGACCGCCTGGTCAAAGTAACCGCCATTGTCCGTTGGCACCGGCGGCTTTCCGTCAGTAGCCAGGCTCTCTACTAGGAAAAACTCAATCTCCGGGTGGATGAACGCGTGGAAGCCCTCGTCGGCAAGCGCCTTAATTTGGCGGCGCAGCACCTGGCGTGGATCTGCCCACGACGGCTGACCATCGGGCATGACAATGTCGCAGAACATGCGCGCGGACGTGATTGTGTCTTCTTTGTGCAGGCGTGGCATGACCTGGAACGTCGAAGGATCCGGTTGCGCAATGGTGTCAGCCTCGGAGACGCGGGAAAAGCCCTCTACCGCGGAGCCATCGAAACCGATGCCCTCTTCGAAGGACCCCTCAAGCTCAGCCGGAGCGACGGCAACGGACTTCAGATACCCCAAAATATCAGTAAACCAGAGGCGGATATAGCGGATATCTTGCTCTTCGATTGCGCGGAGGACGAATTCCTGCTGACTGTTCATACTTTCCAACGTTACCCAGGTGCCCGGATTCGCGGTACGCATTTTGACCATTCGGCGTGGCTAGCCAACTACCCCACCCGCGTCATAACTGCTGCCCTCGTGGTCTCGGATTGCGTGTGACTATGGCATGCTCTATTGGCATGAGCGGAAAAAAGATTCGTCTGAATAATCTGGCCGAATGGAAGGCTGAGTCTCGCCCCTGGGCAATGCTGACTTGCTACGACTACTCCACCGCGCGCGCTTTTTCCGCCGCCGGTGTCGAGCTGCTACTGGTCGGCGACTCTGCAGCAAACGTCGTCTACGGCTACGACACCACCACCGAGATCACGCTGGAAGAAATGATTCCGCTTGCTCGCGGTGTCGTCCGAGGCGCTGGCAACGCACTTGTGGTTGCCGATTTACCCTTCGGCACTTACGAGGCCTCCGATGAGCAGGCCGTGCTGTCCGCCGCGAAGATGATGCGCGAAACCGGCGCACACATGATCAAGATCGAAGGTGGCGTGCGCATCGCTCCGCGCATCCGTGCGCTGGTCAACGCCGGCATTCCGGTTATGGCACACATCGGTTTCACTCCGCAGTCCGTCAACGCGCTGTCCGGCTTCAAGGTACAGGGACGCGGTGCGGGGGCGGAACAGCTGCGTGCCGACGCCCACGCGGTAGCCGATGCTGGTGCCTCGGCCGTGGTCCTGGAAATGGTGCCTGCAGATTTGGCCACTGAGATTACCCGTGATCTATCCATCCCAACCTGTGGCATTGGCGCTGGTAACCAGTGCGATGGCCAGGTTCTCGTCTGGCAAGATGCCTTTGCAGTTCCGGCCGATGGCCGCAGGCCGTCGTTTAGTTCGGTGTTCGAAGAGGTCGGCGAGATGCTGACCAAGGGAGCTAAGCAGTATGTCGACCAGGTGCACTCCCGCGAGTTCCCAACTGAGGCACAGAACTTCTCGGGTTAACCGCCCTGGGGTGAGCCGATTTTTTTGGACTGGGCTTTCGTCTAAAGGCCCCGCCCAGCCCCCGTCTACGTCTAAGGGCACCGCCCAGTCCAGGCAATCAAATACGAAAACCAGACATCCGTAACTTAAGGGTTCTTCGATTCGGGGGTAGAATTGGTGCTTATGGCATCTAAGTCTGGTTCTAAGTCCAAAACTCCAACTGCGGCGTTGGAGGTGGAATCTAAGTTCTCAGCTACCCCAGAGGTGGTAGCCCCATCGTTCGATTTCGTTCCACAGGTTGGCTCCACCACCACTGAGGTGCGAAATCTCTCCGCGATTTATCTGGACACGGCGGACCTGCGTCTGACCCGTTCCAAGCACACCCTGCGTCGCCGCACCGGCGGCCCCGATGAGGGTTGGCATCTGAAGGCGCCGGGCAACGGCGGTCGCCTCGAATATGGCGTTGACCTGGAAGAGGGCTCTGTTAACGGTGAAGGCCGCGACGCCGACTACGTCGTGCCCACCGAGTTGCTTGCCCCCGTCCGCGCAATTGTGCGCAATCACCCGCTGCAACCAATCGCGCAGGTAGACAATGAGCGCCACGTCACCACGGTGTTTGCCCTCGATGGCACTCCCATGGCGGAGTTCGCGGATGACCACGTCACGGCGACTTCCTTCCTCGACGGCGGAGAAACCACCACCTGGCGCGAGTGGGAGATTGAGCTTCTGGGGGATTGGGCAGATCACCCGGACGGCAAGGCTGTAATGGCAGCGATGTCCAAGGTCGCTGAGGTGGCTGGTGCCGTGCCGTCGGAAAGCCCGTCGAAGTTGGCGACGGCGTTGGGTGACTCCATCGATTCTGCTCCCCTGCCGCCGACTCCAGCGAAGCTGCCGAAGGGCACGCCGGGGCGCACCGTGGTCGATGCGCTGGCCGCTAACGTGGCCAAGATGGTCGAGTACGACCCGAAGGTACGCCGCGATGAATTTGACTCGGTGCATCAGATGCGCGTCGCCACTCGTGAGCTGCGCAGTCACATGCAGACCTTCCACGGCATTGTCGTGGGCGATAAGGTCGCTGAGCTGGAGAGCAACCTCAAGCAGCTGGCGGGTGTTCTCGGTGTGGCCCGTGACGCAGAGGTCGTTGCTATGCGCTGGGAGGAGCTGCTGGCCAATCGCGAAAGCGCCGCTTTAGGCGAGGAGCTGCGTGCGAATCTCGTCGAGGATGTCCAGAAGGACTACGACCGCGCTCATCAGCGAGTCATTTTCGCACTCAATTCCAGCGAGTACCTGCAACTTCTCGACGATCTCGATGAGTTCCTCGCCAACCCGCCAATCGCCGCAAACTCGGAAGAGGCCGAGGCTGGGGAAAAGAAGTCCAAGAAGAAGGATGATTCGCTTGTCGACGACGCGGAGGCCGCAGCCTCCGAGGATGCTTCGGCAGCTGACTCCGAGGTCGCGGCTGAGACTGATACTGCTGCTGCCGCCGATGCAGCTGCTTCCACGACCTCAGACAAGGCCGAGCCGGAGAAGGTAAAGGCACCGAAGGAACTCGACACCACTGCGGTGCTGCTCGATCACTTGCGCAGCGCGTTTTCGAAGTTCCGTCGTCGCCACAACCTGGTACTCGATGGCCGAGAGGATGCTGACCTTCCAGAGGCAGATTTGGACGAGCGCTACCACGATGTCCGCAAAGCTGCGAAGAAGCTCCGCTACAGCGCGGAAGCTGCTCAGAACGCGGACCTGCCGACCGAGAAGCTCTACGCTGCCTGCAAGAACCTGCAGTCGGTTCTCGGTGACTTCCAGGACACCTGTACTGCGCGTGACTTCGTGTTGGCTCGCGCTAAGCGTGCCTCCCGTGCGGGCAGGGACGCCTTCGGCTACGGCGTGCTTTACCAGATGGAGTACTACGACGGCCTGAAGGCCCTGGCTGAGTACGACGATGCCGCGGCAAAGGTTTTCAAGGCCTTCCGCAAGATGGAAAAGAAGATTAAGAAGGGCAAGAAGGCCTAAACGCGTAGAGCCTTATTTCTCAGCTACGCCCCAGTCATCATCTTCTTCATCCCAGTCGTCGGCCGCCTTGTTGCGCTCGGCGACTTTTTCCATGGCAGCGCGGGCTTCCTCTTCGGAATCATAAGGGCCCATTCGGTCGTCCCAACCGGTTTTCTTCCCCTGAAACACCGTGCCTGTCGATGGCTGGTAGTACCACTTACTGCTGTTGTCGCTCACGATTCTTCTCCTCTTCCACATCGAGAACATGTCGAGTTATCAAGCGGTTGTGCCACCGCTAACTCCGCCCATAAGCAAGCTTGCAGAAAGGCAATCCTTTGCCTGCCATGTGCGCTGCGGCGACATAAAATCCCAGTATATAGGTTTGTCACTGTCCCCCGAGCCGGGTATTATCGACGGAATTGTTCACCTTAGAACACAAGCGCTGAATCCGAGCGCTGAATACAAACACTGCACACAAGCACTATGAGTCCGATCTCTGGAGAGGTTTCACCCATGCCCGCCGCACCCGCTGTCGTAAACGACGTCTTCGATGCCGTCGGTTCTAATGCTTCAGTTGCATACGCCCCGGGTTCCATCAACCTGTTGGGTGAGGACTGCGCGTCCTCCGGCGGCATGCTCCTAACCACCGCCATTCCAGCTTATGCCGCGGTCGGTATTGAAGAGATCGACGAGCAGCAGCTCATTGTCGTGTACAAGCGCGAAACTACCAAGATGGATTTCCCGGACAGCGTCCCCGCCGCTTTTTCGCAGGTGCCGACCGCTGTCGCGGCTACCATCGTCGCATTGCAGCACTCGCTGCACCTCGTTCCGCGCAACAGCAATGGCCTGAAGGTCACCATTGCCTCCACTATCGCGCCAGGTCGCGGTTTTGGAGAGATTCCGGCAATTCAGTGTGCACTCGCGCTGGCTCTCAATGCGCGTTTTGGCGACCGTGATGATGTACCTACCCGCACGCGTATTGCCACCGCTATCCACGAGACCATGGTGCAGGTAAAGGGCCAGTCGTGGCCGCTGTACCCCTACACCACGGCACTGCGCAGCCGCCCGGACAGTCTACTGTGCATCAACCACTCCGACGAGGCAGTCACGCAGACGGCGTTGCCACAGTCGTTGGCGCTGACTATCGCTTACTCCCCGGATGTCACCGGCGGTTCGCCAGACGAAGAGCGCTACGAGTTCTTCCAGCAAGCCTGCGCTGCTTTCGGCGTGCCGACTCTCGCTAGCCTCCCCGACGCACAGGAGCGGGTCGCGGACTGGGTACGCGCTCGTCACGAGGTGCACCCGGACGACGAAAACATCCCCACCATCGGCCGCGCCATCCAGTGGCTTGACGATGCCGACGCATCCTCCGACCGCGCCCGCGCAGTCATCGGTCACATCCGGCACAGCGATATTCAAGCAGCCATCGCAGGGGTTTCGCGCGATGTCAGTGAGCGTGGCTCCGCGCCGTCGGCAAGCTCTGTACTGGGGCAGATTGCCGAGCTGACCGACACCATCGACTGTGAGAAGATTGCCCGTTGCGCGCCGTGCCCGGGCGCGTCGCTGGTGATGTGGTCCCACGTCGACGACGCCGATCGGATTGCCTCCGCGCTTAACGACGGCGGTTCCGAGACCATCCGCGTGGAGAACACTTCGGCCGGCGCGGTGGTCGAGTAAAAAAGCTTGTGTGAACGAGTCGGCCTATGAGCCGGATTCTGTCCCTCGGCGCTCCTTTCGGAAAGCGCCGGGTGGCGATCATCCATCTCGGTCTGCCATTGCTGACAGCCTGAAGCAGCACACCCGCGAGTATCGGACGGGCAGCCCTCAAACACTCGCGCACACGCACGACGAAGCATGCGCGATTTTGCCTTGCTCCTGGTGGGGTTTACCTAGCCGGTGCAATCACTTGCCCCGCTGGTGCGCTCTTACCGCACCTTTTCACCCTCACCGGATCTCCACAGCTTTACGTCAAAGACATCGGCTGTGCGCCCGGCGGTCTATTTTCTGTGGCACTATTCCCGCAGGTCACCCTGGGTTGCTGTTAGCAACCACCATGCCCAGTGGAGTCCGGACTTTCCTCGACAGCGGCCTGGACACACTCTGTAAAAGAGGCGTCCGGTTCCGTTAACTGCCGCGATCACCCGGCCGGCTCGCTCGAATGGTTAGTGTACCCGCCACAACCGCAATTCAAATAACCCGCCGTACCGGGCTGCTAACCACGCAGGTAGCTGGTGTCGTTAATCAGCCGCACTGATGTCGGCCCATCTGCGTAGAACTCCGCGATGGAGAGGCTGGCCAGGTCCAGGTGCAGGCGGGTGAAGATTTCAAAGCCACAGCCGAGCCCCTGGCGCAGCAACGACTTGATTGGCGTGACATGGCTGACTACCAGCACATCAGAGGCACCGAATTGTTGAGCGATGCGCTCACGCGCGGCGCCCACTCGGCTATCGACCGAGCGGAAATCCTCCCCCTCCGGCGGCGCCACGGTCGGGTCCGCGAGCCAAGAACTGTGCAGCTCAGGGGTGGAGTTGTGCGCCTCGGAGAAAGTCATGCCCTCCCACTGCCCGAAGTCGGTCTCCCGCAGGTCCTCGTCAACGTGGATATCCAGGCCGAGCGCATTTGCTGCCGCCTCTGCGGTCTGCTGTGCACGACGCTGTGGAGAGGCCACAATGGCAGAGAAATTCATGTTGCCGCTATCGACCAGCTCTACGAGGTGCCGTGCCGCCGCTGCCGCTTGCTGCCTGCCGACCTCCGTCAGGTCGGGGTTCGAACGACTTCCCGAGTACTCCCGGCGAATCGACATCGGCGACTGCCCATGGCGCAGCAGCACCAGCCGCGTGGGGTCCGTGGTCGCACCCGTCCAGCCCGGCGCGCTATCGCGCTTGTCTGCAGCCTGGCTCATTTACTTGCCTTTCACTGCTCCCAGCGTTTCCGCACGCACGATCATCGCGCCACATTCAGGACAGAACGTCACTTCTTCCGGCGCGAGCGTGGTGAATTCATGCACGGTTCCGACATCGAGCTCCATGAAGCAGGAACCGCAGGTGCGCCCGTTCAGGCGTGCAACAGGGATGCCGTTAGCAAGCGCTAGACGACGGTAAAGCTTGGCTGCCGAACCATCAATGAGTTTGTCAGCCTCTTCGATTCGGGTCTCAGCGATGGAAATGCGCGCAATGAGGTCAACCTCGGCGTCGTTAAGCCTTTGCTTGGCGGCGACGATGTCATCGTGCGCCTCGTCGGCGTCGTATTCGTGCTCAGCGTCGACCTGATAGGCCTCCTGCATGCGCTCGTACTGCTGGAGTTCCTGTTCAGCGCGTTCGCGGCGGCGCTCGGTGGAGCGCAGGTCGTGTTCGAGGTCACGGCGCGTGGATGCGTCTTCTGTGGCACCGAGCGACAGACGGTCTGCCTTTTCGCGAGCCTTCAGCTTGTTGATGTCCGATTCCAGCTTGGCAATATCGCGGCCAATATCGGAGGCGCTGAGCTTGGAGCGCGCTGCCTCACTGGCCTGACGGCTGTGCTTTTTGCGCAGCTCCTGCAACTCGGCACGCTCGGGCAGAACGTTCTGGCGGGCGGTGAGCCCATCCAACAGAGTTTGGTTTTCCGCCTTTTCCAACATCGCCACTTGGATTTGTGGACTAAGCCTCATGGTCTTCACTTCCTTGCCTGTGTCGACGATTCTGCCACTGTCCAGGGATCGGTGCGCACCTCAAGGACCTCGGTCGCGACCCCGAGCCTCTCGGCCAGCATGTCTGCGGCCTGGTAGCACCAGGGGAACTCGCTGGCCCAGTGGGCCGTATCCACGACGCAGAAGTCCGCGGTCCGCAGCGTCTCATCTACAGGATGATGCCGCAGGTCCGAGGTAACAAAAGCATCGACGCCCATCTTCGCCACAGTGTCCAGGAAAGAGTCGCCCGAACCAGATGCAACGGCAACCGTACGAATCATCCGCTCCGGATCGCCTGCGCCGCGCACGCCCCATGCCGTTGCAGGCAGACGCTCAGCCACACGCGCAACGAAGTCCTTAAATGGCATCGGCGTATCTAGCGTGCCCACTCGCCCAATGCCCACAGCCTGCTGCGGGTCCAGACCGGTGGCCTGATTGTCCACGATGTCGAATGCCGGTTCCTCATACGGATGCACTGCAACGAGAGCCTTAACAATCGCCGCGCGCATGGACCGTGGTGCGACCATCTCCAGGCGCACTTCCTCGACATACTCGACCTGCCCCTCGGCGCCGATGAAGGGATTTGCCCCGCTCAGCGGGCGGAACTGGCCGCGGCCGTTAATGCGAAACGCACAGCTGTCGTAGTCGCCGATAGTGCCCGCGCCCGCCTCAAACATGGCTTGCGCGACCTTATCGACGTGATCTGCCGGAACCTTCACCGTCCAGGTATCCAAGCCGGGAGCCGGCTGCGGAGCTAGCGGCGCACCCGGTTCGACTCCGAGCATCGTGGCCAACTGGTCATTGACACCCGGTCGTGCGCTGTCAGCGTTAGTGTGCGCTGCAAAGAGAGCTACACCTGCCCGAATCAGCTTATGAATAATCCGACCCTTCGGTGTATCCGCCGCCACGGAATTCACACCGCGCAGAAGCAGCGGATGGTGCACAACGAGCATCTGAGCACCGGAGGCAATCGCGCGATCTGCGACCTCGTCAGTGCAGTCCAGCGCCAACGCGATGCGACGCACCTCATCCTGCGGGTCACCGCAAATCAGGCCAACTTTATCCCAGCTCTCCGCCAGTGCCGGCGGGTAGGCCGCGTCCATCGCCGTACGCACGTCGCCAACGGTCACCACCGAGTTATTGCCCTCGGCACGGGTCTGCGCAGAGTCCGTCATACATCCATCCCTTCAACATGCATTTCTCTCCAGCTTCTCTTCCAGCGTAGTGAACTCTGCCCCACCGCATCAGTTCTGCGACAGCAAATCCGCTACTTCCGCAACAAGCCGCCGCACACTCGCGTCATCCCGCACGGCCAGCCGCCACCACGAACCGTCCAGGCCGGCAAAGGTGTCGCAACGCCGCACGGCTACTCCGCGCGCAGCGAGCTGCTGTCTCAGACGCTCATGCTTGACGACGTCAACCTCCGCAGCACCCTGCCCATCGTGAGAACTCCGGTCACCTCCCGGACGCGCCAGGACAAAGGGAGCCTCGGAATCCAACACTTGCCAGCCGGCGGCCACTAGCAGCTGGGTCATAGACTCGCGCTGCTGACGAATCTCGGCACGAATTTCTGATAGCAGCTCTTCCTCACGACGCGCGATTTCCGCCATAGCGGTAAGTTGCAACGTGCCCAGCGGCCAGTGCGGACGCCGTCGCGCCAGCTGTGCCAGGAGCTCCGGGTGACCGAGTGCGTAACCGCAGCGCAGACCTGCGATTGCCCAGGTCTTAGTCATACTGCGGAAAACGATGACATTATCGGGGATTCTGTTCGCTTCCCCCGGCCTGCAATCGGCTAGCGAGCACCGCCGAATAATCTCGCCATCGGCGACGTCCATAAACGCCTCATCCACGACCAGGATTCCACAACGGCTGGCGAGCCCCCGCAGGTCATTCGCTGAATGAGCAACGCCGGTGGGGTTGGTCGGATTGCCGATGATGACCATCCGGCCTTCAAGCTGCTGGGAATGCGGGAAGGATGCGTTCTCGTGGACGTCGGCAAGCGTAGGCATGAGCGTGTACGGCGACGGCAGTACCAGCGAATCCACCTCGACTCCTGCGGCGAGGAAGGCGGCTTCGGGTTCGGTGAACTGCGGCTGGACGATTGTGGCGGGCAAACCCAAGTGAGGCAAGAGCGAGAAGCCCTCGGCGACGCCGTGGAGAAGCAGTACCTCGTCAGCGCTGCGATTGTGGTTGGCGGCGATGGCGGCGCGGACGTCGGCATCGAGCTGCGCCGACGGATACGCGGCAAGTTCTCCGAGGGACGTGGCCAGCGAGTGCTGTAGCCACTGCGGTGTGGTGCCGTGGACATTGACGGCAAAGTCCAGGTCAGCGCCATGGGCGGCCTGGTCGCCGTGATAGCGCAGCGGGTCGTCTAACATGCCATCCAGCCTAATGACCTTTTAGGATGAACAATATGTCCACTGGCCATCGCCCCACTGTCCTTATTGATGTCGACGGCACCATCGCCGATTCTCTCCCCGCAATCGCACATGGATTTCGCCTTGCATTGGAGGAAATTGACCGCCCACTTCCGCCTGAGAGCTTCATCAACACGATTCCCGGGCCGCCAATGGTGGAAACACTCGCATCTCTCGGGCTTTCCGACGAACAGGTCGACCGAGCCTTCGCTGTGTATATGGAGCATCAACACGCCGGTGCTTGGCAGCGTGCCGAGATGTTCCCCGGCTGGCCGGAGCTCCTGCGCGATTGGCGGGCAGCAGGCGTACAGCTAGCCACTGCGACTTCCAAGGGCGAGTACTTCGCCCGCAAGACCCTGGACAATTTCGGACTTCTCGACGCCTTTGACTTCATCGGCGCCGCCAGCGACGACGGCTCACGGCAGACAAAGACTGAGGTCATTGAGTACACGCTCAAGGAGTTGGGCATTGAACCCGATGAAGCAGTGCGCCCGCGTGGTTCGGTCGTAATGGTCGGCGATCGCATCCATGATTTTGAGGGCGCAGCACAGTTCGGCATCCCCGCCATCGCTGTTAAATGGGGCTACGGCTCAGAATCTGAGTGGGCATCGGCAGCGGCGGTGGCGTCGTCGCCTGGGGACCTGAATCGTGTTGTGCGGGAAATGCTGTATCTTTAAGACTCGTCAACGATTAGTGACAATCCTATTTTTATTTTCCGAGAAGTTTGGTTTTGCCTATTATGCTTATGAACTCGTCGCATCGTACTGAGTCCGTGTACGTCGTGTTTGTCTGCTCCGGAAATATCTGCCGCTCCCCCATGGCTGAAATCATCGTCCGTGACGCAGTTGAAGCCAATGCGCTTGCCGACGATGTCCTGCTCGCCTCCTGCGGAATCGGCGGCTGGCATGTCGGCGAACCCGCCGACGAGCGGGCGCAAGCCGAGCTGGAAAATGCCGGCTACGACCCAAATCACACCGCCGCACAGCTAGGCGATGAGCACATGGATGCAACGCTTTTCATCGCCATGGATGAATCGCACATCAATGGTCTACTCCGCGCTGGCGTGCCAAAAGAAAAGATTCGCCTGCTGCGTTCCTTCGACCCGGCGTCCCCGAAGGGTGCCGTCGTGGCCGATCCCTACTACGGTGGCCCGGAGGGGTTCGTCCGCACTCGAAACGAAATTGAGGCCGCGACGCCGGGCATCATCGCATGGTTGCGTGAGACTCTGGCGCTGGCCTCTGAACGTTAAGGTTTCAAAACAACCTTTTCTTTTGTTTTATTGGCATTGCCTCGGTTTCGGAACGCCCAAATCTTATTCAAGATGAAGTTAGCGGGCGTGCCCAAGATGACACCGATGAGGTTTGCCCAGTAGAGGCGGTTCCTAAAACCGGTGGAGTCGTCGAAAATGTCCGTTGGCAGTGCCAGCGGCGAGGTGGGGTTAGTCAGCAGCGTAATGACAACCAGGTTCACAATCAGTGCTGAGATACCTGCAAATAAAAACGGGAAGAACTGTCTAAACCAGTTCGGGCGATTGTCAGTTCGGAAAGTCCAGGACCGGTTGAGCTGGAAGTTCCAAATATTAGCCACGACAAACGCCAGAGTTGCATAGACGTGGGAGTAACGGATATTCCACCGTGTTCCGAACAGGTTCAAAAACACGTCGTGTTCATTGGTGCCCAGACTGAGACCCAACTTGCGGGCAATGATCACGACAATCAGGTTGACAACCACACCTGTGCCGCCGACCAGACCGAACTTGATGAACTGGCGCGAGACTGTGCTGAAGCGACGTGAAGGCGAAGATTTCGCTGTTTGCGTGCCCACCACGACACCTCTCTTTCCATCTATCCCGGGTAGATTCCCCGTCAAATACGCTCAAACAACTTTACCCGAAGTTCACTCAATCTCCGCGCAGGTGAATCCTTGTGAAAGCGAGATTTCCCTCACGGCAATCAGCCTTTTCCTCCCCCTCATCACCTCATCAGCACTGTGCTCATTTGGTATGCACTATTAAAACAGGTGCCACTGCCCACCCGCCACAACAGTGCCATCCGCTCTAGTGCCATCCGCTCTGGTGCCAGCCACAGCACCGGGTAAGCTCAATGAATGTGTTTAAGAATGTGCGCCAGTTTCTGACCCCTGGATGGGTTCTCACTGCGATTGTCGCCATTGCGTTTTCCTATCTCGCATTTACTGTTCTGGCTCCGTGGCAGTTGGGTAAGAACACCGCGACGCAGCATCGCAATCAGCAGCTTGAGCACTCATTCGAGCTCAACCCCGTAGATGTCAACGAGCTAATGCCCAAGGGCAAAGGCTTCGTCGAGGGCAACGAATGGCGTCGCGTTACCGCCACCGGGTCCTTCCTGCCGGATACCCGCGTACTATTGCGTAACCGCCCAGTAAATGGCGCACCCGCTGTCCAGGTACTCGATGTCTTCGTCGCTAACAATGGCGAAAATTACCTGGTCAACCGTGGCTTTGTGCGTCCTACAGACTCCAGCACCCCCAATGTTGAGCCAGCCCCGAAGGGCACCTTGACTATCTCGGCCTTTATCCGCCGAAACGAGGTTCCCGCCGAGACCGCCCCAATCCCCGGCACCCCGCCGCAGGTCTACGGAATCAATACCAAGGAAGTGTCCGAGCTCGTCGGCACCGAACTCAACCCCGATTGGCTTCAGCTCTCGGACAAATCCGATGCCGTCATCGAGGCCATTCCGCTGCCCACCCTGGAGTCCGGCCCCTACCTCTCCTACGGCATCCAGTGGATCTTCTTCGGCGCTCTCGTGCCGCTGGCCGTCGTCTGGTTCATTCGCGCCGAGATTGTCGAACGCAAACGCGACCGCGCGGAGCAGGAGGAGATGGCCAAGAATCTCCGCGATGCCGAAGCCGCAGAACCAGTCAATCACGCTGATGACACCGAGGACGCGGCACCCGAATCGGACGATGCCACCACTTCCACCCCTCCGCCGGCTAAGCCCGAAGAGGATCGCGCCGCTGAGCTGCACCGTCAGCGCATGGCGCAGCGCTACGGCAACACTGGCCACCGCGCCGCGGGTTATCGCGATAACCGATACGACGAGCGTTTCTAACTCTCAGTTCACGCTTTCACTCGTCGAACACATCCGGCAATTACTGCTGCTCCGGCGCAGCTTAGCGCAACGATGTTTTGTACTCGCTTGCTCAGCCCTGCGGCACGCCGCACATCGGCCACCGCAGGCCTCCGACCACTGCCAAGCACCGGGCGCATCTCCACTCCGCTGGGATACACCGTCGCGCCGCCCAGCTGCAGCCCCAGCGCGCCTGCAGCGCTTGCCTCCACGATGCCTGCGTTTGGGCTTGGGTGGTTGCCGGCGTCTCGTCGCCACGCTGCCAATGCTTGACGACGGTCCGGACCTGCAACCACAGTTGCGACAGCTGTAAGTCTCGCGGGGAAGAACCCGACGACGTCGTCAAGCCGTGCACTGGCCCACCCGAACTGCCGATAGCGAGCGTTGCGGTACCCCACCATCGCGTCGAGGGTATTAGCCGCTCGATGAGCGACCACACCAGGAGCGCCTGCAATGGCACCCCACATGAGAGTGCCGGTGACTGCGTCGGAGGTATTTTCAGCGAGCGATTCGACGGTCGCTCGGGCGATGCCATCAGCGTCGAGAGCTTCCGGATCACGCGAACACAACCACGGCACAAGTTCGCGGGCGGCATCGATGTCGCCGGAAGTGAGTCGGTCAGTCATGCGCTCGCCAGTACGGCGGAGAGTGGTGCCGCCGAGCGAAGCCCACGTGGCGGCAGCCAGCGTGAGACTCGGTGCGACTGTGCTGGCTGCGGCGGCAAGCGCTACCGGCGTGGTCACTGCGATTGCGGTGAACGCCACACCGCGCGCTTTGGAGTCGGCGTAGATTCGGCACTCAAGTTTGCTGACGGCCTGCCCGTAGAGGGCCACCGGATGGTGATTGGTGGGATCTGCGAAAATGCGGTCAAGTGCATACCCCACTGCGATGGCCGCTCCACGCCGCCAGAGGTGTCGACTTCTGGCATGTGTACACAATCTAATCAAATTGCCCCTGCAGAACGGCTGCGACATCGAGCGGAGTGACATGCGCTGCCGGATGGCGGTGCTGCGATGCGGCCATCAAGGTGTAATCACAAGTGTGCCGGATACCGAGCAAGTGCCCAAACTCGTGGGCAAGAGTGCTGCGAATTGCATCGGGATAGAGAGTGGAAGTAACGAAAACCGTCATCTCCTTACTAATTTCCGATGCAGAAGCCAAGACGCGCGAGTCCGGCCTTGGCACATAGCGAACGTTCACAGTATCCGAATCAGCCTTGTCCTTGGTCACTTCCCGAAGCACAACCTTGCCACCGAGCTTTTCATTCCACTCTTGAGTAGCAGCATCTAGCTGTGCGCGGTACGGAAAATCTGGGGCAACAACGTAATCCAAAGTGCCATCGGCAATATAGGAAGGCATCTGATCCGAGAGATGGAGAATCGACGGATTATCCACCGGCTCGCCCGCATTTGCAGCCTTGACCATTGCTTTACAGGTGGCCGAATCGATTATCGGTTTACCATCCCCGCCGATTGCGTAGGCGGGAGCGCCCGCGAGCAGAGATCCGACAAAAACAATGGTGGCAAGCGATTTTGTAAAACGCACAGACCGGAAGTTTAGCACAAACAAAATCCGCCCGGATTCCCCGTTACAAGAATCCGGGCGGATTATATCTGTGCGGCGAGAGGGTTTCGAACCCCCGACCGCTGGTGTGTAAAACCAGAGCTCTACCGCTGAGCTATCGCCGCGCTGCTGCGAAACTCTAACACACGGAAAACATAGATTGCCAATTGCGCACTACAAACAGCGTTTATGTCGATTGTTTCAACAGCTCAGCTAGTAGCCGATTCAAACGGGACAGCTAGAGCCGGTTAGCTAGAGCGCTGCACCAGGCAATTGCCCTGCCAATCCCCCAGCCGAAGCGCCGAGGTGTTGGAGAAACCTGCCAGCTGTGCGGACTCGTCAATCACGCCAGGATCAATGGCACCCGGCTGACCAGCGCCCGGCGTGAGTAGCCAAACGCGACCTTCATCCTCCAAAGGGCGGGAAGCATCCACAAGACCATCGACCAAGTCGCCGTCTTCTTCACGCCACCACAGCAATACGACGTCGACAACTTCATCCGTGTCTTCGTCGAGCAGGTCTGCATCCAGGAAATTCTCGACCGACTCACTGATTGCTGAGTCACAGTCTGTATCCCAGCCAACCTCCTGGACTAGCTGACCTTCCTTGATGCCGAGCCTGCTCGCATATTCATGAGCAGCGCCTGTGGCGTTGACCACTTCCCTTTTCCTCCTCTAGAAAAAATATTCAGCTCGATTTTTCGAACTATGTGGAGAAATTTTACCGCTCAAATACATTTTTCACAGCTGCAAAATAAGAATTTCCCCAAAAAGGTGCAGTTTTCGCGGTGTTCTTCGCAATGTTCGTCGTAAAGCCAAGCGGATTATTCGGTGAAAGCGTGTGTAAGAAACGGCTAGGGGCACAACAAACGATTCAGAAGTAGAGTGGAGAACAATAACCTTTGCCTTTCCTTCAGGGACTGAAAGGAGCTCACAATGTCCGATACATCGTCAGGTACGCCACAAGCCCACTCTGATGAGTCAAATTTTGCCCTTATCCGTGATGGGGTCGCCTCCTATCTCACGGATGCAGATCCTGAAGAGACCAAGGAGTGGCTTGAGTCTCTCGACGGCCTGTTGGAAGAGGCAGGTCCGGAACGCGCACGCTTCCTCATGCTGCGACTGCTGGAACGTGCCACGGCAAAGCGCGTGGCCCTACCGCCGCTGACCTCGACAGACCTCGTCAACACCATCCCGACTGAGATGGAGCCAGAATTCCCAGGCGATGAGGACATTGAGCGCCGCTACCGCAAGTGGATCCGCTGGAATGCGGCAATTATGGTCCATCGCGCACAGCGTCCAGGTATCGGCGTGGGCGGACATATCTCCACCTATGCGGGTGCCGCACCGCTTTACGAGGTCGGCTTTAACCACTTCTTCCGCGGCAAGGACCACCCAGGCGGCGGTGACCACGTCTTCTTCCAGGGCCACGCTTCGCCGGGCATGTACGCCCGTGCATTCCTAGAGGGGCGCCTGACCGAAGAGGACCTCGACGGTTTCCGACAGGAGGTCTCCCTCGGTGAGGGCAATGGCCTTCCCTCCTACCCGCACCCGCATGGCATGCCGGAGTTCTGGGAGTTCCCGACGGTGTCTATGGGGCTGGGACCAATTAACGCTATCTACCAGGCCCGTTTTAACCGCTATCTCGATGACCGCGGCATCAAGGACACCTCACAGCAGCACGTTTGGGCCTTCCTCGGTGACGGCGAAATGGACGAGCCGGAATCCCGTGGTGCCATTCAGCATGCGGCGCTGAACAACCTGGATAACCTGACATTCGTCATTAACTGCAACCTGCAACGTCTCGACGGTCCGGTGCGCGGTAACACCAGCATCATCCAAGAGTTGGAGTCGTTCTTCCGCGGCGCTGGTTGGAATGTCATCAAGGTCGTTTGGGGCCGTGAATGGGACGAGCTCTTCGCCAAGGACAAGGACGGCGCACTAGTCGACCTGATGAATAAGTTCTGCGATGGCGATTACCAGACGCTGAAGGCTAACGACGGCGCTTGGGTGCGAGAGCACTTCTTCGGCCGTGACCCGCGCACTGCCAAGCTGGTCGAGGACATGACCGACGAGGAGATTTGGAACCTCCGTCGCGGTGGCCACGACTACCGCAAGATTTACGCTGCCTACAAGAAGGCCTTGGAGACCAAGGATCAGCCGACTGTCATCCTGGCGCACACGGTTAAGGGCTATGGCCTTGGCCACAACTTCGAGGGCCGCAACGCGACCCACCAGATGAAGAAGCTAGCACTCGACGACCTGAAGCTTTTCCGCGATAACCAGCGCATTCCAATCTCCGACGAGGAGCTGGAGAAGGATCCCTACCTGCCGCCGTACTACAACCCGGGCCCGGAGTCCGAGGAAGTGCAGTACATGCTGGAGCGACGCAAGGAGCTCGGCGGTTTCGTGCCAGAGCGCCGCACTAGCTACGAGCCTCTGACAGTGCCAAAGCCTGAGAGCCTGAAGAACCTGCTCAAGGGATCAGGTAAGCAGAAGGTTGCCACCACTATGGCGACGGTGCGTGTTTTCAGGGACCTGATGCGCGATAAGGACCTCAAGGATCGTTTTGTGCCCATCATCCCTGATGAGGCCCGTACTTTCGGCATGGACTCCTGGTTCCCGACGCTGAAGATCTACAACCCGCACGGCCAGAATTACACTCCGGTCGACCATGAGCTGATGCTGTCCTACAAGGAAGCGAAGGACGGCCAGATTCTGCACGAGGGCATTTCCGAGGCGGGCTCTGTGGGGTCGTTTACCGCTGTCGGCTCGGCGTACGCCACCCATGGCGTTGCCATGATTCCGCTCTACATCTTCTATTCGATGTTCGGTTTCCAGCGTACGGCTGACTCCATTTGGGCCGCTGGTGACCAAATGACCCGTGGCTTCCTGCTCGGCGCTACAGCTGGTCGCACGACGCTGACCGGTGAAGGCCTGCAGCACATGGACGGTCACTCCCAACTGCTGGCGGCTACGAACCCGTCTGTGGTCTCCTACGACCCGGCGTTCGCCTACGAGATTGCCTACATCGTCTGCGACGGTATCGACCGCATGTACGGGCCAGAGCGCGGCGAAGATGTCATCTACTACCTGACTATCTACAATGAGCCGACTTCGCAGCCGGCTGTCCCGGAAGACCTCGATGTCGAGGGGCTACTTGGCGGTATCTACCGCTTCCGCAAGGCTGAGGGCGACAAGCATGTCAACCTGCTGGCTTCCGGCATTGGCATGCAGGAGGCGCTGCGCGCCGCGGACATCCTGGAAGACTACGGCGTGGCTTCCTCGATTTACTCGGTGACATCGTGGAATGAGCTGGCCCGCGATGGGCACGAGCGTGACACTGAGCGTCTACACAACCCGGCTGAAGAGGTCGACGACGCCTTCGTTACCCGCCAGCTGTCCGACACCGATGGGCCGTTCATCGCAGTGACCGACTTCCAACGTGCGGTCCCGGAGCAGATTCGCAAGTGGGTTCCGGGTGACTACACCGTCCTCGGCACCGACGGCTACGGCTTCTCGGATACCCGTCCGGCCGCTCGCCGCTACTTCAACTCCGACGGCGAGTCAGTCGCTGTTGCGGCCCTGTCCGCACTGGCACGCGCTGGCAAGCTCGACATGAATGTCGCCCAGGAAGCAGCTGAAGAGCTGCAGATTACCGATCCAACCGCAACCACTCAGGACGCTGAATAATGACCTCAAGCCTTGGAGATCAGCTCAGCGCCCTACTGGGCACACAGGTCACCGGTGACGCTGACGATGCCTCTCCTAATGCAGCGAACGGGGGCTCGAAGAAGAGTTCCGCCGACGCTGACCTGCCCGCAGGTCTTCACGGCGAGGTCGCGGCAATCGTCAAAAAGATGGCTAACGACGAGGTGGAGTCCTTAGAGCTCTCCACCCCGCTGACCGACTACGGTTTTGACCGCCTAAGCGTCGTAGAGTTGGCCGTCCGTTGCGAAGAAGAGCTGGGAGCCCGCGTTGAGGACGAGGACATTTCCTCGTTTAAGACCCTCGGCGATGTAGTTGACTACATCGCCGCCCGGCGCGGGTAGAGCTGCAGCACGTTAGCTGCCTCTACCCCACCAAGGTCTGCGTTGCCAGCGGTCGAGTTGCCGCTGGCGCTGTCGGTCCCGGCAGGGATGGACGTCGTAAAGCAGTCTTCGGGGGCGTCGCCTGCCGTCATCATGCGCATCGGCTCTAACACGCGGTCCCACGGCCCACCGATGGCCGCGTCGAGGGCACCTTTGATGTCGCCGCCGCGCGCCATGATGGAACGCAGCGCGTCTTCGTTGATCACGATGTTTCCGGCGGCATCGGTCTGTCCGGCGAAAGTCCCCAGCTGCGGGGTATGGCAGTAGCGCATACCGTCAATGGCGTAGCCGTCATCATCCACGGCTGGGTCTTGCGCCAGCTCGAAATAGAGGCGCGGCCACCTAGCCAGGTTGTCCACCAGTGTGGCGATGGTGTCAGCACTTGCAGTGAAAGGCACCTCAGCGCACAAAGTGGAATCCTGGTCGGCCGCACGCCAAATATCCCGGCCTGGCTTAGTGCCATCGGGCATGCTGAGTCGGGCCAGCGCCCACGTGATGTGTGGTTGCAGCGGCCCTGGCATGCTGTGAATCCACAGGACGCCTGAAAGTTGGGTGCGCATAGACGAAGGTCCTCGGAAAGGTTGCGGTCAATTGGTGTAAGACGAGATTCGTCTTCCCCTACGAACTCATCCAACGACACTTGCCACACTGCAGAAAAAGCACTGCGGTAAAACAACACTTCTGAGGTTTGCGTTGCACGTGTTTATGATTGTTATTTCCAAGACGGCTGCTGGCAACCCTCAAGTTGTCCTTAATCCCCCAGATGTGATTTAACGCTGAGACGAAAAATCGGCGCCGCAAGCGACGCCGGCTTACTCCACATCCCCCTTAATCCTCAGCGTGTTCTTCCAGCTCACTCCAGAGTTCGTCGTTGAAGTCGGCCCATAGAGGCTTTGCCCACTCGCCGAAATCTCGGTCGGTCAGCGCGATTGCCGCCCGTCCGGTTGGACGATGCAGCCACAGGAGTGTGCCCGCTTGCCCAAAATGGCCTGCGACATCCTTGGGCATCGAGGCACCAAACCACAGCCCCTGCTTGGAATCGGGGTGCCCGAAGATCTCAAAGCCCAGGCCCCAATCGGCCGGACGTTGCATACCATAGCCAGGCACAACACCATTCAGCCCCGGGAACTGCACCGTCAACGCCTCAGTCACGGTATCGGGATGCAGAAGAGTCGGGGCGAGAATCTCATCGACGAAGGCCATGAGATTAGCGACGCTGCTGCGCGCGCCATGCCCTGCCGAGCCATCCAGCACGGAATCCGCCATCCCTAGCGGCTCAAACACAGCCTGGCGCAGGTATTCACTAAACGGCATGTCTGCCTCCGCGGCGATTACATCGGCGATGATGTCAAAACCCGCGGAGGAGTAAATACGCCGCTCCCCTGGCTCTTTTTCCAGCTCACGGCTGGCAAACCCCACCCCGCCGGCGTGCGCCAGTAGGTGACGCACAGTCGCACCACGACCGGGTGGCGTGAGCTCTTGATTGAGCTCCAGCGCACCCTCTTCGACGGCCACAAGCATTCCCACGGCCGCCAACAGCTTGGTCACACTGGCCAGTTCAAAAACTCGGCCGCTATCACCGTGGGTGTGCCAACTGCCATCGTCGGCACGCGCGGCAGCCGCGACCGCGTCGACTGGCCACTGGTCAACTTGCGCTAGAACAGAGGGCTTCCAAGAAGTCATGTCCTCAAGACTACGCAAGCGCGGCAGACGTGGACTTCTCAGCAGGCGCGTCCGCAGACTCGTCGTCCGACTCGTCAGCTGTTTCGTCGGCTGGCGACAGGTCGGCGTTGGCGCTTGCGTCCCACTCGCCCTGGTCCCAAATTCCTGCACGCTTTGCGACGACCAACGGGACCACGGCCTGACCGGTGACGTTTACCGCGGTGCGTCCCATATCCACAATCGGCTCGACAGCCAACAGGAGGCCGACACCGGCGAGTGGCAGGCCGAGGGTCGACAGGGTCAGGGTCAGCATGACGGTAGCGCCGGTGGTGCCAGCAGTTGCAGCCGAACCGATAACGGAGACGAAGATGATGAGCAGGTAGTCCGTGAAGTCCAGCGGTACCCCGTAGAACTGCGACACGAAGATAGCTGCGATAGCCGGGTAAATGGCAGCGCAACCATCCATCTTCGTGGTAGCACCCAGCGGCACTGCGAAAGAGGCGTACTCATCCGGCACTGCCAGACGACGCGAGACAACGCGCTCAGTGACCGGCATGACGCCCATCGACGAACGAGTAAAGAAGCCGAGCGAGGTCACTGGCCAGACGCGACGGAAGAAGTCGATTGGGCTAATGCCATGAATCTTCAGCACAACTGGGTACACAACTGCGATAACCAGGAACAGGCCAATGTAGATGGCAATGGCGAACTTGCCCAGGCTGCCAAGTGCTTCCCAACCGTACTCAGCGACAGCATGACCGATCAGAGCCGCAGTACCGATTGGTGCCAGACGGATAACCCACCACAGCACCTTCTGCACGATGGTCAAAAGAGAGCCGGAGAACTCGATGAACGGTTCAGCCTTCGGGCCGACCTTTACTGCGGCAATACCGAAGACAATCGCGATGACCAGCAGCTGCAGGACGTTGAAGTTCAGCGAGCCGGATACAGCACCGTCAGATTCGCTGATCTTCACACCAAGGCCGAGGAAGTTCTGCGGGACAATGCTCTGCAGGAATCCCCACCACGAGCCCACAGAATCCGGTTCCTGTGCAGCCGAGGCATCGACGCCGGAGTTAACGCCCGGCTTGATAAGCAAGCCCAGGCCAATGGCAATAACCACCGATACAAAGGATGTGATGGCGAACCAAATAAGCGTCGAAACAGCCAGCTTGGCTGCGCCTGCGACCTGGCGCAGGTTGGCAATCGACACCACGACTGCGGTGACCACCAGCGGCGGAATGAGCAGCTTCAACAGCGTGACGTAGGTACTGCCGACCTCGTCCAGCGCTGTGCGCAGCGAGGAGTCATCGCCAGTACTGCGGGCCATGAAGCCCAAAATGAGACCAATAATCAGGCCATAGACAACTTGGGCACCGAAGCCGGTCGCCCATTTGAATTTATTCACTTTTCCTCCTGGATTTTTATCTGTCTGAAAACACTTATGGCGCACTTTAGGTCATCTGACATATGCGCGTGATGGGGTATCCGAGGGCCGCTGGGCTCAGCCTCGAAGAGGTAGGCGCAACGGGGGCGGAAACCTGAAGTGTTTAGCGACAGGAGGAAGTGGAAATTCGGCCGTAATCGAGCCAACGCCGCTTTGTGAGCATTTTCATGTTGGTCATTTCTATCTTGCAAGTCCGGTTAAGAGACAAACGATAAGACTGCCACGATTGATGTTGTGACACCAATTCCCAACGCAGGCTCACAGCCAAATATTCCGAATCTTTAATTCGTTTTCTCAGCCTGCTTGCGCAGCTGCAGCACCTTTAGCGAGCAGAGGAAACCGATAGTTAGCGCACCGACGGCGGAATACAGCGCAAACTGTGTGGCATGTGCAAACGCATTTGTCAGCGGGATCAATACAGCGTCGGAAGCGCCCTGCGCCCGCAGACCAATCAGGATAGAGCCGGCGGAATCCTTCAGCCCCTGCCCCATCTGCTCCAGTCCCGGCGACAACTTCGCAATCTCGCGATCCAGCCCAATCGTCAACGCCATACCACCGAGTGCCGCACCGAGAGCAGAACCAATCTGCCGGATTGTCGACTGCGTCGCCGACGCCTGTCCCGACAGACGCACCGGAATATCGCCGAGCACCAGCGAGGTCAGTTGCGCCGACGCCAGGCCAAGGCCCAGACCGTAGATAATCAGCGCAAACACAACTAGCCACAACGGCAGGCCAACACGCTCTTCCGCCGCCAACTGCAGCGAACCAAAGACCTCGAGCCCCAGCCCCACAATCACGACACCGGCCGGGGTAATCCGGGCCGCTAGATGACGCGCCGTGGCACCTGCGAAAAACGCGCCGAGAGCCATCGCTGCCAGGACCAGGCCAGTTGCGATCGTCGACAAGCCAATCGCCGACACCAAGTAAAGCGGCAGCACGAAGACCAGCGCGAACTCACCCACCGCGACGAGCATCGCCGTGGTATTACCCCAGCTGAACGTGGCGTAAGAGAACATCGACACATCCAACAGCGCAGGATCCGCGTTCTTTCGACGACGATTCTCCCACAGCACGAAGGCGACGAGCACCACCGCACCAACCAAGAGCGTGACGACGGGCGCGGAGGGAAAAGCAAACCCAATCTTGGCACCCTGAATGATGCCGAAGACGACGGCACCAAAGCCGATTCCAGATAGCAGCAGGCCGAGAACGTCGAAACCACCAGCGCCATTGGTCTCGCCCGCGGTGTTCGGCACCCAGCGCAGCGCAAGGAGGAAAAGCACCACAGCGATGGGCACATTGACCCAGAAGATGGCTTCCCAACCAGCGAATTGAGTAAGGACGCCACCCAAGAGCGGGCCGACTGCTGCGGCACCGGACATGACCGCACCCCAGATGCCGAATGCGGTGGCGCGATCTTTGTCACGGAACAGTGCGTTAACGCTGGACAGTGTCGACGGCAGAATGCACGCGCCACCAATGCCCTGGATAACGCGGGCTACGACCAACGGGGCCAAGGATGTGCAAAGCGCGGCCACAACGGAGCCGCCCGTGAAGATGACCAGACCGACGAGAAAAAGGGTTCGACGGCCAAAGCGGTCACCAGCACGGCCAGAGGTTAGCAGCAGCGCGGCGAAGACGACGGAGTAGATAGTGGTAATCCACTGCGCACCGACGATGTCGAGGCCCAGCTCCGAAATGATAGTCGGCAGTGAGACACCAACAATGGTGCCGTCGAGGACAATCATGCCTAGGCCAACCGCAAGCACGAGCAGGCCCCACCAGCGCTGTGGCGAGGCCGAGAACTCAGCAATCTGATCCTCGTTGGCGATTGCCGTGACGGCGGTGCCCTCCGCTTTCTCTGTAGCACCGGGTTGTGCGTCGGCTGAGACGTCGGCGCTGCTCAAGGAAGGTTTCGTACTCATAGGATTAATGCTAGAAGTGTCCAAGCACTGATTCATCAACCGAAAGTCGTAACTTTGCGGGCTTTGGTTGGCGGAGAACGGGGAGGCACTTTTCTTCGTCGCGACCGGGAGATAAGGTCATTGAGAACTAGGGACGGCTTCATTGGGCCTGTATAACTGCACCTGGAACCGCTGGATATAGGGCTTTTATCACCGCACGGTGGCTGATTGCTATGATGCTATGAGGTTTTGGGCACTGGTTTGTAGCGCTTAATTGTCGCTTCACAGCACCCAATCCTTGCCCCTATAGCTCAGTCGGTTAGAGCAGAGGACTCATAATCCTTTTGTCCCAGGTTCGAGCCCTGGTGGGGGCACTACCCCGGAAATCGCGTCCTGAAGCGACACGGATAGATGTTCGAGGTCACCGGACACCACCCCCGCGTAGTGCTTGAGCGTAGTGGTCGCATCAGCGTGCCCAAGGTGCGCCGCAACAACCTGCGGGGCAACCCCCGACCGAAGAGCCAACGTTGCACATGTATCCCGGAGCGCATGCGGTGTGATTTTCCTCACGCCCGCGCGGTCACAGGCAGGCTGCAGACTACGAGCCGTCCAGTTCGTACGGTGCACCGGAGTACCAACAGCCGAAGTAAACAACAGCTCAGTCTGACACTGGGCTACGTACTCCCTCAGTCGCTCCATGACAAAACCGGGGAGATACACCCGCCGACGCTGGTGGGTTTTGCCGTCCGAACGCAGCCACCCGCCACCACGAGCAGGGATAAGACCGCCCGAGACCATGATGTACTCATCGTGCACCGACGCGGGTTTTAGAGCTGTAACCTCGGAAAATCGCAAGCCCCCGTAGACCAAGACCTCAAAAATCAGCAGGTCACGACCAGACAGCTGTGCGGACACTCGCTGTACCTCATCCGGGGAAAGCGGGTCAGGCAGCGCCCTAGTGGCAGGCGGCATTTTCACAAGCTTCGCCGGCGAAGACCTCACATAGCCCTCAATCTCCGCCAGCCGGTACACCTGGCGAATAATACTCAACGCCTGTCGTACCTGGTGGTAGGCGTGCGGGGCAGTTTCCATCACCCAACCCTGCACATCTCGGTACGTAATCTGATCGAGACGGACATTTCCAAAGACAGGCTGTAGATAGTGCTCCAACAGCCAGCGGTAATCCTCCATCGTTTTTTCTGCGACCGGGTGCATCGACAGCCACTCAGCCGCATAAGCCCCAAAATACGGCACTGAGCTAGGCATTTGGCTCACGCACCCTACCCGACGCATACGCGTCCACACTCTCAGGGACGTAACGAACTAACTCGCCAACCTGCATAAAATCAGGACCGACACCACGAGCACGCCACCGCATCAACGTCTGACGAGACACACCCAAACGACGAGCAACCTCACCAGGAGTCAAAAGAGAAACCATTTGTAAACCAGCTTTCAAAAAAAACGAAGTAATAGGTGCGCCCGCCGTCGCGGGCGCGAATCAAAGAAGAGACACAAAAAGCAAGGGGTCACCCGGGGCAGGCTACGGAGAACACAGCCAGGGGGGTCACCGTGGGCGACGAGTCAAGGACAAAGAGGGGGCTAGCGCCCCCCTCTGTACTCCCCCACCGGGGCTAGGTAGACACCAACCGCACAACACAGCGAGACGGCAGCGTCTCACCAGTGGAACGCACCGTGTCCTCGTAGGTCATACAGACACGTTCTGTGTTGGCAGCATAGGGAGCCGTAACCGGCGAAATCTGCAGGTCAGACGGATTTTCCGGCATACCATACAGTCGCTCCACCTCCACCGACCGATCCTGGGCGCTTTCACACTGACGTGCCCTCACATCAGCAAAAAACTCATCAGTCGGGTCGAAATCGCATGCTTCCTCCGCAGCCTGACGAGCCTTCGCGATTTGACACTCGCCATGGTCTACAAACCAACCCTCACAAACTTCCGCCACACTATCCGCAGGAGCAGATGACGGAGCAGGCGAACCGGAACCACCAGCCAGAGCACCAGTGAGCACCAGGGCACCGACACCCACGACCGCAGTCGCAGCAATCGCCACCGTCGTAGCGTTTTTACTCATGATTTTCCTCCAAAAGTGGTGTATGACCTGTATAAATGCGCTCCTCTACGGTGCGCACATAGTCCGAATAAGCAGGATTAGGGGTTTGGAACCAACGCAAGGATTGCCCATTGTCGGAGAGCACACCCCGACCAGGAGACAGAGAAACAATCCGCGAGATTTCATCAGGCTCGGGCTGGTCAAACAGCATCGCAATACTGTCGCGATTATCCTGACGGTACGAAATACGCACAGAATACTGTGACCTGTCGTGGAGCACCGCAGCTTCAGCGCGCTGCAAAATCGTGAAGCACAACACGCCAACCTTTGCCCCCTCACGCAGCAGAGTACCGACGAGCGAGACAACGCGAGCTTTCAGTTTCTTACCGTCTTTTCCATGCCCCTCTAGAGCAGTCAAAAAATTGGCATATTCTTCCAAAATCACCACGATAACGGGGGTTTCAGTGGAGAAATCATTGATTTTTTCCGCCCAACCAAGAGAAGAAATGCGCTCACGCATAACCTCCACGCAGCGCTCCAGCAGGGCAACCGCGCTATCTACCCAGTCAGGGTCAGACCCGAGCACAAAATCCTGGGGACGCTCCGAAAAAAATTTCAGGGGCTTGAGCAAACCAGCCGACGGATCAACTCCGGTGTACTGAACCCAGGGCAAAAGCGTCCCAACAATCAGCGATTGCGAACCTTTAGACTTACCCGTTCGAGTAATGCCCGAAATCACCACATGACCTACATCGGTAGGCTCCCAGACCACCGGCAACCCATTTTCATCAACCGCCCACGGACGCGTATCCGTCAACATCACAGGAAATCGCCACCCAAGTCCTGCTCGAAAGCTGCACGCGTGACGGCACGAACCACCACACGACCAGGGCTTTTACGCTCTACCACGGTATCCGAAATGCCGTCGATTGCGACCCATTCACCACCTCGGCGAATGGCTTTTTCGACGTCCTCCGCGTCGATGCCGATAGGAAGTTGGAGCGTTACCTCGACACCTCGGGAGGTTTTTTCCGCCCGAATCGGGCGGGGGTACTGACGACTTTCCGGCTCTAACCCGGTCTCATCACCCGAGAATGTAGACGTGGCTTCGAAAAAATCCGCACAAGATTCCGCGTCACCCCACCGCTGCATAAATTCACTTTCATGCTCGCGAAGATCTTGGCGCTCCGATTCCGTCAGCATTCGCAGACCAGCAGGCACAGGCGGGTGACGATGCTCATAAATCGACGCCAGCACGTAGACCGCGACAAAAACCACGGCACACAGCACAACAATGGAAGTAAAATCCATCCTTCTACTCCTTACATATAGATGGAAAAGGGGAAAAGTCCTCGTCGGCTCCCCTGGCGAACCGCACCAAAACGATTGCTGGTGCGGAACCCACAGGTCACGAGAATTTTTTTTACTTCAGCCGCAGCGGTCTTAGCGTGCTAGCTGCTCTGAAAAATCAGCCACCTGCTGCAGCTCACCGATACGCAGGGTCAGACGCATTTCCGCAAAAGTCGAATCACGGTCGGAACTTGCGCGAACCTGCAGGCTGCAGCCCTTTCCAGCCGCGAGAACCTTCCCAGCAGGCAGAGTAAAAGCCTCCGAGCTTTGTACTGCGATGGTCGTCTGCTCGCCCTGCCACAAAGCAGGAATGTCCGTGATGCGATGAATTTGATTGCCATCATCATCAAGCGCTGGATTGTCCGTGGGCTTACGGTTTTCCCACCGCATCACCTGACGCGACTCCGCATCAGCAAGAACAACAAGCTTCACACCTGCAGCCGGAACAGTAAAACTATTGAGCGCCATTTTTGGCTTCCTCTCTACTAAACAAAAACGGATAACAACCGTCGTTCCCCTTTGGAACTATCTGTAGTATATCATACTTTTTGTTGCGCTCGCTCCAAATTGTATCACCCGGCGCACCGCAACGAATCAAACGACTAGATTTGTACCGCCCGCATCACATAGACTCGCCACATGAGCACTAGCGACTACCGCCGACTGGCACAAGAAAAAGAAGATGCAATCCGCGACCTGCAAGCCCAAATCGAGCACACTCGCGACATCATCGAAGCCAATCGCGAAGCCTTAAAAACGCTCACTAGCCTGGCTTTTGCTGATTTTGGTGTACCACAACGCCGAGTCGCACAGTGGGCTGGAGTATCGCCGACGCAAATCCACCGGTGGAACAAAGCAGTTCAGGAATCCCTGGCAAATCGTCACAGTGACGATAAACAGTCCGACACATCTACCACCGCCGATTTTGTGCCTAAAATTTTCAATGCCCGGCAATCCAGCCATATTGAAGAGATAACCGAGACCGACCAAGCAAAAATCGAAGCCAGATACAACCGCAACGCACTACAGCGCCGACTGGCGGAGAGCAACTGACCCCCGCATCCCCACCGGCAGTTTTTCACCACCTGCACGATACGCACTTAACGCTCTGAACAGGGCTTTTGCCATACCTGGCGCATCATCCATGAGAATCCACCCAGCGCGCCATTTACCCACCATGCGACGTTTTGTACCGAACCGCGAGTATGCCCAACGAGCGAGCGTCCTACCGAAAAAAATCATCTCATCAGCAGAAATCAACGCAACCGCCATCACCTTTTTGAGACCAAAGACACCCCAAAAACGCCCGACGCTCGCACCGGATTCGACCCACTCCTGCGGAGCGCGATTCTGATATTCCTTTCCCGACCCATCCGCATTTTTTGCCGCATACTTTGAAAAATAGAAACTTGCATGACGCGGGGACTCAAAACGCTGCCGCGTATAGTGCACACCAGTACCCGCCACCAGATGCCGCGCACGTTCCCCTGAACTTTGATCGGCGGCAACGATTCTTGCCCATGTTGCAGCAAGCCAGCCGGTAAAATCCACCTGCACCTTTTCGCTGGTCACGGGATTTTTCACGGTACATGTTCCCTCTGGCACCACCATCAAAAGATGATAATGCGGAGCCCCCCTGCGCTGAAACTCTCTTTTCCACACCGAAAGCATTTCGCGCCCCCAATCACGCTGAAACTGAAGCCGCAACCGGTTCAAATGCGCATACACCGTTTTTGAGTCAGGCGCGACCGCCTGCCAATCGCCGGGGTACGTCAAAGTCGCCATGGCAACTTTGCCCGGCTGCTCCAAAAACGCGTTCCAGTCCAGCTCGGAAAATGTCGAAATCATGCGCGTTCGACTCTTCTGCGACCATTCCAAAATCCGGCGGTCCTCTTCCTTTTTCTGGCACATTGCCAGCTGCTCTAGGTAAACCTCCCACTTGTCACGTTCCTGCTGGTCACCCGCCTTTTCCAGGTTTTCCGTTGCCATCCCCTTTAGAGTCGGCAGAATCCCCTCCGACAGCTCTCGGGCATGCCGCAGTGCCCTCAATGCCGCATCCAATTTTTCCTCCGCAGGGACAACACCCAAATTGCGCCACTCCCGCAGCAGTACAGTGTGCTCACGGATAGCATCCGCACGAACAGCGGTATCCGTCGAGGTATCCAGTACACCCTCCAACTCAGTTAGCCGACGCTCGACCTCCGCAACGCGCTCTTTATGCCGCGTACGTTCCCTCTCAATTTTCACCAACACCTTTTGTTGATCTTGCATCTTGCGGGCACGGGAGCGTGACCGCTCTTCTCTTCTCTCCCGAAGATTGAAATCGTACGCACCAAGCCGCAACAAACTCGGGGAAATCTGAATCGTTGCGACCTTCCCCTCTCCCCCTTCCCACGTCCGTGAGGACAGCTTTCCTGCCGCGTCCCGACATTCTTCTACCGTGGGAAATCCCCTATCCACCTTGGTGTTTTCCTGCCGGTTGTCGTTTTGTCGTGTTTTGGCACATATGGATAAACCATGTGCCAGCTCGTCGCCTGCGGCTCCTCGCCACGCCCCGCCGTCAGCTACACCTACGCTACCGCGCGCGGTCGCTCCCACACCTACCGCGCCACTCCGCTGCCGCGGGCGCTTGCGCATGCGACCTTCGGTCGTTCGCGCGCCCTTGCCCCTGCGCTCTGCTCCCGGCTCGTCGCTGCACACGTCCACTACGGCTCCGCCTGGCTGGGCAGTGGGGGTAGAAAACATTTTCGACAACTGCATAATGAAAACACCTAGTGTAATAGGAGGAAATTTTTACAAAACGGCGGTTACCTAAAACCGCAGGTCAGCCCCGCTCCTCATTTTTGAGTAGCGACTCACTACCTCATAATCCTTTTGTCCCAGGTTCGAGCCCTGGTGGGGGCACTAAATGCCCTGGGGGTTTCACGAAACTGTTCCAATCTTTTCACGAAACCTCCTGTCGGCCGAAGGAAAACGGCCGCGAACACAAAAGTGACCCGCTCCGTTCGTTCGGAGGGGTCATTTTTCTTTGTCTGAACGCCGTTCCTGCTCGGGTTATAGCGCGGATTGTTTATGAGCGCGGACCGAGCCGCGGAAGAGTTTCCGTACTCATCTGGTGGCGCGGTTTTTGCAGCGCTTCATAGCGGTCTTGTTGCTGTGATCACGCAGGACTGGCTGCGGGTAGTTGTTGGGGTCTGAACCGAGAGGGGTGTGCCCGGTCGGGGCCGTTTGGAACACTGCCGCTACGTCAGAGCCCGAAGGCTCCGCCGCTGACGAGGATCACGATGCCGAGGCCTATGAGAACGACGGGAAAGAGGATGTCCTCCCAGCGTTCGAGCACTTCCGCGATCGGGGGGCGGGTGGCGACGAACTTTGCCAGGGCCACCAGGACCGCAACGAGCGCGAGGAAGATAACGCAGTAGGCGACTACCGCGAGAGGTTCCACGCTGAGGAATACAGGGGTGTAGACGCCGATGTTGTCGCCGCCGTTGGCAAAAGTGACGCCTGCGACTGTCCCCACGCCGACCTTCTTGCCGGCAACCTTGGCCTCGTCGTCATCGTCGTCATCGTCTCCGCGCCAGGCCTGCCATGCGGCCCAGAGGCCGAGGCCCAGAGGGATGAGACCAAAGTATGGAATGGCTGCCGGGGGCAGAAATGCTCCGGCGCCGATGGTCGCAAGGATCGCGGCAACGAGGATGCCGGCAAATCCGAGGTACTGGCCGGCCAGAATGCGGGCGGTAGTGCCGCTCTGGCCTGCCCCTCGCGCGAAGAAGAGGGAGAGCACGATGATGTCGTCGATGTTGGTAGCTGCGAACAGGCCTATCGCCTGCAAGACCGAGGTGAGGATCATGCGCCCTCCCTAGCTACATCGCATCCGGGAAGCGAGCAGGCGGGATCTATGCACGGGGCGCCTTCGTCTACTGCCAGAGTGGCATCGACCAGTGTCGTCAGCGCCTGTGTCAGGTGCGGATCGGCGATCTCGTATCGTGTCCGACGACCCTCGGGCTCGGAGACGACAATCCCACAATCGCGCAAGCATGCCAGGTGGTTGGACACATTCGAGCGTGTCAGGTCCAGATCTCGGGATAGTTCCGCCGGGTAGGCGGGATGGTCGAGCAGGGTCAAGATGATCCGGGATCGAGTGGGGTCGGCCAGTGCACGACCCAGGCGGTTCATCACGTCGAGACGCGAAGCAATAGTCAGCATGCGCTGAACTATACAGCGATCGCTGAACTAGTCAAGTTCCGGGTAGCGGTGCAGCTGTGTGTGCTGCTCAAGAGACAGTGGAAGGAACAGAGATGGCAGAGATTCCGGCAAAGTTGCGAAAACAGCGTCGCCAGCTCGAGATTCAAGTTGCGCACGAGCCTGGCGTAGTTCGCGAGATCCGTTTTCAGGCCCCAAGCAATGCCCCGAACGGGACAACTCTCGATGGCCTCATCATCTTGAACCGGGAAGGCTCGAACAAACTTATCTACCTCATCCGCAGCCTAGACTCGATTCCCGTTTGCAAAGGGGGCACCTCGGGGTTCGACGACGGTTCGCGCCGCCAAGGAGAGCCTTGCCGGATGGATTGCCGAGAGGGACAACGAGAGACAACATCGGCGACGGTGCATACTTGGTTGAACCACGCTCGTTTCTGGTGATCGGCCCATGTGCGATTTGTGCCGCGCCGAAGGCAACCTAATTGACTAGAAGTTCCGTAGGTTTGAAAGTTTCCGCTCGAACCGTAAGTCACCGGAGGTGCTCACCTTTGACGAACTTGTCGAGCGTTCACGGTGGAGCGTGGAGCTTGCCGAGAGGCAGGAAGAGGCGGAAGCGGAATTTCCTGACTTCCCGTTCCAAGGAGCGCTCCTGTTCACATCATATAATTGACTCCTGTCGTGTAACCGGGGGCGAAACCCGGTGTAACCGGGGTGTAACCGTGGACCTGATATAACAGGTCAGGAGGTTTCGTGAAAGTCCCGCCCTGGTGGGCGAACTTCCACGGTTCGACTGCCGGGGCTGTTCCCTTTTTGTTCCCTATTTCTCTTCGCCCGTTTTCTTGTCTAGCTCTAGCTCTCGGGACTGTCCTCGGCAGCTCACGCCCATTTACCCGACATCCGGTTGTAGCAGCTGGCACATAGGGAGATGTACTTCGGCGCTTCGAGTGCCTCAATTTCCACGGTCTCGCCGTCGAGAATAATGCTGCCGTCCGGGTTCAACCGCGCCGTAAAGATGGCCTTCTGCCCACAGGTGCAAATTGTCTTAATTTCCTCAATGGTGTGGGCGACTTCAAGCAATCGCTGGGAGCCCGGGAAGGCATGCGTGCGAAAGTCGGTACGCAGGCCATAGCAGAGCACCGGAGTACCGCGAAGGGTAATGCCCAGCAACTGGTCAACCTGGTCGGGGGTGAGAAACTGTGCTTCATCGATGATTAGGCAATCGTGGCCGTCGGCAAGCGAGGAAAGGTCATCGCCGTCGTGGATGAGGTGCGCGCGTTCCGCAATTCCGATGCGGGAGTGCACGTCGCCGTCAGCCAAAGTATCCACGGCCGGTTTGGCGATCAACGGTCGCATATCGCGCTCGCGGTAGTTGTGGGCGACGCGAAGGACCTCGATGGATTTTCCGCTGTTCATGGTTCCGTAGCGGAAGTACAGTTTTGCCATAGCCATCGATTGTAGGGCATCGATTCGCGGGCTCTGACGGGCGTGAAACCGGGCGGCCAACGCGGATTTCAATTCGCGACTATCCTATATTTTTATGCAGCCGAGTCCTGACCTGAATGAGAATCCAACCGTCGTTGTATGCGGATCGATCCACCTAGATACCCTGGTCCAGGTCGATAGCGTCCCCGCCGAAGGTGGCACGCTCATCGTTGATGACGGCACTAATTCGCTAGGCGGTAAGGGCGCTAACCAGGCCGTTGCCATTGCTTACGACGGTGTCCGTGCTGTCATGGCCGGTACGGTTGGTGAGGATCGCGCTGCGGACGTCGTGGTCGAGGAACTCAACGCACACGGCGTAGATGTCCACTCCATTAAGACTTCCTGGGATTTGCCGACCGGCAGCGCTTTCGTCGCGACGAACCGCAAGGGCCGCCCGGTCATTTTTGTCCAGCGCGGTGCCGATGCGCTGACCGATCCCACCGATTTCGTCGACGAGTTCGCATCAGCGGACATCGTGCTCGCACAGGGCGAGCTCCTCCCGGAAGCAACTGAGGCCATCGCGTCCGTCGCATCCATGTACAGCGCGCGACTGGTACTGAACCTCAATCCGGTCGTAACCGTTACACCTGCGCTGATTGACCATGCAGATCCGCTGATCGTCAATATGAAGGGCGCCTGGGAAACAATCCGTCGCCTGGACATCGCCGAGGGCATCCGCGCTACCGACTACCGCGCACAGCTCGAGGCACTACTGCAGTACTGCCCCAGCGTCATCATGCTCCGCGGCGACCACGGCTGTCTCTTCGCACAGCACTCCGACGGTATCGATGACGAGCCGACAATCTACGAGCACCCCGCGCTCAAGCTGCCAGAGGAGAAGATTGTCGACGGCACTGGCTCCGGTGATGCGTTCGTCGGCACGCTCACCGCAGAACTGGCTAAGGGTACCTCGCTTTACGACGCCATCCCTCTGGCCACCGCCGCGGGTGCAGCAGCCGTACAGGCGGTCGGCGCATGCTCCGCGTTTGTCCGCCGCGAGAAGCTGCTAGAGATGGTCGAGGCGGAGGACTTTCCCCAGATTAAGGAGTACGAGGGCTAAGGGCCGTCAGCAGCCTGGTGTGCGAGCTGGCACCGATTAAGTCAGTGCCAGTGGAGCCAGTGGGAAAACCTACCCAACATTGTCTGGCAGAACGGGCTCAAGCGCCAGCATCACTAAATACCAACTCAGCGAGTACCCGATGAGGAAGACATAGGTAGCGATCGCGTAGATCTTCGCCGGAAAAAAGAAAATGGCCGCGGGCACGATGAGAAGCGCCAAAACTGCGAGCGCAGTCCGCGGCAGGTTTTTGACGGTCATGCTGGTGGCCGTTGCCAGGGTTCGGCGTAGCGACGATTGACCGTCGGAAAGCGAGCACAGCGAGTAGACCCACGCGGTAATTCCCAGCAGTATTAGCGCCCCGGAGGTAACTCCTGCGGCGAAGATTAGGCCGACAGTGCCGAGGTCCGCGCGCGAGATAACGTAGAACTCATAGCCGATGGCACCGGCGAGAACCAAGGTGAACAGCCACCACAAGGTTGGTGTGCGCCAATTGTCCAACAGGGCGCGTAAGTAACGCCGTACGGGCCTCGAGCCCTCGTCACGGACCATATCGCGAGCGACCACTACTCCAGCGCGAGTTGCTGCGCCTGCAGTGACTATCGGGATGGATGCGACGATCATCAGCAGGTTGATGATTACAAGGTCTGCTAACAGCGACCAGGCTGCGTAGAACTTTGTATCGGTGCTGAAAAATCTATCCACGAGTTCATATCCTAATAAAGGCTGATTAACAGACGAAAGCCTCAACCTACGCGGTTGAGGCTTTCGCTTTCGTAAAACGCGGTGCTTGGCGCCCTATGCGCTAACGCTTAGGCGACTACCCCTTAACGGCGCCCGCAGCAACACCCTCGATAATGTGCTTCTGGGTAGCGACGTAGAAGATCACAATCGGAATGATTGCGAGCACCAGCATTGCCATCATCGCGCCAAGGTCACGGTTACCGTTGGAGCCAACGAAGCTCTGCACGACAACCGGGATGGTCTTGTACTTAGTGGACAGGCCAATGACCAGGTACGGCAGCAGGTAGTCGTTCCATACCCACATCGCGTTAAGAATTGCGACTGTCACTGCAGTCGGCTTGAGCATGGGCAAAACGATGCGGAAGTAGTTCTGCATCGGAGATGCGCCGTCAATCATCGCGGCTTCCTCGATATCGATCGGGATCGACTTGATGAAGCCGGCAAACATGAATACCGACAGACCAGAACCAAAGCCCAAGTAGAGAACCACAATGCCGATTGGGTTGTTCAAATGCAGCATGTCGGCGATCTTGACGGTCGGGAACATCACCATCTGGAACGGGATGACCATCGAGAACACAAACAGGTAATACAGCAGCGAGGTCCACCACGTCTTCACCCGCGTGATGTAGTAAGCCGTCATCGCAGAGAAGAACACAATCGCAATAACCGAGAGGATCGTGATGACAAAGGACCACACGATCGCCCAGCCGAAGCCCTCCTTCATCAGGCCGACGGCGTAGTTTTCGAACCCGACCCACATGTCACCTAGTGGCAGCTGGAAGGGGTTATCTGAAATTGCGAACTTGGACTTGAACGAGTTGAAGATAATGAACGCGATTGGCCCCAAGAACACGACGGTCAAAAACACCAGAATCGCGTAGATGATGACCTTAGATACGCCTCCCACCTTGGCCTCGTCCTGCTTAGCGGGCTTGGACTTTGGGAGCTTGGTGGTCGTTTCAGTGGTCATTGCAGCGTCGACAGACATTTATGCCTCCACTTCCTTGCTGCGAGTAGCACGCAGCTGCAGCATCGCGATCGCTACGACCACGACGACGAAAATTACTGCCTTGGCTTGACCAACGCCCTCCACACCAATTCGGTTGAACATGGTGTTGACGATGTTCAGAGCAACCATTTCTGTCTCTGAACCCGGCGCACCATTGGTCAGGGCCAAGTTTTGATCGAAGAGTTTGAAAGTGTTCGACAGGGTCAAGAAGAGGCAAATGGTAATCGATGGCATGACCATCGGGATAGTAACGTGCCGCAGAATCTCCCAGCGTCCAGCGCCATCAATCTCCGCAGCTTCAATGAGCTCCGGCGGGACATTCTGCAGACCGGCAATATAGATAATCATCATGTAGCCGACCAGCTGCCAGTTGATGAGGATGATCAGACCGGCGTAACCGAACTTCCAGTCGGACACAATCGTCGTACCGTACGATGCCAGCACGGCGTTGATCATCGACTGCCAGGTGTAACCGAGCACAATGCCACCGATAAGGTTCGGCATGAAGAAGACTGTTCGGAAGAAGTTCGTACCCTTCAGCTTGCGCGTCAGAATCCATGCGATCCAGAACGCGAACAAGTTCACAGTAATGATGGAAACAACAACCACCATGAGAGTGAATCCGAAGGAAGCGACGAAGCCCTCGCGCTCACTAAAGGCCTTCTGGTAGTTCTCGATACCAACCCACTGCGCATTAGTGATGGTTGTGAAGTCAGTAAATGATAGGAAGAAACCGATTACGAACGGCACCAAGAACGCGATTGCAAAGGCAATCAGCGTGGGTAGCACGAAAATTGGGAAATACTTTTTCAATGTTGCTTGCATTTACAACACCGCTCCTAAAGCTAAAGGCGGAGCCCGGTGCCTCGAGACCGGTTTAACAGGTCACCGAGCCCCGAGCTCCGCCTTGCCATTGGTTGAACTCATTCCGTCGGTTGTTCATGCACGAGAAACTTTCGCTTCACACTCACCGATGGAATGGCTCACCTTTGATTTGCTGGTATTTAATTGTTTGGAGATTCCGCATTCCAGCTGTCGGCGAAAGTCTCGACAACCTTGTCCCACGGCATCTTTCCGGAAGCGTACTGCGCCAGCGCTGCGCCAAAATCATCCTTGAACTGCTGAGACGGGAAGTACTGGAAGTCCCACGGGATGGTGGTCAGATCCTCGTTCTCAATTGCTGCGGCAACTTCCTTGGCCAGCGGGTCATTCGGGGTGTCGGCTTCAGTGAAGTTCTGGAACGGAGCGATGAATCCAAGATCCTCGACGACGTACTTCTTGCCCTCATCGGTGTTGAACAGCCAATTGACGAAGTCCTTCGTTGCCTTTTGGGAAGCCTCCGAAGCCTTGGAGTTGACCGTCAGGTAGTTTTCAGTACCAACCGAGATGCCGGTCTTATCCTCGTCCTTCAGACCCATGTACATAGGCATGAACTTAATCTTGTCCTGCTTGACCACGTTGCCAGAGACATCGTTGATCTGGGACCATGCCCAGTTGCCATTCTGAACCATAGCGGCCTTGCCCTGAGCGAACTCAGCCATCGAGTCGGACACAGCCTTCGACGGGGCCAGAGTCTTTTCGACAGTGGAGTTATTCAGGTACAAATCAAAGAGGTTCTTGAACTCCTTGTTGTACTTGAACTTCACATCAGCGGTTTCCTTGGTGCCAAGGTCCTCGAATTCATAATGAACCGGCCCGTTGGCCAAGTGCGTCTGCCAGCGCCAATCCTCACCGGATGCGAGCGAGGTGGAAGCGAAGGTGCCGGAGATTCCCAGCTTGTCCTTCTTGGCCTGCATGTCCTCAGCGACTTCCTTCAGCTTTCCGAAGGCCTTGATTTCGTCGATGCTCTTGGCCTTGGCATCAGGCATCGCGAAGTACTTGTCCATAATCTCTTCGTTATAGATCAGGCCAAATCCCTCGACTGCAAACGGGACGCCGTATACCTTGCCGTCCTCCCCCTTCAGCGGCTCAATGCCCTCGTTGAGGTTTTGTGCAATTTCAGTGTCAGACATGTCTGCCATGTATTCCTGCCAAGTACGCAGGCCCGCCGGACCATTGACTTGGAACAGTGTTGGCGCGTCCTTTTTACCAATCTCGGCCTTCAGAGTCTGCTCATAGGAATTCGAAGCAGCGGTAACGACCTTGACCTGAACACCAGTCTTGTCAGTGTATGCCTTCGCAATCTTCTGATATGCGGCATCCTGCTCCGGCTTGAAGTTAAGGAAGTAGACACCACCATCTGCAACCGCATCATCACTCGAGCACGCAACCAAACCAGCGGTTGCCATCAGGCCTGCTGCACACAGAGCTGAAAGGCGCTTGAAGTTCTTCACTATATTTTCTCCCTTGAGAAGAAAGGCCACTTCAATGGCACCCTCCGAGTAATTCGGACGGATATTTGCCAACAGCCGTGGCCTAATTGGATTATCCCGCCCTGCGGCTAGAAGTAGCCTTTCATGCGAACTTCGATGCCACCCACGCGGGCATTCGGTCTCACCAAAATCTTACTTGACCAAAACCAATTTAGGTTGGCCTTCAGTCAGCTGTGAACAAATGCAAAGGAGAAAAATAGTAAAAGCTCTCGAAAACACACCTAGAATTAGAGCTGTTCTCGAGCTGTTTTCACTGAACAGAGCCATCTACCGACACCAAAGCAAGCACCTGGCCGCGACAATCACACACAGACCCGACAACCACCCGACCGCCAAAAGTACCCCTGTTTGGCCTGTATGTATATTTTTATATACATTCTGGTAGGTCGTTTGGTTGTCACTTTTGAAATAATCGTACGCTCAGCAGTCTGCTTTTAGAGAGCTACTCGACCTCATCGCTCGCCGGAAGATATACGGACTCGTCGCGATGCCCGGGCAACACTCGGGCCACGTAGCTCTGCACCGCTTCTTGAAGCGGCACATCCGCACGGCGTTTTTCCGCTATGTACCAGCGATGTTCCAAGACCTCGTGGAAAATCTGCGCATCCTGCAGCCTTCCACGCAGCCCCTCGGGCACAGCCAGGATTGTGGCCTCGAAAACTTCACGCAGCCATCGGTGCGCAACTTGCTCTAGCGGGATCCCTTCCAGACCTTCCGACAACCGAAAGGTCTGCATACTATTGAGCATCCTCCTCGCTTGCCCCTCTTGCACGTCCAATCCTGTCAGCCGCATCAGCTGCCGATGATGATGGCCTGCGTCAACCACCCGTGGTCGGAACACAACGCGGCCACCATCACTCGTGACTTTCAGCTCACCGACATCGAAACCGAGGTCATTGAGCCTGCGCATCCGCTCATCGACAAGCCAAGGCTCCTCAACACCGATGGATTCTTCCCCCGTCAGCTCTTGCCACAGATCTTCATAACGCTCAATAATGCGTCTACCCACCGCAATTACATCCATTTCAGGATCCAGGAATCCGCCGGCCTGCAGATCCATGAGCTCCCCGATGATATTGGTATGGGCAACGTCGACATCGTAGAGCCTGCGGGAATCTGAGAGCGTACCTTGCAAATCTCCCGTCTCCGCGTCGACAAGGTAGGCGGAAAAGGCATCTGCGTCACGACGAAACAGAGTGTTCGACAGCGACACGTCACCCCAGTAAAAACCAAGCAGATGCAGACGAACTAGCAGAACTGCTAAAGAGTCAATCAGGCGAACCACAGTTTCGCGGGTGACCTGTTGAGAAAAAACTGCACGATACGGCAGCGAATACTCGAGATGTTCTGTGACGAGTGCGGCAGTTAACGGTTCGCCATCTGCATCCTTACGGCCGGTAATTACCGCGAGCGGGCGAACCGATGGAGCACCGAGCCTGATCAGGTCACGCAACATTCGGTATTCATGATGAGCAGTGAACTGACCAATTTCTTTCACTGCAATGACGCGGTCGTCTAAGTTGACGAATCGGACAATGTGCCGGGAAATTCCCTGAGGTAGGGCGGCTAACAAATCATCTGGCCACTGTTCCAGAGGTATATGCCAAGGAAGGCGCAAAAGCTTCGAAGCCACCGTTGTCGCGGCTATTTTCATAGTTTCCGACACGGTGGCTCCTAAAACTGTCCTGCTGCCCTACCAGCTACTCATTTCATCTAAACGTAGGAGTTTAAGCTGGAAGGCGCATACCAGTCGACTTAGAGAACAGGTGCAGCATGCCCGGGCGAATCTTGCCGTAAACTACCGAGCCCAACTTCGGCGCGGTGCGCGGGGCGGTACGAATAACCACCTGACCGTGCTCCTCTTCGTCCGGATTAGAGGAGGATCCGGAACTCAGTGCTCCACCACCGACGAGGTCGCCATACATGAATGCATCGGAGCCCAATTCCTCGACCAAATTGACCTGCACCGGAATGACGTCATCGCCCGGCCCCTCGACCAGGTCAAATGCCTCCGGACGGAAGCCCACAATAATCTGGTTCTGATCCTCCGGCACGATTGCAGCAAGTGTTGCTTCCGGCAGCTTAATCTTGGCCTCACCCAACGTGGCGTAACCATTCGAGACGTTGAACGTGCCCAGGTTCATCGCAGGTGAGCCAATGAAGCCTGCGACGAATTCGTTTGCCGGGGTTTCGTAGAGTTCACGCGGAGTACCGACCTGCTGCAGAACACCGAAGTTAATAACGGCGATGCGGTCGCCCATGGTCAGCGCCTCAGTCTGATCGTGGGTGACATACATCGTGGTCACGCCCATCCGACGCTGCATGGCCGCAATCTGTGTGCGGGTTTGAACACGCAGCTTCGCGTCCAGGTTCGACAACGGCTCGTCCATCAGGAACACCTGCGGCTTGCGCACAATCGCACGCCCCATTGCCACACGCTGACGCTGACCACCGGACAGAGCCTTAGGCTTGCGGTCCAGGAACTGAGTTAGATCCAGAGTCTTTGCAGCCTCTTCGACACGACGGTCAATCTCGTCCTTGTCCACACCAGCAATCTTGAGCGCGAAGCCCATGTTCTCGCGCACCGTCATATGCGGGTACAGTGCGTAGTTCTGGAAGACCATCGCAATATCGCGATCCTTGGGCGAGACATTGGTCACATCACGATCTCCAATGAAAATCTTGCCCTCATTGACTTCTTCCAGACCGGCAAGCATGCGCAGTGTTGTGGACTTACCACAACCGGAGGGGCCCACCAGAACCAGGAACTCACCATCGGCAATTTCCAAGTTGAACTTGTCCACAGAAGGCTTCGTCGCACCAGGGTAAATGCGAGTGGCATCAGAAAAAGTCACAGTAGCCATGTGAATGCAAACCTTTCATCGGCAGGTACGTGCCGAACGATCCGAGTGAAAGTAACCGCAGGAACAGCTCCTACGTATCTGCCTCATAAGCTTACTCTTAATCGAGCAGCCCCGTCACGAGCTCCGCAATCTTCGAGCGCTCCGAGCGCTTCAGCGTGATGTGTGCAAAAAGCTCATTACCCTTGAGTTTTTCAATCACCGCCTGTACACCGTCATGGCGGCCGACGCGCAGGTTGTCACGCTGCGCCACATCGTGCGTAAGGATGACCCGGGAATTGCTACCAAGACGCGACAGTACCGTCAGCAGTACGTTGCGCTCCAGCGACTGTGCCTCATCGACAATCACGAAGCTGTCATGCAGGCTACGACCGCGAATGTGAGTCAACGGCAGTACCTCTAGCATGTCGCGCGAGGCAATCTCATCCATGACGTTCTCCGAGACCAGCCCCTCCAGCGTGTCGTAAACAGCCTGCGCCCACGGGTTCATCTTTTCGTCCTCACTACCGGGCAGGTAACCAAGGTTCTGGCCACCGACCGCGTAGAGCGGACGAAACACCACGATTCGGCGATGCAGACCGCGCTCCAGCACCGACTCCAGACCCGCGCACAGCGCAAGCGCCGACTTACCCGTGCCGGCTCGGCCGCCGAGGGAAACAATCCCCACCGAGTCATCCAACAGCAGGTCGAGCGCCACACGCTGCTCCGCCGACCGCCCCTTCAGCCCAAACGCCTCCGTATCGCCCCGCACAAGCTTGACGACGCCCGGGGCGCTCACCCTTGCCAGCGCAGACTGGCTACCGGCGCTGAGCTGCACGCCGCAGTGCAGCGGCTGCTCCTGAACCTGCTCGAGCTCCAAAAAGCCATTGGCGAAGAGACGATCAATTTCCTCCGGGTCGACGTCCACTTCCACCATTCCCGAGTACCCAGTCAGTACGACGTCCTGGGCGCGGTAATCGTCGGCAGGCAATCCCACCGCCCCAGCCTTAACGCGAAGCGGAATGTCCTTGGTGACCAGCACGACATCATGGCCATCGTGCTGAAGGTTAAGGGCGCAAGCGAGAATGCGGTGATCATTTTCGGCGGTGCGGAAGCCTGCGGGGAGGATGGAAGGATCGGAGTGGTTGAGCTCAATATGCATAAACCCGCCAAGGTCATTGGCGGGCACAGGCCGGTCCAGGTGGCCGTAGCGGTAGCGCAGCTCTTCGAGGAAACGGAGCGCTTCTCGGGCGAACCACCCCAGCTCTGGGTGGTGGCGCTTGGCCTCCAACTCACTCACCACGACCAGCGGAAGCACAACTTGGTGCTCGTCGAACTTCTTGGTGGCGTGGGGATCGGACAGCAGGACCGAGGTATCAAGCACGTAGGTACGCATGCCCTCAGGCTAAAAGTCAGAGGTAGAAATTACGTGGTTGTGAGATGAATGCTTGGTTATCAGATGAACCACAGTTGGTTACGAGCTCTAATCCTCAAGTTGAACCCTAAGGAACTGGCCGAGCACCACTGCACGGCCACTCCACTGCCCTTTTAATGGCAACTAGTCGTTGCAATGGCGACTAGTCGTTGTGGCGAATCTGACGTCCCAGCAGCTTGCGGCGAAGTGGATCGACAGCCAAGGTCGCAGCGCCAACTGCCAAAACTCCCAAGACGTACGCCAGCGCAACAACAAGTGAGCGTTGCCCAAAAGTGATTTCGTTCGCGACCGGACCGAACATGAACGCCCCCAACAGCGCACCCATGACAAAGCCGAAGATGCTGGTCACAAGCATGGGGAAGAATGTCTGCTTAAAAGTGACCGTGCGGTGGAAGGTGATTGGAGTACCGATGAAGTCCAGCGCCTTTGTCAGCGATGCCTCTTCATAGACAGCTGAGGCCTGAGTCAGCACGGTCGATACCAGCAGCAGAATGAAGCCGATTACGAAGGTAATAGTCACACCTGTTGCAATATCGTGCGCGAATGTGGCGTCTGCGACTTCTTCAATCTTGTCTTCGCCAGGCACCATCATTGTGTAGCCAAGCAGCAGAGACAGGAAGGCCATGGAACTTACTCGACGCCACGATTCCTTAGCGTTAGTGGCTACTCGTCGCGTCGCCACAAAATCACTTGAAGTACCGAAGAAGCTGGAGATGCGGGCAACAAGCTGGATAAAGAAAGGCGCCACTAGGCCAATTGCCCAGACCATCAGGTACATCATCGCTGCGACACCAATTATGGTCGAGAGGGTTCCACCCGCGATATTGGAGTTGCCAACCACGTACAGCACACCCGCACCGATAACAGCGGCCACAATCATGCGCCATGCCTTCATCGACTTGGGCACTTCTTTACGGCTAACGCCAAGCGGTGAAATCATCACCCTACGCAAACCAACCACAGCCGCAAAGAGCGCGAGAAGCACCACGGCACCCCAGACGAGTGGGTAGCCCCACCAAGACAGCAGCATGTCCCAGGTATCCAGGTAGTCATTATCGAACTTGATCATCGCCCAGAATGGCGCGGTGGCAACCGACAAGAGCGTGCCCACCACAAGCCCAACAGCCGCCAACACGAGGGTTTCGATAATAACCATGCGTGTAACTGCCCTGTTAGACAGACCAATCAAGCGCAGAGTTGCCAGTCGCTGCTCCCGCCCTGCAGCGCCAAGCACCGCCGACTGTGCCACCAGCGAAACCATTGCCGGAATCACAAAAACACAGGCCACGAGTGCCAGCTGCAGGTACATCTCGCCCTGACCTTGATTCATGTAATCCTCAGGCGTTGGGTTCGGCGGCAGCTTTGGCTCAGCCTGCCAACGGCGGTAAAACATGGCCGTGCCACCGACGACGACCAACGCCAACCAGGTACTCACGGTCATGGCCACCACGGACAATGCGGATAACCAGCCGTTTCCCGAATGGGATTCACGCCCGGCGCGCTGCAGCCGCGTGCTCAGGTCCGCTAGTGCGCCGGTAGGGATTCTTTGAGGTTTTGGTGCTTCAGTTACGGTGCTCACTTTGTAACCTCCGCTCCTGCCAGCAGGCGGTCGTCGTGAATCAGGCCATCGCGGATCTCCACACGTCGACGACACCAGTCGGCCACCCTCACATCGTGAGTAACCATCACCAAGGTCGTGCCGGTCTGCTCCACCAACGCAATCAGTTGCTGCATGACCTCATGACCTGTGGACTGGTCCAACGCGCCAGTCGGCTCATCAGCAAAGATGACACCTGGCTCACCGGCCATCGCGCGGGCAATGGCCACACGTTGCGCTTGACCGCCGGACATTTGTCCTGGGCGACGGCGCGTGAGGTCTTTTAGGCCCAGGCGGCTGAGTACATCGTCGGCAAGCGCGAGTGACGTTGAGCGCTTCCTGCCCTGCAGAATCATTGGCAAAGCGACGTTTTCCCTGGCAGTCAGCTCGGGCAGGAGCTGGCCGTCTTGGAAGACGAAGCCGAAGTCGTGCAGGCGGAGGGCGGAGCGGTCGGCGTCGGAAAGCGAATTGATCTTGGTGTCACCGAAGATGACGTCGCCGTCGTCCGGCAGCAACACGCCGGACATGCAGTGCAGCAACGTGGACTTACCAGAACCGGACGGTCCCATGACTGCAACGGTTTCGCCGGGCTCAATGGTCAGCGAAATGCCGGTGAGAACGGGAGCGGAATTGTAGGACTTAGTGATGTCACGAATACAAAGTCGTGCGTTTCTTGGGCTGTTGTTCTCTGTCATGACACTCATTTCACTCGCACGGAGGCGATTTCAACACCGTGCCCACTTTCCTTTTGCGGTAGTGCTAGGTCTACCATGCCGGAAATTAATTCCTCCGCACACAGAGCTTTCGTACCATAGGAAACTATGGAGCTGAAGGATTATTTCCGCAAATATATCGGCGCGAACCGCCGCGAAAAAGCGCATAAACGCAGCTACGAGGAATCCGCCGCCGCCCGCATCGCCGAACTTACCGCTTCACGACGAACAATTGCCGAAGCCTTTGAGATTGAACGTCGCCGCATTGAAAATGACCTCCACGACGGAGCTCAGCAATACATTGTTGCGGCTTCAATGAAATTAGGACTTGCGGAATTAGAGGCATCCAATACTGGCAATGAGGAACTAATGCAGCTCTTGGCGGAAACGCACGGCCATTTGGAGGATGGATTACGTGCTTTGCGACGAACAGTCCACGGAATTCACCCGCAGGTGTTGCGCGATCGCGGTCTGCAAGCGGCTGTTGAGGAAATTGCTGAAGGGTATGGCCCTCACGTTGTTGTGCACACTCCCTATCCCCTGCCGGAATTGGAGGAAAGCGTGCTCGCCGCGGCATATTTTTTCTGTGCAGAAGTACTGACTAATGCGGCGAAATATGCACCGAATGCCCCTGTTTCTGTGTTGCTCACCTCAGATCAAACACTGAATATTTCAATTACCGACCAAGGCCCCGGTGGTGCGAAGTTGGGGCGCGGATTGCGGGGCATGAAAGAGCGTCTAGCTACTTTCGACGGTGCGATGACCATGCACTCTCCCGAAGGCGGGCCAACGCAGGTAATAGCCAGAATTCCCTTGATGCTAAATCGCTGGGAATCGGGCATTGGAGAAATGGAAGGCGTGGATATGGAAAGCGTGGAGAAGAAAGGTGCGGAGAAAAAATGAAAATTGTCATTGCGGATGACTCGGCACTCCTGCGGGAGGGGGTCGCGGGGCTCGTCGAAAAGCGTGGACATGAAGTCATTGCGATGGTCGATACTGCCCACGGCCTGGTGGCGGACATCGATGACCGTTTTGATGACACGGGCGAGTTGCCAGATCTGGTGATTACCGATGTGCGCATGCCACCGAAGATGAGTGACGACGGCCTGCGGGCGGCGGTCGAGTTGCGCGAGCGTTATCCGCAGCTGAATGTGATGGTGTTGTCGCAGTATGTGGCGCCGGCGTATGCGCGTGAGTTGTTCTCGCCGGGCGGTGCTGGAGGTAGTGCTGGGGTTGGTACTGGGGTCGGCTCGAGTGGCAGCAGCTCGAGTGGCGGGACCGGGTATCTGCTCAAAGACCGCGTTGGCCAGGTGCTGGACTTCTTGGGTTCGCTCGAGGTCGTCGCAGGTGGTGGCGTGGTGATTGACCCTGATGTGGCGACGGCATTGATGCAGTCCGGCAAATCGGGGCTAGCCAGTTTAACGGCGCGCGAACGCGAAGTGCTCGAGCTGATGGCACGAGGCAAGTCCAATAAGCAGATTGCCGATGACCTCGTGCTTTCCGGGGCGGCAGTGGCGAAACACGTGTCCAACATCTTTATGAAGCTGCATCTGGAGCCCGGCGAGGAAAACCGCCGTGTGCGAGCAATCTTGGAATTTCTCACGGCGACGTCGGGGCAGATTTAGGGTCGGCAGCAATCGCATCGCTCGCAAAGGCGATGAAAAAATAAGTGTTGCTAGTAGCACAAGTCACACTTTAAAGTTGGCTCGTACGTTTGTTGTTTTCCCACCGAAAGGACGTGTCTACATGACTGTTTATGCCAACCCCGGCACCCCCGATGCAATCTTCACGTACAAGGAGCAGTACGAGAATTTCATCGGCGGTAAGTGGACACCCCCAGTAGACGGGCAGTACATGGACAACTCCACCCCGATTACGGGCGAGGTTTTCTGCCGGGTACCGCGGTCTAACGAGAAAGACATTGAGCTCGCCCTCGACGCCGCACACAAAGCGAAGGACTCCTGGGCCGCGGTCCCTGCGGCCGAGCGGGCGCTGATCCTCCACCGCATCGCAGACCGCCTGGAGGAAAACCTTGAGAAGATTGCAGTCGCCGAGACCTGGGAGAACGGTAAGGCCATCCGCGAGACTCTCGCCGCTGACATCCCCCTCGCCATCGACCACTTCCGCTACTTCGCCGGCGCCACCCGCACGCAGGAAGGGCGCATCTCGCAAATCGACGACAACACGGTCGCCTACCACTTCCACGAGCCACTCGGCGTCGTCGGCCAGATCATCCCGTGGAACTTCCCCCTCCTGATGGCCGCGTGGAAAATCGCCCCGGCCCTGGCCGCCGGCAACTGCATCGTACTCAAGCCCGCAGAGCAGACCCCCGCGTCGATTCTCATGCTCACTGAGATCATCGCCGATCTGATTCCTGACGGCGTCCTCAACATTGTCAATGGCCTCGGCACCGAGGCTGGTGCTGCGCTGACTGCAAGCGACCGGATTTCCAAGATTGCGTTCACCGGATCGACTGCCGTGGGCCAGCTGATTAACAAGGCAGTGTCCGACAAGATTATTCCGATCACGCTGGAGCTCGGCGGCAAGTCCCCGTCCATATTCTTCCCCGATGTCATGGACGCCGACGACGCGTTCCGCGAAAAGTGCGTCGAGGGCCTGGCCATGTTCGCGTTGAACCAGGGCGAGGTCTGCACCTGCCCGTCGCGAGCCCTGGTTCACGAAGACATCGCTGATGAGTTCCTGAAGCTCGCGGTCGAGCGCGTCAAGCAGATTAAGACCGGCAACCCGCTAGATACGTCGGTGCAGATGGGCGCCCAGGCCTCCCAGGAGCAGCTGGACAAGATCTCCGGCTACTTGGAATCCGGACCGAAGGAGGGCGCCGAGGTCCTCACCGGTGGCAACGTCGCCAAGCCCGAAGGACTGGAGGGAGGATTCTACATCGAGCCGACAATCTTTAAGGGCGACAACTCGATGCGCTTCTTCCGCGAGGAGATCTTCGGCCCGGTCCTGGCCGTAACAACCTTCAAGACCCTGGAAGAGGCTCTCGAAATTGCCAACGACACCATCTATGGCCTTGGCGCTGGCGTGTGGAGCCGCAACCAGAACAACGCCTACCGCGCTGCCCGCGGTATCCAGGCCGGTCGCGTATGGGTGAATAATTACCACAGCTACCCTGCTCACGCAGCCTTCGGCGGTTACAAGCAGTCCGGTATCGGCCGCGAGAATCACTTGATGATGCTCGAGCACTACCAGGAGACCAAGTGCATGCTCGTCTCTTACGACGAGAACCCGACTGGCCTGTTCTAAAAATCCGCTCCCTCTGGGCTGGGCAATCTTTCGATTCCGATTCACGTCCGATAAAGGTGTCGACAATTGCCTTGCCCGCCCCCAAAAAACGCCCTCCGCGCCTAGCCGGTTTCGATAGTCGGCCTTAACCTGACGCACCAGGCGCTGGCGACTCCAAATTTAGAGGCCTAGCTCACGGCCGCCAGCTAGGCCTCTCTTTCTTTCTTCACTTGCCGGTACCACCTACGCATCCGATTAATCGCGGCGCTGGCGGCCCATCCGCCGATAAATAGTAGCGGGATGTAAAAGAACACGACATAGGCGACGGCTAGGCCGTCCTGCCCGTCGGGCGGCGTGGTGAGAAATAGGAATGCAAAATCGCCAAGCGCAGCAATTCCTGCGCCGGTAGCTGCTGCGGCAATGCTCCGCGCGCTGGTCATCCCCCGGGCCGACGAACCATCACCGGCAAAAACAGCTATTGCTCCGACCAGCACTACTGAGACCAGCATGGACACGATCCACGACGCAATTCCTTCGTCGTAGGCGAGATTGGGCTCCGGCAAGATTAGCCCACCTAAAACACTCCACGCGACCGCGGCGAAAAAGGACGCCAGCAAGGGGCGGGTTATATTGTCGAGCCTCATGCGTCCCAGGTTACGTGAGGAGACCTGCAGCGTGACTGAGTCTCTCTCCCCCTCCAACGGAGAATCGAGTTACGCTCACAGGCGCAAAACCCTCCGAGCATAGAGTGGGCTAAGTAGAAAAACCGACAACCCGGAAACTTGCGGGCTGCAAATGTGAAACTGTGCGAACTTATGACACTTTCAGGCAATTTTCCGGGCCATTTTTGACATAACCACAGTCAGTAACTCGGATCGGCCCAACGCCACCGGTCATAAACGTGGCCAGTAACTCGCATTGGGACTAAACGGAAAAAGGTGCCCACCGGCGAAACGCCGACCAGACACACTTTTTGCTACTTAACCCATATTTCGGTCCACGAAGATACCTACGCGCTGGAGAAGCTGGCCGAGGTCAAGTCAGCGCGCAACCTCACCATGATTCTGACTCCTGGTAACCACGATCAGATTCACCCCAAGTTCCAGCCTGCGGTGCAGATGGAATGGATGGGCGCCTTCCAGAATGTCTTTGACCTCATCAGCCTGAATCTCCAGATTAAACAGGGCAAGAAGGCCTATCTCTTCAACCACTACCCCACGCTGATGGATCGGACCGCGTCCAAGAATGCCGTCCGCTGGGCTCCGCACGCTAATCGTTGGACCGGCATCGTTCACGGTCACACGCATTCGTCCGTGACGCTCATGCCCGGCCACGTCAACGTCGCGCCCGAAGCCCACGACCTGCAGATTATCCACAGTTCGACACTCTGGGACCTCCTGGATCAGGTCTAACCTTTAGCTTTACGACGGTCCCCGCGCCCCAGCCCAACCGCGCCACCTGCGGCTTCGGCTGGGGAACTCATAGCGCCCACGTCTCTAAGTACTCAGGTACTGGCTAGCTCGGGCAGCTTTGTGCCCCCCCCCCAAAAAAAAAAGTGCTCCATCGCCTCCTATGCGCCTGTCCACTTATGGCTTAACTGTCCGCCTATGGCCCAAAAGTGACCTGTGGCGCAAATGTGTACATATGGTCGCGTATACAGAGCCAAACGTTACTGTCGAGCCATACGTCATCTTCGAGCCATACGTGGCGTGCTGCCGCGATGCCGTGATGGCTCCTCTTCACTTGTCATTGCGCTATTGGGATTCTAGAACCCCCGCATAAATGGCGAGTAAGTGGCAAGCTTTCGGCTCCAGCGCTCTGGCCCAAGACTCCAGCGACTTGTGGCCAAGGTATTCACCTATCGATGCGCTGGAGCGTGGCCATAAGTGAATACCTCATCGACATGTGAGAGACCCGGCCAATACCGTGCGCATAAGTGCCGAAAAACCATCGACAAGACCCCGAAACTTGGCCATAAGTGGCGGAATAGAAAATAGACCGCTCACTCCCACGGCCCAACCCCTCAATAACCAGCCGGGGCGCGTCGGGGAAAGACACGAATTTTGTCCTTTGGCCCGAATATTTAATGATTGTTTTAGTGGATTAACACTGCGAATAAAAAACCAGGCCAGAGAAAAACTCTCTGACCTGGCTTAATTGCTCCTCCAGCTGGACTCGAACCAGCAACCCTTCGATTAACAGTCGAATGCTCTGCCATTGAGCTATGGAGGAATACTCACCGCCAAGAACTAGCTAAACCATACTTCGGCCACACCGTTCCTTGCGACGGGTAGATACTTTACCCAGACCCCTTGAAACTCACAAATCGCCAGGTCAGAGGTTCATTTAGGCATCTTATTCCCATCGGCCATGACATTGTTGTGAGTTCTTGAAACCACACAATCCGTGCAATCCACACAATCCACGCAATCTCACACAGCCCAACGAAGCCCCCAGCAGTACTGAAAACGCTTTCCATCATGCACTTTTCGTACCGCGTTCATACGATGGGACTTATGTCTGAACAAACCAACGGAACCGAAAACACCGAGCAAACCGCACGCGTTGTTCGCGGTGTTATCGCACGCGAGAAGGGTGCACCGGTAGAACTTACAGATATCCACATCCCATCCCCGGGCCCGAACGATGTCATTGTTGACATCCAGGCCTGCGGCGTGTGCCATACCGATCTGGCTTACCGCGACGGCGATATCGCCGACGAGTACCCGTTCTTCCTCGGCCACGAGGCCGCAGGCGTAGTCTCCGAGGTTGGCGAAGAGGTCACGCATGTTGCCGTCGGCGATTTCGTTGTCCTCAATTGGCGCGCCGTCTGTGGCGAGTGCCGCGCCTGTAAGCGTGGTGAGTCACAGTACTGCTTTAGCACTTTCAACGCCTCCAAGCCCATGACGCTTGACGACGGCACGGTCCTCACCCCAGCACTTGGAATCGGCGCTTTTGCGGATGCCACCCTCGTCCACGAGGGCCAGTGCACCAAGGTCGATTCGGCAGCCGATCCGGCCGTTGCGGGTCTGCTTGGCTGCGGCGTCATGGCCGGCATCGGTGCGGCCATCAACACCGGCGAGGTCAAGCGCGGTGAATCAGTAGCCGTCATCGGCTGCGGTGGCGTTGGTACCGCCGCTATCGCCGGTGCCAAGCTGGCTGGCGCTAGCACGATTATTGCCATCGATATCTCGGACGAGAAGCTCGACACCGCCCGCGAATTCGGCGCGACCGAGACCATTAACTCTGCGGAGCTGACTAAGAGCGATAAGGGCACCGGGGAAGAGGATCCCGTCGTTAAGCGAGTGCGTGAGCTGACCGACGGTTTCGGTGCTGACGTCGTGATTGATGCGGTCGGCCGTCCGGAAACTTACAAGCAGGCGTTCTACGCCCGTGACCTGGCTGGACGTGTTGTTCTGGTCGGCGTTCCGGCGCCGACGATGGAGCTGGACATCCCGCTGGCGGATGTGTTTAGCCGCGGTGGTGCACTGAAGTCGTCCTGGTACGGCGACTGCCTGCCGGAGCGGGACTTCCCGATGCTGGTAGATCTGTCGTTGCAAAACCGCCTGCCGTTGGAGGGCTTCGTAACGGAGCGCATTGGCATTGAAGATGTTGATGAGGCTTTCGAAACTATGAAGGCCGGTAAGGTACTGCGATCGGTGGTGACGCTGTGAACAAGGATTTGAGAGTCGACCACGTTCTGACGTCGGGCACGTTCTCGCTCGACGGTGGTACGTGGGACGTAGACAACAACGTATGGGTGCTCGGCGACGACCGTGAGGTCATTGTCATCGATGCGGCGCATGAGGCGCAGCCAATTATTGATGCGGTGGATGGCCGCAAGGTAAAGGCCATCGTGTGCACCCACGCACACAACGATCACATCACTGTGGCACCTGAGCTGCAGGAAAAGCTCGACGCTCCCCTGCTGGTCCACCCGGGCGACCAGATGCTGTGGGAGCAGTCCTGGCCGAACCTGGCGCACGAGGACCTCGCACACGGTCAGCGCCTGGAGATTGCGGGCACGGAGGTTGTCATTATTAACACTCCGGGCCACTCCCCTGGCTCGTGCTGTCTGTACGTGCCGGAGGCCGCGGAGCTGTTCTCGGGTGACACGCTGTTTTCCGGCGGTCCTGGAGCGACCGGCCGGTCCTACTCGGATTTCGACACGATTATTAACTCCATCCGCGACAACCTGCTGACCCTGCCTGCGGAAACGACTGTCCGCACGGGTCATGGCGATCACACGACGATTGGTCGCGAGGCTCCACACTTGGAAGAGTGGATTCGCCGCGGCTACTAGTCGCTAGCTGCTGACGGGTGGCTGGCGCCTAGAAACTGCTAGCCACTAGCTACTCAAATACAACCTTGACCGCCTCTGCTTGCAGTTCGCGGCGGTACTGCTCCATCGCGAGCAAATCCGCGAACAGCGTGTTATAGGCGGTTTCGTCGTCTGAGGGGCGCATCCGCGAGAGCATCGCTTTCAGCTGTGCAATCTGGTCACCGACCCACACTTCCTGCAGTCGCGCCAGAATCGCCTGCGCATACGGGCGCAGCGTCTCCGCATCGACAGCGATTTGCTCCACCCCCAGCTCAGTCACGAGATGCTTGACGACGTCCTCCCGCGCCTGATCCATAATTGCGGTCGCCCAACTATGTGGCTGTGTGGCCGCTTCCCCGCAGGCACCACCTGCAGCCATGATGGCGTCGAATACCGCTCGGTAGGTCGGATGCCCAAAGGTCTCGGGTGCGAGCGCATCGAATACCGGGCCGGTGGTGGCGGGCTCCTGAATTGCCAGCTTGAGGGCCTCACGCTGCGCATAGAGCACAGAGTCCCGCGGATTTGGATACGGCAGTGCCGGGTTGCGCCGGCGCCGCGCTTCCTCCGCCTCTTCGCGGGCACGGGCCTCTTCTTGGCGACGCTGGTAGGGAGTGCGTTTTTCGCTCTGTGGCCGACTGGCCTCCTCGCGGACACGCTGTACCAGCTCGGCCTCATCATTCCAGCCGATCCAGCCGGCAACTTCGCGGGCATACTCATCGCGCAGCGCCGCGTCCTTGAGCTGGGCCAGGACAGGCACCACGCGGCGCAGCCCGGAGACCCTGCCATTAGCGGTGGTCAGGTCGTAGTCGGCCAGAAGCGTGCGGAGGACAAATTCGATCAATGGCCGTCGTGAAGCGACGAGATCGCGCACTGCGGCCTCGCCCTTCTTCTGGCGCAAATCGCACGGATCCATGCCGTCCGGCGCGACCGCGACGTAGGACTGGCCGGTGAAGTTCTGCTCCCCCTCGAAGGCGCGCATGGCGGCCTTCTGCCCTGCCTCGTCGCCGTCGAAGGTGTAGATGAGTTCGCCGCGGAAGAAGTTGTCGTCGAGCATGAGACGGCGCAGCAGCTGGAGGTGTTCCTCGCCAAAAGCGGTACCACAGGACGCGACGGCCGTGGTCACACCCGAGGCGTGCATGGCCATGACGTCGGTGTAGCCCTCAACGATCACGGCCTGGTGGCCAGCAGCAATGTCCTTCTTGGCCAAATCCAGGCCGAAGAGTACCTTGGACTTCTTGTACAGCATGGTCTCGGGAGTGTTCATGTACTTGCCCAGGTTGTCATCGTCGAAAAGCTTGCGGGCACCGAAGCCGATGACATCGCCGGACATATTGCGAATCGGCCACATGAGACGACGGTGGAAACGATCGATCGGCCCCATCCGCCCCATCTTGGAAAGACCCGCCTTATCCAGCTCTTCGAAGCTGAAGCCCAGACGCTGCAGGTGCTTGGTTAGAGTGTCCCAGCCGGCCGGCGAGTAGCCACAGCCGAACTGTGCCGCGTGCTCGGCGGTGAAGCCACGGTTTTCCAGAAACTCTCGCGCGGGTGCTGCCGCTGGCGTGGAGAACTGTTCGCGGTAGAACTTCTGTGCCTCGCGGTTTGCGGCGATGAGACGCTGTCGGGTTCCCGGTTCCTCGCGACGACCTGTGCCGCCGCCCTCATAGTTAATGTGGAAGCCAATTTTCTCCGCACAGGCTTCGACAGCCTCCGGGAAAGACAGGTGTTCCATCTCCATGAGGAAGCTAAATACATCACCGCCCTTGCCAGTGGAAAAGCAGTGGTAATAGCCATGATTGGGGCGTACGTGGAACGACGGCGTGCGCTCGTCTTTAAAAGGCGAAAGCCCTTTCAGAGAATCCGCGCCAGCCGGTTTGAGGTTCACGTATTCCGCAACGATCTCCTCAATCGGAGTCCGCTCGCGGATCGCCGCGATATCGGAGTCCGGAATTCTTCCCCTAGCCATGAAAATAACCTTACCCAACCCGTCCAATCGACTCCGCCGTAGAGGTTTCGCTTAACGACGAACCGCCCGCGCCCAACCCAAAAACGTGCCGGTGGCAACAGATATGGAAAGATACTAGCCATGGCTGAATGGAAGAAGATTGCGAGCGGCGTAGGCGCTGCCGCCCTGGTGTTGGCTGGTAGCTATCTGGGGCTCGATGGTGGAGATCAGAACTCTACGGCACCCGAGAACTCACAGGGGTCGCAGAATTCCGAATCGCAGAGTTCCACTGCCTCCAGCGCTAAACCTGGACCCAACTCGGGCAGCAACAAGGCTGGTGCCAAGGGTGCCACCTGCGCAGTAGATACCCTGCCAGAGGAGGCCGACGATGTTATCGACCGCATCCTGACCGACCAGGACCACATCTATTCGCAGCACGACGGCAAGCACTTCGGCAACTACGAGGGACGCCTGCCGAAGGAGCGCGGTGACTACTACCGCGAATACACCGTGACCACCCCGGGCAATTCCAGCCGCGGTGCACGTCGCATTGTTGTCGGCGGCGGTTCCGAAAATGACCCGGATATCTGGTACTACACCGACGACCACTACGAGAGCTTCTGCGAAATTCCAGACGCGGAGGACTAGACAACTATCCCCACGCCGCGGCCACACCAGCAATCTGGCGATCAAGCCGCTCTACACGCGACTCCGTCATCGACGCTAGCTGATCAACGATAACCCGCAGCCGCGCTTGGTCACTCTCCGCCCGGGAGTAGAGCCACTGGAACATCGGATCAAGCGTTCCCGGAGCCCCCTCCTGCAGATACTCGGCCACCCGGAAAAGGCGATCGCGCTCACGCTCCTGACGGCGAATATGACGCGGAAGATCCATCACGTACAACACGGCGATGGTCTTCAGCATGGTGACCTCCGCCAGAATCGAGCTGGGCACGGCGAGGTCCGCGTCGTAACGCCCGAGCGGAAGCGTCGACCCGGAGGCAGCACGCGTACCCGCGACGGAAGCAGTGACAAAACGGCCAACCAGCTCAGAGGTCATACGTTTCAGCGCGACCAGCGAGCGCAGCGAACCATCATAGGACGCCGCAGTTGATACCACCGGCAAGCTGGCAAGACGCCCGGCAGCTTCGACAAGCTCCGCTGGATCGCCACCAAATGCGGCAGCGCCCTTGTCAGCGAGCGCGGCCAGTTCCACCGTGTCCCACAGAACACCCAGGTCAACGCGGCCAGAGACGATGCCATCTTCGACATCGTGGACGGAATAGGCGACATCGTCAGACCAGTCCATAATCTGCGCCTCAAGACACTGCTTGCCGTGCGGAACGCCCTGTCGAATCCACTGCAAAATCGCGGCATCCTCCTGGTAGGCCCCGTACTTGCGGCGGAGCTGACCATCGGGACCGATTGGTGTCCACGGGTACTTACAAGCCGCATCGAGCGCCGCCCGTGTGAGATTGAGTCCACAGGGCTCACCCGTACCATCGAGCACCTTCGGCTCAAGGCGAGTGAGAATACGCAGCGTCTGAGCGTTGCCCTCGAACCCGCCGCAACCAGCAGCAATCTCGTTGAGGGCGCGCTCGCCATTGTGGCCATACGGCGGGTGCCCGATGTCATGCGTCAGGCCGGCCAGCTCTGCGAGATCCTCATCTGCACCCAACTCGCTGGCGATTCCACGGGAAATCTGCGCGACCTCCAGCGAGTGAGTCAGGCGTGTGCGCGGAGTATCGCCCTCCCCTGGCCCCACAACCTGAGTTTTGTCAGCCAGCCTGCGCAGCGCTGCGGAGTGCAGGACGCGGGCGCGATCTCGTGCAAACGCCGCCCGATGGGATTCCAAGGACTGCACCCCGGGCAGCAATGACTGCTTCGGAGACTCCTCGACAATACGAGCGAGTTCAAAAGATGAATACGAAAATTTACCGGCCACGTAATTATTGTTACGTATCCTTGTAGATATGTCTGACAGGAATCGCGTGTTTCGCCCCCTTTACCTTGCCGCATCGGGTGCTTTCCTCGGCCTGAGCATGCCGCTCATCACAGCTGCGATACCAACACAGCCGCCGGTTCATGCACCTGCATCGCTACTGGCACTCGTACCGTCAGCACCGTTGGCGCACGCCGAAGCACCGGCGGATGTGTCAGGTGCCGTGGACGATCTCGCAGGTGTGCTGAGCAGCGGCGAAGAGGCTCGCTTAAAGGAGCAGATTCAGCAGCTCAAGACCGACAAGCGGCTCCTGTTCTCGGTGTTTTACATCAAGAGCTTCGACGGCATTCAGGGCGAACAATGGGCGCAGCAGGCCTGGGAGCACCTCGGTGCTGCTGACAACCGCGGTGTCCTGGTCGTCGCGGTGGAAGACCGCAATCTCGGCGCTTTCGTCGGCAACTCCTTCCCCAGCAATGCAGAAGCCGTCAACAGCGCCGCTCAAGGGCAGTTGTTAGAGGACGACAACTGGGCGGCTGCGGGCGAAGCTGCCATCGCCGAGGCAGGCGGTGGCAGCGGCTCCGCCGGTGGGTGGGCACTCGGCGCCGGCCTCGGTGGTGCCGCCGTTGTCGGTGGCACCACCTGGGCCGTGGGCCGTCGCAATAAGAAGAAGCGCGACGAGGAAGAGATTGCTCGTGGCCACAACATCGACCCCAAGGATGTCTCTTCGCTGGACTCGCTGAGTACCAGCTCGCTCGATGTTCTTGCGCGCGATGAGATTGTCAGTACCGATGAGTCCATCCGCAAAGCCAGCACCGAACTCGACCTCGCTCGCGCTGAGTTCGGCACCGAACGCATCCGCAGCTTCGACAACGCACTGAAGCACTCTCAGTCCACGCTCGAGCGCGCGTTTGCACTTCGCCAACAGCTTGACGACGGCTCCGTAGCCGACGAAATCGAGCGCCGCAGTGTCCTGCTAGAGATTATCTCCACCTGTGGTGTAGCGGATGACCAGCTCGACGGCGAGGCCGCAAACTTCCAGAAACTCCGCCAGGAGTTGATGAATGCTGAAGCGACCATTTCGAAGCTCACTCAGCGAAGTGTCGAGCTGCGCTCACGTATGCCGCGTGCCAGCGAAATTCTCGACGGTCTGCGCGCACGTTACGAAGAGCAGATGCTCAGCTCTGTGACCGACAATATCGACATCGCCACGGAGCACCTGAATCAGGCTGACCAGTCAATGACTGAAGCCCGCCGCATCGCGGACCTACCCGCCGGTGAGCAAGGTGGTCTGATTGATGCACTGTCGGCCACCGACTTCGCGCTCACACAGGCGGAGAGTCTTCTGGAGGCCATTGAACACGCCGATAGCGATATTCACGCTGCAGTCGCTGGACTGGCTTCCCTTATCGCCGAAGTCCGCGGTGAAATCGATGAGGCCTCGCACCTGATGTCGGCACCGCAAGGCGCCAACATCAACCGCGAGCGTCTCAATGCGGCCATCGAAGCAGGCCGTGAAGCACTCGGCGTGGCAGCCAATAAGTCCGAAGCGGATCCACTGAGTTCCTGGACCGCACTGACCGATGCCGATGAGCTGCTCGACGAAGCCCTGGACTCCGCTCGAGACAAGGCCGCGTCGTTCGCCCGAGCTACCGCCACTTTGCAGCACAGCATGCAGGATGCCGACAATCACATTCGCGCCGCAGCTGACTTGATTGCTACCCGCCGCCGTGTGGTTGGCGCTGAGGCTCGCACTCGCCTGGCGGAGGCGCAGCGTGCTTACGGTTCTGCTCAGGGCTTGGCCAATGACGATCCGCGAAAGGCGTTGGCCTACGCACGTCGTGCGCGCAAGCTCGCGGCCGAGGCCGCTGACCTGGCTCGCCGTGACATCCGCCGCTACCAGGATCAGCGCCGCGGTGGCGGCAGCAATGGGTCGATGGTCGCTGGCATGGTGCTGGGCAGCATGCTCAGCAACAACAGCGGCTTTGGTGGCAGCATCGGCGGCTTCGGCGGTTTCGGCGGAGGTTCGAGCCGACCAGGCGGCTCCGGCAGCACAATGGGCTTCTAGATTCCCGCCTAAATTCGCATCTGGCGTGGTCCATCCACAGACCACGTCGCAAGTGCGGCGGCAATCAGCCAGTCTTCGAAACTCCCCCGGAAGTCTCCCTCCTGGGCATAGACACCAAATACCCCTCGGCCTAGGCTGTCCTCTCTGACGATTCGGGCGAGCTCATAGCCTGGACGCTCGATGTCGAAGACCGTGCGAATTCCCCGTCCTTCTCTGTTTAGGACGAAAGACTCCCCCTCGTCCGAATTCGTCATTACTAGCGCGTTCGTGCTAAAAAAGCGGGCTTTCACCTGCCAACCACGCCCTTGTGGCGAGGTGATCCAAAAAGCACTAAAGACCCCGTCCTGACAGCTCCAACCGTCGGACAGGGCCTTTTTGTTCTCGTCGTAAACGACGCCGTCTGCAATAGTTGCTACACGATCCACACCCAAATCATATAGGCAATCAGTAAGAGCAAGCAGACAGTGAGAATCCAGGTTGAGGAAACCATGCGGGACTCCAGCACTCGACGAGCACTGTAGACCAGGAAGATTTTCTCCTCTTCCGGCAGCGCACGGCCTTCGTCGGTGTCGAACTGCACCTCTGCGTGGCGCACGCCACGGGATGCACCGGTGAACTGGCCCCACTTCTCGCCGGTCTTTGCATTCTCGATGACGTAGTTCGTCGATCCCTCACACACCAGCTTGCCTTCGGGGCGATCCGGCCCAAAGGTCACTGAAAGCTGCTTGGCTCGCGAAATCTTGTCACGGTCAGCAGCAACGGTCGAGAACACGCGACCGTCGGGAAGCGTGGCGGAAACACGGTGATTAGCAGAGGCGTCAATGACCCACTCCCCTTCCGGGGTGTTGAGGCGATCGCCCTGCTCATCACGGCTGTACGTGCCGATTTCGGTGCTTTCCTTCAGAATCGGCCAGGTTTGCTCGGATTTTTCCCGGGAGCCGTCGCCGAGACTATAGGATTCCCAAAAAACTTCTTCGGCCATTAGCAGCCCACCAGGCGAGCTGCGAGGTAGCTCTCCAGCTCGTCAATCTTGACGCGCTCCTGCTCCATGGTGTCGCGGTCACGGACGGTCACAGCGTTGTCTTCGAGAGTATCGAAGTCAACGGTGACACAGAACGGAGTACCAATCTCATCCTGGCGACGGTAACGACGGCCGATAGCACCGGAGGTGTCGTAATCGACGGCCCAGTGCTGGCGCAGCTTGTCCGCGACAGCCTCAGCAGTCGGAGTCAGGGTGTCCTTCTTCGACAGCGGCAGAACAGCAACCTTAACCGGCGACAGACGCGGGTCGAGCTTCAGCACGGTACGGGTGTCGGTGCCGCCCTTTGCGTTCGGCACCTCTTCCTCGGTGTAGGCATCGCACAGGAAGGCCATCAGGGCGCGGGTCAGGCCGAAGGACGGCTCGATGACGTACGGGACGTACTTTTCGCCGGTGACCTGGTCGTGGTAGCGCAGATCTTCCTTGGAGTGCTCGATGTGGCAGCCGAGGTCGTAGTCCGTACGATTGGCGACACCCATCAGCTCGCCCCACTCGTTGCCCTGGAAGTGGAAGCGGTACTCGAAGTCAATCGTGCGTGCAGAGTAGTGCGCGCGCTCGTCCTTCGGAACGTCGAACTGACGCATGTTCTCCGGGTTAACGCCCAGGTCAATGAACCAGTTCCAGCAGGCGTCGACCCACTCGTCGAACTTCTCTTCCGCCTGGTCCGGTGCGACGAAGTACTCGATCTCCATCTGCTCGAACTCGCGAGTACGGAAGATGAAGTTACCCGGGGTAATCTCGTTGCGGAATGCCTTACCGGTCTGGCCGATACCGAACGGTGGCTTCATACGAGCCGTGGTCATAACGTTCTTGAAGTTGACGAAGATACCCTGAGCGGTCTCCGGACGCATGTAGTGCAGGCCCTGCTCATTGTCGACCGGGCCGAGGAAGGTCTTCATCAGACCGGAGAACATCTGCGGCTCGGTCCAATTGCCCGGCTGACCGGTCTCCGGGTCCGGAACGTCTGCCAGACCATTGGCCGGCGGGTGACCATGCTTGGCCTCGTAGGCCTCCAGCAGGTGGTCAGCGCGGTAGCGCTTGTGGGTATGCAGGGACTCCACCAGCGGGTCAGTGAAGGTAGCGACGTGGCCGGAAGCTTCCCAGACCTGGCGCGGCAGGATAATGGAGGAATCCAGGCCGACGACATCCTTACGACCGGTGACGAAGGTCTTCCACCACTGGCGCTTGATGTTTTCCTTCAGCTCCACACCCAGGGGACCGTAATCCCATGCCGAGCGGGTACCGCCGTAAATTTCACCACACGGGTAAACGAATCCCCTGCGCTTACACAGGTTGGCGACGGTATCGACAACTGACTTAGGTGCCACGGTCTAGACCACTCCTTATAAATGGCTTCGCATCGCACACCACACGCCTTTTCCGGACACTCGATTCAGCCCGTTCCGTGCGGCGAACGACGTAATGAAAAGCAAAATGTACTGACCCCGAGAGGCCAGTTAAAAGTTCCCCTATACTCTAGCGCATCTTGTCCAACCGATACCGGGTAGTGTCGTTTACATGGCTGGCGAAGATATGCACGAAGTTAGTTCTGGCGAAAACCCACGTGGTACGGGCTCCTCCGCTAGCCCCGGGGCGCACGCCTCCGCGCGGCCGACCGCAACGCGCATCGGCCAGCGCAGTACTCGCCAACGCCGCGCCGTCGTGTCGATTATGAGTGAAGCGCCGAATTTTCGCTCCGCAGCTGACATTCATAAGTCGCTGACGGAACGTGGGGACAAAGTCGGCTTGACGACGGTCTATCGGACGCTCCAGTCCCTTGCAGAAATGGACATTGTCGATGTTCTGCACAATGCTTCCGGAGAGGCTCTCTACCGGCTGTGCGGTGACCACCACCATCATCACCTAGTCTGCACCGATTGCGGCAGCACCGTTGAAGTCGCTGGCGGCCCCGTCGAGCAGTGGGCTCACAGCCTGGCGGAGGAGCACGGTTTTAATCTGACCGGGCACACTGCCGAGGTCTTCGGCCTGTGCAGGGACTGCCAGAAGAAGTAGCCCGGCTCCCCTCCCCAAAAATACCGGCTCTAGGCCTTGCCGAACCTACGGTCGCGCTTGGCGTACTCCACCACTGCGGCGCGCATGTCATCCCGACCGAAATCCGGGAAAAGCTTGTCCTGATAGACCATCTCCGCATAGGCGGACTGCCAGATCAAGAAGTTGGACGTGCGCTGCTCACCCGACGGACGCAGGAACAAATCAACATCCGGCATAGTCGGCTCATCCAGGAACTGTGCGAAAGACTTCTCAGTCAAGTCATATTCGCTGAGTTCCCCCGCTGCTGCCTGACGAGCAATCTCTCTAGCAGCGTCAACAATCTCAGCGCGACCACCGTAGTTGACGCACATATACAGAGTTAGCGCGTCATTGTCCTTCGTCTGCTCCTCGGCGATCTCAAGCTCTTTAATCACCGAGCGCCACAGGCGCGGACGACGTCCTGCCCAACGCACGCGAACGTTCTTCGAATCCAACTCATCACGACGTCGGCGCAGCACATCACGATTAAAGCCCATCAGGAATCGGACCTCATCGACAGAACGGCGCCAATTCTCAGTAGAAAATGCGTAGGCCGACAGGTGCTTAACGCCCATCTCCAAACAAGCATCGACGCACTCCATCAGCACGGCTTCACCGCGCTTGTGCCCCTCGGTGCGCTTGAGCCCACGCTGCTCGGCCCATCTACCATTGCCGTCCATCACAAGCGCGATGTGATTGGGCACGAATTGCTGCGGTACAGGAGGATTCAACACGCTTCCTATTGTGCCCCACCGCTACTATTTACTGCCAAAAAGCATCCACATGTTCCAGCGCCGGCACCCGGCGGCCCAGGTAGTACTGCAGGTACTTCGCCGTTAGGGTACGCGCCGTCGCCATCCGCCCCTCAAATTCGCTTGACGACGTATCGATGCCCGCCCATTGCTCATGAGCAAGCTGCCACATCAGATGCAGAACCTCGGTCGGTGGAGTATCTGCGCCCGGTGGCCTGCAGTTAGTGCACACTGCTCCACCCAGTGCGGGAGAAAACGCATGATGAGGCCCGGCTTTGCCACAGCCTGCGCATTCAAAGAGGCTTGGCTGCCAACCGGCCTGTGCCATTGCCCGCAGGATGTAGGAGGTCAACAACAAATCGGGGCGATGGCGACCGGCCGCAACGTCGTCGAGCGATTGGGTGGTGAGATCCCACAATTCGGGAGCCGGCACTTGTTCCTCGCCGACAATACGTTCGGCGACGTCCAGGACTGCACACGCACAGGTGTAGCGCGCATAGTCGTCGACAAGCGGTGCCGCCCACGTGCGCACAGTATCTGCGCCTGCGATAGTGGACAGCCCCCGGCGTGGGTAGATATTGACATCCACGTCGACGAATGGTGACAGGCGGGAGCCGAAGCGGCTCTTCGCTCGGCGCACGCCTTTGGCGACACCGCGGACTAGGCCGTGGTCGCGGGTGAAAAGGACGATGATGCGGTCGGCTTCGCCGAGGTCGTAGCGGCGTACGACCAGCGCACGGTCGCGATACGGCTCGACCAATTTTTTAGAATCCCAACTTGCCCAGCTGCTTCGGGTCCGACTGCCAGTCCTTCAACACTTTCACGCGCAGGTCAAGGTAAACATTCTGACCAAGCAACGCGATGAGTTCCTTACGAGCCTTGTGAATGGTGGTGCCCATGCGTCGACCGTCGCGCCCCATGAGAATGGATTTCTGCCCCGAACGCTCGACATAGATAACAGCGTGGACGTCCAGGACGCCTTCGCGGTCCTGGCTTGGTAGCACCTCATCAATCTGGACTGCCACAGAGTGCGGCAACTCATCGCGCAGACCGCCGAGAGCCGCCTCGCGGATGAGCTCTGCCATCCGAGTGTGCAGATCCTCATCGGTGATGTGACCCTTTGGGTACAGTCGCGGTCCCTCCGGCAACTGGGAAGCCATTACATCAATCAGCGTGTTGATGTTTTCGCCGGACTTCGACGACAGTGGCACCAGCTCAGCATCCGGACCGAGCAACTCCTGCAGCTCAATCAGGCGCTCGATAATGGTGTCGCGAGAGACCTTATCCACCTTGGACACAATGCCCATGATGTTCTTGCAACCTTTGGAGACGTTCTCGTAGATCCAACGGTCACCGGGGCCAATTTTCTCGTCGGCAGGCACGACCATCGCGACCAGATCCACATCGGAATAGGTCTCCTGAACCATGTCATTCAGGCGCTCACCGAGCAGCGTGCGTGGCTTGTGCAGACCGGGCGTATCCACGACAACAATCTGGCAGTTCTCGCGGTGAACCACACCACGCACCGGGTGACGCGTGGTTTCCGGCTGGTTAGCGGTAATAGCGATCTTCTCGCCCACCAGGGAATTGGTCAGCGTGGACTTACCCGTGTTCGGACGTCCCACAATGGAAACGAACCCGGAGCGAAAGCCCTCCGGCGCGCTGTAATCATCAGCATCGCCGCCAAGTCCGGCATTGGCCAGCATGTCATCAAGATTGCCCATCAGTATCTTCTTCCTCGGAGTAGAACTCCGCAGTCGGCTCCACCACCACAGTGCGTACCCGCATACGACCACGACGGTCACGCGAGCCCTCGGCGGTAAACTTCAGTCCTGCATATTCTACGTACGAACCGGGTAGTGGCACACGTCCAAGCGCATAGGCCAACAGACCGGAGACCGTATCCACCTCATCGGTGACCTCATCATCGAAAACGAGTTGGCGCCCGTGGGCTTCGTCGTAAAGCTCAATGAGCTCGCCCAAGCTGAGGCGCGCCTGCACGCGGTAGGAGGCATCCCCCAGCGGTTCGATGGGGGCCTGCTCGGCCTCGTCGTATTCATCGGCAATCTCACCGACAATTTCCTCGAGGATGTCCTCAATAGAGATAAGGCCGGCGACCGATCCATATTCGTCGATGAGAATGGCGATGTGATTGCGGGTGCGCTGCATTTCATCGAGCAGATCATCCAGTGGCTTGGAGTCGGGTACAAAAACGCAGTTGCGCATGACCTCGGAGACGCGAACGCCGCGGCCGCCATCAGTACGCGAGTACGTCTGCTGGACAATGTCCTTCAAGTAAATGACGCCGACGATGTCCTCAACGCTCTCGCCAATCACCGGCAGTCGCGAGTGCCCTGACTTCACACAAAGGGCCACTGCCTGACCACAGTGCTTATCTGCCTCGATCCACACCATCTCTGGGCGCGGAACCATAACAACGCGTGCCGACGTTTCCGCGAGATCAAACACAGACTGAATCATGCGGCGCTCATCGTGCTCCACAATGCCGCGCTCCTGGGCGATATCGACCATCTCGCGCAACTCGACTTCGGTGGCGAACGGGCCATCGCGGAAGCCACCACCAGGGGTGATGATGTTGCCGAACCAAATCAGCAACTTTTCCAGTGGTCCCAACACCTTGGCCATAAAACTTAAGACGACCGCGGTGGCAAGGGAAATCGAGTATGGATTCTTCCGACCCATCGTGCGGGAAAACACCCCGAGGACCAGGAAGGTGAACAGAGCCAGCAACACCACTGCAGCCACAATGGCCCAGCGCTCCGGCTCGAAAAGCTTAAGACAGACCGCCGCAAGCGTCACTGCACCGATTGACTCGCACAGCGTCCGCAAAATCACCAGCACATTGACGTGCCGAGCCCGATTTTCTACGACCTTGAGAAGCGCATTAGCACCCGCGACCTCGTCACGCTGCAGCTCTGCCACGCGTGCACGGGAAATCCCTGCGACCGCAGTTTCGACTGTGTTGAGTCCGCCAGCGCAGATCATCGCCACAACGGCGACAATTACCAAAGTGATCATCGCTCGTTAGAACGCTCCGGGAACGCATTGGGGTTGATTGGTTTTTCGGAAAAGCTCACGCCACGACGATCGATGTCGTCGTACCAGTCCGCCAACAGACCATTCTGCAGAGAGAACATCTGGCGCTCTTCCTCCGCCGTGACATGGTCATAGCCCAACAGGTGTAGTACGCCGTGCACGGTGAGCAAAACCAACTCGTGGCTCAGCGGATGGCCTGCACGCTCCGCCTGCCCCGCGGCAAACTCCGGGCACAACACAATGTCGCCCAGCATCGCAGGCCCTGGGCTAGCTGCATCCGGTCGGCCAGAGCCAGGAGTGAGCTCATCCATCGGGAAGCTCATCACATCCGTCGGCCCCGGCAGATCCAGCCAGCGCACATGGAGGTCTTCGATTGTCTTCAAGTCGACAATGTGAATGCTCAGCTCAGCTGCCGGATGCACGTCCAGGCGCCCCAGCGCATACCGGGCAACGTCGATAAGCGACTCTTCATTGACGCCCTGACCGGACTCGTTGAAAACTTCAATGCTCATGTAATTTCAGCGTCCTTTATCGCTTTGTGGCGGACTGTCGCTTTTGTGGGGACTCGGCGCCCTGCTCAATACCTTCGTTATAGGCATCGTAGTCATCGTAGGCCTCGACAATTGCGGTCACCAGCGGGTTGCGCACCACATCTGCGGCGGCCAACGCCGGAAAAGCAATTCCCGGCACGCCGCGCAGCACCTCACGGGCGACGGCCAGACCAGACTTCTGCCCACGGGGTAGGTCGACCTGGCTGGCATCGCCGGTGATGACCATCTTCGAACCAAAGCCCAGGCGGGTGAGGAACATTTTCATCTGCGCCGGAGTAGTGTTCTGTGCCTCGTCGAGAATGATGAACGCATTGTTCAAGGTACGACCGCGCATGTACGCCAGCGGTGCGACCTCCACTACCCCAGTTTCCATCAGCTTTGGAATCAACTCTGGCTCAAGCATTTCGCGCATCGCATCATGCAATGGGCGCAGGTAGGGGTCGATCTTCTCGTGCAGCGTACCCGGCAGGAAGCCCAGGTTCTCACCCGCCTCCACTGCGGGGCGAGTCAGAATAATGCGTTCTACCTGCTTATTCTTCAGCGCAGCAACGGCCTTGGCCATGGCCAGGAACGTCTTGCCCGTACCGGCGGGGCCGATACCGAAAACAACGTTATAGCGGTCGATGGCATCGACATAGTTTTTTTGTCCCTCTGTCTTGGGACGCACGGTCTTGCCACGATGAGTCACGATGCCGCCACCGAGCACCTCGCTGGCGGACTTCTCCCCGCGATCCACAATGCCCACCGCGTGCCGCACCGACTCCGGGGAGAGCTCGTGCCCACGACGGGCCATCGCCTCCAGCTCCTTGAAAGCGCGGACAGCCAACGAAACATCCGCCGGAGCACCCTTGATTGTCACAACCCCGCCGCGGACATGAATATCCGCTGCCAGCAGAGATTCCAACAGCCGCAGATTCTGGTCCGCATAGCCGACCACGATCGGCGCGAGATTGTCATCGAGCTCGACGACGGCAGTGGTACGAGCAGTTACTGAATACTTTGTCATTATGCGTCTATCCTACTGACCACGCGTGGGTGCGCCGCCCCAGCGCTTTGTCAACGGCCCCAGTGCACAAAGAGCAGCAGCTCCAGCAAGGGCACTGCGGAGAACTGTCGGGCCGAGTACAACCGAGCTCGCACCTGCGCCGCAGAAGGCCTCGAGTTCCCCGGGGCTGACTCCCCCTTCTGGGCCGACGATAAAAAGAACCTTGTCAGCGTTTGCTGCCCGTGCGGCGAAGTCCACGAACGGAGCTGTTTCCTCCTCGTGCAAAACGGCTGCTGCACCACCTGCTGACGTGGTTTCCCGGATGAGTTGCTCAATATCGGCGGAGCTATGTAGGTCAGCGACCGGCGGAATCCATGCACGACGAGCCTGCTTGGCTGCCTCGCGCGCAGCCGACTGCCACTTAGCACGGGACTTAGTGACCTTCGCGGTACCCTGCCATCGGGCCACACAATTCACGGCCGCCCAGGGGATAATCTCATCGACCCCGGCCTCGGTCATCAAATCGACCGCAAGCTCAGCACGATCCGACTTCGGCAGCGCCTGCACCACGGTGACGTGCGGGCGCGGACGTGGACGTTCCTCGGCGGCGACCACACGAACGTGGACCTCACGCGGATCTACGTGCATGAGCTGTGCCCGCACCACCTTGTCCGCACCATTGGCAAGAAGAATCTCCGAGCCCTCTTTCAGCCTGCGAACGCTGATGTGTTTGGCCTCCGACCCGAGGATTCGAATGATTTCTTCCGGGCGCGGCAGCTCGGTGAACTCACCGAGAAATACGGGCAAACTCATGCGTGTTTCACACTCACTGGAGGGGGCTTTGGGGATGGCGTCTTTTAACGGCGGCGGAAACGGGAGAAGAAACCGTGGCGCTCATTCGAGTCTGCCACCTTGGCATCATCATCGCGGTGCTCGCGTAGCTTCTCCAGCAGCTCGCGGGACTTGCGGTCCAGCTTCGTCGGCACTGTGACATCGACGTGTGCGACCACGTCGCCATTGCCCTCGCCGCGCAGATGTGGCATTCCCTTGCCCGACAGGCGAATCTGCTCTGCCGGCTGGGTTCCCGAATCAACCTTGATGGTCATTGGCTCACCGAGCAGGTCGTCGACCTCAAACTCGGTACCAAGTGCGGCATCAGCCATGGGCACCTGCACGTTAAAGTGCAAATCATCGCCGTCACGCTCGAATACAGGGTGCGGGTCCATGGCAACTTCCACGTAGAGGTCACCCGCTGGGCCACCGCCCGGGCCGACCTCGCCCTGACCTGCCATGCGAATACGCATGCCATCAGAGATACCTGCTGGAACGTTTACCGTCAGATCACGGCGAGCACGCACGCGACCGTCGCCACCGCAGTTGTTACACGGATCGGGGATGATCTCGCCGGTGCCCTGACAAGTCGGGCACGGCCGCGAGGTCATCACATTGCCCAGGAAGGAACGCTGGACCTGTTGAATCTCGCCAGTGCCATCACAGCTGGTACACATCTTCGGCTTGGACTTGGACTTCGAGCCGGTTCCCTCGCACTGGTCACACAGCACCGCGGTGTCCACCGTGATGGGCTTGCGGACACCGGTGAATGCCTCATCGAGGCCCAGAGAAATACGCAGCAGCGCATCTGCACCTGGCTGCACACGCGAGCGGCGCTGGCGGGTACCGCCGGCACCGCCGAAGAATGCCTCGAAGATATCGCCGACTCCGCCGCCGCCGAAACCGCCGAAGCCACCGCCTGGCATACCGCCCTGCGGATTGAGAGGATCTCCTCCCATATCCACAATCCGGCGCTTTTCAGGATCCAGCAGGACCTCGTTCGCTTCAGAGGCCTCACGGAACTTCTCCGCAGCTTCTTCATCACCCGGATTACGGTCTGGGTGGTACTTGAGCGCCAGCTTTCGGTACGCCTTCTTAATCTCAGCGTCCGTAGCGTCCTTCTCCACTCCGAGGATGCCGTAATAGTCGCGTGCCAACTTTAGCTACTTCCTTTCAATACCCGGCCAACGTACTGTGCAACAGCAGCAACCGAGGAAATTGTTCCCGGATAATCCATAAATGTGGGGCCAACTACTCCCATGCCACCCAAAATCTCAGTGCCGGTGCCATAGCCAGTTGAAACAACTGAAGTAGCGCGCAGCTCCTCGTCCTCGTTTTCCTCACCGATAGAAACGCGAACATGGTGCAAATCCTGCGCGGCCGACAGCAGTTTCAGCACGACCACCTGTTCTTCGAGAGCCTCAAGAACCATGGGCAACGTAGAAGGTAAGCGACCGGCCATATTACCACGGGTCAAATTCGACGCTCCGGCCAGGATGAGTCTGTCATTCGGCTTCTCAATCAACGACTCCACCAGCACCGTCGAGCAGCGGATGATTACATCCCGCAAATCGCGCGGGGCGTTAGCTGCAAGATCGGAAATCGCGATCGACGCGTCGGCAAGTGTGTGCCCCGACATCGCACGGTTGAAATGCTCACGCAACAGCGGCACGAGATCGGGATCCACCGGTGCTGGCAGCTCAACATTGCGCTGCTCCACGCGCCCGGTGTCGGTGATGACTACCAGCAACAATCGCGCGTCGGCGAGCTGGACGACCTCGCAGTGTCGGACGCGGGAGACCTCCAGCGTCGGCACCTGCACCACCGCAACCTGACGGGTTAGCTGAGCCAGCAGCTGCACACTGCGGCGCAGAACATCCTCCAAATCGACGCCGCCTTCGAGGAACTCGAGGATAGCTCGGCGCTCAGCCCGGGACAGCGGCTTAATCTGCGAAAGGTTGTCCACAAATAGGCGGTAGCCCTTCTCAGTCGGGATACGCCCGGACGATGCATGTTCCTGCTGGATATAGCCCTCGGCCTCCAGCACAGCCATGTCATTTCTAATGGTCGCCGAGGACACACCCAGATTGTGGCGCTCCACCAGAGCCTTCGAGCCGACCGGCTCCTGGGAAGCTACGTAATCCGAGACAATTGCCCGAAGAACTTCCTGCCTGCGCTTATCCGTCTGAGATGACATGCGGATAGTTTAACTAAGGATGTCAACGATTATTGCGTCGGCCAGCAAACGGCCGCGATTGGTGAGCTGAATCCGCTGACCACCATCGACGGAAACAAACTCCACCATGCCCGCTTCCGCTTGCCGACGTGCCTTGTCCAATTCATCCTCACCGAGCAGATTGGCATCAATGCCCTCCGCCAGGCGGAGGCCCAGCATAATCTTCTCGGTGTGTCGATCCTCGGCCGTTAGCCCTTCTGAATCCTTGATTGGCAACTCGCCGCCGGAAATGGTCGCCGCGTAGCGAGCCGGATGCTTGACGTTGTAAAACCTCGTGCCATCCAGGTGCGAATGTGCACCAGGCCCCGCACCCCACCAATTTCCATCGCGCCAGTAGAGCATGTTGTGGCGACACTGGCCACCCGGCTTCGCCCAGTTGGACACCTCATACCAGGAGAAACCGACTTGACTCAGTGCAGCATCGATGCGCTCGTAGCGGTCGGCGAGATCATCGTCGTCAGGCATCGGCAGCTCACCGCGACGAACCTTACGCGCCATCGCGGTACCTGGCTCGACAATCAGCGAGTACGCCGAAACATGATCAACCTCCGTGGCCAGGACTGCCTCCAACGTCGTATCGAGGTCAGCCATCGACTCCCCTGGCGTGCCATAGATAACGTCGAGGTTGATGTGTTCAAAACCGGCCGCGCGGGCCTCCGCCACCGCTGCCGCAGGACGCCCCGGCGTGTGCGTACGATCCAAAGTGGCCAGCACATGCGGCACAGCCGACTGCATGCCCAAGCTCACACGGGTAAACCCTGCCTCGGCCAGGCCTTCGAAGAACTCCGGAGAGGTCGACTCGGGATTCGACTCAGTGGTGACCTCGGCGTCGTCGGCAAGCCCAAAACTGTTGCGCACACCGTCGAGCAGACGACGAAGACCGCTCGCTCCCAACATCGACGGCGTACCACCGCCGACGAATACGGTGTCGGCGCCACGCGCGAGTTCAGGGTGCTTTACGACGGCCATCTCGAGCTCAGCCACGATGGCATCGAGGTAGTCTCCCTGCGTCTCGCCACTGCCCAGCTGACCTGGCGTGTACGTGTTGAAATCACAGTAGCCACAACGGGTGGCGCAGAATGGGACGTGTAAGTAGACACCGAAGGAATCGGTGTGTGCGGAGGCTTCGCTCACGCATGCTCCTTGGCTCGACGTTGCTTGACGCGGCGAACAATTTCATCAATGCGGGCGCGTTCCATCAGGAACTCCGGAGGCCTGCGGCCGCGCAGCGCATTTGCAACTGCCGGATGAGTCTCGGGAACAGCAACGCACCAGGCAGCGGCAGCAGACAGCGCACGGCGACCAGACTGCGCGTAAAGCTGCGGAAGCACCACACTACCGAGCTTTTCCACGCCTCGGATGTTTTCGGCGGAAACCCAGTCGGCGAGTTCCTCCAGGTAGGAGGCCACGGCATCGGAGCGAGCAATCATTGCCTGCGTGACCGTAGGGACTGCAACCGGATGCTTCAATGGCGCCGGGATGAGTGACAGCGACTGCACATCCGGTGACTTCGGTGCCGGATGCGGGTGTCGTCGCGGTGTCGAAGCAGAGGAAAGAGTACCGATGCGCCCCGAGCGAATGCCGGAGGTAAACGCTTGGCGTAGCCCATCAAGTTCACCAATCAGAGGGCGGCAGTCCTCAACGGCCTCGTCAACGATGTCAGCGAGCTCAAGGACACATTCGTCCACCAGCTCACGATCTACATCAGCAACCGCCTGAGCGAGGTGCTCGATGTGTTCGGCAACTTCGTCACCAATGTCGTAGAGCTCTTGGGTCACTTCGCGCAGGCGTAGCCGAGCATCGAAGTGGTTAATCATTGCCCGCCCTCCCACGACATCTTCGGCCTCGGTGACATCATTTTCGTTTCGTCTTTCGAACTTCGACGAATTTCGGCGAATGCCGGAAAATATCGGCGAACTTCGGCGTTCGAAAACTGAAAACTCCTTAAAAATTTCTAGCGCCCCTCACCTTAATGGGGTGAGGGGCGCTAGCGCGGTAACAACACGCTGCCGTTTTCTATCGACAGCGGCTTGACAGTGAATTAACGCTGGTAGAGAGCCTCAATGTCGCGCGAGTAGTTGTCCATGACAATGTTGCGCTTGACCTTCATCGTCGGGGTCAGCTCGCCGCTTTCCTCGGTGAAGTCCTTGTCCAGGATGTGGAACTTCTTAATAGCCTCTGCGTGAGAAACCAGCTCATTAGCGGAGTTGACGGCATCCTGAATCTCGGCGCGCAAAACTGCGCTGGAGGCAGCGAGTTCACGGATCGAGGTGTGCTCGGGGACGGAGTGCTCAATCTTCCACTTCTCCAGTGCCTCCTCATCGAGGGTGACCAACACGGAGACGAACGGACGACCATCGCCGATGACGACTGCCTGGGACACCAGCGGGTGCGCACGCATGCGGTCTTCCATCGGGCCCGGCGCGACATTCTTACCACCGGCGGTGACAATGAGGTCCTTCTTGCGGCCGGTGATCTTCAGGTGACCTTCTTCGGTCAGCTCACCGAGGTCGCCAGTCTTAAACCATTCGCCGTCGATGAAGGCATCCTTGGTTGCCTCTTCGTTCTTCCAGTAGCGGTCAAACACAACCGGACCGCGCAGCAGAACTTCGCCATCATCAGCGATAGCGGCGGAACAGCCACCAACTGGACGACCAACGGTGCCAATGATTTGCTCGCCCGGGTTGTTCACGGTGATGGCAGCCGTGGACTCGGTCAGACCGTAGCCTTCGTAGACAGGTACACCGAGACCGCGGAAGAAGTGCCCGAGGTCAGAGGACAGAGCCGAACCACCGGAGATGGTGTACTGAACGGCGTCACCCATAGCTGCGCGAATCTTCGAGAACAGCAGGCGATCGTAGAGCTGGCGACGCAGCTTCAAGACACGCGACGGACCTGCCGGAGTATCCAGCGCCTTGGAGTACTCGATGGCGGTGGCCTCAGCACGCTCGAACATGGCCAGACCGAATGCGCCCTTCTCCTTAGCGGAGGCGTAGGCGGAGTCACGAACCTTCTCGAACACGCGCGGCACACCGAGAATCAGGTGCGGACGAGAACGCTGGAACTCCAGGGTGACGGTCTTGGTATCAGCCCAGTGAGACTGGGTAGCACCAGCGATAATCGAAGCCAGGGACACTGCGTGAGCCAACACGTGCGCCAACGGCAGGAAGGTCAGAATGCGGTTACCCGGACGGGCAATCAGGCCAATCTCGTTGGTGAGGATGGCGCGGGCCTCCGCCAGCCAGTTGCTGTGCAGGAGCACGCAGCCCTTCGGACGGCCAGTGGTACCGGAGGTGTAAATCACGGTTGCCAGGTCGTCGGCCTTGGTGTCCTTGATGCGACGCTCGACCTCGTCGCCGTCAATGTCACGGCCTTCGTAGCTAATGGTGTCAGTAGCGGAAGCGTTAATCTCCAGCACACGACGCAGCTGAGACTCGCCCTCCGGGTTCTCGGCGCCTTTTTCGACCAGCAGCGGCTTCATGCGGTCGGTATGCTCACGCGACTCAGTAAATGCGAAAACAGCACCGGAGTTTTCAATAATCCAACGAATCTGGCCAGACGAAGAAGAGCCGTAAATCGGGACAACAGCGGCGCCCGCCATCCAGATAGCGGTATTGATCAGGTTCCACTCGTAGCGAGTCTCACTGAGCAGCGCTACGCGGTCGCCCGGCTGAACACCATTGGCGATTAGCCCCTTAGCGACCCCCTTTGCCTCGTCATAAAACTCCTGAGCGGTGACATTTACCCACTCAAAGTTCTTGGGGCGGGTGAAAAGCACCAGCTTCGGGCGCTTCTGCACCAGCTCCTGCAGCGAGGTAATAATCGTTTCGTCCTCGCCGATGACGTATTTCGCCTCGGTAGTATATTCACGCATCGAGTTACAAACCCCTACTTTCGGTAGTTCTGTCCGTCGTTGGTTTCGTTAGGAATCAACTTAGAACATCAAACCCTGCGCCGTTGTGATTTCACTAAATATTTCGATAACGAAGTGATTTGTCTTACTACTGGCAAAGTTTTTCTAAACTGGCATGATGGAAAGAGTGACACAGGCAGCTTCCAATCCTCCCCTTTCCTCTCCGCTCGCCGACCTCGCTAAAGATGTCGGAGTTGGGGTTTCCTACTACTCCACCGAGGGCCAACTTGTGCACGTCTCTCGTGAGACAGTGCTAAAAACTCTCGCTGCTCTCGACATCGATTTGGGCCCAAATCCGAGTGATGCCGAAATCAACGACGCCCGTCGTGAGTGGGCGGACACGCAGTGGTCTCGCCTTCTCCCACCCGTGGTAGTTACCCGCCAGGGCATCTTCCACCGAGTTCTGGTTCACGTACCACACGGCAGCAATGTCAGCGTGACTGTGAAACTGGAGGATGGCGCAGAATGGCCCTGCGCACAGGTGCACCACTTGGTTCCACCACGCCAGGTCGGCGATGTGTTGATGGGAGAAGCCGCCTTCGCAATTCCAGAGGATCTGCCACTTGGTTGGCACCGCTTGCGTGCAGTCAACGACGACAACGTCGCTGAGTGCGATGTGGCCGTAACCCCCAACCGTCTCGCTACTGCCGACAAGTACGTGCAGAATCCTGCGCATGGCGTCATGGCACAGCTGTACTCGGTACGCTCCAGCCGCAGCTGGGGTATCGGCGATTTCGCTACCCTCGGCGACTTGGCACAGGTCAGCGCTCAGCACGCGGGCTCTGATTTCGTCCTCATCAATCCGTTGCACGCCGCAGAACCGCTGCCTCCGGTAGAAGACTCACCGTACCTGCCCACCACGCGCCGCTATGTCAATCCGCTGTACGCACGGCCAGAGCTTATCGACGAGTTCGGGTACCTGGACAAGGACGAGGCCGATGAAGCCCGTGCGCTAGCGAACTCTTTCCACCAGCTCAATCACAGCCCTGATGAGATTGACCGCAACCCCATCTACGCTGCAAAGCTCAAGGTATTGCGGGCAATTCACAAGATTCCCCTGTCCAGCGCACGCCAGGCGGAATTTGACCGTTGGCTGGAGGCCGAGGGCCGTGGCATATACGACTACGCGTCGTGGTGCACCGAGCGCGAGCTCGCGGATCGCGCTGCTGCCCGCGATGCTGCCCGCGCTGCCACTTCCGATTCTGGTGCCGTAGCCGAGAACGATATCGAGTTGGTTCCACCGTTGGGCAACCACGCCAGTGTCGAATCTCTGCGGGAGGAAATCCTCCAGTTCCACCTCTGGGTGCAGTGGATTCTCGATCAGCAGCTCGGTCAGGCACAAGAGGCAGCCCTGGATGCGGGTATGCGCATCGGCATCATGGCCGACCTTGCCGTCGGCGTGCACCCCGGCGGTGCGGATGCCAAGAACCTTGCGGCTTGGCTCGCTCCTGCTATCTCTGTTGGCGCACCGCCAGACGGATTTAACCAGCGCGGCCAAGACTGGTCGCAGCCGCCGTGGAACCCGCACAAGCTAGCCGAGGCCGGCTATCGCCCGTGGCGCGACATGCTGCGCACAATCCTTCGCCACGCAGGTGGCATTCGTGTTGACCACGTGCTGGGTATGTTCCGCCTCTGGGTCATGCCGCGGATGGAGTCCCCCGTCAATGGCACCTACCTGTACTTCGACCACGAGGCCATGGTCGGCATTCTCGCACTTGAGGCCGAGCTTGCTGGGGCCGTCGTGGTAGGCGAAGACCTGGGCACTTTCGAGCCGTGGGTGCAGGACTACCTAGCTTCGCGGGGCATCATGGGCACCTCAATCGTGTGGTTTGAATCCGAAGGCGACCAGCCGAAACCACCGAGCGCTTACCGCAGCCTGTGCTTGTCCTCCGTCACCACGCACGATTTGCCGCCGACAGCAGGCTATCTCGCAGGCGAACACATCAAACTGCGGGAACGCCTGGGGCTATTGCTTTCCGACGTCGCGGAGGAAGACCGCCGGGACTTCGAGTGGATTCGAAAGGTTTTGGGCGCGGCCAAGGAAGCCGGATGTTTCGGTGACACGGCTGCGGCAGACATGGATGTTCAGTCCCTCACCCGCGATAATCTGCCACCAATTGACGCGCTGGTCACGGGTTTGCACCGCTTCCTCGACCAGACGCCATCCGCGCTGAAGTGCGAGGCGCTGGTGGACATGGTTGGCGACCGCCGCACTCAGAACCAGCCGGGCACGTCCCACGACCAGTACCCGAACTGGTGTATTCCGCTAACTGATGCCGAGGGCAAGGCCGTGCTTGTCGAGGACCTGCCTCGCTTCCCCGGATTCAAGCGTTAATTGGTTCGTGAGCGACTAATCCCTCATTTTTGCTGTTCACCGATCTTTCAGGTTATGTGCCCGGCACTAAAACCGAGGCTAAAACTGGAAATCGGTGACTGCACCAGCGATGAGGATAAGAAGAAGCAAAACGATTAGGGCAAGTAGGACCTTCGAGTGCCTCGACCGATGCATGCTAACTCAGCTCCCTACTGCGAAATATTTGCGAACTACCCAACTCTAGCCTGTTGGGCAAATTTCCTAATACTTTAAGACATACCTTAGGGCAGCGATAGCGACCCAATACTTAAAGGGGGCTTGTCCCAGCTCAATTCTTCGGGCCTCCCAGTGAGCTATCCGCGGGCCACTACCGCATCGGCTAGCTGTCGCTGCCCGCTCCTCGACACTCCTGCGAACGCTCCCGCCGGCGCACCGACCACTGCCACAGACGACCGCTGACGACATCGATTGCACCAACGAGAACGAAAGCAACAAACCCTCCGACTACCAGCAGAACTGCGCATAGCACGCTGACCTGCGCAAGCAGTGGCAATTGAATAAGCCACTGCCCTACCCTGTCGAATGCTTCAGCCATGAGTGTCAACCTACCCTGCCGGTGACCGGAATAACTAGTGGGCGGCCGTCGCGGCGCTCGTCGTAAAGCGTGAAGCTAGGCATCAGTGCCCGACAGCCCGCGGCGTTCGAGGAGCGGCTGGATGTCCTTGTCGCGACCTCGGAAGGCACGGTAGGCGGCCATAAAATCGATGGCACCACCACGGGAGAGAATCTCCTCGCGGAAGTGGCTGCCGCCGCCGATTGTGGCGCCGCCGTTGTCGGTGAACCAACCGAAACCGTCCGCGTCGAGAACCTCCGCCCACAGGTAGGAGTAATAGCCTGCCGAGTAACCGCCGGCGAAGATGTGGTTGAAGTAGCGGGAGCGGTAACGCGGAGCCAGGTGGGGAACGTCGAGGCCGAGTTCGGCGAGTGCTTCCGCTTCGAAAGCGTCAACATCAGTGACATGAGCTGCCTCCTCCTCAGTGAGGCTGTGCCAGGCGAGATCGATGGCGCACGCCGCGAGGTATTCAACCGTGGCGAATCCCTCACCAGCGGTGCGGGCCTTCTTCACCGACTCGACTAGCTCGGCCGGAATCGGCTCACCGGTACGAACGTGGACGGCGTAATTGGCCAGAATGGACGGCTCAAGCGCCCAGTTCTCGTTGATCTGAGAGGGGAATTCCACGAAGTCGCGCGGGACGTTAGTGCCCGAGAAGGTCGGGTACGTGACGTCGGAAAGCAGACCGTGGAGGGCATGCCCGAACTCGTGGAAAGCAGTGGTGACCTCGTCGAGTGTCAGCAGCACCGGGGTTCCCGGCTCGGTTTCGGCGATGTTCATCACGTTGACCACGACTGGCAGGCGCCCCAACAGACGGGACTGATCCCTAAACGAGCTCATCCACGCACCACCGCGCTTGGTCGGACGCGAGAAGTAGTCTGTGATAATCAGGCCGATGGTCTCGCCTCCGCCCTGGCGTACCTCCCACACGGTCGTGCCCGGCGCGTATCCCTGCAGTTCCTCGCGCTTGACTACCTCGATGCCGTAGAGCTTGCGGGCAGCGTAGAACACGCCGTCTTCGATGACACGGTGCAGCTCGAAGTAGTTCTTGAGTTCATCCGTGTCGACTGCGAATTCTTCCGCTTTACGACGGCGCTCCCAGTACGGCCAGTCAGCGCCAGTTACCGTCTCATCGCCAGCCAGATCAGCGACCCGCTTGTACTCACCTTCAGCATTGGCAATGGCAGCTGGCGCCAGGTCTGCAATGAGCTTCCGAGCAGCCTCTGCGGTGGTTGCCGTCTCCTTGGCAATGACGTAATCCGCATGCGTGTCGTAGCCGAGCAGCTTGGCACGGCGGGCACGCAAGCGCGCCATTTCCAGCACAATGTCGGAGTTGTCGAACTTGCCGGAGGCAGCACCCGAGCGCCCCAGCGAGGCTTCGTAGAGCTTGGCGCGAGTAGCCGGATTATCGAGGTCAGCCAGCTGTGCAGGAGTTGATGGTAGGTCCAGTGGAATCAGCCACGGCGCATCGGTGTCTGCCTTTTTCGCGTAGGCGGCGAAGGACGCAATGGCATCGTCGGAAAGCCCGGCGAGTTCTTCGCGGTCGTAGATTTCCACGGCGCGCGCAACGGTGTCCTTCAGCAGGTTTTCGCCGAAGGCGGTGGAAAGCTCAGAGAGGCGGGAATTGATGCGGCTAAGCTCGGTTTTGTCCTCGTCGCTGAGGTCCGCACCGGCGCGCTGGAAGTCCTCGCGGACCTTCTTCAGCAGCAGCTTCGCTTCTTCCGGGTTGGCGGCATCGTCAACGCTGTCAATGGCATTGATGCGCTGCCACAGGTCACTGCGCATGCGAATCTGATCCAGGTGTGCTGTGAGCTGCGGGGCAATCTCGGCTTCAATTTCCATGCGGACATCGGTGGCGTCCGTGCCGGCAACGTTGAAGAAATAAGCAGCGACGCGGTCCAGATCTTGGCCCGCCTTCTCCATTGCCTCGATGGTGTTAACAAAGGTCGGTGCCTCCGACGACGTGGCGATGGCGTCAATCTCGCGTGTATGGCTACGCATTGCTTCGCTAAACGCCTCGCGGACGTGGCTGTCATCGATTGCCGCAAAATCTGGCAATTCGCAGAACAATTCCGACGGTGTCAACAGTGGATTTCGTGCATCATTAGTCATAGTGAATTCAACTGTAGCGTGCTCGAAAACGCGAGCGCGACTACCACAGGCTCCCCGCCCTTCTGGCAGGACCAACAGTGACGAGGAGGCGTTTTCCGCCATGACAGAGACGACTATTTCCGCTCCCTGCGGGCAACTGACTGGCCGGATTCACGATGGCACAATACAAGTTTTCAATATCGATTACGCAGATGCTGCTCCGTTTGCCGCGTCGGCACCAGTGGCCGACGGCCCACAGTCAGGCACTCGGCGCTGTGAGCCCGAGCGCGAGTTAGTTCTCACCGTCACCGCACCGACTGGGCCCGCGGACGCTTCCTACCCCGTATTGCTGTGGATTCACGGTGGTAGCTACGAGTTTGGGCACCCCTCCGAGCCCTGGACGGACGCGACGGCTTTTGCACAGGCCGGCATCATCACCGTTTCGCTCGGATACCGCAAGGGACTGGAGGGATTCTGGCGCGACAGTCAAACAGAGACCTACCGGGCCATTGATGATCTGTATCTGGGGCTGCAGTGGGCCCGTCGGAACGCGCCTGCCTTCGGCGGCGATATCGACAACATCACTATCTCGGGGCAATCGGCGGGTGCGGCGCTGGCGCTCACCCTCGCGGCCGACGAACGCACGCGCGGTCAGATTCAGCGCACCATCGCCATGTCGCCGGCCTTCTCGCTGCTGTCCGGTTCGCGCCTCCGCCGCACGTTGGCGGGCATCGGTGTGGGACGTGCGCCGTCCACCGAGGTCTTTTCGCGAGCCGACGAACGCAGGGTCGCTCGGGCCCAGAAATTGGTTTCGGCATCCTCGCCTTCGGATCCGGCAATTGGGCCTCGCTTTGACAGCTTTGCTCCCACACTGCCCACGATGGTGACCGCCACCAGCGAAGAGTTCTTCTCAGAACCTCCGGTTGTGGCGATGGACAAGTTGCCCATGCGGGAGTGGATGGCTCGGCGCTATGCCAAGGGGCATCGCGGCCACGGCGAATTTCCGACCGGCGCCTATGCCGAGCGTCCGATGGGAAATGTCATTTCTGACTCCGCGATTCGTTCTTACGCTGTTAAAGTCGCCGAACGGTCCGTGGCCGCTGAGCTGGATGTGTGGGCGGCACAGTTCGAACCGGGAGAAGGGTTGGGCTACGCACCTGCTGGCCGCACCAGTGGTGCTCCGCACTGCATCGATATTGCACGCTTCTTCGGTATGAAAGAGCCTAACCATCCATTCCACCAAGTGGCGGTCGAATTCATCCGCGAGGGCACTTCGCACATGCCCCGCTACAACGACGACCGCAAGATAACCACCTTTGCTGGCGCTGACGCACAGGCAGTTGAGGGCATCGCCATCGATGCGTGGGCGGCTCCGCGCCAGCTCTTTGGCGCATAAAACGGGATTAGGCGCATGAGGCGGCTGAGGCTTGCCATTGGCCGCACCGATTAGCGCTGCTATTTAGCTCGGCAAAGTCTGCATGTACTGATAAATCTCTACGCAGACCAAAATGGTAATCAGCGTGATGAGTACTGCTATGAGTTTCCTGCGATCCATAACCACCGTTCTTACCGATACACCAGGCGAGAGGCAAGCTTTCCCTCTGTGTTTAACTGTCAACTATGGAGCCGCTTAATCTATTAATCCCCGAGAATTCTGCGCTGCAGCCGGTCGACCCCGCGCTGGCTAATGTGAAGCGAATCGCGCACGCCGCTCCCCTGCTAGTTATCACGATCGCAGCTGTCGTCGCCGCTGTGATGTGGTCTCCGTGGATGTGGTTAGGTGTCCTCGCCTGCGTGCTCTACTTCGCATATATCTACTGGCTCATCGGCCGCCGAGTTCGTGCCCACCGGTACCTCGAAGGGGACAACGACTTCATCGTTGCTTCCGGACGCTGGTGGCGCTCGATCACTGTCATTCCCTACGGACGGATTCAGTTCATCGACATCGATGAAGGACCCCTCCTTCGACTATTCGGGCTGGCAACACTGAAGCTCAACACAGCATCGGCGAGCTCGGATGCTGCCGTCCACGGTTTGCCACGCGAAGAAGCTCTCGCCCTGCGCACCCGTCTATCTCAGCGTGCTCATGACCGGATGGCGGGTCTCTAAATGAAGCATAGAGTTCATCCACTATCCCCGCTGCTCAAAAGCTTCGCCACAATCGCTGCGGTGATTGCATTCGCAGTTGCGAATCAGTGGCAATTGGCCGTTGCTGTCGTGACTCAGCTCTACGACTGGGCATGGCTCGGCCTGCTTATCGGTACCGGTGCGGTCGCCATAATTATCGGCCTGATTGCTCTGTTCTCGTGGTTGTCCTGGAGGTATACGTTCTACGAACTTACCGACGATGAGGTTCGCTACGGCTCCGGATGGCTACTGCGTTCTCGACGCGCGGCAAGGCTCGACCGCGTGCAGGCGGTCGATATCAACCAACCATTGTTGGCGCGCATTTTCGGGCTCGCGGAAATTGTCATTGAAACAGCTGGCGGCTCCGATTCACACTTCGCAATCAAATACCTCACTCCCCCGCAGTGCGAACGGTTCCGCGCCGACGTGTTGGGTGAGGTAGAAAAGCTGGACACCGAACTGGCGCATTCGCTTTACGACGGCGACAGCCCCGCCGCTGCTCAAGCCTCCAACGCCCACATGTCCTCCCGCATGTCCGACACGAAGACCATCTTTGGCCCTGTCGATGTCGGACGGTTGGTCGCATCCGTGGCCATTGGCCCCGGTCTTTTCGTAGGCATAGCCCTTGTCCTCCTCGCCGTTGTCTCTGCGCTGTTCACCGACTTCATCGTGGAAATCCTCAGCGGAGTAACCATCACTACTCTGATTGTGATTGGCAGTTTCGCGCTCGGCCTTTTCGGAGTACTAAATCAGTCGTGGGATTTCACGCTGAAGGTGTCGTCGGAAAGCAGACGTCTGGCAATTACCGCCGGACTGTTGTCGACACGCGCTCAAACCATTCCCATTGATCGCATTCATGGCTTTAAAGTGGCGCAACCGCTCTGGTGGCGCCCGTGGAAATGGTCCCGTGCGGATGTCTCGGTGGCGGGCTATGGCCTGGACAGCACACAGTCGAACAACGCACTGGTGCCCGTGGCGCCGGCGGCGGAGACCGATACGATTGTCGATGATTTGATGACTGAGATTGCGGGACCGGCCTCTGGCGATGACCTGTTGTGCTCCTGGCAGACTCCACGCACGGCATGGTGGCTCAGCCCAATTGACTGGAAATTTCAAAAGGTGCAGGCCACGCGGCGGGGGCTGTTGGTGACCAAGGGTCGGTTCTGGCACACGCGGTTCATAGTCCCCTGGCAGCGTATTCAGGGGCATACGCTAACCATTTCTCCGCTGAAGAAAGCAGCGGGCGTGGCGAACGTGCGAATCGACATGGTGCCAGGAACTGTCACACCGGTGGCAACGGAGTTGGCGCTGGCTGATGCGTATCAACTCGCCGCGCTGATTCAGGAACACAAGGCTGTTTAAAAGGTGTTTCATGAGGTCTCCTAGGACAGCCGACTCGCGCGGTTTTGTGGGATCTCGCAGGAAAACTCCCTCTGCAGGCTAGCGGCATAGTCATTACGCTGGGATGCATGACTATCGCCAAGAAAGATTACGAGTGGTACCGCAGCGCGGTGTTCTATGAGGTGCTCGTCCGAGCCTTCTTTGACTCCGACAACAACGGCTCCGGCGACCTCAAAGGGCTGACGGAAAAGCTCGATTATCTGCAGTGGCTGGGCGTTGACTGCCTCTGGTTGCCGCCTTTCTACGACTCCCCGCTGCGCGACGGCGGTTACGATATCCGCGACTTCCGCGCCGTTCTCGACGAGTTTGGCACGGTCGAGGATTTCAAGGTGCTTCTCGACGAGGCCCATGCGCGCGGTATCCGCGTTATTACTGACCTGGTGATGAACCACACTTCCGATAGCCATGAGTGGTTCCAGCAGTCACGCACCGACCCAGACGGCCCCTACGGCGACTTTTATGTCTGGACCGATGACCCGGACACCTACTCGGGCGCACGCATTATTTTCGTGGATACCGAGGATTCCAACTGGACCTACGACCCGGTGCGTGGCCAGTACTACTGGCACCGGTTCTTCTCCCACCAGCCAGATCTGAATTACGACAATCCGGCGGTGCAGGAAGCAATGCTCGATGTGCTGCGCTTCTGGTCGGATCTCGGCATTGACGGCTTCCGCCTCGACGCTGTTCCTTATCTCTTCGAGCGCGAAGGTACTAACTGCGAGAATCTGCCCGAGACCCACGCTTTTCTGAAGCGCTGCCGCAAGGTCATGGATGAGGAATACCCGGGTCGCGTCCTGCTGGCGGAGGCCAACCAGTGGCCCTCCGATGTGGTGGAATACTTCGGCGACCCGGAGGTCGGTGGCGACGAATGCCACATGGCTTTCCACTTCCCGCTCATGCCACGCATTTTCATGGCGGTGCGCAAGCAGTCCCGCTTTCCCATCTCGGAGATCCTGGAGTCCACGCCAGAGATTCCCTCTTCGGCTCAGTGGGGTATTTTCCTGCGCAACCACGATGAGCTGACGTTGGAAATGGTCACCGATGCCGAGCGCGACTACATGTACGCCGAGTATGCGCACGATCCACGGATGAAGGCCAACATCGGCATTCGCCGTCGGCTAGCGCCATTGCTGCAAAATGACCGCACCCAACTCGAGCTTTTCAACGCCCTGTTGTTGTCCCTACCGGGTTCGCCGGTGCTCTACTACGGGGACGAAATTGGTATGGGCGACAACATATGGCTCGGCGACCGCGATGGCGTGCGCACCCCCATGCAGTGGTCGCCCGACCGCAATGCCGGGTTCTCCAAGGCTGACCCGGGTCGGCTCTACCTGCCCACTATTCAGGATGCGACCTACGGCTACCAGGCGGTCAATGTCGAAAACCAGGCGAGCTACTCCAACTCCCTGTTGAATTGGGTGCGTCGACTAATTCAGGTCCGCAAACGCTATGAGGCTTTTGGACTCGGTGATTTCCGCGAGTTAAACAGCGACACGGCCTCTGTTCTGACTTATTTGCGCACATTCGGCGACGAAGTACTGCTGTGCGTCAACAACCTGTCCTCCTATCCCGCGGCCGTCTCACTAGATCTGTCCGAGTTCGCCGGTGCCACACCGGTAGAGCTCACGGGTTCGGTACCCTTCCCCACAATTGGCTCCGATTCCTACCAAATCACGCTTCCTGGCCACGGTTTCTACTGGTTCGAAATCCAGCTTCCGCCGGAGACAAACGCCGAATCGAGCGTCTCAATGTCCGCGCTGACAATCCCGGTTGCACAGGCGATATCGGACGCGCCGGTGACGTCATCACGCGAGCACTCTGGCACCGCCACCGATGCCAATGCCGATGCCGTCACAAACGCCGATAATAGAGAGTGATCTTTTAAGTCCCGAAAGGCGAATGAACTGAAATGACTATTCCCACCGCCGATTTCATTGCCGAAGAGCTGGCAGACACACTGGTCAGGATGCGCTTTTTCGCTGACAAGGTCTCAGACATCGACCACGTCGAGATCCTCGCGCTTGACCCCGTACTGCGCGACAATCCCAACAGTCCCGATGTCGATATCGCATTGGTGAGAGTGCACACCGCCCATTCCGCACCGACCTATCAGCTGCCCATCGCTTGGGCGCAGGACGTCCCCGAGGGCCACGAGCAGTCCCTACTGGTTCGCGCCGAGGGCATCGTCGGCTACGACGCTCTGATCGATTCGGATGCCATCACGGCACTCGGCCAGAAGCTTTCCGACGAAGGCAAGCTCGGCCGCATGGAACTGCGGCGTGTGCCGGGCTCTGAGCAGCCCCGACCGGAATCCGGCCGCCCTATGGGAGTCGAACAGTCGAATACCTCGGTCATTTTCGACGACCGCGTGATGTGCAAGTTCTTCCGTCGCCTCTACCCCGGCACTAATGCCGATGTGGAGCTGCTGGCCGCACTGGCCCAGGCGGATTGCAAGTTCGTCCCTGAGCTCTACTCCTGGGTAGAGACCACTATTGGCGAGGACACCTACACCACCGCCATGCTGCAGGAATTCGCACCGAACTCGGTCGATGGCTGGGAGCTGGCTCTTGGCGCAGTCCGCGACGCCATCCGCGACAGTCAGACCCCGCTGGAAGATTTGGGCACCGACTTTACCTCCGAAGCCCGTGCGCTCGGCGAAGCAGTGGCCTCGGTGCACAGCAGCCTCGCCGCCGCTGTCGCGGTAAAGGAACGCCTGACCGGTGCGGAGTTGGTGGCTCCCCTGCGTGCTCGCCTGGACTTCGTCGCTGGTGTGGTGCCACAAATTGCGGAGGTCAAGGATAAAGCGCAGGCTATCTTCAATCGCGCAGAGGCTGCGGTACCGGAAGGTGGTGCCGTCGTCCAGCGAATCCACGGTGATCTGCACTTGGGGCAGGTATTGCGCACTCCAAGCTCATGGCGCTTGATTGACTTCGAAGGCGAGCCGTCGCGCCCGTGGGAGGAGCGCCGTCTGCCGGACCACCGCCTGCGCGATATCGCCGGCATGATTCGATCCTTCGATTATGCCGCTCACTATCCGCTGCTGACAGGACGTGAGGACACCGAGGCAGCGACCGAGCGTGTTGAGCAGTGGGCTCGCCGCAATATCGATGCCTTCCTGGAAGGCTATGGCGACAGCAGCGACCCGGTGCTGTTGGAAGCGTTTGTGCTGGATAAGGCCATCTATGAGTGCCTGTACGAAGCCCAGAACCGCCCCAACTGGCTGCCACTGCCGCTTGGTGCTGTGCGCTCGCTGTTAGGATAGGGCTTTTGTCGCAGTAATTTCATAGCGGGGAGTCATCATCCCGCAAGATAGAGGTCTTTCGTGCGTCTGCTCAGCAGAATTCTATCCACTACGCGAGTGCTCTGGCCTTTCTATATCGGGGTCATCATCTGTTCGCTGGCCACCGCCGCCGCGTCGTTGATTAGCCCTTTCCTCATCCGCGATGCCACCGATGCCATCGTCGGCGCGGTGTCCAGCGATGAAGGCTTGAGCCAAGCGGCGATGTCCAACACCACTCGCACCGTGATTTGGCTGGTCATCGGACTGCTGATTGCCGATCTGACGCAAACCATCGTGCATAACATCGGTGGTTACCTGGGTGATGTGATGACCGCGCGCATGCGCGAGATTCTGTCGACCCGTTACTATGCAAAACTGCTGTCTCTGCCGCAGCGCTATTTCGACAGCCAGGTCACGGGCACAATTATCGCCCGCTTGGAACGCTCGATTACCAATATCACGCAATTTCTCCAGGCGTTTTCCAACAACTTCTTCCCGATGTTGTTGACCGTCGGTGCAGTGCTGGCCATCACTGCTTGGTACTACTGGCCGCTGGCGGTGCTGCTGATTATCGTTTTCCCGGTCTACACCCTGCTCACCGCATTGACGTCGAGACGCTGGCAAAAGGTTGAAGCCAAGAAAAACGAACAAATCGATATCGCCGGTGGCCGTTTTGCCGAGGTCATCGGCCAGGTCAAGGTTGTTCGATCCTTCACCGCGGAGCTGCGCGAGATTGCTTTCTTTGGTTCCCGTTTCCGCCGCACCATCTCCCTGACCCACGAGCAGTCAACGTGGTGGCACCGCATGGATGCCCTGCGCGGCGGCATTTTGAACGTCATCTTCGCAGGTATCTACCTGCTGCTTTTCCTTCGCACCTTGTCGGGTGAGTTCTCCATCGGCACCATGGTCATGCTCATTCAGCTGATTAATATGGCGCGCCAACCGGTGACCATGATGAGTTTCTTGGTCGACGCTGCCCAGCGCGCAGTCGCCGGTTCCCGAGACTACTTCAAGGTTATGGAACTCACCCCAGAGGCCCGCACGCAGCCGGAGCTGCTCAGTGCAGCGACCGCGAATAACGGCAACGTCGATCCCACCGCTGAAGGTTCCACCTCAGCCAACGTCGCCAGCGACAGTGTCTACCGCTCCTCCCTGGAACGCGCAGCCGAGCAGGAGGCTATAGACGCTCCCGTCGTCGACTTCGATGCAGTGGACTTCGCCTACGAAGAGGACAAGCCGGTGCTCTCCAACGTCAGCTTCCAGGCGTACTCAGGTCAAAAAATCGCCTTGGTCGGCGAATCGGGTGGCGGCAAGTCCACCATCGTCAACCTGCTGCTCGGCTTTTATGCCCCGACCGCAGGCCACTTGCGCGTTCTGGGGTCGGATGTCTCCGAGGTTTCCGGTTCCACTCTGCGCGCCGACTCTGCCGTCGTGTTCCAGGACTCCTCGCTGTTCTCCGGCACGATTCGGGAGAACATCGCCTACGGCAAACCCAACGCTACCGATGAGGAAGTCATCGCTGCGGCCAAAAAGGCCAATGCCGACGACTTCATTCGCAGCTTCGCCGACGGCTACGACACCACTATTGGTGAGCGAGGGTTGAAGCTCTCGGGTGGCCAGAAGCAGCGCATCGCTATTGCGCGCGCAATTTTGAAGGATGCTCCCCTGCTCATCCTGGACGAGGCCACTTCAGCGCTGGACACCAAGGCAGAACGCGAAGTTCAGCGTGGCTTGGACAAGCTGATGGAGGGGCGCACCACGGTTATCATCGCCCACCGCCTGTCCACGATTTCCGATGTGGACACCATCGTTACGCTGCGTGACGGTCACGTCGACGAGGTGGGCGCACCCGCCGAATTGGCACAGACTGACGGCATCTACGCCGAGCTGCTGCGCCTGACGGCCTCGGCTTCTGCGGCGGATCGTCTGCGCCTGAAGAGCTACGGAATCAAGGGGTAACGCGACGTCGTCAAGCATGCGGAAAAAGCTTGACGACGAGAACCCCCTTGCGCTCTTTTACGGACGGGGAACGATGTAGCGGCCAGCGCCTGGAACGACTTCCACCGTAACTGGCATCGGGAACATGAGGTCACCGTCAGCGTAGGCATTCATCTGGCGTGGCGGGCCAATATATTCCACGTAAGCCTTCTTAGCGCGATAGGTACTGACCTCACCGATTTTTTCAACGGTGCCGTCAAATACGGACTTGAAAGCAAGGGCGGCCTTGATCCGTCCGGCCTTGCCAATGACGGTGATGTCCATCAGGCCATCGGAGTGGTCTGCAGACGGGCAAATCTTCATACCACCGCCGTAAGAACGGGTGTTGCCGAAAGCGGCCAGCGTGATGGGATCTTCGAGAACCCGATGGTCGTCAAGCGTGATGCGAAATGGCAGGGAGTGGAAAGCCAAGAATTCGCGGACGATGGCCAGGTTGTAGCGGTTGCGGCCGTGTGGCCAGGTCATCTGATTGACGCGGTCGGAGACAATGGAGTCGAAGCCGGCACACATGATAGTGCCGAACCAGCGCCGGTCCCCTGTTGCGCTCGTAATGCGGCCGAGGTCAGTGGTTGTCCAGAAACCGTCGGCGATAACATGAGCAGCATCGCGAGCATTGCCACGCGGCAGATTGTATTCACGGCCGTGGTCGTTTCCGGTGCCAGCGGGGATAATACCGAGGGGGATGCCGGTCTGTGCCTGTTCCTGCAGCGCGAGGTTAATCATGCCGTCGCCACCGCAAACTGCCAAGGCATCGATTCGGCCGTCGGCGATGACCTCACGAATGAGCTTGCGGGCATCGTCGGGGTTAGCACCTTGTAGAGCGATGACGTCGATACCGCGATCCGCGAACACTCGACTTGCCCGAGCTGAGGCAATCTGCGAGGCGCCATGACCGGCGTGGGGGTTAGTGACCAGAGCGAGGGTACGAATCTTAGTTGTTCCCAGCGGGTAACTGAGATCTTTGTCGTTAGCGTTCATCGAAGAATTACCTACTTTTACGTGGGCTTTTGACCGGCCGAAACTGGCCTTTATGCGGTTTTGCTACCGCACCTAACTAAAGCCTACCAAGAATGATTGACATTTTTCGAGAAAACGTAACGCAATACCGCTATAATACAAAGATGTAAAGATGTGCTTCTGCACAAGTTACACATAATTCCGCAGTTCAGGCTCTCAGCACCGATGCCCAAGGAGAAGCTCAGGATGTCTAACAAGCTCACGATTCCGTACCGCATGCGCTGGTGGGGCTGGGGTGTTGACGGCAACGACAAGCCAATCACCGCGGCCAGCGAGAAGCTCCTGCAGCGCGAAATCGGCATGTCATTGGACGCAAACAACCCGCCGCGCAATATCGCCGATGTCACCATCTCCGATAGTCGCCTCAGCAACGAGGATGTCGAGGCCCTGGGGGCTATTATCGGCGCGGATGCCGTCGCCACCGACCATGACACCCGTGTCAAGCACGCGGTCGGCCGCTCCTACCCCGACCTGGTTCGCCTTCGCGCAGCCAAGCTCGATGTCGCCCCAGATGCTGTTGTACTACCGAAAACTGAAAAGCATATCGAGGACCTGTTCAAGGTCTGCGCTGAGCGCAAGATTGCAGTCGTCCCCTTCGGCGGCGGCACCTCGGTCGTCGGCGGCGTGGAGGCTATTGACGGAGGCATGGGTAAGGCCATCGCAGTGTCCATGACCGCCTTTAACAAGATCATCGACATTGACAAGGTCGCTGGCACCGTCACCGCCCAGACCGGCGTTTTCGGCCCCGACCTGGAAAAGGAGCTGTCCAAGGCCGGCTTCACCGCTGGTCACTTCCCGCAGTCCTTCGAGTACTCCACTGTCGGCGGTTGGGTTTCCTGCCGCTCCGCAGGCCAGGAATCCTCTGGTTACGGTCGCATCGACCGCAATGTGATTGGCATGCGCGTCGTCACGCCAGCCGGCACCATGGAGTTCCGCGACATGCCGTCGTCGGCATCCGGCCCAAACCCGCGTGAGCTTTTCCTGGGGTCGGAGGGCACCCTGGGTATCATCACGCATGTGACGATTGCCCTAAATCAGCGTCCGCAAAAGGAGATGCTCTTCGACACCTACTTCTTCAACTCCTTTGAGGAAGCCGCCGAAGAGCTGCGCAAGTTGGAGCAGAGCGGAAATATCCCGCACCTAGCGCGCATCTCCGACGAGAAGGAAACGCTGTTTGGCCTCACTCAGCTGGGCTCCGCCAGCATGTCCGAGAAGGTCACAAAGTACCTGAAGCTGCGTGGCATCGATACCCCGTGCATGGTGATTTTTGGCTTCGCCCAGACTGATCCGGTCGGCGCCCGCGTCACCCGTGAGCGCCTGGCCGGTCGCCTGCTGACCAAGAAGTGCGTCCGCATGGGCTCCATTCCGGGCATGGCTTGGGTTAACCACCGCTTCTCCTCGCCGTACCTGCGCGATGTCATGATGACCCGCCGCGTCGGTGTCGACACCCTGGAGACCGCCACCACCTGGGATAACGCCGCTACACTGCGCCGCGAAATCGCCTCCGCAATGGAAACCGCTGGCGAGAAGCACGGCACCCCGGTGTACGTCTTCTGCCACATCTCGCACATGTACGAATCCGGCTGCTCGCTGTACTTCACGTACTTCTTCCGCGAGACCGAGGGCGAGATTCTCCAGCAGTGGATGGACATCAAGTCCGCGGCATCAGAGGCCATAATGAAATTCGGCGGCACCATCACGCACCACCACGGCATTGGCCAGGATCACAGCCCGCAGTACTACGAGGAGAACACCGAATTGTTCGCCAAGGTCATGCGCGCAATTAAGGACGAACTCGACCCCGCTGGCATCCTCAACCCGGGCAAGTTGGCTACCGGCCCGCGCTCCTTGGAAGAGCGTTACGACGGCAACATGATCTAACCCTGTCGCCGCCAGCTTCGGCCCAACCGCTATTTGCTGCTGACCACGGCAAAACCCGGCCTGTCTAGCCGCCAGCCTCGGTTAGCGAGCTAGACTGACCAGTTCACTGGCGTAGATTTCTGGCGACGTTGGGCCGTCATAAATAAACAGTGAAACGTAATCGTCAAGGGTAAAAGATTCGAGTGCTGCGGTCATTGTCGCTGTCGCTTCTTCCTAGAATTCCAAGCGAGAATGCTCGGATGGTGGGATGGGTCGGCTCAATCGGTGCGATTTCGTCCGTGCGACCGCAAACAGCGTGGCGTTTTACATGCCTAAGCGCGTCTTTTTAGTTACGACCTGTCTGGGGCGGCACGGACTGGAGACAGCAGCAACACATCTGCAGCGATGGTGCAGTAGCGGCGAAAGCTCGGTTCATGGACTCAGAGCGGTTGGACGCTGGGTGCATAGCCATCGAGGTGTCTCCTTCCTTGTAATCCCCGGGAAATGATTCGCAACTAAGAAAGATTTCTTGAATCAATATCCGTGCCGGTCGTTGATAATGAACAACTTAGTCTATTTCTAATTGCCTTGCAATGGGTTACGCCCCGAAATAGTTCACGCTCACTACGCACTCCACAACTTCATCACGTACGCCAGATCGTTTCATCACTATTACCGTCTTCGGGAAAGTCGAGGAAGAAAGACTATGACTGCCACGCACGCTCCTCAGCGCGATCGCTCAGCTGCGGTTTTGAACAAGGCTCGTCGGCAAGCGGACTTGAATCGTCTGCGCGAAGATACCGCTAAGGGCGCGATCCCTGATCTGCTGGTCATCGGCGCCGGTATCACTGGTGTCGGCATCGCTTTAGATGCAGCATCGAGGGGTTTGAATACCGTTCTCGTCGAATCGAAGGATTTAGCTTTCGGTACCTCTCGTTGGTCGTCGAAGCTCGCCCACGGCGGCCTGCGCTACCTTGCCAGCGGCAATGTCGGTATCGCTCGCCGCTCAGCTATTGAACGTGGTGCGCTGCTCGACGTCACCGCTCCGCACCTGGTGCATAACCTGCCGCAGGTCGTACCGGTGATGGATAAGTTTGCACCGCTGACCCGAATTTTGCCACGGTTAGGCTTTTTGGCCGGTGACTTCCTGCGCATTATCGCTGGTACCTCCGCCACTACCCTGCCGCTGTCCCGCACTGTCGGTTCCCGCCGAGTCAGCCAGCTTTCGCCGACCGTACGTAAGCGCGAGGTGAGATTCGGCTACGTCAACTACGACGGTCAGCTGCGTGACGACGCACGCTTGGTCACCGCTATCGCTCGAACTGCCGCTAGCTACGGTGCAACTATTCTGACCCGGGTGCGCTGCGAGACTGCCTCTGGCACGAGCGCCACACTAATCGACGAGCTCACTGGCGATTCCTTCGAGCTGCCTGCTCACGCTGTGGTCAATGCCACTGGTGTGTGGGCAGCCGAACTGGCGACGAACATCAAGATTCGCCCATCTCGCGGCACACACCTGGTTCTCGACGCCGCGAAGCTAGGCAACCCTACCGGCTCTCTCACGGTACCGGTGCCCGGTCACACCAACCGTTTCTGTTTTGTCCTGCCCGCAGAGCACAACCGCGTCTACATCGGCCTGACAGATGAGGATGCACCGGGCTCGATCCCGGATATTCCGGAAGTACCGGAGGATGACATCGTTTTTCTGCTCGATGTCATCAACCAGGCACTCGAGGTTCCGCTCACTCGCGGCGATGTCATCGGCGCTTTCGCCGGCCTGCGTCCACTTATCGACGCCGGCGAGGCACACACCGCTGACCTCTCTCGCGAACACGCCTTGTTGGAGGCCCCGAACGGCCTGATTTCCATTACTGGTGGCAAACTCACCGAGTACCGTCTTATGGCTGAGCAAACCGTGGATAAGGTCGAAGAGAAGCTCGGTGTTTCGCTTGCCCCGTGCTCTACCCGCACGATCCCTGTGCTGGGCTCCGAGCCGGAGGAGCTCGACCGCGCTCGCACCGCTGCCGCTGCAGGCCGTATCCCGATGCCGCTGTTTAATCGCTACGGTGCCGAATCCTTCGAGGTCATCGAATCCTGTCCGCTCGACCGACCGCTCGCCCCGGTAGCGGAGGGTCTCGATGTCACCCGCGCCGAGTTCGCCTGGCATGTGACGCACGAGGGAGCTCTCAGTGTCGACGATATTCTCGATCGCCGCACACGTCTGGGGCTGGTCAAGGCTGATCGCGAAGCTGCCCTGCCAGCTGCTGAGGAGGCACTGAGGCTGACCTAGCGCTGGTCATTGCTGTGGCTGCTTCTGATGTGGCCGTAGCTACTGGATAAAACGGGGAGTCTTCGGACTTCCCGTTTTTTCTGTATACACGGAAACTATGAGTGTAAATAACGCTGTCACATTCCCCTCCCTCGATAAACTCCGCTCCCGCGGGACAGTCAAATGGACCGCATATTCCCCGGACGTGCTGCCACTGTGGGTCGCCGAATCCGATGCCACAACCTGCCCTGCGGTCAGCGCCGCAATCGACGAGGCGTGTCAGCGCGAACAGTTCGGATACCTCTCGCAAGACATCACCGCGCTTACGACCGCAACCGCGGACTTTTCCGCAGCACGCTACGGATGGCGCCCGAACCCCGACAATATCTTTGCAGTCGCCGACGTCGTCCGCGGTGTCACGCTCGCGGTTGAACGCTTCACCCGCCCCGATTCTGCAATTGTCGTCCCCACTCCTGCCTATATGCCGTTCTTCCAGGTAGGTCCCGCGCTGGGACGCGAGACAGTGTGCATTCCCACGCTTGCCGACGGCCCAGATCTCAGCGCCCTCGAACGCGCCTTCGCCGACGGTGCCGGTTGCCTAATCTTGTGTAACCCGAATAACCCTCTCGGCTTTACCTACTCCCCCGAAAAACTGCGTGAGATTACCGATTTAGCCGCTCGCTTTGGTGCACGAGTTATCTCAGACGAGATTCACGGCCCAGTAGTTCTAAATGGCACTCACACTCCAACCGCGTCGGTGTCGGATACCGCGGCGGCCGTGACTATCACAGTGACTGCTACCTCGAAGGGCTGGAATACCGCTGGCCTCAAGTGTGCGCAGATTATCTTTAACGACGAAGATGCCAAAACCTGGCTTGAGCTGCCCTTCATTGTGCGCGAAGGCGCCTCTATTCTTGGTGTCGCCGCTGCCACCGCCGCCTACCGCGATGGTGTGCCCTGGTTGGACAACTTTATCAATGTCCTGCGCACCAACCGTGAGACTCTGCGAACACGTTTGTCCACTATTGCGCCGCAGGCTCGCTTTACCCCGCCGCAGGCATCATTCTTGGCGTGGTTGGACTTGGGTGACGTGCCTGGTGTTGACAGTGATGACCCAGCTGCGTGGTTGGTTGAAAACGCCAAAATAGCACTAAACCCCGGCTTTGCATTCGGCGAAGGCGGGGCTGGGCATGTGCGGCTTAACTTTGCGACCTCCCCGGAAATCCTCAGTGAGGCCCTGGACCGTCTCGACGCGGCCCTGCGCTTGTAGTTGACGTTTTAGTTGGTGACAGTGACGCTGCCATCGGCGTTGACAACAACGTTGGCGGCCAGAGCGCGAGCCAGGTTCATGCGAACGTGCTGCCCCTCACCGTCGGTGCGGTCGAGCGGGTAACCGGATGGGATTGCAGTCTGAGCAAGGATGGAGTTGCGCTGTTCCTCAGTCAACTGCGGGAAGCGAGTCTCCAGCAACCCTGCGTAACGCTTCGGAACAACAACTGGCTCATTAGCCGGGCCAACCTGCTTGAAGTCGTAGGTCATGCGCTCGGTGTACTGCTGAACGGCAGCTGCGGTGCTCATGTACGGGGTGTCCTTGGCAACGCAGTTGGCGATGGTGTCGCCACAGCGGTACTCGAGCTCCGTACGCAGCTCATCCATTGCTTCTTCGATGAGTGGGCGGAACTCTGGGTCTGCCCAACGGTCAGCTGCGGCCTGGTTGCCCATCATGCGGCCGCCCATGACGTCCAGAGGGTAGTGGACGCCCATGACAAGGCGAGAATGACCGGCCTCGGACGCACGCGCCTGAATCTGTGGCGCAACCTCCGGCAACATTAGGGCCAGCAGGGTTGAAGTCCATGCAGCCTTGTTGGTGTGACCCGACGGGTAGGACGGCGTGGTCGAGTACGGGTCATCCTGGCCTTCGCGGTAGTAGCGCTCGATGCGCTCCGGCGCCACCACAAACGGGCGATCGTAGCCGTAGACGTACTTCTCGAAGAAGGTCGAGCTGACCAGACCGCCGCCGCGAGCAAGGTTGCCGGACAGCAGGGCCTTCACCTTCGGCAGCCGATCCTCATCGTAGGCATCACGGAAGTGCTGACCCAGGCTTGCACCGAAAGCAGTGGAAATATTGGCCAGTGGGTCTAGGTAGTCGTCATCAAGAGCGAGTTCCTGTGCCTGCGGGTCATTCTTGGCAGCGTTGTTAATGCGGACGACCGTTTCGAGGTTCTGGTCCATGACCTCTGGGTGGCTCTTCTCCAGCTCCACGAAAGGATGCACAACGTAGAAGTAGAACCAGTTATCGGTGGCGGCATCCGATGGGTAAGCGCGCGCAATCTGGTCCGGGCGGTACGAGGTTGGCTTCGGCGCATTCGGGTCGGTGTTTTCCCCGGAAGATGATGGCAGCGAAATGGAATCCGGGACCTCCAAGCCACCGCCGGGCAGCTTAATTCCCTCTGGAGCGGCCACATTAGCTGGGAGATCAGAAACAGAGTCCAGGCGGTTGCCCAGCTCGGCCAACGGGTTGACCGGAGCTGCCACGGCCGTTGCCGGCGTAAGCCCCATTACAACTGCCACTGCTGCGGTAGCAGCGCCGACGCGAGTACGAGTTGCAATGCGCTTGTGCGGCTTCAAAGAAGACACTGAAACATTCCTTTCCAGATTGCTGCGTGGGAGGCACCAGTTGTGAAGTGCTCTATAAGCCAAGGTCTGACAAAATCTTCACTTATGTTAAGCGCACTGTGAGGTTTCGGCTCGTTGAAAAGAAACAAGTTTTCAAGATGCTAGCGCCAATCGTGGGAACTTTCCCCCTCAGACGCCGGGTTTTCACTGATAAATGCATAAAAGAAACCGGTTGGCGGGATAAACGCCCGTCAACCGGTAAGAATTCAATACTCGCCCCAAACGGGGCTAAAAGCGTGGACTACTTGGAGTAGTCGTAGAAGCCACGTCCGGACTTGCGGCCGAAGTGACCCGCCTCAACCATGCGCTTGAGCAGCGGAGGTGCCGCGTAAGTCGGCTCCTTGTACTCATCGAACATGGCATCGGCAATGAACTTGATGGTGTCCAGACCAACCATGTCGGCCAGAGTCAGCGGACCCATCGGGTGCGCACAGCCATTGACCATGCCGGCATCGATGTCCTCTGCGGTAGCGATGCCGTCCTGCAGCATGCGGATAGCGCCGAGGATGTACGGAACCAGCAGAGCGTTAACAATGAAGCCCGAGCGGTCCTTAGCGCGAATGACGGTCTTGCCCAGCGCCTCGGAAGCGTACTCGTACGCACGCTCCGACTGAACATCACCGGTCGTCAGAGTAACGACATGCTCTACCAGAGGCAGAACCGGAACCGGGTTGAAGAAGTGCAGGCCCATGACACGCTCCGGGCGCTTGGTGGCTGCAGCAATGGACTGAATTGGTAGCGAGGAGGTGTTGGAAGCCAGGATGGCATCGTCCGACTCAACAATCTCATCGAGCTGCGAGAAGACGCTGGCCTTTACTTCCGGGTTCTCCACGATGGCCTCGATGACCAGTTCACGGTCAGCGAAGTCTTCCAGCTTGGTGGTGAAGCTAATACGCCCCAGAATCTCGTCACGTGCAGACTGCTCTAGCTTGCCACGGGAAACGGCCTTATCCAGCGACTTTTCAATACGGGCGCGACCGGACTCAAGGAACTCTTCCTTGGCCTCCCAGACCTTGACATCGCTACCGGCCTTCGCACAGACCTCAATAATTCCGGAGCCCATCTGACCGGCGCCGACGATACCTACTCGCGAGATGCTATTTGCCATTGGCGTATTTTCCTACCTTCTACTCTGGGCTATTAGTCAGCATTGTGCTTCATCCGAGTGCGCATTCGCTTGACGACGATCACAGCGCACTGGCTTTATTTACACGCTACTCACTTCCCCGGTTCCCCGGGCACGCTTTGCAGGACTTTTTTACTTGAATTTCCCCCCACGAGGTTTGGGCAGCGGCTAGTACTGCATACGTTTTTCCAGCGCCTGCTGAATATCTTCCAGCTGCTGCTGAGAAGAGCGTGCCAATTCTTGCAGGTCGTTTCCGCCATGCTTTTCCAGTTCTTCCCACTGGCCGAGCATCTTATCCAGGCTGCCTTCCATCAACGTCAGATAAGCCATATCTGCGTGTGGCCCCTCCTCGTTTTCGAGGCGAGTCATGGTGGCGGTGTCGAGCTTGGTCTCAGACGGATCGACATCGACGCCGAGAGTCTTGACTAGCTGCGATTCCTCTTCAGCAAAGATTGGCTCCGCCTGCTGCGCAATCTTTCGGGTCTCTTCCGAGACCGTTTCCTTCGCAATTAGCGCCTGCGATGCTTTCTTCAGCGCCGCAGTATCCGCCGCCAGCTGAGCCAAGTTATCCCGAATAGCGGCGGTGGAGGCAACAGCACTCGGCGCCTGGCTTGACTGATGTTGGCTGCCTTCCAAAGCTGCCTCATCGCTGTCCCCACAGGCACTGAGACCAACGACGAGAGCAGAGGCCAGCACAGCAGAGCCAATACGCAGGCCGCGTCCAATCAGAGAATAGGTGTCGCTGCTGGAAGCGGCTGCGCCATCGCGAATGGTGTCTGAGGACATTAGTCGACCTGCAGCTCGCCCATGCGATCCCAGTCCTGCTTATCTGGCAGTACCTGCGAGACAATCTTCGGGGTCTCAGCGAGCAGCGGCTTCATCGCCTCCAGCCCCTTGGCGAAGTGCTCGGAATTGACGTGGGCTTCACCAGCGTCATCATCGAATGCCTCGACGAGAATGTACTGGTTGGGGTCTTCTACGCTGCGGGACCATTCAAACCACTTGTTGCCAGCCTCTGCGCGGGTGGCAGCGGTGAACTCGGCGACGTGGTCCATCCATTCGTCGGCAAACTCCGGCTTAACTTGGTAATTCACAACGATAAAAATCATGTCGCCCACTGTAGGCGCGTCCAAGCAGAATTGCACCCTTCGAAGAATAGAGTTTCGCTAAGAATTTTTCTTACGCTGACCTCAGGTGACAGTTATATTGGTTTGTATGATGAACACTCCGCTCATTCTCACCTACCAAGATAAGACCCCACGTATTCATTCCAGCGCCTGGATTGCGCCCGGCGCGGTCATTATCGGTGATGTCGAAATCGGTGCGGATAGCTCCGTGTTCTACGGTTCTGTTCTCCGAGGTGACGTCGCACCGATTCGCATTGGCCAGCGCACCAATATTCAGGACAACTCCACGGTCCATGTCGACCGAGGCGTGCCCACAATTCTCGGCGATGATGTCACCGTCGGACACATGGCCTTGGTTCACGGCACCACGGTTGAAGATGGTTGCCTCATCGGCATGAAGTCCACCCTGCTTTCACGTTCCCGTATCGGCGCTGGCAGCCTCATTGCCGCAGGTGCCGTGGTATTGGAAGATCAGGTCATCGACCCCAGATCACTGGCTGCAGGCGTTCCCGCCAAGGTGCGTCGTCAACTCTCGGCTGAGGAAGCAGAGGGCTTCATCGCCCATGCAGGGCGTTATGTGGAAACAGCGTCCAACCACCGCCACCTCCGCGAGGTCGACCTGGATATGGTGACTTTTAACTAGGTGGCTGCCGAAGCACCTAGCTAAGCGGCTAGTCGGATAGTTTGACGGTTAACGTAGCAGCACTACACCACAGTCGCGCCCGCCGCGGCCAATTCCGCTAGTGCAGCCTTGCCGCGCTCCGGGTCCACCGCCGCGACCTGATTGCTCAAAACGCGGACGGAAAAACCCTCCTTGAGACCATCCAGCACAGTGGCGCGGACACAGTGGTCAGTCGCAACACCCACCACATCGATTTCTTCGATGTCAGAGGCGCGGAGAGCGTCGGCAAGCGAAACGTCAGCCTCCGTTGTTCCCTCGAAACCGGAGTAGGCGGCGGCGTACTCCCCTTTCGTAACATCGATGCGCACAGCAGCGGGGTTGAGCTGCTCAAAAAACGCAATAGCGCGCTGCATGCCGGGGTGAATTTCCGCACCCGGGGTACCTGCGACACAGTGTTTCGGCCAGGTATCGACGAAATCCGGGGTTTCAGAGAAGTGAGTGCCTGGGTCGATGTGATTGTCACGGGTGGCCGCGAGAACCGAGTACTTGTTCGCTGTGCCCGCGACATGCAGATAGGTAGCGGTGTACGCTGCCTCAGCACCGTCGACGGCAAGTGCGCCGCCGGCGGAAAAATCATTCTGAGCGTCGACGACTACCAGTGCCATGCGGGGGCGCGCCGGGCGTTGTTGTTCCTCGGAGCCGGCATCGTTGCTGGTATCTGACTCGTTGTCCGCGTTATCGGCGTTGTCCGCGTTGACCTGTCGGTAGATTTCGGAGAAGGAAGCGTTCATGGTCTATATCTTGCCACGCGCGCACATTTAAAGGAGCACGCTAACTATCGACAAGACTTCAACAAGCTACCGACAACAAAGAGTCAATCCGGTGTAGCGGTTAAAATTGCTCCGGTAATTCTTTGATACGACGACGACTCCTGGTCGCGTCCTCCAATGCGGGAGGTTTTTATGGCAGGCGGACTTGTCGCGCTGCTTGACGACGTTGCCACGATTGCACGCGCTGCAGCGGCAACAACAGACGATATTGCGGCTGCGGCCGGCAAAGCTAGCGCTAAAGCCGCCGGTGTTGTGGTTGACGACGCTGCGGTGACGCCTAAATTCGTCGATGGTGTCTCGCCGAAACGCGAGCTGCCGATTATTTGGCGTATCACCAAGGGCTCCTTGGTAAATAAAATTGTCATTATTCTGCCGATTGCGCTGCTGCTCAGTCAGTTTCTGCCTTGGGCGCTGACGCCGATTTTGATGCTCGGTGGCTCATACCTGTGCTTTGAGGGCATGGAAAAGGTCTGGGAGAAGATTAAGCACCGGATCTCTCCCGATCAGACTGAGCAGGAACGGATGGAGGCGGCGACCAACCGCACACCGCAGAATGAAGATTCGCTGGTGAAGTCTGCAATTTTCACCGACTTAATTCTCTCTGCGGAAATCATGGTGATTTCTCTCAATGAGGTCGCTGATCAGCCGCTGCTCAACCGCGCGCTGATTCTTATCGTGGTGGCACTCATCATCACGCTTGCGGTCTACGGCGTGGTGGGCTTCTTGGTCAAGATTGATGACATTGGCCTGCACCTGCAGTCCAAGGAGTCAGCCGGTATCAGCAAGTTTGGTGCGGCGCTGGTCAAAGCCATGCCAATCGTTCTGAACACGATCGGCATTATCGGCACGTTTGCCATGTTGTGGGTCGGTGGCCACATCATGGTGGTCGGTCTCGACGAGCTGGGCTGGCACCTCCCCTACCAGCTAGTCCACAACCTTGAGCAGCTGTTTACCGGCGGCTTCCTCGGCTGGTTGGCCAACACCACCGGCTCACTGATTTTCGGCACCATCTGGGGTGCAATCATTGTGGCGATTGTCGCCGTGCTGCCATTCGACCACGGCAAGCACGACAAGTCTGACCAGGAAAATGCAGCGAAGGCCTCTGCCAAGGAAAGCTGACGCTTAGGAGTAGGTGACCTCGCCGTCGACGTAGACCCAACGTCGCGCACGACGAACAAAACGGGAACGCTCGTGCATCGTGCCGACACCGTCATGGTCATGAAAGGCCGCTTCAAATTCCACGATGCCTTCGCGGTCGTCCTCGCCACCATCGACAGTGTTGATGATGGTGAGTCCTTCCCATTCGACACCGTCATCGACATTGATAACTTCCGGGCGGTACCGCGGATGCCACGTCCGCCAGATGTAATCCACCTCGTGGGCAGCGTAAGCGCTGTACCTCGCTGCCATCAGCTCAGCTGCGGTCAAAGCCTCCCGCTCACCGCGGTGCAGCGGGCCACAGCACTGCCCGTAGAGTCCCCCACCGCACGGGCACAAATCGGAATCAGTAACGCGGGCGCGAGCGAAAAATGCGTTCCCGCTTCCTGCTCTAGCACCGTTTCCTGTTCCCAATCCGGCCTCCGTTACAGCACTGTTTTCTCTTAACTGCCGACCCATAGTCGCCAGCCCCTCCCCAATCTCACACGTGGTACTAAACACGTCCTAACAACGTCTTTACATACCTACCAATTGGCCGGCAGCGCCGCTAGTCGGTTTAGCCCCGAGAGGCTTGACGACGGCTAACGCGTCGCCCTCGGCATTCCTTCCGCAAAGCCCGCAGCGGATTGAATTCCCACCACTGCCCGCTCAGCGAACTGCTCGATGGTGGCCGAACCCGCGTATGTAAACGACGAACGTACACCCGAGATAATGCGATCGATCTGGTCTTCCACACCTTCGCGGCCGGGCTCCAGGTAGATTTTCGCAGTCGAGATGCCCTCTTCAAACATCTCACGCCGGGCCTTCTCAAAGGCCTCTACCTGCGCATTTCGGCTCTCCACCGCACGGTGTGAAGCCATGCCAAAGGACTCCTTGAACATGCGCCCGTCGACGTCCTTCTGGACATCTCCTGGGGACTCGAAAGTGCCGGCAAACCACGAGCCAATCATCACGTTGGACGCACCCGCAGCCAACGCAAGCGCAACATCGCGGGGATCCTTCACTCCACCGTCAGCCCAGATATGCACGCCGCATTCACGAGCAGCTGCAGCGCATTCGAGCACGGCGGAGAACTGTGGACGCCCAACACCGGTCTGCATTCGGGTTGTGCACATCGCACCCGGACCGACGCCGACCTTAATAATGTCGGCTCCCGCCTCCGCTAGGTCGCGAACACCATCGGCGGTCACGACATTGCCAGCGGCAATTGGCACAGGCGGGTTGAGCGCGCGGACTCGTCGTAAAGCACGGAGCATCGATTCCTGATGACCGTGCGCGGTATCGACAACGAGCACGTCGGCGCCTGCATCGAGCAGTGTCTTCGCGCGCCCTTCAACATCACCGTTGATGCCGAGCGCCGCACCGACGCGCAGCTTTCCCTCAGTGTCAACAGCGGGCTTGTAAAGCGTCGCACGCAGCGCGCCCTTACGCGTGAGAATACCCACCAGCGCACCATCGGCGTCCACCACCGGAGCGAGCTTGCGCCCGGATGCAGTGAGCTGGTCGAAGGCGTCACGGGGCTCAATGTCAGCCGGAAGCGTAAATAGCGAAGTGGACATGAGCGTCCCCACCTGCGCAAAGTTGTCAACGCCCGCCAGATCACGGCCGGTGATCAGACCAACCGGTTTGTTGTCTTCCACCACCACTGCCGCACCGTGCGCGCGCTTCGGCAGAAGATGGCGCGCATACCCTGCGGTGTGGTGAGGCTTGACGACGATCGGGGTGTCGAAAACCAGCCCAGCGGACTTGACCTTGCGAATACTCTCAGCGGCAATATCAGCTGGAACGTCCTGCGGCAGGATGGCAATTCCGCCTCGGCGGGCGGTGGTTTCGGCCATCCGGCGCCCGGAGATAGCCGTCATATTGGACACCACAATCGGAATGGTTGTGCCGGTGCCATCATTAGTGGACAAATCGACACCCATGCGAGAGCCGACGGATGACTTCGACGGCACCATGAACACATCGCTGTAGGTCAGCTCATAGGGCACGGACTGATTGTTGAGGAATTTCACATACCCCAGGATATGCTGATTTTTCCGGCGCGCACGGTGAGAGTGCACAGAGGTGAGCATCAGTGGCCGGCCTTGCCTGGTGTAGGTTCGAACGGGACTCCACTGACTCAACCGGGATTACCTTTCCCAGGAAAGATGCTTAGCAAAATCTGATGAAAACGCCGATCAAAGATTACCTTTCCGAAATCGTCGAATCCGTCCGCCCCGATGAGTCTGGCGAGGTGGCGGACTATATTCCCACCCTTGCTGAAGCTGATCCCGACCGCCTGGCACTAGCTATGACCACGGTGTCAGGCCGCACCTACACCGCGGGCGACACCGATACTGAATTCACGATTCAGTCGATGTCCAAGCCCTTCGCTTATGCCGCAGCCATCACTGAGCACGGCAAAGACAAAATCGACAGTATTGTGGGCACCGAGCCTTCCGGTGAGGCCTTCAACGAATTGTCGTTGGAGCAAGGCACGCACCGACCAAAGAATCCGATGATTAACGTCGGCGCACTGGCGATCAACCAGTTCGTATGCCAGCCAGGTGCCAACTGGAAGACTCGCACCAAGCACATGGTGGAGCTTCTCTCAACTTTGGCTGGCCGCAAGCTCCGCGTTGACTACGACGCCTATGAAAGCGAAATGGACTCCGCGCATCGAAACATGTCCATCGCGCATATGCTGGCAGCTTACGGTTTTATCGAAACCACGCCCCACGATGCTGTCCGCGGCTACACCGCACAGTGCTCCGTGCTGGTCAACACCCGCGATGTCGCCATGATGACCGCAGTGTTGGCCAACGGCGGCGTTAACCCGGTTACCAACCAGACTGTGCTCGGCCGCTCGGTTGTTCGCCGAGTCTTGTCCGTGATGGCTATTGCCGGCATGTACGACGAGGCCGGTGAATGGTTTACCGAAGTCGGAATTCCCGCCAAGAGCGGTGTCGCCGGCGGCTTGCTGGGCGCGCTGCCTGGACAGGCGGGTCTCGCAGCCTTTTCACCGCGATTGAACGACCACGGCAACAGCGTCCGCAGCATTGCCATCTTCCGGAAGCTCTCCGAAGATTTGGGCCTTCATCTCATGGATGCCGATGCGATTGGTTCGCGTGCGCTGCGCGGTACGCGCGTCAGCAATGGCCGCTCGATCATCGAGATTCAGGGGCCAGTCAACTTCACTGCGGCCGAGATTGTTCTCAACAGGTTGGCGACTTCCACACCGTCGGAAAGCGAAGTTGTCTTCGACGTCAGCCGCGTTGGCGTTGTCAACCCGGTGGGGCGCACCTTGATTCTGGAAGCGATGCGACGTCTGAGCCACGAGGGCAAGGAGATCTTGTTCTACGACCCGGAGGGCGTACTGCCGAACCCAGATATGGGCGAGGGGCTGCTGCCGGTCATCATCCAGGATGCGCCGTAAACTACGCTAACCGAAATCCAATATGGTGGTTCGGGTAGTCTTGAACAATCGTAACCCCCGAAAGACAGCAGCGCGATAACAACCGGAGGGATATAAATGCAGGTCAGCGATGTAGCATTAGTCTTCGAGGGCGGAGGGACTCGCAATAGTTACACGGCACCTTTCGTCGAACGGCTACTTCGCGAGGACATCGATGTCGGTTGGGTCGGCGGGGTAAGCGCCGGTGCCTCTCACGTAGTCAATTACCTTTCCCGGGATATCCAGCGCTCCATAAATAGCTTCACTGACTTCATTGCACAGCCGGCCAGCAGCGGCTGGCGCCCAATGTTGCGCGGACGCGGCTATTTCGATGCCGAGTACATCTATGAAGACGCGGGGCTTCCCGACGGCGCCATGCCCCTGGATTACGAGACTTTTAAGAACAATCCAACTCCCTATCGGATTTCTGCTGTCCGAGCGGATACGGGCGAGACCATCAACTGGGGGCCGGACAATATCCCAGATCTACCCACGCTGATGAAGTACACTCGCGCCAGTTCGACGATTCCGGGCGTCATGCGTATGCCCTATATTGATGGCGTTCCCTTCGTCGACGGTGCACTGGGATCATCAGGCGGTATCCCAATCGATGCCGCAGAAGCCGACGGCTTTAAGAAGTTCCTCATCGTTCTGACCCGTCCGAAGGGATTCCGCCGCACCGCCCCTAAGCGCCCACAGCTGCTGCGGCAGATTTTCCGCAGTAACCCGGTGGTGGCTGAGCTACTTATCACCAGGCACGAGCGCTACAACGCCTCCCTCGATTGGGCTGCTGAGCTTGAACGAAAAGGCCAAGCATATGTTTTCTACGCAAATAATATGAGCATCACAAAGGCGGAGCGGAAGCGGTCGAAGCTGATACACAACTACGAGCTCGGCCGGGCGCAAGCCGATGCCGAATGGCCAGCAATTCTAGAGTTCATGGGCTTGTAGCTTCCGCCACCTTTAGGAAGCTTTTCGTTCATTCCTCTTTACTGCGTACGTAACCTTGTGTTAACCTTTGCGTAGCGAACAACCTCGTTAGGTAAGGCTCCTATATCTACATAGGCCGCTGCCCTCCACTTTATCGAGAGTTTCGAACGACTCCCGAGGCAAGGGTCCATCTGAAGTGGCCACCTTTAGTTACGGTATTACATTGCCAACACTCTTAGGCGAAGGAGCCATAATTTTTCAATCAACAGAAATTCCCTCCTAGCAAAGGAGCTGGGATACCTGGAAAAGGATCCACAATGACACAGACACAGAACACCATCGCCAACTTCTTCAAGCCGAAATCTTCAATCAGCCCGTACAGCCTCCTGCCTGACACCGTAAGCATGCACATGACGGATTCTTACATTGCGCTGCCGGAGGACATCACTGTCGGTGAGGCACTGAGCACCTACGCAGCTGAATTTGCTCGTCTCGATGACGATAACTGTGTCTTCCTCGTCGACGATGAAGGCTACCTGACCAGCGACATTACGCTGAAGGAACTCCGCGAATACGCCGACCGCGATGCCTATATGAACACCGTCGGCGCTCCTGTGAAGGTCTTCGTCAAGCCCGAGGATCCAGCTGCCATCAGGGCTCGCCAGCTTATCGACGGGCGTCGCAGCGAGTTGCCCGTCGTCAGCAGCGGCAAGCTGGTAGGGGTTCTTACCGACCGCATCTCTGAGCGTATTCTTGGCAGGACTAAGGCAGCTAAGAAGGCAAAGAAGTCTAAGGGATTCTTCTCACCGATTACCGCGTTTTTCGGTGCCGCCAATAACTAGAGCGACTGGCTTGGGATGGTAACCCGAGTAACTCGAAAGGCCAGCTAGCGTTTGCTAGCTGGCCTATTCTTGTTGACACACTGTTTTATCCCCCCCCACAGGAGAGAAGTCGACAGGAGGCAGATCGTGGCACGAGACTGGATTCGGGTAGCCCTGGGCATGTTCGCTGTTGCATTTGGCGCCAACCTCTTTGCTCCACTCCTGCCCGCGTATCGAATAACCGATGCTCTCAACCAGTCCCAGGTCACCTTTCTCTTCGCCATCTACGTCGCAGGGCTCATCCCGGCGCTACTCGTCTGCGGCCCACTTTCCGACCGGCTCGGCCGTCGCGCCATCATCCGGCCCGCACTCATAACCTCTGCCGCCGGCTCCGTCGTCCTACTCACCGGCGTCTGGTTCCACTTCCCATCACTGCTGATAGGACGCCTTGTCGTCGGCATTTCGATGGGTATGGTAATGGCCGCCGGCGCCTCGTGGATCAAAGAGATTGCGCCCGTCGCACCTCAAATTTCCGCCCGGCGCGCAACCGTTGCGCTCTCCGCCGGGTTCTCCCTCGGTCCCCTGGCTTCCGGGTTGGTCGCGGAGTTTGCTCCCCGTCCCGACGTCATCCCCTATCTTGTTCATCTCGCGCTGCTGCTTAGCATCGCACCATTGACATGGAACGCCTCCGGCGGACTGCCAACCTCAGCGCCCAGCGACACCCCGCAACGGTTCTTCTCCTCTGCCACCCTAAGCCCGAGATTCCTGTGGGCAGTCGCCGCTTGGGCACCGTGGGTCTTCGGTGCCGCGTGCACATCGTTCGTCGTCCTTCCGACAATCGCCGAATCCAGCTACCCCATTGCCTTTGCCGGACTCATCGCCTGCATCACGATGGGCACCGGCGTTCTGGTGCAACCACTGGTCACTCGAATCAGTTCCAGCAGCTTTATCCCGCCAGCTATTTTCGGTCTTGGCTTAACGACGGTCGGAATGCTGCTCAGCCTCATCGTCGCACTCACCCAGAACGTGTGGAGCGTTTTCCCCGCCGCTCTGACCCTCGGTGCCGCGTACGGCGTAATGATGGTCTCCGGCCTCCGCGAAGTGCAAATTATCGCACCGCCAGCCGAGTTGGGCGCTGCCACCGCTATCTACTATTCGCTGACCTATGTTGGTTTCTTCGCTCCTTTTGTTATTTCTTTCGCAGCGCCGAAATTCGGGTTTGTGCCCGTTTTCATCTTCGGTGCGATTATTGCATTGGTATCCATGTATCCCGTGGCAAAGGTTGCGCAGTCTGCGGTGAGGTCCGACGGAGCATCGTAAAGCAGACGCGACTGAAATTCTTGTTTTTGGGAAGCGTGCTGAGACGAGCTCTTGTATTCTTTCTTTCACAAAAGCTTGGCTCCGGCCCAGGGCTCCTGGGCGGGTTGCATAGGTTGTTGAAATTCAGCTCGATGGAATGAGGAATCATGAAGCAGCGCAGCTCTGGAATGTGGAAGAAAATTGCGGCAACCGTTGTCGCAGGTTGTACAAGCGCCGCCCTGCTCACCGCATGTGGCTCGGGGGAAGAAAGCAGCAATGCCGGTGGTGAGGCAGGCAAAGAGTCGACCAGCAAGATGACGAAAGCAGATGGGTCAGCTCCTGCTGCAGCCGAGGATCAGCTCCTGCTCACAAATGAAGTTCAAGGGGCGGACTTCTCCGGAAACAAGATCACCGGGTTCAAAGATGCCATGGAGATGTTTTCGGAAGATTCCATGAAGTTTGAACCGGCCGAATGCGCCACTTTCACCAACTCAACTGAGGAATTGGAGAATGCTGCCGGCGCTTACACGGACATTAAGGAAGAGAACGTCACTGTCAGCGTCTCGATATTGAAGAATCCTGAGGCGTACCAAAAGTACGAGGACAGCCTCGAAAAGTGCTCCGACGTGACGGCTACGATGGATGCTTCCGACATTCTGAAAGACTCCATGGAAGGTCAGGAGATTTCTCCTGAGATGCAGGACATGTTTAATGACATGGACATGACGACCACAATGAAACTGCACCGAGAAAAGTGGGAGCCAAATCTTTCCGTCAAGCCAGCTGAGTTCACTGCACACGAGACCAGTGCGAACATCAACGCCGGTGGCACGGATACTACGGCCACCAGCTACGACATTGTCGGGATCGTCAATGGCGTAATGGTAATGGTGTCCGCCGCCCCGACTCCGGATGTACCAACTGGCAACATGGAAAACACGACGGATCCCATGCAGATTCCAGAGGCAGCTCCGGAGTCTAAGGAAGCAGCAAAGAAGCGCGCCTTGGAGGTCTTCGATGCCCAGGCAAAGAAGATTATGGACGCTGCTTAGTTTTTGTTCTTAGCCTACTGTTTTCTGAAACCACAGTTTTTGCGACATAGCGGGACGCAATCGCTGAGGAACAGCAGCACACAAGTACTGGAGTCTCCCTAGAACTCCGTTAATTCCTGCACTTTGGGACTCCAGAATGCAGCTCGTGGCGCGTTGAGAGTTCTAAAGTGCGGGTTCGTTATTTCGTCAAGTGCGTGCACGTAGTCCGGCACAATATCCCGTGGAATTCTCAGCCCCATCGTAAGGTGCGGAATCCAGCGGTCCCCACGACCGTCGGGATTGAGACGACTGATTTCGCGAGCAGCTTCTTCCAGCTCGTCGCTGGTTTCCAGCAACCAGGCAACAGTCTGCTTACTCTTGGTGCCGAAGATGACCGTTCCCACTCTGCGAAACTCCGCTGGCATAAGCGGCGGGAGAATTTCGGCTGCTCGTTGAATTGCCGCTGGGCGCATGGTCGGCGCGAAAGTGACCGTGATGTGCGGCGTTTGATTTTGCTGCGGAAAGCCACTCTCTGCGAGTTGTGCAAAGATTTCTTTTACTTGCGTCTCTTGCTCAGGCAGAAGGTACATCAGGATGTTGTCGGGTGACACCATGTGACGTTTACTCCTCCCCTATTGCTGTCGGTCGCCTCACTTGAAGCACTGACGAAGAGCGCCATTACTAGAGCTCTTCACCTAAGGCACTCAGGACCTTGCACTCCAGAGCATAGCGTAAGGATTTTCCACAATTTATAACCTACCTATAGGAATTTCTAGCCTCTTATTATTTCTCCTGTTAAAAACACCTTTTCATTGGGATAATGGGGATGGGCAGGCTCCCTGAAAGCTCTCTAGACCATCTTCAAAGACAGTGCGGAGTGACGGCCAATTCTCCACGCTGCACAAATCCCGACACGGCTGGAAAGGTAAGTAAAGACATGGCACCGAAACCTAAAAAGACTACGCCTCCGAAGAATCAAAAGTTGGTGAAGAGCAAGGCAAGCTTCAGCCGCGATGAGCTCGCTGATTTATTGGAGACGCTGGCAGCTCGCATCCGTGCCGGGGAAATGACTCTCGGCACTGGCGAGTCCGCGGTGACGATGACCATGCCGACATCGTTTAATACCACGATGGAAGTTGTCGACTCTCGAAAGCGTGCTGGTATTGAGCGCGAGCTGGAGCTGGAAATTGACTGGATGGTCGACGAGGCTGGCGAGCCCGTCGAAAAGCCAGGACCAGCATCTGGCTTCGCAATCTCCTAGCGGGCTTGTTGCTGTCCAATCTGTCGCACAATGAACTCCTGCACGCCGAGGAGCGCCCGTCGCCGACACAACTCACTACCGCTCGCCATTTCCGCAGGTCACAGCGAACAGATCTGAGTCGTTTTGGTCGATTTTGCGTCCTTTGGCCGTCAATTACCGCTGCGACACTGGCCGACAAGCAAGCCGTCGTCAAGCAACACCCAATTACACCCGCCAGGCACCCACGCCTCCCCACATTGCATGAGGTGACGCTAACCTAATTCGGGAAAATTCGCGACGAAGGGAACGCGCATGGCCAACGGCAAGAAAGGCCACAAGGGCAAGAAGAAGGACTCCGCCAAAGCCAAGAAAAAGGCTGCGGCAACGACCTCGCTACGTCTGCCCGAATACTCGAAGGCCGAGGCCAAAGCCGCGAAAAAGCTCGCCGGCAAGGACCCCTTTAAACTGGCTGCGATGACGCCGAAGAAGAAGTGCTGTAAATCCGGCATCCGCTGCCTGCGCTGCCCTGTGGTGCTACACAAGCTCAATCGCGAGATCAAAAACGGCGAAGTCGACCATGCCACCCTGCTGCTCGTCGCCGCGAAAGCCCGGATCCGGTAGCCGGCCCTCGCCCCCCCCCAGCCCGCCGTCGGGCCGTCCCATGAGCAGTGGTGTCGCGCTCTGTATGGCACTGGTACCGATTCTCCTGGGCTATCTGCTCTTCGGACACCGGCTCATACGCGTCATTCCAAGCACCGCGACAACGCTCCAGGGAACACTCGCCAGGTCAGGAAGTTTTATTCCGTCGACATAAGGCCTCGGCCAGAACCGGGAATGTGACCGTCGGAGGATTGCACCGTGTGTATCCTTTGAGTGTCATTGAGCCTTGAAGGAGCAAGAAAAGAGCATGCCCCACCCACGCGCTGTCTCTAGGATGGACATCCGGCCGCGTGCCCTGCGTTTCGCACCGCGCCGCTCGGACTGGTCCCGCGCGACAATCGGGCGCGACCTATCGGCAGGCCTCATGGTGGCCCTCGTCGCACTCCCCCTCGGGCTCGGCTTCGGCGTAGCGTCCGGTGTCGGTGCGGCGGCCGGAATTACGACGGCCATCGTCGCGGGCATCCTGGCCGCGATCTTCGGCGGTAGCAATGTCCAGGTAAGCGGCCCGACCGGCGCAATGACCGTCGTGTTAATCCCCATCGTGGCCAACCATGGTGCCGATGGGGTACTCGTCGTCGGCGTGCTGGCAGGGCTCATGCTGCTCTTGTTGGCGTTCACCGGCGCTGGCCGCGCGATGAAGTACATGCCACTACCTGTCGTCGAAGGTTTCACCGCCGGTATTGCGTTAATCATCGGCCTCCAACAGCTGCCCGCAGCACTTGGTGTTGACGTGGACGGCGAGAAAGTCCTCGGGTTGGCGTGGGGCTCGATCAAAGCTTAGTTGGACGCTCCGGCATGGCAGGCGCCCGTGCTGACCATTGCAGTGGCGGCTGGAATCGTGCTTGCTGCGCGCGTTCGTAGCGGCTTCCCCGCGGCGCTGGTGTTGGTAGCTGCCGCGACGGCCATCAACATGCTGGCAGACAGCGGCCTGAAGACAATCGGCTACATCCCGTCGACGTTGCCTGCTCCGCGCTGGCCACAGATCCCGTGGGAGCACCTGGATTCGCTTCTGTTGGCAGCAGTCGCCGTCGCAGCTCTCGGCGCGTTGGAATCGTTACTATCTGCGACGGTTGCCGACGCAATGACTGTTGGCGACCGGCACGATCCCGACCGCGAGCTCTTCGGACAGGGCGTGGCCAACGTCGTCGCGCCCCTGTTCGGCGGGATTCCCGCGACCGCCGCGATCGCCCGAACTGCCGTCAATGTGCGGGCAGGCGCAGGCACACGCCTGGCAGCGGTGTTCCATTCGCTGCTCCTGCTCGTCGCCGTACTCGTCGCGGCCCGGTGGGTGGGCGAGATTCCTCTCGCCGCGCTCGCCGGCGTGCTCATCGCCACAGCGATTCAGATGATCCACCTGCGGAACCTCCGCTCGGTGATGCGCGCCACCAAGGGCGACGGGGCCACCCTGCTCATCACGGCTGCCGCCACCGTCGTGTTCGACCTTGTCGTCGCCGTACTCATCGGCCTTGTTATGGCGGGCTTCTTCGCACTGCGCGATACCGCCCGCACGGCGGTGCTGGAAGCCGCCCCGCTAGACGAGGGAGACCACCGCGACAAGGAGCGTGAGCTTCTCGACGAGCACATCGCCGCCTTCCGTATGGAAGGCCCCCTCTTCTTTGGTGCAGCGCACGATTTCCTCCTCGAGCTCGCTGATGTCTCGTCGGTCAAGGTTGTCGTGCTCCGCATGCGCTACGTTACGACGATCGACGCCACCGGCGCCCAGATGCTCGCCGACACGATTGGGCGCCTCGAACGCCACGGTACCAGGGTCTTGCTCGCAGCCACGAAGCCCGAACATATTCCGGCGTTGCGCGAACTCGGCGTATTCGACCAACTTGCGCACGAGAATCACGTCTTCGACAACACTCTCGACGCCATCGCCCACGCCCGACTGCATGCCGCACGCATTCAGCATGAAGAGTCTGATGGCGCACCCGCGGCATCGCAAAGAAATCAGCATGACGAGTAGCGCTGTCGAGCCTGTAGTCGTGAGGCCGCCTTCTAAGGTGACGACTCACGCGACCGCCATAACGCGAAGCATCAATAACGCTCAACGTTAAACTTGAACTCCACGACGTGTCGTTGCAAAGTCACCTTCTCATTCGTGAATAGCAGCTAAAAACCACCACACCCGGCTATGTGTGGCAAAGCTAGAGTGCACACCAGGTAACCTCAGCCCCCGTTCCTCGTGCAGCAGCGTCCTTTAACAAGACATACATGGGATTCGCCCCATATACGGTTAATTCAGGCTTCCGCTGTCGCCCCAAGCGACCCGTTGAAACTTAAACGAACGGTCCGTGCGGAACGCTCGGCCGTGAATAGGATTGATGCCGCGCAAAGGCGGGCGCGAATGCATTAAACGTCCTGCCTACCCCCCCCGTTCTACCGGTCCGACCACCTACCGATGCACGATATCTGGACGCCGATGTGGGGGTACCCGCTGGGCGCGTAGCATTGGCGACATGCGCATTTTCACCGTGGGCCACTCCAACCTCGAGTTCGAGGACTTCGCTGAAATGATCAAGGCTGCCGGTGTGGCATCCATCGTGGATGTGCGCAAGCTGCCCGGGTCCAGGAAGTACCCGTGGTTCAACGGCGACCACCTTGCCGAACACCTTCCCTCATGTGGCATCACTTACAGCAGAAGCGAGGGCCTAACCGGACGGCGCAACGTGTCTCACTCGGTGCCGTTTGAGGTTAACGGCAACTGGCGTAACCGCAGTTTCCACAATTACGCCGACCATGCGCTGGGCGAGGAGTTCTCGGACGCGCTCTCGCAGCTACGGGCAAACGCCGCCGAAACCCCCACCGTAATCATGTGCTCCGAGGCAGTGTGGTGGCGGTGCCACCGGCGTATCATCGCCGACCACCTCATCGCCCACGGTGACGAGGTTGGCCACATTATGGGCCTGGGTGCAGCCGGGGCGAAGGTGAGCGAGGCAACGCTCAACGACGGCGCAGTCATCGGCAACGATCTCCTCGTGCGCTACCCCGAGCGGGGCTAGCGCATACACCAAAGGCCGGGGTGCGGATGCTCGGACTACGCCCCAGTCAGCCACGGCATCCGCCTCGGCCTGACCTCAGGCGCGACCTACGCCTTGTATTCATGGAGCGCCCGCCCCTTATGAGCAGCAGCATCGGCGGCACACCAGCGGATAGCACGCTCAAACGAGTTTTAGGTTAGGAAATCTGAACCGCACAACCCAAGAAGACCACCGGGAACCCCGGTAGTGCCCCAAAGCGTCGAATCGAAAAACGTGCTACCGACTTGTCACGGACCTAGATGTTGAACTTAAACTCGACGGTATGTAGTTGCAAAGTTACTTTCTCGTTAGCCTGCAACAATCAGAAAACAGTAATTACGTCAGTACACAGAGAACATATGGGCGCGTGGAAACACGTAAAGGTTTTGCGGGATGGCGTGGACGTCAACGTGAAGATTCTGGAGAACCTCGCCGCCCACGTCGCTCCCGCGTTGGGTTGGCAGCCGAATCACGAAGGCCCAGTTACCGGCTATCCCATCGAATAATTCCTGCAGGCCGCAAGCTCTTCGCTTCAATCTCAGTTCAGCGCGTGTTGAATAGTTCAGTAATTGCTGTATAGTTCACCCCATGCTGACTATTGCTTCACGCCTCGACGTCATGAACCGGCTCGGCCGGGCCATGGCGGATCCGACGCGCTCCAGAATCCTGCTGACCCTACTCGACGGCCCGAGCTACCCAGCCGTGCTTTCGCGCGACCTGGACCTGACCCGCTCGAACGTCTCGAACCACCTGACCTGCTTGCGTGACTGCGGCATCGTCGTCGCCGAGCCGGAGGGCCGCAAGACACGCTACGAAATCGCCGATCCGCACCTCGCGACAGCGCTCAACGCGCTAGTGAACGCGACGTTGGCTGTCGACGAAAACGCCCCGTGCATCGACCCGGAGTGCTCGGTGCCTGGCTGCGACGGAAAAGGAGCGGACGCATGAGTTCAGCATGTGGATGTGAACACGAACCAGCCACGGAGATCGAAGATCTCGATCGGCCATGGTGGAAGGACCCCGAGTTGCTACTGCCAATCTTCTCCGGCGTAGCCCTCTGCATAGGTCTGGCGCTGGGCTGGTCCGGGCTAGAGACACCCGCGACAGTACTGTTCTGGGTCGGCCTGCTGCTAGGGGCGTATACGTTCGCGCCCGGCGCTATCCGGAACCTTGCCACGAAGCGCAAGCTCGGCATTGGTTTGCTGATGACGATTAGCGCGGTCGGCGCGGTAATCCTCGGTTACGTCGGAGAGGCCGCGGCGCTAGCGTTCCTGTACTCGATCGCCGAGGCACTGGAAGACAAGGCGATGGACCGGGCCCAGGGCGGACTGCGGGCACTGTTGAAGCTGGTACCGCAAACCGCGACCGTGCTGCGCGACGGTACGACGGCCGAGGTCGCTGCGAAGGACCTTGAGGTTGGCGAGCTAATGGTCGTACGCCCCGGGGAGCGGATCGCCACGGACGGCATCATTCGGTCCGGACGCTCCAGCCTTGACACCTCAGCGATCACCGGAGAATCCATTCCGGAGGAGGTTGCGCCCGGCGACGAGGTACCCGCGGGAGCGATCAACTCCGCCGGTGTGCTGGAGGTCGAGACGACCGCAGCTGGAACGGACAACTCGCTGACCACACTCGTCGACCTCGTCGAGCAGGCGCAGGCGGAGAAGGGTGACCGCGCCCGGATCGCCGACCGAATTGCCCAACCCCTAGTGCCCGGGGTGATGATCCTGGCGGTGCTGGTCGGCGTGATCGGCTCGCTGCTGGGCGACCCCGAGACGTGGATCACCCGTGCGCTGGTGGTCCTGGTCGCAGCGTCGCCGTGCGCGCTGGCAATCTCCGTGCCGCTGACGGTCGTGGCCGCGATCGGCGCGGCCAGCCAGTTCGGAGTAGTCATCAAGTCCGGCGCAGCGTTCGAGCGACTCGGCAGCATCCGTCACCTAGCGGTGGACAAGACCGGAACCCTTACCCGCAACCAGCCCGAGGTTACCGGAGTGGTCCCGGCAGAAGGATTCGATCGGGCGCAGGTGCTTTCCTTCGCGGCGGCGGTTGAGCAGCAATCGACGCACCCCCTCGCCGCGGCGATTGTGGCAGCGGAGCCCGAAGCTCCCACCGCCTTGGATATCAGCGAGGAAGCCGGTCATGGCATCGGCGGCACCGTCGAAGGCCGACGGGTGCTGGTGGGCAGCCCCCGATGGATCGACGCCGGGCCACTGAAGGCGGACGTTGAGCGCATGGAGTCCGAAGGCCAGACCTGCGTACTAGTCACCGTCGATGACGCTATCGCCGGGGCAATCGGGGTGCGCGACGAGTTGCGGCCCGAGGTGCCCGATGCCGTGCAGTCCCTGCACGACAACGCCGTGGAAGTGAGCATGCTCACCGGCGATAACACTCGCACCGCCCGGGCGCTGGCTGAAATCGCCGGAATCGACGACGTGCGCGCCGAGCTGCGACCGGAGGACAAGGCAAGCATCGTCGCCGAACTCTCCTCCAAGACGCCGACGGCGATGATCGGCGACGGCATCAACGACGCGCCGGCACTGGCGGGCGCAACGGTGGGCATTGCGATGGGAGCAACCGGCTCTGACGCCGCGATCGAGTCCGCTGATGTCGCCTTCACTGGCCACGACCTCCGACTGATCCCGCAGGCGCTGCAGCACGCCCGCCGAGGCAGCAGGATCATCAACCAAAACATCGTGCTGTCTCTGGCCATCATCATCGTGTTGATGCCACTGGCGATCAGCGGTGTGCTGGGCCTGGCCGCCGTCGTGTTGGTACACGAAGTCGCCGAAGTCATCGTGATCTTGAACGGCCTGCGGGCTGCACGAGCGAAACGCTGAGACATACCTTCGCCCAGCGCGCTGACTCTCCAGTGCGGATCTTGGAAGGATCGAGCTGCTCAGGGACCAAGCGTCGCCTCAAAACTTTTGATGCCGAGCTTCATCGACACGACCCGCGACTACCTGGGCAGTGTATTTGGCAAAGGGCCCGACACCCATCAGGGTTGCCGAGCCGTCGCCGGTCCAGTTGCCGTAACCAACTAGATGGAGATTCTTCACCGCGGTTTCGCGGCCGCGCATGAGATGGCGGAATGGGCCGAGGGCCGGACGGAAACCAGTGCACCAGATCAGATGGTCGTGGTCGAGCTCGCTCAAACTATCGAAGATGGGGGCAGCGGTGAGCTGGCCGGAATCGCGGAGCTCACGTAGATGAGGAAGCGCGAGAATGTCCCCGAGGTTCGGGCCGGAATCGCCACCGAGAATCCGGCGGCGGCTGCCCGCGTTAAACGTTGAACTTGAACTCCACGACGTGTCGTTGCTAAATACCCTTTACCCTATGGACATACAGTAGAAGCTGCTAGAGATTGAGTAGATACAAGAAGTAAAAAGCGATAGCTAGGATCGCAGTACAACCTTCGAGACCGCGACGACGGCTGCTACCGTAGGCCTCGTTGCCTAACTGACACCAACGCCGTGTCCACTACTCGGGGGACACCCCAACATTAATGCTGCCCTGCCGGCAGACCAGGGCGGCCGTGTGAGTATCGGACAATAATGCGTAGTCCTCCAAGGGTCTGGACACAGGGGCTTTCCCCCTTTCCTCAGTGGTGCGACCAGAAGGAGTAGAAACATCCACCCCGGTGCACCTGCTGCGGTGACAACGACCCATCGCCCGCAGCAGGTGGCAATCGTCACGGTTATCCCTCTTTTTCAGATTCCTGTCCTCGGGATCAGAAAAAGACGGGGACCTGTCATAGGTCAGTGAGCATTTGCTGCATCTGGGCGATCTCGGCCTCCTGGTCGTTGATAATTTGTTCGGCCAGGGTGATTGCATGGGAATTCTGGCCGTCAGCAACCTCGTCACGGGCCATGTCGACCGCACCTTCGTGGTGGGCGGTCATCTGCTCCAGGTAAAGGCGGGCGGCGCCGGTGCCCTGGGCTTCCTCAAGGGCTGTCATGTCCTCCTGGCTCATCATCCCGCTCATGCCACCCATCTAGCCGTGATCCATTCCACCTATCTCATCCATGGTCCCCATGCCCCCCAGAGTCGGTGACCGGCTGCTGGCCCCAGGCCTCGAGCATGGCGTTCATCCGGTCAATCTCCGGTCCCTGGGCGTCAATAACCCCCTGGGCAAACTCCACGACCTGGGCGGGGATGCCCTCCTTGGCCAGGAGCATCTCACCCATTTCCACGGCCTGCTTGTGACGGGGGATCATCATCTGGGCAAACATGATGTCCGCGTCGTTGTGATCGGCGGAAATCTCCCCGTCCTCCTCAGTCGCCGCCCTGGTGGTCTCGGTCGTCTCAGCGGTAGTCGTCGCAGTGCTGGTGGCCGAGGTGGTGGCGTCGGTGTTGCCTGAGTCGGTGGCCTCACCGCAGGCGGCCAGCGCCAGGGTGGAGGCTACGGCGAGAGCGGAAAGAACAAGGGTGCGCTTTATGGTGAAGCCCGTTCAGGGTCAGTGGAGAGAAGTGATGGATCAGTGGACGGCGGTGGATTTCGGAGTAGGCGTGGTGTGTTACTCCTTCGGACTGGTGGGAGCCAGGTGGGCCGGGTCCAGATCAATCCGGCGCAACAGCTGGGCGTTCAGGGCCACCACTATGGTCGAGGCAGACATCAAGATCGCGCCCACGGCCGGGGACAGCACGAACCCGATCGAGGCGAGCACTCCGGCGGCCAGCGGCACGGCGAGGATGTTGTAGCCAGAGGCCCAGACCAGGTTCTGGATCATCTTGCGGTAGCTGGCCTGGGACAGCTCAATCATCGACAGCACTGCCCGCGGGTCATCACTGGCTAGGACCACCCCGGCAGATTCCATGGCCACATCCGTGCCGGCACCGATGGCGATACCGACCTCCGCGCGGGTCAGAGCGGGGGCGTCATTGACACCGTCACCGACCATGGCCACGCTCAAACCCCGGTCCTGCAGCTGCATGACCTTGGTGTCTTTGTCCTGGGGCAGGACCTCGGCGAAGACCTCATCGATCCCCAGGTCCTGGCCAACCGCCTGAGCCACCTGCTGCGCGTCACCGGTGATCATCGCGACCTTCACCCCGCGGTCCTGCAGGGCTTTCACGGCAGCTCGGGATTCGGGGCGGATCTTGTCCTCGACGGCCACCGCACCGATAATCTGACCGTCACGGACAATATGGAGCACACCGGCCCCACGCCCGGTCCAGGCGCTGGTGGTGTCGGTGAGCTCGGCCGGGGTGGTGAGGTTGAACTCGCGCAGCATGTTCGGCCCGCCCACGAGGATCTCAGCGCCATCGACAGTGGCCCGGACCCCCGGCCGGAGGCGGCGCTGAAACCAGTTGCACGCATTTGCCGACGGGAGGCCTCGGGATGGGCGGCCGCGGCCGCCACGATGGCGCGGGCCACGGGGTGCTCACTGTCGGCCTCCGCGGCGGAAGCCAGGGCCAGCAGCTCGCCCTCGGTGACGCCGACAGCTGCTGCGACACCGGTGACCGCGTGCGCACCCTCGGTCAGGGTGCCGGTTTTGTCGAAGAGCACCACGTCGATGGTGCGCATCCGCTCGAGCGCCATCCGGTCCTTGATGAGCACCCCGGATTTCGCGGCCCGCTCGCTGGAGATCGCAATGACCAGCGGAATCGCCAGGCCCAGGGCGTGCGAGCAGGCGATGACCAGCACCGTGACCGTGCGCACCACGGCATCGTCCGGGCTGCCGATGATGGTCCACACCACCGCGGTGATCAGAGCGGAGATCAGCGCGAACCAGAACAACAACGCTGCCGCCCTATCCGCCAGGGCCTGGGCCCGGGAGGAGGACTCTTGGGCGTCGGCAACCATGCGTTGGATCCCGGCCAGGGCGGTGTCCCCGCCGGTAGCCTCCACCCGGATGCGGACGGTGTTGTCGGTAGCCACGGTACCGGCGACCACCTTGTCACCGGTGTCGCGGAAGACGGGACGGGATTCGCCGGTGATCATCGCCTCATCGAATTCGGCGGCTCCGTCGATGATGGTTCCGTCGGCCGGCACCCGGGCACCGGCCCTCACCAGCACGACGTCGTCGACGACCAGCTCGGAGATGGCCACGGTGCGGGTGGTCCCGTCGATGACTTTCTCGGCCTCATCCGGCAGCAGGGCAGCCAGCGCGTCAAGCGCGGAGGACGCAGCCCCGAGAGCACGCATCTCCAGCCAGTGGCCCAGCAGCATGATGGTCACCAGCAGGGCCAGCTCCCACCAGAAGTCCAGGTCAAAACCGCCCAGCCCCAGAGTGGTGACCCAGGAGGCGACAAACGCCACGGTGATGGCCATGGCGATCAGGAGCATCATCCCGGGTTGGCGGGATTTCAGTTCGTTCCATCCGCCCTTGAGGAAAGGCGTTCCGCCGTAGACGAAGATGATCGTGCCCAGCACCGGGGGGATCCAGGTGGATCCGGGGAATGCCGGGAGGTGGTAGCCGAGCAGCTGGGCGACCATGGGGCTGAAAATAACGACGGGAATGGACAGAATCAGCGACCACCAGAAGCGGTCCCGAAACATTGCGGTGCTGTGTCCGGCGTGTTCGCCGTGACCATGAACGTGGTGGTCTTCGTCCATGGCGGAGTGCGGGTGATCGTGGGGCATCGCCTGGCCGTGGGTGTCGGCGTCTGCGTGGTGTTCGTGGCTGGCATGATCCGGGTGGTGGGTGTGGTCTGTTTCCGGAGCGGGGTGATCACCATGGTGATCGCCGGAATGGTGGAGAGTGCTCATGACGTTCCTTTCCGCTCAACCCGGTCGGGGTCGAGATGATGGGTAAAACCGATCAGGATAAGACGGTGTAGCCGGCCTCTTCGATGGCCCGGCGAACCATCTCCGGAGGTACGACACCGGTGACCGTGACGGTGGAAACACCACCAGCAGCGAGATCAATCTGGACGTCGTCGACCTGGGGGAGGCCCTGAAGGGCCTGGGTCACGCTTTTCGCGCAATGCCCGCAGGTCAGGCCGGTGATCTGGTAGCTAAGGGAGGACCCTCCTGCTGACGAGTCGCTGGCGGCAGGGACGGAGGCGGTGTCGGCACGTGAGGCAGGTCCGCAACAGGTGCAGCCGTGGGAGGCCATCGGCAAGAGGCGGGGCGGGAAGGTGATCATGGGAAGGCTCCTTCGGTTCGGTGGGGTGTGGCAATTCCGCTCTCTAGCGTATACCCCCGGGGGGTATATTTTCAAGGAGTGGAGGGCACGGCCCTCACGCGGGGCAGGGTGTGGTCACCGAGCAGCCCCCTCACTGTCGGGAGGGGGCATCGGGAGGCGGAGGGCAAACACCGCTCCGCGACCGGGTCCGGGGGAGGTGGCGGTGAGAGTGCCGCCGTGGGCCTCGATCAATGCCTTGGAGATGGTCAGACCGATACCGGACCCGCCGTTGTCCCGGCTGCGGGCGGCATCCCCCCGGTAGAAGCGTTCGAAGATGTGTCCGAGCTGGCCAGGTGGGATGCCCTCGCCATCATCGGCGACGTGGATGAGCGCGGTGGACGCCCCCTGGCGGTGGACGCTGATCCGGACCTGCCCGCCGGCCGGGGTGTGCCGTAGCGCGTTCGACAGGAGGTTGCTCATCACCTGGCCGAAGCGTTGCCGGTCCACGAGCACCCGGGCGGTGTCCGTAATGGTCTCGACCTGTAAATCGACGCCTTTGTCAGCATAAGCTTCCCCCGCGGCAGCAGCGGCGGTATGGAGCAGATCCCCGAGCCCTTCCTCCGCCAGGTCCAAATCGATCCGGTGTTCCTGGGCCCGGGAGACATCGTCAATGTCCTCCATCAACCGGGTCAGGCGGGTGAGTTGGTCAGCCATGATTGTGTGGGCGGCATTATTCCAGTCCACGACCCCGTCCTGGAGACCATCGAGGTAGGCCGTGAGCACCGATAAGGGGGTGCCCATTTCGTGGGCCAGGTCAGAGAGCATCTGGCGGCGGACCTGTTCGGTGTGTTCCAGTCGGTCGGCCATGGTGTTGAAGGCATGCGCCAGGGTGGTGACCTCGGGGCCTGCTTCTCCGGCGGGCACGCGGATACGGGAGTTACCGGCCGCCAGGCTGGTAGCGGCGCGGGTGAGATCCTGCAGGGGGGTGCGCAGGCGACGCGATAACCACAGACTGGCCAGTAGGGCGCTGATAAAGGCAGTGGGCAGGGCGACGGCCAGGGTGATCAGGTTGGCGTCCCGGTAGGCCTGCTCGGCATGGAACAGCTCCAGCGAGGGGTCCTCCCGGCCGGCCATCAACATATGATCATGGAACAGGGTCGGCCCCACCGTCGTGGCCACGGCCGCGGCCACCATCAGGCTAATCACCACGACCAACACCTGGGCGGCCAGGAAGCGGAAGGTCAAGCCGGGTCCGTGATTCATGGCTGCCCCACCCGGTAGCCCACGCCACGCACGGTGTCGATAAACCCCCGGCCTCGGGTGTCGGTGCCGAGCTTGCGACGCAAGTTGCCTATGTGGACATCGACGATGCGTTCATCACCGACCCAGGTAGTGTCCCAGACCTCGGTGACCAGGTCGTGGCGGGTCAGCGCCTGGCCGGGGCGCAGGGCCAGGGCAACCAGCAGCTCGAACTCCGTGCGGGTGAGCTCCACAGTCGTCTCCCCCACCCGCACCTGATGGGCGACGGGGTCAAGGATGAGGTCACCAACGATCAAGGGGGTGGTCACCTGCGGTGGGGTGGTGCTGGTGCGCGGACGGCGCAGCACTGCATGCACCCGGGTCACCAGTTCCCGGATGCTAAAAGGTTTGGTGATGTAGTCATCCGCCCCCAGGGTCAAACCGCTGATCTTGTCGTCCTCGCTGCCACGCGCGGTGAGCATGAGGATGTAGCAGTCCGAGAAGGTGCGGATCCGTCGGCACACCTCCAGGCCGTCGAGTTCGGGCAGCCCCAGATCCAGCACCACAACATCGGGGGAAAAGCGACGGGTCTCGTCCACGGCCTGGGTGCCGGTGTGCGCCTGACGGGTATCGAAGCCTGCCCGGATGAGGTAGGAGGCCACCATCTGAGCCAGGGGTTGTTCATCATCGACGACCAGCACCCGCCCCGGGGGCGTGGCGGTGGTCGGTGTGTGGTCAGCCATAGACCCCAGTATCGCTCCGGCCAGGGGGGAATACCATCCTCGCTCAGTGCCCGGCGGGGAATCTTCATCAAATCTTCAAATATAACCCTTCGACCGCCGTCACCCCTGTGCCCCACCCCGGGCCGGCGGCATCGCCTCCCCTGGTCGGTTCAGCAGGCGCCACCAGGGATTTTACTGCAAGCACCGCATACCCGGGGCGGGTAGAAGGACATCGCCCACGGCTGTGGGGTGGTGTCCCGGTGGTGACCCAGCTCACCGAATTCACCCTCTTTTCGCCCTGCTATAAAGCTGTGAGCAGGGTTTTTGATTTCTAGTCCGTCAGGCACCCGTGCTAGATAAAGGTATGGCATCGACCTTGAGGCGGTGTCTTCTCACGGTCCTACCCACGATCCAAGGAGATTGACGTGAAACGAGCAGCGATCGCAGTCGCCGCCCTTGCCCTCGCCCTCACGGGGTGTTCGGCCGCCGACCCGGAACCCACGGCCGACGGGACGGTGTCCCAGGATACATTCCTGACTACCCATGGCCTGGCCGACATGGGCGCGGTGGAGATCATTGATCACCTCGACCGGCAGAAGGTCACTGAGCGTCCCACGGATTTGATCGCCTCAGTGCGCGCCGATGAACTGCTGCTCTCGAGCGGTGACCAGGAAGTCGTGGTCGATCTTCCCGACAATCAGACGTATGTCTCGATCGCACCCTATCTCACCTCCACCCACGACTGCTTCTACCACAGCCTCACGACCTGCCTGGGGGAACTCAACAATGAGGATATCCAGGTCACGATCACCGATGAGGCGACCGGTGAGGTGCTGGTGGACGAGGCGACAACCACCTTCGACAACGGGTTTATTGGCTTCTGGCTTCCCGATGATGTCACCGGTCTGATTGAGGTCAGCTACCAGGGGCGTACCGGCACCACGGAGTTTTCCACCACCGACGACGGTGCCACCTGTGTCACAGACCTGCGCCTGACGTGATGGCTCAGCAGGGTCCTCACCTGCGCCTGTCTCCCGTGTCACTGAATTCTTACACCAGGAAGGTTAAATCATGACGAACGCGTTTTCCCGACGACAGTTTCTGCTCGGCGGGCTCGTCCTCGCCGGCACCGGGGCCGTGGCCGCCTGCACCAGCGATCCTGGACCCGCTGCCTCGGCACCAGGTTCCTCCCTTCACCCCACTCCCACCCCCACTGCGCTCGGTGAGCCGACGGTGCGCCGGACACTGACCGCCCGGCCCCTCTCTCTGGATATCGGCGGTATCGAAGCCAAGACGTGGGGATACGTCTCTGACACCGGGGATGCGGCCATTGAGGCCACCGCCGGCGACGTCCTCCAGGTCGATATCACCAATGAACTGCCTGAGAGCACCTCCATCCACTGGCATGGCATCGCACTCCACAACGCAGCCGACGGTGTGCCCGGCATGACCCAGGACCCCATTGAACCTGGCGAGTCTTTCTCCTATGTTTTTGAAGTCCCCCACGGTGGCAGCTACTTCTACCATTCCCACTCCGGCCTGCAGCTTGATCGCGGCCTCCACGCCCCACTGATCGTCCGTGACCCGCAAGACGCTGAGGACCAGGACGTCGAGTGGACCATCGTGCTCGACGACTGGGTCGATGGCATTCAGGGCACTCCCGACGATGAGCTCGACAAGCTCACCGGAATGGGTTCGGACGACCATAACGGGAAGAAGGGGATGGGAGGTCACGGCCATATGATGCACGGCACCCCGGACCGGGTACTGGGCGGGGATGCCGGCGATGTGATGTATCCGCACTACCTCATCAACGGACGTATCCCCCGTGCTCACCGGACCTTCGAGGCTCGCCCGGGCGACAAGGCCCGCCTGCGGTTTATCAACTCCGGCGGTGACACCATCTTCAAGGTGGCCCTCGGTGGTCACCGCATGACCGTCACCCACACCGACGGCTTCCCTGTCCAACCCCGGGAGACCGAATCGATCTACCTGTCGATGGGCGAGCGTGTCGACGTCGAGGTCATCCTCGGCGACGGCATCTTCCCGCTCACGGCTTTGGCGGTGGGTAAGGACGACCGCGCCTTCGCCGTCATCCGCACCGCCGGCGGCCAGGCCCCCCGCCCCGATGTCGACTTCCCCGAGTTGTCATCCACCGGACTGCTTCTGTCCTCCCTGAAGCCAGCAGACCGTGCACTCCTGCCCGAGGGCACACCAGACCGAGAAGTCAGCATCGACCTGGGCGGGCAGATGATGCCGTATGAATGGAGCATTCTCACCGACGGCCAATCGTCCTCCGCGACCGTGCAGGAGGGCCAGCGCCTGCGGATGGTCATGCGCAACAGGACCATGATGCCCCATCCCATGCACATCCACGGCCACACGTGGGCGCTGCCCGGCAGCGGCGGGCTACGCAAGGACACCGTCCTTCTCCGCCACGGTGAAACCATGATCGCCGACCTGATCGCTGACAACCCCGGTGAGTGGGCATTTCACTGCCATAACGCCTATCACATGGAAACCGGGATGCTCAGCTCGCTTCGCTACGAGTAACCCCCACAGCAGGGTTGAGTGCCGAGGTGGGCAGAGTCGCTGCAGGCCACCCACCGGGCAGCACGATGACCTTCCTCGGTGTTGTGGTCTTCCGGGACAACCAGAACACCGTCTTCTTCCCCACCGCCCCGGAATATGGAGATCTAATCCCTGCCGAGCACACCCCGCAGAGCCGCCATCGCGGTTGCCGCGGTGCTCACCGCCGTGACCCTGGTGGCCTGTTCCTCAGGCGACGGCGTCCGAAACGCCGTCGCCGTCGGGGGGGGGGCACCTTCCAGTTCCACTCACCAGGAGGCCAAACCGAGATTATCTACGCAGAGGAGGAATGTGCGCCGCTGCCGGGCTTCTCCTGCCCGTCGTTGATGGAGGAAGGTGAGGAGATCAGCCTGTCTGATTTTGAAGGCGAGGTCGTCGTCCTCAACGCTTGGGGCTAGTGGTGTGCACCGTGCCGGACGGAAGTCGATGACCTGCAGCTTGTCCAAGAGACTCTCGACCCCCTCGGTGGCACGGTGCTGGGCATCAACGTCCGTGACTACAACCAGACCATCGCCCAGGACTTCAAACTCGACAACGCGGTGACCTATCCCTCGATCTACGACCCGCCGTTTCGTATCGCTGCGGCCCTGGGAGGTGCCGACCTCGGTCATCCCGACCACCATTGTCCTGGACCGAAGCCACCGCCCGGCCGCGGTGTTCCTGAGGGAGGTCACCGCCGATGACATCCTTGATGTCGCTCTGCCGCTGGCCGAGGAGGCACCAGCATCATGACCGTTGATGTGATTGCGCAGTTGGCGATCGGCCAGCAGTTCGCCGACGCCGCGGCCACCGGGCCACTGATGATCGGCATCCTGGCTGCAGCAGCTGCAGGTCTGATCTCGTTCGCCTCCCCGTGCGTCGTACCCCTGGTACCCGGATATATGTCGTATCTGGCCAGTGTGGTCGGCGGGGAGGTCGACTACGACGCCGAGGGGGCGCGGTGGTCACCAAACGCCAGTGGGCGGTAGCGGGTGCGGCCGGGTTGTTCATTCTCGGCTTCACCGTCGTCTTTGTGCTGGCCACCGTCACCGGGGGTGTCTCCCGAGTAAAGGACACGGCGTTGGTGTCAATCTATTGCGCAGTAAACGTGCCAATCGAATGGCTGGCCACTTCACTGTTTAATTAACGTGTCAATGAAATGGCTGCCTAGTACATAGTGCAATCTACGTGTCAATAAAGTGGCTGGGACAGAAGAGAGCACGCAAGAAGGGCCAATTGAAGCAGCAATGCACTGCACGCTGGCGATATCGCGCATGGAATTACCGCGTTCGATAGCACGATAGATACCAAGTACAGCCTCCGCCTCAGCAGGGATGATCTCGCCTGTTGAGTTGTAGCCAATAGGACGTACACCGTCGGAACACCAGCGCCCTTGCTCAGCACGCTGCTGTTGGGCGCGTGACTGCCTAGCGCCTTTACGCTCGGGTACACTGGCGGAAGCTTGCTAGCGGTAGTCAACGATTTCACCCTCCCCTGGGCCCCGTGATGGTGTAGTCACGTTGAATATGCGCTGTTGCCTGACCCCACTCGCTCGCTTTAACCCGCGCTTGGTGCGAATCGAACGATGCTTGATCAGTGAATTGTTCTGATACATTCCATACGAGCGGGTCGTCGGATTGAGTGACCTCGAAGCGCAGACACCCGGGTTCATCACGAGAGAGCTCAACGTGTTTTGGAAGGAACCGTTCAACGATTGAAACATCACTGTGGTCTTTGCAGATCAAGGTGCCGTTCAGCTCGATCATGCTCATAGAACACCTTCGCTATAAGTCAGACGCGGCGCTTAAACGTTGAACTTGAACTCGACGGTATGTCGTTGCAAAGTTACTCCCTCTCGTTAACACCATCAAAAGGAGTGTTATCCAATGAAAGCGTTCGGCTTCTTAAGCTTCGGGCATTACGCCTTCGGCAGCTAGTGCGGGCCATCTGCGGAAAAGATCGCCAAGACTCGTCTGGAGATCACCCAGGCTGCGGACGAAATCGGCGTGAACAACGCGTCCTTCCGAGTCCACCACTTCGCGCTGCAGGCCTCCGCCCCGATGCCGCTGCTGTGTGCTATCGCGGCCACCACCAAAATCATCGAGGTGGGCACCGGCGGCATCGACCTGCGCTAGCGCATATCGGGGTTGTAGCGTTTGAGTCATTGAGTCCCGCCGTCTACAAGTACCTACACACTTGATCGGTGCTGCACGTTTCAGGATCCGGGTGCGCGGCGTCCTGGCTAAGGTCCGCGATAGTGTCGCGCAGCACGGAGAGCTGCGCGATCTGCTGCTCGATCTCAGCGAGGCGCACGTCAAGCAGGTCGCGCACGTGCTCGCAGGGCGCATGGCCGCCGTCGCGGATGTCGAGGATCTGGCGGATCTGGGCGAGGGTGAGGCCCGCGGCCTGGCCGCGGTGGATGAAGTCGATCCGAGCGACCGTCTCGGGCGCGTAGTCGCGGTATCCGGACGGCGTGCGCTCGGTCGGGGGCAGAAGGCCCTGTTCCTCGTAGAAGCGAAGGGTCTTCGCGGTAGTGCCCGCCCTCTCGGCGAGTTCTCCGATCCACATTACTGTCTCCTTCCGTGGCCGCGCTTGACCTTCCCCTGCACTGGAAGGTCCAGTATGGCTGAGACAGAGCAGAAAGCCAAGAGTTGACAGGAGCAGCGATGCCTACGAAGTACGATCTCGCCATCATCGGATCGGGAGGCGGCGCGTTCGCCGCTGCGATCCGCGCCAGCACGCTCGGGAAGTCAGTGGTGATGATCGAGCGCGGGACGCTCGGCGGCACCTGCGTGAACACGGGCTGCGTCCCGTCGAAGGCGCTCATTGCCGCGGCCGGCGCGCGGCACGTCGCGGTCGACGCCGCAACCCGGTTCCCCGGAATCGCTACGACGGCGGATCCCGTCGACATGCCCGCGCTGATCGCTGGGAAGCAAGCGTTGGTGGAGTCGCTGCGCGGCGAGAAGTACGCCGACGTCGCCGACTCCTACGGCTGGCAGGTCCTCCGCGGCGACGCCTCGTTCGTGGGCACCCCTGATGCGCCGGTTCTCGATGTTGCCGGATCCGACGGAAGCGTCGAGACCATCGAGGCCCACCACTACCTAGTCGCGACTGGTTCTCGCCCGTGGGCACCGCCGATCGACGGCCTGGAGGAGACCGGGTACCTGACCTCGACCACGGCGATGGAGCTGACGGAGGTCCCCGAGTCGCTGCTGGTGCTCGGCGGCGGCTACGTCGCCCTGGAGCAGACGCAGCTGTTCGTCCGCCTCGGCTCCCAGGTCACCGTGCTGGTGCGGTCCCGGCTCGCGTCGAAGGAGGAGCCGGAGGTGTCCCGGACACTGCAGGAGGTGTTCGCCGACGAGGGCATCCGGGTGGTCCGCCGCGCGGTGCCGACCCGGGTGTCCCGGGACGCGGCGACCGGGCAGGTCGTGGTTACCGCGGACGTGTCCGGCGGCTCGCAGGAGTTCCGCGCCGACCAGGTGCTCGTCGCCCTCGGACGCCGTCCCGTCACCGACGGCTTGAACCTCGATGCGGTCGGGGTGAAGACCGGGGACTCCGGCGAGGTGGTCGTCTCCGACCATCTGCAGTCGTCGAACCCGCGGATCTGGGCCGCGGGCGACGTGACCGGGCACCCGGAGTTCGTCTACGTCGCGGCCCACCACGGCACCCTCGTCGCCGAGAACGCGTTCGCCGACGCCGACCGGTCCGTCGACTACTCCCATCTGCCGCGGGTGACGTTCACCGGACCGGCGATCGGCGCGGTCGGGATGACCGAGAAGGAGGTCGTCGCCGCGGGGATCCGCTGCGACTGCCGCGTGCTGCCCCTGGAGTATGTGCCCCGGGCGGTGATCAACCGCGACACCCGCGGGTTCATCAAGATCGTCGTGAACGCCGATACGAGCGAGATCCTCGGCCTCACCGCCGTCGCCAAGGACGCCGGGGAGCTCGCCGCCGCAGGCGTCCACGTACTCGGCAGGACCGTCGCCGAGGTCGCCAACGCCTGGGCCCCCTACCTGACCATGGCCGAGGGCATCCGGATCGCCGCGAAGGCCTTCACCACCGACCCGTCGCTGCTGTCGTGCTGCGCATGAACGGCAACGCAGGCAATCGGGGAGATCTCATCCAGAAGCAGACGATGAGCGCCGATCAGGACCGCGACGAATGGCGCGCCGGTCCCGTCGTCGCTGCAGTGACCGGGCTGCTCCTACTGGCATGCTGCGCGCTTCCGTCGCTGCTCTGCTGCGGCCTGCCGTTCATCGCGGCGGGCGGAGCACTCGCAGGCGTCGGTGGGCTCCTCGGTAATCCCTGGATCATCGGTGCCGGGACCGCCGTCGTGATGGCCGTCATGGCGGGGATGCTCGTCAGGCTACGGCGGCGGCACCGGCGCTGCAGGTCCGGCTGCTGCGAAAATCCTTCGACCGCTGATCGGAACCGGTAGTTCGAGCGGATCCAGCGATCACTGCCACCTGCGGAGGCCGCTGAAATCGAAGCCCGACGGGAGAAGGAGGAGCAAAAAGCGTTCGAATCAACCGGTGACGAGGATAATACTGAGGCTGGATCCCGGCCGTCGCGACGCGGTCTCCGCTTCCGCCGAGACGAGAAAGGGTTGTGGGCACCTAGGCTGGGCGGCATGAACGACATGACCATAGCGCCCGGCCCGGGGATCCCCGACGGTGCGGTCATCGCCGCCGATCTCGCGGAGCGTTTCGCGAAATCGTCGACTCCGGGCGGCCAGGGCGTCAACACGACGGACGGCAAAGTCCAGCTTTCCATCGATGTCGCCGAATGCGCATCGCTTACCGACGCCCAGCGTCACCGTATCTCGCGCAACCTCGAGCACCGCCTAGACGGCTCCGTCTTTACCGTGACTGCGTCGACTCAGCGGTCTGTGTTTCGCTCCTGGTCCTCTCGCTTGCACCTGCGACACAGCCTCGTGCCCCCGGGCCGTAGCGTTCGGGGGAGCACAATAGCCCCAGTCCTCATCACGTCCCGGGATCAAAGAGTTCATCGCAGAGGTTAAGCACTACACGTTGAACTTGAACTCGACCACATCACCGTCGTGCATGATGTAGTCCTTGCCCTCCTGGCGGACCTTGCCCTTGGCCTTCGCTTCAGCGATTGAGCCGGCCTCAACCAAGTCGTTGAAGGACACAATTTCGGCCTTAATGAAGCCACGCTCAAAGTCAGTGTGAATCACACCGGCAGCCTGCGGAGCCGTAGCGCCCTTGCGAATAGTCCACGCACGAGCTTCCTGCTCACCAGCAGTCAGGTAAGTCTGCAGCCCCAGCGTGCGGAAACCAGCGCGAGCAAGCGAATGCAGGCCCGGCTCAGTCTGACCAATTTCGGCCAGCAGCTCATTGCGGGATTCCTCATCCAGCTCCAGCAGGTCCGACTCAGCCTTCGCATCGAGGAATACACAGTCCGCCGGTTCCACAGCAGCGGCCAAATCCGCGCGGCGGTCCTCGTCGGCAAGCACTTCCTCGTCAGCATTGAAGACGTAGAGGAACGGCTTTGCGGTAAGCAAGTGCAGCTCGCGCAGAGCGGAGAGCTTCACATCATCAGAAGCAGCGAAGAGAGTGCGCCCCTCTTCCAGCACGGCAAGAGCCTGCTTGACGGCTTCAACCTCGCCGACCTTTTCCTTATCCTTCTTGGCTTCCTTCTCCAGACGCGGCAGCGCCTTCTCAATAGTCTGGATATCAGCCAGAATCAGCTCGGTTTCAATCACACCGATGTCAGAGGCCGGGTCGACCTTGCCGTCGACATGCACGACATCATCATCGTTGAAGACACGGACGACCTGACAGATAGCGTCAGCCTCGCGGATGTTGGCGAGGAACTTGTTACCAAGACCTTCGCCCTCCGATGCACCCTTGACGATGCCGGCGATGTCCACAAACGACACCGTAGCCGGAAGAATACGCTCGGAGCCGTAAATTTCGGCGAGCTTATTCAAACGTGGATCGGGAAGCTCCACAACGCCGACGTTCGGCTCGATGGTGGCGAACGGATAATTCGCAGCCAGCACATCGTTGCGCGTCAAGGCGTTAAACAGGGTTGACTTTCCGACATTGGGCAGACCGACGATTCCAAGTGTAAGACTCACATTGCCCATCTTACGGGCTTGGGGAGACAGATTTGAACTCGCCCTAACTTCGTGAAGTTGCCCCCTATCCCCTGCGAACCCCCATAATGAATATGTGAGCAATAAACCCAATGAAGGCGAAGAGTGGACTGCGCAGTCCGAAAAAGACGCTATCGATCACGTAATGGGATCAGAGCCTCTGCGTGTAGAACAGTCTCTGTCTATCCCCTCCGACGCCCATAAGTCAGCGGTAACGCAACCGGATTTGCCGGAAGATGCTGAGAATCTCGATGAGCTTATGAGCGAAAATGACTCCGAGTCCATCGACCGCGCCGATGTCATTGGCGAGGGCGCCCGGTGGTTCGCAGGTTGGTGCCTGCGTTTCCTCATCACCGCAGCGGCGCTGTACGTCAGCGCTATGATTCTGGGAAAGATTTGGGCTGGCGTTCTGCCGATTCTGTTGGCCCTGATTGTCTCCACGGTGCTGGCTCCGCCCGCAGTGTTCCTGATGAAGCACCGCTGGCCCCGCGCGCTCTCCGCACTGACGGTCATCCTAGGCGCGCTGGCGGTGCTTGGCGGCGTTGTCGCGGTCCTCGCACCGACTGTGCAGTCGCAGTTCCCAGAATTGCGTCGCCAGTTCACCGACGGCATCCAAGAAGTCCAGAACATCATTCAGGCCCCACCATTTAACGTCAAGGATGAGCAGATTCTCGATGCTCTGGACCAGGGGTCCACATGGCTTCAGGAGCGCTCCGGCGATATCGCCAACACAGTCTTCCAAGGCATATCGGTGGTCTCCTCGGTCGCCGTAACCTTGATGGCAATGCTGGTTCTGACGTTCTTCTTCATCAAGGACGGCCAGGACTTCCTGCCATGGCTCCGCCGCCTGACCGGACGTCGCCTCGGCTGGCATCTCACGGAGGTACTCACCCGCTCCTGGAACACGCTGTCGGGCTACATCCGCACGCAGGCTATCGTTTCGCTTATCGACGCGGTCTTCATCGGTGCTGGTCTTGCGATTTTGAATGTGCCGCTGGCAATGGTTCTGGCCGTGGTGACTTTCTTCGCTGGCTTCATTCCTATTGTCGGTGCTTTCACCGCTGGCTTCATTGCAGTGGTAGTCGCACTTGTTGCCAACGGCCTGACCACAGCAATCTTTGTCTTGCTCATCATCATTGCCGTCCAGCAGATTGAGGGCAATATCCTCTCCCCGATTCTGCAGTCCAAGGCTATGGACCTGCACGCCGCAATCGTCCTGCTGGTGGTTCTGCTCGGTGGCGGTATCTTCGGCATCATCGGCGCCTTCCTGGCGGTGCCAGTCACTGCAGTCGTCGCGGTCTGGTTCCGCTACCTCGGCGACCTCACAGATTTGCGTACGGGTGACAAGACCGCAAAGGATATCGAGTTCGCCACGGATGCCGGATCGATCTCCGGCATTCAGATTGAAGCTGCCGGCCGTGCGATGCGCGACCGACTGGCTTCGTTCCGCCTGGGCAGTGACGACTCCGACAGCTCTGCAGAGAGCGCCGTGAAGGCAGATGCTCGCACCGCCGGTAAGGTTTCCCCCGATGCTGGTCCGACCAAGCAGGAAGAGGGAACGATGACCAAGGCCTTCCATAAAGTCTCTGAAGTGGTCTCCGGGTCTTTCTCTAAGAAAAAGAAGTAAGGCGAAATTTTAAGACACGGGCGAGCCCACATACCGGGCTTGCCCGTATTATCACTAATAACCGGTAGGATACGCATTCGTGTCGAACAGATCAGCAATAACCCGTAAAGGCAGTGGAAACAAACCCCTGCTTCCACGCGTGCCAATGTTTGTGCCGCCGTTGCTGATGCTTCTAGCTGGCGTTATTGGTTTGCTCTTTTCTGTTCCCAACGGTTCGATTGGCAAGCCCTACTTCATTGCTTTTGCCGTGGCTGCTGTGGCCGGAACACTGTTGGTGGTTCCTCGCGGTCTGGTAGTTACCGTCGCTCAAATCCCCATTTTGTTCGCGCTTGTCACCTTTTTCACAGCGTGGTTTACCGGTTCTCTCGCCGATCCTGAAAATGGTGGCGCGACCGCGACAACCTCTAAACGCGCTCGCCTGGTGACCTCGGCATATCCCATCATCCAGCAGTTCCCGTGGCTGCTGGTCTTGATGATTATCTGTGTCATCATCGCAGTGTGGCGTTACCTCGAAATCACCCGCACCCAGGAGAAATCCCTCAACACCCAGCGCAAGGTCGCTAAACAACGCCAGCACCGTGACGAAGCCGCTGTCGAATCCAGCTCTCAGGTTCGCCGTCGTCTCGCCGAATCTGATCGCCGGGTCGCCTCTCGCACCCAGGAACGTCCTGCTTCACGACGTCCCGCTGCGGACATTATCCGAGATGCCGAAGCTCGCCGCCAGGCGCGCCAGCAAGCTGCACGCTCTCGGCAGGAGACTTCTCGTTCTGGTGCCCGACCTGCAGCGAACGCCAACTCGGCATCGCGCAACGCCGAGCAACTGCGTAAGCGACCAGTTGACCGTTCTGGGGAGCGTGCCCAGCAGCGCTCGAATTTCGCACAGCGGGCTCAGCAGCCAACCTCCCGTTGGCAGTCTCGCTCGCATCCGGGGCAGGCGCAGTTCACTCAGGATTCCACTTCGCCGAACTCGACTAGACAGCAGCCTCGTCGTCCGATTGAAAGGCCAAACGCACCGCAGCGGCCAACGCCAGAGTTTCCCCGTCGTCAAACTGAAGGAACGGCACGGATGTGGGGAGAACAGTCCTCGCCGGAGTCTCCGTCCGAAAAGTCTCAACAGAGCCCCGCACGCCAAGTGGGCAACCACCGCCGCACCGAGGAGTGGCCACCGCGACAGCAGCGCCCTCGCCAGGAGCGGATAACCGGCCGCGATAGCAGGTCTCGTTACCGCAAGTAACTCGGGCTTGCACTTTTACCGTCACAGTTGCCCACAGGCAAATTTAGCCTGTGGGCAACCTGCGTTTATTAGCAGGGCGATCCGCCCCATCGTGTAAGTGTTGATGTATGTCGAAATTGGAAACGTCGGCCGAGAAACCGGTTCAGGTTCGGCGCCTGAACCAGTTAGTCAAGGACTATATTGAGCGCCTTGGACAGATTTGGGTCGAGGGGGAAATCGCCCAGGTCAACTCCAAGCCGAGTTGGAAGCTCTCCTACATCACTCTGCGTGACACCTCCGCGGAGTTTTCGGTGTCGGTGACTTGTTCTACTGCGGCACTGCGTAATAATCCGTTGCGCAACGGCGACCGCGTAGTGGTTTTGGGCAAGCCTGCGTTTTATGCCGGGCGGGGGCAGTTTTCCCTGTGGGCTACGGAGTGGAGGCCCGTAGGTTTGGGGCAACTATTGGCACGGCTGGAACAGCTGCGCCAAGCGCTAGCGGCGGAAGGCCTTTTTGATCCACGGCTGAAACGCCCTCTGCCCTACCTCCCCAACAAGATCGGGTTGATTACCGGTCGCGGTTCGGCAGCTGAACGCGATGTGCTTTCGGTTGCGGGTGCCCGCTGGCCTGAGGTGGATTTCCGGGTAATCAACACAATTGTGCAGGGAGCCAAGGCTGTTCCGGAGATTATTGAGGCTCTGGCACAGCTCGACGCCGACCCGGAGGTCGACGTCATCATCGTCGCCCGTGGCGGTGGCAGTGTCGAAGATTTGCTGCCTTTTTCAGATGAGGCGCTGATTCGTGCGGTGAGTAAGGCGACAACACCGGTGGTTTCTGCGATCGGACACGAGCCGGATACTCCACTGTTGGATTATGTCGCTGACTTACGTGCTGCCACACCGACGGATGCAGCAAAGAAAACAGTGCCCGATGCTGCTGAGGAACGCCGCCTAATTGCACAGCTGCGTGAACGCACCTCGGCATCCCTGCGGCGATGGGTTGACCGTGAAGTAGCTACTCTGCGGGATTTGACGTCGCGGCCGGTACTGCGCGATCCGCTCACTCCCATCCGCGTGCGTGAAGAGTTTGTCACAGCGCAGGTCGATCGGCTGCGTTTTCTCATCCACCGCAGTCTGGAACGCGAGGAAGCAGTGGTATCGGGATTGCGCGGCAAGGTTTCAGCACTTGGCCCCTCTGCCACACTCGCTCGCGGCTATGCCATCGTGCAGGCACAATCGGCTACTCAGCCAGAACCACAGATTGTGACCTCTATTGCAGATGCTCCGATGGGTTCCCAACTGCGAATTCGCGTCAGTGACGGCTCCATCTCTGCAGCAACGCTCGCTACGAAGCCGGCGAATTAATAAGCACTGACTTTTCCAACCTTGAAGCTTTAATTACTAGATGTGAAGGACGTATTCGCTAATGAATGACAATGTTTTCGGCGCGGGTCAGGCTCCCTCTTCGGAGGAACAGGTACCGGTGGAGAACCTGAGCTACGAGCAGGCGCGAGATGCGCTGGTTGAGACCGTCAAGCTCCTAGAACTCGGACAGATGAGCCTGGATGAATCCCTGGCGCTGTGGGAGCGAGGCGAGGCGCTGGCCCGCCGCTGCGAGGAACATTTAGCTGGCGCACGGGCAAAAGTTGAAGCCGCCTTGGCCAGCAAGAATCAGGATGCCGCGGCTTCGGCCGAGAATGCGGGCGGTGAGGAATAAAAAGAGACGAGAAACGATCGTCAGTGCACGTCGTTTCTCATCTCGTGGCCGATAGTTGAGTTCAGCTATTTTATCGCGCTAGTTGGAATTATCGACCCAGGCGACCTCTCAACTCAGCTTACTTTGCTGGTGCCGACGGCGTCTCGGACGCAGTCTGCTGCGGCTGTGACGGATCCGGCATTGTCGCGTCCGGATCGATTGGCTCGGCCTTCTGCAAAGCCGCCGCCAACTGTGTGAACTCCTCGTCGTTGGCAGTGCCCTCGATAATTGCGCGGGAGTCACCGAGGTTCCCAACCCATACGCGACGCACGTTGTCCTCAGCCGGCACATACTTAGTCCAGGTTGTACCTTCCACGTCAGTGGTACCGTCGCGGAGACGATTCTTACCGTCATCCGGCAGCTGACCTGCTTCCGCATCTGTTTGCGTGACCTGGGCGAATGCTCCGCTAGCGGTGACATAGCCAATAATGGTCGTCTGCTTCCCCGCCGCCATACCCGCGCGGGTCGAGTTTGAAGTCCAGCCCTCAGGCACCTTCGGCAGGCGAACTGGATAGTCCACGCGCCGAGCCTCCATGTTCACGAATGGGGCGGCATCGACCTCGCGCACCGGACCGTTTTCCGGCTTCCCGGGGTTAAAACTGCACAGGCCGGTAAAGCCGATGGTGACAGCCACCGCAAGAAACATCACCACGAGGGTGAGAATCATGTCTCGACTGTCCTGCAAAATCCTAGGTTTCTCATTCGCCACGCGCTCAAGTATGCCAAAGGCCCCGCAGCGAACCTAGTCATCAGTCGCATCCGCACAGCTGCGGCTAGCAATACTTGATGACGAGCGCTGTCGACGTCGTCAAGCGAACTGACGCCGGAACAAACTCTTGATACCCGCGTGATGTGGGGGTTTAGCCCTGAAGCTCCCCCCACTTTGGCGCTGCGTCCACCCCCGAACACCAAAAAGGTGGAACACTAGTAACAGATGCAATGGCGCTCAAAAGGTCGCGCCAAACATCGATTAATAGAAATTGTTGCAGCGCTAAGCCCCGGTTTCCCGGCGTGGCGTCTCCCAGCACATTCTCAAACCTCAAAAGAGTTCCTAGAAAACGACGGAAGGGCCAGAAGTCAATGAACGCCTCGAATCCTGAAGCACCAGATCGCAACCTTGCGATGGAGCTCGTCCGAGTTACTGAGTCCGCTGCACTGGCAGCTGGTCAGTGGGTCGGTCGTGGTCAGAAGGAAAAGGGCGACGGCGCTGCCGTCGATGCCATGCGTCAGCTCATCAACACCGTGGCTATGAACGGTGTCGTTGTTATTGGCGAGGGCGAAAAGGACGAAGCCCCGATGCTGTTCAACGGCGAAAAGGTCGGCAACGGCCAAGGCCCGGCCGTCGACATCGCGGTTGACCCGATTGACGGCACGACTCTGATGGCTGAGGGCCGCCCGAACTCCATCGCTGTTCTTGCCGCTGCAGACCGCGGTTCCATGTACGACCCATCGGCTGTGTTCTACATGGACAAGATTGCTGTTGGCCCGGAGGCTGCCGGCAAGATTGACATCGAGGCTCCGGTTGAGCACAACATTAAGGCCGTCGCTAAGGCCAAGGGTCTGCGTCCGGAAGATGTCACCGTTGTCGTGCTGGATCGCCCGCGCCACGCTGACATGATTCGTGACATCCGCGAGGCTGGCGCCAAGGTTCGCCTCATCGGCGACGGTGACGTTGCCGGCGCTGTTGCCGCAGCGCAGGACACGAACTCCGTCGATATCATGATGGGCGTCGGCGGCACCCCAGAAGGTGTCATCACCGCATGCGCCATGAAGTGTATGGGCGGCGAGATCCAGGGCAAACTGCACCCGCGCGATGAGGCTGAAATTAAGAAGGCTCTCGACGCTGGACACGATCTTTCTCGTGTTCTGACCACCGATGACCTGGTTGCATCCGACAACTGCTACTTCGTTGCCACCGGTGTCACCAACGGCGACATGCTGCGCGGCGTCGCTTACCGCGGTAACGGTGCATGGACCCGCTCGCTGGTTATGCGCTCCAAGTCCGGCACCATTCGCCGCATCGAGGCTTTCCACTCTCTGGAGAAGCTGCGTAAGTACGCCACCATCGACTACGGCTCCGGTGAGATGCCGAACATCGATCTGTAGGTAACTACCCCTTTAGTGGTGCCCTCAGGGCACCACTTTTTTATCAATCTGATTCATACTTGAAGGCGAATGCGCTAGCGGCTCTGCATCGCATGAAAATGACATGCGAAATCGGCCGTTGTGCACGCACTCAAGTTCCCCTAACTGAAAGAGGCAACGAATGACAGAGCAGCAGTTCCGCATCGAGCACGACACTATGGGCGAGGTCAAGGTTCCGGTTAACGCACTGTGGCGCGCACAGACTCAGCGTGCAGTTGAGAACTTCCCGATTTCCGGCCGTCCGCTGGAGTCTGCACAGATTCGCGCTATGGGTCTGCTGAAGGCAGCTTGCGCCATCGTCAACAAGGACCGCGGCCTGCTGTCTGCTGAGCAGGCAGATGCCATCGTCGCCGCTGCCAAGGAAATTGCTGAAGGCAAGCACGATGCTGAGTTCCCGATTGATGTCTTCCAGACCGGTTCGGGCACTTCCTCCAACATGAACACCAACGAAGTCATTGCATCCATCGCAAAGGCCAACGGCGTTGAGGTTCACCCGAATGACCACGTCAATATGGGCCAGTCTTCCAACGACACCTTCCCAACTGCTACTCACGTCGCAGCAACCGAGGCAGCTGTCAAGGACCTCATCCCGGGCCTGAAGGTTCTGCAGGAGTCCCTGGCTAAGAAGGCCAAGGAGTGGGAGACCGTTGTTAAGTCCGGCCGCACCCACCTGATGGATGCTGTCCCGGTGACCCTGGGTCAAGAGTTCTCCGGTTACGCTCGCCAAATTGAGGCTGGCATTGAGCGCATCGAGGCCACCCTGCCGCGTCTGGGCGAGCTGCCAATTGGTGGTACAGCTGTTGGCACTGGCCTGAACACCCCGGCGGACTTCGGCGCCAAGGTCACCGCTGAGCTCGTCGAGCTGACCGGCATCAAGGAGCTGCGCGAGGCTCAGAACCACTTCGAGGCTCAGGCTAACCGCGACGGCCTGGTTGAGTTCTCCGGCGCTATGCGCACCGTCGCAGTCTCCCTGAACAAGATCGCAAACGACATCCGCTGGATGGGCTCCGGCCCGCTGACCGGTCTTGCTGAGATTCACCTGCCGGACCTGCAGCCGGGTTCCTCCATCATGCCGGGCAAGGTCAACCCGGTTCTGTGTGAGACCGCTACCCAGGTCGCAGCGCAGGTTCTGGGCAACGACACCGCTGTTGAGTTCGCGGGCGCTAACGGCGCATTCGAGCTGAACGTCTTCATCCCGGTCATGGCACGTAACGTGCTGGAGTCCGCTAAGCTGCTGGCGAACACCGCACGCGTCTTCGCCGAGAAGCTGGTTGACGGCATCGAGCCGAACGTTGAGCGCATGAAGACTCTGGCTGAGTCCTCCCCGTCGATTGTGACCCCGCTGAACTCCGCCATCGGCTACGAGAACGCAGCTAAGGTCGCTAAGACCGCTCTGAAGGAAGGTAAGACCATCCGTCAGACTGTTATCGACATGGGCTTCGTCGACGGCGAGAAGCTGACCGAGGAAGAGCTGGACAAGCGCCTCGACGTGCTGGCAATGGCCAACACTGATCGTGACTAGTTCTTTTCTGAGCTCAAAGGTGTGAATGCACCTTCCGTATAAGACCCCGGAGTCTCACTTCGTTGAGAGACTCCGGGGTCCTTTGTTTTGGTACTCTCCATTCGCAATGATCGGAGAGTGACTTCGTGTCCCCCATTCGACCCCTGCCATACCGCCGGGGATGCGCCCTGCGGCAAACTTTATGTTGATTAGTCAACTTGCCACCACATTGCACTCGGTGTAACTTTGCACCTTGTGCAGATTGATGAAAAAGCTTCTCCCAGATTGGACCCGGGCGAACGTCCCGAATGCAGTCTCCGGGAGCTCAAAAGGTTTCAAACACACTGCGCTTTGGCCGATGCCGCAACCACTCTTGTGTTGGATCGCGGATACGACCACGTCAACATCGAAGACATCTGCCAGCGGGTCAATATCAGTCGACGCACATTCTTCAATTACTTCGACTCCAAGGATCAATCCATCTTCGGCAACGGCATCATGTCATTCGATGCTGACGATGAAGAGACATTTCTCGCCCAAACCCATCAAGACCCCATCGCGGACATGCTCGATTTCATTGAGCAAAAGCAGCGATCCCAGCTACTCCGATATAAAGAGCTGGGGGCAACCGAGGAATTTCACCGCATGCTCAAGGAGCGTATCCGCGAGATTTTGCGCAATGAGCCAAAGCTCTCGACGGTTGTCATTTCCAATTTTGGCAGCTCAATGCGCCGCGTCCGGTCCGCATTTGAGCGCTATTTCGAGATGAATCCACAGTCGCGCACGCACCCCGAGCTGCCCGTCGAGCACGAGGTAGCCCTGTCAGTCGGTTTCGTCCGCGAATGCGTGCTCTACTCATCGGCTCATCGGGACGAATTCACAACAGACACACCGCTTCACGACGCCGCCGACGTCGTTAAAAATTTTTGGAGGAGGAATAGTGACAGCTAGCAACACCACTGCTCAAGGCCAAACCGACACCACGGTTTCTGGCAACAAGTCCCACTTGGGAATCATCTTCTTCGCGCTCATTCTCACTATGCTGATGAGCTCGCTGGGGCAGATGATTTTCGCCACCGCCCTGCCGACCATCGTCGGCGAGCTCGGCGGAGTTGACCACATGTCGTGGGTTATTTCTGCATTCCTGTTGGCACAGACTGTGGCAATGCCGATTGTCGGCAAGCTCGGTGACATGATTGGGCGCAAGGGCCTGTTCATGATGGGCATCGCTCTGTTCATAATCGGTTCCGTCATGGGTGCAGTCACCAGCTCCATGAGCCTGCTCATCGCCGCCCGCGCTTTTCAGGGATTTGCTGGCGGTACATTGATGGTTTCCTCACAGGCCATCCTGGCCGAGGTTATTCCCGCACGCCAGCGCGGTAAGTACATGGGCATCATGGGTGCTGTGTTCGGCCTGAGTTCCGTGCTGGGACCAGTACTGGGAGGCTGGTTCACCGACGGCCCAGGCTGGCGCTGGGGTCTGTGGATCAACGTCCCGATGGGCGTGGTTGCACTATCGGCAGCTGCGGCCTTCCTGAAGCTGCCCCGACGCCAGCGCGAAGGAAACTTCGACTACATCGGTACGACGTTCTTGACCGCTGCTGCCTCGACGCTAATTCTCACCACCACGTGGGGCGGTACACAGTACGACTGGAACTCTGGGGTCATCATCTCGCTTATCGGCGCCTCTGTCGTTTCCTGGGTGCTGTTCTTCCTCACCGAGACTCGCGTTTCCAACCCACTGATTCCGACGCACTTGTTTAATAACCGGAACTTCGTGCTCACGACTGTGTCGGGCCTCATTCTGGGTATCGCGATGTTCGGCACTATGGCCTATATTCCGACCTACCTGCAGATGGTGCACTCAATGTCACCGACCGCTGCAGGTTTGATGATGACACCGATGATGGTCGGCATGCTTCTGACCTCGATTGGCGTGGGCCAGATTGTTTCCCGGACTGGTAAATACCGCTTCTACCCCTTCGTCGGCCTGATGATTATGGCTGTCTCCCTCTACTTGCTGTCCACGCTGGAGACCACCACCCCACTGTGGCAGGTTGGTGTTTACCTGTTCATCATGGGCTTCGGCCTGGGAACCGGCATGCAGGTTCTGGTTCTCATCGTGCAGAACTCCTTCCCGGTCGCCATGGTCGGTACCGCTACCGCTGCGAATAACTTCTTCCGCCAGATTGGCGGTGCGGTCGGTTCCTCCATTGTGGGTTCGATTTTCATCCACCGGATGAAGGACCTGGCAGGCGAACGCGTTCCGGCGGCTGTCGAACAAATCAAGGCCGCATCACCGGAAGCTGCAGCGGAGTTCGCAAAGCAGATGGGCCCGGAGGGCTTTTCCTCTAAGTCGATTGGTTCACTAACGCCGCATGTACTGGATAGCATGCCGGCGCCAATCCATGAAGCGCTGATCTCCAGCTACAACGATGGTTTGACGCCGATTTTCTTGGTACTAACGCCAGTGATTATTCTGGCGGCAATCATTGCGTTCTTCGTTCGCGAGGATCCTTTGAAGGAAACCGTCGAGTAATTAATTCGCGGGAGCCACAGCTCCCGGCAGCTATGCCCCCACCTGGCCGTCGGCGCGATCGAGCTTGTCCAGAATCGGACGGTTCGGCTCACCGGCGGCTTCTGCTTCTTCCTGGACGCGCTTCAGCGCACGCTCCTCTGGCTTTTCCAGGAGCTTTTCCAAAATAATGACATCGCGCCACTGCCCCGCCATTGGGCCGTAGGTCATCTTTGCCATGTGGTGGTAAATCCCCACTTCTCGGAAGCCAAGCTTTCGATGCAGCTTTAGCGATCCCACATTCTCCGGAAAGACCCACGAGTGAATCGACCAGCAGCCGCGCTCCGTGGCATCGTCGATAAGCTTCTGCAGCAGCGTCGCCGCCAGCCCCATGCCCTGCCCGTCAGGGTGGACGTAGATGGAGTCTTCAATGACGCCATTGAAAATCGGGCGCTTGGACACTGGCGCGGCTGATGCCCATGCCAAAATCTTGTCTGGATTCTCCGCATCGACTGCGACATAACACAGGTCAACGCGCTTTAGAGCGATAAATTCGTCCCATTCGGGTGCCGAATGTTCCCACGATGCATGTCCTGTATCAAGGCCAATCTCATAGATTTCTTGGATCTGTGGATAGTCCTCTTCACGCATCATTCGGATCGTGAAATCGCGCTTCTTTTCAGCCATAACTACAAGTGTGGCTAATTTTTTCGCGCACGTCGAACGAAACGCCAAAAATATTGTAAAAAGATTACTTTCTCCTGCGTGGTCGCCCGCTTCCGCCACCGCTTCGACGTCCGCCACGGCCACTGCGCGCATGCTTTACGACGGCCCCAGCGCGCTGCCGACGGGCTTGCTTAGCAAGCGTCTTTTCTCGGGCCGACAACTTCTTTGGAGCTTCGTCAGCCTTCCTGCGCCCCAGCTGCGTGCGTGTCGATCCCTCCCGACGCCCCTGGACAATGCCGACGAACTCCTGCCGGAGCTCGTCGTCCTCTGCTTTCGGCCACACCAACCAAATAGCTGTTCGGGACAGCGGATCTGTGGCACCTTCCTCAGCCACCAAGTTCGATGAGGCCACCGCCTTCTTCGATAGCGCCTTCAAAATCGTGCGAGGCCCCACTACGACACCTGCACCAGTGGCTGCGACAGGCAGCATCTGTCGCAGCTCGTCCGCATCCACGGAGGTCAGCAGCACAGTTTCGTCCGCCAACAGCTCCTCCGGCACGGACTCTGTGAGGGAGAATACGTGTTCTTTTTCGTAGGCCACGCCCCAGGCTTCGTCGTAAAGCCGGATGCGATGGAGCGACTCGGGCAGCGAGCCTTCGGACTCTAACCGAACCAGCGCCATGTCAGCGGCACCGCCGACCAGGTCGGACATCGGATCGTCGGCGGCGTGGGTGTGCAGTGTTGCCGGAATCCGATCTCTAAAGCGGCGAAACCACTTCTCGGGACTGGTGCCGGTGGCGAACACGATGCGCAGGACGGCGGGTTCAGGAGTCGACATACTCCGCAAGGTTACTCGAATGGGTGCTAGCGTTGAACCCATGAAACCCCTAACCGCAGCCAAGAAACTTGGCATTTTCCTCCCGGCCACACCCGAGGAATTTCGCACTGGTGAGATTTCGCACGCGCAGTTTGCGGAACTGCAGTCCAATCCGCCGGAGTGGCTCGCTGAGCTACGCCGCAACGGACCGCACCCGCGCCCGGAAGTTGCCCGCAAGCTGGGCATTACTATCACGGCGTTGAAGAAGAATGACATGGACAAGCCGCTGACAACGGCGGAGATTAAGGATTTGCTCGAGCAGATGCCGGGGTGGCTGGAGGCCGCTCGTGAGTCCATGGCGAAGCAGCGCGCGGAAGCCGCTGAGGCAGAGTCCAAGAAGGACGACGGCCCTGGTCGGGCTGCCGCCGAAGCTGCTCGCAACGCCGAGAAATAGCAGACACAGCCGACGTCTTCAAGGAGGATCCTCGTGGCCATCGACTACACCGCACATGCAATCAACCACAAGGGCAACGGTACGGTTGTCCTGATTGGCTCGCTGGGCACCACACAGGGGATGTGGGAGCCACAGGTAGCCGCTTTGAGCGAAAAGTACCAGGTCATCACGCCAGATGTCCGTGGCCATGGCGAATCCCCTATCCCCGAGGGTGAGTGGGACATGAGCCACTTGGCCGCCGACATCATCGAGGTCCTCGACGAGGAGGATGTTGACCGCGCACATTTTGTGGGACTATCCCTCGGCGGCGCTATCGCCCAGACCATCGCACTAGAACATGCCGATCGCGTGGTCAGCCTGACGCTGTCGTCGACGGCGCCGAAATTCGGCACACCCGAGGCCTGGCAGGAAAAGGCCGAGCTCGTGCGCGACAAGGGCACGGTCGAGCTCGCAGACGCTGTCGTCCGCAACTGGTTTACCGACGAGTGCTTCGACACCACCCCTGAGCTCCCCGCCCGCTTCCGCGACATGATCGCAGATTGCCCCGATGACGGCTACATCGGCGCCTGCGGAGCACTGTCCCGCTTCGACACCCGCGAGCGCCTCGCCGAGATCACCGCTCCGACGCTGGTCATCGCCGGCAAGCAAGACACCTCTACATCACTCGACGTCGTCACTTCGCTTCACGACGGCATCGCGGGCTCGACCATGGTCGTCATTTCGCCGGCCAAGCACCTGCTTAACCAGGAGACCCCGGAGTACTACAACTCTGCTCTGCTGGCGCACATTGATGGGATTGCCGACTAGCGCCTAATCGCAGCAATAAAAAATAAAAAATGACGCGACCTGCTCGCTGTCCATTCCACAGGGACGGCGCACGGGTCGCGTCATTTTTTCGAGTGCAATTGGAGGTTGCTATGACTGCAGTGGAAGAAGCTCGGATAATCAAGGGAACCGGTCTCCACCTGATGCTCATACTAACGACCACCAGCACTAATGGGAATAAGAAAACGAGAATGTTTCGTTAATCACCCCCATGGCAACCATCTCTCACACACAACCCCCGCGCCCCAAAGTCCCAGCGGCCCGACTAGCAGACATGACAAAAATAGCCATCCACCTGGCTTTGTAGGTTAGCATTACCTAACATTGCCGACCGTCGGCGATAGCCCGAATTCAATAGCACCCCCCAACCGCAACGGGGGTAGTTTTCCGGGAAGGCTGGGCGCAATATCCGTCGTCAAGCGATTCCACATCACCAATCGGGAAAAAACTTTTAAAAAAACAAGTGTCTCTCATCACACTCATGCATAATGGGGTACAACAGTCATAGTCACTATGACGATGAACCGAGGCCATCGCGTTTATCTGCAGCGTTTATCTGCGACGTACGAAAAGGCCTTAAGACAAAAATTCCACGACAATATTTCTAGGAGCATGTCATGAAGGACTTTCTGCCCCGTACTCACTTCGAAGAAGAGCACAACATGTTCCGCGACATGGTTCGCGGCTTCGTCGAGAAGGAAATCACCCCGAACGTAGAGCGCTGGCACAAGGAAGGTCAGCCGGACCGCGAGGTCTTCAAGAAGGCCGGCGAGCTCGGTCTGATTGGTATGTCCACTCCGGAGGCATACGGCGGTGGCGGAGAGATGGACTTCCGCTACAACCAGGTCCTGAACGAGGAGCTTTCCAACGCTGACTGTGGCTCCATCGTCGTTTCCTTCGGCGTTCTCAACGACCTGGTCGCTCCGTACCTGGCTAAGTTCGGCAACGAAGAGCAGAAGCAGAAGTACCTGGCTTCCATGAACGCCGGCGACACCATCGGCTGCCTCGCCATGACCGAACCGGGCGCAGGTTCCGACCTGGCAGGTATGCGCACCTTCGCCAAGAAGGACGGCGACCACTACGTCCTCAACGGCACCAAGATCTTCATCTCCAACGGCATGATGGCCGACTTCGCTCTCGTCGCAGCTATCACCGACCCATCCAAGGGCCGCGCTGGTGTCTCCATGTTCATCGTCGACGCCGACCTCGAGGGCTTCACCAAGGCTGGCCCGCTACAGAAGGTCGGCCTGAAGGCTCAGGACACCGCTGAGCTCAACTTCGACAACGTCCGCGTTCCGGCTGAGAACCTGCTCGGCGAAGAGGGCGCTGCCTTCGGCTACCTGCGCACCAACCTCGCACACGAGCGCCTGACCCTGGCTTGCGGCTCTGTCGCAACTTCCCGCCGCGCTTGGACTCTGGCTTACAAGTACGCCCAGGAGCGCGAGGCATTCGGCCGCCCGATCATCCAGCACCAGGTCCACGGCCACTACCTGGCCGACATCGCTACCCGCGTCACCGCCCTGCAGGCTTTCGTTGACCAGGCTGTTATGGCTCACAACGCAGGCAAGCTGGACGAGACCGGCGCTTCCATGGCCAAGTACTGGACTACCGAGGAGCAGCAGGACATCGTTACCCGCTGCCTGCAGATGTTCGGTGGCTACGGCTTCATGCTCGAGTACCCGATTTCCACTCACTACCTCGACTCCAAGGTCCAGACCATTTACGGTGGCACCAACGAGATCATGAAGGAAATCATCTTCCGTCGCATCGCCAAGGGCGGCGCAGAGTAAATAGCGCACGTCGGCCTAGCTGATTCGACACAAACCCCGTCAGGTTTTCCTGGCGGGGTTTTGCATACCTCAAAGTGGATGGCTGGTGATTATTTACGAGGCTTGATTGGAGCTGCCCCCCCCTGTGCCACAGTCCTCACCAAAACCATTACCCCCTACAAAACTGAAACTATACAATGAGATACCTATCTCATATACTAAGATTCCATTAGGTAATGGTGATGCACTTCACCAATTTTCCCCTCGGCCACGCGGGGCGCGTGACCGAAGATGAAGGATTGGAGTTCCAGAGGTATGAGCACAACCAACTCGACCGCTACCCCTCAGCGAAGGGAGGTGTTTTCCACCCGAGCAGCCTTCATTTTCGCCGCCATCGGCTCGGCAGTCGGGCTCGGAAACATCTGGCGTTTCCCCTATGTCGCATACGACTCCGGCGGTGGCGCCTTCCTTATCCCCTACCTGGTCGCGCTTTTGACCGCAGGTATCCCACTACTCTTCCTCGACTTCGCCATCGGCCACCGCTTCCGCGGGTCAGCACCGAAGTCGATGCGTCGCATCAAGCCCTGGGCTGAACCAATTGGCTGGATTCAGGTCGGTATCGCCTTCTTCATTACCGTCTACTACGCCGTTATTATCGCGTGGTCCTTCATCTACGCCTGGAAGTCCATCCGCAAGAGCTGGGGTCCAAATGCCGAGACCCACTTCATGAAGGACTTCCTCCAAGCCGACACCGAAAGTGTCTTCTCGCTGGACTTCGTCCCATCAATCTCCATCGTCCTGCTGATTGTCTGGGTTCTCGTCATCGGCATTCTGGCCGCTGGCGTGGACAAGGGCATCGGTAAGGTCTCCATCATCTTCATCCCGCTGCTGACCGTTCTCTTCGTCGCAGTGGTCATCTACTCCCTGACTCTGGATGGCGCTGCACAGGGCTTGGACGCATTCTTCACTCCAGACTGGTCTGCACTCTCTGACTCCAGCGTGTGGATTGCCGCCTACGGCCAGATTTTCTTCTCCCTGTCCGTGGCCTTCGGCATTATGCTGACTTACGCCTCCTACCTGAAGCCACGCACTAACCTCACCGGCTCCGGTCTGGTCACCGCGTTCGCGAACTCTTCCTTCGAAGTTCTCGCCGGTATCGGTGTCTTCGCCACCCTGGGCTTCATGGCAACGCAGTCGGGCCAGGCTGTCGACGAGGTCGCAACCTCCGGTATCGGCCTTGCCTTTATCGCCTTCCCGACGGTCATCTCTGAGATGCCAAATTTCATCGGTTCGGTCTTCGGCCTGCTATTCTTCCTCTCCCTGGCAATCGCCGGTGTGACCTCCCTGATGTCGCTACTCGAGGTCGTCGTCTCCGCAGTCAAGGACAAGCTGAACCTCGGCCGCGTCCAGGCCACTCTCACCGTCGGTGGCTCCATGGCCGTCATCTCGCTGCTGGCCTTCCCGACCACCTCAGGTCTGGTAACCCTCGACATCGTCGATAAGTTCACCAACAACGTCGGTATCGTCCTGGTTGCGCTGCTGACCATCATCGCAATCGACTGGATCCTGCGCCGCACCAACGAATTCGCCATGCACCTCAACGCCGTGTCCTCGTTCAAGGTCGGCACCATGTGGCAAATCTTCGTCGGAAACATCACGCCGGTCATTCTCGCCGTCATCCTGTTCCAGGAGCTCATCGGACTTTTCCAGGAAAACTACGAAGGCTACTCCGACACCCAAATCGACATCTTTGGTTGGGGCGTCATCGGCGTGATTCTCATCGGCGCCCTGATTATGGCCATCCTGCCTTGGCGCGGCCAACACCGTCTCGACGGCCCTCCGGGCTCGGACTTCGGCGTGACGCCAGATTTCAAGCGGACCTCACGCCTGCCACGCAAGCACACTCCGGAAAATCAGGAGGTTTAAGCCAAATGTCCGGTATCGCAATTGTCATGATGGCACTGTTCATCATCGTCATCTGGGGCGGCCTGGCGGTCGCGCTGGTCAGCCTATCCAAGCACCCTGACGAGGTTTCCGGTGAGCTGGGAGATCACCCAGAACTCACCAGCGAAGTACTAGGAGCGCAGGAAGAGCAGTAGTTCTTCACTACTACCTCTCCCCAGCCACTCCAGGTATCTGACTTACTCACCTACGAAACGCGGTGGTCGCTTCTCCAAGAAAGCGGCCACCGCTTCCTTATGGTCGGCCGAGACCGCCAGGCGTGCCTGCGCATCCGCCTCCGCCGCCGCAGCGGCCAGAGTGTCCCGGCGCAGCAGAGCCTTAATCTCCTTCAGCGCGGCCGTCGGGCCCGCGGCAAACTGAGCTGCCAACTCACGTGCCCGAGCCGCTGGATCGTCTACCACTTCAGTAACCAGGCCGAGGCTCAGGGCCTCGTCGGCAAGCACCTTTTTATCGAAGAACAACAGCTCACGCGCCTTCGCGTCGCTGACCATGCGCGGCAGCAGCGCCGACATGCCACAGTCCGTGGCCAGGCCAATCGACGGGAACGCCGCTTTGAACGACGCCTTCGGGCCAGCGATACGGAAATCACAGTGCAGCGCCAGCGACCAACCGGCACCCGCCGCAGCACCTTCGATAGCGGCAATAACCGGAACGTTAATCGCGGTCAGCTCCGCAACCATCGGGTTGTACTCCTCGACAACCTTGCCCATGCCAGCGCCCGACTGCAGGTCAGAGATGTGCTCCTTCAAATCCTGGCCCGTGCAAAACGCCTTCGGCCCGCCGAGCAGGATAACAGCGCGCACGTCCGGCTCTTGCGCACGCTCAAAAGCGGCTTTTAGCTCCAACCGGAGATTCTTATCCAGGGAGTTGTATGCATCCGAGCGGTCGATGGTGATGGCTAGAATGCCGTCGGAAAAGTCTTGAGTAACGTTGCTCATAACCTCGCAGGTTATCGCAATCTCCCCCGCCTCGGACGCACTTTTGCACCAAATCACCCGCCGCGAGTAACAAGGGACACATGACACTTCCACGCCCCGCCACGCCTGACGACGTCCACGAGATCGTCGACCTCATCAAAGACCTGGCAGCCTACGAAAAAGAACCCGACGCCGTCCGACTGACCCCCGAGCGCCTGCGCGAACAGCTCTTCGGGGACAACCCCGCGATTTTCTGCCACGTCGTCGACTCCACATCCGGAAATTTGGACGATTGCGACGATAACGGCGCCGGTGTTAGTAGTGGCAGTGTTGTTAGTAGTGGCGGTGTTGGTGGCGGCCCTCGCCTCGACGGCATTGCACTGTGGTTCCTGAACTACTCCACCTGGGAAGGCACCCACGGCATCTACCTCGAAGACCTTTACGTCCGTCCTGAGTCGCGCGGCACTGGCAAGGGCAAGGCGCTGCTGCAAAACCTCGCGCGGATTGCCGTGGAACGCGGATACTCGCGGGTCGAATGGTGCGTCCTGAAATGGAACCAGCCCTCCATCGACTTCTACCGCTCCCTCGGTGCCTTCCCCATGGACGAATGGGAGACCTTCCGCCTCACCGGCGATGCCCTAAGCGACTTCGGGGCGTAGAAAGCGGAGATGCTGCTGTGCGGCGGTGTGAAGGTTCAGCTGCGCTGCGTTTGCAGGGTAATGCGGCAACAGAAAAGTCCGGATGTGGATAACTGCTAAACCGGCTGACTTATCCACAGCCTGCCCTCATGGGCGTTGTCCCCCTACATCCGGACTTTTACCTTCAAAGGCATGACAGTTCTTGGGACGCTCGCCGCACTGGCCTCGCGCGGAATGGAAACGCTGGCGGAACTCCACGCCGCGCGTCCCGACGGCCACGCCGCCACCTCCCACCTGGCGGCAACCCTCGGCCTTGACCCGGCGCGCCTTCGGCTGTTGCTACGCGTCGCCGCCCACTATCTCCAACCCGCTGACACCGAGGAAAACACCAAAGCCCGCGAAGACGCAGCAGCTCTGGCCCGCCGACTCGGGCTCAGCCTGGACACCTGCGTGCTTATCGACAAGCGCAGCCGCCAAGCCAACAACGCAGAACTCCACGACAACCTGCGGCTCACATTCGTCGCGGCGGCCGAGCGTCTCGGCTTCGAAGAACTGGACCTCTACATGCGGGAAACTCTCACCGAGCTCAACACCGAAGACGAACCACCCCAGCACCTGCGCGCCCGGTTTTCCCGGAAGGTAGACATCCGGGGAATGAAGCACTTCCACATCTCCGGCCCCTCGGATATGCTCGACAATCTCCTGTCGCCGCTTACCATCCGCGCCGCAGAAATCCGGAAGTCCCATCCGGAGTTTTCCCACGACCGATGCGTCGGTCAGGCGCTTGCCGAACGCCTCGAGCATGCCGATGCCGCAATGCCCGTCGACAAGCTCGATGAAATGCGCTACCAACCCGCCATCATCATCACCGCGCAAGACATCGTCGACTACAGCCCGCGCTTCGCCGCCACCACCAACGGCTCCGCGCTCGCGCCCGACGTCTTCCTCAACGCCCTACTCGCCGACACCGGGTGGGCCGTGCTTTACGACGAACACAGCGCCATTACGGACTTATTTCCCATCGGCAACCCACGTCTGGCGACTGAAGAGCAGCGCATCGCGATGCTCATCGACAACCCCATCTGCGCCTGGCCCGGCTGTGAACGCCCCGCCTATAGCGGACAAGCGCACCACCTAGTCGCCCACAAAAACGGCGGCACAACCACGCTGGACAACCTCACCATGGTCTGCCGAGAACACAACGGGCTTAACGACGACGACCGGGAAGGACGCAACGGCTACCTCGAACGCATCCCCACATCCGGACATATTCGATGGCGCCCGCCGGACAAAACTCGACCGCCTCTGTTTAGCAACTCATTTGTGACATCAATGTCCGGGAGGTCCTACGCGGGGTATCGAGCGGGTACGACGAGACAGCTCGGGCCGGAGCCACCACCTCCGGAATAAAACCCGGATGTACGGGAAAACCCGTCCTAGCGCACTGCTAGAACGGGTACTTGCGCTGCAAAAACGCAGAATTAGATGAGGTTCCAGTCCTCGATGCCGTCGTAAAGCGGGAATTCCTGAGCGATCTTCGAAACACGAGCACGCAGGGAGTCGACATCCGCATTCTTGCCGGCGGCGAGAGCAGTACCGATGACATCGGCGACCTCGGTGAAGGCCTTCTCGTCGAGACCGCGGGTGGCCAGCGCCGGAGTACCGATACGAAGTCCAGATGTAACCATCGGAGGACGCGGGTCAAACGGAACAGCATTCCGGTTGACAGTGATACCAACAGCATGGAGTAGATCCTCGGCCTCCTGGCCGTTCATCTCCGAATTCCGCAAATCCGCCAGAACCAGGTGGACATCGGTGCCGCCAGTGAGAACATCGACGCCAGCCTCGGCGCAGTCGGCAGCGGTGAGACGCTCAGCCAGGATGCGGGCACCGGCGAGAGTGCGCTGCTGGCGCTCCTTGAACTCCTCGGTACCAGCAATCTTCAGCGCCACGGCCTTGCCGGCGATAGCGTGCATCAGCGGGCCACCCTGCTGCCCCGGGAAAACAGCGGAGTTCAGCTTCTTGGCGTACTCCTGCTTGGCCAAAATCATGCCCGAACGAGGGCCACCGAGAGTCTTGTGAACGGTGGTCGACACAACGTCAGAATGCGGAACCGGCGACGGGTGCAGACCGGCGGCAACCAAACCTGCGAAGTGCGCCATGTCCGTCCACAGCTTCGCGCCGACCTCATCGGCGATGGAGCGGAAAGCTTCGAAGTCGAGGTGGCGCGGGTACGCCGACCAACCTGCGATGAGGACATCCGGCTTTTCTGCGAGCGCCTGCTCACGCACCTTGTCCATATCGATCCGCATGGTGTCCTTATCCACACCGTATGCGGCGACGTGGTAGAGCTTGCCGGAGAAGTTCAGCTTCATGCCGTGGGTCAGGTGACCGCCGTGTGCCAGGTCGAGGCCCATAATCTTGTCGCCGGCGTTGATCAGCGCATGCAGAACGGCAGCGTTGGCCTGCGCGCCTGCGTGCGGCTGAACGTTGGCGAACTCAGCGCCGAAGAGCTCCTTGGCGCGGTTGCGTGCCATGTCCTCGACGACGTCGACGTATTCGCAGCCGCCGTAGTAACGACGACCCGGGTATCCTTCGGCGTACTTGTTGGTCAGAACCGAGCCCTGAGCCTGCAGCACTGCACGTGGAACAAAGTTCTCACTAGCAATCATTTCGAGCATGTCACGCTGACGAGAGAGCTCCCCTGCCATTGCCTCTGCGAGGTCGGGATCGAGTTCACGCAGCGATTGGTAGCGGACATCGTTATTGTTAGCCCCGGTCATGAGTAGGTTTTCGACCTTTCAATAAAACTTCAATGCCACAGGCCATGCTAGCCCTTTATGGGGCAAACCACGAAAGCAGCACCAATCAAGCATGCCCCCTTTATTGACTCGTTTTCCGGTTTTCGGCACCCCCTTGGCACAATTGGAAGTATGACGCGCGCAACATCCCCCAGCCCGTACGTCGAGTTCAAACGCGAGCAGTGGCGCGAAATGCGCAAGAATATGCCTCTGGTGCTGACGGAAGAGGAAGCTGAACGACTTTCCGGTATCGGTGAAAACATCGACCTGGACGAAGTCGCCGAGGTCTATCTTCCGCTTTCTCGCCTGATTCACATGCGTGTGGCGGCGCATCGGGAGCTGAACGCTGTAACGTCGAACTTCCTTGGGGAAAATCCTTCGAAGGGGGCGTCGGTGCCGTTCATTATCGGCGTCGCGGGTTCGGTGGCGGTCGGCAAGTCAACGACGGCGCGTTTGCTGCAGGTACTGCTCGAGCGCTGGGAGACTAATCCGCGGGTGGACTTGGTCACCACTGATGGCTTCCTCTACCCTTCTGAGGAATTGAATCGCCGTGGCATTATGCAGCGCAAGGGGTATCCGGAGTCGTATGATCAGCGTGCGTTGATGCGGTTTGTCACGGCGGTGAAGTCGGGGGCGCGGCATGTGAAGGCGCCGGTGTATTCGCACACGCTCTATGACCGGGTGCCGGATGAGTTCGTCGATGTCGATCGTCCGGACATTCTCATTCTCGAGGGGCTCAACGTTTTGCAGACGGGCCCGACGCTGATGATTTCCGATCTTTTCGATTTCAGTGTCTACGTCGATGCCCCGCGCGCGGACATCGAACGCTGGTACATTAATCGTTTCCTCAGTCTCCGCCAGACGGCGTTTCGCGCTCCGGGCGCACACTTCGCGGATTACGCCACGCTTGACGACGAAGCTGCGGCCGAGGTGGCCCGACGCATTTGGCAGCAGGTGAACTTGCCGAACCTGACGGAAAATATTTTGCCCACTCGAGTGCGGGCGTCATTAGTTCTTACGAAGTCTCGGGACCACAAGGTTTCGAGGGTCCGGATGCGCAAACTCTAACATCCGGAAATTTTTCCGGATGTAGGGAGGTTATTTGCCGAAGCGGCGTGAGCGCTGCGAAAAGTCTCGAAGTGCGCGGAGGAAGTCGATGCGGCGGAATTCGGGCCAGTAGGTATCGGTGAACCAAATCTCGGAGTAGGCGGTTTGCCAGAGGAGGAAGCCGCTGAGCCGCTGTTCTCCGGAAGTGCGGATGACTAGATCGGGGTCCGGTTGTCCGGATGTATAGAGGCGGCGAGAAATGGCGTCGGTGGTGATGCTCTCCTCGAGCTCGGCAGCATCGATTCCTTCGGCGACTGATTCCCGGATGATTCTGCGTACTGCGTCGACGATTTCCTGCCGGCCGCCGTAGCCAACGGCGATGTTGACCTGGATGCCGGTGTTGTTCGCAGTGACTTCTTCGTCGTGGCGTAGCCGGGCGGTCATTCTTTCCGGAAGGAGCTCGAGGTGGCCGACCATGCGCAGGCGCACGTCGTTAGGCGATTGCGCCAATTCGTCGACGACGTCGGCGATGATGTCGAACAGTAATTCCAGCTCTTCGGGGTCTCGCCCGAGGTTTTCGGTGGAGAGCAGGTAGATGGTGACCAGCTCGATTTCCTGCTCGGCGCACCAGCCGACGAATTCTGCGATTTTGCGGGAGCCGACGCGGTGGCCGTGGCTGACGTCGGTGAATCCAGCCTCCCTCGCCCAGCGGCGGTTGCCATCGGCCATGATGGCAACGTGCTTGGGGCGAGGTTTTCCTTCTAGCTCTTGGGCTAGTTTGCGCTCGTAGAGCGGATAGGCGATCCGCCGGAGTGAGGACGGCTGGTTTTCTTTCACATATGTAACCCTACCCAATGGGCACGGCCACTTTGTGCTTAGTCGCGTGCCTGCCGACGCTTCCGGACTTCTGTCGCAAGCGTACGCAGCAGCCGGTCGGTGGTTTCCCAATCCATGCAGGCATCGGTGACGGACTTGCCGTATACGAGGCCATTACGCCCATCGGTAATTTTTTGCGCACCGGCTTCGAGGAAGGACTCCATCATGATGCCGGTGATGCGCTCGTCGCCGGCACCGATGAGCTTGCCGAGCTCCTCAACGACCTCGGCCTGGCGCACCTCGGATTTTCCGGAATTGGCGTGGGAGGCGTCCACCATGATGCTGATGGTTTGCTCGGCCTTGTTCAGGCGGGCTTCGGCGTCGTTAAGCGATGCCTCGTCCCAGTTCGGGCCGGAGGTGCCGCCGCGGAGAATGAGGTGGCAATTGTGGTTGCCGGCGGTTTCGACGACGGCGGCGCGGCCCTGGTCGTTCATGCCGAAGAAGAAGTGCGGGTTTGCTGCAGAGACCAGCGAGTCCACGGCGACCTGGACGTTGCCGTCGGTGCCGTTTTTGAAGCCGATGGGCATGGAAAGTCCGGAAGCGAGCTGGCGGTGGACCTGCGACTCCGTGGTGCGCGCACCAATCGCACCCCAGGAGACGGCGTCGGCGATGTACTGCGGGCTGTTGGGCTCGAGGAATTCAGCACCGGCGGGCAGGCCGGTGCGCAGGACCTCGATGAGCACCTCGCGGGCCATGTGCAGGCCCTTGTTGATTTTGAAGGAGCTATCCAGGTCGGGGTCGTTGATGAGTCCCTTCCAGCCGACGGTGGTGCGCGGCTTTTCGAAGTAGACGCGCATGACGACCAGCAGGTCCTCGTCGAGCTCATCGGCGGTGGCCTTCAGGCGGCGGGCGTAGTCGATGGCGGCCTCGGGGTCGTGAATGGAGCACGGGCCGACAACGACCAGCAGGCGGTCGTCCTCGCGGGCGATGACGCGGGCGATGTCGAGTCGCGACTGCTCCACTTCGTTAACTAGGTTCGGGGTCAGTGGCTGTTTGGCCATGACCTCTTCTGGGGAGGGCAGGTCGTGGAAGGCTACGACACGGCGGTTCGCGGTAGAGGCGGGGGCTTCGAGGGAAGTTGGAGGGGTCATCTGAGGTCTCTTTTCTCTGGGGCGTTACGCATGTATTTGGCTGTAGATACGACAAAAGGCAGCGCCCCTATTGGTGGGGCTGCTGCCTTTGGCTCCGGTTGGTGGCGACGTGACGATTAGCCGCCGGCTGTGACTATGTCGTCACTGCCTCCGGAGCCTTCGAAAAATAAAATCGCCACATACGCATGCGCTTGACTGTAGCGCACTGCCTAGAATCCCGCAATTCGAACTCCAAATCCCGCCACACGGGAAACAATCAGGGGTGCGCGCAACTACCCGTCGTCAAGCGACGCGCACACACCTTGACGCTGACTACTCCGCTTCACGACGCTGCTCTGCTGCAGCCATCGCCTTATCCACAGCCTCGGAATCGAAGGGATCCATGTCGTGCGCCTCGGCGAACTTCCGGCGAGCGGCCATGCGCTTCGCGCGCCGCGAGAGATCCCAGCCGAGAGCCAGGATGACGATGAGCAAAACGACAATGATGAGCAGGCCAACAGGAGAGGCCTTTCCGAAGTCAGCACCCCGCGGACCAGTGGGGTTCTGCGCCAGGAAAATTGTCGTGCGAGCCGCCAAGGCATCGAAGCTTTCAATCATGAGTTCCAGCTTAGCGTTAATTCCGGACTATTCCGCGTCGGGGTCGATACCGGCGAAGAGATCGGTCTCTGGCAGCTCGGTCTGCACTCGAGTGCGGGCAAGCTCAAACTCTTCGGTCGGCCAAACGCGCTGCTGAATGTCTACCGGCACGGCGAAGAATGGCCCGTTCGGATCGATCTGCGTGGCGTGCGCCAGCAGCGCCTGATCCCGCTGCTGGAAGTAATCGCCGCACTCGACCTGCGTGGTCACGCGGGTCATGATGTCGCCGGGAGTCTTAGTCCAACGACGGAAGGACTCGGCCAGCGGGCTTTCCAAGCCGTTGTCGCGGTAGTAGTTATCCAGCGCGATGAGGCGCGCCTTGATGAAACCGTGGGTGTAGTAGAGCTTGGAAATCTCCCATGGTTCACCGAGCTCGGGGTACTTATCCGTTCCGGACTCCAACCAGGCGCGCATGGACACGATATGGGTCATGATGTGGTCCGGGTGCGGGTAGCCACCGTTTTCGTCGTAAGTAATGACGACGTGTGGACGGAACTCGCGGATTGCCCGGATGAGAGGCTTCGTCGCATCCTCGACCGATTGGCGAGCAAACACACCGTGCGACAGCACCGGCACCGGGTTGCCCGCAGGCAGACCGGAGTCGGTAAAGCCGAGCCACTCATGTTCAACACCGAGAATCTCAGCGGCTGCAGCCATTTCGTTAACACGCACCGCGGCGATATTCTCCCGCACCTCCGGCCGATCCATCGCCGGGTTGAGAATGCTACCGGCCTCACCGCCGGTGCAGGTCACCACTTTGACGCGATGCCCTTCCGCCGCATATCGGGCCATTGTTGCGGCGCCCTTGCTCGATTCGTCATCAGGATGAGCGTGAATTGCCATCAGACGAAGTGCCAATTGAAGTCACTCCCGCTACTATCTCAGTCCATGTTTTCTGGCCGAGGCCGGGGCCCTTCGACCGCAACGATGCTACTACAGCACCGTTTCAATACCGCCCCACTATAGCGCTGCACCATCATATGACCACGCAGCATCGCTACTCGGTGGAACAACATAGCAGCAGGACACTGCGCCACACCAGAAAGATTGTTTAACTGTCAACATTTTACCACGTCGACCAAGAACTCCGATAGGCTAAAAAGCATGGCTGAAAGTTCGGAGCGAAACACCCGAAATACCGCAGCGCCTAACGGGCAGCGCGAGCGCTATGGGGACAACAGTCGCACTCTCCCCGCAAAATTGGTTGTCATCGCTATTGTTGGCATGCTCGTCATCGCCGGCGCATACATCTTCGTTCAGATGAACCGCGTCTCCGCCCCGGATGTCTCTGCAACGCAAGCGGGCTGGAGCCGCACTCCAGGTAAGGAAGATGAGCAGTTCATCTTCACCCTGGACGTCACCCGCGAAAAGCCGGAGCTGGATAGCTACTGCATTATCTACGCGCTGAACTATGACGTGGCAGAGGTCGGCCGTCGCGACGTATTCATTCCGGGCGGCGGCCCCGCTACGGTGCGTATGGACGTCCCCATTGCCACCCGCGAGTTGGCCGTCGCAGGCGATGTCTACGGCTGCTCCACCGACATTCCGGAGTTCCTCGCACCTGCTAAGTAACCGCCTTTCGCAACTGAGGATTATGCGCTTTCACGGCACGTCGTAAAGCGTGCGCAACAACACTCCGACGCGCCTGTTATTGCCATGTGGCGTGACAGTGCTATCCTGTGACGCAGCCGACGGCCCCACGCGGGGCCGCTTTTGTATTAAATAGCCAAAACACAGGAGGAACCATGACTGAGGCAAAGAACAATAGCCCATGGCTCACCCAGGAGTCCTACGACAAGCTCAAGGCCGAGCTTGAGGCGCTATATGAAAACCGCCCGGTCATCGCCGCCGAGATTAACGAGCGCCGCGAAGAGGGCGACTTGAAGGAAAACGCCGGCTACGATGCCGCCCGCGAGCAGCAGGGACAGGAAGAGGCACGCATCCGCTACCTCGAAGACCTGCTCCAGCGCGCCACTGTCGGCGAGATTCCACAGGAGTCCGGTGTGGCTCTGGTCGGCACCGTGGTCCACGTCTACTACGACGGCGACGAAGACGACACCGAGACCTTCCTCATCGGTACCCGTGGCGCTGACTCCTCCAACCCGAACCTGGAGACCTACTCCACCGATTCCCCGCTGGGCAAGGCTCTGGTCGGCGCTAAGGAGGGCGAGACCCGCACTTACGCTTCCCCGAGCGGCGACGAAGTGTCTGTCACCGTAGTTAAGGCTGAGCCGTACGACCCGGATATGGACGCCTAAACGCCGAGGTTACTTCCCCCCCCCCCCGGCGCTAGACCGCCTCAACCCAGGCGGCGATCTCGGGCCACAGCGCCCGATTCTTGGACCGATAGAAGCCCATATGGCCTATCGGTCCATTTTTTGTACCCTCTCCCGCTTCAATATCGCGCTTTACGACGTCACACTGCACAGCCCGATCGGTCAATATGTCGACTGCCGGTCGATTGGCCCACCGCGCGTCCGTGTTTAATGCGAATCGAGAAAGCAGCTCATCAGATAAGAGCAAAGCGCCGGCCAACCCGTAAAACGGGCTAAGCGGCGCTTGTGCGTTAGTTAGTTTTCTAGCGTTTAGTCCCTGAAGTAGGACAGCAGACGCAGAATCTCGGTGTAGAGCCAGACCAAGGTCACGGCCAGGCCGAGGGCGACACCCCAGGCGTACTGAGCCGGAGCGCCTGCGCGAACCAGGCGGTCAGCCTGATCGAAGTCAATCAGGAAGCTAAAGGCTGCCAGGCCGATGCAGACCAGCGAGAAGATGATCGAAAGCATGCCACCGTCACGCAGCGGGAAGCCCAGACCGAACAGGGACAGCAGCAGGTTGCCCAGCATGAGGACCAGGACACCAATCAGAGCCGCACTCATAAAACGAGTGAACTTCGGGGTCACACGGATAGCGCCCGACTTGTACACGAAGAGCATACCGATGAAGACACCCAGGGTGGCCAGCACGGCCTGCATAATCAGCGCACCGGCGGCAACGCCCTGAATAGGGGCGGTGAACATGAAGCTGATGCCGCCGACGAAGAGGCCCTCGAAGGCCGCGTAGGTGAGGGTAACCGGCGCGGAGCCGTACTTCTTACCGAAGGTGGAAACCAAAACAGTAATCAGACCACCGATGGCGCCGACAATAGTCAGAATCATGGCCAGGCTGGTGGAGACACTGACAGCAATGAAGAAGTTGACTGCAGCCAAAACGATGATGGTTGCCAGTGTGATGCCGGTCTTGGAAACGACATCGTCGACCGTCATCGGACGGTAGTCGGCGGCAACCTGCGACTGGTAAGGGTTATCCCCGTAGTCAGCGCCCATCTGACCTTGGCCGTAGTGATGTGCGCCCGCCTGTCCGCGGGCGACGGTCTTAGTAAGTGAACTGAATGCAGGATTGCTGCTTTCGCGCACGTCGTCCTTCTTTCTTTTTCTCAGTTTTTCTTACAAGTTTTGAACTCAGGCACACGCGCGTACGTTTGCCTACACTGTCTACAACGGGCGACGTAAAGGTATTGTTCCCAACCCTGAAAAACAGTTAGTATCAAGGTAATTCCTCGCCTGCTGGCGGTGATTTTGTAATCGCGGAAACACTCACAGTCGCCAGGCGTGGGCACCACTTGAGTGATTACGAAACAGGAGGTTGGTCAAGATGTCTGATGGCCTTGACTACGATCCGGATACCACTGGTGATTTCGACGAGACCACGCTCGATGGCTCAGAGGGGCTCGATGGCGACTTCCTCACCGGTGACGGCGAGAATTATGTAATGGATCCTCCAGACCGCTGGCGGGGCGCTTCTCCGCACGACACTCTCGGCAAGCGGTTGGCCGAGGAAAAGCCGGACATCGACGTCGACGACGATCTGGATGATGACCCGGAGATGCGCTACGGCGATGTCGACGGCCACGAACCGTTCGAATTCGGCAACGATGGTCCGCGCGACCCGGACCGCAACCGACGGATGGGCTGGACTACCTACTAAACTTTTTCTAAGTTTTAGTAGTTTTGCCAAATTTTCTATCTCGGGGTGCCGTACGACAGTAGTATCTGTGCCATGACAGCATCTACTGCCACGACAAACCGAACTACCATCCGCAATCCGCTTAACGACGAGCTCGTTGCCCGCCTTCTTCAGCGCGTCACGGTAGCTGATAAGTCGAAGACCGCCACTATCTCGGCGCCATTTACCGGCCAGGAGCTGGCGCAGATTCCTGTCGGTACCCAGGCCGATGTCGACGAGGCCTTCAAGCGTGCCCGTGCGGCGCAGAAGAAGTGGGCCCGCATGGCACCGGAAAAGCGCGGCGAAGTGCTGCACCACTTCCACGACCTGCTGTTTACCCACTGCGACCAGGTGCTGGATTTACTGCAGGCCGAGACCGGCAAGAACCGAGCCAGTGCCCACGAGGAGCTCGTACACACCGCCATCACAGCTCGTTACTACGGCAACCAGGGGCCGAAGCTGCTGGAGCCGAAGCGAGCACACGGCGCAGTACCGGTGCTGTCCAAAACCACCGTTTATCACCACCCCAAGGGTGTCGTCGGTGTTATTGCGCCGTGGAATTACCCGCTGACTCTCGCGGTTTCCGACGCGCTAGCTGCGCTGATGGCCGGTAACGCCATCGTGCTCAAGCCGGACAGCACCACTCCGTTTACCGCTCTCTTCGCTGTCGATTTGCTCTACCGCGCTGGTCTTCCGGAAGATCTCTTCCAGGTCATTCCAGGTCCGGGTCGCGTGGTCGGCCAGGGCATTGTCGGCCAGTGCGACTTCCTGATGTTCACCGGCTCCTCCGAGACCGGCCGCTCACTGGCACAGCAGTGCGGCGAGCGCCTGATTAGTTTCTCCGCGGAGCTCGGCGGCAAGAACCCGCTGATTGTCGCTGAGGATGCCAACATCAACCGCGCGGTCGAGGGCGCGCGCATCGGCTGCTTCACCAACTCCGGTCACCTGTGCGTGTCCATTGAGCGAATCTATGTCGTGGACTCCGTCTGGGACGAATTCGTCCCGGCATTCACCGACCGCGTGAAGGCAATGTCCATCGGCGCTGGCTACGAGTGGGAAACCGAAATGGGCTGCCTACAGTCGCAGGGGCAGTTCGACATCGTCAAGTCCATGGTCGACGAGGCCATCGAGGCCGGCGCCACTGTACTGGCCGGTGGTCGTCCTCGTCCCGATCTAGGACCGCTGTTCTACGAGCCAACCGTGCTTACCGACGTCCCGGAGGGCGTCGCCCTGCTGACCGAAGAGGTATTCGGCCCAGTAGTAGTCCTCCAGCGCGTCTCGGATGTTCATGAGGCCATCGCCAAGTCCAACGATTCCCGTTATGGCCTCAACGCTTCGCTGTGGACCTCCCCGCGTCGCGCAAAGGAGCTGGCTCCACAGCTTGAGGCCGGCACCGTCAATGTCAACGATGGTTTTGCTGCGGCCTTCGCGTCTGTCGATGCCCCGATGGGTGGTTTCAAGGATTCGGGTGTGGGCCGTCGTCAAGCAGCGGGCGGCTTGCTGAAGTACACCGATGCGCAGACGGTGACCGTGCAGCGTCTTTCCCCGGTGTCGATGCCACAGATGCCGCGTGAGCTGTACTCGAAGGTGTTCAACACGGCACTTGTTCTCGGCAAGAAGTTCAACGTCCTGCCGTAATACGTGTGTAGCGCACACAAATAGCAAAAGGCCAGGTAGAAAAACGCTTCTACCTGGCCTTTTAGTGCCCCCAGTGGGACTCGAACCCACACTGAAAGGATTTTAAGTCCTCTGCCTCTGCCAATTGGGCTATAGGGGCCCCTAAGAAAGATTAATGGGCGATATGGGTGTCTACCAAACTCGCCACAATTCCGTCGAGGATATCCTTCTCGCTGATGTAGAAAAAGCGCTGCTCTTCCTTGGCTGCCTCGGAAAGCGGCAACGCCTCAAACATGTCTATCAGACCGTCAACAATGATGGAACCACCGGCGAAGACATCCGCGCGCTTCGGGTGCATGACCGGATTCGCAGCAAGGGATTCCGCATCGGTCTCGACGACGGATGCTGTCAACGCACGCAACGCCGCAAAGCGCAGCTGCGACAGGTGGATTGCCTCCGGGTCGTAGGTTTCTAGGCCCTGTGCCAGCGCCGACAGAGTGGTGAAGGTCCCGGCGCAGCCGACGATGGTGCGAGCCTTGTCGACAGGCACCTTCGCAACAATCTCGTCGGCCAGTTCCGCAACATACGAACGCGCCTCCTGGACCTGCTCCGCCGTCGGCGGCGAGGCCTGCAGGAACCGTTCGGTCAAGCGCACACTGCCCATAGCCACGGAATCAGAGCCGGCTACCGTACCATCGTGGTCACCGACAATAACCTCGGTGGAGCCGCCGCCGACGTCGATGACGCAATACGGCCCCAGCTCGGGCTCCAAGTCATCGACTGCCCCGCGGAAGGACAGCGCGGCTTCCTCGTCGCCGGAAATAACCTCGGCCTCTGCACCCCACGGAGCGAGAATCTCGCGGGCCATGGCGAAGAAATCGTCGCGGTTGCTTGCGTCGCGCGTCGCCGATGTCGCCACCATTCGGACTGCTTGGACTTTTTCGACTTGCATAAGCTCTGCATACTTCGTCAGAGCCTCCCGCACGCGCTCCAGTGCCTCCGGGGCCAGCATGCCAGTGGCATCCACGCCCTGGCCAAGGCGGACGATTTCCATCAGTCGGTGCAGTTCTGTGATTTCGAGAACTCCATCGACGACCTCGACCCGGCTGATAAGCAGTCGAAGCGAGTTAGTGCCGCAGTCGACGGCAGCGAGAGTCGTCATTTATCCCTCCACCCCCGGATACGCAATACCGAGCTCGGAAATCGTCGGCCAGTCCGCGGGAATCGCGGTGCCGCGCAGCTTCTCATTCTCCGCCGCCAGCGCCACTGACTCCGTACCCAGTCGGAAGTGATCCGGCCCCTTTGCCAACGCGTAGGCAATAAGAACGTGTAGGCACTTCACGCGCGTCGGCATGCCACCACCGGAGAAGTCCGTGCCCAGGTCTTCCATCTCATTGCGCTCCGCCAGAAACGCCTCGTGTGCACGCTGGTAATCGGCGGCAAGCTCTTCGTCACTTTCCAGACGCGCGGTCATTTCCTTCATCACGCCGGTCGTCTCCAACCGGGAGGCCTCCGCGGTGAGTCGCGGATCAGTCAGGTAAAAGAGCGTGGGAAACGGAGTGCCATCGTCCAAACGAGGCTTCGTCTTGACCACACCAGGAGTGCCGTCGGGGCTGCGGTAAGAGATGTCCACTACACCCCGTGGTTCACGTCCGAGCTGCTCCGCTATCACTTCCAAATCTGCGGTATCCACAGACATCGGTCACACTCCTTTTGCTTCCGTTTTACTGACACATAATCTCACAGTCGCCTTACAAGCGCGTTGTTTCGCTTTACGACGGCACACTCCGCCGCGCATTCAACCCCACCGAGAGCCCTACGGAGATTTAGGACTCCGGTACCGTCGGCAAGCTCTCAGGCCTCGTTGCCTGATCGCGCCCCGGATTAGGGCGAGTCTCTTCAGGCTCGGGCGGGATGGAAATGGAATCCCACAGAGTCTCGTACCACTTCTTGGCCTGGTGCTGCGGCATTTCCTCCGGTTGCGTCACGGGCTGTTCGCCCACTGCCGGATCGAGGATACGGAATGGGGTCTCCCCCGGCTCTACCAGCCCCAGGCGCAGACGTGCCTGCTCCTTGATATAGGCAGGGTTGGAGTAAAGCTCCTTTTCATCCTCTAGCTGCTCAATTCGCTGTTCCATGCGAACAATATTGTCCTGCGTTGCGGCTACATCCGCCTGCTGTTGTGCAAAAGTCCGCAGCGGGATTGCGAGAACAGATACTAAGAAAAGTACCAGCAGACCAATCCCGATCTTCTGTGCCGTGCTCAGCGAGCGCATTCCCGATGCGATTGCCGCTGCCGAACGCTGCCCCGCCCCTGCAGGGCGCGACTGTGTTCCGCGGCGAGATCGGTCCGATGCACTCATGCCCCACACTCTACCCGACCGCCAGCCGATGAAATAACAAAACCCGCCCACAACCACGTGCGTGGTGCGGGCGGGCAATGCTATACGCAGCTTTCGCAGCGTATCAACTGCTTACTTAAGACGCGGGAAAGCGCTGCGGCCAGCGTAGACTGCAGCGTCGCCGAGGTACTCTTCGATGCGCAGCAGCTGGTTGTACTTAGCAACGCGCTCGGAGCGAGCCGGAGCACCGGTCTTGATCTGGCCACAGTTGAGACCGACGGCCAGGTCAGCGATGGTGGTGTCCTCAGTCTCACCGGAGCGGTGCGACATCATGGTCTTGTAACCGGCGTTGTGGGCCATTGCGACGGCCTCGAAGGTCTCAGACAGGGAACCGATCTGGTTGACCTTGACCAGCAGAGCGTTAGCGGCCTTCTTCTCAATGCCCTCAGCCAGACGCTTCGGGTTGGTAACGAAGAAGTCATCGCCGACAATCTGGACCTTGTCACCAAGCTGAGCGGTCAGCTTGGTGTAGCCCTCCCAGTCATCTTCCTGCAGTGGATCCTCGATGGAGACGATGGCGTAGTTCTCAACCAGGTCAGCGTAGACATCGGCCATCTCCTCAGCGGTGTGCTCGCCGCCCTCGAAGTGGTACTTGCCGTCCTTGAAGAACTCGGAAGAAGCCACGTCGAGAGCCAGAGCGACGTCGTCGCCCAGCTTGTAGCCAGCGGCCTCAATTGCCTCAACAATCAGGTCAAGAGCAGCCTTGGTGGAGTCAACCGACGGAGCGAAGCCGCCCTCATCGCCGAGACCAGTGGACAGACCCTTGTCCTTGATGACCTTCTTCAGTGCGTGGTAGACCTCAGCGCCGACACGCAGTGCCTCCTTGAAGGTCGGGGCGCCAATCGGAGCAATCATGAACTCCTGGACGTCAACGCCGGAGTCCGCATGTGCACCACCGTTGAGGATATTCATCATCGGGACCGGTAGAACGTGGCCGTTCGGGCCACCGACATAGCGGAACAGGTCCAGGCCAGCGGACTCAGCAGCGGCCTTGGCAACGGCCATGGACACACCGAGAATGGCGTTGGCACCCAGGCGAGACTTGTTGTCGGTGCCGTCCAGCTCAATCATGGTCTTGTCAACCAGACGCTGATCCTCAGCCTCGAGGCCAATAATTGCGTCCTCAATCTCCTCGAGCACCGCGCGGACAGCCTTCTGGACACCCTTGCCCAGGTAACGATCCTCACCATCGCGGAGCTCGTGAGCCTCGTGTACACCGGTAGAGGCACCGGACGGAACCGCAGCGCGGCCCACAGCGCCGTCTTCCAACAGCACCTCAACCTCAACGGTCGGGTTACCACGGGAGTCCAGAATTTCGCGTGCGTTCAACTCGATGATTGCAGCCATAGGTCACCTTTCCGCCGGAACCGTTCCGGCACATGACTCCAATTGTGGCACGGTTTGCCAACCTTCGCCTTAAATCCTTTTCACCCTATGCGGGCTGATTCAGCGCATAGTTCGCCGCAGCGTCCCGAACATCGCGAAGATACTGCTCAGATTGGTTATATGAGCGAATTGCAGATGCCCACCCTTCCGGGGTGGCGAGGTCGCGTTCCCCACTGCAGAGCATCCGTGCGGTTGTCGCAGTCGCGTCGTCGATGTTGTTGGGGTCGGCGACACCATCACCCGAAGCATCCATCGCAAAGCGATGCCATGTCTCGGGAATAAACTGCATCGGCCCCACAGCGCGGTCATACTCTGTGTCACCGTCGAGTTCGCCATTGTCAGTATCGAGAACCTCGGCGAAGCCATTCGTGCCGTCCAGCGGCGGGCCGATAATCGTCGGACGCACTACCCCATCGGCACCGATATGCGCCGGCTTGAGCCAATTGCCCGAGTACGTGCCATGATTAGTCTCCACCTTGCCCAGTCCTGCAAGCGTGTTCCACTCCAGGTGGCAGTTCGGGAACTGTTCGGCCGCAATCACATATGCGTTGCCGTAGGCGCGGAGGGCGTCCTCAGAAATCCCCGTCTTCGGGGAAATCTGCTGCGCCCACTGTCGGAGCTGTTCAGAGGTGCGCCCGGGCGCGTTGACATCAATCATCGGCGGTGGCTCAGCCGCGGCAGGCGGCACATTGTCCGGAATCGGCTTCTTGGTCAACGACGGGATAACGGGTCCAGTGAACATCGCCAACGCCCCAACCGTGCCAATGATAATCAGCACCGCCAGGGAGGTTAGACCGAGGCAGCCACAGCCTCGCGAGGACTTCTTTTTCCCCCTACTGCGGCCACGCGACTTCGCCCCGCGGGGTGCGGGGTGCGCGTATTCATCAAAGGGAGAATTAGAAGGCATGGGGAATTACTCTACGGGGTGAACCGTAAAAATCACTCAAACTCGAGGACAGAAATCACTTTTGTTGGAAACTAGCTGTCGCTTTCCGACGGGCCGAGGTCCTCAGCCCCTTCGTTATCTTCGCTGCCCGCTGCCCACTGCTCAGCACTACCGGCCTGCTGATTCTCCATCTGGGCCAGCTCAGCCAGGAATGCGCGTGAAGCCTGTCGGGTCCGCTCTTCAGCACCGGACTCAGTCTCCAGTCCCGGGGTCGGGACCAGAATCTCCACTGGAATGTCGGCATCGGACAGTCCCAGCGCACGTGCGCGGCGGATGGCTTCCTCAGCCAAAGTCAGAGCTGGCAACTGCGTAGCCGGGTTCGAGCGCGGACGTCCGCGGCCGTAAGTCCACAGTCGCTCCTGCTCTTCCTCCGAGACCATTTCTCCCTCGGCCACAGTGCCGTCGAAGAGGTACGGCTGACGAGCTCGCATCTTCAAAATAAAGTCGGTCGCCACGTCGTCGAAGTCGAAGTCCTCAGCGATTTCAGCGTGGAAGAGGACTTGCAGCAGCAGATCTGACAGCTCGCTACGAATGTCACCGCCTTCGTTGACTGCATCGACAAACTCGTAGGTCTCTTCAATGAGATACGGCAGCAGGCTCTTGTGCGTCTGGCGAGCTTCCCACTGCCCCGTGCGCCGTGCGGCCGCCATGATGTCCACAGCCTCGACGACGTGGGGCAGACGAGCTGCGGCAAGCTGTTCCTGCAGAGTCAGCGGTTCTGCCACTGGTTCCGATTCTGGTTCCGGCGCCGACTCCTGCACGGGAGCCGCGGCAACCGGAGCGGCCGGGTCCGCTGGAGCTGCTGGGTCCGGCGCATCATCCAGCTCGACCGAGTAGACTTTCTCGCCCGCATCGAGGCGATCGAGTACCTCATCATTTTCCATATCGGTGGTGACCAGAATCTCCGCCCGAGACACCGAGTGCCCACCGGCGTCGGCGATTGCCCAGCGCACACGGATCGGGACTTCTTCGGTGTAGCTGACTTCACCGGTCAGCAGGCTAGCGGCTTCCAGCGGAATCGCAGTTGGAAAGCGGCTATCGAGCTTGATGATAGTCATACGTTTTCTAGTCCTTTCCCATGTGCGAGATATCCATACGTGGAATTCCCGCCATCGATGTCAAGAAGTCTGCTACCCACTGCACCAATGCAATATCGCGGACAGGTTTTGCCCGCAACCCTCGCCCTTCCTTCGGCATTCCGACGGAAACCGTGCGCGTTGCCGCACGATAGGTCGCCTGTGGATACAGGCGCTTGAGACGCACCTGCTTGGAGTCAGCAAGCTCCATAGGGGTTATTCTAATGTGCGCCCCCATGGCTTGAACTTCATGCACGCCGAATTCCCGGCAAATAATTCGAAGCCGTGAAATAACCGCCAGTCTCTCCACCTCAATGGGTGGGGTTCCGTAACGGTCGACGAGCTCTTCGAGCACTACGTCGATATCGTCCAGCGCACTGGCGGCAGCAAATTTGCGGTACGCCTCTAGACGTAGGCGTTCCGACGACACATATTCGGCCGGAATATTCGCATCCACCGGCAAATCAATCCGAACTTCCTTCGGTTCGTTATCGGAAGCATCCGGAGTTTCACCATCGGCCACTGCCTTCAGTGCAGCCACGGCCTCGCCAACCAGTCGGACGTACATGTCGAAGCCGACGCCGGCAATGTGACCGGACTGCTCCGCACCGAGGATATTTCCGGCTCCGCGCATTTCCAGGTCCTTCATGGCCACGGCCATACCGGCACCCAAGTCATTGTTCTGCGCGATCGTGGACAGACGGTCGTAGGAAGTCTCCGTCAGCGTCTGATTCTCCGGGTAGAGGAAGTAGGCATAGGCGCGCTCACGGGAACGGCCCACGCGACCACGCAGCTGGTGCAGCTGGGAAAGACCCATATGGTGAGCGTTTTCCACAATCAACGTATTCGCGTTGGCAATATCCAGGCCGGTCTCCACGATGGTGGTACACACCAGCACGTCGTACTCGCGCTGCCAGAAGCCCTCGACCGTGCGCTCCAGCTGCTCCTCCCCCATCTGACCGTGGGCCACTACCACACGGGCCTCGGGCACCAAATTGCGGATATTCTGTGCGACCTTGTCAATGGTTTCCACCTTATTATGCAGGTAGAACACCTGACCGTCGCGAAGCAGCTCGCGCCTGATAGCAGCGGCGACCTGCTTGTCAGACTGCGCGCCGACGTATGTCAGCACCGGGTGGCGGTCCTGCGGCGGGGTAAGAATCTGGCTCATCTCGCGGATGCCGGCAATCGACATTTCGAGCGTGCGCGGAATTGGCGTTGCGGACATGGTGAGCACGTCGACGTGGTGACGCAGCGCCTTGATGTGCTCCTTGTGCTCGACGCCGAAACGCTGCTCCTCGTCAACGATGACCAGACCGAGTTCTTTCCACTGCACGCCGGTCTGCAAGAGACGATGCGTGCCGATAACAATATCGACCGTCCCATTCTTCAACCCTTCGAGAACCTCTTTGGAGTCCTTCGGTGAGGTGAAGCGGGACAGCCCGCGGATGGTGACTGGGAAGCCCTCCATACGCTGAGTGAAAGTAGTCAAATGCTGCTGTGCCAACAGCGTGGTCGGCACCAACACTGCTACCTGACGGCCATCTTGAACCGCTTTGAAAGCAGCACGCAGTGCCACCTCGGTCTTGCCGTAGCCGACATCGCCGATGAGCACGCGGTCCATCGGTACCGGCTTTTCCATGTCGGACTTGATTTCGTCGATGGCCTGCAGCTGGTCCTCAGTCTCGGTGAAGGGGAAGTTATCCTCCATCTCCTGCTGCCACGGCGTATCCGGCGCGAACGCGTGGCCCGGCGCGGCTTGACGCTCGGCGTAGAGCTTGACCAGCTCTTCCGCAATCTCGCGGACAGCGCCACGGGCCTTGCGCTTGGTGGACTTCCAGTCCGAGCCGCCCATCTTCGACAGCGCGGGCTTTTCGCCGCCGACATAGCGCGACAGCAGATCCAGGCTCTCCATCGGCACGTAGAGCTGGTCCGAGGGGCCTCCGCGCTTGCTCGGTGCGTACTCGAGCACCACGTACTCGCGGCGAGCCTGATCCTCGCCCGTGCCGATGGTGCGCTCAGTGAGCTTCACAAATCGACCGATGCCATGAGTGTCGTGTACGACATAGTCGCCGGCCTTCAGTGCCAGCGGATCCACGCGACCACGGCGCTTCGCCGGTTTACGGCGACCACCAAGGGCACCTTCCGCGATGCGGTTACCCGTGATGTCCTGCTCAGTAATCAGAGTCAGCGCGCCACCGGGAATACGCGGGAACACCAGGCCGCCGTGCAAAACACCCTGGTAGACGGTAATTCTCCCGGACTCGGGATACTCCGGGCCCGCCGCCATGCGCGTCGCAATTCCGGCTTCCCTAAACCTTTCCGCTTGCCGACGCGCGCCCGCGGGCGTCGCCGCCACGTACGCCACTCGTTCCCCCGCGACCGTGGCATCGCGCAGCTGCCTCATCAGGTGACCAATTTCCTTTAAGTCACCGCGTGGCGCGGGCCCAGGCTCAAAGGTTAGCGGCAGCACATCATCTTCGGTGACCCCCGCCTCCAACATGCCGGGCGGGGAAATATGCCACGAGGTGGGCATCGGGATAGAGGCCAAGCTACGGTAAGCGCTGGGCTCCAGACCATCGGTGGCGATTGGCGCCGAGCCACCCATCGCGGCCGTTTCCCACGCTGCGGCCATAAACTCCTCGCCCGCACTAATCAGGTCCTGCGCGCGAGAGCGAATGCGCTCCGGCCCGCACATGAGCACATGCGTTTTCTCCGGCATGACCTCGGTGAGCATCTTCATCGGATGCTGACTAATCAGTGGAATCAGCGACTCCATGCCCTCCACCCACTGGCCATCACCGATGCGGGTGAGCATTTCTTGGACCTGTCCAGAACGCGTAGTGGCGAGTTTCTCCGCGGCGCCCTTCACGTCGTCGTCGATAAGCAGTGCACGACACGGGAAGATATCCAGCTGGTCGACCTCTATCTCAGAGATCGTGCGCTGGTCAGCGACGGAAAAGGCGCGCAGGTCGGTAACCTCGTCACCCCAGAGCTCGATACGAACCGGCAGCTCTTCGGTCGCCGGGAAGACATCGACGATGCCGCCACGCACGGCAAACTGACCACGCCTGCCGACCATGTCCACATGCGAATAGCCGTGATGCACCAGCCACTCAACCAGGTTCTCGCAGTCCTGGTCCAGCTGGATGTGGATGGGCGCGCTGGCTTCAGCCTCGAGGTCGTCCACAATCGGCTGCACCAACGAGCGCACCGCTGCAATCAGAACGTCGACTTTGCCCCGGCGAACGTCGTAAAGCGCCTTACGACGCTGCGCCACAGTATCCACAGCCGGCGAAAGCTTCTCATGCGGGAGCGTCTCCCACGAGGGGAACATAGCTACACGGTCGCCGATCATCGACTTGACCTCGGCAGTCAGGTCCTCCGCCTCACGGCCAGTAGCCGTGACGACCAGCACCGGCACCTTCGTGGACATGGCGTAAATAAGGTGCGAACGCACCGCGTCCGCACCCGTGAGCGCCAGCCCGTCTTCGCCGACGCGCCCGAGCACGCCGACAAATTGAGGATCCGTGACAACGAGGCTTTCCAGCCCCGACAGCGGGTTCGGCAGAATGCTGGGTGTGGCTTTCGCCGAGGAAGACGCAGAAGTTGGCATAGCCCCAATATAACCATGCACCCCGGATTCACCCTGCGCGCTGGTTAGCCGTTCTCCGCCACCTGCATCGGGTCTGCCGCAGCACCTGCTCCGAACTTCGCGCCCTCAGCGGCCGCTGGTACATCAGCGGAGCCATGCAGAGTCGGGGCCCCCTCCATGCCGGCCAGCCCGTTCCAGCACAGGTTCACGATGTGCGCCGCCACCGTCTCTTTATCCGGACTGCGCTTCTCCATCCACCAGCGAGCAGTCTGCGAAACCATACCGACCATGCAGTTTCCGTAGAGCACCGACATGGCCGGGTCGAAACCAGCGCGTTTGAAAGCCTCGGAGAGGATAGGCGTAACCGACTCAGTGGCATTATTCAGCAGCGTCTCATAGCCACCCGCCACACCGGGGTCGCGAGAAATAATGGAGAATCCCTCCGGGTTTTCCTCGACATAAGTCAGCAATGCCAACACCGCCTGTTCGATGCGGTAACGCGAGCGCCCCAGGGACAACGCTTCCCTAATCGTGGCCTCCAGGGTCTTCATCTCCTGGTCGACGACTGCCTGGTAGAGCCGCTCTTTGGTACCAAAATGCTCGTAGACAACCGGCTTTGACACCCCGGCTGCGACAGCGATCTCCTCCATTGAGGCGGCATCAAGCCCCTTGGCGGCAAAGATTCCACGGCTGACTTCTGTCAGCTGAGCTTTGCGCTGTGGACCGGTCATACGTCGTCTCGGAGAATTAGAGGCCATGCTTTTAGATTAGTGGCTAAAGTCTTGCTATCGTATATCGCAGGCGCAAGCGAGCCGGCTGAGTCGACTCAGCCATGCAATTTTTTCGCGTTCGCCCCATTCTCCCATGGTGTAATGGCAACACTCCGGTTTTTGGTACCGGCATTCTAGGTTCGAGTCCTGGTGGGAGAGCAAGCGGGGGGCCGGCCCCTTAATTAAGAAGTGACTTTTCGCCCCGCCGTGACCGTGATGCACCCTGACCGAGGAGTAGCAAGTTTCATGTCAAACGGTTCGGCCACCGCTGTGGTCATTCTCGCCGCGGGTCAAGGCACCCGAATGAAATCCGATACGCCGAAAATGCTGCACGCTATCGGCGGTCGCACCATGTTGGAGCACGCGCTCTATGCCGCCAAGGGCATTAGTCCGGATGAGATTGCTGTTGTCGTTGGCCACCAGCGCGAAAAGGTAATCGACGCCATCGGCACCTGGACAGAGAAGGCCGAGCACTCCAACGACGTCGTCATTGCCCCGCAGGAAGAGCAAAACGGTACCGGCCACGCTGTTCAGTGCGCACTGGAACACCCTGAGCTGCAGAATTTCGATGGCACCATCTTGGTAACCACTTCCGATGTTCCGCTGCTGGATTCCGAAGCGCTCCAGGCGCTGCTCGAAGAACACAACCGCAAGCCACGCGCTGCCGTGACCGTGCTGACCTCCACTGCTGAAAACCCGCACGGTTACGGCCGCATCGTTCGTAACGCCGACGGCGAAGTTCTGCGCATCGTGGAGGAAAAGGACGCCTCCGACGAGGAACGTGAGATCACCGAGGTCAACTCCGGTGTCTACGCATTCGATGCCGAGACCCTGGCAAACGCCCTCAAGCAATTGGACACCAACAATGCCCAGGGCGAGCTCTACCTCACCGATGTCATTGGCATCGCCCGGGAGGCCGACCGCTCAGTGCGCGGCCACCGCCTCGCCGACGCCACCGTCGTCGCCGGTGTCAATGACCGCGTACAGCTGGCTACCCTTGGCCGCGAGCTCAACCGCCGCACCTGCGAGGAAGCTATGCGCGCAGGTGCCACTCTCGTCGATCCGGACACCACGTGGATTGATGTTGAGGTGGAGATCGGACGCGATGTCACGATTCTGCCGGGCACCCAGCTGCACGGCAAGACTGTGATTGGCGACGGGGCCACCGTGGGACCGGACACGACACTGACCAACATGGTCGTCGGCAAGCGCGCCAGCGTCGTGCGTACGCACGGTTCCGATTCGGAGATCGGCGAGGATGCGACGGTCGGACCGTTCACCTACATTCGCCCGAACACCAAACTCGGTGTCGGCGCGAAGCTCGGTGGCTTCGTAGAGGCGAAGAACGCGCAGATCGGAAACGGTTCGAAGGTTCCGCACCTGACCTACGTCGGCGATGCGGAGATTGGCGAGCACTCCAACATTGGCGCCTCCAGCGTGTTCGTGAACTACGACGGTGTCAACAAGCACCGCACCGTTATCGGCTCGCATGTTCGCACCGGCTCCGACACCATGTTCATCGCTCCGGTGACCGTGGGTGATGGTGCGTACTCAGGTGCAGGTACTGTTATTAAGGACGACGTTCCTCCGGGAGCATTGGCGGTCAGTGGTGGCCGTCAGCGCAACATCGAGGGATGGGTCGAGCGGAAGCGTCCAGGTACCGCTGCTGCTGAGGCAGCGCAGGCGGCGCAGGTAGCTGACAACGCTGACAACAACAAGGAAGACCAGGAAGGCTAGACGGCAGATGACCGGCCAGTGGATCGATAACCAAAAGAACCTCATGCTCTTCTCCGGAAGGGCACACCCGGAATTGGGCGAGGCAGTTGCCAAGGAGCTCGGCACAGAGCTGACCCCGATGACCGCTCGTGATTTTGCCAACGGCGAAATCTTCGTGCGCTACGAGGAATCCGTCCGCGGTTCCGATGCCTTCGTGCTACAGGCACACCCGGCACCGCTGAATAAGTGGCTCATCGAGCAGCTGATTATGATTGACGCGCTCAAGCGCGGTTCGGCCAAGCGCATCACCGCTATCCTGCCGTTCTTCCCATACGCCCGCCAGGACAAGAAGCACCGTGGCCGTGAGCCGATTTCCGCTCGCCTGGTCGCTGACCTGCTCAAGACCGCCGGCGCTGACCGCATCGTCTCCGTGGACCTCCACACCGACCAGATTCAGGGCTTCTTCGACGGCCCGGTCGATCACATGCACGCCATGCCGATTCTGTCGGAGTACATCAAGAAGAACTACTCCCTGGACAACCTCGTCGTGGTCTCCCCTGACGCCGGTCGTGTGAAGGTTTCCGAGAAGTGGGCCAACACCCTGGGCGATGCCCCGCTGGCTTTCATTCACAAGACCCGTTCCGTCGATGTCGCGAACCAGGTTGTCGCCAACCGTGTGGTCGGCGAGGTCTCCGGTAAGACCTGTCTACTCATCGACGACATGATTGACACCGGCGGCACCATCGCCGGCGCTGTCAAGGTGTTGCGTGAGGCTGGCGCTGAGGATGTCATCATCGCTACCACGCACGGTGTCTTCTCTGACCCAGCTCGCGAGCGCCTGTCGAAGTGCGGTGCCCGCGAGGTCATCACCACCGATACTCTGCCGCAGTCCACCGAGGGCTGGGACAACCTGACCGTCCTGCCAATTGCGCCGCTGCTGGCTAAGACGATCCACGAGATCTTCGAAAACGGTTCCGTCACCACTCTCTTCGAGGGCCAGGCATAAGCTCTTTCCGCTTGCCGACGGGCACCCCGCTGCGACCAGCAACCTAGTTTTGCTGGTGGTGGCGGGGTTTGCTGTTTGACCTGTTAGTCCACTACAATTTTTCCGGTAAGTCTCGGCGAGGGCGACCACAGTAGCTGGTTGCCGTTATCGACGCGACGCTCGCAGCCCAACTTTTGCGCCCCACAGAGGCATGGATGCGGCACGTGCTCGACTCGACGACTCAGTATCGAATCGTTTAGGAGTCCATTTTCATGGCAAAGCCCAACATCATCAAGATTGATGCTCGTAACCGCACCGAGTTCGGCAAGGGTGCCGCTCGCCGTGCCCGCGTTGCTGGCGACATCCCGGTTGTCATCTACGGCGCTGACCTGGATGCTCCGAAGCACATCCTCGTTGACACTCTGGATTTCCACGCTGTCATCCGTAACCACGGTGTCAACGCTGTTCTGGACGTCAACATCGAGGGCGAGTCCCAGCTGTCCATGGTTAAGGCTGTTGACCAGAACCCGCTGACTCTCGACATCGACCACGCTGACCTGCTCGCCATTCACCGTGACGAGAAGGTTGAGGTTGAGGTTCCGGTCGTTCCGACTGGCGAGCTCGCTCCGGGTGCCCTGCTCATGCAGGATGCCGAGACCATTCTGGTCAACGCACCGGTTCTGGCTATTCCGGAAGAGATTGAGGTCTCCGTCGAGGGTGCAGAGGTCGGCACCATGGTTCACGCCGGCGACGTTACCCTGCCAGAGGGCCTGGTCCTCACCGACGACGCTGACCTGCTCATCTTCAACATCGTCGAGCCGGAGGAGGAGCCGGCTGGTGACGTCGATGCCGACATCGAGGGCATGGGCGAGGCTGAGACCCCGGATGAGCCAGCTGAGGAATCCGCTGAGTAATTTAAGCGCTGAATAGCTCTAGCTGACTGAGCCAATACAGGCTTTCACGCTTAGCTAACAAAAAAGGGACGGACGCTCTTGTCCGTCCCTTTTTTGCACTCCCCAAAACCAAAAGATTGCTTACCGTGTGCCAAGATTGAACTCATGAACGCCTCCACCACGCCTCTACTTGTCGTGGGCCTCGGCAACCCTGGGCCCAAATATGAACTCACCCGCCATAACGTCGGACATCTGGTGCTAGATGAACTAGCTAGCCGCACTTCTCCGATGCCGTCGTCGTTTAGCGTGCACAAGAAGTCCAACGCTGAGATTGTGCAGACTCGGTTTAAAACCTCCGATGGTGGCGAGCGACAGGTGATTCTGGCTAAACCCCGGACGTACATGAATCTGTCGGGCGGGCCGGTCGCGGCGCTGGCGAAGTTCTTCAGCATCGCACCTACCGACGTCGTGGTGGTCCACGATGAGCTAGATCTGGACCCGGGCGTGGTCCGCCTCAAACGTGGCGGTGGCGAGAATGGCCACAATGGGCTGCGTTCGACCTCGAAGTCATTGGGCACGAAGGACTACATGCGCGTGCGCATTGGCATTGGTCGTCCTTCGGGCCGCCAGGATCCAGCTGATTATGTGCTGCACAACTTCAATGCCAAGGAGCGCGAGGAACTCGCTTTCACCCTGCCCACCGCGGCGGAGGCAGTGGAGCTAATCGCCAGCCACGGGCTGGAAATTGCTCAGAACCAGGTGCACGGGCGGTAGCAGATAGAGGCAAATGGCAGCAACGAGCCCCCCTTCCCTCCCAACTTTCACTGGGATGAGAAAAGGGGGCTATTTTCGCGTTCCCGGGAGCTTCAGTCTTTACAGCTCGTCGGTGTTCGTGCTGCTCGGCGTTTTCGTCGGCGGTTTCGCTCTGTCCACCGAGCGTCTGGCGGTGGGATTCGGGAAGCTGCGGCAGGGCGCCCGTGAGGGCATCGACCAGGTGATGAGGATCAGGCGCCCGGGGAGCTCCCCGTCCGGCACGCCCACGACTCGGCGTAGCGACCGCCCTTCGCCAGCAATTCATCGTGCGTACCCCGTTCTGCGACCGTCCCGTCCTCTGAAAGCACGACGATGAGGTCGGCATCGCGGACGGTGTGCAGGCGATGGGCGACGACGATCACGGTGTGATCGCCGCGCAACGCCTCCATCGTGCCGACGATCGCCCGCTCAGTGGCCGCATCCAGCGAGGACGTCGGCTCGTCGAGAAGCACCACCGGGGAATCCTTCAGAAGCGCCCGGGCGATGGCGAGGCGCTGCCGCTCGCCTCCCGACAGCAGCGTCCCCTCCTCCCCCACCGGGGTATCCCACCCGGAAGGCAGCAGCTCCACGATGCGGTCCACCCCGGAACGCCGGGCGGCCTCGCGCAAGCGGTCCCCGTCACCGGGCCCGGAACCGAATTCGGGGTCGGCGAAGACCACGTTGTCCCGCACGGACGCGTCGAAAAGGAACGTCTCCTGGAACACCGGGGTCACCAGCGAGTTCACGCCGTCGGTGCCGATTCGAGGCAAGGGCACCCCGCCGATGAGGATCTCCCCCGAGTCCGGATCATGAAAACGCGACAGCAGCCGCATGACCGTCGTCTTGCCCGCCCCCGACGGTCCCACTACGGCAACCAGCGCTCCCTGAGGTGCACGGAAGCTGACGCCGTCGAGAACCTTCTTATCCCCGTACCCGAAGCTCACGCCGCGGAACTCCACGTCATGCCCGTCGGGCGGCTCCGGTGCGGCAGGTTCGGGAAGGGCGGGGATTGCCCGCAGATCACGCAACGCAGCCAACGTGTTGCGGCCCGCACCGAAACCGCCGGACAACGCTCCCGCCGTGGTGATCGGTCCGGTGAACTGGACGACCACGATGAGCATTGGCGCCAAATGCGCCGGCGCCATCCCGCCCGTCGCGGCGACTGCCACGGCGACGATTACCGCCGCCGTGAACACCGCATGGACGACCGAACTCAACCGTCCGATGGCCGCCCCCTGCGTCGACGTCGCCTTCGCGAACGCATCGTGTTGGGCCCGGATCGCCTCATCCACCATCGCGTCCGCCGCCGAACCGTCGCTCGCGGCGCGAATCGCCTGCTGGCAGCGGGTGAACTCGATCAGCCTGCCGGAGACGGCAGCGACGGCGTCAGCATGCGCTTCGTCCGACTCCCCGCCGACCCGGCCAATGGCCCGGTAGGCGAAGAAGATCACCGGCGCCGACGCGACGAGAACCAAACCGACGCGCCAATCCACCGCCAGAATTCCGAAGGCGATGACGGTCGGCGCAACCACCGCGGCGATGACGGGCCGCAGGATCACGTGCGGCACGGACGCCGCAAACGCGATACCCGACGACGCCATCTCCGAAAAGCGGCCGGCCGTGGACTTGGTGACGTACCCGAGTGGCAACGTCAGCACGCGTTCGCCCAGGGAACGCAGCAGGGACGACAGCACCGCTGCGGAATTCGCCCTGCCGACCGTCCCCGCGGCGAGAGACAGCACCGCATGGGCGGCCGCGAGGCCGGCGATGACGCCGGTGAAACGCCACGCCGTCGCATCATCTCCCTCGGCCAGAGCCGACAGCAGCGGCAGCAGCGCGACGAACGCCGCTCCCTGGGCCAGCGCGGCAAGCGCGGCCAACGCAATGAGCCACGCCAGCGTCATTCTCGAGCGCCGATCCGTCATCGACCACAAGTCCCGAATCATCGGTTCCCCGCCTTTTCATCGTCTGATTCAATGCCCCGCGGGGCGGATGGTTCGTCGTCGAGCGCGAACGCGCGCCACAAATCCCGGTAGCGGCCACCGCGCGCAAGCAACTCGTCGTGGGTACCCGCCTCCGCGACCGCTCCCCCATCGAGAACGAGGATGCGGTCGGCGTTGCGGATCGTGCTCAACCTGTGCGCGATCACAATCACCGTCCGCGAACGGGCCAAACGCTCGATTGCGGACTGGATGAGGGCCTCGGAAGCCGGATCCGCGTAAGCGGTTGCCTCGTCGAAGATGAGCACCGGCGCGTCCGTGACGATCGACCTCGCGATGGCCACGCGCTGCGCCTCGCCACCGGAAAAGGTCACGTCGACGTTGACCACCGAATCCAGGCGCTTCGGCAGCGCCTCGATGACCGCATCGAGGTTCGCGAGCTTCGCGGCCGCCATGATGTCGCCGTCGGTGGCGTCTCTCTTGGCCAGCCGGATGTTCTCCCGCAACGGCAGCGTGAGCAACTGCGGATCTTGGAACACCACCGACACCGAGCGGTGCACGTCGCGCACGGCGATGTCGCGGAGATCGACGCCGCCCAGCAGCACCGAGCCTTCGACGGGGTCGTGGAAACGCGCCAACAACCGGGCGACGGTGGACTTTCCGGAACCGGAGGACCCCACCAACGCCGTGAGGGTCCCCGGTTCGAACGTCGCGGACATCCCATCGAGGACCCGCGGCCCATCCCCGTAGGAGAAGACCAGGTTCCGGACCTCGAGCGCGCCCCCGCGCACGGGCACCGGATCGGCGGGCTCGGCGATCGGCGGCGTGCCCAGCACCTCCGCGATGGATTTCAGGGCCGCGATCCCCGCGATGATGGGTTCGGAGTTCATGGCCACCCGCACGATCGCCGCGGAGAATCCAAGGCCGAGAACCAGCCCGGCGACGAGGCCCTCCGGTGTGCCGCCCGCGGCGTCCCTCAGAGCGAGGCCGGCGCCGCACACCACTGCGAGGACCGTGATCGGAGACGTCACCACGTCGATGAGCCCAAGATAGACGTTCGACTGCCGAGACCAGGCGGACCACGCGCGGACGAACGACGACGCCGCGGCATCGTAGCGGCCCGAGCCCTGGTTGGCGCGTCCGAAGGACTTCATCACCGGGATGCCGCGCACCAACTCGATGACCGCGGCCGTCACTCCTTCGGAGGCTCGCTCGTAGTCGCGCTGAAGGCCGGCGCCACGCGACATCATTACGCCCATCAGGGCGAAGGTGACCAGCACCGGGACGACCGCCACCGCCGCAATCCGCCAATCCACCGCGACGAGCGCGATGAGGGAAAGCAGGGGAACCAGCACCGCCACCACGGTCTCACCGACGGTGTGGCCCATGAGCTGGTGGACAGCCGCGACGTCCTTCTCAACCGACCCGATGATTCCCGACGAGCGCCGGGCGTCCAGCCAGCCCAGCGGCAACTTCCGGATTTGGGCGACCAGCCGGCGCCGGAGGTGGAGCTGCAGGTCGTTATCCGCCCGGTGCGAGAGCATGCCGGCGGCGCCGTCCGCGGCCATGCGCACCGTTGCGGCGACGACGATGACAGCCACGGCCAACCACGTCCGATGCTCCGGGGCCTCCGGGTACGTCATCGCGATGTCGATGATGCCGACCAGCGAAGCAACGGTAGCCACCGACGACAGGACGGATAACGCGACCACCGCACGCATCCGAGTCCGGATCGGGGCGAGCAGCGACCACGGGCCTACGGTCCCGTCCACGGCGCTCACTTGCCCGCCTCCCCGATCGCGCTTTTCTTCGTGAGAGTGCAGAAGTACACCATGCCGGCGTGTGAGGCTCCGCCCAGCTTCAGCCCGTTGGCTTCGGCGAGGTCCTCGAGCTCGCTGCCCCGGAACACCCGGTGGCCCATCTTCGCCATGACGGCCATGTCGACCCGCTCGTTCACGTCGGGATCCTCGGCGAACGTCTGCACGTAAGCGATGCCGCCGTCGGCGAGCAGCCCGGCGACCCTGCCGAGCGCGGCACCCGCATCCTTCATTTGGTGGAGCGCGCCGCACACCCAGATTTCATCGGTCCTGCCGGGCTCTCCCGCGAGCGGCGCAAGGACGTCGGCGACGTGGAATTCCGTCCGGGCCCCGAGCCCTTCGACGGCGGCGCGTTCGCGGGCGATGCGAATCGCATTGGGCGACAGGTCGTAGCCGACGATGTTCGCCCTGCGATAGCGAGGCTCGGCGGCGAGCATGCGGGCGAGCCACCCGGTTCCGCAACCGAGGTCGAGAACCCGGGCCGGTGCATCCGGCCCGGGATCCAGCGCACGGAGCTTCCGATACATGGCGGCGGCGTCCATCGGTTCACGCGCATAGCGGCTGAGGAACCTCGGCTGGACCTTGTCCTCGTAGGCCGCGAGGAGTCTGCGGTTGTTCTGGACGATCTGGGCAATCGACTTCATCTGGTTCTGTCTCCGGGGTGTGTGGGCCGCGTCCACGCGGCGGTTTCGGGTTAGGTGCTCGGGTTCGCGGGCCATCGTCGGCGGCGATGCCCCCGTGGACGTGCCCGTCATGCAGACTCCCCCGGCCTCGTTTTCACGGCGATGCCCCACGCCGCAAGCACGGCGATGCCTAAGAACCAGGCCGCGCAGACCACCAGACCCGCAGCCCCGTTGCCGTTGACGGCCTCGCCGGCCGCGGATACGGGGGTGTGCCCGGCGATTCCGCGCAGGAGAGGACGGAAGTGGTCGGCGGGCATGAGCACCGTGTTGACGAACATCGCAACGATGATTAACGGGATGAGGGCCACGGAGCCCTGGGGGCTGGTGATGGAGAACGCGATGTACGTGCCGGTGCATGCGGCCGCCGCGGCAACCATCGCGCCGGTCACCGCGATCCTCCACCACCAGGACGCCTCAGGGGGGCTGTCGGAAAGCAAGGCGGCCACCGCCACGACGACGACCGACATCGCCATGATCCGGATGAACTCGGCGATGATCCGTGCGGCCGGCACGGCCGCGTACGGCGCCGGCATGGTGATCAACCGCTCGTGGAGGCCATTGCTGCGTTCAACGAACACAGTGGACGATCCCGTGATGGCCAAGATGAACGCCCACGTCGTCACGACCAGGATGACCGCGTTCGGGAGTTCGAACTCTCCGGTGAGCTGCCTGACCAGGCCACCGAACATGCGGTTGACGATGAACAGGTACACGAGCGGAGCAATGAACGTCATGAACCAGAAGTCGGGGCGCCGCAGCCAAATGTGGGCAATGCGCCGCAGATGCACGAAGATGGGGCCGATCATGATTCGCTCCTCGAGGTGAACCGGCGGATGAACAGGACGATTCCGGCGACCGCCGCGACACCGAGCCACAGGGCTGCCTCTTCCCCGGCACTATCCGGGAAGGCATCCGGGGACGCCGCCCTGATCACCTCGATGATCGGCGAAAACGGCATGTGACGTACGACGTCGCGCAGGGAGCCGTCCAAAGCGGTCGCCGGAATGAACGCAGTGGAGAACATGAGCAGCAGCATTTCCAGCGCCTGGATCGATGAGGCCGTCGACACCGGGGCGGGCACCATCAGGATCACCCCGTCCGTGACCAGGGACAGGACCGCCGCGGCGAACAGCGACCACAGGACAGTCCACGCGACGTCACCGACAGCCATGTCGAGGCCGCAGGCCCACGCGACGACCAGCAGCGCCGCGATCGACGCGGACATCCGCAGCACATCGGTGACGAGCCTGCCGGCGACATAGCCGCCTGTGGCCCCGGGCAACACGCGCACGCGGTCAACGAGCCCGGATTCGACGTCCTGTCCCACCGCCATCGCCGACGCCGCGGCGGTGAACATCGCCGCCTGGAACAGGCAGCCGCCGAGCACGAAACGCAGGTACCCGAAGCCGGATTGCCCCGCCGAGTACCCAAACACCGCGTACAGGCACAGCAGAAAGAGGGGCGGAACTACGAACATGGAAATCAGCGACGCGGTGTTGCGTCGCAACAGCAGCAGATCCCGACGGAGAAACGCCGCGACCGACGTCGCACTCATCGCGCCGCACCCCCTGCGTTCATCGATATGAATACCTCGTTGAGGGTGGGCGGCGACACGCTCAGCGAATCCGGCAACGCTTCCGAGGCCTCCATCGCCTGCGCCACCGCCTCGAGGACCCGCGGTCCGGGGTCGACGTCGAGGGACACCGACTTCCCCGCGACGCGGGCGCCGTCCAGGCACGTTCCTCCGAGGCAGCGGGCGAACGCCTCCGCCTCGGCGGTGGTGGCAAAGGACACGCGGAGCACGTGCGACCCGAAGTCGCGGCGCAATTCCTCCGGCGTTCCGCTGGCGACGATGCGGCGATCCTTGAGCAGATGGACGTGGTCGGCCAGCGCCTCCGCCTCTTCCAGGTACTGGGTGGTCAGCACCAGGGTCATTCCGTCGTCTCGCAGCTGCCGGATGAAGCCCCACAGCTCTTCGCGGCTGACCGGATCCAGCCCCGTCGTGGGTTCGTCGAGGAACAGCAGCCTGGGCACGACGCACAGCGACGCGGCGATGTCGAGGCGGCGCCGCATGCCACCCGAATAGGCCGACGCCAGCGTCGAGGCACTGTCTGCGAGCGAGAATTGCGCGAGCAGTTCCGTCGCGCGGGCGGCCGCGGCGGCGCGGTCGAGTCCGCGCAGCCGCCCGAAGAACTCCAGGTTCTCCCGGCCGGTGAGGTTCTCGTCGATCGCCGCGAATTGGCCGGTGGTGGCAATGTCAGCGCGCACGCCCGCCGGGTTCTCTTTCACATCGCGCGAGAAGATGCTCACCTCGCCGGAGTCGGCGGTGATGAGCGTCGACAGGATTCGGATGAGGGTGGTCTTGCCTGCGCCGTTGTGACCGAGGAACGACACGATCGCCCCGGCGGGCACGGTGAAACTCACGCCGTCGAGCACATGCTTGCGCATCCGGGCACCGCGCTTTCCCTTGCGCCCGCCTTCGGGCGGGGTGCCCGCTTTGCCCGCAATCGGGTAGCTCTTCGTGAGGTCGCGTACGACGATCGCCGCACCTCGTTCAGCTTGATCCGTCATCGTTTCCCCTTTTCTTTGGTATCGCAGTGGGCCGCTGTCGGCAGCGGCCCCGTGGTCGGGTTGTCATGCGGCACCTCGATATGGATGCCCGCATCGCGGGCGAAGGCGAGGACCGGTTCGAGGAGCCGGGGGTGGCCGACGAGATCCCGGCACCCCGGCGCGACCGGCTTCCCCGCGACCGCCACAACGGTGGCGGCAGCAATCGCCGCGGTCATTTTGTAGGAACCCGGGCCGGTCGCCCGGACGACGGTCGTCTCGGCCGCCGGGCCCGCATCGCCCGCGCCGGCGGACGACAGTGCGACGACCAGCTCGGCGGGTTGCGGAGTGCCCTTCGCCCGCGCCTTCCGCGATGTCACGGCCGCCCCGAGACGGGCGAGCAGACCGGAGACAACGGGCATCGAGTACAGTCTCGACGTGCGGATTTTCTCCACCGACTCATCGGGGAGGGCATCGAAGGCGACGTGGTAGGAATATCCACGGATCGAGGGGCACACCTCGCGTACGACGTCGATGTCCGGGCATTCGTAGCTGATTCCGCTTTGCGACGACACCGGGTTGCGCCGCACCTCGACGATGGTGCCGCCGAGCATCGTGCGGTATCCGCCGCGGATAGTCCGGAACATTGACTCGACCGCCGCGGCCCCGGATTCCTGGTCGGCGCCGATTCGCAGATCGACCCGCACATCGCGGACCTCTTCGGCGCCCGCGGCGCGGGCCCCGAGCACCAACAGGGCCGTCGACAAGCCCGGGCACAGACCGAACCCGGTGAGCACGGGAACCCCCTCCCGCCGGGCATCCCCGTCGAGGGCCATGATCGCGCGGCGGGCGTCGATCGAATCGTTGACGTCGATGTACCCGGTGCCTGAGTCGATGCAAGCACGGGCGAGTGAGTCTGCGTGCACCTCGAACGGGCCGGTGCAGTTGACCACCCAATCGTGTTTGCGGAAGACCCTGCAGATCTCGTTGTGGCCGGCGGCGATCCTCAGCGGGAAGTGCCGCCCCGGGCCATCGTCTGGCTTCTGCCGGGAAGTGTAGGCCAGCTCAATCCCGTCGACGACGCCGAGCATCCCCCGGACGAGCCGTCCGGTGACGCCGGTACCTCCGGCCACCAGCACTTTCACGGGTTCGCCCGCGTCGCGGTCCCGTGCTTCCCCGCCGTTTCGTCGGTCAGTCATTTTCCATCTCGTTTCCCCGGTCCCGCGACCGGTCGATTCCTTCGGACGACGGGTCCGCTGCCCTGTCGTCCGTTTCCGGCGCTCGGCGCCGGCGTTCGATGTACTCCCCGATGAGGGCCCCGGTCAGCGCGGCATCCTCTCCGAGGACGAACGAATAGTGGTTTCCCGCGACGCCGGCGACGCAGAGGTCATCGACGAGGTGGTCCCGCCACTGGTCGTGGTTGTGAGCCTCGCCGTCATCGGGGAGAACGAACAGCGCCTCCCTCACCCGACCCTCGGGCCGGTACCGGGTGCGGGCATCGATGAGCGAGCGCAGCGAGTTGAACTCCGTCGCCGTCACCCGGTCGCCGGAAAGCCCAAGGTCCTCCAGGAGCGTCGGTGCGACTGCTGCGGCCAGGGCACGCAGACGGGCCCCCCGTTCCTCGTCGGTCTCATCGACCCCGCCGAACTCCGCCCAGAGGCGGGCAACCGGCGTTCCGTGCGGGAGATCGGCGATCGAGGGCACCACCCGGGACAGCAGCCCCTTTTCGGATTCCGCGCCGAAATCCCCGACGTCGACCGCGATCCCCGGAGCCAGGCTGTCGAGAAACACCAGCGCGGGATCAAGATCGGCCAAACGGAGCACCATCTCGGCCGCGATGGTGCCGCCGAGGCTCCATCCGACGATCGCCGGGGCGGCACCGTCGACGAGCACCTCGCGGACCCGGCCCGAGTAGTGGGCCGCGATGTCGCCGATGCCGATGGCGTGGGGGAATGGTCTCTCGAACTCCGCGAAGCCGACGCCCCACACCTGCCCGCCACCGGGGATCGCGAGGGCCAGGTCTCGGTAGATGTCGACGGTGCCGAATCCGCCGTGGACGAGGAAGATCGGGTGCGCCTCATCGCCGCTGCGCAATAGGACCAGCGAACGGTCCGCGGCCGACGCGCCGGGATCATCCGCGTCCCGCCGGTCGGTCGGCGTGGCCGTCGACTGGCCGACGAGCTCGGCCACGCCACGTGGCGTCGGCTTGGCCAGCGCTTCCGCGAGCGGCACCGATGCCCCGGTGATGTCCTGGATCCGCTGCATCAGATTCACGAATCCCAGGGAGTCGTAGCCGAGGAGGAACAGGTCGTCGTCCGCGCCGGCTTCGGCGCCGCCTAGGTCGGCCCGGACCATCCCGGTGATGACCGTCAGGTATTCGCGAACTCGGCCCATCAGTTCCCCGGATGCGATCCTCGAGATCGCGCCCGACCTGTCGCGCTCCGCCGATGACGCGCCCGCGACGCCGTCGCCGATCGCCCCACCGCTGGAAGAAGTGCCCCCGACCGCCAGGCGCAGGCGCCGAACCTGGCCGACGCTCAGCGGCGCCGCTTCGGGGCAGCCCCCGGCGAAGCCCGACACCGACCTGATGTAGTGGTCGAAGATGTCCTCCACCAGTTCCGGTTCCAGGATCTGCTCGACGAAATCCCAGGCGACGTTGATACGCCCGCCAACCTCCATCACTTGGTTGTCCAACAGCACCTGCGGGGTCTGGGAGATGGCGTAATCGACGTCACCCAGGACGTGGGCACCCCTGCCCGAGCCATCGCCTGCCGCGGAACCCTCGCCGAACAGCAACGAGGTGTACACGAACGGCGCGATGGCCTGTCCGACGGGCAGACCCCGGTGGCGCGCGATGGCGCCGAGCAACGACACCCCGGAGTACCCGGCCGCCATGTGCCCGAGCAGCCGGTCGCGCAGTTCCGCCGTCCACCAACGGAGGTCATAGTCGGCGGCCGCTTTCACCGGCATCAGAATGACGCCGGTGAAATCACCGAAGACGCCGGCGAAGTCGGCGATTTCGGGATCACGGTTGTACGTGGTGATGTTGATGCCGACCGAATCCCCCCTCGACCACAGCGACAGGCTCGTCGCATAGCAGGCGAGAAGCAGTGCGGACACGCTGCCGTCGGCGGCGCTGGCCCGTTCCCGCAACAGTGCGGTTTCCTCAGCGGTGAACGTGTGCGACAGGCGACGCATCCGCGGCACATCCACGTCCGCGGCCGCACCGATTGATGGAAGGGTGTTGCCGGGCGGGAAGTCCTCGACCACCGTCCGAGTCAACGTCTCATCGCCGCGCCCGACCGCCGAAGCCTCCCGGCGCTTCATCTCCAAGACGTACGTGCGGTAGTCGCCGGTGACGGGCGGAAGCTCCGTTCCCCGGTACAGCTTGTCCAGGTCGTCGATGAAAATCCGTTGGCTCGCCCCGTCTCCGATGATCATGTCCACGCTGAAGAACAGGCGGTGCCGCCCGTCCGGGAGCGCGAACGCCGACAGATGGAACAAGGGCCAGCTGCCCAGATCGAATACCTGGTGGCTCAGCTCATCGCGCTTGCGCCGCACCGCCTCGACCACGGTCGCCTCATCGGCGGCCCGGTAGTCGGCGACGGCAATGCGGTAGCGCGGAACCTCCGGCAGGATCCGCTGCGTGGCTTGTGCGGTGAACACGACGCGCAGCATCGGATGCCTGCGGATGAGGTTGTCGAGGGCGTCCTCCAGGCGGTCGATGTCGGTACCGGGTTCGGTGACGGATTCGATGTAGTAGTGCTCGGTGACGCCGCCCAGCTCGAACCCGGAGTTCCGGCCGACGTAGTAGGCCTTCTGCATGTCGGTCAGGGGGAACGGCGCGTGGGGGTCGTCCCCGAATTGTTCCACCGGATCCTTCCCGTGGGCACTCGCGGAGGATTCTCGGACGCCTCCTGCGACTGAACCGGCACCGCCGGCACAATCGAGGGAAGACACTGCCTCGGCGACGGCTTCAGACTCGGCACCGGACTCCCGCATGGCCTCCGAGACAAGGCCGGCGATGTGCGCGATGGTCGGGTCGGCGATGACGTCGCGGAAACGGAGCCGGACGCCCGTCTTCTGCCGGATCGCGCGCATCATAACCTGGAATTGCAGGGAATCGCCGCCGCGGCGGAAGAAGGACTCTCCCGCGCCGCATGCCGGATCCGCCGCACTCGTCGACGGGGCTTCCCCGAGGATCTCGTCGAAGACTCCGGACACCAACTCGATCGCCCCGGGGACGGCGACGGAACCAGCCGCGCCCGCGGCTCCGGCCTCCGCCCCGGCGACCTCGCCATCGGCCGTTGCCCCGCCGCCCGCGGCGCCGACGTGCCTACGAATTTCCTCCTGATCCAGTTTCCCGTTGACGGTGACGGGCAGGTGCGCCACGGGCAGCAGGACCGTCGGTACCATGTACGCTGGCAAGCAGCGGGCGAGCTCGGCCCGGACGACATCCCGCGAGCCGGTCATGTCGTCCGCCGGAACGTAAAGGCACGCCAGGAGTCCCCGACCGCCCGATTCGACGACCGCCGCCATCGACGCGGTCACCAGGCCGGACCGCTCGAGGACCGATTCGATTTCTCCGAGTTCGACGCGGAAGCCCGCGATTTTCACCTGACGATCGCGGCGGCCGAGAAATTCCACGAAACCCTCCGCGTTGAAGATGCCCACGTCTCCGGTCCGGTAGCAGCGCCCGATGCCTGGGACATCCACGAAGGCGGCAGCGGTCCGCTCTGGATCGGCCGCATACCCCTGCGCGACGCCGAGACCGCTGATGTGGATTTCCCCCGGCACGCCGACGGGGCAATGCACCCCGTCGGGCGCGAGCACGTGAATGCCCTGGTTCGCCAGCGGGTACCCGTAGGGAATGCGGTTTTCCAGGCTGTCGCGTTGCAGCGGGCAGTAGATGGACCAAATGCTTCCTTCGGTCGCACCGCCGAGGCTATTGATCGACGCGTTCGGGAACATGTCCATGGCGCGCGCCGGAAGCCCCGCTGCGATGCGATCGCCGCTAAGCAATACGGTGCGCACATCCGGGAACACGTCGTCGTCCGACGTCCGGACCAGGGCGAGCTCCAAAAGGGCGGGCGCGGAGTTCCACAGCGTGACCCGCTCTTCCCGCAAGACGTCGAGGATTTCATCGGCGTCGCGCTCGTCTCCGACCATCGTCACCGTCGCGCCTGCCGCAAACGCCCCGAACACGTCGTAGACCGACAGGTCGAATCCCAGCGACGACAATCCGATGATGCAATCGGCGGAGGTGACCCCATACCGCCGGTTCACGTCGAGGATGGTGTTGATGCAGTTGCGGTGACTGATCCGCACACCCTTTGGTCGGCCCGTCGTCCCCGAGGTGAAGATGACGTAGGCAAGGTCGTCAGGGGCAGTGCCAAGCGAAGGGTGCGCACCCGCGCTGCCCGCGCGGTCGCAGACTTCCGCGGCTGCGGGCTTGCCGACGCCCGCCACTCCGCTTTGGTTCAGTTCATCGATCACGCCGGTGTCCAGAATCGGGCCCGACGCACCTGAGGCTTCCACGACGTATTCCTGTCGCTGGGCCGGCATGCCCGCGTCGACGGGCACGAATGCGGCTCCCGCACGCAATGCGCCGACCATGTTGACGATGTCGTCGGGATGCTTGGTGTAGCGCACGATTACCGCGTCCCCCGCCCCGACGCCGGAATCTGAGAGATGGCGGGCGATGCGTCCGGCCCGGGCCCAGACCTCGGCGTAGGTGTACGAGATGCCCCGGGCGGCGAGGCGCACGGCCGGCGCGTCCGGAGTCGCCGCGTATGCGGCTTCGACAAGCGAAACCAGGGTGTCATCGTGGATCGGGCCCGCAGCGTCGTTGTAGCGGGCGACGGCCCCCTCCGTCTCCGCATGACGGATGGGCAGAGCCTCTCCCCCCTCCGCCACCACGTCCAGGGCCTCCGCAACGGCCCCGAACATCGCATCTACCGCAGGGAAGTAATCGTCGACCACGTCCCACGACAACGTCATCCCGCCCGATGCCGGCATCACTTGGATGTCGAGGCACACCTGCGCGGTTTGCGTGTAGATGCGTTCGATGACTGGGCTGCGCCCACTGCCCCGCTCGCCGCCGAGGTAGCTGGTGAACACCACCGGAGCAGTGGCCTGGGTCTGATTGGCCGCATCCCGGAGGAATCGCTGTAGCACCTCCACACCGGAAACGCCGCGGTGAGACAGCCCTTCGCGAATGTCCAGGTCGATCGCCTCCGCCAACCCGTCGATGGTCGCGGCTCTCCCGGCGTCGACGCCGACGAGCATCGATGAAGTGAAATCTCCCATCACCCTCGTGCCCGCGGCGAGGCCGCTGCGTTCGCTGACAGTCACGTTGACCGTCAACGCCGATTCGGGCAGCCACCTGCAGACGACGGCGGCGTTGACGGCCATTACCAGCGACGACAGGGTAACTCCAATGCGGCGGGCCCGTTCGCCGAGCTTGGCGGTGATCTCCGCGTCGAGCACCGTGCCCAAGCGCCGGGTCGACCAATCGTCGTCACCCCTCACGGCCGCCGGGAACTCCGGGCGCCGCGGCAGATCTGCGGCCTTCTTCTCCCAATAGGCGAGGTCCTCGGCTCGTTTCCCGTCGCGCCGGCGCGCAGAGATTGCCGCCAGGGCATCCCCATATCTGGAAGCCGGAGCCGGCGGCTCCCCGGCCAGCAGGGATTCGAGCTCGTCGAAGAACAGGTACACCGAACCCGCATCCATGACGATCATGTTGAAGTAGATGAACATCCTGCACCCGCCCGCATCTGCGAGCAGCCTCGCGGCGACCATGGGACCGTCCTCGTTCGACGATCGCGCCGCGGTTCGCATGTCCCGACGGATCTCCCCCACCGCCGCGTCGACATCGTCGCCGGACCCGACTACCTCGACGGTGGCGAGGCACGCGCCGGTCGGGCTCAAGACCCCGGCATCGACATCGAGCCGATGGAACAGCACGTCGTGACGCCCGAAGACCGTCCGCACGGCCTCCTCCACCTGCGGCAACGAATAGTCGTGCCGGGATTCCGCGTAAATGTACGTCGCTTGGCCGCCAAGCTCGATGTCCTCGTCCGCGCCGAGCAGGTAGGCGGTCTGGATTGGATTGAGCGGGACCGCATCCGCGGGATCGGCCCCATTTTTGCCGGCACAGCCGTCATCTGACTCACCCGTCGCTACAGCGGGGTCGGCCCCGGCAGCGGCGCCTGCGGCAGATCCGGCATCAGCGCCACCCCGGGCGGCGTCGATGACGGCCGCCAAATCAGCGACCGTGACCCCGGGGTCCATCGCCCCGTAATCGATGGTGACCCCGTACTCGTCCTCCAGCGCCAGCAGCATCTGGAGGAAAGTCAGGGAGTTCGGGATGTGGTCGCGGAGTTTCACGTCCGCCGAATCCAGGTGCACGCCGATGGCGTCGGCGATGGACTCCGACAGCCTTTCGGGGGCGACTCGGGCCCCGGTGCGGGCTTCTCCCACGGCGGTAGATGCGACGGCCGGCGCGATCGTTTCATTGGTCATCGTCATCGCCTCAGAGCAGAGCCTCGAGCTTGCGGCGGAGCTTCTTGCCGTTCGACGCGACGGGCAGCTCGTCGACCCACAGAACCCGGGAGACGGGCACCCCGGCGACGCGCATCAGCTCGGTCGTCGCGGACCGGGTCACCGCCTGTTCATCAATCGGAGGTTCATCCCCGTCCGATTGCCCGGCACCGGTCGCATCGTCGGCCTTACGATCGGTCGGGGTCCGCCTGGCCAAGAACACGGCGATCTCCTCTTCGCCCGTGGCTGGGTTGCTCCGGCCGAGAACGGCAACATCGCGGTCAAGCGCATTCTCCAGCACGGCTTCCAAATCAGCCGAATAGTAATTCCGGCCGTTGACGAAGATGATGTCCTTCTTCCGGCCGAGGACGAACAACTCGCCGTCACGGAGAATGCCCATGTCCCCCGTTGCGAACGCCCCGTCATCGGTGAGCTCGTGCTCCACGATCCCCTCTGCTGTGATCGCGGCGCGGGTCATCGGAGCGCCGGCGATGTGGATTTCACCGACGGTGCCGTCGCCGAGGACCCCGCCCCCGTCATCGCGGATGGTCAACGAGATCCCCGGGACGGCCTTGCCCAAGGCGACGAACTCAGCTCCGGACTCGCTCTCGATGTCCTCGAAACGCTGCCCCGTGGCGATGCCCGTCCGGTCAAGTCGCACCGTGGACAGACCTGAGTAGATGTCCCGGGTCGTGACCAGCAGGCAAGCTTCGGACATTCCGTAGGCGGAGGTCAGGGCATCCTCCCGGAGGCCCATGGCGGACATCGCCGCGAGGAACTTCCGGGCCAATGGAGCGTCGATGGGTTCAGAACCGCTCATCAGCTTCTGGACGTTGGAGAAGTCGTAACCGTGGTCATCCCCGAGGGGCCGGCGCTCGAGATGGCGCAGGAAATGCTTGAACGCGAAGTTCGGGCACACTGTCACCGTCGGCCGGTGCCTGGTCACGGCCTCGAACCACCTCGGGGGATCGGCGACCACCTCGGAAACCGGCAGCAACACCTGGTCGTACCCACGAAAAAGGGCGTAGACGTGGAAGCCGATCAGCGAAAGGTTGTGGGTCAAAGGTAGCCACGTGAGCATCTTGTTCTCGTACCGGTGCGCGTGGCGTGGGATCGTCGCGCGCAGACCGTTCAGCACGGACTCGTTGGTTACGATGACGCCTTTTGGCGATCCCGTGGAGCCGGACGAAAACTGGATGAGGGCTTCGCCGGCCGTCCCACCTCGCACCGGGAACGCGGGGACCGCCCCGGCGCCATCCCCGGAATCCACGTCCCCCGCCTGAGAGAAGTCCGATTCAGCATCACCCGGCATCGCCGCACCCGGTTCCGCGGCAGCGTCATTGACGATGGACACGTCGAGCAGCCGGTCCTCGCCCACGACCACGGCACCGTTTGCGCCGGTGAGCAGCGTGTGACTGCGTTCGTCGACCAGGATCGGGGCCCCGGGCATCATGTCCGAGAGCGTCCGCACCCTGTCGACGTCAACCGGGCCCGACACCGGCGGCGCAAGCGCCGGAACCGCGCCGGCGTAGACGCAGCCCCAGAACGCCCGGATGAGCCCGCGGTTCTCCGAAACCTGGAAGATCACGCGATCGCCGGGGCCGATGCCGGCTTCGGCCAACCGAGTCGCAGCCGCCACCGCCTCCGCATGGACCCGGCCATACGGGACGAAGACGTCCCGCCGATTCTCGACGAAGGTGATCCCCTTTTTCGTCTCATCGGCCTTGTCCCGAAGCACGTCGCTGATGGTCCGGATCGTGTTCATTGGTACCTCTTTCGGTTGTCGGCGCCATGCCGGTGCCGGGCGGACCGGGCCCGCATGGCGTGACCCGGAGGATGTGTCTGAAGGGTTGAAAGGGTGAAGCAACTGGGTGGGGCGCGTCTCCGCACAAGCTCGGAAACGCTCGCGGGCCCGGGACCCGCCGGTTCCGGGTGCCCGTCAAGTCACTGCGGACACCAGGGCGACGACGAAGGCCGCGGCGGACGCTGCGGCCACGAACCCGTCACGCACTCGCCAGGGGTGATCGGTGCGGAAGGTGCGCCGCGGATGGCGGCCGAAGTTGCGCATCGCCAGGGTCAGGGACAGCTTTTCGGCGCAGCGCACGGCGCTGACGAACAAGGGAAAGGCGATGCACGCGGGCGTCGTCGCGCGAATGAAGCCGGAGCGGAAAGACTGCCCCGGTCGCATCGAGCGCAATCTAATCGCCCATGTCAGATGGGGGATTTCGCTGCGCAGGAACGCCGCGATGCTCACCCCGGAAATCGCTATGGTGCACCATGTGTAGGGCACCCGGAGGCGTTGCACCATGGCGTCGAAAAGCTCCTCGACGCGCATACACGCGGAGACCAGGACCGTCCCCGCAAACACGGCCGTCAGCAGCAGTCCGTGATGGATGCCGTGGCGGACAGCCTCCGCCGGATCCCCACCGCCGTAGAACTCGGAGCGCCACCCGAGCAGGCCGAAGAACACCCCGATCAACAGGACGAGGAGGACCTTCCCCGCCGTCGCCCGAACGTCGCGTTCCGCGATCGCAGCGAGTGCGAGGAACGCGACCCCCGTCAGAGCGAGAACGGCGTCTCCGCCGGAGAGCAGCCCGGCGACGAGGACGAGCATCACCGCCGCGACAATCGTGATGGCGTTCAACCCCGCGCGCCTTCGAGCGGCGGATCCACTGGTCCAGGGGCTTTCGTCCAAGGACGTCCGTGCGCCGGCCGCGGGCAGTGCGCGATCCCGCCGGGACGACTCCGGGGAAGCCGGCACGTCGGCTGCGGGACCGGACCAGGCGACCTTCCCTTCGGCGACGATGCTCGCCCGATCCGCCCACGTTCGCGCGACACGGCGGTCGTGGCACGTGAACACAACGGTTCCGCCGGCCCCGGCGTATTCCGCTAGGGCATCCAGTACGATGCGCGAGCTCGGCGAATCCAGGTGCGCCAACGGTTCGTCGAGAAGCAGCAAACGGCGATTGGCCGCCACCGCCAGGAAGATGCCCAACCGTCTTTTCTGTCCGCCCGACAGGACGAACGGCGAGACGGGGTCAAGTGCCCGGGGGCACATGGCTTCCCGCAGTTTCCGCAGCTCATCGGCGCCGAGTGGCCCGTGCGGGTCCGTGCCGGCCAGCGCGGAGTCGATTTCCGCAGCGACGGTCGCGCGGGTGAACTGGTGCTCGGGGTTCTGGAACGCCAACGACGCGAAGGCGTCGGGGACGCGCCGGGCAGACGCGCCGTCAATCCGGAGGTCCACTCCCGCCTTCATCTGGCCCGACAGCACCGCCAGCAAGGTGGACTTACCGGCTCCGTTGGCACCGACTAGGGCATGAATCTCGCCCCGTTCCAGTGTCAGATCGGCCCCGTTCAGGATCCTCTCCCCGCCTCGGGTCACGTGGGTTCCGGTCAAGGCCAGCAGTGGAACGGCATCCGCCTCCGATTCCGGATTGGGACGGTCCCGCACCCCCGTGCCCGGCGTACTGGCGTCCGGCGTTCCGGCGGTCGCGGCCGTCGTCGCAATGCCCTTCACCGCGATGCCATCCGGCGCTCCGTGGGCGGCGACGCTCCCGTCCGCATCGAGGATCGTCACCGTGTCGACCCACCCGTCGAACGGGCGGAGGTCGTGCTCGATGAGCAGGATGACGCGCCCCGGGGCCCGCAAATCACGGATGGCGGCGAACAGCGACCGGCGACCGTCCTCGTCGACGTGGGCCGCGGGCTCGTCGAAGATCATGACCTCCGGCGCCCTGGCCACCGCACCGGCGATGGCCATCCGCTGGCGTTGCCCGCCCGACAAAGCCCACGGATCCTTCTCCGCGAGCTCTGACAGCCCGAGCTCCGATAGAGCCTCGGCTGATCGCTTGGCGACGATACCGGCTTCCACGAGGGAAAACTCGAGGGCCATGGCCACGTCATCGACGACTCGGAGCGTGAGCACCTGCGTCGCCGGGTCTTGCCCGACGAAGGTGACCAGGTCCCCGTCCACGGGGCGTTCGGTGCCGTCGGCATCGACGATGTGCACGAATCCGGCATGGTCGATGGGGATGTGCGAGGGAATCAGTCCAGCGATGAGGTGGGCCAGGCTCGTCTTTCCGCATCCCACGGGTCCCGTGATGGCGTTGATCGTGCCGAAATCGAAGGAGAGATCCACCATGTCGGGTGCCCATCGCCCATCGGCGTGCCGCACGCCCGCGCCCCTAACCCGTAACCGGGCCGGGGCCGTCCCGCGTGTCGCACCGGCGCACGCGGGTGCTCCGCCGGTCACCGGGTGACCCCGCGGCTGCGAAGCCCCTTTGCGACGGCAAAGCCCAGGACCAAAAACACCAAGCTCGATGCCAAGGCTACGGCGAAGCTGATCAGGGTCATGGGAGTGGTCGGCGAGTCGACGCCGACTGCGCGCGGGGCCATCGGTCCCATCAGCGCGGAGAACAACATCGCCGACGCCACGAACTGGGGACGCGTCCACCGCCGGTACAGGGTGACCATGAACGGAAGCTCGATGAGCAATCCTTCCATAATCAGCGCCCCGATTGCGGCGACGCCGAACGGGGTGGTCGCCGCGGACACGACGCCCATGGCAAGGCACGCGATGAGGCTCGCGCCAAGCTTGCGGACGACGATGAGGGGAACAACGCACTGCAGGAACCACAACCCGAGCGTCGCCGCGACGAGATAAACGTGGGCGATGCCGGCGAACACCTGCAGGTAGGTCAGGGGCACGATGATGAGAGACCCCGCGACGCCGATTGCGGCGGCGACGAGCATGTCGCGGGTGGATGGTCGGCCACCCGCTGCGACCGATGCGACGTGCACCAACCGCCCGTCATCCGTCTGCGACGCCACCGCGTCCCCGGCTCCCCCTCCGGAGAGGGGCTCTCCGGTCGATCCACGTTTTCCGTTCATCGTCGCCGCCTCGCTTCCGTTGCCGGTTCCCGATCGGGAACACCACCTGAAACAGTCTCAGGTTAGGCAATGCTTATCGCGTTACGCCAGGCTCAATTTACTTACCTTACCCCCGCTCCCCCCCGTTACCGTGATGGTGCCACCCCCCCCCTCACGGGGCGCGGCCACCAGGCCCGGCATGACTTATCTGCGTGAACATTTCCATAATCCGGGGGTGTTGCCACCGGACACCGGGGACAACCGCTGACAGCTAATAGGGACACGGACCAAACAGAGGTCTCGTCGTAACGTGGGTGCCTGCAACGGATGTCCAAGACACCTGTGACCAGCCGCAACAGAAGGACACCACCATGGAACCGTCCACAACACCCGAAATCATCATCGGCCTCGACGTCGGCAAAACTGGCCACCATGCCTGCGCGCTGACCAACACCGGCGAGAGAATTTACGACAAACCACTGCCCCAAGACGAAGCCGCACGGCGCGAAATCTTCGCGTCCATGCAGGCCCACGGCAGCGTTGTCATGGTTGTCGATCAACCCAACACGATCGGCACCCTGCCCATCGCCGTGGCCCGCGACTGCGGTTGCACGGTCGGAGACCTCCCCGACCTAGCCATACGACAAGCAGCCGATTTCTACCCTGGACGATCAAAAACCGTCCGCCGGGATGCATTCATCATCGCCGACACCGCCCGCACCATGCCGCACACACTGCGGGCAGTCGACCGCGACGACGAGGCACTAGCAGCGCTGAAGATGCTCGCCGGATTCGACGACGAGATCGCCAAAGACGCCACCCGAACGAAAAACCGCCTTCGCAGCGTGCTCACACAGATTCACCCCGCACTCGAGCGCGTCTTTGCAGGCGAGATTCTCTCGCGCACGCTGGTGCTGGACTCGCTCATCCACTACGAAGGTCCGACAAAACTGACCGCCGCAGGTCGAGGCCGGGTCCTGAAGTGGATGCGCAACCGCGCCAAGAAGGACCCTGCTGCCCTGGTTGACGCAATTTTCGCCGCCCTTGCCGAGCAAACTGTCACGGTATCCGGCACTGCAGCAGCAGAATTGGTCATCCCGCAGCTGGCGGCGAACATCAAAGCGCTTCAAGCACAGCGCGACACGATCGCCGGACAAGTCGAGGAGATGTGCGAATCGTTTTCCTCTTGCCCAGGTCTTGATGTCGATGCCCGGCGTAGGTATCAAGACCGCCTCTAACATCTTGTGGTCCATCGGCGATTGCCAGGACTTCGCCGACGCCGCGCACTTGGCCGCTTACGCCGGCATCGCGCCGACCACCCGGCAGTCGGGTACGTCGGTCCGCGGCGAGTTTCCCACCAGGGCCGGCAATAAACAGTTGAAAAAACGCAATGTTTCGATCGGCGTGGATCGCGTCGAACTGCCATCCCGCATCGCGCGACTACTACCTGCGTAAACGGGCTGAAGGACAGAAGCACAATGCCGCGGTGATGTGGCTTGCCCGGAGCCGCTGCAACGTCATCTATGCCCTGTTGACTCGGCCCATGCATCCGCGCCGAAGCCGCGCAGAACCACGTCCACCAGCGGTAGGCGATAGCGGCCTCCCGCACCGAAAGCTCCGTCCCCTCCCCTGCCCTCCCCATCGCCTCAAACCCCATGGTTTAGGAGGGGGAAGAGGGCGTTCGAGGGCTCAACAGCTCAAGCCCAGGACCGCCGACTTACAGCTCGTCGATGTGCTTGCGCTTCGGGTAGACGCGCGGGCGAGCACCGGCAATCTCCTCAGCGATGCGAACGACCTGGTTGGAGTAACCGAACTCGTTGTCGTACCAGACGTAGAGCACTAGGTGCTTACCGTTGGCGATGGTAGCCAGACCATCGACGATGCCAGCGTGGGTGGAACCAACGAAGTCGGTGGAGACCACTTCTGGTGAGTGGATGTAGTCAATCTGCTGGCGCAGGACGGACTTCAGGGAAACTTCGCGCAGGTAGTTGTTAACCTCGTCGCGGTCGACCTCAGTGTCCAGAGTCAGGTTCAGCACCGCCATGGAAACGTCCGGGGTGGGAACGCGGATCGCGTTACCGGTCAGCTTGCCCTCAAACTCCGGCAGAGCCTTGGCGACGGCCTTTGCGGCACCAGTCTCAGTGAGAACCATGTTCAGGGTGGCTGCGCGACCACGGCGGGAACCCTTGTGGAAGTTGTCAATCAGGTTCTGGTCATTGGTGAAGGAGTGGACGGTCTCGACGTGACCGAACTCGACGCCCCACTTGTCATTGACGACCTTCAGCACCGGGGTGATGCCGTTGGTAGTACAGGAGGCTGCCGACAAAATGTTGTCAGAGTCCTCGATGATGCTGTGGTTAATTCCGTAGACGATGTTCTTTACATCGCCCTTGCCCGGCGCGGTGAGCAGAACCTTGGAAACCCCCTTGGACTGAAGGTGCTGCGACAGTCCCTCACGGTCACGCCAACGACCGGTGTTGTCAATGACAATCGCATCGTTAATGTCGTAGGCGGTGTAGTCAACAGTTGCCGGGTCGTTGGAGTAAATGACCTGGATCGGGGTGCCGTTTGCCCAAATAATGTTGTTTTCGCGGTCAACCGAGATGGTGCCGTCGAATGCACCGTGGACGGAGTCACGGCGCAGCAGCGAAGCACGCTTGACGATGTCGTCCTCACCATTCTGGCGAACCACAATCGCGCGCAGGCGCGGGCCGTTGAACAGTGCCTCACGAGCAAGCAGAATGCGGGCCAGCAGACGACCGATGCGTCCGAAACCGTAGAGGACAATGTCGGTCTTCGGGGTGTGAGTCCCGGCACCGATAACCTCGGCAAGCTCCCGCTCGAGGAATGCGCGCAGGTCGCCGCCTTCCTCTTCGAAGCTGGTAGCCAGGGCGCCCAGGTCGATGGAGGCGGTGCCGAGATCCATCTTCACCAGTTCCTGCAGAATCGGCAGAGTCTGGCTCAGAGGCAGCTCCTGCGAGGTAATGCGACGGGCGTAGCGGTGCGACTTAATGATGCCGGTCTCGGTGACGTTTTCCAGTCGGCGGCCGAAGATTGAAGTCACGACATCGTTGTTGCGCCGCAGCTGTCCCAGGAGGGGGATCATCTGCTCTGCAAGGCTGATGCGCTCATTCCAGTCATTGCGCTTGATGGGGGCCGAATCCGACATAAATCCTCCTGGCTTAAATGAATATGAGTTCCCCCTCAAAATACCCCGCACACGCCGTTCACCGGCTATCGCCCTCAACTGTGTACCCCGTATTGTGGCCCAGCTTTCACCCAATCGGGGGAGGCATTGGGAGGCGACCTGAGGAAGAAAAGTGAACCCTACTTACCCGTTAGAATTAAAGCCATGACGGAACCCCTGGATATCCAGCAGCAATCTCCCGCCCAGCCGCCATACCGCCTTGTAGTCACGGATATGGACGGGACTCTATTAAATGAAGACAAGGAAATCCCGGATTCCTTTTGGCCGGTAGTCACTGAACTGCTCGACTGCGGTGTCCACTTCGCTCCCGCATCGGGCCGCCAGTACGCCACTCTGGCCGACCAGTTCGCCCCCATTGCACACCGCATCCCAATCATTGCGGAAAACGGCAACTATGTCGCGGATGCGGGCGAGGTGGTCTCGGTTACCAGTATCGACCACGACATCGTCACCCAGTTGGTACACGCGATCCGCCAGTTCAACGACAACCGTGTGGCAGCGGGGCGCACTCCTCTATCGGTTATCATCTGCGGCGCTGCCAGCGCATACGTGGAGTTTTTCCCGCCGCATTTCAATATTTCGGAGGAAGTTCAGCAGCTGCAATTCAACGAGGCCGCCAAGTACTACTTGAAGCTGCAGAAGGTCGATGATGTCATCGTCGCCGCCGCCGAGGACGGCATCGTCAAAATTGCCGCCTTTGATCCTTACTCCGTCGAAGACGAATCCGCCGATTACTTGCGTTCCCAGAGCCCGCACCTGCGCGCGGTAGTCTCCGGTGCACATTGGGTCGACCTCATCGACGCCAACACCAACAAGGGCACGGCACTCGCCGCCCTGCAGGAGGCCCTCGGTGTCTCTCCTGCCGAAACTGTCTGCTTTGTTGACTACCTGAATGACCTCGAGCTCATCGACCACGCAAGCCGTTCGTTTGCCATGTCCAACGGTCACCCGGAAATCAAACGCCGCGCCACCGACATCGCACCGTCGAACGCGGAGGAAGGCGTCATCACGACGCTGCGCGAACTGTTCAACCTCTAACGTCGCCCCAACGTAATTGACCCCTTACCCCACTGGAGCGGTAAGTTAGAAAGGTTGAACCCGATTCCCTTATTCCGATTTTCTTTTTAAGGAAAGCGTAGTCTCCCTGTGACAACTCTCGCCGAAGAAGCAGCACGCCGCCGCACATTTGCCGTCATCGCACACCCGGATGCCGGTAAGTCCACGCTCACCGAGGCGCTGGCACTGCATGCTCATGTCATTAACGAAGCCGGTGCTGTCCACGGCAAGGCCGGCCGCAAGTCGACTGTGTCCGACTGGATGGACATGGAGAAAGATCGCGGCATCTCGATTGCCTCTTCCGCGCTGCAGTTCGAGTACCAACCAGAGGGGCACGACGGCGAACCATACATGATCAATCTCGTCGATACACCTGGTCACGCCGACTTCTCCGAAGACACCTACCGTGTGCTCACGGCTGTCGACGCCGCTGTCATGCTTGTCGACGGCGCCAAGGGTCTCGAGCCTCAGACGTTGAAGCTGTTCCGGGTTTGTAAGTCCAACGGAATTCCCATCGTCACGGTCATCAACAAGTGGGACCGCCCGGGTAAGGCTCCCCTGGAATTGATGGATGAGATTGTTGCGGAGATTGGCCTGCAGCCGACACCGCTGTACTGGCCAGTCGGCGAGGCGGGTGACTTCCGCGGTCTACTGGAGCGTGGCGAGGACGGTGAGGCCAAGCAGTTCATCGGCTTCGAGCGCACTGCCGGTGGTGCCACCATTGCCGCCGAGCGGCACCTCACCCCAGATGAGGCCGCCGCGGAACAGGGCGATGCCTGGGAGACGGCAGCCGAGGAGTCCGAACTGCTCTCCGCCGATAGCGCTGACCACGACCAGGAGATGTACCTCGCTGGTGACACCTCTCCGGTGATTTTCGCCTCGGCCATGCTGAATTGGGGTGTCCACCAGATCCTGGACACTCTCTGCGAACTGGCTCCGGCACCTGGCGCCCGCGAGTCCGACCCGGCTGCCGTTGCCGCTGCTGCGGCTGGCGGCCAGGGAGCTATCGTCGAAAAGCGCGAACCGACGGATGATTTTTCGGGCGTCGTGTTCAAGGTGCAGGCGGGTATGGATACGCACCACCGCGACAAGCTGGCGTTCATGCGCGTTGTCTCTGGTGAGTTTGACCGCGGCATGCAGGTCACGCATGCGCAGTCGGGACGCAGTTTTTCTACAAAGTACGCCCTGACAGTGTTCGGTCGGACGCGTTCGACCGTGGAGACGGCCTACCCGGGCGACATTGTCGGCCTGGTCAATGCGGGTTCGCTGGCGCCGGGTGACACCATTTACGAGGGCCGCAAGGTTCAATTCAAGCCAATGCCTCAATTCGCGCCGGAGCACTTCCGCACCCTGCGCGCCAAGAGCCTGGGCAAGTACAAGCAGTTCCGCAAGGCTGTCGACCAGCTCGATGCCGAGGGCGTGGTGCAGATTCTGCGCAACGATGCCCGCGGCGATGCCGCCCCGGTCATGGCCGCGGTCGGACCGATGCAGTTCGAGGTGATGATGGCGCGCATGGAAAACGAGTACAACGTCGAGACCATCGCAGATCCCATCCCCTACTCCGTCGCCCGCCGCACGGACGAAGAGACCGCGCCGGAGCTTGCAAAGCAACGCGGCGTGGAGATCTTCACGCGTTCCGACGGCGCCCTCATCGCCCTCTTCGGCGACAAGTGGAAGCTGTCATTCATTGAGAAGGAGCACCCGGAGTTCACGCTCGAGACGCTGGTCGCTGACTAAAGTTCTCGGTTGCACACAGCGGCAGCGCCAATAACAACCCAATAGAGATAAGGAGATTTCACCAACATTGAGCCAAACGGTTGAGCTTCCTCCGCAACCAAGTGCATGGCAGCTTTTTACTGCCTTCCACTCCCGTGCGCAGAGATGGCCCGGTGCCCTCCGCGCAGCACTCGCGCTATTCCTGCCGGGTGCCGTGGCACTTCTCACCGGCCATGGCTCGGAGATGCTCCTTATCGCCGCTGGTGGTTGCGTGGTCATCTATGGCGAAGGCCACCCCTACCGCAGTCGCCTGCGCGTGATGGCCATCGCCGGACTGTGCCTGGTCGCCGGCGTTATGTCCGGCAGTTTTGTTGGATCAGTGGTCCACAGTGAGATCGCTTCCGGCGACAGTAATCTATGGCTGCTGCTCATCGCACTTTTTACCACGACGCTGGCTACCGCCGGCGCCTTTATCCAAAACGCACTGCGCCTGCCACCACCAGGTTCATTCTTCATTGTGATGGTCTCAGGCGGTACCACAATGGTCGCCCGCCTTGGCTTCAACCCGGTTGAAACCGCCATGTGGGCTACCGTTGGTGTGCTTTCGGCGATAGTCATCGGCATGGCACCGCGGTTATGGAATCCGCACGGCCCCGAGATGGCGGCCGTCCAATCCCTTGAATCAGCCATCGAGGCGATGGAAAAATCAGACTCGACATCGTTCGCCGTTCATCACCAGGCGCAAACTGCACTCACCGACGCATGGGAATCGCTTGCCGACGCAGGCATCATCCGTGGCAGCAAAATCGTCAAGCCCTCCCATACGGAACTGGTCAACCGTGTCATCGCTGCTCATCAGCGACTGATTGCTATCCGCGGCCGCTTGGGCGTGCACGGCAGCGCTGTGGACATCGTGGACACACCTAACCTTATCGACGAGACACAGACAACCATTCCACTCGCTCGGCCAAGCGTAAGCTACCGAGTCTTCCGCTCTTTCGAGCGCTATTCTCACGCGTCGATGACTGCGACAAAGGTGGCTATTACTGGCGGCTTAGCTGGTCTCATCAGCGTGCTAGTCGGTCTTGACCGGCCTGACTGGGCGGTGGTCAGCGCATTGATGACTCTACAGTGGGGCCCCGACCGCACCGCCGGTTCGATTCGAGGAATTCACCGCATGGTGGGCTCGATTATCGGCATTTTCCTCTATGCGCTGCTCTTTTCCTTTGGCCTGGACAGCTGGACGCTACTTATCGCGCTTGCAGCCTGCCAATTCGGCGCGGAGATTCTCGTGGTGAAGAACTATGCGCTGACGACGATCGTCACCACTCCGCTGGCGCTGCTGCTGGGCGGAAATGTCGCTGGCGAGCTCGCACCGATTGTGACCGATCGTGTTTTGGAAGTCGGTATCGCCTGCGCGCTGGCTCTCGCTGTCCTGCACTTCTGGCCGACCGAGAGCATTGAGAAGCACTACCTGCGTCATATTCCGCGCTGCTATCGACAGATGGGTGCTCTTCTCGGCGCGCTGCTAACCGGCACTCCGAATCAGGCACTCGATATTCGTCGCGATCTCCAGTACGAGCTGCTCAGCGAGCGCCAGGCCATCTCGTCTCTGGCCACCAACGACCCCAAAATCGCCGCTCCGCACTGGGATGGGCATCGTCGCATTCGCACGGCCGGTTACTTGCTGTTGGACTACTGCCGTACGCATCCAGATATTAGGCCTTCTCACGAAGAGATTTCCAAGCTCGCCGAAGTGGTTCAGGCAGCTAAGTCCGAGGAATACTAGTCCTCCGGCAGCGGAGGCTCCTTGCGTAGGTCGCGGGCGGTTGCCCGGCGTACCTCGCGCGGTTCCTCCTCCGAGCCCCGCGAACGGAACTTGGCCGCGATGTCCTTCAACGAAGACGACAGTGGCGGCAGCTTCTCCAGCGCGTCACGGCCCGCGTCCCACGCGTCGGTAGCAATGTTTTCCGCTTTCCGACGGAACTTGCGGACCTTCTCCTCACGCTGACGCTTAGTCTCTGCCGCGTCATTTTGCCGCTCGCGCTCACGCTCAAAGGCGGCGACATCGCGGGCCTCCGCGTCGGAAAGCCTCTTTGAAGCGTGTGCCGCGGCGTCCCACGATTCCTCCAGCGACTCCGCGAGGTGCAACATGGCATCGATGCGCTTTTCAACTTCGCGCAACTTCTCGCGGTAGCCCCGTTGAATGTCGTAGCGGCGCATGATGCGGCGGGCACGAGTGGCCTCATTGCGCCAGGTGATGATTGCGCCCTCAGAAATCGACTCATCGACGACGAAACGCATCGTCCACGGGTCGACATCAGCGCTGGCCAGATTGTTGCGTACCCGCTCCTCGCGGTCGAGGACGTCCTGCACGAGACTGCGGGCACGCTCTTCGGCTTGATGGGCGCGGTTGGTACGGGAGTTATCTGGTCGGAAGCTCACCTGGACTATCCTACCGCTCGGCTGCTGCCAAAGCCGGTACTTGGTCGGTCTCGGAGCTCTTCTGCTGGTTATTGTCGTGCTGGTGCTCGAGTCGAACCCAGGAGACAAAGCCCCAAATAACGAAGCATCCGTAGAAGAGGTACAGCGCTGCTGACGGGTAGTAGCCACCCTTGAGCAGCAACGGCACTCCCACGGCGTCAACGGCAATCCAGATCAGCCAGAATTCGTTCCAGCCGCGGGCCATGCCCCAGGTCGCTAGCATCGAACCGACGAAAATCCAGGCATCGGCCCATGGCCCCCACGAGCCCAGCATCTCAAAGACATTGGCACAGATCACTGTGGCGAAGATAGCCACGGCAATCATCCCAATGCGTTCCGTTGCCGTCGCCCACCGCGGCTCAATTGCGACCTCATCACCGCTCTGATTGCGGCTCTTGACCCAGCTGAACCACCCGTAGAGACTGACGACGATAAACATGACCTGACGCCCAGCCTGGCCATAGAGATCAAGATTTTGCGGCGTGTGGAAAACTCCGCCGAGGAAGACGGTAAACAGCAAGGCATTTCCGATAATGCCGACCGGCCAGGCCCATACCTTGCGTTTCATACCTAGGAAGGCACACGCGAGGCCAAAGAGGTTACCAACAATTTCTCGAATTAAGATTGGTGCTCCCGCCACACTGAGCTGTGCAGTGAGGAAACCCACCAAAAAATCCGACACGTATTCCACGAATTATTCAACTCCTTCTCTTTCATCCGGACTATGACCGTCGGTTTCGGATTCCAACCGAAATCTGCTTGTCCCCTACCTGATGACCCTTCTGGCCACAGGTAGGGCGCTCGTGGACTTGTCTGCGTCAGCCGCAGCTTCACCACCGGTGAGGAATTTCACCTCGCCCTGAGAATGCGAGTTCAACGTTAGCACTGTCGCCTTGTGCGCATGTGCATTTTATTCAATGAGGATCTAATACAGTCCCGACATATTTACGAATCTATAATGCGTAGTATGAGCCAAAAGCCCCGCCAGCCACGTCCTTCCCGCCCCGCCCGCTGCTCCCACCACAAGCGCTCCGCTGGCTGGGTTCCGGACCAGCACGGCGCTTGGTTCATGGTCACCATTCCCCCGCTGACTGCACTCGCGCTCAACCCCACATGGACAGGCCTTGCCGTAACCGCGACGTGGCTGCTCGGCTACTTCGCATTTTTCGCCGTCAGCGTCTGGCTCCGCTCTCGTCGCCAACGCCGCCATCTGGCACCCGCCGCCACATACACCGCGCTCACCGCCGTCGCTGGCTGCATCACTCTGCTTGCCGACGTTTCCCTTCTCACCTGGGTCGCCCTCATCGCCCCTCTTGCCGCTATCGCTATTTGGGAGACCTACCAGCGCCGACCGCGCTCACTTCTCTCTGGTGTCTCCACTGTTCTAGCCGCCAGCCTCATGGTGCCCATTATCGCCGGGCCAACCCCGAAAGCCTGGGCAATTGCGGCTATCTACGCTGGATATTTCGTCGGCACCGTGCCCTATGTGAAAACAATGATTCGCAAACGCGGCAGCCGACAGTGGCTCATTGGCTCGGTCACCTACCACGCCCTCATTACCGCTGCGGCCATCATCGGGTGGATCCTGCTCCGCGACCGGAATCTCATCAGCATCGGTGTGCCCATTGTCACCATTGGGCTTCTCATCAGGTCTTTTGCCATGCCAATCTCCGGTGCTCGCCGCGCTAAGCCGTGGACACCCAAACAGGTCGGAATTCTCGATGCTGTCTTTGGGCTCGCCGTGGTCCTGGCCGCATGGTAAAAACAACGGCGGGGATAAACTTTGGGGAATTTTGGGGAGGGGACGAAGTCTATGACTTCCACCAAACACGCAGTCACTCACGCAGTTTCCGTCTCAGACTTGGCGGTTAGCCTGAACTCGCGGCAGGCACCACAGTCGGGCTGGCGCAGCTGGGTTCATAAGGCTACCTGGGGCGCAATTTCGCCGCGGGAATCATCGTCGGCACGCAAGCAACGCGAGCTGATAGAGCGGGTGCGACAGCCTATCTACGGTGACTACAACATCGCTGTTGTCAGCGTGAAAGGTGGCGTCGGCAAGACGTCGACAACCATGTGCCTGGGCGCCACGCTTGCAAGCCTGCGCAGTGACCGAATCGTCGCAATCGACGCGAATCCGGACTTTGGCACCCTCGGCGCACGCGTCACCGCGGCCAATCCCGCATCAATTCGCGATCTGCTCCGAGCCCCGGATACGGACAAATATGCGCAGGTCCGCGCGTACACATCTCACACTCCATCGCGCCTGGAGGTTGTCGGCAGCGACCAAAACCCGACATCGACGATCGCGCTTTCCGACGGTGAATACTGCGCAGCCCTCGACATCCTTCGGCGTCATTACAATGTGAGCCTGACTGATTGTGGTACCGGCCTGACGCAGCCCATCGCCGCTTCGATTCTTTCTGCGGCCAATTGCCTGGTGCTGGTCACCACGCCCGCACTGGACGGCGTGAAAAGCGCCTGGACGACGTTGGATTGGCTTTCAGCGCACGGCTTCGAACGGCTGGTTTCTACCACTGTCGTGGTGGTCAACGAGCTAAATAAACAGGGGCTGTCCACAGAGACCGTGCACGAACTATTTGCCCAGCGCTGCCGCGCAGTGCAGGTCATCCCCTATGACCCGCACATTGCGAATGGCGCGAATATCGAGCTGGACAATCTCCAGCCCGCCACTACCCAGAGCTATCTCGAATTGGCGGCCATGATTGCCGATGACTTCGCGCCGACTACGGGCCGTCACAGTTTTGTTTAGCTCAGGTGCTGACGAATCCCCTCGACATCGACCTCCTGAACGGAGGCGGGCTTGAAGGTGGCGTCGCGGTCCTTGTCCACCAAAACCGCCCGCACGCCTTCGGCAAAATTGGGGTGCTGACGCATGTAAGCGCCGAGCTTCATCTCCCGGTTCAGAGCCTCCTGCAGCGTAACCCCCGGACCCGCGTTCGCTGCATAGAGCTCCGCTGCCGCCACGAGACTCTCCGGGTTGGCGGGTGCCAGCAGATCGCGGAAGGTCTCCACTGTTGACGACGCACAGGAGCCAGCCTCAGCGGCTTCGTTGAGAGCACGCTCAATCTCCAACCAGCTATCAGCGCCGAAGCAGGCCTCGATGCAATCGCTCCACTCGGCCAGCTGCGGCTCACCGAGCAGCTCACGAGCCTCAGCCGAGTCCACATCGAGCGCATACTCCGCAAGCGCCGAATCAATTCCGTCTCGGTCCAGTGCCGCGACGAACTCGTCCAGTTGCGCGGATGGCACCGCATGCGTTGCCCATCCAGCCCACAGCATGTCCGCCGCAGTTAGGCGGTAACCGGTCAGTCCTGCAAACCGAGCAATCGCGGGCGAGGGTCCGCCCAACTGAGTGTTCACATGCTGCGAAAAATAGGTAATGCCCACATCGGGAACAAAGCCGATTGCCATTTCTGGCATGGAGGCGCTGGCTCGCTCAGTCACGATTCGGTGGGAGCCGTGCATGGAAACTCCCAGGCCACCCCCCATAGCGATGCCATCAATAATCGCGATATATGGTTTGGACTGCGCAAATTCCGCAATCATCGCGTTCATCTCGTACTCGTCCCGGAAGAACTTCTCCCCCTGCTCCGGAACACCATCGAGCACAGCCTGCCGAACTGCGCGCACGTCACCACCGGCACAAAACGCCTTGGGGTGACCGGATGAAACAACAATGTGATCCACCGAGTCGTCGTCACGCCATGCGCGGAGCCCCTCGACGACCTCGGTGACCATATCTAAATCGAGTGAATTAAGTGCCTTCGGCCTGTTCAACCGAAGGTGACCAGATCGCCCGTGGACTTCTCGCAGCACCTTTGGCTCATCAACCTCGGTGCGTGCCGTGCCAGAACCGTTATCAGTAGCAGTCATGCCACCCAGTGTGACACAGATAACTATCTATGGAAAGGCTCTGGCTTGATGGAACGACTGACGGCCGCGAGAACTGCCTAAACAAAGAAGCTACTTCTTCTTGCTCTTCTTGCCCTTCTTGTGCTTCTTGCCCTTCTTATCGGACTTGCCTGCACCCTTCACACGGTCAGCTTCGAGCTTCGCGGCAACGTCCGGCACATAGCGGAATTCAGTACGCGGCGGACGCTCGTAGCTCCCCTCAGACTCCGGACGCTCCGGAATTTCCGGAACATCCCGCTGAATGTGCTCGTACGGAATGGTGGTCAGCAGGTGGTTGATGACATTGATACGCGAGCGCTTCTTGTCCTCGGACTCAACCGTGAACCACGGTGCGGACGGGATATCAGTGTGGATGAACATCTCATCCTTAGCGCGGGAGTAGTCCTCCCAGCGAGTGATGGACTCCAGGTCCATCGGCGAGAGCTTCCAGCGGCGCAGCGGATCTTCACGACGGGACTTGAAGCGAGCAACCTGCTCCTCGTCCGACACGGAGAACCAGTATTTGCGCAGGATAATGCCGTCTTCAACCAGCAGACGCTCGAAGATTGGAGCCTGGTGCAGGAAGCGACGGTACTCCTGCGAGGTACAGAAGCCCATGACGCGCTCAACGCCGGCGCGGTTGTACCAGGAGCGGTCGAAAATCACGATTTCGCCGGCAGTCGGCAGCTTTTCGACATAACGCTGGAAGTACCACTGACCCTGCTCACGGCTCGTCGGAGCCGGCAGAGCCTCAATGCGACAGGTACGGGGATTCAGGTACTGCGTGATGCGCTTAATGGCCGACCCCTTGCCGGCGGCGTCACGACCCTCCATCACGATGACAATTCGGGCACCGGTTTCTACCACCCACTGCTGCATTTCGACGAGCTCTGCCTGGAGCTTTTTGAGCTCGGCCTCATAAGCCTTCTTGTCGAGCTTCGGTGGGCGCTGGACGTCGTCATTATTCATAGTCCTCAGCTTACCTGGCACCCTGCCCTGACCCTATTCACCGGGTTTAACCGAGGGGTCTAATCGCAAACCTAATTGGAGCCCTAGTCACGCGAGTAAAAACGCAGCGTGACCTGCGCAACAAGCCCAGCAAAGACCATGCCGATAATGACCACGATTGGCGCCACCACACCAATATCGCCGTTGGTCAGCGGCGCCAGAAGCTGTGCCTTGTACAGGTTACTCAGCGCCGGATCGATGACCGTCGCCTTACCCAGGAACAGCGCACCGATGGCCAGCAGACCACCAATCAGCGACGCAATCACCGCCTCGAGGACGAACGGCGCCTGTGTGAACCAGCGGCTGGCACCGACCATGCGCATAATCTCAACTTCCTTACGACGCGAGAACGCCGCAATCTGGACCATGTTCGCAATCAGGAACACAGCGGCAACGGCCTGCACCGCCGCCAGCAGGAAGGTCGCATTTCGCACCGAGTCCAGGTTCTGAGCTGCAGTACCGATCTCTTCATGCTGGTCAGTAACGTGGTCGACCTGTGGCAGCTCCCGAATCGGATCCAGCGGGCTGACATCGGTCGGGTCGCTCAGACGCACCATCACGACAGCAGGCAGCGACTCCGGCGTCGCATTTTCTACGAGCACGGGGTCGCTATCCTTAAACATCTCCACGAAGTGGTCAAAGTTTTGCTGACGATTTCGGAAGGTCACCGAATCAACGCCGTCAGTCTCTTCAAGCTTGCCGACGACCTCAGCACACTCCGGCGAGGAGCAAGTTTGGTCCTCGGCGGAGATTTGTTCATTCAGTTCGATCTGCACTTCTACGCGATCGAGATAGAGATCCTTCGTGCGGCTGGTCTGCTCAGTAACCAGGATGCCGGTCGCAAGCAGCGCCAACGACACCGCGGTCGTAATAATCATCGCGATGGTCATCGTGATGTTTCGGCCCAAGGAGGAGAAAGCCTCACCGAGGACAAAGCGAGTCTTCATAGGTCAGTAATACCTTTCGAATGAGTTCTTCTACCGATGGACTGTCTGTTAATTGTTCAGGCCGTAAACACCCGTGGCGTCGTCACGCACGAGACGCCCCAGCTCCAGCTCCAACACGCGGCGACGCATGGAGTCGACGGCATCGTTGTCGTGAGTCGACACGATAACGGTCGTCCCCATGCGATTGATGCGGTCAAGCAAGAGCATGATGTCACCGGAAGTGCTTGGGTCGAGGTTGCCGGTGGGCTCGTCGGCAAGCAAGATGAGCGGGCGGTTGACGAAGGCGCGAGCAATGGCAACGCGCTGCTGCTCACCACCCGACAACTCGTGCGGGTAGCGATTTTCCTTGCCCGAGAGCCCGACCATTTCAAGCGTTTCCGGAACAGCTTTGTCGATTTTCGCCTTCGGCTTGCCAATAACCTGCAATGCGAACGCGACATTTTCGTACACGGTCTTCTTTTGCAGCAGGCGGAAGTCCTGGAAGACGTACCCCACCTTTTGACGCAATTTCGGGATGTTGCGGCGAGAGATCTTAGTCAAATCCTGGTCTGCAACCGTCAGTTTTCCTGAATCCACTTTCTCTTCACGCACCATAAGGCGCAGGAATGTCGACTTACCAGAGCCCGACGGTCCAATAAGAAAGACAAACTCACCTTTATCTATGTGGACTGAAACATCGTCGAGAGCTGGTCGGCTAGAAGTCGAGTAGGACTTGGTAACCCCGTCGAAAGTGATCATAGATAGACACTCTAATCACTTAAGCCACTCAAGTCACTCTGGAATGCGTGGAATTGGGCGCCGGAATAGCGAGGCTGCGGAGCTAGGTGACATTGCCCCCCCCAGAGCGCGCGACCACACAGAAGTGCACGCTACGACAGTATTCGAAAGAATTTTCTCAAGAATCTCTACCCCCCTTTACTTCGCCTACATGTTCGATTAAAATGAGCGATGAAAGATTAAACGCGAGGATTAAAAACACCAAATAACGTCGCCGAGCTGCTTAAAGCTCGGAAAACTGACACTCAGAGTTAGTCGAAAATATTTTCCCTACCTCTTCCTTATTTCAACATTTCAACATCCAGGCCTTATCTTTCAGGGGGATTCAACAATGGCCAGCGGGGAACATATACCACGGAAACGCACTTACGCTGCGGCGATGGAAGCAACAGCGCCACGCTTTCACCATGAGATTTCTCAAACAGCACCAGCACGTCTTGGAATTGGCCGTAATCGAGCTGATCTGCAGCTTGCCCTTGCTTGTGTTCCGTCTTCTTCAACAAAAGATGTCGAAGATTACATCGCCAAAATCGCTCCAGCTCTTGGCATGTCGCGCGGGAGAACACTCCAGTACATCGATATCGGGATGCAGCTAGAGCGGCTCCCGCGGTTGAAAGAGCTTCTGCTCAAACGCGCACAGCTACCGCTTCCCCACATGCGGGTCATTGCCACAGCCCTCCTCCCCTTGGATGACGCCTCTACTGTGAAATATTTCGAAGACCATCTCCTCGAACTGATCACGCCGCGAGTCGATGGTGAAGTTCTTCGCGGGGTTCGGAGTCTTCAACAGAATATTCAGCGATTTATTAATGAAGTCAGCCCGCTATTGCGCCCTAAAAATGAGTACGACCCGCCGATTACTTCGTTTCAAAAAGGCATCGAGCAAAAAGCTGGCGAATCTATAAAGTTCGAGTTAAAGGACAACCTCACTGAAGTCACCATGGAACTGATGCCTGAGCGGGCAATTGAGTTTCAGAAGGTCTTGGAAGAAATTACCGCTGATCAGGACTGCGACTTCGTCGAGGCTTTTTCACACCTTCTGCACGGGACTGCTCAGGTCACCGCCACGTTGAATCTGTACTGCCCACTTACTCAAGACAAGCCACAGGAGGCATGGATCGGCGGTCTGGGGTGGATCAACAAAATCGCCACTGAATCCTGGATCGATCGAGTCACTAGCATCCGGCTACTAGCGGACGAGAAAACGGAAAAGTACTCGCCAACAGAGAGACAGCGTACTTACGTCCAAGGTAGAGACGGCACCTGCCGCTTTCCCGGATGCGATGTCGATGCAACGAAGTGCGACATCGACCACATTCAGCCGTATAACCACGAGAATCCCGAAGAAGGTGGCCAAACCGAAACGCCCAACCTCCATTGCCTATGCCGCCGGCACCACAATCTAAAAACGGCCGGTCTTTGGAATGTCGTGCGCGATATCGACGGCGTGGAGTACTGGACCTCCGCCACTGATCAAAGCACCGAAAAAGCTGCGCTTATCAGTACAGAAACAGGACCGCTCTCCGGCCACGGTCGCTACTCTTTCGACCTGCGCAAGACAAAGAAAGCACAGACACTCAAGGAATACAACGAGCAGAGGTTGGAACACCTCCGCGAATCACAGGAGCTGACAAATCAGGCTCGCGAAGAACTGGGAATGAACAAAAACGAGAGAAACGGAGAAGCCGACGAGCCCACCACACCGGAAACACCCAAGGCACCGGAAGCGCCCGAAGACGAACCGCCCTTCTAGCACTACTCCCCTTCGGACTGCTGGGCCATGCGCCAGCGAATACCGGCCTCGATGAACCCGTCGAGGTCCCCGTCGAGGACCGACTGTGGGTTGTTGACTTCGTATTCGGTACGCAGATCCTTCACCATCTGGTACGGGTGCAGCACATAAGAGCGCATCTGGTTACCCCACGAGGCATTACCACCGGCGCCAAGGGCGTCCAGCTCCGCGCGCTCTTCCTGGCGCTTCTTCTCCAGCAACTTCGCTTGCAGAACGCGCATGGCAGATGCCTTGTTTTGGTGCTGCGACTTCTCGTTCTGACAGGTCACCACTATGCCGGTTGGGACGTGTGTAAGCCGGACCGCGGAGTCCGTGGTGTTCACCGACTGTCCGCCTGGGCCGGAGGAGCGGTAGACGTCGATACGCAAATCTGACTCGGGGATGTCGATGTGATCTGTTTCCTCGACGACCGGCAGCACCTCTACCTCGGCGAAGGAAGTCTGGCGGCGCCCCTGGTTATCAAAAGGACTGATGCGAACCAGACGGTGTGCGCCCTGCTCGACCGAGAGGGTGCCGTACATGTACTCGCCATGGACGACGAAAGTAGCGGACTTAATACCGGCCTCTTCAGCGTAGGACGTGTCGTAAACCTCGACCTTATGCCCGTGTTTGTCGGCCCAGCGCAGGTACATGCGCATGAGCATCTCGGCCCAGTCAGCGGCATCCACGCCACCGGCACCGGAGCGGATGTTGATGACCGCCTCGCGCTCGTCGTAAGGCCCCGAAAGCATCGTCGTGACCTCGAGGGATTCGATGTCGGCACGCAGCTCAGCGCGTTCGGCATCGGCCATCTCGACGGCGTCGGGGTCGCCCTCCTCTTCCGCGAGTTCGTACATCACGGAGAGATCGTCGAGGCGCCCGCGCAGCGAGTCAATCTTTTTCTTCTTCGCCTGCACCTGCGACAGTGCACTGGTGACCTGCTGCGCGTGGTCGGGGTCATCCCACAGCGACGGGTCGGCGGCCTGGGCTTCCAACTCCCTGATCCGGTCGGAAAGCTCGTCGACATCGACCACCTTCTCAATGGTGGTCAGCGTCGCGTCGAGTTCTTTGAGGTCAGCATTCAGATCCGGGTTCACGGGTACTACCTTAGCTATACCTCCTGTTTCGGTGCACAATAGGACGTATGTCTGAATCCACCGCCAGCCAAGATTCCAGCCAAGACCTAGAACTCTTTCTCTCCCAAGTTTCCGAGTCAATTGTGGCATCGGATACCAGTGTTGCGGTTGCCATCGTGAAGCGTGCCGCTGCCATTGCTGCTCGCATGCGCGACGAAGGCCTGGTCACGGAGTACAAGACATCGATTTCCGACGTCGTCACCGCGGCCGACCGCGCAGCGGAGAAGTTCGTCGTCGAGGCCTTGGCCGCGCTCCGCCCGGAGGACGGCATTCTTGGCGAGGAAGGGTCGGCGAAGGAATCCCAATCGGGTCGCACGTGGGTGATTGACCCTGTCGATGGCACCTACAATTTCACCACTGGTTCGGACTACTGGTGCAGTGCGTTGGCGCTGGTTATGGGCGATGCGAGCAATCCGGATGAGGTCATCCTCGGTGCGGTGCATCGCCCGGCAACGGGCGAAAGCTGGATTGGCGGCCCCAATCTGCCGACCACTCGTATCAACATTGACGGCACTGTTGACGATCTCCGGGTCACTGACCACCCGCTTTCGGAAGTCTGCGCAGCGACCTACCTCCACACCACAGTGGTGAGCTCGAGCGGGGAATCCGAGGTCACAGCCACAAAGTCCTGGCTGGATGCAGTGTCCCGCAGCGCTACCTGGCGCATTCTGGGCTCAGCGTCAGTAGATATGGCCGGCGTGGCCGACGGTCGCATCGGCGTATGGTTCCAGCGCGACGTCGCGGCTTGGGACTGGCTGCCTGGATATGCACTTATTACGGGCGCAGGCGGCGAAGGCACGTCGGTGGGGCGCTGGAAGCTCGCGGGCTCGAGTGGCCAGGTCGCAGAGCTACGTGAGGTTCTGCGCTAGAATTTCGGCCATGACCACCTCTTACTCCGAAGATCTCGCCCTCGCGCTCTCGCTTGCCGACGCAGCCGATGACCTAACGATGTCCCGCTTCGAGGCGGCCAATCTAGTCGTCGAGTCCAAGCCCGACCTCACACCGGTCTCCGATGCCGACATCGCGTGCGAAAAGCTGCTCCGCGAGATTCTGTCGGACAAGCGCCCGAGCGATGAGGTCCTCGGCGAAGAATTCGGTGGCGAAGCTGTGTTTGAGGGCCGTCAGTGGGTCATCGACCCCATCGACGGCACGAAGAACTTCGTGCGCAATGTCCCGGTCTGGGCCACCTTGATTGCCCTGTTGGAAGACGGCAAGCCGGTTGTCGGCGTGGTTTCCGCCCCTGCGCTGGGACGTCGCTGGTGGGCGTCCAAGGGCGACGGCGCATTCAAGCGCGTGCAGGTCGGCGGCCGGGAAGCCGCTGAGAGCCGCATTGAAGTCTCGAAGGTAGCAGATGTCGCGGACTGCTCAATCTCCAACTCTTCGCTCACAGGTTGGGCCGAGCGCGATTTGCGCGACAACTTCATCGGTCTCACCGATGACGCCTGGCGCCTGCGCGGCTATGGCGACTTCTTCTCCTACTGCCTGGTAGCGGAGGGTGCGGTCGATGTCGCCGCGGAGCCGGAGGTTTCCCTGTGGGACCTGGCAGCTCTTGCGATTCTGGTGGAGGAAGCTGGCGGCCGCTTCACTTCTCTAGCGGGTGTCAACGGGCCGCACGGCGGGGACGCGGTTGCGACGAATGGGTTGCTTCACGACGCCGTCGTCAAGCGCCTGAATAGGTAACCAGAGTTTTCCAACCTATCGCAATTTGCGACGAGCGGCTCACTACCTCCCGTCCGCGTGACCGATATCCAGGATACGTCGCAGCTCAGCAAATACCTCAGGGCGTACCTCATGGGTTACTACCCGTCCACTCTTAGATCTAGTTAGCAGCCCGGCATCCGCCATGGTCTTTAAATGATGCGACACCGTAGGCTGACTAAGCCCAGAAACAGCGGCCAGCTCCCCCACGGTCATCGGGCTACAGCCAGCGGCAGCGAGCTGAGACAAAATTTGCAGGCGCGCCGGTTGCGCCAGCGCTTTGAAGAGCGTTGCCGCAGCCTGCGCTTCCGCCGCGTCGAGAGGCCGACCGCCAAGTGCACAGCATTCTGAGATTTCGTCCATACCTGTTGAGGCTACACGGCCTCCCCTCTAAATATATTGACAATCATCGATATATTGGTTACACAGGAAACTATGACACAGACTACAAAGTCACTCAGCTTCCTAGATCGCTTCTTGCCGCTATGGATTGCAGCTGCAATGGCAATTGGCCTCATTCTGGGCAAAATTGCACCGTCACTTGTGAACTGGCTGGCAGAGGCAAAAATTGCGACAATTTCCGTACCAATCGCCATCGGCTTGCTGGTCATGATGTACCCACCGCTCGCAAAGGTTCGATACGACAAAACGGGCAAAATTTTGACATCCAGGAAGCTGATGGGCATCACAGTCTTCCTCAATTGGATTCTCGGCCCCGCACTGATGTTCGCCCTTGCCTGGATATTCCTCAGTGATAGTCCAGAACTGCGCACTGGCGTGATCATCGTCGGTCTCGCCCGCTGCATTGCAATGGTTTTGGTCTGGAACGACCTATCTTGCGGCGATACTGAAGTCGCTGCCGTACTGGTGGCCGTAAACTCGCTATTTCAAATTCTCATGTTCGGCGCTCTAGGGTGGTTCTACCTGCAGATTCTGCCCTCCTGGTTGGGACTGGAAACCACTTCCGCCACCTTTTCTTTTTGGGCAATCGCACTATCCGTAGTGGTATTCCTCGGTATTCCGCTTCTAGCTGGCGCAGCATCACGCATAATTGGTGAACGCACCCGTGGTCGCGACTGGTATGAAAATGAGTACTTGCCCAAAATCTCGCCATTGGCGCTTGCCGGCCTTCTATACACAATCGTGTTGCTCTTTGCGCTTCAGTCACAGCAGATTCTTGAGAATCCCTGGACCGTTGCGAAAGTGGCGCTACCACTAGTGATCTACTTCCTCGCCATGTTCGCAATCGCTCTCACTTCGGCCAAGGCCGCGGGCATGAACTACGCAACCTCCGCATCGATTGCCTTTACGGCTGCCGGGAATAACTTCGAGTTGGCAATTGCGGTTGCGATTGGCACCTTCGGCCCATTGTCCCAGCAAGCACTTGCGGGAACGATTGGACCACTTATTGAAGTACCCGTACTCGTTGCACTTGTCTACGTCACCCGCTGGCTCGGGCCGCGCCTTTTCCCCAATGACCTTTCCGTACCGGACAAACTATAGAAAAAGGGTTCTGAAATGAAGGAAATCCCGAAGGTACTTTTCATCTGCGTGGCAAATGCCGGTAAATCCCAGATGGCCGAGGCCATTGCGCGTGCAAAATATGCCACGCAGTTCACCGCCCTTTCAGCAGGAACGAACCCCAAAACTACTACCAATGCGCTTGCAGCCAAATCAGTTGCAGAAATCGGCGCCTCTATGGACGGTGCATCACCAAAGCCCATTGACTCCACGATTCTCCGGACTGCAGATCGTGTTGTCATCATCGGCGATGCCGCTCATGTAGAGCTCCCCTCGGACGCTCAAGGCTCACTCGAGCGTTGGCTTACTGACGAGCCTTCAAAACGAGGCATCGACGGAGAAGAACGCATGGACCTGATTCGCGATGACCTCGAGCGCCGTATCGACAAGTTAGCTGTCGAACTCCGTTCCACTAAGAATCCCTAAGCGGCAGAATCCAACAAAAGCCTCCTTATCGCCAGCGTAAGCCACACGACTGCGCCGACGCCTGCGATGAGACCGAGGAGCAGGAATATCAGACCGACTCCCCAAAGCCCGGTGATGTCGTCAGTGCCGGCGATGATGCTCCAGCACAGGGTATAGCCGGCGACCGCTGCCCACCAGGTGGGCAGCAGGTTCAGAGTTGGGGCGGGCACGCGCATCATGGCAGAGGCAGTGAGGATGACCATCGCGAAGCCACTGCAGAAAACCTGCCATGGCGAGTAGTTGTATTCACCCTCGGGCATCCACGCGAGCGTACAAAAGCAGATTAAGAATGCGGCGACAAAGACGAAAACCGTGTGCCCATATGCGATGCGCTCGCCGGACTTTTTGGCCAGCCACGCGGTACCCACCCACGCGAGAGCGGTGGGGATGGCAATAATCAACAGGTACGCGAGGAAGACTCCTGGCACCTCAGCCCAGGTGAAACTCGTCAGCATCGATGTCATGCCACTAGGTTACGCGTGTCTCTGGGCTCTTTGAACGCGCTAGTTTCCCAGAGAAAACACAGACGAAACACTGTGTTTTACACATAATCACTTAATGTATTGTCAGATTCGATTGCTACAACTAGAAAGTCGTTTTCAATACGCCGTTTGTAGAGAGTGCTTTTTACCAAAGAGCACCTCCCTATAAGTTGTAGTAAAGGAGAAATCTGGGGTGAATAAACCTACCCGAATCGTGGGGCTTGATATAGCGCGCTCACTCGCCATCATCGGCATGATTATTGTCCATATGGCCTCACTACTTTGGAGCACAAAGGTTGTGCTCTCTGGCCTACCCTCATCACTGTTCGCCATCATCGCCGGCGCCACAATGATGATCATCGGCCGTAATTACAGCAGCACTACCTTCTTGCGTCTAATCACCCGCGGTGCCCTTATCATTCTCATCGGCCTGGCACTATTGCCGGTCGGTGGAGAAATTCAGGTGGTCCTCGTCATCATGGGCCTGGTAATGATGCTGGTTTCCTGGATGCCAGCGCTCGGAACCTGGTGGCGAGTCTGCTTCTTCATCGCCGCAACCATCGCCGCCACAATCAAGTACGCGCCTATGACGCTGCCACAAATTTATCCGCTACTCGCGTGGATTGCATATTTCATCGGCGGCATGCTGCTTTACGACGTCTACTTACGCGGTCACCTGCAAAGCACTTCCACCTCTGAGACCAGCGCCAATACTCGGTTGAGCTGGATTGTTACCGCTGTCAGCGTTGTCATCACTGCCGTCGGCATGTACTTCCGATTTAATCCCGAGATTGCTGGCTGGCTCCGCTTTACCGGACACACTGGCGTCTTCGGCGAAATCATTCTCTCCGTCGCTGTTGCCGCTGTTGTGTTGCACTTGTGCCTGTTCGTAGGCGATCGTTTCCCAGCTGTGGTTTACCCATTCGCGGCTATGGGAACAATGTCACTGACTATCTACATCCTGCACGTTCTCACCGCGTTTTATTGGCAACAGAATGTGCTATTGCATTCCACGTTGTCCGCAGCAGGTTTCATCGTATTCTTCCTCGTCATTGCTAGCCTCTGGAAGAAATTTGTCGGACAGGGCCCTGCCGAAAAACTCGTTGCCACCGCAATCAAGGCCATTGTTCCTTCTGGGAAAGGGAAATAACCGTGAAGAAAACATCTTTTTCCATCGCAGCAATTGTTAGCAGCACCCTGCTTCTATCTGCAGCCCCAGCTCTTGCATTGGAAAACGGCGAACCCGCACCCGCAAATGCTGAAAGCAGTTCTGTGGCCGCGCTGAAGATTGGCAAAATCGGCAATTTCGGCGACTGCACCGGAACGCTGGTTGCCGACCAGTGGGTACTCACTGCACGCCACTGCCTGGAGTCTGTGAACAACGAAGGGACCCAGGCCCGCATCGGCGGGAAGGTCTACGATGCCGATTCTTGGGCGCTGTCTCCAATGTCTGATGCGGGGTTGCTTCACCTGGCTCAAAAGGTCACTGACGCAACACCCGCGAAGGTTTCCCGCGATATCCCAACACCTGGGCAGACGGGAACTCTCTACGGCTGGAGCAGCAGCTCGTCGATGGCCCGATCCGGCCAGCTTCCGATGACCAAGATGGTCGTCAAGGAACTGCTGGGCGGAGCACCGGCTGATGGAACTCCAGGTGAGGCTGCTCCAGATGGGGCCACTCCAGGTGAGGCTGTTCCGGGCGAAGCTGTTCCGGGCGATGCCATGGAATCAATGGAGATGCAGCCAGGCGGAGCAATGCCGGGTGCAGCTAAGCCGGATGCAGTAAAGCCAGATGACTCCAAAACCGAGTCGATCCCCGCAGGAACGGAAAGCATCCCAGCCGACGCTGCCATGATGCCAATGATTCAAAGCGCCATCCTGGACGCACATTCCGTCTCTGGCGCGGGTATGCAGGGCGGTGACTCCGGCGGCCCGTTCTTCGTCGACGGCAAGCTCGCGGGCCTGGCTACTGCCGGAACCTCCAATGGCGATCCTGACCTACCCTCCCCCAGCGCAGCTATCACCACCCTCGCTGGCACGGCTGACTGGATCGATGACATCACCTCTGGCCGAGACACAGAAAGCGTGCTGACCGCGGAGAACACTCCTGCTCCGCCAAAGACCATTCAGACCAGCGCCGATCACATGTGGGGTTACCTCGCCATCGCGTGCGTTGGCCTGGTTGTCGCAGCAGCCTGGTCGCGCATTAGGAATGGCCGACAGTAGAACCGTCTAACCACAACCACAAGCCGCCTCCCCGGAAAGTACTGGGTAGGCGGCTTTTATCGTGCATGCGAGGAACTTAATAGTGACCGAAGCCATAAAATCTCTCGGTAACTGACGTACAATCGTGAGATAATCCTATGGTTTTATTCCAATTTTTCTAAGAATCGACGATTCGGTGAGGTCGCACTTATCGGTGGCCTGGCTCTGTTGATTCCGCCAATGATCTGGCTGAAGAAATCGAAAGCCAAGACTTCGTAGAATTCTTTATGAAGGGGCGAAAAAAAGGAACGAGTCACTCCACATCCGCCCACATTTCGAGCCCACCGTGGGAGTCCAAGCCTGTCTGGCAGCTGTCTGTCAGCTGTCTGCCCACCGTTTTGCCAGTATTGCGCTCACTTATCGATGCATGATTCACCCATCGATGCGCTCCAGCGTATCCATAAGTGAATAACTCATCGATATGTGAAACCGAAAGCTAGCAGCGCGTACATGAGCTGAGGCAAATCGGCCAGAATCAACCCAGCAACTCCTCAAGCTAAGTACCTTCAGGCCGACTAATCGAGCAGCGCCTCACGCTGCATTTTGACGACCGTCCTTCAATGCCCGGTTGTGAAGTGCGCGAGTTCGTCAGACCCAACGACTGCCCAACGGCTTAAGCCCCAAGCGGTGATTTGACCCCCGAATAACGAAGACCCCTACCAGCGTTTACACCGGTAGGGGTCTCTTCTTAGTGGCGGGGGCTGGATTCGAACCAACGACCTCTGGGTTATGAGCCCAGCGAGCTACCGAGCTGCTCCACCCCGCGTCAACTGTCCTGGCTTTTACAAGCACTCACAGCGGGTGCTGACCTCTCCGGCCAACGAGATGTAACTGTAGCACGGACCTTCCAACAAAGACCAATCCCCAGGTCATAGCCAGTTTCGCTACAACCTGGGGACTCTGCGAACCATAAGAACCTATGATTCTCGGCTAATCTCCCGTTGCAAGCCTTACTCTCTGTAAACCTTACTGGCCGTTGGCCTTCTGGTAGTCAGCGGCAGCGCGGTCGAGCTCGGCAAGTGCCTGGCCCTGGGCTGCGTAGTCACCGTTCTTCTGGGCGTCGTTAAGCTTCTTTAGCGCGTCGGAGATACGGCGAGCGGCGTCGTCACGCGCAGCGACATCAACCTTGCGCTCTTCCTTCGGTGCCTCGTCGTCGGACTCAGCGTCGGCGGCGTCCTTGTCCTTATCCGACGGCTGCTCCTCAGCCTCTTCCTCACCGCGGACCTTGGTCACGGCGGAAGCATCGATACCGACCTGACTCAGAGCCTCAGTGACCGTAGCGCCGTAGCCCACCTGACCGCGGTAAGCGACGAGAATACGCAACAGCTTCGGGAATGCGGTCTCCTGCCCCTTGCGTTGGGTGTAGACCGGTTCGACATAGAGAATCTCACCATCGCCGACCGGCAGCGTCAGCAGGTTACCGTTGGTGACCACGTTCGTACCCTCGAGCAGGGTACGGTCCTGGGCGACCTCATCTGCGGACATCATCGTGTCCTGCGCCTGACGCGGACCCATGGTCTGGGTGTTGGTCGGCAGGGCACGAATAGTGATTTGGCCGTAGGTCTCCGGCTCGGAGGAAGCACTCATCTGAGCGGAGAGGAACTCACGCTCCAGTCCACGGAATGCAGAGATCAGCTGGAAGCTCGGCTTGCCGCTCTCCGGATCGGAAGCGACAACATAGTACGGCGGCTGAGAGAGGTTCTTGTCTTCCGGTGCGGTCGGGTCGGACGGGACAGACCAGAAGGAGTCATTGGCGAAGAACACGCCCGGATCGCTGACGTGGTACTTGGCCATCAGCTCGCGCTGAACCTTAAACAAGTCCTCCGGGTAACGCAGGTGCTCCTGCAGTTCCTCGGAAATCTCCGACTTCGGCTTCACCACACCCGGGAAGACACCTTCCCAAGCTTTGAGCACCGGATCCTTCTCATCGAACTCGTAGAGCTCAACGGTGCCATCGTAGGCGTCAACGGTTGCCTTGACCGAGTTGCGGATGTAGCTGACCTCGCTGTTCGGCAGCGGGCGTGGAGTGCCATCCGGGTTAATGGAGTCCTGCGTGGTTTCCTGGAGGCTCATGCGCTGGGAGTACGGCATCTTGGCCAGCGTGGTGTAGCCGTCGACGATCCACTTCATACGGCCATCGACTACAGCCGGGTACGTCTTGGTGTCGGTAGTCAGCCATGGGGCGACCTTCTGAACACGGTCACGCGGATCGCGGTTGTAGATAATCTTGGAGTCCGACCCAATGCGGTCGGACAGCAGGATGTTGAGTTCCTGGTAACGGGTGGCGAAAATCATGCGGCTGGCAAGTCCGCCAACGCCAACACCGCCCTCACCGTCGTAGGTGAAGTTTCGGCCGTCAGCATCGTACTCGTAGTCCTTGCCGTCACCATTGCCACCGACAATCGCGTAGTCGGCATCGCTGTTGGCGATAACCGGACCGTAGTAGATACGCGGCTGCTTCAGGTTCAGGTTCATGCCGTTCGGGTCCTCGGACTCGAACAGGTCAGCCACGGTGTACAGCGGGTAACCACCGCGGGCGGAACCGGACTCGGAGGCAACCTCGTCAACCTTATTAGCCGGCGCAGCAACGAAACCATTGCCGTGAGTGTAGACCGTGTGACGGTTAATCCAGTCAGTCTGGTTGCCCTGCAGAGTCTGCGGGTTCAGCTCACGAGCAGCGACAATGAAGTCACGGGACTCCCCATCAATCTGGTAGCGGTCAATGGCAAGCGGATCGGAGAAACCGTAGAAGTTCTTCAGCTGACGTTGCTGAGTGAAAGTACGCGGCAGGACCTCCGGATCCAGGATTCGGATATTGGCCAATGTCGCGGCATCGCGCGAAATCGAATCCGCACCTTCCTTTGCCGCCTCCTTATCGCCTTCCTTTTCAGCCGGAACGCCCCAGTCGCGCTCGACCTTCACCTTGTCGTCGGTAAGCCCGTAGTGGTAGCGCGTCGATTCAATGTTGCGCGCAATGTATTCACGTTCCTTGGAAGCGCGGTTCGGGTTAACCGAGAACTGCTCAACTGCCATCGGCCAGGCCACGCCGATCAGCCCCGCGGAGACCAGCATCAGCACTGTGGCAAACGCCGGAATGGAGAGGTTGCGCAGGAAGATAGAAGCGAAGAATGCAGCGGCCACGACAATTGCGATGACCAGCAGCGTAATCTTTGCCGGCAGCAGCGCATTGATATCGGTGTAGGAACCACCGGTGAAGGTTTTCTGCTTGTTATTCAGCAGCTCATAGCGGTCCAGCCAGTAAGACACAGCCTTGAGCAGCATGAAAACACCGGCCCAGCACGCCAACTGCGCACGAGCCGCATTGGAAACGCGGGTCTTCTCCCCTGTAGTCGGGTTACCTGGGCGGATGCCACCAAGGAAGTAATGTGTCACCAGCGACAGCAGGAACGCAATAACTACCAGGACAACCAGCGTCGAAACGATGTACGACCACAGCGGCAACTGGAATGCATAGAAGCCCAAGTCCTTGCCGTACTGCGGGTCAGTCTCACCGAAGGACTGCCGGTTTAAGAACAGCTGCACCGTCTGCCAATTGCCCTGCCCCACAAGGCCACCGAGTACGCCGAATACAACGGGCAGCGTGGTGAACATCGACTTCGAACCAGATTCAGCCATCCGTCGGTACACTGCCTGCGGGCTGCGTGGATCCGTCAGCCCGAGGTCGACGGGACGCGAGCGCCACGCCAACCACATAGATAGAAATGTCAGTGCACCCGTTATTAGGCCTACGGTGATAAACAGGACAATACGAGTGAGCCACGTGGTGGCGAATACCCCTCGATAGCCCACTTCACCGAACCACTGAAAGTCCGTATAAAAATTGACGGCGATGGGAATAACAAAGGTCAGCGCGGCAATCACCAACACGGTAATTGCCAGCCACCCCGGGCGGCCACCCGCCGATCGTCTCGGTCGAGTCTGGTTTAGAGACAACGTCTCTCCTGTTCAAGTTGAGCTTGACTTACCAGCGAGCTGGCAAGTCGAACGTACGCTTATCTGTCATCTACTCTAAATAAAGTTCCTAACAATTGACTAAGGATGCTGTTTAAACAGCGTTGCCAGGAAAGGGGCGTCGTCAAGCGTCATGAGCGAAAACAACGGCACACAGACTCATCTCAGCCAGCAGGCACTCAATCGCGCCGTGCGCGAGGCTGTCGAATACGTCCACGCCGAAGGTTGGGACCGTGCTCCGAGTCTCTTCGCCCTCGTCCCCACCGCCGCGCTTGCCGACGTGCTTGCCGACGAGCTGATTGACAGCGCCCCGCTGACTGTCGTTGCGCAGGAGCCTCTCCCCGAGGGAATTGAAGGTGGTAGCCCTGAGTTGGCGGACTTTATCGCTCGAACATCGTGGCCGGCAGGTGTCGTCGGTGCCGTGTTAGCGCAGGAAATTATAGTCCTTTCCCCGGAGCAGGCGGACAGTTTTGAGGGAGCATCCGTAGACGAGGTGCGGGCACAGGCGGATGGCGAGGCGGCTCGTCAGGCACGTCTTTTCAGTGGCGTTATCAGTGAGGGGCCACACCTAACGCTGATTCAGCCACGCCCCACGGAAGCGGAGCTGGATGAGCGTGGTCCCTTCGCTGAAGATGAGATTGAACTAAAGGATGGTTCTGGGGTAGCCGATGGTGTCATCGCTGCGCTGTATTCCACGTTCGGAAGTAACTCATAAATCCACCTACCAGCGATAAGAGACAGACAAGAGACATTAAGAGCGCCGAATATCCTTATAACTAGCTGATTCCGGTTGACATCAGGACTAGAACCTAGTTGTATAACAAAGTGATAAAGGCGCGTCTCTAAGTATCCGCTCAGGGTTCTGTCGGACTGGGTTCTGTTGGACTCGGATTCTTCCAGGGACGGGCGAATGTGGCGAAGAAATCGCGAGTGTAGCGCGAGTTTTTCCTTCTATTGGTTTTCAACTAAGAGGTTTTTAATTATGAAGAACAACGTTGTTCGCCGTGCAGCAGCCTCGGCAGCTGCAGCTTCTGCGCTGGCAGCCTCCCTCCTGACTGGTGGTGTTGCCAACGCTCTTCCTACTGGTAACTACGTTGCCTTCGGCGATTCCTTCGCTGCTAACCCGGGCCAGTCCGATCCGGCCGTGCCGGGCCGTGGTGGCTGCCCAATTTCGGTTTCGAACATCGGCTCTCACGTTGCTCGCGAGACTGGCCTTGAACTGCACGACTACTCCTGCAACGGCACTACCGCTTTCATGCCGACTCAGCCGCAGAAGTCCCTGATGGGCCAGGTTGACAACGCTATCGCTCAGGGCTCCCTCGGCCCGGCTACCCAGCTGGTGACCATCTACGTTGGCGCCAATGACGCAATGCAGGGCGCTGTGCTGCCAATGCCGGTTCAGGATGACCTGTACACCACCAACGTTGTTGCCGCGGTGCAGAAAATCAAGGCCGCTAACCCAACTGCTCGCGTCATGCTGATTGGCTACCCAGCTTTCACCTCGAATGACCCGACTCACTACGCCTGCCCGGTCAACGCCGCAGGTTTTGCACCGCACATTCCGGCTGCCGGCATGCACCAGTTTGAGATGGCTCTGCAGAACCGTCAGGAGCGCGCTGCAAATGAGTCCGGCATCGGTTTCGTCAACATGAAGAACATTGCCAACATCGATGTCGCAATGTGCGGCCCGGACGGTGAGCGTCAAGTCTCGGCAATTCTGGATACTGACGTTGCTTCCTACAACATGACCAACCACCCGACCTTCCACGGTTCGGCAGTTACTGGCACCACCATCGCCAACGTCTACAAGAGCACCTTCTAAGGTTGCCCGACGCCGCTCAGGCGTTTTGGAATGTAAAAACCCTCGGTCCCGCTTTGAAAAGTGTGGTCGAGGGTTTTGCTATCCCTTGCGCTGCGGGCTCCAGTTTTTACACTTTCGCTTCCGCCACGTCCGCTTCTGCAGTGACCTTAACGCGTTCTCTTCCCTTCAGCGCGCGGAGGGCGTAGAGAATTGTTGCTAGGTCGATAACCTCCTGCAGTAGTGCAATAATCTTCTGGTACTGCGAATCTGCCGCCGACTTGGAGGCTTGGATCCGAATTGTCTGCGTTCCATTGACGGATGATGGGAAAAGCGACTACACGATATAAAAAATATAAAAGCAAAATCCCCGGCCGTAATGACCGGGGATTTTAATCTGTGGAGCTGCCGAGAATTGAACTCGGGTCCACCGCCAACTCGCCAGGGCTTCTCCGTGCGCAGTTCGCACGATCGCCTCTACTCGACCCTTCGGCTCAGGCAAACATGTCCGAATGACGGGCCCAGCCGCAAGTAAGAAGATCCCCGATGAGCCTTACGGCACACCCATCGGGCGAGCCCTTTTAAGTCGATGCCAGGGTCCGGGCCAAAGGGCAAGCCCGGCCTGACAGACACGCTAGTCGCTTAATTAGGCAGCGAGAGCGTAGTCGCGCTGAGTGTTCTCGGCGCTTAATCAGTTGCTACGACGCTTAACGGTGGTCTCTAGCCTGCACCGGCACGCTTCCCCTGGCTCACTGTACGGTGTCGAAACCATGTCAGCCCCATACAACGCCTTCGAGCGCGGGAATGTGCGTAGCACTCAAAGGATGTTCAAGAATAACGCTTTACGACGAGAAAAGTCAACAAACCTCGTCGCAAAGCACGCTACCCCTTGATGCCCTTTACACGGCGGCCCAGCGCACGAGTAGCTTCGCGCTCCTCCGTGCGGCGCTTGATGTCCTGGCGCTTGTCATAGTCCTGCTTACCGCGGGCGAGTGCGAGCTCGACCTTCAAGCGGCCGTCGGTGAAATACAGCTTCAGGGGCACAAGCGTGTTGTTGCCATCGCGGACCTTGCCCCACAGGGTGTCAATCTCCTTGCGGTGCAACAACAGCTTGCGCGAGCGACGCGGTGAGTGATTAGTCCACGAACCGTAGGAGTACTCCGGGATATGCAGCCCGCGGAGCCACACTTCGCCGTCGTCGATGGTCGCGAAGGCGTCGTTAAGCGATGCTTTGCCCTCGCGCAGCGCCTTGACCTCAGTGCCCACGAGAACGACACCGCATTCGTAGGTGTCCAGAATGTTGTAGTCATGGCGGGCACGACGATTGGTGGCCACCACCGCGTTGTTGGCGCTGACCTTTTCTTTCTTCGACTTCTTCTTGCCCATAACCTGCTTAACTCTAGTCGAAGAAGGTGCACGACAGCTATTCCCTAGCTATTCCCTTAACTTTCCCTTATGCGCCTGCTCGCACCCGACATACATATGCCTCTGGCCTTTTACGTTGTGACGCAACTTACTTTCCCCTAACCTTTTACCAACGTCTAACACAGAGGGATCTTTATATATATGGGACAGTCAAAAACGTTGGAACCGGACAAAGCGCCACCGAAGCCAAAGGGGTTCCTAGCAACACTGGAACGTATCGGCAACGCACTGCCAAATCCATTTTGGCTATTCGTGATTCTTGCCGGTGTAGTCATCGTTTCTTCGTGGCTCGGTGAGGCTGCGGGTATGCAGGCCAAGGATCCCGCGTCGGGTGACATCATCGAGGTGGAAAGCCTTGCTACCGCAGAGTACCTGCAAAAGATGGTTTCTGAGGCGGTAACGAACTTCACGGACTTCGCACCAGTTGGCCTGATTCTGGTGTGCATGCTCGGTGTCGCAATTGCGGAGTACTCCGGTTACATCGGCTCGGCAATCCGCGCGGCAATTTCCAAGGTGCACTCCCCTGTCCTGCTGACATTCATTGTCGCACTGGCCGGCGTGACTGGTTCGATCGCTTCTGATGCCGTCTACGTGATTCTCATTCCGCTGGGTGCCGCCTCATTCGCCGCAGTTGGTCGTAACCCCATTGTCGGTGCGATGGTCGCCTTTGCCGCCTCGTCAGCCGGGTTCAATTCGTCGCTGGTGCTCAACATCACCGATGTGCTGCTGGCGGGTATCTCCACGCATGCGGCGCACTTCGTGGATCCGGAATACGTGGTTTCACCTCTGGCCAACTACTTCTTCACCATGGCTTCGTCCATTGTGCTGGCTCTGATTATTACGGCTGTTACTGAGCTGTTCATCACCAAGCACGTGGCAAAGACCATCCACGACGATCATATTGACCACGAAGCTGCCGAGTTCACTAAGCCGGGCGCTTCGGAGGAGGCTGCTGAGGAAAACGCTAAGAAAAAGGAGCAGGACACCGCGTCTAGCAGCTCCAACAGCGGCCGCGATAAGCTCGTTCTAAACGACTCCGAACGCCATGGCCTGCGCTACGGCAACATCGCCGCTGTTATCTTCCTTGCGCTGTGGTTCGCCGCTCTGTTCATCCCGGGTTCGCCTCTGCGCGGCGAAGGCGACGGCATCTTGAATTCCGTGCTGCTTACCGACGTCGTGGTGTCCATTGCCCTCTTCTTCGCCGTGGTCGGTATTGCGTACGGCATCGGCGCCAAGACCATCACCTCCTCTGCAGATGTGCCCGCCTTCATGGAACGTGGCCTGGGCACACTGACCACAATGATGGTGCTCTTCTTCGCTGTTTCGCAGTTCACGGCCTACTTCAAGTGGTCCAATATCGGCCAGTGGACCGCTATCAAGGGCTCCGAATTCCTGACCAAGGCGGATCTGCCGCCGCTGTTGCTCTTTGCTGCCTTCGTCCTGATGGTGGCTGTTCTCAACCTGCTGATTACCTCGGGCTCCGCACAGTGGGCGTTGATGGCGCCGGTCGTAGTGCCGATGCTGATGTACGTCAACGTCTCCCCGGAGGTCTCCCAGCAGCTATTCCGTATTGGTGACTCCCCGACCAACATCATTACACCGATGTCGCCGTACTTTGCGCTGGCACTGACCTTCCTGCAGAAGTACTACAAGCCTGCGGGGGTCGGCACGCTGATGTCGCTGGCTATCCCGTACTCGCTGTGCATGATGGTGGGCTGGTTCCTATTCTTTGTCGTGTGGTACCTCGCGGGCATTCCGCTGGGGCCAGGGGTTCCGGTGCGTTAACTCACAGCCACTAGGAGATTGAGGGATTGGTCGAATTTTTCGCCCAATCCCTCACTTATTTGTGGCACCCGGGCTTAATATTGCGTACGGTCGCCACCACAACGGGCGTCGTAAAGCGAAAACGTACACACATTGAGCACACACTGAGACGCGGATATAACCTATGCCAACAAAGCACCTAAAATTCACGGGATCGACAGGCGAGACTCTAGCTGCATCGATTGATCTGCCGGACGGTAAGCCACGCGCGTGGGCGCTATTTGGTCATTGCTTCACGTGTAATCGGATGGTGCCCGGCGCGTCACGCACCTGTAAGGCGCTGGCGAAGAAGGGCATTGCAGCGTTCCGGTTCGACTTCACTGGCCTTGGGCAGTCCACTGGCGATTTCGGCGAGACGACGTTCCAGACCAACATTGATGACCTCAAGGCTGCCTACAAGTTCATGGAGGCAGAATTCGAGGCGCCGTCACTGCTAATTGGGCATTCGCTCGGTGGCGCAGCGGCACTGAACGCCGGCCACGATATGCCGAAGGTCAAGGCGGTAGCGACAATCGGTGCACCCTTCGATCCGGCACACTCGATTGTGCGCATCGCCGGGGACATTTCGACGGTCGATGAGCACGGCACGCAGGTTCTGCAGATTGAAGGTCGTGGCATTCCCATCTCCCGTGAGTTCCTGGAAGTGTTGGCGGACTACAACCCGGAGGTCTATCTCAGCCAGCTGCGCAAGCCGCTTCTGATTCTGCACTCCCCGACCGACCAAACCGTCGGTATCGACAGTGCACAGAAAATTTTCCAGGTATCTCGCTATCCAAAATCCCTGATGAGCTTGGATCGCGCGGACCACTTGCTCACTCGCGCTAAGTCCGCTGCGCGTGCCGCTGACCTGATTTATGCGTGGGCTGACAGCTATCTTCCGGAGGCTGAATAACCCTGTTATCATTAGGGGTTATGGACACGACTGAACACTCTGGCCACTCACACGGCCACGGTCATTCACACGGCCACGGTCACGGCCATGACCACGCTCATTTTGACCCCGCGAATACTCCTGCCCGCCGCCTGCTCGCGGCTGCGGGTCTAACTCTTGTCGTTTTTCTCGCCGAGCTCATCGGTGGCTTGGTTTCGGGTTCACTGGCGCTGCTGGCAGATGCCGGCCATATGGTGACGGACTCCGCGGGCTTGCTTATGGCGGTCGCCGGTTTGGCTATCGCCCAGCGCGGAGCCAATCACCGCGCGACGTACGGGTACCGTCGTGTTGAAGTTCTGACTGCTCTCGTCAACGGGCTGACAGTTTTCATCATTGCCGCTGTGATTCTCTGGGGCGCAATCCGGCGATTCGGGTCAGTGGAACAATCTGAAATTCAGACCATGTCGATGCTCATCATCGCGGTCATAGGCCTGCTGACCAACGTTATTGCGGCGTTTCTGCTCGCGGGTGCTGCCAAGGAAAGCGTCAACGTCCGCGGCGCATATCTCCATGTGCTTGTCGACGCCGCTGGTTCGGTCGCCGTCATTATCTCCGCTATCGCTATTGCATACACCGGTTGGACGGCCATCGACTCGGTGGTCTCTATCGTGATTGCGCTCTTCATTGTCCCGCGCGCTGCCATTCTGGTGCGCGACTGCCTTCACGTGCTGCTGGAGTACACCCCGGAGGGCGTCGACACCGAGAAAATTACTGCTGACCTGTCTGATCTGGATGGAGTGGCCGATGTCCACGACCTCCACGTCTGGTCCCTCAATGGCAATGACCTGTTGGCTTCTGTCCACCTCGTGCGCTGCGACACGCTCCCTGATGGCGACGAGCACGTATTACTCGACCGTGCGCAGGCACTGCTTCACGACGTCCACGGGATTGAACACGCCACGGTGCAGATTGAAAGAACCGGGCACGCTGACCACGAGTACCCGGCTCATACCTAGGGTGTTCGGCTAGTAGCTGAAGTGAGGTGCTAGCCCTCGAGCTGCTCCCCTAGCTCCAGCCACTCCATCTCCAGCTCTGCCTTCTGCTCAGCCACCTCCGCAGCACGGCGATCGAGGTCCGCCAGCTTTTGTGTGTCCAAGTTGGCTACATCAGCACTCGCTTCCGCCATCTGCGCATGCAGTTCACTTTCTTGCTGGCTGAGCTTCGCCATCTTCCGCTCCAGGGCACTCATCTTCTTCTGGACAGCATGAGCTTCCGCGGCCGAGAGCTTCGAGGTATCCTCCTCTGAAGCTGCGCCACGGGTCTGCGGACTACCGGCATTTGCTTGAGAGGCACCGCCACTAGCGGCCGAGTCGGCCAGCTGTGCGCGACGCTGGAGGTACTGACTAATCCCGCCAGGCAAGTTCGTCAGCTCGCCATCGCCGAAGAGGACCCAGGTCGAGTCGGCAATACGCTCAATCAGGTAGCGGTCGTGAGAGATGACCACCAGTGTGCCCGGCCAATTGTCCAGCAGATCTTCCAATTCCTGCAGCGTGTCAATATCCAGGTCATTCGTCGGCTCGTCGAGCAGCAGGAAGTTCGGCTCACTCATCAACACGCGTGTGAGTTGCAAGCGGCGACGCTCACCACCGGAGAGGTCTGCAATTGGAGTGCGCTGCCGCTTCGGGGAAAAACCCAGTCGCTCCGCCAGTTGCGAGGCGCTAATCTGCTTCCTGCCCAGGTCAATGTAGGTCGCCACGTCCTCCACAGCGTCGAGCACACGCATATCCAGCGGCAAATCATCGAGCTCCTGTCGCAGCCAACCCAGGCGCACCGTCTTGCCCTCAATCCGCTTGCCATCGCTTAAGGGGTAGTCTCCCGCCAATGCGCGCAACAAGGTCGTCTTACCCGAGCCGTTGACACCGACCAGGCCAATGCGCTCGCCGGGGGCCAGACGCCACGTGACGTCGTTAAGCAATTCCCTACCATCGGGCGTTTCCAGGGACGCATGCTCTAGCTCTACGACCACCTTGCCCTGTCGACGCCGCGAAAACGCCATCAGCTCCACGGAATCACGCGGCGCCGGGACATCGGCGATGAGAGCCTCAGCTGCTTCGATGCGGTAGCGAGGCTTCGAGGTGCGGGCCGGCGCACCCCGGCGCAACCACGCGAGTTCCTTACGCGCAAGGTTCTGGCGACGCTGCTCGGCGGCATCGGCTTGGCGCGCACGCTCGGCACGCGCGAACGTCCAGTCGTTGTAACCGCCATCGTAAAAATCGACGGTACCGTCGTGGACTTCCCACGTTTTCGTGGCAACGGTATCCAGGAACCAACGATCGTGCGTGACGACGACCAGGGCTGCCCGGCGCGAAAGAACATGATCGGCCAACCACTGCACACCCTCAATATCGAGGTGGTTGGTTGGCTCATCGAGAATGAGCAGATCAAGATCGCGGACCAGTGCGGCCGCCAGGTTAACGCGACGGCGCTCACCACCGGAGAGATTGGCGACCTTGGTATCCATACCGAGGTCATTGATACCGATGCCATCGAGGACCTCACGGATGGAAGCATTTCCTGCCCACTCGTGTTCAGCGAGTCCCAGCGGTGCAATGACGCACTCGAACACGGTGGAATTCGGGTCGAGCTCGGCGCCCTGGGTGACATGCGCCATGGTCATGTCGTTGGCTCGCGAAATACGTCCGGAGTCCGCTGGCTCCACGCCTGCCAGAATCTTCAGCAGTGTGGACTTGCCGCCACCGTTCAAACCGACAACACCGATGCGGTCGCCCTCTTGAACGCCGAGGCTGACGCCGTCGAGCAGAGTCTTGAGCCCGAAGGACTTAGAAATATTCTCGCAATTAATCAGATTCGCCATGATGAGTATTTATTGTGCCCCATTCGACCTTGCCAAGCACACGCCGGACATACCAGGCCACCGGCAGCTCATCGAACTGCTCTCGGGTTACCCATTTAAACTCCGGATGCTCGCCGCTGAGCTGGACATTCTGCGTGTCGTCAGCCTCGCGTACTAGAAAGGTCACCGTGTGGAAGCGGAAATTCTCCCCGCCCAAGTCCGGATTGGAATAGTGGGCAAATTCGCTGACCTCCGCTGCGCGCAGGCCGGCCTCTTCACGCAGTTCGCGCACAGCGGCCTCCGCGGGCTCCTCCCCCGCGTCGAGCTTGCCACCGGGCAAATCCCACTGTCCCCCGAGGAAGCCCTCGTATTCACGCAGCAGAAGCAGCAAGCGGTCGCCTCGGAAAACTATGCAGTTGCACACCCAGCCGTCGTCGTCAGGCCAGAACTTAGTCCAAGCCAGGCCGCGCGGTTCGCGCCGGCCGATTTCGGCCCTGTTGGGGTTGTCGTCACGGTGCATGGGGAACGATCGCCTGTCCTTTGTTAAAAGCGCTGGTCTCGTGAGACCTCAGCGAGGCGAACGAAATCAGCAATTTCGAGCTTCTCTCCTCGCTGCTTGGGGTCAATCCCCGCTGCCATAAGCGCCTCTTCGGCTGCGGCACCAGATCCGTAAATCCCTGATAGGGCCGCACGGAGGGTCTTGCGGCGTTGCGCAAAAGCAGCGTCGATAAGCGGGAAAAGTCGCGCGCGGAACTGCGGCGAAATCTCCCACGGAGCCTCGGGGGCATCGGCGGCATTGGAGTTCTCAGGAGCGTCGGAGCGGGCGTAGCAGTCAATGCGAACGAGCCCGGAATCAACCTTCGGGACCGGCCAAAAGACGTGCGGACCAATGGCACCGGCGCGACGCACTGTGCCGTAGTAGGCGGCCTTGACGCTGGGGACGCCGTAAATCTTGGAGCCCGGCTGAGCCGCCAGCCGGTCAGCGACCTCAGACTGCACCATCACGAGCACGCGGCGGATGGTGGGGAGCTCGGCAAGCATGTGCAGCAGTACCGGTACCGAAACGTTGTACGGAAGGTTAGCCACCAGTGCATCCGGCGAGGTCTGAAAGTCCTCGCGGCTGACCTTCAGCGCATCTTTCTCAATGAGCTCGAGTTCACAGCCCTCGGCGCGCTCGGCGACTGTCTGGGGCAAACGCTCCGCCAACCGCGGATCGATTTCGACAGCCGCGGCACGGCCGCAGTGTTCGAGCAATCCCAGGGTCAGCGAGCCCAAGCCGGGACCGACCTCAACAGGGTAGGAATCCTCCGGCAAGTCCGCCGCAGCGACAATTCGACGCACGGTGTTGGCGTCGTGGACGAAGTTCTGCCCCAATTTCTTCGTCGGGACAATATCCAACTGCGCCGCCAGGTCACGTACTTCGACCGGCCCCAGGAAAGAAACTTCTGCTTTAGTCACAGTTAGATACTACGGGGTCAAAAGAAAAAATAGGTTTAGCTCGTTTGGCTAGTCTGAACTAGCTTTAACGAAGCCCCATGGAAGCGGTACAAGCGGGCCATGCACCCCAACCCTGACCAGCCTGGACGCGCTCAGCGACAGCAATCTGCTGCTCGCGGGAAGCCTGCGATGCGCGCGGTGCGTACTCAGTACCGCCGTAAGCTGCCCAGGTGGAATCGGTGAACTGTAGACCACCGGAGAAACCGTTACCGGTATCGATAGCCCAGTCACCGCCGGACTCACACTGGGCCAGCTGATCCCACACACCGTAGCCAGCGGCCGGAGCTGCGATGCGAGACTTAGTGCCCTGGCGGATAGTGGAGATACCCGGAGCCTTTAGCTCCTTTTCTTCCAGGACCTCGCGTCCGAGCTCTTCGCCGTCGCGAGAGGTGACCTTGACCTGACGTTCTACCTGGCCCGGCTCACCCTCCTGCTCAACGATGCGCTCGTCTTCGAACATCGAATCATCTTCAATGATGTTCTCGTGAGCTGGAATTTCCTCAGTCTCGGTGATGGTCTTATCAATCAGACGAGACAGCGCGATGCGCATGCCTTCAGTGACCGGCGCATCCAGACCCGGCTCAACGGTGTCGTCTTCACGCAGCTCAATGCCACGCTGTGCCAGTACATCACCGACGGTCATAGCCGGGACGGTCAGGTCGATGTCCTTGGCATCGTCGTGAAGCACAATATTCTTGGCACGAACGACGTCGAGTTCGACCCCCTTAGCGGAAATCTCGCCCTTTTCGACCTCGACCTTGTCCTTATCGGAGATGAGCCCCTGCTTCTTCAGACCTTCAATCAGCTCATCGGTAGTGATGGCATTGGTCTTGTGCTCCTGCGGCTTGCCATCGACAATCATCGTGACCGGCTTGGCAGAGCGGTAGACCAGCTTGCCGCCGTCCGTGAGGTCGCCCTGACGCTGAACCAGGTCTCCGCCGGTGGTTTCGACACCAGCCTTCTCCAAAATGGCCTTGTCATCCTTGGACCAGGTTGCAATTTGCTCGACCTTGCCGTCAATTTCGACGGTGATGGTGTCGTAGTTGGATGCTGCGACAGTGCCACCCAGAGCAACAGCAGCGACCAGACCGCCAGCAGCGATCTTGGACGAAGTGGAGACTCCGTCGTTAGCACGATTGAGATGACGCTTCTTCGCAGCACTCACGGGGTTCGTCACAGCCTTTCGGAGGATGGGCAGCTATCAGATGAAAGAAATACAGTTTGTAACAGTACGGTAAAGATTCAGTGTTGTCTAAAATATATCGATAAAAGTGACGGGAAATACAACAAACCGCCCCGGCTGCATTTCCACAGCTCAGGGCGACAATACGCCGACACGTGCTTAAATGCCGTACACCCGACGTGCGTTATCCGTCAAAATCTGCGCCATCTCCTCCGCCCCGATTTCTCGGGCCGCAGCCATCGCACGCGCCTGATGACCGATAAAAGTTGACTCATTGCGCGCACCTCGGAACGGCTCCGCGGTCATGTAGGGGGCATCGGTTTCCACCAGCAGCTGCTCCGCCGGCGCCTCAGCCACAGCCTGCCGCAGGTAATCATTGCGTTTGAAGGTCACGTTTCCGGTAAAACTCAGCAGGTAACCGCGCGCAATGGCCTCGCGGGCAACCTCAATGGGCGAGGAGAAGCAGTGCAAGATGACCGTGTTCTCATAGCCGTCCAACGCCGCCATCAGATCTTCATCGGCGTCGCGGTTATGAATCATCAACGGCTTGCCGACGGTTGCTGCGAGCTCCATATGCCACTGCAACGCAGCCAGCTGTTCGCTCTTCGACGCGCAGCCGTCGAGAGAATCCAACCAGTACCAATCCAATCCCGTCTCGCCCACGGCCACAACCCTGGGGTCGGCAGCCATTTCGGTCAGACGGGCCTTGGCGTCGTCGTCAAGCTCGTGTGCGCGCGTCGGATGGATGGCAGCGGCGGCCCAGACGTTGGGGTGCGCGTGTGCGGCGGTAAAGGCCAGTTCGGTTTCCGGCATGCCATCGCCGACCGTGCAAACTCCGACGACGCCCGCTGCGGCGGCACGGTCCATGAGAGCCGCAATCTCCTCCGGAGTTTGCGCCCCGCAGGACGCGAGATGCGTGTGGGCGTCAAACAGCGGAGTGAGATACTCCGCGGGTTCTGCAATTTTGCGTTTGCGCTTTCCCATTCCTCTACTGCGCCCCTACTTCACCTGTGCCCACTCAGGGCCGTGCTCAGCCAACTCCGAGTCGAGCTTGGAGAAAATCGGCTTCGGCTTTGCAAGCTGCGTACCCGGCTCAATGTCGAAGCGATGCCAGGCGGCCTTCTGATTGACGTAATCACCAGTGATGATTGGGTAGCTCCTGCCCTCTGCCGGCAAGTCTGCGCCGACCGGTTCGACCGGCATGTCGTCCTGGACTTCCTGGACTTCTGGCATTGCGGCCCAGATGCCCTCGCCACCCAGGGTCTCGAAGACCTTCTGCGCGCTTTCCGGCAGGTACGGGGTCAGCAGGACATTGGCGTCGCTGACTACCTGCAGCGCTGTCCACAACACAGTGGCGAGACGCTCACGCTGGGACTCGTCCTTCGCCAGCTTCCACGGCTCCTGCGCAGCAATGTAGGCGTTCGCCTCCCCGACCAGGTGCATTGCGGCAGTGATACCAGCGCGGAAACGGGATAGCGCAAGTGCGTCACCCACCTCGGCGAAGGAGCGCTCAGCCAGGTCGAGCAGTTCACGGTCAGCGTCGGTGAGCTCGCCCGGAGTTGGCACCTCACCGAAGTTCTTGAAAGCCATGGACACGGTGCGGTTGACCAGGTTTCCCCAGGAGTTGGCCAGCTCGTTATTCACGCGGCGGACAAACTCATCCCAGGTGAAGTCGGTGTCCTGGTTTTCCGGACCAGCCATGGCGATGAAGTAGCGCAGCGGATCCGGACCGAACTCCGCCAGGAAATCCTTCACATAGATGACAACGCCCTTGGAAGAGGAGAACTTCGAGCCCGACATGGTCAGGTACTCCGAGGAGACGACCTCCGTCGGCAGGTTCAACTCACCGAGCTCCCCGACTTTGCCTCCGCGGGAACCTTCGCCACGGTAGCCCAGCAGCTCAGCCGGCCAAATCTGGGAGTGGAAGGTGATGTTGTCCTTGCCCATGAAGTAGTAGGACAGCGCCTCCGGGTCATTCCACCACTTGCGCCACGCTTCCGGGTCACCGATGCGCCAGGCCCACTCGATGGAAGCGGATAGGTAACCGACGACAGCGTCGAACCAAACGTAGAGTTTCTTGGTTCCGTTTTCCGACCAGCCCTCCAGCGGAATCGGAACACCCCAGTCAATGTCGCGGCTCATTGCGCGCGGACGGATGTCCTTCAGGATGTTCAGGGAGAATTTCAGCACATTTGGGCGCCAGTCCTTGCGCTCTTGAAGCCATTCGGTCAAGGCCTCTGCCAGCGCTGGCAGGTCGAGCAAGAAGTGCTCAGTTTCAACGAACTTCGGGGTCTCGCCGTTGATTTTCGACACCGGATCAATCAGATCGGCCGGGTCAAGCTGGTTACCGCAGTTGTCACACTGGTCGCCACGGGCACCGGAAGCGCCACAAATTGGGCAGGTACCTTCGATGTAACGGTCCGGCAGCGTGCGCCCGGTCGACGGGGAAATCGCCCCCATCGTGGTCTGCTTGACCATGTAGCCGTTTTCGTAGAGCCCGCGGAAGAGCTCCTGGACAATCGCGTAGTGGTTGCGCGTGGTAGTGCGCGTAAACAGGTCGTAGGAAAGCCCCAGACCCGCGAGGTCCTGCACAATCTGGCGGTTGTAACGGTCGGCCAATTCCTGGACAGAAACGCCTTCCTTCTCTGCTTGCACAAGCAGCGGCGTGCCATGCTCATCAGTACCGGAGACCATCAGCACGTCATTGCCAATCATTCGCTGGTAGCGAGCGAAAACGTCCGAGGGGACTCCGAAACCTGCAACATGGCCGATATGTCGCGGACCGTTAGCGTACGGCCACGCAACTGCTGTGAAAATGCGAGACATATCTAACAGGGTAATAGATGACCTGCCATCGCGATGAACTGTGTCCCTTACGGAGTCCTCATGAAGTCCACATGAACTGTCCCCTACCATCATCGCACGCATGCGCAGTCACTACGCTTATGTTCTATGTCCACTCGGTCTACCTCCTCCGGCTCGGCTGCTGACTTCACTTCGCGTGCGACCACTGCGCTGGCGCGTCTTATCGCTGCCGGTCATCGTCCCGCCGCACTCATCGGCTCCTGGTTCGGTTATCGCGCGGTTCTCGCCGCCAACGTCGAGCTCACTGCCTGCGAGTCGGCAGCGCTTTTCACCAGCCCCGACCCCGATGCGTGGATCTTTGGGTTCCGCCCCTACTCCGGCACCAGCGCGCACGGGGTCGCTACCTGCGTCGCGTTGCTTGCCGACGACGGCACGTGGCATTTCGACGGCCCCGGCACCGGTGACCCCTTCAATCCGGATTTCCAAGCCCTTCAGGAGGCCATCAACTACTCGCACGAAGACACGCGTGCCGACGCGCTCCCCGCGGCCACACCACTGGAGTGGGATCAAGGCGACCGAGAACACCACCAGCTTGCGGTGACAAACTGTAAGGAGGCAATTGCCGCAGGCGAGGTGTATCAAACCTGCATTTCCACACGCTTTCACGCGGAGCTGGCAGCGAGCGACTCTGCACTAGCCCACGCCGGCGCGTGGTTTTCCTCCCGCGTGGCGCGGTATCAACCGGCTCGAGCAGCATTCTTGCCCGGCAATCTCGACGTTGGAATTCCAATCCTGGCCTCGCTGAGCCCTGAGGAGTTCCTCATCCGCGCAGGCACAAGCGTGACTGAAACTCCCATCAAAGGCACGATTCCCGCTGACCGGTCCCCGAACGAGTTATTGCGCAGCGACAAGGATGTCGCCGAGAACATCATGATTGTCGACCTGGTGCGCCATGACCTCGGTCAAGTTGCCAAGACCGGCACCGTGAAGGTCACAGACCTGCTCAGTGTGCGTCCGGCACCGGGCGTGTGGCACCTCTTTTCCACAGTTTCCGCGGAACTTCCCGATCAGCTCAGCCACGCTGAGCTCATCGAAGCCTGCTTCCCACCGGCCTCAGTCACCGGTACACCGAAGCTGCGAGCGATTGAGCTTCTGCGCGAATGGGAACCCGAACCCCGTGGCGCTCACTGCGGCGCGATTGGTGCGGCCCATGGGGATGCACTTGAGCTCAATGTCGGTATTCGTACCGCTGAGTACACAAAAGACCCGAACTCGGGGAGAGTTCGGGTCGAAGCTGGCATCGGCGGTGGCATCACCATCGGGTCTACACCCGAGGGCGAATGGGCCGAGATTGAGGCCAAGGCCGCACCGCTGCTGTTGGAAAGCTAATTGCGCAATTTACGAGCACGGCGGCGCTCGCGCTGTTCGGCCGCTTCCGCCAAGCGGCGCTCACGAGCCATGCGCAGGGCAAACTGACGCTGTTCCTTGTCATCGAGGTACATCGGATCGTCGGAAAGCCCCTTAACCAGCGCAACCATCAGCGCCAAGATAACAATGACGAACGGGCTTGCCGCCAAAATAGTGATGTTCTGCAGGTTCGACAGGGCATCGCTGCCACCGGTGACCAATAGGACGATGGCAATCAGAGCGGTGAAGATACCCCACATAGCAGTGACCGTGCGCGACGCTGTGAGTCGACCGAACTGGCTCATGGTGCCCATCACGGTGGAGGCGGAGTCCGCCGAGGTAATGAAGAAGGTAGCCAGCAGAATCATTGCAATAGCCGAGGTAATCGCGCCACCCGGCAAGGATTCCAGCAGATTGAACAGCTGACTCTCGGCCGAACCGTCACCGTAGATGGACGCACCCTGCTGCTCGTGGGTAATGGCGGTGCCACCAAAGATGGAGAACCACACTGCAGAGACAATCGACGGAACTGCGACGACGGTGAAGACGAACTCACGGATAGTACGGCCGCGAGAAATACGTGCGATGAACATACCGACAAACGGCGACCAGGAAATCCACCAGGCCCAGTAGAAGATTGTCCAGGAAGAGAGCCATTCACCGGCGGTGCCGTCAGCGGAAGCACTGGAGCGGGAGGCCATCTCAAAGAAGGAATCCAGGTAGCTGCCAATGGAGGTCGGAATCAGGTTCAGAATCACCACGGTAGGGCCGAGGACCAACACCAGCAGAGCCAGCAGACCTGCGGCAACCATGTTGAAGTTCGAGATGTACTGGATGCCCTTGCCCACGCCCGACAGTGCAGAGGCCAAGAAGGCACAGCCCAGAACGAGAATAAGACCAATCCACAAAGGTGCGCCCTTGATGGCGTTGAACCCGTTGATTTCCAAACCGGCGGAAATCTGAAGTACGCCAACACCGAGAGAAGCTGCCGTACCGAAGACGGTGGCAAAAATCGCAAGCGCGTCGATAAGCTTGCCCAACCATCCCTCAGCGCGACGTGCGCCGATGAGCGGGATGAACGCCGCCGAAATCAGCTGCTTTCGGCCGAGGCGGTAGGTCGAGTAAGCAATTGCGAGACCGACGATGGCGTAGAGCGACCACGGGTGCAGAGTCCAGTGGAACATCGTCGAAGCCATGGCGGTACCGACTTCCTTCGGCTCGTGGCCCGGCACGCCATCGCGATAGAAGGTCAGCGGCTCAGCGACACCGTAGAACATCAGACCGATGCCCATACCGGCGGCGAACATCATGGCAATCCAGCTAGGCGTGGAAAACTCGGGTTTCTCGTTGTCCTTGCCCAAGCGGATGTGACCGAACTTGGAAATCGCGATGGACACAATGAAGAAGACAAAGACGGTACTGGCCAAGATAAACAGCCAGCCGATGTTCTCCACGACCCAGTTCAGAGAGCTAGATGCGAACGTAGAGAAACTATCCGGCCACGCCAGGCCCCAGACGATGATTGCCAGAATTGCGACAACGGCGGGGATGGTAACCCCGAGGTTCACGGGAGCGTGAGAATCGTCGGCCCTGACTTCGCCGACGACTGACTCCCCTACTTCTTGTTGTATTTCATGCTCTGGTGGATTCGTCATTCCTCCACCATGTCCACCATTGACCTGGGATTTCAACTCAGGATGTGGATTCTCTCAGGTTTTCCTCATTTTTTATGGGTTGCAAAAAACTTCCAATAACGGAGTTTACCCTGTTCACTGGCGTGCGCTTGAACATTTTCCGCCACAAAGTAACAATCAGTTAACGATTTTCGTCCCGAGCTGCTAAAACGGCCTGGTAGAGATCTCGATGCTTCGTCATTCCCGCCTCTGCTGCAACCTGCTTCGCGGCATCCTTCAGTCGCATGCCATCAGCCACGAGCTCCTCCACGCGGTCAACCAAGCCCTCCGTGGATACCTCCGTTGCCTGCTGCCCCGCGCCTTCAATCACCACCGTAATTTCGCCGCGGACACCTTCCTCCGCCCACGCCGCCAACTCCCCCAGCGTCGCACGGCGAGTCTCTTCAAAACGCTTGGTCAACTCACGGCTTACCGACGCGCGCCGCTCCTCACCCAAAATCTCCGCAGCATCGGCCAACGTAACAGCCAACCGATGCGGCGACTCAAAGAAACAACAGGCCCGCTTCTCTGTCTTCAGTGATTCCAACCATGCCCGGCGCGCCCCCTGTTTACGAGGTGCAAAACCATCGAAGCAAAAGTGGCCGACACCCAAACCACTGAGAGCCAATGCGGTAGTCACCGCGCTCGGTCCTGGTACACAGGACACCGGCACGCCCGCATCATGTGCAGCCGCCACCACAGCCAGGCCAGGATCCGACACCACCGGCATCCCCGCATCGGTCACCACAATGACTTTCTGTCCCGCCTTCGCCGCCTGAATCAGCGACTCAGTGCGGCTCTCTTCGTTGTGATCGAAGTTCGAAACAAACTTCCCCTTGGGGGAAATGCCCAGCGCTGTGGCCAGGTTGCGTGCCCGCCTGGTGTCTTCCGCGGCGATGATATCGGCGTCGATAAGCGCACCGCGCAAGCGGTCGGAGGCATCGGCGATATTGCCCAGCGGCGTTGCCACCAGAGTGATGCCAGGAGCCAGCGTCATTGCCTCGCTAAGAGGCGCGTTCTCGTGCGGTTGGAAGTTCGATGCCGAATGCGTCATGATTCCATAGCTTAAACTGACATTCGTGACCGATGCCGCTTTAACCCCACCACCGGAAACCGAGCGCCGCGCGAAAAAGCGTTTCCTGCGCCCGATTCCCCCGGTGCCCTCGCTGCCGCCACTGCGGCGGTGGGACAAATGGGATACCGCCACTTTTGTGGTTCTCGGAATCGTCGCAGCGCTAACCCGTTTCATCGGGCTTGCTGCCAAGACCGACAATGGCACCCCGCTCTTCGATGAAAAGCACTATGTGCCGCAAGCATGGCAGATTCTGGAGTCCACCCGCGACCCCATCTCGTCTGGCATTGAGGACAATCCCGGCTACGGTCTGATTGTGCATCCGCCAGTGGCCAAGCAGGTCATCGCCTTGGGCGAATGGATCTTCGGTTACTCACCAATGGGCTGGCGGTTTATGTCGGCGGTGTGTGGCACGCTGGTCATACTGCTGCTCATGGACATCGTCCGACGCATCTCTCGCGGCTCGCGGTTGGCAGTGGGTATCGCTGGTCTCTATGCGCTTGCCGACGGAGTGCTGTTTGTCTCCTCCCGGGTCGGCATGCTGGACATGATTCAGACCTTCTTCATCACTGCGGCCGCGTGGGCACTTCTCATCGACCAGGCCGATGCCCGCAAGCGCCTGGAATCCGCCACGGAGCTAGGTAGTTTCGGCCCCTATCTCAGTTATCGCTGGTGGCGACTGCTCGCCGGCATCATGCTGGGGCTTGCCACCGGGGTGAAGTGGTCTGGCCTGTATTACATGGCCGCATTCGGTCTGTGGTCCGTCTTCACGGATCTGGTCTCCCGCAAGAATGCCGGTGCGCACAAACCCGTGCTCGGCGCACTCTCCCGTGATACCGCCCCGGCGTTGCGTGATCTGGTGGTAGTCCCGCTGGGCGTTTACTTCTTAAGTTGGCGTTCCTGGTTCGCCGAAGAAACGTCGGTCTATCGCCATGTCTCACCCGAAGACCGCGATACGGGACTCCCCGGCACCGACTGGCTTCCCGAGGCCCTGCAGAACTACCTGCACTACCAAAACAGCGTGCTGAAGTTCCACGCCGAGCTGACCACCTCTAATGGCCACAAACACCCTTGGGAGTCCAAGCCTTGGGAGTGGCTGGTCAGTTGGCGGCCAATGCTCTACTACTCCACCGAAACCACCTGCAGTGGCGGCCAGGAGTGCAAGGGCTGGATGATGCTCTTTGGCACCCCGCCCATCTGGTGGTTGCTGGTCCCCGTGGTCCTGTGGGCCACATGGCGTTGGCTCGGCCGCCGCGACGGCCGCTACGCGCTGCCCGTCATCGGTTTCCTCGCCTCGTGGCTGCCGTGGGTCATCGGCTACGACCGGCAGATGTACTTTTTCTACGCCACCGCGCTGATTCCATTCGTACTCATCGCCTTTGCTCTGCTTGCCGACGATCTCTCACACTGGCGGCCCGGCGGTAAGCCGGTGGGGTTGGTAATCGTTGGCACGCACGCCGCACTAGTGGTGACCGCGTTTGTGTTCTGGCTGCCAATTTTGACCGGCTACCCGCTGCCTCTCAACCACTTTGAATGGCGGTTCTGGTTGCCATCTTGGAGCTAGTCCCGCTGTGGTGGCACGCCTGTGACCGGCAACCCCGAGGCGGCCCGCCATGCCTGTGCGATTGCCGTCGGCGTATAGCCGCCCAGCCACACAACGGCCAGCGTCAAAGCGGAGACAAACATCAATGCCAGGCCAGCGATCTCTGATGCTCCCTGGGCACCGATGAGAATGTCACGAATACCAAAACCGATGCTGAACGTGGCGACGGCACCGTAGACCGGCGCCATGCCCATGGCAGCGCGCGGCCGCCAAGCAGCCCAGAACAATCCCACTGCCAATGCAAGCCGAATTGCCGCGAGTTGAATGGCAAGGCGTGCTCCGAGCTCCATTGGGTCAACGGTGGCAGTGGAACCGTCGATAGGCGCTCCCGTGCTTGTTGCGATTCCTGCACCGTCCTGCGGCTGTGTCGAGGAAAGTCCAAGCGTCATCATGTCGGAGGCGTCTACCAGCGTCGCAATCCCCCAGACCGCCCAGCAAAGTCCCAACGCAATGAGCACCCCGCGGGCGGTGCCGGCTATGAGCAGCCATGCGCGCTCACGCCGGCGGCGCTCCGGTTCGATGGAGACCAAAATGCGCTCCGAGAGATCATCCGTGGAAACCTCCGGCATACCATCGGCAGGCCCAACCGTAAGGGCGCGGTTCAGCCGCACCGCTCGCTCGTACCAAGCTCGGCACTCCTCGCAGGCCCCAAGATGGGCATCGATGACTTCATCGGCAATACTTGCCTGCTCGCCATCGAGGCGAGCTGACAATGCTGCGCGAATTTCCTCGCACTCCACGGGGAATCTCCTCCGCTTTTAACTCTTAAGGGGGTTGTACCTAATGAGGTCTTATCTGATGAATTGCCTGTCCAAGCTGAAACGGCCGGCTCCGAAAACGAAAATCATCACCAGCCCACCGATGAGTGACATCACGAGCTCCGCACCGTTGTCACGGATAAACAGACCATTGCCCAGGTGCATCGACCACCAGGCACCAATCATTTCAATGATGAAGACCATCGCCACCGTCGGGGCCAAGAGTCCCAGAATCAGCAACGCGCCTCCGACCAGTTCGACTAGAGCGACAACCCAGACCGTCAAGTGCGCCTGCGGGATATTCGCAGCGACAAAGTAACCGGTCGTCTTGTCAATACCGGTGATAAAAATCTTGTCCCAGCCATGGCAGATGAAGATAATTCCGAGTATTAGGCGGAGAATCACGAGCGCGATATCGCGCATTACCGGTCGATCCATGAGGGACATGCTACCCGACGGCACGGTCAAAGCACGGTAGCACTGCGGCAGCGAAAGGCCAGCGACTTTAACATGCAAAAAGGCTTCTCCCAACCCCTCGGGAGAAGCCTTCCGCCAAACACACCCGGTGTGTCATGTCTTAGGTAGTGACATCGTAACAGGCCGAGTTTCTAACAAAAAATCGCGCTGACGTGCTCAGACAACTTTAAGGTTGTTCTACGGCTCAGCTCACAGGACTAGCTCACGCGAGCCTGCGGCATTTCGTCGTAATCGTCGTCATCAAAGCGGTAGTCAGTGTAGGCCAGATCTGCGAAATCCGGGTCCTCATCATCAAGCTCGACTACTACCGCGCCGGGACGGCGCAGTCGCTGTGGAATTCCCAGCTCATCATCCTCGCGGTTACGCACACCGAGGCGGGCCATCTTCATACGGCGAATTCGGCGAGCCCGCAGTTCCTGCTCTGCACGCACGGTGCGGCGCAGGTTGACCAGGTACAGGGTCATCAAGCCGACGCCGACCAGTGGAATCCACCAGGTCCAACCACCGGCGAAAGCAGCGATGATGACCGTGACTGCGATAAACGCTGCCAGCCCAGCAACAGAACGGCGGCGGCGAGCAAAGCGAGTCTCAGCGTACTGGGCATCCGAAATCGGATCGAACCCACCGCGACCACGGCGCTTCTCAGCGAACGCGTAATCATCTTCGGTCAAGGTGTCATCGACAGCGACTGCGTCATCGTTGGACTCGACAGCGTGGTCACTGTCGTTCTCGACGGTCGCATCGAGTTCTGCCTGCTCGTCTACGGTGTCTGCTTCCTCTTCAGTCTCAGAGAGAGCCTCAGCGTCAACGTGCTCAGCGTCAGCCGCGGCACCGGAATCAGCGTCAGATTCAACAGCATCTTCGAACATCAAGTCATCGGCGTCGACGAATTGACGGCGAACGTCAACGCTCACATCGGAAGAAGACTCATCTGCACGAACCACGTCACCTTCGGCGGAGGCGACGGCGGAGTCAGATTCAGCATCCTCGTCATCAACGACAGCCTGTAGCGACTGGTCTGCAGATTCATCATCGGATACGTCCATGTCAGAGCGGTCAGAAGACTCAGCAGTGGCTTCCTCGGTAGCGGAATCATCCGCCTGCGGGGCCTCCTCCTCTGCATCTGCTGCTTCCAGCTCGTAGACGATATCGCCGTCGACGACGGCCGGGTCGGCCGCCTCGTCCACGGTGTCGTCGATAAGCACGTCGCTGACATCGAAGTCATCGTCGACCTGCGCGTCAACGGTTTCGAGAGAATCGTCGACTTCTTCGGCCACGCGCACGTCCGACTCCTTAAAAGACGGACGGCGGCGCGTCGTGGCCAGCTCCTCGCCACCACGATGCAGCACGCGGGTCTTACCTAGCGCATCGGATGTACGACGAATCGGCTTGCGCGTATTGACCACCAGCGGGGCCAGCACAAACAGCCACAGTACAACGATGAGTATCAGCAACAGAGAAGTTGACATATTCTGCGTCTCCTTGCGACTTCGCCCGGGGTTTCGCCGTCTCTCCCCGGCCCAAATACACCGCCCACATGCCCTTCCACAGAGGCATTTACGAAGGCAGCCAGCGTATCTAGAGCGAACTCGCCCAATAGTAGAGTTGTCATCACCCTATCGGCGTGCGCTGCTCAGACTACTCAGGCGCGCCGTTGCGGTGGGTATTTCTCCGCCTCTTCATATTGCGCACGACCACTCGCCACGATGAGGTCCACTGCACTGTCCTCCCCCACCCGCGCATAGGTCAGATGATCGCGCCACGCACCATCCATATGGAAGGCTTCCCGCGCCACGCCCTCATACTCGAACCCACAGTTTTCCAGCACGCGTATCGACGGGACATTGCTGTCCAACACAGTCGCTTCAATTCGGTGGACGCCAACTTTCTTGGCATAATCCGACGCCAACGCCACTGCAGCAGTGGCGACTCCTCCACATGTAAAGCTGCTGCCGACCCAATAGCCAATCCAGGCGTGAGCGACGGGGAAAGGCGTAATGCCTCCGAGCGTGAGCATGCCGGCGAACTGGCCGTCTACCTCAATGGTGGAAACAAACATTTCCCCCGCCGCCTCTGAACGACGCCAACTGCGAAGGTTACGGCGGAAAACGGAAACCTTGTGGGCGTTATCCCAGTCGTCGTCGAGGGTTGGCTCCACAGGCCGCAAAATGGGCTCATCACGCAGCCGCAGTGCCCGCCATGTAGAGGCATCAGTTCGCTCTGGCACACGCAGGCGGACTCGGCCGCCACTGGTTATTAGACGGGAAGTACGCACAGCAACGATACTCGCGGTAGTGGGGTGTGGTTAGGCTTGGCGCGCCATGAACAGCACGTCAACGACATCTCCAGGACGCACGTGTAGCACGTCTTCCGGAATCACGATGAGACTGTTGGCTTCCGACATGCCGGCCAGAAGGTGGGCTTGCGCACCGCCGGAACCTCCCAGCGGCTGCACCATGTATTCGCCGGTCTCACGGTCACGCATGAGCTGACCACGGATATACCCGCGACGCTTCTCCGCCGACTCGATCGGGCCGACAGCACGAGCTGTGACAGCGCGGCGGCGAGGATTGCGCTTACCCAGGGCCAGTCGAATGAGGGGACGAACCATAACCTCAAAAACGACCAATGCGCCGACCGGGTTCGACGGCAGCAGGAACGTTGGAATCTTGTCATCTCCCAGCAGACCAAAGCCCTGGACCGAACCAGGATGCATAGCGATGCGGGAAACATCAACCTCGCCCAATTCAGCCAGCACACGGCGAATCTGCTCACCCGCGGCACCGCCGACAGCCCCCGTGATGACCAAGAGCTCACTGCGAATGAGCTGGCCCTCGATGATTTCCCGGATGCGACGGGGCTCACCGGTGGCAATACCCACTCGGTGCACCTCGGCCCCAGCATCGCGGCCGGCTGCTGCCAACGCGTAGGAGTTGACGTCGTAGACCTGACCGAGGCCTGGCGTGCGGTCAACATCGACCAACTCATTACCAATGGAAATCACGGACATACGCGGCTTGGGGTGCACCAAAACCTTCGAACGCCCCACTGCTGCCAACAATCCAACCTGCGACGGCGAAATTACCGAGTCCAAAGACACCGCCACGTCACCCGGCTGCACGTCGTCGCCGACCTTCCGCACAAAGTCACCGGAGTAGACCGGATGGAGAACATTAACTCGACGGCCACCGCGGTCGGTCCAGTTTAGGGGCACGACAGCGTCGGCAAGCGATGGCAGCGGCGCACCAGTTTGTACGCGCACGGCCTGCTTCGGCTGGAGACGCATCGGGTGGTGAGAGCCGGCTGTCACCTCACCGACAACAGGCAGCTCGACCTCGCGAAAATCAACATCACTCTGACGCGCATCCGGAGGTAAAGAACCAGATTCGCCGACGATATCGACAGCGCGCACTGCATAACCATCGATTGCTGACTGCACGAATCCCGGCAACGGCTGCTCTGCGATGACATCTTCAGCGCACAGCATGCCGAGGGATTCCGAAATAGCAACGCGCACAGGATCAGGCATCACAGCGTGCGCGGTGATTGCCGCCAACTGTTCTTCCACAGAACGCATGTTTTACCTTCCTCGGCACCAACCCGCGGTGCGCTTTATGGCTATTCAGCTTCTCAGTACAAGCCTCTAGATAAGTACAGCCTCTATAAAAAGGCTTTAAGCCTGTTCATCCTGCGCCAGACGCTGCTGCATATACTCGCGCAGCCCCTCGCCGTAGTCCGGATGCCTGAGTCCAAAGTCTACGCAAGCGCGAATGAAGCCACCAGGATTTCCCAGGTCATGGCGGAACCCCTTGTGGACGACCACATGAACCGGATGCCCCTCTTGAATCAGCAGCTCAATTGCATCGGTGAGCTGGTATTCGCCGCCCTTACCGCGCGGGATGCGGCGCAGCGCATCGAAGATGGCACGATCGAGCAAGTAACGTCCGACTGCCACGAAGTTGGATGGAGCATCCGCAGGGTCCGGCTTTTCCACCATGCCCTTGACTCGCTTCACATCGTCCCAAGCATCAGCATCAGCCGCGTTCTCACCGAGCTCACCCGACTCCGCCGGGGTGGCGTCCTCAATATCGAAGACACCGTAGTTGTAGACCTCTTCGTGAGGAATTTCCAGCGCACATAGCACCGAGCCGCCAAAGCGCTCGCGCACTTCCGTCATGCGATCCATCACGCCCACTGGGAGCACGAGATCGTCGGGAAGCATGACAGCAACGCTGTCCTCATCGTCTTCGAGCAGCGGCTCTGCGACCAACACCGCATGCCCCAGGCCCAGCGGTCGATCTTGGACAACGGATTCCACGCGAATGACCTCGGTGGCGCGGCGTACCTTCGCTGCAATTTTGTCCTTGCCACGCTCGGCGAGAGTCTGCTCAAGATCCGGGCGTGGGTCGAAGTGTCCCAGCACGCCATCCTTACTCGGCGCCGTGACAATAGCCAGGCGTTGCGCACCAGTGGCGGCGGCCTCTTCAGCAATCATCTCGATGCCCGGCGTATCAACCACGGGCAGCAATTCTTTCGGCACTGTCTTGGTGGCAGGCAAGAATCGCGTACCCATGCCCGCGGCAGGAACGATGACAGTTCGAACCGGAGTAGTCATGTCCGAACCAGACTCTTTAGACGATGAGACCATAATGGCAACGATACCTATATAACTTCCATTTGCTCGGAGGCTGACCCCGCTTTTTTCAACGCGTCAATCAGAAATTTTCTCCTGCGCTGACGACCGAGGCCGCTCCCCTACCTGACAGAGTAGGTTTGCAGGTATGGCTCCGCTTCCCGAAACCACGTCCGATTTCAAAACCCGCACACGGCACGAGGTACTCGCCGCACGCGCCGCCAAGGGGCAGCGTGAGCGCATGCTTGACGACGAAGCACTGGTACAGCGGTTGCAAGAATGGTTATCCAATACCGTCGGTGACCTCACAAAACCCGTCATCGCCGCTTATGTCCCCGCTGGCGACGAGCCCGGTGCAAGCGTTTCTAGTTCGACTGATGGTGAGCCCGGCCAGGGCTTTGTGGAGGCTTTGGCCAACGCGGTTCCCGGAGCACGAATTCTGCTTCCCGTCTGCCCGCCCGGTCCGCCACAGCCGCTGCACTGGGGTTACTACACCGACGGCTTCAGCAAAGGGCGATTTGGACTCTTGGAACCTGTTTCGATGGAAAGCGCCGCCGGCCCGAAGGAGCTAGGTGTTGCCGACGCCATTATTCTGCCGGCAGTTGCGGCCGACCCCCAAACTGGGATGCGGTTAGGGCGTGGCGCTGGTTATTACGATCGCAGCTTGGTTTTCGCTCGACGCGACGGCGATACGGATGGGGCGAGAGCTGCTGTCATCGCTGTTGCGGTTTTCGACACCGAGTTGCGCACGGAGCTTGCCTACGATGAGCACGACGTTCCCGCCGATTATGTGATCACGCCAGCGGGGATTTCACAGGTTTAATGGAACCGATTCCGGGTTTTTCGCGCCTAACTTAATATGAACCCAAAACACTCGTCCCGGTTTCCGCGTCCATTCCGAAAGCCCCGCCCCGCAACTATTCGGCGAATAGTTGCAGTCACAGTTTTCCTATGTGCCGTCGGACTGGCGGCGGTGGAGTCATTGACACCTCGCAGCGGCCATATCCGGGTCATGATTAGCGCCAAATCCATTGCCGGTGGCGCATCGGTGGCAGAACAAGATGTGGCTTTCAAGGACATTCCCCGGGATCTCGTTCCTGGCGGGGCCGTAACGGACATCGCTGCTGTGCGGGGACGCACCCTGGCCACCGGCATGTCACCAGGAGAGATACTTACAGAGCAGCGAATGGTCGGCCCATCACTAGCCAAGTCGTTGACTGGGATGTCGGAAAGCAAAATTATTGCCATCACGTTGACTGATGTGGGCATCGTGTCCGCTCTTCGCACTGGTGACAGCGTGGATATTGTGTCGACCGCGGATGAGCGCGGGATGGCAGCGCCGCTTGCACACGGGGCAAAGGTGGTCAACATCGTCGACGAAGAGGTGGTTTTGGTTGCACTGCCCACTGGTGCCGCGGAGGTGGTGGCAGCGACATCGCTAACGTCCCCGCTCACACTGTTACTCTCGGGTTAGTGACCAAAGTCTCACTGATTACAAGATTTCATGGCCCTGAACAGCGTTTTCCGTAGAAAGTTGACTTGTCCCATAACTTGGTGTCGGGATACAATGGCTCGGCAATTCAAAATTACGATTAGAACTAAGAAGAGTGACACTGCCGGACAGCGCACTTCCCTGTTTCTGAAATCGTATGGGCCTGCATTGAGCTACGCGATGACTCACAGGTCTCGTTTGGTTTGTTCCGTTTCTACAGAAGGAAATTTCCTATGCTTAAGGGCTTTAAAGAGTTCATCATGCGCGGCAACGTCATCGACCTGGCGGTCGGTGTTGTCATCGGTGCTGCGTTCACCGCAATCGTCACTGCTTTCACCGAAAGCCTGCTCGAGCCGCTGCTGAACACCATCGGTGGCGCTGAGGTTACTGGCCTTGGCTTCGAAATCATCAGCGGCAACCCGTCGACCTACCTTGACTTTGCAGCTGTCATCACCGCAGTAATCAACTTCCTGCTGGTCGCAGCGGTTGTCTACTTCGTCATCGTTGCTCCGATGAACAAGTTCAACTCGATGCGTGAGGCTCGCCTGGAGACCTCCGCTGAGCCGGAGGTCACCGAGGCTGACCTGCTGACCGAGATTCGTGACCTGCTGGCAGAACAGAACGGCAAGCCGAAGTCGGAACTGAACTAGCCTCTAGCTGTTAGTTGAGACCTTCCGACAAGAAGCCAACTAACGCCTTTGCACAGCGCTCATCCCCAATGGGGTGGGCGCTGTTTTGTCCAGTAGTCCGCATCAAAACCACGAGCATCCTCCGGAGATTCATCGTGATAGCGCACTGTGCGCGCGGTTTTCGCACTGCGCGACTGGGCAAAGTTTTTCGCCGGTGCACCTGCGCGACGACGTTGCCTACGACTGCCACTGCGCGGCGCAGCTTGCTCGGGCTGATTGGGCTGATTGGCGTCGCCCATTCCTAGACGCTCCAGCGGCAGAGATCATCAAGCACATGAGAGACCAGCGGGAGAATTGTCGCCATGCCATCGCGCACTGCAGCGCGCGACTCCGCGAGATTGATAATCACCGTCTGACCGGACACACCAGCCAACCCGCGTGACAGCCCCGCATCCAAGGCGCCGGCTCCCATACCGGAGTTACGAATAGCCTGCTCAATGCCCTGCAGTCGTACATCGAGAACTTTGCGAGTGGCATCCGGGGTCTTCGCACGAGGCCCAACGCCAACGCCTCCCACCGTGACGACCAAATCCGCGCCACCAACAACAGCGGTATCGAGCGCCTTCCGGATCTCACGCTTCACTGCACCCGTACTGACCACAGCATCGACCGAGTAGCCGTCTTCTTCCAACAGCTCAACCATGAGCGAAGCCGCAGCATCCGGGTTCTCGAAATGATCGCCCACGAGGACTACAAACGCATTTCGGACCTGGCCGTCGTCGTTGATAAGACGCTCCATCTCAGCGAGGTTAACGTCACTTGGCTCAGTACTCACAGTTTCACTCATCTGCTCTAACTCGCTTTCTCCCACAGCTCTACACTCGAAGTTTCACTCGAAAATCTTTTACAGATGGTGAGCTACTACTCCACCACGCTGCTTATCAATCCTGGGCTTCTGCCAAGGTGACATCGACTGTTCGCTCGTTGCCGCCTCGCTCATCTGTAACTGTAAGTGTGACAGAATCCCCGATCCGATGCGAGCGGATAGCCGCAATTAGTGCAACGCCGTTGTCAAGTGTGCGGTCATCAACCTTGGTAATCAGGTCACCGTCTTTCAGTCCCGCTTTGTCAGCTGGGCCGCCTGGCGTTACCTCCCGCACCAGTGCACCACGTGCAATCGGACGCGAATCAATCTGGGCACCAATGACAGGCATCCGGGCCTTACCGGAATCAATCAGGTCTTCCGCTATGCGACGAGCCTGATTAACCGGAATAGCGAAACCAAGGCCAATGCTGCCCGCTTGCTCCGATCCCGCACTGTTAGAGGCAATCACGCTGGGCACACCGATAAGGTTGCCTTCCATATCCACTAGCGCTCCACCGGAGTTACCCGGATTAATCGCCGCGTCGGTCTGGATTGCATCAATGACCGAGGACTGACCGTCTTCACCCGCGGCGGTGACCGGACGATTCTTAGCGGAGACAATGCCCTGCGTAACGGTGGAGGTCAGTCCCAGTGGCGAGCCAACGGCCACCACTTCCTGGCCAACCTGGACCTGCGAGGAATTGCCCAGTGAAATTGGGCGCAGCCCGTTGACACCTTCAATTCGAATAACGGCGATGTCAGTAGCTGCATCCCCTGCAACCAGAGTTGCCGAGTGCGTCGTGCCGTCGGCCAGCAAGACTTCCATTTGTGCGTCCGGGCCCGCGCCTGCGACGACGTGATTATTCGTCAGGACCAGACCGTCGGACGACAGAATGGAGCCTGACCCCGACGCCGTGCCCCGCTCCGAGGCAGTGGTGATGGAGACGACACTGGGAAGGACCTTCTGCGCGACCTTCTCCACGGACCCCTCAGCTGCTGCTACCTGGCGGGTTTCCGCAGGCTTATCCAGCGCGTTGTCCGCGGGGACCGACGACTGCGAGTTGTGAACTACCCATGCGCCGACACCGCCACCAATACCGGCCGAGCACAGCATCAGGGCAGCGACTGCCAGCGCCCCCATGCCCTTAGCCCCCTGGGCACCCTTGGTCTTCTGCTGATTGGCCGGAACGTCCCACTCTGAACCGCCTCCGTAAGCGCCGTTCGGCTGAGACGGGATGGTGTTGTAGTGGGAATTCTCCCAGCCGCGCTCATTGACAGAAAACTGGCTTGTCTCACCAGCATCCCCCATGGCACGGTTCTCGCTGAAGTTGTGAGACTGCGAGGAGTAGTGTCCCCGCTCATCTCCTCGCGAGGAATCGTTGAAAGAGTTGCTCATACGTAATACCTTGCACTGTCTGTCTAACAATTGGCTGAGAGCAGTCTGCAGTCTCGCCGAAAATTCCCCGAATGAAACACCGAATCCCCGCCACGCACTTCCTTAAAAGGCCGCACGCAGCGGGGATTACATCGACTTTGACGTGGGGATATGCGTTTCTAGCTAGGCTCTTGAGCTGAATCGGAGTCTTCATCTCTCCCGCTGTACGGGCTGCCCGGCAGCGTCACCCGCATCAAAGCACCGCCATCGTCGGATTCATCGGCAGTAATCGTGCCCCCGTGGCGGACGATGACTGACTTCACAATGGCCAACCCCAGGCCGGATCCAGGCATAGACCGTGACTGAATGGAACGGTAGAACCGCTCGAAGACCTTGTGACGATCTTCCTTCGGGATACCCGGCCCCGAGTCCGCCACCGTGAATTCAGCGACAACCTCGCTGAGTGGCGTCAGACGAACCCGCACGGTGCCATTTTCTGGCGACCACTTTGCAGCGTTGTCCATCAAGTTCAAAACTGCCCGGCCAAGCCCCGCCGGATCCCCGTAGACATACCACGGAGTGGTCTGCACGTCGAAAGTGATATCCGGCCGACGACGTTCAACACGCGCTAACGACGTGGAAATGATTTCATCGACATCGACATGTTCAATAACCTGTTGCGGCCCATCTTCGCGTGCCAAATCGACGAGGTCACCAACCAATGTCGACAACTCTTCCAGCTGTGCGATGACGTCAGCTTCCAGATCCGCGCGATCCGCATCCGAGATTGCCGCTCCCGAGCGGGAGGCCATCATCAGCAGTTCAATATTTGTGCGTAACGACGTCAGCGGGGTCTTCAACTCATGACCAGCATCTGCAACCAGCTCCGCCTGCTTAATGCGCGACGCTTGAAGTGCAGCCAACATCTCATTGAAGCTGCGGGTAAAGCGCGCAAGCTCATCGTCGCCCTCCACAGGGATTGGGCGCAGCTCATCGGTCTCCGTTACTCGCTCCGCGGCAATGCGCAACCGAGTGACCGGACGCAGACCCGTTGTTGCCACCGTAATACCTGATCCGATGGCGAAGAGAATTCCGATTGCAGAAATACTCAGCAGCACTGCACCGAGCGATTTCAAGACCGACTGCGTCGAGTTCAAGTCCTGCGAGAGAATCAGCGTCGCACCATCTTCGGCGCGGACGGCATATACACGACGGCCGTTGTACTCATCGGTACGAATCGATTCCTGGCGATTCCCTCGCAACACTGCGAGTTCCGGACCACCAATAGAGATTGAGCCACCGCCCTTACCCGCCACACTGCCGTGGGCAAAGTACACCGCATCCAAATCGGGGTTCAGAATCCTGTTTGAGTCCGCCTCAAAAGAGGGACCAATGGCAAACTCCGACGCATACGGGGACATAAGCAGTTTTTCCGCCTGGCTACGGAGGTTACTATCCACTTCGCGGTACAGCGTTGCCTGCACAGTAAAAAACGCAGCCAACGTCATCAGCCCCACAGACATCGCCACAATGAGCGCCGTCAAAATGGTCAGCCGCCAACGCAGTGAAGGGATACGCGAACTCCGGGGCAGATCAACGAGGGACTCCCCTACCGTCCTCTCAGCATCCGCGGACTTCTCTTGCTTTTCACCGGCACCTTGTCCCGGGGTGACCTCGGTGGCGGAACGCTGATCTGATTGCACGCCACCGCCGGTCAAACGACGACGGCGCAACATCACGGTGCGGTCTCCCGCATCACATAACCGACACCACGCACAGTGTGAATCAGACGCGGCTCTCCCTCTGCCTCAGTCTTGCGACGCAGGTAGCCAATGTAGACCTCAAGCGCATTTCCGGACGTCGGGAAGTCATACCCCCAGACGTCCTCCAAAATGGCGGTACGGGAGAGTACACGCCGAGGGTTGCTCATCAGCAATTCCAGCAGCGCAAATTCTGTACGAGTGAGACTAATGCGGCGTTCACCGCGGAAGACCTCACGAGTTTCCGGGTCAAGGGAGAGATCCTCAAACTGCAGAGTTGCGGCATCTTCCATCGCAGGCACTTCCAAAGCAGAACGACGAAGGAGTGAACGCACACGAGCGAGTAGCTCTTCCAATGCGAAAGGCTTAGGCAGGTAGTCGTCTGCGCCGGCATCAAGACCAGCTACGCGCTCGGAGACCGAATCACGTGCAGTCAACATCATGACCGGCAAATCATCGCCTTCGCTGCGAAGCCGACGGCAAACATCGAGGCCGTCGAGCTTCGGCATCATGACATCCAGAATGGCTAAATCCGGACGATCCTTGGCGATCTTTTCCAAGGCCTCTGCGCCATCCTCAGCGAGCTCGACCGTGTAGCCATTAAAAGTCAACGATCGCCGCAACGCTTCGCGTACCGCTTGATCGTCATCAACTACCAAAATCTTCATACTGCCCATTGTGCCTTGAAAATATAAGGTGAGTGTAAATGTGACACAGATTCTTCGTGAGAGAGCTCGCAAAAACTGGGCCATACAACTGAAAAACCTCACCCCATCGCCAAGTACAAGCGATGGGGTGAGGTTAAAAGCTCTTTATCAACCGTTCCTTACGCACTGAACGCACTCTGCACGCTCAAAGCGCTCTGGGATTCAGCGAGGAACGATGTCAGCATCCTTAAAGATGCGCGTTAGAACTTCTCGACGTCAACCAGGCCGAGCTGAACAGCCTTGGCGATGCGACGAGGAACGTTGTAGACGCGGCCGTTTACCTTGACTTCCTGGAGAGCGACGTTGTTGCTCTTCCACTGGGAACGGCGGGCGCGGGTGTTAGCTCGCGACATGCGACGCTTTGGTACTGCCATTTTCTTATTCCCCTCCTATTCTTAGTTCTTCTTCGCGCGGCGAATGCGGTTACCGTAACGACGCTGGAACTTCTCGACGCGACCAGCGGTGTCCATGACACGCTGAGCACCGGTCCAGAACGGGTGCGACTCGCTGGTGACGTCAACGACGATCAGCGGGTACTCGTTACCGTCTTCCCACTCGACAGTGCGGTCGGAGGTGGCGGTGGAACGGGTAAGGAAAGAGTGACCCGTGCCTGCGTCCTTGAAAACCACCGGGTGGTAATCAGGATGGATGTCCTTCTTCATTAATTCTCGTTTCCCTCAGGATTGAACTTCAGGTCGCTTTCACCCAGCTAACAGCGGGAGAATCGTGCCTGAGTTGGGTACGAACACGACTTACAATGACACGCACCAGGTCAATATTTCTACAAACCGGCATGTGACACTCGATGGAATATTACAGGCTCGAGCCCAAAAATTAAAAAAAGGACTCTGCGCTAACGCCCGTCGACAGGCGGGCGCCCGTCAACAAGCACGAACTCTATGACGACATTAGAGATTTGCACCAAGAAAACCACAGTGGAACAGCGATTAGGTTATCCCGCAACTCGTGTGTAAACTGTTCTCTCGCTGTTGTCTAGTTATTCGTTTACGCGCTCAGCGTCGAGTGTCAATGGGCAGCGCCCCGGAAAAGGCCAGGTGGAATCCTTGGTTACTCAATAATCCGGCGTGGCGCACCAGTGATGTCGGCATTGGGCGGCAAGGAAGCAAAGGAATCCCTATGTCGGCGATTTGCCAGGTTACGGGACGCAAGCCGTCTTTCGGCAAGACCGTGTCCCACTCCCACCGGCGCACGTCGCGCCGTTGGAACCCCAACGTGCAGCGTAAGAAGTTCTACCTCGCCTCTGAGGGGCGTCACATCACTCTGAATGTGTCCCCGAAGGGTCTGAAGACCATCGACAAGTACGGTATCGAAGCTGTTGTTGCTCAGATTCGTGCACGTGGGGAGAAGATCTAAAAATGGCACGTAATGACATTCGTCCAATCATCAAGCTGAAGTCCACTGCGGGCACCGGTTACACCTACGTGACCCGTAAGAACAAGCGCAATACCCCGGACCGTATCACCATTAAGAAGTACGATCCGGTTGTCCGCAAGCACGTCGAATTCCGCGAGGAGCGCTAACTCATGGCTAAGAAGTCCAAGATTGCCAAGAACGAGCAGCGCAAGGAAATCGTCGCTCGTTATGCAGAACGTCGCGCTGAACTGAAGCGCATCATCAAGTCCCCGCACTCCACTGACGAAGAGCGCATGGACGCACAGTACGAGCTGAACCGTCAGCCGCGTGACGCGTCCCCGATTCGCGTTCGCAACCGTGACGCTGCAGATGGTCGCCCGCGTGGCTACCTCCGCAAGTTCGGCCTGTCCCGTGTCCGCGTTCGTGAGATGGCCCACCGTGGCGAACTCCCGGGCGTCCGTAAGTCCAGCTGGTAAGTCGAGGAGCACCAATGAAGCGCAATCACTCTAACAAGAAGGCGCGGATGGAGCAGTCCCGCCGCCCGAAGAAGAACCCACTCAAGGCCGCAGGCGTTGAGAAGGTTGATTACAAGGACATTAACCTGCTCCGCCAGTTCATCTCTGACCGTGGCAAGATTCGTTCTCGCCGCGTCACCGGTCTGACTCCGCAGCAGCAGCGCCAGGTCGCTACCGCTGTGAAGAACGCCCGCGAGATGGCACTCCTGCCGTTCACCAGCCGCTAAAGATGGCTGGTCGGCGGGAGCCGATCATTCGAATACCCGCCGAAAGGCCTTATTTACGCGCTGGCCGCATGACGATACATGCGATAACAGCGTAAAACGGACTCAGTCCTTCCCCACCGAGGGGATTGGATTGGGTCCGTTTTTTATTGTCTAAAATATGCACTTATGCCCGCTCTCACCGAAATATTCACCGGCTTTGGTTCCGTCGCAGTACTGATCATTGTTGGCTGGCTGTTTGGGCGCAGTGAGATCGTCGATAAGCGGGCATCTTTTACCCTGAACATGATCGTGTTCTGGATCGCGATGCCGTGCATGCTCGCGCACACGCTCGCGACGGCGGATTCGGCGAACATCTTCGGTTCGGCGTTTGGTGTCGCGGCACTGTCTGCCTTGACCACGGCGGCGTGCTACCGAATCTTTGTGGCACCCATGTTCAAACAGCGCAGCGCTGATGCTGTGGTCGGCGCGATGTCGTCGAGTTACAACAACGTCGCTAATCTCGGTGTGCCCATCGCGGTCGCGGTGCTTCACGACGCTACCGCCGTCGTCCCGGCCCTTATTTTTCAGATTGCTTTTTATGCGCCCGCTTCCATGACGGTGCTGGAGATCCTCACTAACCGCGGCCGCTTTCGACCCCGCAATGTCATCATGGCTCCGCTGAAAAATCCTATTTTTCTGGCTGCGATGGTGGGGCTTGCGATTAATGCGTTTGCTATCGAAGTACCTCAGTTCGTGGCACATCCGGTGGGGCTATTGGGGCAGGCGGCGGTGCCTATGGCACTTCTGGCCTTCGGTATCAGCCTGCATGGTATGCCGTTTATGGAAGCAGGCCACTCCCCTCGTCGCGCCGTCGTAGTGGCGTCGACTCTGAAGCTTTTCCTCCACCCAGCGTTCGCTCTGCTGTTCGGCCATTTCGTCTTTGGACTCAGCGGGCATGCGCTGCTGGCAGCCGTGATTATCGCCGGTTTGCCGACTGCTCAAAATGTCTACACATTCGCGTCCCGCTTCGGCCGGAACCTTGAGCAGGCACGCGATTGTGGCGTGATTACGACAATCGCCTGCTTGCCGACGGTTCTGCTGTTCACCCTGCTGCTGAGTTAGGAGGCTAGGTCTTCACGCCGACGGCATCGCGCAATTCTCGTTACCCTTGGGGACGTGGAGATTCTGAAGACACTTCTCGAGGCCGACCCATCGGTGCCTCGTTTGACCTGTTATGACGAAACTACTGGCGGTCGTACCGATTTGTCGGCGCAGACCCTGGACAATTGGGCCTGCAAGATTGCCAACATGTTGCACGATGAGTTCGACCTCGTCGCCGGGGACCAGGCATGGATTGATCTACCACTAATCTGGCAGTCCGCCTGTATCATTCTTGGCTGCGAGCGCGCTGGCGTCACCGTTAGTGATGAGGAGCCGCTGGTTGTTTTCACCACCGTCACTAACGTCAGCACGTGGGAAGAGAAGTTCCCAGACGCCTATATCGCAGTGCTTACCGACGATCCCTTTGGCCGCGGTGTCGTGGAATGTGGTGATGATATTCCACCGGGAGTCATTGACTTCGGTCCGGAAGTTCGTTTCCACCCAGACGCATATCTAGGCGCAGGCCCGGACTCCGACCAAACCCCCGTTATTGGGGAGAAGTCGGCTGCAGAACTGCTTTCATCAGCTGGCGATTACGCGGACGAGATGCAGCTCACGCCCGGTTCCCGCGTCGTTTCCGACGGCTGGCTGGTGCCTGATTCTTCACAGGTCAGCGGAGATAGATGGGCGCGTAATGTGCTGTCGGCTTGGGTTCAGGGCGGTGCTGCCGTCGTCGTGCGCGGCGGCGATACCGAGCGTGTCGCTGCTATTTCTACGGCCGAAAAAGCCCGTGTGATTTAATCACATCCCCTCCGACGAGAGGCGCTCTCGGCAGGCGCGATAATCTGGAAATTGTGATTACCCGACCATATATTCTCGCGATTCTTGCCCTCATCAATGTTTTGGGCGCACTGGCTGTATGGGATCTGAGCCCGTGGTGGTGGATTCTGATGGCTTTCATCCTCTTCCTGGATGTTGTGGCTATCTATGACATGCTTCAAAAGAAGCACTCCATCTTGCGGAACTTCCCGGTCATTGGCCATCTGCGCTACATGGGCGAGACCATTCGCCCCGAGATGCAGCAGTACTTTATCGAGCGCAACTTCGACGGCGCTCCGTTCGACCGCGATACTCGTACCGTGGTCTACGAGCGTGCGAAGGGGCTGTCCTCAAAGAAGTCCTTCGGTACTGAACGCAAAATTAACGCCCCTGGCTACGAATACGTCCGCCACTCCATGGCACCGAGCCAGCACGTCATCGAAGATCCCCGCGTAGATATTGGCGGTCCGGACTGCACCCAGCCGTACTCCGCGTCGATCTTCAATATTTCAGCCATGAGTTTTGGCTCCCTGTCCCCGAACGCTGTCATGGCAATGAATAAGGGCGCGAAACTGGGCAATTTCGTGCAGGACACTGGCGAGGGCGCTATCAGCCCTTACCACTTGAAGTACGGTGCGGACATCTACTGGCAGCTGGGTTCCGGCTACTTCGGGGCGCGTACGGAGGATGGCGACTTCGATCCGGAGCTGTTCCGCGAAAAGGCTAAGATTTCGCAGGTCAAGGCTACCTATCTGAAAGTTAGCCAGGGGGCAAAGCCGGGACTCGGTGGCATGCTGCCAGGCCACAAGGTCAATGAGGAGATCGCCGCTACTCGCCACGTGCCAGTTGGCAAGGGCGTAATGAGTCCGCCGTACCACCGTGTCTACTCCACCCCGCGTGAACTTGTTCGTTTTATGGGCACAATGCGCGAGCTCAACGGTGGCAAGCCGGTCGGTTTCAAGCTATGCGTCGGCTCGCAGCTCGAGTTCCTCGCCGTGTGCAAGGCCATGCTGGAAGAGAACATCACGCCAGACTTCATCATCGTCGACGGCGCTGAAGGCGGCACCGGCGCTGCGCCGCTGGAATACTCCGACCGCGTTGGCCTGCCGCTTACCGACGGTCTGATTCTCGTCCATAACGCGCTCGTAGGTGCCGGTCTGCGAGATCGCATCAAGCTCGGTGCATCCGGCAAGGTCATTACTGGCTTCGACATTGTTAAGCGCATGTGTATTGGCGCTGACTTTGTGAACTCAGCTCGTGGCATGATGATGGCCACCGGCTGTATTCAATCTCAGCTATGTCACACCAACACCTGCCCGGTGGGTGTGGCTACCCAGGATCCGAGTCTGTGGAAGGCTTTGGATGTCGACGACAAGGGTCAGCGTGTGGCCAACTATCACAATGCCACGGTCGCGGAAGCAGCTAGCCTATTGGCATCGATGGGCCTGAATAGCTTCTCTGAGCTGGGGCCATCCCATCTGCTGCGGCGCACCAATGAGCAGGTCGGTGAGACCTACGCGGAGCTCTACAACTGGCTGCAGCCAGGCGAGCTGCTGAGCGGAACTCGCTTCCACAACTGGGCCGAAGCCTGGGAGACCGCCGACCCGGACACGTTCCACTACCCCGCAGTTCATATGCGCGGGTAGCGTGGGGGCTGGCTGGACGCCCTACTCACCCATCAGCTTCTTGCGCAGGCGCTCGTCCTTTTCCAGGACTTCATCGCGCATATTGGCCTGGTAGTTCTCCATCGCCACAATGAGCTCCGGGTAACCAGCCGAGAGGATACGCACAGCCAGCAGGCCAGCATTCTTAGCGCCGCCCACGCCGACGGTTGCCACCGGAACGCCGCCCGGCATCTGAACAATCGACAGCAGCGAGTCGACGCCCTCCAGGTTCTCGAGTGCACGGGGCACGCCGATAACCGGCAGCGGAGTGGCAGACGCCACCATGCCCGGTAGGTGCGCAGCACCACCGGCACCTGCAATAATGCAGCGCAAGCCCTTATCAGCGGCCGACTTTGCATAATCAATCATGCGTTCCGGAGTACGGTGCGCAGAGACCACGCCTACCTCAAACGGAATTCCGAACTCAGCCAGTACCTCAGCTGCCGGCTCCATGGTCGGCCAATCTGAGTCCGACCCCATAATCAGACCAACCAACGGACCGGTTGCGTTGGCCAGCTTCGGGCTTGCCACCTGGTTTGCTTCAGCCAATGTTGTCTCCTTGAGATAGCAATCTAATTTTTAAAGGCACTAGCTTTAATCGGCGCTAGCTTCATGCCGTGTAGCCGTCTGCCCATACTCCATCGACTACGTAACCAGCAGCTAGGTTGGCAATTCGACGGGTCTCGGCAATGCCCTCCGCGCTTGCGTCATAACCACACAGATTGACGTGACCCAGCTTACGTCCTGGGCGCCAATCCTTGCCGTACCAGTGAATCTTCACCGATGGGAAGCGGCGCCAAACCTCAGCAAAGCGCTGCGCAATCGGCACATCCGAGGCCTCATCACCACCGAGCGTATTGACCATCACCGTCACCGGCGCAGTCGGGCGAGTGGAACCCAGTGGCATATCAGCAACTGCACGCAGGTGCTGCTCAAACTGGCTGGTCTCACAGCCGTCCTGCGACCAGTGGCCAGTGTTGTGCGGGCGCATCGCCAACTCGTTGACGTAGATCTCCGGATTGCCATCGGCATCGACGGTCTCGAACAGCTCAACTGCCAGCGCACCGGTTACTCCCAACTCGGAAGCGATGGTCACACTGAGTCTTTCGGCCGTGCTCGCAAGCTCGTCGGAAAGCCCCGGCGCCGGGCAGATTGCCTCAACACAGATGCCGTCACGCTGCACAGACTCGAGGACTGGCCAGGCCTTGACCTCACCCGACGGTGTGCGGGCACACATGGCCGACAGCTCGCGAACCAGCGCGACCTTCCGTTCGGCCATCAGCGGCACGTCCTTGCCCAACAGTTCGTCGACAAGCGTGCGCAGGTCCTCGCGGTCCTTCGGGAACCACACGCCGTGACCGTCGTAACCGCCACGGCGGGCCTTCAGGCAGACGGCGCCGTCAACGCGGTCGAAGAAGGCCTCGGCATCCTGGACGGACTCGATAGCAGCGTACGCAGGTACCGGAGCACCCAGTTCCTCCAGGCGCTGGCGCATCAGCAGCTTATCCTGCGCGTACAGCAACGCTGAAGGCTGAGGCTGAACCGAGTAGCCCATCTCGGTCAGCTTGTTGAGAAAATCGGTGGGAACGTGCTCATGGTCAAAAGTCACGGCCTGCGCACCAGCGACAGTGCGTTCAACGTCCTCCCAGACGTGGTAGTCGCCGATGATAACGTCCGCACACACCTGCGCTGCGGAAGAATCCGGCGAACCGGCAAGCAAACGGATGGACTGTCCCAGTTCAATGGCCTCAGTCTGCATCATGCGAGCCAGCTGACCATCACCAATCACCGCCACAACCGGCACGCCATCAGCATGCGCGGGGTGCTGCGCAACAGTTAGCGCTGCAGCGGAATCAGAAGTGGAATTAGTGGAGTTTTCAGGGGTATCCGAAGCAATCACACCCCTGATTGTAGGTTATGACCCAAAATTCTAAGTCAACCGGGAGACCAACTTCGCCACCTTACGAGAGCTGGGAATATCTTCCACAGCCAGCGGCGGGCCGAAACTGCGTGTCTGCAGATACAACACTCCGCCTTTGCGATTGACCGCACGCACCGAACGCAGATCAATCGAGACCACCTGCGGACGTACAATGCCGCGGCGCAAAATAATCCGCCTATCAGTCAGCACAAACCGCTCCCCCAGCCAACTTAGTACCGGACGAACAACACGCCAGAGAATAAGCCCCAGCCACGCAAACAGCAGCAGCTGACGCACACCCTGTAAGTCTCCCGGAGCAATCGCAGGGCCGTCGATAAAGCCAATCAGCAACCAGCAGACGCCGGTGATAACCATGAGCTCCAAGAGCGGCCACACCAGCCGACCAAAAGTTGGATTGGTGTCCAGCAGAATTGCCTCGCGCGTGTCCAACTCATCATCGGGAAAGGCCATACAGCACTACCTCCGGTCCGAGTCAGTCTGCGGGGATGCATAGCCGCCGTCAGTGGCACGAACATGGAACACGTCACCGGCCGCAACAAAGTGGCTTGTGCCAGCTTCGTCGGTGACAATCAATTCGCCGTCGGCACGCACACCAACCGCCTTGCCGACCAGCACGCGATCCCCCGGCAACTCCACGCGCACGTTCGAGCCGATGGTCGCGCACACCGCCTCGTAGTCCCGCAGCAACTCAGCATCGCCCTTTCGCCACTGTGCTTGACGACGTCCCAGCGCACGCAGCACACCAGCGGAGATGTCGTCGCGGTCGAGATTGTCTGCGCCCGCCAGGTATAGCGAAGTGGCGTGTGGCACAGGCAACTCGTCTTCCTGCAGAGAAACATTGATGCCGATTCCTGGAATGAGAGCTGGTGGTGTCAGCGAAGCAGCCTCTACCAGAATTCCGCAGAGCTTACGACCGTCAACGAGGACATCGTTCGGCCACTTCAGGGATACGCGCTCAGGCACCAGACCCACGACCTCTACAACAGCATCGACGACTGCGAGACCTGCGACTAAGGGCAAGAGCCCCAGCTGCTCCGGTGCGAGCCCTTGCGGGCGCAGCAGTGTGCTGAGCGCAATGGATGCACCTTCCGGAGCTGTCCAACTACGGCTCAGCCGACCGCGACCTGCGGTCTGCTCCGAGGCGATGAGCGCACTGAGATCTGCCACCTGCCCCAGTGCCGCCTGTTTCCGAAGATCGGCATTGGTCGAACCAGTGGTTTCGACAACCTCAATGGAACTCCAGCCCGGCGCGGCTGCGCGCACACGCGCGGCATCAAGAGGCTTGCGGGAAGCAACAATTCGGGGGTCGGTCATGCACAGCAGTCTAGCGCTATGGCCGGATTCAGCGCGTCGAGGCCTTTCTCAAGGGGACGACAGCGTGAGAATCATCACAGCTCACCCGCTTTACTATTTTCCTTCTCAAACACTACATTCCATAACATGACTATTTCCTCACGTTTGACGGCGGAGCAACACACCACCGCTTTTCTCAATGAAGACCTTCTACGCCGACGCACTGCTGCACTGACTCCGATGGGGTCGCGAGGCTACGACAAGCTCAAACTGACTGAGCGTATGAATGCCCGCGAGCGCATTGACTACCTGCTGGACGAAGGGTCTTTTGTCGAATTCGATGCGCTAGCCCGCCACCGCACTACCGCATTTGGAATGGAAGCCAAACGCCCCGTGACTGACGGAATTATCACCGGCTGGGGAACCATAGACGGCCGTGAGGTCTGCATCTTCTCTCAGGACGGCACAATCTTCGGTGGTGCACTCGGAGAGGTCTACGGCGAAAAGATGGTCAAGATTCAGGACCTTGCCATCACTACCGGCCGTCCCGTTATTGGCATGTACGAAGGTGCCGGCGCCCGCATCCAAGATGGCGCAGTCTCACTGGACTTTATTGCCCAGACGTTCCACCACAACGTTCGTGCCAGCGGCGTCATTCCGCAGATTTCAGTCATTTTTGGTGCCTGCGCAGGTGGAAATGCCTACTCCCCAGCGCTGACGGACTTCGTTGTCATGGTGGAGGAAAACTCCCGCATGTTTGTCACCGGCCCTGACGTAATTGAAACGGTCACTGGCGAAAAGATCGGCCAGCACGAGCTTGGCGGCGCCGACACCCATATGGAGCTCGCCGGAAACTCCCATTACACCGCCACTAGCGAGCAGGATGGACTCGACTGGGTCTGCGATTTGCTCGACTACCTCCCCAACAACACAACCTCCCCCGCGCCCAGTTGGGATTCCAATGCCAGTGACGAGATCACCGACACCGATCGCACCCTCGACAGTCTCATTCCCGACAGCCCTTCCACGCCGTACGACGTGCATGAAGTCATCTACGCGCTTTGCGACGATGCGGAGTTCCTGGAAATCCAGGAAAACCGGGCAGCCAATGTCGTAATTGGCCTTGGCCGTCTCAACGGTCAATCCGTTGGGTTTGTCGCTAATCAGCCCATGGAATTTGCGGGCTGCCTAGATATCGATGCAGCGGAGAAAGCCGCGCGATTCGTTCGAACCTGCGATTGTTTCAACATTCCACTCGTCTTTCTCGTGGATGTACCAGGCTTTCTCCCCGGCTCGAATCAAGAACACCAGGGAATTCTGCGCCGTGGCGCTAAATTGCTCTATGCGTATGCAGAAGCAACCGTTCCTAAAATCACCGTCACCATGCGCAAAGCCTACGGCGGCGCGTATTGCGTGATGGGATCAAAGGGGCTCGGCGCGGATGTAAATCTGGCTTGGCCGACGGCACAGATCGCCGTGATGGGCGCCTCTGGCGCAGTACGCTTCCTCCATCGTGCCGAGATTCGAACCGCCACCGAAGCAGCTCTCGCAAAAGACCCAGCGGCCGATAGATTTGGCACTCCCGAGAGTGTGAAAGAACTCATTGCTGAACTGGAAATGGGATACGAGCAACACATGCTCACGCCTTATCGCGCCGCCGAACGGGGGTTAATTGATGAAGTCATCCTCCCCTCCGAGACACGAACTCGGGTGATAAAAAATCTGCGCCTTCTAACTTCAAAGAAAGTACCGTGGCCTGCGCGCAAGCACGGCAATATTCCACTGTAAGAGCAGGCTTTTTGCTGAACAACGAGCTAGTCATTACCCCTACTTTTGTTAACAGCGATTGCCCCCAACTACCTCCCCCCGTTTTCGAAACGTAAACTAGTTGGCATGACGACTGCCGCAAATACATCAACCGGTGAAACCCCGGATTTGACCACTACTGCTGGAAAACTGGCCGATCTGCGAGCCCGTCTCGCAGAGACCCAGGCCCCAATGGGCCAGGCCGGTATTGACCGCGTCCACGACAAGGGCAAGATGACCGCTCGTGAGCGCATCGAGTTTCTCTTGGACGAGGGCTCATTCGTGGAGGTGGACGCACTCGCGCGTCACCGCTCCAAGAACTTCGGCCTCGACGCCAAGCGCCCTGTCACCGACGGTGTTGTAACTGGTTACGGCACCATCGATGGCCGCCAGGTCTGTGTCTTCTCGCAGGACGGCGCCATCTTCGGTGGCGCACTCGGTGAGGTCTACGGTGAAAAGATTGTCAAAATCATGGATCTGGCCATCAAGACCGGTGTCCCAATTATCGGCATCAACGAAGGCGCTGGCGCCCGCATCCAGGAGGGCGTTGTTTCCCTCGGCCTCTACTCCCAGATCTTCTTCCGGAACACCCAGGCTTCTGGCGTTATCCCACAGATTTCCCTGATCATGGGTGCCTGCGCTGGTGGCCACGTCTACTCCCCGGCTCTGACCGACTTCATTGTCATGGTCGATGGCACTTCCAAGATGTTCATCACCGGCCCGGACGTTATTAAGACCGTCACTGGCGAAGAGGTCACACAGGACGAGCTGGGTGGCGCTGGCACTCACATGAGCACCTCCGGTACTTCGCACTACACCGCTGCTGATGACGAAGACGCTCTGACATTCGTTCAGGAATTGGTCAGCTACCTGCCGTCCAACAACCGCGCTGAGGCTCCTCGCATGGAGGCTGAGCCATTCGAGGGCTCCATCGCTGACAACATCACTGAGACTGACCTCGAGCTCGACACGCTGATTCCGGACTCCCCGAACCAGCCGTACGACATCAAGGACGTCATCACCCGCCTGGTCGACGACGAGGACTTCCTGGAGATTCAGGAGGACTACGCACAGAACGTGGTCATCGGCTTCGGTCGCGTGGAGGGCCGCTCGGTAGGTTTCGTTGCCAACCAGCCGATTCAGTTCGCTGGCTGCCTCGACATCAAGGCATCCGAGAAGGCGGCTCGCTTCGTCCGCACCTGTGATGCCTTCAACATTCCGATCATCATGCTGGTTGACGTTCCAGGCTTCCTGCCGGGCACCAACCAAGAGTTCGACGGCATCATCCGCCGTGGCGCCAAGCTACTGTACGCGTACGCTGAGGCCACCGTTCCGAAGATTACCGTCATCACCCGTAAGGCTTACGGCGGAGCTTACTGTGTGATGGGCTCCAAGGACATGGGCGCTGACATCAACCTGGCATGGCCGACCGCTCAGATTGCGGTCATGGGTGCTTCCGGCGCTGTCGGCTTCATCTACCGCAAGGAGCTCAAGGCTGCTGCGGCCGAAGGCAAGGACGTCGTCGCACTGCAGAAGGAGTACGAGGCAGAGTACGAGGCCACCCTGGTCAACCCGTACATGGCTGCTGAGCGTGGCTTCATCGACGCCGTTATCCCGCCGAGCGAGACCCGCGGCCAGATCATTGAGGGTCTGCGTCTGTTGAATCGCAAGGTTGTTAACGTACCCGCCAAGAAGCATGGGAACATTCCGCTGTGACCGATTCCAAAAACACCCCAGCAACCGAAGACAAGGACACCGCTGCGGTCCCGGCTGCACCGTTCATGTCCGTCCTCAAGGGCAACCCGTCTGACGCTGAAACTGCCACGCTCGCGCTTTTGTTCGCGGGTATGGCAGCAGCTGGCGGTGCCCCAGAGGACCGCGGCCCGCGTAACGACTGGGGCCGGCTGGAAGAGGGGTTCCACCAGCCGCACCAGCACGTACCGGGTACGTTCCGCAACGTCCATTTCTACTAGTACAGCTACCGTTTACCGCGTAGTCGTTACCGCACGCTAACTGCGTCGATTCGCTAGCACGAAGCGCCATCATCGGGTTTTCCGACGGTGGCGCTTTGGTTTTTGTTACTGCCTTGGTCTTGGCTACTGCCTGTTACTGGCGCTACTCACCCAGCGACTCGCCATCAAACTCATCATCGAGCTCCCGGTCCAGACGACGCTGATCGCGGTTACGAGCTGCTGGCCACACCACCTTGAACAGGAAATACACAAACGCCAGACCGATGGCAGCCCCCACCACAGCTCCAGCAATGGATCCCCACGATTCTGATAGCGCCCCACCAGCCACGCATGTTTGTCACAAAAATTAGGCTTTACGATTCCGCCCTCACTAAAATCACTAACTATGAGCAGCCCCCGAATCGTCTTGGCTTCCACTTCCCCTTCGCGACTGCACATTCTGCGCTCTGCAGGCATCGAGCCCATCACAGTAGCGCCCAACGTCGACGAGGATGCCGTGATTACAGCCCTTCCGGACGCATCGCCGGTACGCATCGTCGAGGAACTCGCACAGGCCAAGGCACACGCTGTCTCTCCGGCCTACCCCAATGACATTGTCATTGGCGGGGATTCAATGCTGCTTCTCGACGGAAAGTTGCAGGGCAAGCCCCACACGGAAGAAAAGACCATTGAGCGCTGGCACCAACAGAGCGGCCGGACGGCTGAGCTGATTACTGGTCACTGTGTCGTGACACCAAAGGGCGAGCACCTTGAGGTGGCGATTACTTCCCTCGATTTCGCTGAAGTCCCAGAAGAGGACATCCACGCCTACGCTGCGACGGGCGAGCCACTGAAGTGCGCTGGCGCGTTTACATTGGAGGCTCTAGGCGGCTGGTTTGTCGATGGCATCAATGGCGACTCATCCAGTGTGATCGGACTGTCGCTACCTGTCGTGCGCCGAGCTCTGTATCGCTACGGCTATTCGGTCTCCCAGTTCTGGAATAGGTAGGCATCGCAAGGACGTCGTAAAGCAAAAACCGCACCAAATTGGTGCGGCTTTCTTAGCTGTGGAGACTACTTGTTAGCAGCCTCAACGCGCTTGATGGCCTCCTGAGCAACGAGCTCCTGGATACCCATATCCAGCTCGGAGGTGAAGCCAACACAGGAACAGTTGATCTCGCCGAGAACGTAAGTGTCCTCGCCGTCCTCGCCGTCTGCCAGCATGAAATCAGCTGTCCAGATCAACGGGATATTGTCACCACCGAGGTTCTCAGCAATGACGGGGCGAGCCTCAGCAAACATATCGATGAGGTCCTGCCATTCTTCCGGCTTGTTGTAGGTGTACTTCGCGCCAGAGAACAAGGTTGCGGAGAAAGCGTCGCCGCCCTCGGCCGGCTTCTTGTGAACCACGAAGACCGGGTGCGGACCGACCAGCAGAATGCGAATTTCGCCTTCGGTGATGCGCGGCATGAAGCGCATGTCCACGAGCATGCCGTTATCGCCGATGATGTACTGGTCACAGAAATCCATGAACTCGCCAAGCTCGCGAGTCTCGGTGTGGTTGTCCACGGCCTCGGTGCACTTCAGCTTGGTGTCCAGCGGCAGCGGGGTGCCCGGCTCAACGTTCTTAGCAACCTCTTCGTCAGCGATGCGCACACGCCAGATGCCGGACCCGGTGGAGCCACGGTTCTGCTTGAGGACGCGCTCGCCGTAGGACAGGGAGGTCGGGAAAGTGCTGTGGAATGCCTCGACGTCGTAGTAAGCAGCGGTGTCAGACGGAACCAGGTCAGTATCCTTGAGCTTGACCAGTGCGTCCTTTGCGCCGTAAGCCATCATCTCGCCCGGGGTGGACATACCGACCAAACCAGCGACCGAGAGGCTGGTCAGAAGCTCGAAGTAGCCCCTCTCACCACCCGGGATGTTGCCCGGGTTAACGCGGGAGATGTAGCCGTCGAAGTTCTGAGAGACGTAGTCGTACAGGTCGTCCTTCCACTCTGGTCGGTAGTAGACGACCTCAGCGGACCAACCGGCTTCGCGGATAGCGTTGACGATTGGCATGGTGTCCTTGCGGTGTCCGTCGAAATACTTGTCCGAGCCGCCCTCGATCTCGAATACAACAATGTTCTTGTGCACAGGCACTCCTTTTAAGAAAAGACATGGACTTCCGGCACTCAATTGTCTCCGTAACGCAGCGAATACCCAGGCAGATAGCCCATTTCAGCCCATTTTCCAGTGATACGAATCAACACAGTTTTTGCGCTAACTCTCAGCTAAATTTTAGGGCACTACCTGGACTCCAAGCGCGCTGAAAACACTCCTTTTACCCCCAACTGTGAGGCGTATCCCAGGGGGTGGCCGCGGACGCAATTGTTGCCGTTGGAAAGCGCTCACACCGGGGACTATTCCGCCGTTCGCCACGCGACCCGTAAACTAGATATGCAATTGACGATAAACGTCAGAAAGTCCCACCCACCCAACTTGCGCCAAGGGAGTATCCGATGGCTGTTCCGCACGACCCGCACCCCCAGTTCCAGCAGTACGCCCACCCTGAGCGCCTCGTCTCTAGCTCCTGGCTTGCTGCCCGACTGGGCTCTCCCGGTCTGCGCGTTGTTGAATCCGACGAGGACTCACTGCTCTACGACATTGGACACATTCCGGGCGCGGTTCGCATTGACTGGCATCACGACCTCAACGACCCCGTGCGCCGCGACTATATCGACGCCGAAGGCTTTGCCGAGCTCATGCGCGAGAAGGGTATCTCGCGCGACGACACCGTCGTAATCTACGGTGACAAGTCCAACTGGTGGGCCGCCTACACACTCTGGGTCTTCGAGCTTTTTGGACATCCCGACGTGCGCCTTCTCAACGGTGGCCGCGACGCCTGGATGACTGAAGAACGAGACACCAGCTTCGAGGTCCCTAACTACCCACGCACTGACTACCCTGTCGTCGAGCGCGACGACAGGACACTGCGCGCCTACTTCAGCGATACACGTGAGCTCATTGAAAAGGCTCCGATTATCGACGTACGCACTCCGGAGGAATATGCCGGTGCGCGAACCCATATGGTCGATTACCCACAGGAAGGCGTCCTGCGAGGTGGCCACATTCCAACCGCGGTAAACATTCCATGGAATCAGTCCGTTCACCCGAACTCGCGTTTCCTCGACCGCGAAGAGCTTGAGCAGATTTACGCGCACGTCCAATTCGAAGATGAGGCGATTGTCTACTGCCGCATCGGCGAGCGCTCCGCGCACACCTGGTTTGTACTGCACCACCTGCTCGGCCACGAGAATGTTCGCAACTACGACGGCTCGTGGGTTGAGTGGGGAAACATGATTGGCATGCCCATCGCCCACGGTTCGGAGCCGGGAAGCCTGTAGACGATTGACGCAACCGGTGGGCACTTCTCCCCACCGTTTTCCCGGCGTCAGCGACTGGCACTACAGCGGAGAATTAATTCCCCCTGCCGCCCCCAATCAAGGGGGCGGCAGTTGCACTCTTAGGTGGTAATTTTAGCCGCAAACTTAGATTTTTGGGCGGAAAATAGCCACTTCAGCTGCCCCCACACCCACTTGAACGCTGCTCAAGGTCACAATCCCTACCCCCTTATGTAGCGAGCAAAAAGAGGTTGCTTACCGCACCTGTGACACAATGGAGGCATTGGGTCACACGCTGTTAGCTACCGCGTGGTTAACCGCATTGCGGTTCACCGCTCAGTTAATTGCAGTGCTGCTTGTGATTCCTACAAATGACTGTCGCAACCTTGCCCCGAGGGCCAATTCTCGGGGTGCCCACGAAAAATGGAGGATTTCGTGTCCGAGCAGACCACTGAAAAAATCACGAAGGTTCTCGTCGCCAACCGTGGCGAGATTGCCGTTCGCGTTATTCGCGCTGCGAAAGACGCAGGCATTCCTTCCGTCGCCGTTTACGCTGAGCCGGATGCGGACGCTCCATTCGTGACTATGGCGGATGAGGCTTTTGCTCTCGGTGGCACCACTTCCGCTGAGTCTTACCTAGTCTTCGATAAGATTCTGGATGCCGCAAAGAAGTCCGGCGCTAATGCCATCCACCCGGGCTACGGCTTCCTGTCGGAGAACGGCGACTTCGCAGAGGCCGTTGAGAACGCTGGCCTGATCTGGATCGGCCCGTCGCCAGAGTCCATCCGCGCCCTGGGCGACAAGGTCACCGCTCGCCACATTGCGCTGAAGGCTGACGCTCCGATGGCTCCAGGCACCAAGGAACCGGTTAAGGATGCAGACGAGGTCGTCGCGTTCGCTAAGGAGCACGGTCTGCCAATCGCCATTAAGGCTGCTTTCGGTGGCGGTGGCCGCGGCATGAAGGTCGCACACGAGATGGAAGAGGTCGCTGACCTCTACGAGTCCGCTACTCGCGAGGCCGTTGCCGCCTTCGGTCGCGGTGAGTGCTTCGTAGAGCGCTACCTGGACAAGGCACGCCACGTCGAGTGCCAGGTTCTCGCTGATAAGCACGGCAACGTCGTTGTCGCCTCCACCCGTGACTGCTCTCTACAGCGTCGTTTCCAGAAGCTCGTCGAGGAAGCACCTGCTCCGTTCCTGACCCCGGAGCAGGATGAGCGCCTGCGCCAGTCCGCTAAGGACATCTGCCGCGAGGCTGGCTACTACGGTGCTGGCACCGTTGAGTACCTGGTCGGCGCTGACGGCCTGATCAACTTCCTCGAGGTCAACACCCGCCTGCAGGTGGAGCACCCGGTCACCGAGGAAATTACCGGCCTCGATCTGGTCCGTGAGCAGTTCCGCATTGCCGAAGGCAAGGAACTGTCCATCAAGGAAGACCCGGAGATGCACGGTCACGCTTTCGAGTTCCGCATCAATGGCGAGGACGCCGGCAGCAACTTCATGCCGGCTCCGGGCACCATCACCAAGTACATCGAACCGTCCGGCCCGGGTGTCCGCATGGACACCGGCATCAAGCAGGGCGATGTCATCGGCGGCCAGTTCGACTCCATGCTGGCCAAGCTGATCGTCTGGGGCGAGAACCGTGAAGAGGCTCTGCGCCGCTCCGCTCGCGCCCTGTCCGAGTACCAGGTTGAGGGTCTGGCAACGGTCATTCCGTTCCACCGCCACATTGTTGAAAACCCAGCCTTCGTCGGCGACGGCGAGAAGTTCGACGTCTACACCAAGTGGATTGAAGAGGAATGGGACAACCCAATCGCTCCGTACGACGGTGACTCTGACGCTGACACCGACACCGTCCCGGCTCAGAAGGTTGTTGTCGAGATTGACGGCCGCCGCGTCGAGGTAGCCCTGCCAGGCGACCTGGCCCTGGGTGGCGGCAACGCTGGTGCCAAGAAGAAGAGCAAGAAGAAGCGCGCTGGCGGTTCCAAGAAGGCTGCTTCCGGTGACGCTGTGGTTGCTCCGATGCAGGGCACCGTCATTAAGGTCAACGTCGAAGAGGGCCAGGAAGTCTCCGAGGGTGACACCGTGGTTGTCCTTGAGGCCATGAAGATGGAAAACCCAGTCAAGGCTCACAAGGACGGCGTTGTCACTGGTCTGGCTACCGAGGCTGGCTCGGGTGTCGGCAAGGGCGATGTCCTGATGGAACTGAAGTAGTTCTAAAGCTCTAAGCGGGGCTGGTTGCGATGGGATTCGCAGCCAGCCCCGCTCGATTCTTTTCAGCCCCTCCCCCGACGCCCTTAAACACTGTTCAGGACGTCTAGAGTGGACGGTATGGAACCCATGGAAGTAAATGCCGGCCGCTTCTACTGCCGCCCCCTGCGCCACGATTCCCGCGTCGATGACGCCCCGGTCGCAACCCAATTACTTACAGAATTAGCCCCTGACTCCGTCGCCGAGTTCCTTCGCAACTCCACCACCGAGTGGGAAAACGACACCGCCTACCGCTTTGCAGTTGCCGAGCAGACGAACGTCGAGATGCTCGCATTAGCGACGGTCGAGGTCATCGACGCCGACCATGTCAGCATCACCGTTCGCCCTGCAGGCGACCCCACACGCGTGTTGCCTAACGACGATCAGGTCCTCACCAAGGTAACCGTCGCCGACGGCGTCGAAGCCGCCGAAAAAGCCCTCCACCGATGGGCAGAGGGCTTCTTGGGTAAGAAAGTCAGCTAGCCGAACTAGCGCGGCTGCGACTGCTCAGTCCTAGGCGCCGGAGCGCAGCAGGTAGATATCCATAATCCAACCGTGCTCCGCACGTAGCTCCTTTTTCAGCTCCGCAATCTCTTCGCCGACATCGCCAACACGACCACGGCGGAGCGTCTCCAGCTCCGTTCCCAGGAATGCACCCCAGAGAATCTCTTCCTCCGGGTCCGCGTGCTCGAGCCAGGCTGCCCCACCATCGAGCATTACCACCGCATCCGTACCAGGCGCGCGCTCCCCCAGGCGCCGACCAGTGGTAATCAACACCGGCTTACCAATCTGGTTCAGGCACTCTCCATGCGCTGCGGTCAGCGCGGAAATCGCTGTCACACTGGGGATAACTCGCGAGCGCACGTCCACCCCAAGGTCGCGGACGCGCTGCAAAATCCGCAACGTTGAGTCGTACAAGGAGGGGTCCCCCCAGACCAAGAACGCACCGCGGCGCTTGCCCTCTCGTCCGAGGTGAGCGACGAAGGCGTCGGCAAGCAGCTCTGCGCGGCGTTGGTGCCAGTCACGGACGACTGCGCCATAGTTGTCGGGCGTGCGGTCACGTGGCGGGTCGGGAACGGCGACGAGTTCGACGTGCGGCGCATGCTTATCGACGATTGCCTGTCGCGCGGCCAACAAGTCCGCTTTGGCATCGCCCTTGTCGAGAGCAAAAACTACGTCAACATCGGCAAGAGCGCCGATAGCCTCGAGCGTAATGTGGCTCGGACTACCGGCGCCGATTCCGATGACGTCTACATCGACATACCCGCTGTATACAGGGCTCTCAGCCTGAGTGCGGGCGGCGTCGTTTCGACTAGTGATTGGTCGGATCTCCCTCGTAACCGAACTGTTCAGCCATCTCATCCGGAGACAGGCCAGCCATCGAACCCTGAAGGTTAGCCGAAGCGGCCTGCTTCAGGTAGATCTCGCAAGCGTTGGCCATGTACTTGGAGTCGTACACGTTCATCTCCAGAATCGGAGTCAAAGAGCCATCATCTTCCATGCGCGAAACCAGAAGGTGCGGCTTGTCTGAGTCCGTGGTCATGGAGCACTTAATCTTGACACCGTTGACATCCGTGAAAGTTGGCTTAATCATTTTGTCATCCTCCTCCAAAACAGCGACCGGAAAATAAGTAGCGCTGTTGCGACCGCAAGCGCAAGAAAGTCGCTCGTTATAAACCATGTTAGCCGGATTTTCGACGGCACCGCCGGGCGCAAAAACACTTGGGGGTAATGGCAAACTTCCTGCATGTTTGCGCGTCTGGCCGAGGACCCAATTGCCACTAGAGCTCGCAGATGCGTTAAGGTTATGAGGTAATTTTTCCGGGAGCTGTTGATAGGATTTTGCCGCTACTTCCCCGGAAGATGACTGCCCTAGTAGCTCAGTGGATAGAGCACGGCTCTCCTAAAGCCGGTGTCGGAGGTTCGATTCCTCTCTGGGGCACAAATACCCTCGTGACCTTTTACTTATAGGGCGCGAGGGGTCTTTGTTTTTCTGACGCCCGGCCACTACGCCCCCTCTCCTGAGAACGCATCACCCAACAGTTTCCAGCAACACTTGTGTTAGGCTTACCTAATCGTATGGCGTGTAGACTTCCGGCAGTACATAACAGCCCAAAAACTTGTTGAAGGACAGTGACAACTATGGCTGACCTAGCTAAAGCAGCACCGAAGCGTAAGCCCCGTAAGGCACACGAGGCAACAGTTATTGGACGTCGCCAGATCTCTCCAGACCTTGTTCGTTTGAGCATGAACTCGCCTGCATTTGTGGGCAAGGAGCTGGAGTTTACCGACCATTACATCAAGTTACTGTTTGTGCCAAAGGAAGCTGATTACTCCTGGCCGTTCGATATTGCGCAAATTCGCGCCGAAAAGGCGTGAAAATCCATTGGGTTCTCCGCAACGGCGCAACCCACGGCACAGAGCTATCCCGCACGGTGCGCGAGGCGGGTATTCCAGAGGGTAAGAAAACTAGCTGGTTCATCCACGGTGTCGCCGAGATGATTAAGGAACTGCGTCGCTTCCTCTTCGTTGAATCTGAGGTCCCGAAGAAGGACGTTTCAATCTCTGGCTATTGGCGTATCGGCATGACTGAAGACCAGTGGCAGTCCTCTAAACGAGAATTCAACGCTGAGGTTGAGGCCGAAGAGGAACAAGCCAGGGCCTGACGCTTGCTCGAACGCTAGCGCTCGCTACGCCCTTTTTTCAACAACGACGCGTTTTCCTGCCAACCAGTCGAATGGGTGCCAGCGGCAAACAGCAACCCAAATCATCAGGACACCAAAAAACAGTCTAACGATTGGCTCCAAATCCGTAAGCAAGAAAATCATCAACAATAGGTAGCAATTACGTATCGCCGCCTGCCAACCTCCGCGCCAAGAATCGTCTCCTGACTCGAGCTCCGATGTTCCCTCTGGCTGAGCGGCTTCGAACGGAGTCGCCCCAGAGTCTACTTTCCACGCTGGCTCAACGTGTAGCAAAAATGAGCTTTTCCCAAACGTCTGTTCACCGCGTGCCTCTGCAACCACGCGCACAATGAAAAAGACAACTGGGAAAATGGCACCATACAAAATTCTGAACTCTGGCGGGCTCGGCAGCGCCCAGCTCGCCGTGGCTGCTTCCCACGCAAGTTTGCCAAGTGCCACAATGATGGCAACAAAGATTCCTACAAGGAACGAATCCAGCATCCACGCACCACTGCGCCGAGCGAACAGATCCGCATTACTCTTTACGGAGAATCGATTCGAGATGCGCTGTTTCATCGGGCACATGCTATCAAAAATCACTTATAGCTTCGCAGACGAATTCTCGATTCTGGCCGCACCCAATCTGCCACGGTTAGAAGCATCTAGTATGCAAATCGAAAAGTCGACTGTATAGTTGCCGGTTGAATCAACCTATCTATTGGATGCCAGCTCCTTCCATGCCAGTAACTCGGCAAGTAAACCTACAGCTGGCGCCCCCAGTGGTTTTTCAGGAGACGCCGCCCCAGAAAGCCGAGAATTAAACCACGCAACGCAGGCCCGAGAAGCCCAGAAAGTGAGATGGATGTGAATACGCGAACTCAGCTGTCAGCCGTACAGCACCCTCAACTCACTACTAGCCGGCGCAATCACCGCCGGCACCTGGCGCTGGCCTGCTGCTTCCTCACCTTCGCAGCCGCGGCCACCAGCTGCGCCAACAACGAAGGCGAGGAGGTTGCCGCTACGCAAACCTCGTCGTCAAGCTCGCTTACCACGGCGTCGTCGTCAAGCTCGCCGACGACGACGGGACCAAAGGTTCGAGAAGGCGGTACGCCGCGCATCGGGCAGCTGTGCCCGAACCAGACCGGCGAAATACGAATGAGCGCCAACGGCCAGAATCTTGAATGCGCACAAGTCGGCGAGCAGGAGGTGTGGACGGTGCTGCAGCAAACCCCCGCGAACCCGACATCGCAGCAAATGTGGATCTCCACTACTTCGACGACCTCTGAGCCACAGCCTCAGGAACCTGAGCCGACGACTCCGAGCGAGAGCACAACGGAGACTAGTGAGACGGAGAGCTCGACGACCTCTGATTCTTCCACGCCGCCCGATACTTCAACGACTCCGACTACCTCCGGCGAGCCGACGGAATCGGAATCGGAGCAAGACGAGCAGCCAAGCGAAGATAATCAAGGGCTCACCGGCCTGTTCCGCTAGGTTCGTCTCGGACGGCGAGGTTCGTCGGCTCGGGACTTAGTTAGGTGAGGTGCGCTAGCTCGCCCTAAAACACCAAAATCCGCTGCAAAAATTCTGCAGCGGATTTTTTTATTTACCCAACAGATACGAAGAGACGAGCCTGAACAGATCTGAGCCCGCCACAATGCGGCGGAGCACCCGGGCGAAGCACCCGGGCTCCCCTACTTGCGGTGACGGCGGTTGTAGAACGGCGTCGGCACGACGGTGGCGGTAATGTCGGTGCCTTCGACGGTCAGCTCAGTGCCAGTGGAGGACTGCCAACGCTGAACATATGCAAAACCGATGGGGTGGCCCAAAGTCGGCGACACCTTGGCGGAAGTCAGCACACCAACCTCGTTACCTTCCGCATCAATGAGCTTGGTGCCACGCTTCGGAGCTTCATCACCGGAGAAACGCAGACCAACGAGCAGCTCCTTCGACTGCGGACGATTAATAAGTGCATTGCGACCAATAAACTGCCCCTTGGTCGGCCCCATAATGGACTTCAGGCCGGCCTCCAGCGGAGTACGGTCTCGAGTCAGCTCGTAACCATAGAGCGGCATACCGGCCTCAAGACGCAGGGTGTCGCGGCAAGCCAGACCACACGGCAGCAGGCCGAGGTCAGCGCCGTTGTCAGCCGGATCCTCCGGATTTTCCACCTTGCCACCTGCTGCAATGATTGCACGCCAGACCTCGACGGCGCGGTCAGCCGGCGGGAAGATCTCGAAGCCGTCCTCACCAGTGTAGCCGGTTCGGGCAACAATCATTTCCACACCTGCGACCTCGAGCAGAGTGCAAGAGTAGTAGTTCATGCCATCGAGAGTCGCGTGCAGATCCTGCGGCAGCAGACGGCGCAGAAGCTTCGCAGCCTTCGGCCCCTGAATGGCCAGGAGCACATTCTTATCATTCATGCGCTCAACCTCGACGTTGTAGCCACCAACGCGCTCGCGCAGCGTCGAGTACACATCTTCAGCGGCTGCGGCATTCTGCACCAGCATGAATTCGTGACTACCGAGACGGTAAATGATGAGGTCATCAATAATGCCGCCGTCTTCCTGCACAATCATGGTGTACTTGGCACGGCCCAACGCCAGCGGCTTGATTGCCGAGATCAGGGAGTGTGCAAGAAACGCCGCCGCATCCTCACCAGTGACGCGGATAATACCCATCAGCGACAGGTCGAAAACACCAACGGCCTCACGCACTGCGTTGTGCTCTGCAATTTCCGAAGAGTAGCGGAACGGCACTTCGTAGCCACCAACATTGCGCATTTCTGCGCCAAGGCTTACGTGCTCATCATGCAGGGCGCTACGGAAAGAATTGTTGTTCTCAGAAGCGCCAGAATTGTCAGTCATACACACTCCAATTATTGCGGTGGGGCAAACCAGATTGTTACTTTCCCACCTTATATCTAAGACTCCGCGCCCGCTTCCGCGAGCCCCTGCGGAGCTAGGGCAACAGCCCCCGTCCATTAACTATCATGCACTGATTCGCACACGCTTGACGACGACCCCGCGCCCACTACAAAGGCCCCGCTACCAGTGACGATAGCGGGGCCTTTGCATTTGTCAATTCAGTTAATTGAGATTGGCTGAGCTGTTCGGGCAGCGTTGCCAGCCAAGGACTCAGTAGTTATTAGTGATCAACCGCAGCCTCGGTACCGACACCGGTCAGGGAGCGAACTTCCATCTCAGCTGCCAGGTCATCGAAGTTATCCGGCTTACCCATGAAGGTGGCGATGATGCCCGCCAAGAACGCCAGCGGGATTGCGAGCAGACCCGGCGAGGTCAGCGGGAACCAGGAGAAGTCAACAGACGGAATCATCGAGGACTCGCTGCCAGAAACTGCCGGGGAGAAGATAATCAGAACCAGCGAGGCGATGACACCGGTGTACATGGAGGCAACTGCGCCTGCGGTGTTGAAGCGCTTCCAGAACAGGGACATCAGGATGGTCGGAACGTTTGCGGATGCGGCCACTGCGAAGGCCAGTGACACCAGGAAGGCGACGTTCTGCCCCATGGCCAGGATGCCGAGGATAATGGCGACAACACCCAGCACGATAACGGTGATGCGGGAGACGCGAACCTGCTCGGCTTCCGTTGCCTGTCCCTTGCGGATCACGGCCTGGTAGAGGTCCTGACCAACAGAAGCGGAAGCGGTAATTGCCAGACCAGCGACCACTGCTAGCACGGTAGCGAACGCCACTGCGGAGACCACTGCCATGAAGATGGAGCCACCGATTTCGAAGGCCAGCAGCGGAGCGGCAGCGTTGGCTCCGCCCGGCGCGGCCATGATGCGGTCCGGACCGACGAGTGCAGCTGCACCGTAGCCGAGCACCAGGGTCAGCAGGTAGAAACCACCGATGAGGATGATTGCCCAAGTCACGGACTTACGAGCTTCCTTTGCGGTCGGCACCGTGTAGAAGCGCATGAGCACGTGTGGCAGACCAGCGACACCGAGCACCAGCGCCAGGCCCAGAGAGATGAAGTCGAGCTGCTGAACGAAGGAGCCACCGTACTTCAGACCCGGTTCAAGAATGGCGGAGGCTTCGTAGCCCTTTTCGGCGATGGAGTCGGAGCTCGCGTGCATGTCCACTGCGTCCTGCAGTAGCTGGGAGAAGTTGCCCTTAACACCCACCAGAATGATCAGGGTCATGATGATGACAGCACCGACCAGCAGGACGGCCTTAATCATCTGCACGTAAGTGGTGCCCTTCATGCCACCGATGAGAACGTAGGCAACCATGATGATGCCGACGACTGCGACAACGATGGACTGCTGAGTGGAGTCGTGAATGTTGAGCAGCACGGCGACCAGGGAACCTGCACCGGCCATCTGCGCGATGAGGTAGAACAGGGTCACTGCGAGAGTGGAGATAGCAGCTGCGGTACGGACCGGACGCTGCTTAAGACGGAAGGACAGCACGTCGGCCATGGTGAACTTACCGACGTTACGCAGTGGCTCTGCAACCAACAGCAGCGCAACCAGCCAGGCTACGAAGAAGCCGATGGAGTAAAGGAATCCGTCGTAACCAGTCAGCGCAATGGCGCCGACGATACCGAGGAAGGAAGCCGCCGAGAGGTAGTCACCTGCGATGGCAAGACCGTTTTGGGTACCGGAGAACTGTGCACCACCGGTGTAGAAGTCCGATGCTCCCTTGTTTCCGCCCTTGCCCACGCGAGTAACGATGAACATGGTCGCAACAATGAAGGCGACGAAGACCGCGATGTTGAGAATCGGGTTACCTGCTGCTGCAGTGTCATCTGCAGCAAAGAAACTGGTCAGCATGTCTATGCCTCCTTCTTTGCGACGATTTCAGCGATTTCTCCGCTTTCCAGTGCCTCGCGCAGCTCTGCCTGCATCGGCTCAAGCTTCTTGTTGGCGAAGTTGATGTACACCCAAGTGATGGCGAAGGTGGTCACGAACTGGAGCAGACCAAGGACAATGCCCAGGTTGATGTTGCCCAGTACGGGAGTTGCCATGAGGTCCGGCGCAAACGTCGCAAACAGAACGAATGCGATGTACCACACCAGACCTGCAACGGTCATCGGGATGGCGAATGAACGGAATGTAGAGCGGAGCTCTTGGAACTGCGCTGAGTTTTGCACGTAGCGGTACTCAGCCGCCTGTGGCTTATGCCGGCCTGCCGGCATGGGAGTTGCGGACACGGGCTAATCCTTTCCAGGAAGTTATGCAGGTGTTCGTAATGAGGTTCAGCACAGCCACCCTACTGGTGTGCCATGCACCACACTTTTCATTAGGTGTTGAAACAAAGTTACCTGGAACACAGTTAGCAAAGAAGTTAAATGCGACTAACTACTTCTCAGCGAGCCTTAAGGCACCCCCAAAAACGCCATTACCTGCATACTTGAGGAGACCTTTTACTACCCCCATTTACGCTGTTGTGCTCGTATTCTCCACTTCTTCCGGCAATGGCCTACTCTGACGCCACCACCACAGCGCCTCGATAATGGCCGCACCGATGGCGCCTACAATCAGCGCGGGAATCAACAGCTCCTGCCCCACCCAGTACAGATTAAGCACCGAAGCCACTGATCGAACCGAGAAGATGAACAGGTACGCACCTGCCGACACCGCCAGCAACAACACCTTCCACCAGGTGTATGGCCTAGCCACGACCACCAAAACCCAAAATGCTGAAACAATCAGCACGATGAGTGTCGCAGTCGATGCCTCCCCTCGTGCCACATCGCTGGCGTCGACTCCCGGGTTTACCCACAGCCAAAACATAAAGGTCAACAGGCCTACCGTAATGCCGGCCGGTATCGCTAGACGCAATACGCGCCGCACAAAACCATCGCGCGCACGCTCCCAGTTAGGAGCCAACGACAGAACGAAGGCCGGGATTCCAATCGTGAACCAGCCCGTAATAGTTACGTGGATTGGCTCGAAGGGGTAATCCATCCCCCACAGCCCCACAGCCAGCGCCAATACCACCGAGTAGATGGTCTTCGTCAAAAAGAGGTTGGCCACGCGCTCGATATTGCCAATGACGCGACGGCCCTCGGCCACAATCATCGGCATCACGGCGAAGCGATTATCCAACAGCACCAACTGCGCAACCGAACGTGTTGCCGGCGCCCCATCACCCATGGCCACGCCCAGATTTGCCGCTTTCAGTGCCAGCACATCATTGACGCCATCACCGGTCATCGCCACATGATGTCCGCGCGACTGCAGCGCATGGACCATATCGCGCTTGTTCTCCGCCGTGACACGGCCGAAGATCTGCCGCGACTCCACAATGTCTGCAAACTCGTTGCGGATCTCGGTGGGCTTGGCTTCGCTATTCTCATCGCGGCTCGCCGGAAGCTCAGAGGCATCGACAGGATTGTCAGCGCCCTCCATTTTCAGCTCACGTGCAACAGCCCCCACAGAGCGGTCATTGTCACCAGAAATGACCTTGACCTCAACACCTTCTTCATAGAAGTAGGCCACCGTGTCCGCCGCATCTGAACGCACCTTCTGCCCTAGCACGACAAGTGCGACCGGCTCCAACTCCACCTCGCCACTCTTCCGCAGCGCACCGCCGGGCAGGCCATCTGCCCCAACTGAGGTCCGCGCGAGCAGGAGCACACGAAGTCCTTCCTCCATAAGCTGCCGAGCTTTCTGCATGCCGACCGCGGAGTCGTCGACAAGCACATCGGGCGCGCCGAAAACCCACGTCGCACCGCCGTGATACGTCAGCGCCGACCACTTATTCGCTGAAGTGAAGGGGCGGGTTTCGGTCTGCTCATGCTTTACGACGTCCCCTGCGTCCGCAAGCCCATTGAGCAGTGCGCGAGCCGTTGCGTTGGGGCGATCGTCGAGCTTGCAAAGATTGATGAGCACAGAGTCGAGCTCATCGCGGGAAGTACCGTCACCCGATACGATATCGACTTCCACCAGCTGCATCGCGTTTTCGGTGAGTGTGCCGGTTTTGTCGACGCACACGGTGTCAACGCGCGCGAGACCTTCGATGGCGGGCAACTCATTAACCAGCACTCGATGTCGCCCCAAGCGCACCACGCCGAGGGCAAATGCGATGGTGGTCATGAGAACAAGCCCCTCAGGAACCATGGGCACCAGCGTGGCGACCATCCCCAGTAGCGCATCATTGAGATCATCGCCGGCGACAAAGAGCTGCGTATAGATTGCCAGAGCGCCGACGGGAATGAGAATCCAGGAAATGTAGGTCAGAATCTTGTTGATGCCGCGGAAGAGCTGGGAATCAGCAAGCGTGAACTTGTTGGCCTCAGCTGCGAGCTTGGCGGCGTAAGCCTCCTTGCCCACTTTGGTGGCCTGATATCGCGCTGACCCCACCACGACCGAGGAACCCGAGTAGACCATGTCCCCAACGCTCTTATCGACGGCATCGGATTCACCGGTGAGAGAGGATTCATCGACGGCCACGTCAGAGGCGTAGCGGAGAATACCGTCAACGACGATTTGGTCGCCGGGGCCGACCTCGATGAGATCGTCGAGGACGACGGACTCGCGGTCGATCTCGCGAGCCGGCTCTCCGTCGCGAATGACCATGGGCTTTGCACGTCCGACAATGGAGAGCTTGTCCAGTGTGCGCTTAGCACGCAGTTCTTGGATGATGCCGACGATAGAATTGGCGATAATCAGCAGACCAAAGGCACCGTTGACGATTGAGCCGGTATAGAGCACGACTGCAAATAACACAGCGAGAATACCGTTAATCCGGGTAAACACATTGGCACGGATGATGTCCCACACACTGCGCCCGGATGTTGGTGGCAGCTCGTTGACGTGCCCCAACTCGATGCGTTGCTGGACCTGCTGTTGAGTAAGACCGCTGTCGGGAGTTTTCCACGAGCCCATGACTGCCTACCCTATTCGCCTAGTTGCTGAACCTATTCGACCTATTTGCCAACGAAATTCGGTTCGCGCTTTTCAGCTCGCGCCTTCGATGCCTCCGCAGCATCCTCGGAAGCCCAAACTGTGTCGTAGAGCTCCTGCTGGTAGTCCTTCAACGGGCTATGTGTCTCATCGTCGTTGAGCACTGCCTTGTGGTAGGCCAGTGACAGTGGCGCGTAGGTGGCGATACGGAGCGCTACCTCCTCCGCCGTGTCCGGACCACCGAGGTAGGAAGCCAGACCGCAACCGCGGGCGGCTTCCTGATCCATGCGCTCGGCCGCCAACAAAATAGTGCGGGCACGGGCACCGCCGACGAGTACACGTACGCGGCGAATAGTCCAGGCATCGACAGCGATACCGAGCTTGACCGGCGGAATCATAAACCAACCGCGCTCGCCAACGACGCGTAAATCAGCTGCCATCGCCAGCTGCATGCCAGCGCCGACGGCCGGTCCCTGCACATCCGCAATAACCACCAGACGGCTGGCCTCAATTGTGCGCAGCATCCGACGTAGCTGCTCATGGAAGGAATTTTCGTGGTGCTGACCGCTCAAATCGGCACCAGCGCAGAAAGCGCGGCCTTCGCCGCGCAGCAGGATAACGCGCTGCTCTGGAACCTCAGCGGCAGCTTCCACCGCATCGGCAATCTCACGGCACACGTCGGCAGTCAGGGAGTTGCGCTTATGATCTCGATCAATGGTGATAGTGACAATCGCGCCGTCAGCTTCGACGCGGATTTCAGATGCTGGGTTCGTCATAGCATTTAGGCTACCCGCGAAACACCAATAGCGATGGAGCTATAAGCAAATCTAAATTCGCTCATTCGTTGCCGAATACCCGCGGATCACCACTCAGGCGCCCGTCGGCACGCGCCATCGACGCAATCGTTTCCATATCCTCGTCGGTGAGCTCAAAGTCGGTGACCTGAAAGTTCTCCTTGATGCGCGACGGCGTGCCCGACTTCGGGATAGCAACGATGCCACGCTGGAGGTGCCAGCGGATAGCAACTTGGGCGGGAGTTTTACCCAGGCGGTCTGCGATTTCAGCAATCGGCGAGCCCTCAAAGTACTTCGCGCGCCCCAGTGGCGACCACGCCTGCGTAACGATGCCGCGACGGCGATCGTCTGCAATCTGCTCGTCCTGCGGGAACTGCGGATGCAGCTCAATTTGGTTAACCACCGGAGTCTCCGAGAGCTGGTCGAGCACCTCTGGATAGAAGTTCGCCACACCAACCGAGCGAATCAGCCCCTCACGCTTGAGCTCTAGCAGCGCGTCGAAGCACTGCCCAAACGTCCCCTGCTTCTCCACCGGCCAGTGCACAAGCACCAGATCAACATAGTCAAGGCCGAGCCGATCCAAAGATGCCTGCACGGATTCGCGCGTCGCCGCCGTCTCCTGCGCATCGTTCCAGACCTTCGTGGTCACGAAGATATCTTCACGCTTTACGACGTTCGCAGCGACCACATCAGCAATACCCTGCCCCACCCCTCGCTCATTGCCATAGAGCGATGCGGTGTCGATGTGGCGGTAGCCGAGCTCCAGGGCGTAGCGCACGGATTCGCGCGCTTGCTCATCGTCGAGCTTGTAGGTACCAAACCCCAGAATCGGGATGGCGTTGCCATCAACCATTTCCACGTTGGCAATTCCGGTTGTCGCTGCATCGTACTTCAGATCGAGTGTGGTCATGCCAACCGAGTGTACGGACTGAAAATTTTTTAGATTTTTTCTGCCCCGCTGACCTGCGATTTAAAAAAGTGATTGCCATTCATTTTATTGCAAACAGTTGACGGAGTGTTGTGTTTATACAACACTTTGAGGTGTGTCCCCAAAGATTAAACCCAAAGAACCGATATTCAACAGAATCTCAGTGCTGCGGGCAGAACACGGACTCAGCCGAGCAGAACTAGCCAAACAAGTAGAGGTCAATCCTCAAACGATTGGCGCGTTGGAGCGAGGTGACCACTACCCCAGCCTGGATCTGGCATTTCGTATCTGCGCGGTGTTCGATCTCCCCGTTGAGGCGGTGTTCTCTCGCGAGGAATTCAAGCCCATGTCCTCTGCCCTATACCGAAAGGAAAGCTAACGATGCCAACTATTCGGACTGAAAACGCAACACCGAACTTTTTCGAGAAGCTAGAAGCCCGGCGCGAGGCGAAGTACACAAAGCGTGTCGAGCAGATGTCGGGCTGGCTGACTAAGTGGCGCAACCAGGCGGCGCGGCGGAAGCTGGTCATCGCATTCGAGGTATGCCTTGTGCTGATGCTGCTGAGCGGCATCGCGCTTCTCGGCACTCTGACCGATATTTTCCCGGGCTGGCTTTCTCTGCTCTGGCCAGTGATTTCCCTCATTACGATTGCCGTCTGGACCAGCCTCAACATCACAGTCGACATGGTTGACAGTGCGCCCATCTCACTGCTGGACGAGTACCAGCAAGAACAAATTTTGAACCTGCGCGGACTCACTTACCGCTGCTTCCTCTACTTCGGCCTAGTGTCCTTCCTCGCTCTAGTTCTGGTGGGCACCTATGTTCTGAACGCACAACCTGACTGGGGACACTACATTCCGTACAGCTTTGGGATCTTCGGAATTATCGCTTTCCTTTACATTTCCTCGCTTCCCACCGTCGTCTATGCCTGGAACCTACGGGACGACTAGTACGGGTTCAAAAACTCACATCCCTCCCCTGCCCTTTACTCCTCAATCTAAGGATCACTATGAACAGCCTCATTATTGACGGGCTTGAGAAGTCCTACGGAGACCTGCAGGTTCTCCGTGGCATGAGCTTCCAAGTTCACCCTGGAGAAATCTACGGCTTCGTCGGCTCCAACGGTGCCGGCAAGACCACCACCATGCGCATTGCCCTCGGCGTGCTGGCCACCGATAAAGGCGAAGTGCGCATCGGCGATACCCCGATGAATGACTCGCTACGCCGCACGATTGGCTACATGCCAGAAGAACGCGGTCTATACCCCAAGACTGAGGTCCGCAAGCAGCTGATTTACTTTGCTCGCTTACACGGTGTGCCCACCAAGCGCGCGGAGTCCAACGCCGATAACTTGTTGGCGCGCCTCGGTCTCACCGAACGCGCCAACGACAAGGTCGACACGCTCTCGCTCGGCAATCAGCAGCGCGTGCAGCTGGCAGCCTCCCTCGTCCACGACCCAGAGATACTCGTCCTCGACGAGCCCTTCTCCGGCCTCGACCCAGTGGCGGTCAAGGTGATGAGCTCCGTGCTCAAGGAGTACGCCGACCGCGGCACTCCGATTGTGTTCTCTTCCCACCAGCTCGACCTCGTCGAGCGCATGTGTGACCGCGTCGGCATCATCCGCGACGGCCGCATGCTCGTGGAAGGCACCGTTGATGAGCTGCGAGCACGTGGCCCACGGGCTTTCGTCGTCAAGCTCGATGGTGCGTCCCAGGATTGGGCTACCACCGTCGAGGGCGTGACAAGCGTGGAACGCGATGCCCACGGCTCCACCGTCGTTCACCTCGATTCCAACGCCCCAGTCGACACCGACCAGAAGCTACTGCACAGCGCAATGGCAGCGGGAACGGTCCGTTCGTTTGGGCCTCTGCAAATTCCACTTACCGAGCTCTACCAGGAGGCCGTACAGCAATGAGCACCAACACCTACAACGCCTCAACAGCCATCAAGACTGTTTTCGCCCGCGAACTCCGCGAGCATCTGCTGAAGAAGAGCTCGCTAATCACGCTCATCATCATGGCGGTGGCGGCTGTCGGCGGCATCTTCGTTGCCGACTACATGACTTCCAAGTCCGATAATGACGCTGTCAAGATCGCGGTCGTCGGAGAAGCGCCGTTCGCGGACTCTCTCGCCGACGCCACCGCCGAAATGAAGGGCGCTGAAGGTGCGGATGCCGCAGCCGGCGCATTTGCCACGGCATCGCTGTCACCGTTGGAGATTACGTCCGCGGCAGACGACAAGGCTGCTCGCGCTGCCGTCACCGACGGCGATGCCGACGCCGCTCTCGTCCCCGACACCGCAGAAGGCAAGGAGGGCTCGTGGAAGCTGCTTGCCGACGACGCCCCATCCTGGCTGGCCCCAATGCTGCAGGAGTCGCTGCAGAAACAGAACGAAGCCATGCTGCTCAGCGAAAACGGAATCAACCCCGGCGAGTTTTTCTCCAAGACTCAAAGCGCGGCCGTGTCGGTGGAATCCCTGGATGAAGCAAAAGACGAGAAGATGCCTGCGATGCTCATCACTCTAATCGGTGTGATGGTAATGATGACCGCCATCCTCGTCTTCGGTGGCGCAGTGGCCACCAGCGTCATCGAGGAGAAGTCCTCCCGCGTCATCGAGATCATTCTCTCGACAGTCCGCCCGGCGCATCTGCTGGCCGGCAAGATCCTCGGAGCCGGCCTGGCCGGCATCATCATGATGAGCGTGCTGACCGCCAGCGCCGCAGTTGCCCTCATGATTACCGGATTGGCGGAGAGCTTCGATGTCCCGTGGTCCGCAGTCTGGCTGCTGGTCCCGTGCTTCATCCTCGGTTACTTCTTCTTCGCCGCGCTGTATGCAGCCTCCGCATCACTGGTCAGCCGTATGGAAGATTTCCAGGGCGCACAGATGCCAGTACTGGTGTTCTCGCTGATTACGATGTATGTTCCGCTGTTTGGCTGGAGCAAGCTAGACTCCACCGTCATGCAGATTGCCTCGTGGATTCCGCCAGTTTCCATCACCACCGCTCCGTTGCAGTATGCCGTTGGCAACTTCTCCGCACTCCAGTTGGTTGCCTCACTGCTAATCATGGTTGTGGCGGTAGCCGCAGTCATCGCACTCGCAGCCTGGATCTACCCGCGCAATGTCCTGCGCACCGGTGCCGCGGTCAGCTGGAAGAAAGCCCTAACGGCCAAGAGCTAGCCCCAGCCCTGCCAAAAAAGGAGCGTGGCCCCTTCGGCCACAGTCACCTAAAACCGAATATTCGTCAATCGCGTAGTTTGCTCAGCGCACCTTATAGCCCATGGTCCGCCGCAAACTGCGCGATTTTTCCTGTCTCGCCATAGGAGGTCTGCGCCCCCACGCCTGTCGCCGCATGAGCCGAGACCACCCCCGCAAGACGAGCTGCCGTCACCACATCATCGCCCGCGGCCAACGCGGTGAGGACCGTGCCCATGTACGCGTCACCGCAGCCCGTGGTATCCACGACCTCGATGGGCAGCGCCGGAATGCGTGTGACTGACACCTCGCTTTCCGACGTCCTCAGGACCGCAGACCCCTCCCCACCAAGTGTGACAATGGCCGTGGAAATCCCGTGTTCGTCGGCAAGCGCGCGACCAACCGCGTCCCACTGACCGTGCTCGCAACCGGCGACCGCGCGCTCGCAGCCGATTATGGCTGCGAGTTCGTGCTCATTGACAATGAGGACATCGACCAGCGCGAGCAGATCCTCACTGACCGCCCGAATCGGCGACAGGTTGAACACCACCGGCACGCCCGCATCGTGGGCAATCTGCGCGGCGGCCAGGACCGCCTCATCACAAATCTCCAGACACAGACCGAGGCACCCCGCCCGCTGAATCTTGTCCGCATGACTGCGCACCGTCTCAGCATCGACTTCACCATTGGCGCCAGCGGAGATGACAATGAAATTCTCCGCCGCATCATCAACAACAATCATGGCTGTGCCAGTGGCAGAGTCGACGGTCTCAACTGCGGAGATGTCCACGTGAGCGTCGGTAAGCGCGTCGCGCAGCAACTGTGCGTTGGGATCCGAACCGACCGCGCCGACCAGTTCCACGGCCGCGCCCAGCCTGCCAGCCGTCGCCGCCTGATTCGCCGACTTACCGCCCGGCAGAATACGCAAGGGACTCCCCTCGATAGTCTCACCACCATGCGGCAGGCGCTTCACAGTGACAGTCAGGTCTGCGTTGATGGAACCGACGACACATACGTTTGGCCGCTGATTAGCCAGCTCGGTGAGGCGCTCAGTAATCGGCATTGGTTCGACTCCTCGGTAGTGCGGACATGTTTTTTCCGACAATAGCGCTACCCCTTTCCGCCCACCATCAACTAAGCCGGTTTACCCCTTGTTTACTACCGTGGAGGTATGGCTAGAATCAGCGCCCAACAAGTAATAGATACCGTCCTCGACCACGGAAGTTTCACATCCTGGGACGGCGCGCCCGAGCACGGTGACATCGACGAGGCCTACCGCGGCACACTGTCCCGCGCCTCTGATAAAACAGGTCTCGATGAGGCCGTTATCACCGGCGAAGGCACCGTCGGCGGCAAGCGCGTCGCCGTCATCTGTTCTGAGTTCGGCTTCCTCGGCGGTTCTATCGGCACCGCTACCGCTCGCCGGATTATCCGCAGCATCGAGCGCGCGACCGCGGAGCAGCTGCCGCTGTTGCTCTCACCAACCTCGGGCGGCACTCGCATGCAGGAGGGCACCGCGGCGTTCGCGCTCATGATCTCTATTACCACCGCAGTGGCGCGCCACAAGGATTCTCACTTGCCCTTCCTGGTGTACCTGCGCAATCCCACCACCGGCGGTGTCATGGCGTCGTGGGGGTCGGCAGGTCACTTCACTTTCGCAGAGCCCGGCGCGCTTCTCGGCTTCCTCGGCCCGCGCGTCGTCGAGCTCGCTACCGGCGAACCCATGCCCGAAGGCGTTCAGACCTCCGAGAACCTGTTCAAGCAGGGCATTATCGACGGCATCATTCCGCTCGAAGGTCTGCGCGGCGCTGTCCGCCGCACCATCGACGTGCTTGCCGACGGAGACCCCAGCGAACCCACCCCACCGCCAGCAGCAGACATTGATGGTCGCGATACCTGGGAAGCTATCCTGCGCACCCGCGATACTTCTCGTCCAGGTGGCGGCGATATTATCGATGCCCTTGTCGACTGCTCCGTGCCAATCTCCGGCACTGGCGATGGCCACAAATCGCTGTCGGTCCGGGCTCGCCTAGCGCGGATTGGTGAGCGGCCGGTGATTTTGGTCGCCCAGGACCGGCATAACCAGCCGCCGCTGGGCACACACCCAATGGGGCCGGGTTCGCTGCGTTTTGCCCGCCGCGCGATGCGCATTGCGGAGAGCCTGAACATTCCGCTGGTCACGGTCATTGATACCCCCGGCGCTGAGTTGACCAAAGATGCCGAGGAAAATGCCATGGCCGGCGAGATTGCCCGCACCTTGACCACGCTGGTGAACTTGAAGGTCCCGACCGTGTCTCTCATTCTCGGCCAGGGCTGCGGTGGTGGCGCGCTGGCCATGCTGCCCTCTGACCGCGTGCTGGCAATGCACGATGCCTGGATGTCTCCGTTGCCTCCGGAGGGTGCTTCGGCGATTATCTACCGAGACACCGAGCATGCTCCAGAAATGATGGAGGAACAGGGCGTTGGCGCCGAGGCCATGCTGAAGACCGGGGTCATCGACGAGATCGTGGCCGAACCTGCGGATCCGGCCGAACTGCCCCGCCGTGCCCTGAGCGCTATCGAGCACGCCCTCTGGGAACTGGAGAAGAACCCGGCTCGCGTTGGCCGTGAGCAACGTTTCGACCACTACCGTCGCTTCGCACTGGGTGAGTAGGGGGCCGGGGGCTGGTTTGGGCCTGGTTCAGGCCTTCAGCCCCACCCCAATCTCAGAAAGCAAGAAAGTGACTGGGTTTATGGCACTTTTGGGCAAATTTTCACGCCTGAAGCGTCATAAACGCAGTCACTTTCTCCGCTGGAGATCCGGGGCCTTACTATCGGGGAGAAGTTTTACTTAACGTCCAACAGATCGATGACAAAGACCAGGGTCTTACCAGACAGGAAGTGTCCTGCACCAGCCGGGCCGTAAGCCTTCTCCGGCGGGCAAATCAGCTCGCGGCGACCGCCGACCTTCATGCCCGGAATGCCTTCCTGCCAACCGGCAATCAGACCGTTCAGCGGGAACTCGATGGACTGGCCGCGGTTCCAGGAAGAGTCGAACTCTTCACCGGTCTCGTAGTCAACACCCACGTAGTGGACCTCGACGCGAGCACCCGGGGTGGCCTCCTTGCCGTCACCGACAGTGAGGTCGTTGATGACGAGTTCCGTCGGAGCCGGACCGGACTTAGCAGTGAGTTCTGGCTTGGACAAGACAATCTCCTATCACAGTTGGCATTTATCAAAGCTGGCAATTATTCCAACTTAAATGGACCCAACTCAAATGGGGTTTCTTAAAATTCTAGGAAAAATAAAAGGCGCGTACCAACCTTTCGAAGGCTAGTACGCGCCTTTTCGCGTTTTCAACGCTGGACTTTCTATGCTGAGCTACCCGCGAGGAACCCCTACGCGGTAATCGCTAAAACCTTAGCGCTGGTCGCGCGGAACGAAGTCACGCTCGGTCTCGCCGGTGTAAATCTGGCGAGGACGGTTGATCTTCGATGCCGGGTCAGTGACCTGCTCGTTGAACTGAGCAATCCAGCCCGGGAGGCGGCCGATGGCAAACAGGACGGTGAAGAAGTCCGTCGGGAAGCCCATGGCGCGGTAAATCAGGCCGGTGTAGAAGTCAACGTTCGGGTAGAGCTTGCGGGAGACGAAGTAGTCATCAGCCAGTGCAATCTCTTCCAGCTTCATGGCCAGATCCAGCAGCTCGTCGCCACCGAGGTGCTCGAGCACGTCGTGAGCGGTCTTCTTAGCGATAGCTGCACGCGGGTCGTAGGACTTGTAGACGCGGTGACCGAAGCCCATCAGGCGGACGCCCGGCTCCTTGTTCTTTACGCGGTTCATGAACTCGGTAGCGTCGCCACCGTGGTTCTGCTGGATGTCCTCGAGCATCTCCAGAACAGCCTGGTTAGCACCACCGTGCAGCGGGCCAGACAGAGCGTTGATACCAGCAGCGATGGAGACGAACATGGAAGCGCCGGAGGAAGCGACCATGCGGACGGTGGAGGTGGAGCAGTTCTGCTCGTGGTCAGCGTGCAGGATGAGCAGCTTGTCCAGAGCGTCAACCACAACCGGGTCAACCTCGTAGTCAGCGGTCGGGTAACCGAACATCATGCGCAGGAAGTTCTCGCGAGCGTTCAGGTTGTTGTCCGGGTACATGTACGGCTCACCCTTGGATGCGCGGTAAGCGTATGCAGCCAGCATCGGAACCTTAGCCATCAGGCGAACTGCAGCCAGGTTACGCTGCTCTTCGTTCAGCGGATCCAGCTCGTCCTGGTAGTAGGAAGCCAGAATGTTGACCGAAGAAGCCAGGGTCTGCATCGGGTGTGCGCCACGCGGGAAGATGCTGAATGCGCGACGGAAGTCCTCGTCCAGCAGGGTGTGGTGACGAATGTCGTGGTTGAACTGTGCGATCTCTTCCTCAGATGGGAGGTGACCGTGAATCAACAGGTAGGAAACCTCGTTGAAGGTGGCCTTCTCAGCCAGCTGCTCAATCGGGTAACCGCGGTAGCGCAGGATGCCGTTACCGCCGTCGATGTAAGTGATCTTGGACTCGGTAGAACCGGTGGCGGTGTAGCCCGGGTCGAAGGTGGTCAGTCCAGTTTCCTGGAGCATCTTGCCCAGAGCAATACCGTCGTTACCCTCGGTTGCCTTGACGATGTCCATCTCGAACTCGCCGCCCGGGTAGTGGAGTACAGCCTTGCCGTCTTTAGTAGCCACAACTTCCCTTTCACAGAAAAATTCTTCTTAACGACTCCAGAGTGCGGGGGAAGCAGGCACAGCGGAAAACAGCATGCTGCCTCCCAACTCCACGCCACCCCTTCGGGGTCGCATTGTTTCCAATGATTCAATTATGCGCGACATTTGCGTTCCATTGCATCTTGTCCAGTGAAAAAGTTTGCTTAGTTCACATCGACCGTGTCGTAACCATAAAGAACCGACACCTGCAGTGGATTAGAACACACAATATCAAAGAGTGTGAGCAGCGCAACACCCTCTACCCCATTCGGGCAGCCTGGGCTTACCCAATCTTGACCCCTCTTCACCCTGAAATGCAAATGAAAAAACGGGTTTATTACGTTGTCACTGCTCATTTACTAACCAGGAGCCCATTCAACAGCCGATGTCTTTAAAAGTTCAAAAGTCATCGAACCAACGCCCGAAAACACATCGACTAAATCCACAATAATCCACCCCTCCCTGCCCACCAGAGGCCCCACATCGCTAAGTTTTCAACGCCAACAAAACTGGAAAAAATTCTTCGCAAACTTTGCAAATACGTCAATCCACCCTGTTTTGTTATGCAAAGTACGGAAGCGGGGGCAATTGAACCCCACCCTTTTGCGATAAGTACCCCCGATTACCGCTAGAGTTTGAAGACAACGGCTGTATATCAAGCTTCACTTTGAATACACTTTGAAAGGTTGCGCCTCATATGAGCGATCAATTCCCAGTCCTCCCTGAAGAGTTCCAGCCCGGCGACGGCCGCTTTGGCTGCGGTCCGTCGAAGGTTCGCCCGGCGCAGATTCAGGCAATCGTTGACGGCGGTACCTCTATCATGGGTACTTCCCACCGTCAGCCGGCAGTGAAGAACGTTGTTGGTGACGTTCGCGAGGGTCTGGCTGAGCTCTTCCAGCTTCCGGAAGGCTACGAGATTGTCCTGTCCCTCGGCGGCGCAACCGCTTTCTGGGATGCTGCCACCTTTGGGCTCATCGAGAAGAAGTCCGCTCACCTGACTTACGGTGAGTTCTCCTCCAAGTTCGCCAAGGCCTCCAAGATGGCTCCGTGGCTCGACGCTCCGCAGATTATCGAAGCAGAGCCGGGTTCCGCACCTGAGGTTGTCGCTGGTGAAGAGGGCGTTGACCTTATTGGTTGGGCTCACAACGAGACCTCCACCGGCACCATGGTTCCGGTCACCCGCCCGGCAGGCTCCGAGGGCCAGCTCGTGGCTATCGACGCCACCTCCGGCGCCGGCGGCCTCCCGGTCGACATGTCCCAGGCTGACGTCTACTACTTCTCCCCGCAGAAGTGCTTCGCTTCTGACGGCGGTATCTGGTTGGCTGCAATGTCTCCGGCTGCCATCGAGCGTATTGAGAAGATCAATTCTTCCGACCGTTTCATCCCGGCTTTCCTGAACCTGCAAACTGCCGTTGATAACTCCCGCAAGAACCAGACCTACAACACCCCGGCCGTCGGTACTTTGCTGATGCTGGCTGATCAGGTCAAGTGGATGAACGCCAACGGCGGCCTCGACGGCATGGTCGCTCGCACCACCGAGTCCTCCTCCCACCTCTACAACTGGGCTGAGAACCGCGCGGAGGCAACTCCGTTCGTCACCGATGCTGCGAAGCGCTCGCTGGTCGTCGGCACCATCGACTTCGAGGACAACATCGACGCCGCACAGATCGCCAAGGTTCTGCGCGCCAACGGCATCCTCGATATCGAGCCGTACCGCAAGCTGGGCCGCAACCAGCTACGCATCGGTATGTTCCCGGCCATCGACCCGGAGGACATCCGTCGTCTGACTGGCGCTATCGACTGGGTTCTGGACAACGGCTACGCTGCCAAGTAATAGCAGAGCAGCTAGCAGCATGGCAGCTGCCAAGTAGCGGCATGGCCACTGCAAAGTAACGCCAAATTAGTCGCAAAGCAGCCGCCTTTTACCGGCCTCAGCCGCTTAACTCCCGCGCCACGCGCAAGGGCATTGCCCCAATTGTCCGTGACGCGGGAGTTTTGTCGTTTACCATGATTAGTGAGCATTACTTATGACGTCGACCAACAAGGAGGTTCTCGCATGAGGGAGCTGAAGCCAGTTCTGGACGGCGATGTGACCGATTCACTGATTCTCGTTCCCGCTGATATCACCGAGCAGGAACGGCAGGAGGGACTTCGCTTCACGCTGCCTCTCGACGAGAACCTGCGCACTTTCCTGGTCGAGCACTTCGAGCTCGCCGATGCCACCGGTTCCCCTGCTGCAGCTGATTCCGCATCGCTTGCCGACGGATCAAGCACCACCACCGCCACTGCCAGCGGTAGCTCTGGGGAGAGTGCTACCGCAGAGAGCGGTTCCACCGACGAAAGTTCCACTGGTGGCAGCACAGCGGACGCCACCACTGCAAGCGGCGGCTCGGCCGAAGGCAGCGAGGTGGCTGACAACTCCGGTGCGTCAGGCGGGGCACCGAAAAAGACTCCAACGGCGCCGAAGCCAGTTCTGGAAGAGCCTCGTGTCGTTTTGTCGCCGCGCGAGATTCAGGATCGCATTCGCAGCGGCCAGACGGTCGAGGAGCTCATTGAGTACAGCGGCATGCAGCCGCGCAAGATTGAGTCCTTCGCCTACCCGGTGCTTGCGGAGCGCGCACGTATTGCGGAGCTCGGCAAGCAGTCAAAGCCACGTCGCATTGATGGCCCGGCCAAGTTGTCCTTGTGGGAGATTCTCGCCACCGCTTTCGCCGCCCGTGGTCAGGAACTCGCCGATGCCTCGTGGGATGCCTACCGCGACCCGAGCGGACAGTGGATTGTGACGGTTACTTGGAATGTCGGCCACACCACCAACGTGGCCGAGTGGAGTTACCAGGCGGAGGGACTTTCCGCGCTCACCATTGCTCGCAATGAGCTGGCAGCAGAGCTGATTGACCCCGACTTTGCCCGCCGCAACCGAGACTTGGCTCCGCAGGCCAATCGAGCTGCTGATACCGCGGATACCTCTGAGATGCCAGCCGCATGGCAGTCTTCGGCGGAGCCGCAGCGAGGCCACGGGGAGCAGGACGTTCCGTCGCAAAGCGACGCCGACGACGATGTTGACGAGGCGGAGTTCTTGCAGCACCCGGACGCGGAGCAGCCGAAGCGCAAGAAGAAGACTGTCATGCCGTCGTGGGAGGATGTGCTTCTCGGCGTACGTCCGAACGGCCCGAAGAAGTAGGAGTTTTCCTCGACAATGAGCTCCATGACCAGTGGCAACGCTTCTGATTTCGAATTCTCCGCGATTCGCCGCGGTGTAGTCACGATTTGGTTTATCAGCACCAATGACCCTGCTGCAACCCTGGAGACAGGTGTTCAGCATGACCGCGGTTTCGGGCGTCGTTTCCTAGCTCTCTATGATTCGACGCTGCCGGTAACACCGATTGGTGATTTCCCGCTCAACCGCTCGGCGGAAACCGGTGACGGCGAATACTACATCGGCGGCTTTGAAGGCGTTGCCGTACTGCAGACGGTTCTCGACGATGTCTCGCAGCTGTCCAAGCTGTCGCCTCGTCTGCGCCAGGAGATTGCCGCCACGGACGTCTACGCGAGTGTGTCGAATAAATCCACGGGCTTCGGTGCCTTTGCGCATTGGCACGATGGTGAGCTCAAGCGCGCTTTCTCCGCTACTCGCTACCGCACACTGGAAGACATCGGTCTTCCCTGCCCCGCAGAGGGCAGCTTCTGGGCGGGCAAGCACCGCCCAATACCCGACGCTTCCGAAGGTACGGCTTCACGTCCACGCGAAGGGGTCGGTTTGCCGTTCATTCCGACAGAGCTTGCCGACGCCGTCATCACCGACTGGCTTGGATTCGACCCGCATTCGCCCGCTACAGATATCCCTGTTAGTGGTTTTGCGGTCGATGGCCGTCGTGCGGCTCCCGGAACTTCGTATTCGACATCTCGTAGTCCGCGCGGGCTAATGAGTGAGCCGGGTTCCTCCGAGTCTGGCGCAGAGCTTGACCGCGCCTACGACGACTACGAAGTTCACAACGCAGAGCCGAACCGAGACTTTCTGGAGGAGCTCAGTCGCTTTGGTGCTAAGGCCAAGAACTTCGCTGGCCGCACCTGGCAGCGGGCGCGAGGCAAGTTCGGGAAATAGTTTCTACTGCCCTGCGCGCTGCGACTGAACGCGTAGTCGCTCGTAGAACGCAATCGCTGCGGAGGTAGCCACATTCAGGCTGTCAGTTCCCGGTGACATGGGAATGCGGGCACGCACATCGGTGGCTGCCATCGCGTGCTCGGTAAGTCCCTGCCCCTCAGCACCAACGAGAATCGCGACCTTGTCCGTGTCCATGGCATCCCACAGGTCCACCGTGCCCGCAGGGGTCATCGACACCACGCGGAAGCCCTGCTCTTTGAGCTGGTCCAGGCTTCGCTGCCAGGTGGTCGTAGTACCGGGCAGAGTCGCAAATGGGACTGTCAGCACATGCCCCATGGAAACACGCACGCTGCGGCGATACAGCGGATCGGCGCAGGCCGCGCCGAAGACAACCCCATCCACGCCCATGCCCGCCGCGTTACGGAACAGAGCCCCGATGTTCTCGTGGTCCCCAACACCCTCCATCACAGCCAAGGTGGTTGCTCCACTCAGAACTTGGTCCACCGAAAGCTCCGGCGCGCGGTCAGCGGTGGCCAGCAGGCCACGGTGAAGATCAAATCCGGCCGCTGCGGCCAGAACCTCGCGGTCGAGTTCAAACCAGGGCACAGCTTCCGCAATATCGGCCTCGCTCGCGGTCAGTCCGTCGGCAAGCAATGCGAGCTTCTGGCGAGTACCAAAGACTGCGCGGAGCGGAAAGCGTGAGCGCACTAACCGCGGCACAATGAGCGTGCCTTCGGCGATGACCAGGCCCTTCCCACCGGGCAAATCGGGGCGGGAATCGGACTTGTTGAGGTTGCGGATGTCATCGAGACGGCTGTCGGCGGGATCGTCGACGACGATGGGCGCAAAGCGTTCGAGGGATGTGGTGGTACTCATGGAAACTCTTTAGCCGCCCAGCAGAGCGGTGAACGGATCGGCAGCGAAGTAGATGACGAACAGGCCGGAGACAATCCACATCAGCGGGTGCACGGACTTGGCACGACCCGAGAAGATAGCCATCGCAGCAAAGGTGATGAAACCGATGCCGATACCATTTGCAATCGAGTAGGTAAATGGCATGGTGACAATAGTCAAAAATGCCGGCAGTGCGATGTCAAAACGGGTGAAATCAATCTCGGTGATCTGCCCAATCATCATGGCACCGACGATGACCAGCACAGGCGCGGCAGCCTCGATGGGCACGATTTCATAAAGCGGGGTGAAGAACATCGCCGCTAGAAAGAGGATGCCGGTGACAATGTTGGCAAGGCCAGTGCGTGCACCATCGGCGATGCCCGCTGCGGAGTCCACAAAGACAGTGTTCGACGAGGAGCTGACTGCACCGCCGACGATGGCACCGGTGCCTTCGACAACCAGTGCGCGCTTCATGTCCGGCAGCACACCGTCTTCATCGACAAGTGCGGCCTGCTTGCCCAGACCAGTCATCGTGCCCATGGCATCGAAGAAGTTAGCCAGGACCAAAGTGAACAGCAGCATGGTGGCGCTGAGGGCACCGACGCGGGCAAAGGAGCCGAAAAAATCCACAGCGCCAACGAGGGACAAGTCCGGCATACCACCTACACGGTCCGGCAGAGTCGGCACCGCGAGATTCCAACCGGTCGGCACTGGCTTGCCATCAGCGAAGGAGGGGCCCGCATCCGTCAAGGCCTCGACTGCGAGCGCAATGATGGTATTCAGCACGATGCCGATAAACAGGCCGCCTGGAATATTGCGGACAACCATGATGCCGCAGATAATCAGCCCGAGGACGAACACGGCGGTCGGCCACGAGGCAATCTGGCCATTGATGCCGAGCTGCACCGGAACAGTCGTGCCCGCGGCATCGGGAATACGGCGAACCAGGCCACCGTCGACCAGACCAATCATGGCGATGAATAGGCCGATGCCCACACTCATCGCGGCCTTCATATCGGACGGAATCGCGTGGAAGACAGCTGTTCGGAATCCGGTCAGCGCCAGCAGCACGATAATCACGCCGTCCAGCACGACCAGGCCCATCGCTTCTTCCCAGGCCAGCCCCTCGTTAGCAACGAATGTCACGGCAACCAGGGTGTTGATGCCCAGGCCCGTCGCAATGCCGAAGGGGTACTTGGCAAAGAGACCAAAAGTAATGGTCATGACGCCCGCGGCGAGCGCGGTGACAGCGGCGACCTGCGGTATCCCCAGGCTATTGCCGTTGACATCCTCGATATTGCCGAGGATCAGCGGGTTGAGCAGAATGATGTAGGCCATCGCGAAGAAGGTCACTACGCCACCGCGAATCTCGGTTACGGTCGTCGAACCGCGCTCCGTGATGTGAAAATAGCGGTCCACTGCTGAAAGATGGCTCCCCGACCGTGCAGGCTTGGAGTCCTTCGCCTCATCTGAGGATATTGCAGAGGTGGACGTACCTTTGTCCATTTTTTATGCCTCTCTAGAGTCTCTTTACTATCCGTGTCACGTGTTGATCCGTGTCAAAGCGGAATTTTTGTGCCGAAAGCCGTAACGGTGCAGTCTCTGGGGCCACGGTGGCGTCGAAGCTGCACCGTCTTCGTCATCGCGTTTGCCTAGGCGGGAAGCTACAGGTGCGAATCCTGGTAGGGTTCCGCCACCGGTGCGCCCTGCCCCGTTACTTCCGGGATAGCTGAGTGAGCACCGCAGCCGTGGTCAAAGCTTACGGCCGTGGCATCGAATGTCCATTCGTTGACACACACTCCCCAGTTCTTACCGAGCGGCCCGGTCAGCGGGACCATAAAGGCGCAGGTTCGGCAACGGTGCAATGCTTCCCGAGCAAAGTCACTCTCGGGGCCGGTATCGCCCTCTACCCAGCGCTGATCGGTATCTTCCACACCATGCGCCGACAACGTGCGGGTCTGCAAGTCATCGCCGTCGAGTCGCTCATCTCCCACTGCAGCCGGCAACAGATCGCGCGGACCGAGGTCACCGGGGCGCAACCGCTCCTCGTAAGGAACCCATTCGGGCGCCTGCAGCGCGGTTTCGCCAGGGACAAGAGCCACTTCACTGACCGTCGCCTGTTGAGTGCCTGGCGCGCACGCGACCACCACATGCCACTCCCAGCCCCTATATCCGGGCAGGTCAGCCGCAAAACGATGCACCGCAACGCCCTCGCCTACGACACTTACACCGGTGTGCGCGCCGGCAGGCCCCTCCCCGAGCTCTTCAATCGCGGTACGGGCGGTGTCGACCGCCTGGTGATTCATCACCTTCCCCCGTCGGCGGCTGTTTCGGGAACGTCGTCGATTTTCAGTCACGTTTCCTATCCTAGAGTGAAGCTATGGACAGATTCCCGTCGGGCGATGCAAAACCCGCCCGCTCTTTTCACGCATCACGCTTTACGACGGCCCGAGCTGCCATCCTCTCAGTAGCAACCGCCGCCCTGTTGGCCGGTTGTGCGGCTGAAACTGGTTCAGGTGGCAATCCCTCAGGCGAGGCCCCTTCTAGTGGAGCTAGTGCGGACTCGAACTCCGGCACCGCCCCGAGATCGACTTCGGCATCGGTTAATCCCTCCGAGCTGGTCGGTGCCGATAAGGTGCCGGGGCTCGGTGACGTTCCGACACTGAAACTGACCATCGAGCAGTCCCATCCTGTCTTGGCTCCGCCACTTCCCACGGAGAAGAATGTCGCTGCGCCTTTTGTCCAGGGACTTGAGTTCGAACCCGATGGTTCTTTGTTGATGGGCACCGGCCTCTACGGTGAGTCCCAGATTTACCGATTGCCGCAGTGGCTCGACAACTCTGCGGCCGAGCCGACCAACGTGGAAGATTTGCAGCCTGACCTCTTCGGCGAGGGCATCACCCGCCATGGAGATACTGTGTGGCAGCTGACGTGGAAGGAAGGACGCGCCATAGAACGTGACGCGGCTACTCTCAAGCAGCGTCGCGAGGTTCCCTTCGACACCGAGGGCTGGGGCGCGTGCTCCTTCGATGACACCATCGTGACCTCCGATGGCAGTGGCACCCTCACTTTCCGCTCCCCTGATGACCTCTCGCCCCTGCGTCAACTGCCCGTCACTGCGGCAGGCACGGAGACAACGTGGCTCAACGAACTCGAGTGCGTCGCTGTCGACACCGACGTAGATCCGGAGGGCTCGAGCGATTCACACGGAACGAACACCCCGCAATCGCACCGCGAGATTTGGGCCAACGTCTGGCAGAGTCCATTCATCTACCGCATCAACCCAGAAGACGGAAAGGTCACAGGCATCGTCGATGCCACCGAACTCTTCCGCGACCTGTACGCGCAGCTCTCTCCGGCAGAGCAACAGAGTGTTGATGTGCTCAACGGCATTGCGCTGATGCCGGATTCTTCGTCTACCTCGCCCAATGGAACCCGTCAGTTCCTGCTTACAGGGAAGAAATGGCCCACAGCCTACCGTGTTACCGTGAGTGAATAGCAGTATCTGGCCCGAGAACGGCTAGTGTGACTGAACGTAGCTTCAATTCCGTTACGAATGTCGGGAAGTGAGAGTTGATGGGATCGAGTAGGCGCCGCTGGCAACAGAATAGTAAGGCGTTCGTGGTTGTCGGCGCTATTGTCGTGGTGGGTCTTGTCGTCACCGGCATCGTCCTTGCTGTCAATAAGTGGACCAACCAGGCAATCGACGACCCACACGCGCTGTCCATCGAGGTCAACCAGGACGGCGAAACCACAGAGGTTCTTCCCTACCGCGTCTGCGACCTCTTTGAGAAGAATGCCTGCACCACGACTGAGGCCAACGCCGCCAAGATCTCCCTGGGCGAGCAGGAGACGGCTGAGGTTAACGTCGGCTCCACTGTTGGCTCTAACTCCTGGACTCTGCAGCGCTTCTTCTCCGACGATGCGGTCAACTCCACCTCTCGCAAGGATCCGGGCGAAGCCACGACCGAGACCATCGCTGGCTCCGCAGCTGTTGCCGGCAAACGCACCCCACTCGGGGTCGTGGAGGTTTCCACCGCGCTCATCGGAAAGAACTCCGAGGGCGAAGAGACCACCTACGGTATTACTTGGTCGATCGTCAACGAACCGTCGTAAAGCACAGCAAAACGCCCGCTCACTGAGGTTTTCCACTTTCATGAGCGGGCGTTTTCACGTCTTCTAACGACTTACGAGTCCAGCTCGCGCGCGACCGCACGCAGGACTTCAGCCATCTGGTGGCCGTCCTTACGCTCCGGGTAACGCCCGGCGCGCAGGTCACGCTGCACCGTCGACTCCAGCATGGAAATCATGTCCGAAATCATGCCGTTGAGATCGCTGGGGCTGTACTTCTTCGCTTGACGACGGGCACCTGCGCCCCCACCTGCCCCGCCACGGCGGTGACGGGCACTGCGCGGTCCCTCGTCGAGCACCTTGATCCGGAGGGCCTGTGGGCCTGGGCGGCCGTCAGCGTAGTCGTACTCCAGGCGCTGACCAGTTACAAGCTCTTCCACGCCTTTCGGCAGCACGTTCTTGCCGATGTAGACATCTTCACCGTCCGGATTCGACACGAAGCCAAAACCGCGATCCTTGTCGTACCACCTGACCTTACCGATGGGCACTTTCCACCTAACCTTCCCGTGCCCTACGACTGGGGGCACTCAACCTCGTTCCCCTTGGGCAGCGGTGACTGCCCTTCGGGGTCTTCGGATCGGAGATGCAATTCTTCCGCACTCGCCACCGTCCTCGCACGCACAAACGGCCAGAGTTAGAGGCTCGATTGAGGCGAGCTTGGCCAGACAGGACCGCGAGGATATGCCGGGCCGGGCGCTGTCTTAATGGTGTTCCTTTAATTAAGGTGCGACCAAAACGGGACGCACTCCAACCGGGAACACATTATTTATTACTGCTTACTAGTGCGAAGTGGCGGCAGCGGTAGCGGCGTGCATGTGCACGTCACCTCCGATTACCTAAAGAACTCAATTATACCCATAGATGGGGACATAAAGGGAAGATGGATTTGTGGGAAGCGAGCACCCTCGCGGATTGACGCACAGAGACTGCAACGAACTGCCAGCGTTGGTTCTTCTTGGCTATCTCTTATGGCCTCTTTTTCAAGTGCCGGAGACGCGCCAAAACAGGAAAAATAACAAGACGATAACGTGAGCTTTATCACATTATGATGTTTTAACTTACACATCACCACTAACAGTCACATCTCCTACCTGCAGTTTCACCTACTTTTATCCATATTTCCAACCTGCGCTCAAAATTAAGAATCCGGCGGTTCGCGTGACTATTTCGTTACCAACCGCTACGGTGTGCAATCGACACGTTTAACGGACGAAGTCGCATAGATCGCCTTCATCTCACTCCAGTGCGATGACATCGGCCCGCTACCAACAACGTGAAGAACTTTCCATAAGAGTGAGATGGGGTTGCATTAGCCCCACTGGCGCCACAAAGAAAATCGACGAAAAGGAAATTTTCATATGGCTCGCCACGCAGCTAAGACCAACACCTTCGCTTCCACTTCGGCAAAGGTTGCACTGACCGGCGCAATCCTCGGCGCCGGTGCCGCTATCTTCGCACCGACCGCTTCTGCAGCTCCAGACTCCGACTGGGACCGCCTGGCACAGTGTGAGTCCGGTGGCAACTGGCACATCAACACCGGAAACGGCTACTACGGTGGCCTGCAGTTCTCCGCAAGCACCTGGAACGCTTTCGGTGGTAACGAGTTCGCTTCGACCGCTGATCAGGCTTCCCGCGAGCAGCAGATTTACGTTGCTGAGAAGGTTCTGGCTCAGCAGGGTTGGGGCGCATGGCCGGCTTGCTCCGCAAGCCTGGGTCTCTCTTCCGGCCCGACCGATCGTCCGCACCCGAGCCAGGGCGTCGCTCCTGTTCGCGCACAGGCCGCTCCGGCAGCTGCTGCTTCCGACTCCAAGACCGACCTGATCCAGCAGTTCGCTGACCGCCTCTCCAACGTCGACAGCCTGTCCGACGCCCAGGCACTCATCGCTGAGTTCCGTGCACTGACCGGTCAGATTGAGCTTCCGCAGGAACTGGTCGCAGCCATTCCGTTCGACCTGTCGAAGCTGCAGGGTCTGATTTAAGGCTTTCGAGCTAGCCAGCTCATCACAGTAGCCCCGAGGGTGATTCACCTTCGGGGCTACTATTTGTCTTCAACAGGTTGGCGGTACCGGCCCAATGTAAGTTACTGCCTGCGTGAGTTACTGCCTGCGTTTATGGCTGGCGACCGCGTGCCAACGCGAGTTAGTGACTGCGTTTATGACAAAAAATGGCCCGAAAAATGGCTTGAAAGTGTCATAAACTCGCACAGTTTCATATTTGAAGCCCGCAGCCACGACTGAACTAGCAGTCACGGCTGCGGGCCTCCTGCAGATCTAGCTCTGCTAAAAATATAAAAGATTACTTGTTAATCACCGTGGTCGGGTGCACGTAACCCAAAGTCTCCGGATCAACCGGAAACTCAATGTCGCCGAAAGGCGAATCTGCACCAGCGTGGTGAGCAATCAATTCAGTAACAGCGTGCTGACCAGGCTCGAGGTCCTTCGGCCAGCCGGGATCGACATAGGATTTCTTTGCAACGTTAGCCATGCTGAGATTATCCCAAAAATTTTCTCCCCAGTCACCTTCTCCCCTCCTTAAACCTCACTAAAGTGGGGATTGTCATGACTAGCACCACCCCCTTTGCACTCTTTTCCGACTGGCTGGCAGGTCAACCAGACCAATTTGTGGGCACTATCCTCAGCAATCGCCCCGATGCGCTGTCGCCGCCGCCGAAGTCTTCCCAGGTGCTAGCGGCAAGGCTCCAGCTCCGCGCTTCTGTCTCCCGCGCGCTGACCAAACTGCCCGCACTGGAGCTCGCCTGCATTGAGGCTGCCGCTGACCTCGGTGCCGACGCCGAACCCGTCACTGCGGACGCCCTCATCGACTACATTCTCGACTTACTCTCTCGAGCAGAGGTTCCCGCCAATCAACGGCCCACGGCCGCACATATTCGGACAGGCCTCGATACCCTGCGCGCATACGGACTCATCTGGGGAAACGGCGCCGGCCCACGCGGCACTTTCACCGGCAAGTCCACCCGCAAGAAGCCTCTGCCCTGGCAGGACTACTTCTGTCTCAGCGATGAGGTCGCCACCTCGTTGCCACCCGGCTGGTATCTTCTGCCCAATCCCGATGGCCCCAGCCGCAGCCAGCTACGCACGGCACTCACCAAGGTCACAGACAGGCAGCAGCGTCTCCTGGACACCCTCGCCAACTCCGGAGGTCTCGGCGTCACAAAGGACGCTCATCCGGATGCCGACCCCTCGCTGCCGGTCCCAGCGCTCATCAACGCCGGCCTGCTCGAACGCATCGACGAGGGCACCGTCCGTCTACCCGCCACCGTTCGCGCGCTTATGCGTGGAGTCGGGCTTGCCGACGACGATGTCCCCCTGCGCCCCGAAACCCCCGCTACCCATGTAATTGCCAGCGGTAACGACCGTGCTGCCGCCACCGCCTGGGAAACTTTGCGACAGGCGACTGACCTCCTGGACCTACTGGGAACCAACCCCGCACCGACCTTGAAAAACGGTGTCATCGGAGTGCGGGAAACCCGCAATCTCATCGAGGAGCTCGGTGTCGACATCTCGGAGCTGGCTCGCGGCGTGGCTAACCTCGGTGCAGCGGGCCTGGTTCATGTCGGCACTCCGCATCCGCTGCCACTGCACGACACCGGTGGTGACTATTTCGCACCCACGCTGGCAGCCGACGGCTTCCTCGACGCCGATCTGGTTGACCGGTGGGTGAGCTTGACAGTCGGCACTCGCACTAGCGACGCAGCGCCCTGGCGGGTCGACCAGCTCAATGAGGAAGGCAAGCGCATTGCTCTGCTCTCACCTCAAACTCGGCTCTCCGGGGTACCGTCAATCCGGGAAATGGTGCTGGCCTGCTGTGCGCAGGTGGCGTCGTCGGCAAGCGACAACAACGTCGTTGCTCTGACCGACCTGCGTGAATGCGCCGCCTACTACTACCCGATCACCAACGCGAGGTGCACGGACGAGACTCTCAGTGGCGTGGTCGACGAACTGGTCGCTCTCGGCATCGTCGTGCGCGACCCTGGTGTGGAAACGATTTCCGTCGGCCTTAGCGAGGTTGGCAAAGCCATGGTCGCGCTCATCGAATCCGGTACCGCCGAGGCCTTCGACAATCTGCGTGCTGCCTGTAACAACCTCTTGCCGCCGAACGCCTCGTACCTGATGGTCCAGGCGGACAACACCATCGTCGTGCCGGGCCCCGCATCCCCGGAGATGGAACGCATGCTCAGTTCGATTGCGCAGCTGGAATCTCCCGGCCTCGCCAGCGTCTACCGCGTGACCGAAGACAGCCTTCGCGATGCCCTCGACGCCGGCATCAACGCCGCCGATATCTCCGAATTTCTCTCGCGCTACGCCGTCGGCGAGGTGCCGCAGTCCATTACCTATCTGCTTGACGACGTCGCCCGCCGCCACGGTCGTCTCCGCGGTGGCCCCGCAGCTTCGTTTATCCGCTGTGACGATCCGGCCCTGCTGGCCTCTTTCCAAAGCCACCAGGCTGGACAAAGCCTGGCGTTACGGAAGATTGCCGAAACGGTGCTGATTAGCCAGGCCCCGCTTGCCCAAGTGATTGAGACCGCTAGAAATGGGGGCTTTTCCATCATCGCCGAAGATGCAGAGGGTTTGGTACTGGATCTCGGTCGCGCTCCCTGTCGCATTGAGGCGCCAGCTCCGGTGCCCACCGCGCGTACAACGATGCCCGAACCGGAACGCATCAGCCAGGCGTTGACGGTTATTGCCGATGGCAACCGTGCTGCCGAGCACGCCGGTAGTTCCAGTGGCGCTACAGCCAGTGGCAGCACTGCTGGGGTCTCTGGCTCGGCTGCGGATTCGGGGACAGGTACGGGAACGGCTGCCGGTTCCAGCGCTAGCACCGGTGGCACGAGCGACTACGCCTCCGGCACCGAGGCATTCAAGCTTCTGCAGCGCGCGGCTCGCCACGGTGACGACCTGTATCTAAGCTACGTTGACCGCAACGGCAAACCCGGCCGCAAGCGCGTGCGCCCAGTCACCGTCTCCGGTGGGCAGGTCGATGCTATCGACCCGGCCACCAGCCAAGTGCTGCGCTTCCTGCTGCATCGCATTACCGAAGTACATCCTGTCGACTAGGCGGCGGGCGCGGGGACCGTCGTAAAGCGATGCAAAAGCGAATGTGGCGGTTCGGGATGATTCGAGCCCGTGCCGCATCTTCTGCGTAATCGTGGCAGAATTGACCTTTAGCTTATTTTTGCTCGAATGTCTGCGAGGCGAGGAGATAATGGGTTTCGGTACGGGTCCTCTGATCGTCCAATCGGATAAGACGGTGCTGCTGGAGGTCGATAATCCGGAGGCGGATGCGGCACGCGCAGCGCTGGCACCGTTCGCGGAGCTCGAACGTGCTCCTGAACATGTGCACACCTACCGCATCACCCCGCTGGCGCTGTGGAATGCCCGCGCCGCCGGTCACGACGCGGAGCAGGTGGTCGACGTCCTCGAGCGCTTCTCCAAGTTCCCCGTCCCACAGCCCCTGCTTATCGACGTCGCGGAGACCATGGACCGCTACGGTCGCCTGAGCCTGACCAAGCATCCAGCTCACGGCCTTATTCTGGTCTCACACGACCCTGCGGTACTGGCCGAGGTGACCAAGCACAAAAAGATTCGCCCGATGCTCGGTGAGCAAATCGATGCCGACACCTGGACCGTGCACCCCTCCGAGCGAGGCCGAATCAAACAGGAGCTGCTGAAGGTCGGCTGGCCTGCCAATGACACCGCCGGCTACATTGACGGTGAGGCACACGCCATCGCTTGGCAGGATCAGGGCACCGGAGGTGACGACACCTGGGAACTGCGCGACTACCAACGCATGGCGGCTGATTCCTTCCGTGAAGGCGGCTCCGGCGTTGTGGTGCTGCCCTGTGGCGCAGGCAAAACAATCGTCGGCGCGGCGGCCATGGTAGACGCGCAGCGCACCACTTTGATCCTGGTCACCAACACGGTTGCCGGTAGGCAGTGGCGCGACGAACTGCTGCGACGCACCTCGCTAACCGAGGACGAAATCGGCGAGTACTCCGGCGAAAAGAAGGAAATTCGCCCCGTCACCATTGCGACCTACCAAGTGGTCACGCGCAAGACCAAGGGGGAATACCGCGCACTCGAGCTATTCGATTCCCGCGACTGGGGCCTCATCATCTACGACGAGGTCCACCTCCTGCCCGCTCCTGTGTTCCGAATGAGCGCGGATCTGCAGTCGCGCCGTCGACTGGGGCTCACCGCCACCCTGGTGCGCGAAGATGGGCGCGAGGGCGACGTCTTCAGCCTGATTGGCCCGAAGCGCTACGACGCCCCATGGAAAGACATCGAAGCCCAGGGCTGGATCGCACCGGCTGACTGCGTTGAGGTCCGCGTGACCCCGACCGAGTCCGAGCGCATGCTCTACGCCACAGCTGAAGCCTCCGACAGGTACCGCCTGGCCGCAACGACGCCGACGAAGATTCCCGTCGTCAAGCAGATCCTCGCCCGACACGAGGGCGAACCCGCTCTGGTGATTGGTGCCTACCTGGATCAGCTCGAAGAGATTGGCGAGGAACTGGGCGTCGATGTCATCGAAGGAAAGACGTCCAACGCCAAACGCGAGGAGCTCTTTGGGAAGTTCCGGCGCGGCGAGATCAACACGCTGGTGGTCTCCAAGGTTGCGAACTTCTCCATCGACCTTCCCGAAGCCTCTGTCGCTGTGCAAATTTCCGGCACCTTCGGTTCCCGACAGGAGGAGGCACAGCGTCTGGGGCGTCTCCTCCGCCCGAAGTCCGATGGTGGTGGCGCCGTCTTTTACTCGGTGGTGACTCGCGATACGCTCGATACTGAATATGCAGCTCATCGCCAGCGTTTCCTGGCGGAACAGGGCTACGCCTACCGAATCATCGACGCAGATGAGTACCTCGGCCCAACCCTGCCCGGCGATTCCACCGCTAGCTCGGAATCCTAGAAAAATGGATAACTAAAGGACTGCCATGAACTTTCACTTCCCCGTCAACCGCGAGCACACCAACGCCAACAACGAGTACTACCGCGATGCCCGCCGACTGCTCATCTCCTCCGGCATTTTCTCTGCTCTGCTGCTCGTCGGCGCTGTGCTGGTTCTAGTAGTTTTCGACCGCACGCCGTTTGTTATCGGCAGCGCGGTTGTGCTTTTCGCCCTCGCGACTCTCTACGTCGGCGTTACCTTCCAGGTGCGACGCGCAATCAAGGATCCGCAAGAGCTTTACGACGAATCCCCGCTGGTTCCGGCCATGATTGCGCGTGTGGATGAGCGAACCATGGTGCTGATGACCTTGGTGGACATGCGTAAAAACCCCTCCGATGGAGAGCCCGTCCCGGCCCTGGCTACACGTACTGTCACCACGATTTCCGGGGTTCCCCGCCGCGTGGGCGCGAAGGTGCCAGCTGTTGCTGTGGCCGGCACGCATAAGAGCCGCACCGAGTTCTACGATGAAATCACCCCAGTGCCCCTCGCGTGGTCCACTCCTGACAAGTCAGTCATTGCCCAAGCCCAGCGCAATATTCCGGTCAACGATTGGAATGTCCTCGAACGCAACATCGACCGGGTGGAAGAGGTCCACGCAACGAAGCGCAACCTCCTGCCGCTGAACTAGTCGGGGCCTGTTCGCCCCCCGGCCTTCTGGCACTGAGCTGTTCTAGCTCCGCCCCCGGTTTCCCTACCGGCGCCCCCTCCGCAGCGCTCACATGCACAGCGAGAGCGCCATTGGGAACTGAAACGGGTTGGCTAGCTCTTGCCCCAGGACTCTTCATTCTGCCGGTCAATCGCTTCCTTATCGTATTCACCTGCCGGGTCCTCTGGCAGCTCACGTTCCGTGTGAGTGGCCTCTAAAATGAACCGCGCCGCGTCCGTAATCTGCTCTCGCTGAACCTTTGGAACCGCAATCTGGTGAGTTGCCAAGAATTCCGCCTGAGAGGCCTCTCCGCCCGACTCCTCGACCTTCTTCAGGTACTCGGTAGCTGGACGAACGACAGTATCGCGGGAGGCCGCTTGAACGTGGACACGCATGCTTCGCGACGGCTCATGCAATCCCGGTGACACTTCCTTTGCCGAATCGTCAGAGGTGCCGAAGAATGCCTGCAACCACACCGCAGGCGCACCACGCAAGTCTAGGGCCGGAGCAACGAGCAACAAAGCAACCGGCGTGTCCTGACTAATCTGGTTTACCGCGGAAACAACGTTGTGCCCGCCTGAAGAGACACCGTAGAGAACTATCGGGTTCTGATCTCTGATGGGCATTGCACCCAATTTCTGAAGCTGCAACGAATCATCTGCGACAGATGTGACTACCCGCGCGATGTCATTGACGGCCTCAGACACCTTGTGCTCTGGTGCGAGCCGGTAGTCCACATCCACAACAATTGCGCCGGATCGGGCTGCCAGGGCCGCCATATTTGGGCCGAAGGAATTCTCACGCAGACTGCCGTCACCCATCCAGAAAGCGCCACCGTGTGCGGCAACTACCACAGATCCGGTTGGATCCTGCGGAACAAAAACTCGAACCGGAACGCTAGGACTATCCCCCACCGTCGTATCCGTTACTTCAACCTTGCCATCGGCATACGCAAGGTATGGCGAAGAATGGTTGACGGCCGCCCCCAAGACCATCATCGAACCGTGAATAATAGCGTCGGGCATACGAGCACCGCGGTCATTGACTGACGCACGAGCCTTCCTGATGTCTTCTTCAGAGGCACCCAACGGGACAACCTCGCTCAAGTAGGAATAGGCCGAGACGTGTTCTTCGAGCCATTCAATAAGCTGTTGCAGCTTACCCTCTTCGGTCGTTACGGGAGTGAAGTTGTCTTGAGCCTCGCCCTCAGAAGAAGCCAGGTTAACCACATCGGAGTTAGGTGTCTGATTAGTCATAGAGACAGTCTGCCACAGAGAACCCACGAGAATTCATCGAAATAGGAAACCGGGAATTTAATCGATCGTTTGCTAACTGAAAATCAACAGAATATTGGATGGGAAAAAGAATAGTATTTTGCGCTGTTTATTTTGTTTAATGTTGTTTACTT
>NZ_KV809173.1:1273433-1470763 GCF_001812505.1 Corynebacterium sp. HMSC064E10 | reverse complement strand
CGAAAACATTTCCCCCACATCAGCCAACCAGACAACAACCGCCTGGCCACGCTGACCTCCGAATACATTACACACACGCCCTTATTTAAGCGAATCCGCTGGTAGAACCATGAAAAAATTCACTTTAGTTAACCCCGTACGCCAAATCAGAGACTTCCTACGGCTCGGTCGCTACTTGTCAGCAACTCAGCAACCGACCAATTACTTAGTCAGAGCCGCCTTGTCACCTGCGAGTCGTCGCCAAGCAGTGGCAGACGCGACACCCATCAGCGCACCCGCCCCCAGAAACACGCTGCCTGCACCCATCGCGGTAGCACCCACACCAGCAACCGGCGGCAGGATGACCTGCGCCAAGCGGTTACCCATCAGCCGGATGGACAACGCCTGAGCACGCACCTCGGCATCCACCAGGGAGCTCACCCACGTCATAGACATAGGCATGACAAAGCCCCACGCCAAGCCACAGATACCAACTGCGATAACCATCAGCCACGCACTCTGTAGCCACGGCATTGCCAAAAGCGGCATGACACCGGCACAAACTGCAATGATAAGGACCCGATTGCGATTAGCTTTGCGCAAAACAGTCGGCATGAGGGCTCGGGAAATAATCGCAAGACCACTACGCGCACCAAGGATCGCCGTCACCTCGGCAACACTAAAGCCCAGTTCACGTCCCAGCACCGGCACATATGCCGTCAACAGGTCAATGGCTACGATGACCGCAATTGAGACAGACATAGCGCTGGACATGCCATCGATACGCAGGATGCTTAAGACCGATGCGCCACTGGCTTCGGCCTGCGCCAGCCGCCTCTCCTCCATCCGGCTGCGGTCGCTAAGAGTCGACGCCGGAGAATACTCAGTTGAGCTAGCAGCTTGCACTTCGGCGGCTGCATTTGCTTCGTGCCGTCGATAAGCAGTTGCGACCGGCCAGCCGATGACCAGGGCGACTGCACCGATTCCCGTCATCGTCCAGAGCGCGGAAGTGGTGGCGGTCATGGCGCTGCCGTCGTGGTTGGGAGTGAGCAGACCCGCACCGACGATGCCGAGGAACTGCCCGACGGAGATTCCAAGCGTGAAGTATGCAAAGAGGCTATCAAGCCCGGCGACGCCGCCACGCAGGTGCGAAACCATGCCTTGAGCGGCGATGAGCGTGGTCATGTGGGCAAAACCCAGGGCCACGTAGCCGATCAGAAGAATAGGTAGGTTCGGCGAGAGCGACATTACTGCTGCAGCGATGACGGTGGCGACGAGACCGGAGTACATGACTTCGGTGGCACGATGGCTGTCGACAAGCTTGCCGGCGGGAAGCGCAATAATAAGAGGTACAAGTGAAAATGCGGCAGTGAACCAACCGACGGTGGCGGCGGAACCGCCAAAATCGAGGACTCGCCAAGAAAGCAGCACGCGACCGCCGTTGAAAACCGCTTGCCCCAACACAGTAATGAGAACCAATAGGCCGAACCAGCGTCTCATACCTGTTTGTAACTCCCCTTCTCCTGTGTGGTCGCACTCTTCGCGGGGCGATTTCTTTGCACGTCAATACCTAAATTGATCGGTGCTTTCTCGTCGGCTCGCACTTCTGCCAACCCGCGAAGAACGGTCAAAGCAATGCGGCTTATTAAGAATAGTCCCTGAAGTTAAACATGTTTAGCGCATAGAATGAATTATTCGGGCATCCTTGTCGATGTAACCGGTTTTCTTATTTAGTTAATAAAGAATCAGGAATTAGGAGCCATGCTTGAACGCACATTGGTGTTCGTCGATACGTCATATTTACTGGCGAGCTTTTACAACTCGTGGGAAACCGGAGCCCGCGGGCAATTAGAAATCGACCTTAGAGAAGTAGTTAGTGTCCTTGACCGAATGATTAACCAGCAGCTGAACCAGCCAGTTCAGCGGCAACTTTGGTACGACGGCATCCCGGAGTCGGGGCCGCATCGTTACCAGCGCTCACTGCGCACGATTGATGGTGTGCAGCTGCGCGCAGGTCAGCTCATTGAATGGGGTGACCGACGGACGCAGAAGGCCGTCGATACGCGACTCGTCGCAGACATGGTTGTCGCCGGCCTGCGCAACCAAGTTTCCGATATCGTGCTGGTCTCGGGCGATGCGGACATGCTGCCCGGCGTCGCTGAGGCTTCGGCCGCCGGTGTGCGCGTGCATCTCTACGGCTTCGGCTGGGACTCCATGTCCGGTGCACTTCGCCATGCCTGCGATTCGACGACAATCCTCGATCCCCGCGAGGACTTCGCCGACGCCATGCAGCTCAATGTCCTCGAGGGCCCAATCCCACCGGTCGTCCGCACGAATAAGCCGCTGGGCGATGCCGAACCAATCGAAGATCTCGGTGCCACCTGTGTACCGGATACGCGCATCACTCCTCCGGGCGAGGACTCGCTTGACGACGGCACGGAGAACACTCCCTCCGCTGCCGACGGTGATGTTGCTTCGCCGGAGGCCGGCTCTCCGGAGGTTCCGCAGGACCAGCGCGTTGTGCCATCCCCCACAGCTGACCGCGACTCCGACTGTCGCAGCGAAGACAATGCCGCAGCCACGCCGACGGCCAAGGCCGACTCGCCGAAGTTCAACGAGGTCGAGCACGCGGCCAAGATGGGTGCCCGGGAAATCCCGGCGCAGGCTGAGCACCGCGCTGAGGTAGAGCGCACCGGCGGTTTGGAAGCTACACAGGTGGATTCCGCTGCTTCGGGCGTTTCGGCTGACTCGCCAACACAGCAAACGCAACCAACTCAGCCAGCACAGCCTTCTCCAGCGGCCATGCCCGGCGCAACAGTCAACACTGGCAGTGGGGCTGGTAACGACACTGCGAACAACACCGGAGCCGAGAATGCAGGCGCGTCTGCCTCCGATTCCGCGTCGTCGACTGCAACCGGCAGTGGGGAGTCGGCGACGGAGCCGTCGGCAAGCGAAGACGGTGCCAACGCGAGTACACCGAAACCAAGCCCGCGGCCGAACCCTTCGATGATGGCGCCAAGGAGGAAGCTGCGTAGTCGGTACGTGCCCCTGCCCAACGAAGTGTGGGCATCTGCGGGTTTCCAGACGCCGTTCGATGTGGGACAGCAGTACGCGAACTGGTGGTACGAGAATATTGCGAACGAGCAGGCGCGCGATAGTGCCCACTTGCTCTCTGGTGGTGGGCTGCCGCCGGACATTGATCGTCCGCTGCTGCAGTTTGCGTGCGAAACCCTGCACGAATACACGCTGACGGAGACGCAGCGCGTCAATCTGCGCGATGGTTTCCACGCCGGTATCCGCGGGGTGCTGCTCGCGCGGAAGAACGGCGAATTGGAGAAGTAGCGCGCCTCAAGGCTTCGGCAGTTTCGATGGCTTCAGCACTACTGGCGCTACTGTCGCTGCTGGTGCGGCTGACGCGAGAAAGTGTCGGGGTTTATGGCAGTTTAGGGTGGTTTTCCCGCTCAGACTGCCATAAACCCCGACACTTTCTTGTTGGCGATTGTTGGCAACTGGTGAAGGCTACTTCGCTTCGTCTGCGTCCGTTGTGGTGTCCTCAACGGCCTCGGCGGCCTCGGCGGACTCGGCGGACTCCAGCTCGCCGGCATTATCCTTCGCGGCAGAACCGGATTCGAGAGCAGCGCTTTCATTATTCATCTGGGCACGAATTTCGGCCAGGCGCATGTCGGCAGCGGCATCGCGAGTCGAAGTCTCGATCTCAGCCATGCGACCTGCTTGTGAGGATTCCGCGAGCTCCTGAGCGCCCAACGCATTGGCGTAACGACCTTCAATCTTCTCACGGACCGAATCTAAAGTCGGCACATTCGGATCCTCGGAAATACCCTGCATGCTCTGGAGAGTCTTCGACGCGGTCTCTTGCATCTTGGCCTGATCCGCCTGCGACTCCAGCTTGCGGATATCCTGCTTAATCTGCTCGTAGCGAGCCTGCGACTGCTGCGCCTGACGCTGTGCCTCCTCAGCAGCAGATACGGCCTGCTGGTGGAGCTGCGTAGTATTTTCCAGCTCCTTTTCAACATTCACCAGCTGGGTGGCAAACGCCTCAGCAGTGCTTTCCATCTTCTGTGCAGTGGCCTCATCGCCCTTGGCACGAGCCTGATCCGCATTGGCGAGTGCCTGGCGGGTGTTCTCGGTAATCTTGTCACGCTCGGAGGTCAACCGCCCCAGCTGCATTTCCAGCTGATTGCGGTTGCCGATGATAGCCGCAGCCTGACGCTGAATCTCCTGATGGCGCTGACGCTCGGCCTCAGCTGCCTGTGCAATCTGAACCTTCGGATCCGCATTGTCCTCGATTTTCTTATCGAACGAAGACATCATGTACTTCCAGCCCTTGGCAAATGGATTAGCCATGCAAATCCAACCTTCCTCAACATATGCGGAATAACTAATCGGAACCGAGAAGATTCCATCTCTTAAAAAATTGTACGTGAGCTAGCTCGCTCTCTCTCGGCAAACGGAAAGAGCTGGTTACCGACAAGCAAGACTCCCCCAGAGTTGTAAACTCTCTAAACATGGTTCATTGCCCTCAACGCGCGTACCGCGGACTTGCCGCGAGTCTCGCCGCGGTAATTACTCTGTCAGCAACTGCGCCGCTGGCTAACGCGACAGTCACCGCAACTGCTGACTCCACCGATACCGGCGCATTTTCGCAGGTAGTCGTCGCAGCTCCATCCTCAACGGAGCCGACTAAGCCCTCCGACGCAAAAACCAAGAAGACCACCGAAAAGCCAGCTGAAAAGACTCCCGAGAAGAGCACAGGAAAAACCACAGAGAAGTCGGCGGAACAGTCGCCTGAGAAGTCGACTGAGAAAACCTCTTCAACGACATCGGAAACGTCCTCAACGGAGCCGTCGGAAAGCACTGCGAAAAGTGAGCCGAAGGCGTTTCCCCCACTTGTGCCAGGGGCGAATACCCAGTGGGGCCTTGGCGTCCAAACTCGTCTCGACCAGGTGACCGAGAAGTTTGATGCTAAGGGCGGCATGCTCGGCATGGGCATCCTGGATCGCCAGACCGGTGAGTTCATCTGCAACGCACACTGTGATGATGTTTTTCGCCTCGCCAGCCTGATGAAGGTATTCATCGCCGATGTCGTGGCCTACTCCAACTACACACAGCCGAAGAAGGGCGAGATCGTCGCTGGCCAGGGCGATATGCCGGTTGAGGGCAACCCTGATGCCATGCTGCGCGACGACATGATTCGATACTCCAACAATGAAGCAACTGACGAGCTGTGGGATTCCTACGGCGGTGTACGCATCGTTGACAATGTCCGGCAGCGCTACGGCCTGTCGGATAAGACCGTCGGCTCGCCTATGTGGGGAGCCACCACTAGTACGCCAGCCGACATGGTCGCCTACTTTGACCGCATGCTGAGCGAAGAAGGCGGACTGAGCGACACGGAGACCAAATACATGCGTCAGCTGATGTACTCACTGCCGCGTTACTCCTACGGCGATGCAGACCAGAACTTCGGTCTGCGTGCAGCGCTACCGAAGGAAACGATTGCCAACAAATCCGGTTGGTACGAAGAGCAGCACACCACTGCCGGGTTCCTTGGCGACGATGACCGTTACGCTATCGCGGTTCTGGGCAAAAACCTGACCGCCAACGACCTCACCGAAGCTGTCAAGCACGTGTTCCCGAGCGGGCAGGTTCTGCCAACAGGTGAGAAGGAGACAAAGCATGCCCGCACCAGCGCACCACTGTCGATTGAGGAAAACTCAAACAAAGTCGCTCCAGCCCTGTGGGCAATGGTAGCGGCACTCGCTGGCTTTGGTATTGGCTGGCTCATTCGTGGCCAGCGCGCGGACTAGATACAAAAAGTCCCCGCGGGCTTGAGGCGCGGGGGCTCATGCGGCAGTGCTCTAAGTTGGAAAACGCACAGTATGCGGACTAAACCGCAGAATTTACTCGGTAGCGCTATCCTGTGCGGCCTGCTCGGCAATCTGCGCACGGACATCATCCATGTTCAGCTCCGAAGCCTGGCCAACCAGGTCGCTCAGAGCGGTCTCAGGCAGCACACCAGAGTGCTGGAACAGCAGGATTCCCTCGCGGAAAACAAACAGCGTCGGAATCGACTGAATGCCCAGGGCGGCCGAAACCTCCTGGTTGGCATCGGTGTCGAGCTTTGCGAACACTACCTCTGGGTGCTTCTCCGAAGCCTTCTCATAAATCGGGGCGAACTGGCGGCACGGACCGCACCAGGATGCCCAGGCATCAACGAGCACAATGTCGTTGTTCTGAATAGTTTCAGCGAAAGTCTCGTTCGTAATATCAACAGTTGCCATGGGTCTAACTCCTTTTACTCTTTAACGTCGTGTTCTAACTTCACGTTCTTTACGTAGGTTTTTACCCGTTAGTCTCCCACAACGCACGCGGGGGTCGTTTCATTCCCGCCGGGTTCGCGGGAACGTCGTAAAGCGGCGCGTGCTAGTGGTTGATGCGGACAGTGTTGGCCTGTTTACCCAGGCCATCGATGGTGATGACCATTTCCTGACCATCCTGAAGGTAGGTCTGCGGGCTCATGCCGTGGCCAACACCCGCCGCCGTTCCCGTGGAGATGACATCGCCCGGGTTCAGCTGCACGAACTGTGAGATGTAGGCGATCAACTTTGCCGGGGAGAAAACAAGGTCCGCAATCGGTGCATCCTGGCGCAGCTCCCCGTCGACGTATGTGCGCACCCGCGCGGAGTCCGCATCGAAAGCATCAGCCGTGAGCATCCACGGCCCGAAAGCACTGGCGCGCTGCAACGTCTTCCCCTGTAGCCACTGCGCGGTAGCGTACTGGAAATCGCGCTGGGTGAAATCATTCATAATCGCGTACCCAGCGATAGCGTCCTGTGCCTGCTCCTCCGACACCCGCAGGCAGGTCTCGCCGACGATAACCGCGAGCTCGCCTTCGTAATCGAGCTTCTCCGCGCAGGCCTCCGGCACTCGGATGTCATCCTTCGCGCCAGCGACGGCATCGGCAAACTTCGCGAATAACGTCGGCACCTCGGGGCGCTGGTGCCCCATCTCATCGATGTGCGCGGCATAGTTCAGGCCGACGCAGACGATCTTGCCCGGCCGCGTAATCAGCGGTGCGAACGCCCACGCGCTCTCCGCCATGACGTTGTCAGGGTTGTTCCCCGCCTCCGCCAAGAGTTCTTCCGCTTCACGACGCCACGTTGGCCGCGCTAACACATCTCCGAGACAGTGGTCATCAAAAAGGACCGCTACGCCGTCGCCGAGAACAGCGGCGCGGGTTGCACCCTGGTATCGCAACGTTGCTAGACGCATGGCTTTCTCATTTCTTCATGGCTATTCTCTGTGTCACTTCTGCCGCCTGATCGGCTCCCGGTTCCACGCTACCGCCTTGTTGAGCTGAATTAGGAAGCAGGTTCGCTCTTAGGCTGCCGCGGAGCCTCGCCTTCAGGCAGGGAAGAAGGATTCTGACTGCGCTGAAGGGCACGCTGCCCCGGCGTAGTCATGCGCGCTACCCACGCAGGACGGACAAAGAGCCACCCGGCACCGATGGCAAGCAGCAACCTGTGCAGACCAAGACACAGCATCGCCGCAATAATAGTCACCAGCGGCGTCATGATGACCAAATGTGGGTCCTTCGGCAGGATGAGGTCACAAATAATCATGACCACAACCAACATTGGAATGTGCATGAGGAAGATAGGCAGCGTTCGGCCGCCAACCTTTTCAAAAGGCACAACTAGGCGAGTGTTCTGCAGCATCGCCATAATATTGATTGCAGCCAGTGCGCCAGTGGTGGACAGGTACACGCGGGTGAAGCCGACGTTGCCTTCGTTAAAGCTCGAGTAGGTCGCCTGCACCCAGATCGCCACCGACAGAAACGCCGTCAGCGTCACTAGCAGTGAGAGACCGCTGCGACGCTGTGCCATCCGGAAAATCCACGGCGCACCGTACATGCCCAGCACGTAGAAGAACAGCATTTTGCTGACGAAGTCCCACGACCAGCTGGACGAGGCAAAAGGTGCCCATGCACTAATGAGGCCTGTAACGATGAGCTGAATCACCGGATGTACCCAGCGAAATGCTCGTGTGAGAATTGCAAACAGCGCCAGCGCCCACAGGAACCACAGGTAGGAAGTTGGTTCGATGATCGCGTGAAGCGTGTTGTAAATTCGCGGCCCCCACGCGCTGTGGTCCGTGATCGGCGGTGGAGACACTATGCCATCGGCATCCACGTGCGTATATGGCATGAGGAAAAGCACGAAGTCACGCAGTGGCACCCAAATCACGTAGAGATAGACCATCACCCAGATTCGGCGATTGGCTAACTTATGCCACGACTCCTTGAGTGCCTTACCGGCGAACAGACCAGATAACAGGAAAAACAGCGGCATACGGATTGGTCCGAGGAAGAAGTTAATCCCCGCCCACTGCGCCGTGTAGTAACCGTGCGCTTGCAGCTCTGTGATGGCATGGCCAAGCACAACTAAAAGAATGCACAGCCCCTTAGCCGCATCTACCCAACCGACGCGCTGTTTCGGCGCACTCTTCTGCCTTTTCGCTTTGGCCTCCGCTGCCACGGGAGCGGCAGTTGGTGACATAGTGCTTCCCCGCTTCCCGACGACTCCGCGTAACCCTCAAAACCTTCAAAACCATCAACGCACGAAAACTCGCCCCATTGACTGTCACTCACCTTACCTAGCCACCCGGATTGCACTAATTCTGGGTGGCTAGGCCAGGCACCTAGAGAGAACCGCTGGGCTCCTCCGCCAGGTTGGCGAACCTGGAGTAATGCAGCTGGTGGGCCACAGCAATGCTTCCGGTCGGTCCACCACGGTGCTTTGCGACGATAATATCCGCCTCACCAGCACGTTCATGGTCAGCCTCCTGCGAGTCCGGCCGGTAAATCAGCATGACGATATCGGCATCCTGCTCCAGCGAACCCGACTCACGCAGGTCCGAGACCTGTGGCTTCTTATCTGTGCGAGCTTCCGGACCACGATTCAGCTGCGAAATTGCAATCAGCGGTACCTCGAGCTCCTTCGCCAACAACTTGAGCTGACGGGAGAACTCCGAGACCTCTTGCTGCCTGGACTCGACTTTTTTACCCGAGCTCATCAGCTGCAGGTAGTCGACCACGATCATCTTCAGATCGTGCTTCTGCTTCAGCTGACGTGCCTTCGCGCGAATTTCCATCATGGTCAGGTTCGGCGAGTCATCAATAAACAGCGGAGCATCACGAATCTTGTCGCCGACCTCGACCAGCTTTGTCCAGTCCCGCTCATCCAGGTCACCGGAGCGCAAAGATGCCATGTTGATCTTCGCCTCTGCGGACATGATGCGCATCATGATTTCATTGCGCGACATTTCCAACGAGAAAATTGCGCTGGTCATGCCGTTGCGAATCGAGGCCGAACGCATGAAGTCCATTGCAAGCGTGGACTTACCCACACCCGGACGGGCCGCAATAATCACCATCTGACCTGGGTGAAGGCCATTTGTCAGCTTGTCCAGGTTGGTAATCCCCGTCGGCACACCCTGCGCCAGACCGCCGTTTTGGGTAATAAGATCCAGTTCCTCCAGCGTGTCATCCAGGACATCGGCGATGGGAACGTAGTCATTCTTCGTGTTCTCACGTCCAACGCTGAAGATGAGCTGCTGCGCCTCATCCACCAGCTGCTCCGGCTCCGTGTCCTCCGCGCCCGCATAGCCAATCTGGGCGATTTTCGTGCCGGCCTCGACCAGGCGACGGATTGTCGCCTTCTCCGCAACAATGCGGGCATAGAACTGCGCATTCGCCGCCGTTGGCACCAGGGAGGCCAAGGTGTGCAGGTACAGCGGACCACCGATACGCTCCAGGTCTCCAGTTCGATCCAGACGACCTGCCAGCAAAATGGGGTCAATTTCCGAGGACTCACCGTAGAGGTGCAAAATCGCCGAGTAAATCGTCTGGTGCGCTGGCCGGTAGAAATCCTCCGGCGTCAGCTGCTCGTACACATCCGCGACGACCTCTGAGTTCAGCAGCATCGCGCCGAGCACACTCTGCTCCGCCTCGATATTGTGCGGCGGGGTGCGCTCAAAAGTCGCGCCCGCGACGGCACTCGCACGAGCGCCACGACCACGGTCTCGCTCCCAGTCCCGCGCCCCAGATCCGCTTGCCGACGATCCGTTGCCCGAGCTCTGCGAGAAGGAATACTCCTCCGGTGGCGCATCCTCTACCGGCGGTTCCGGGGGCAGCGGAACGTCATCGAAGGAATCATCGTGGGAATTTACCGAGTAGGAGGACGCCTCGTCCCCTGCTCCGGAATGACCACCATCACCTACAGGCTGACTCATCGTGAGCAGCTCCTCCCCTTCTGGACCACTTAGGTGCCTTTTCAACCCTGTTGCTGACTGACCGTCACACTCAATATGTCTGTTCCGACCGCCAGCAGTGGACACCTGACTACCTACCGCAGTTATACCTGTTCGAGCGGATTGATGGACCTGTAAAAGTACCCTTGGAGTCCCCAGAAAACAATCTTCTACGGTGTTTATCCCCGAAGTTATCCACAGCACCTGTGGATAAGCCTGGGGAGAACATGTGCACAATCAAGAAAAGTCCAGGTGAACGGTCCGTAACCCTAAACCGCCGCTTGAATGTTAACGGGGGTAGCGGAGTTTCAATCCGAAAATATTCTATCTACGCAGGTCAGTGCGTATTTGCCTTAATCCTGCACAAATGTAATCCTCTGCTACCCCTTTAGCATCGATGCTGCTCATGCGGAGATTATTAACGATGAATTAATAAAAATCTCGCGCTCTCCAGAAAAGTTATCCACGGCAGCCAGGCAAGTTACCCACAGGTCTATCCACAGCAATCGTCGTTAGCCTGTGGACAAGTCGTAGACGCTCTTTCCAGCACCTGCGTAAAAGGCTTTAAACCAGCCTTAAACCACGAAAAGCCCCGACCTTTCACTACGAAAGATCAGAGCTTCACGTGTGCTGTTGTCATTGGGCCTCAGAGCCCGCGCAGTCTTTAAACGCGGTGCTCGTCAGCCGCCGTCAAAGTAAAAACTCTAAACCGCGAACTTACGCGGCGACGACCTGTACGGAAACATGCGCGGTAATCTGCGGGTGCAGCGCGATGTCAACGGTGTGCTTACCAAGGGACTTGATCTGGCTCGGAGCAAGCACGACTGCGCGCTTGTCGATAGCCTGACCGGAAGCCTTACGAACTGCATCGGCGATGTCACCCTTGGTGACAGAACCGAACAGCTTGCCATTTTCCGAAGCCTTCACAGCAACGGAGACGTTGTCGAGCGAATCAATCTTCTGCTTGACTTCACGTGCATGGTCGAGGTCGCGGATAGCGCGAGCCTCCTGGGCACGACGAATGCCCTCGATCTGCTTTTCTGCGCCGCGGGTGGCAACAATTGCCAGTCCGCGAGGAAGCAGGTAGTTACGTCCGTAGCCGGCCTTGACCTCAACGATGTCGCCTGCGACACCGAGCTTGTCAACGTCGGCGGTGAGGATCAGCTTCATGATCCCTGCCTTTCGCTGGATATGTCTTTAAAAGATTTTGAGAATTGTGGATGCTAAATCTGCTGCAAACTAGTCACGTAGTGCCGTGGCTGGAAGGAGTTTAGAACGGAGGCTCATCGCCGCCGAAGCCGCCACCGGCCGGAGGAGCTGAGTTCCACGGATCTTCCGCAGGAGCTCCGCCACCAAAACCGCGATCGCTCTGTCCACCCTGGTTGCCCTGGTTTCCACCAAAGCCACCGCCGAAACCACCACCGGCATTTCCACCCTGGCCGCGGTTGCCGCCGCCAAAGTTTCCACCGCCGTTGCGTGGAGTGCGCGTGACCTGAGCTCGAGCGAACTTCAGGGACGGGCCCACCTCATCGACCTCAACCTCAAAGACGGTACGACGCTCGCCCTCGCGGGTCTCGTAACTGCGCTGGCGCAGACGACCCTGGACGATGACGCGCATGCCCTTGGAGAGACTTTCGACAGCGTTCTCCGCTGCCTCACGCCACAGGCTGCAGGTGAGGAACATGCCCTCGCCGTCAACCCACTGGCCATCTCGGTACACCCGCGGAGTCGACGCAACGCGGAAATTCGCCACGGCGGTGCCATTCTGGGTGTACTTAAGCTCCGGGTCAGCAACCAAGTTGCCAACCACCGTGATTTGTACGTCTCCCTGAGCCATGCTTCTTCTCCTCGGTTGTATTCTGTCGAGCTGATGATGGGGCTTTCGCCCGCTATCCTACGACTTTCGCATTACCGGTGTGTCCCATTCGAGCACTCTGGTTACGCAAATATGACGCAGATTAACGATCAACCCGCAGCACCTTGGTGCGCAGGATGCTGTCGTTCAGATTCAGACGACGGTCGAGTTCCAGCACGGTTGCGGACTCGCAGGTGAGGTCGACGACAACGTAGATGCCGTCTTCCTTCTTCTCGATCGGGTAGGCGAGGTGGCGCTTACCCCAGATGTCCACCTTCTCCACCTTGCCGTTCTCCTTGCGGACAACGTCGAGGTACTTCTCCAGGGACGGGCCTACGGTGCGCTCATCCTGAGACGGATCGATAATAATCATTACTTCGTAGTGACGCACGGACCTCATCACCTCCTATGGTCTAGTTCTTGTATTTCGGCTACACAGCGTGGTGCGCTGGCACTGTCTTTCATGCCAACCGCTATGCAGCAGGAGGATCGTTGCGTCAAGCAACCCTGCCAGGGTACCGCAGGCAGAGGTATATGTCCTAATCGCAGGCGCCATCGGCAAGCAGTACTGGCAAGCGGTGTCAGGGCGCCGAATAGAAAGAGACGCACACAGAGCTACTGCGTGCGCCTCTTTGAATTGTGAAGTTGTCGCGTGCTTGGTGGGCAGTTAACGCTCTAGCAACTGACTACCTGGCCTGCGTCCTACATTGATGTCGAGGAAGCATGTGCCAACGCAATAATCACCGGAATGACTGTCGCGAATAGGAAAGCTGCCAGGCACAGAGCCCAAATGATTGCCGGTTTCCACTTCTGCATGAAGCCCCAAAAGGCCGTGCCGAACATCAGGAAGCCAATCGCGACGCAGACGATGGTGAAAATCACCCACGTGTCCACTTACTGTCCACCTCCAGGGTTACCGGGGTCTCCGCCGCCTTCATTGCCACCGCCGAAACCACCGCCTCCCGGAATCGGGATGGGCAGTAGGTCAGCGATTCCGCCGCCACCGCCTCCGCCATCGCCACCCGGAACCGGAAGCGGTGCAGGCTGCTCCTCGGAGGACTCAGAGGTCGACTCCTCGGCCGACTCCTCTTCTGTGGTCTCCGGGGCATAGCCCTGGTCATAGCCAGAGTCAGAGGTCGACGGCGCCTGGTACTGCGGCGCACCTGCGACACCACCGATTGGCTCCGGCTTGGTGAAGTACTCAAAGTCCTCGTTAGACAGTGCGTTATCCATGGTGTACTTCCACAGATCGCCCGGGGTTTGCGAGCCGTACATGATGCCACCATAGGAGTTGTAGAGCGCCGAACCATCGACGTTGCCAACCCACACTGCAGTCGACAGCTGCGGTGTCGAACCGATCATCCACGCATCCTTGTTCTGGCCGGTGTCACCCAACTGCGTAGTACCGGTCTTGGCGGCCGACGGGCGACCACCACTCAAGGGCTTGTTGCTGTAACCGGCAATAGGCTCCATGGCCGATATCATATTGGTGGCCACTGCCTTGGAAACTCGACGGTCGCCCTTGTCAGCGTTGGACTCGTAAACAATCTCGCCCTTGGAGTTTTCGACCTTCTCTACGAAGTGAGTCTGCTGATAGACGCCATCGTTAGTCAGGGTAGCCAGACCAACGGCCATATCCAGCGGACGTGAGAGGTACTGACCCAGGGCGATACCGTCCTGCGAGTGACCGTTGTCGTCCATCAGAGTCTTTTCAATACCCGGGATGGACTCAGCCACGCCCAGACGATGAGCCATTTTGGCGGTGTCATCCGGACCATTCTTCAGGTCGCGCTGCAGGCGAATAAACGGGGTGTTCAGCGACTGCTTCAGGGACTCATAAAGCGGAAGCACGCCACCGCCGGCACCGCCGTCGTTGTGCAGAGTGACGTTACCGGACTGCACAGGTGCCGAAGAGTACTGCGCGGTCAGTGGAATACCTTGATCGAGAGCTGCTGCCAGCGCAAAAATCTTGAAAGTAGAGCCGGTCTGCAGACCGCTGTTTGCGTAGTCCCAACCAGTCGGATCGTCGCCACCGTAGTAGGCGCGGACAGCACCGGTCTTCGGCTCCACCGAAACGATGGCGGCACGCAAACCCGTTGACTGATCGACGTAGTTTTCCATCGCATCCAGGGCAGCCTGCTGCACCGTCGGGTCAATGGTCGTCGTAATGCGTAGACCGCCAGTGTTGACCTCCTGCTCGGAGATACCTTCGCGCTCCAACTCAGCCAGAACCTGATTCTTAATCATGGCAGCCGGGCCGGGCTCCGGAGCCTGCTTCGGCGCCAACGCCGGATCGATGGTCTCCGGGTACTGCATTCCCGCGCGGTCCTGCGGCGAGACGATGTTCATCTCCACCAGGCCATCGAGGACGTAGTTCCAACGCTGCTCAGCCTCCGGGCGGTTAGTCCACGGATCCAGTGCAGATGGACGCTGAATCGAGGCTGCCAGCACAGCACCCTCTTCGGCATTCAGCTCACCGACTTCCTTACCGAAGTAGGCCTTCGACGCTGCCGCGATACCGTATGCGTTACGACCAAAGTAAATCGTGTTGAGGTAGGCCTCAAGGATTTCGTCCTTAGTCCACTCCCGCGCCATCTTCGCCGACATGACCAGTTCCTTGGCCTTACGGGTCAGCGTGCGCTCATTGCCCACCACAGCATTCTTGACGTACTGCTGCGTAATGGTCGAGCCGCCACCGGCACTGGAATTACCAGTCACGACTCCCAGAGCCGCACGGGCATAACCAGTCAAGGAAAAACCCGGGTTGGTATAGAAATCACGATCCTCAGCTGCCAGCACTGCATTGCGTACAGCATCCGGCACCTTGTCGATAGTGATGTTGCTTCGGTTACCGCCCTCGGGGACGATGCGCGTGATTTCCTTTTCACCACTGCGGTCATAAATCACCGCAATCTGGCTATTGGCCAACTCCTCTGGCTCCGGCACGTCCGTTGTCGCATAAGCAACACCGAACACAACTACCGGCAACAGCACGACCAGCGCCACGGCTAGACCGAGCCACGCTAAAATTCGCCGCTTATTATCAGTCGGCTGTTCTTCTTGCGCCATCGAGCTTTCCTCTTCATGGTCATCTGGTTCATGGTCATCTGGGGCGTACTGCCCCTTCTCCGGGTCCGGCTCGCTTGCCGACGTCATCTCTGAATCGGTAGCCAGACCCTCGTCACTGCCACCGACCGAAACAGCATCAATGCTGTCGCTGGAATCGTCGTCAAGCGATGCGTCATCGGAGCGTGCGTGCGTATTGAAGGAATCAGCATCCGGCTGATCCCACCACTCGCCTGATGAATTAGAACCCTGGCCCTCGTGAGGGCTGTTAGGACCGCCTGGGCTATCGGGTCGATCATTGCTCACGGGTGCTCTCCCTAGTTTTCTGACTCTTCTCGAGCTGCCTGAAGTGTCCGGGTCAGGAAACTCCACTTGCAGTCGGGGCACACCTCAACTTCTTTGACGGTGCACGAACCATATTCATTAACTATTGCGGATAATTCGTTTTCAGTACAAGCAGAGCCGGAACGACGGCCCAAGTTTTCTCCGAACACCCAGAATACGAGTCGGAGGTCGAATTTGCGACATACTGGGCACTCTTCCTGGGGCTTTCTGCCGTGAAAACGCGCGGCAGCGACCAGCCGAGCATCGGCATCACAGAGTGATTTCCGTGAAATCTCCCCTGCACGCCACTGCTCCAATAACTGCTTCTTGAGCAAGGAGTGATCGATCTCGCCCTGCCATGTCATCACGAAGACAGATTAGCAGGCGCGTGCGGGCTGATTTCACCCCCGCTTTATCGGTAAACACATGCCCCCTCACGGTTCGGGCATCGGCAAAAAACGCATAAAGGTATAACGTCACGCTCGTTACCTCAATGCGTGCACCCACTCACGGCCGCACCGCTGGCGTAAGGCCCTGGCGCGGGGTCCTGATGCTAGGTCCTGATGCGAGTTCCCGGTGTGAGTTCCCGGCGCGAGGTCAAAGCCTCCGAGCACATAGTTTCAAGGAGAATTACCAAATGAGTTCAATTCGCGTCGCTATCGTCGGCGTCGGCAACTGCGCTTCCTCCCTGGTGCAGGGTGTCGAGTTCTACCGCGATGCAAAGCCCGATGAGACCATTCCTGGCCTCATGCACGTCGTCTTCGGCGACTACCACGTCTCCGATGTCGAGTTCGTCGCAGCTTTCGATGTTGACGACAAGAAGGTCGGCAAGGACCTCTCCGAGGCCATTGTTTCCTCCGAGAACTGCACCATCAAGATTGCCGATGTCCCGACTCTCGGCGTTGAGGTTCAGCGCGGCCCGACCCTGGATGGCGTTGGCAAGTACTACGCGGACACCATCGACGAATCCCCGGCTGAACCGGTCGACGTTGTTCAGGCGCTGAAGGATGCCAAGGTCGATGTCCTGGTCTCCTACCTGCCGGTCGGTTCAGAACAGGCTGACAAGTTCTACGCACAGTGCGCCATTGACGCTGGTGTAGCTTTCGTCAATGCCCTGCCGGTCTTCATCGCTTCCGACCCGGAGTGGGCCAAGAAGTTCGAAGACGCAGGGGTTCCGATTGTCGGCGACGACATCAAGAGCCAGGTCGGCGCAACCATCACCCACCGCGTCATGGCCAAGCTATTTGAGGACCGCGGTGTTCGCCTCGAGCGCACCCTGCAGCTCAACGTCGGCGGCAACATGGACTTCAAGAACATGCTCGAGCGCGACCGCCTCGAGTCCAAGAAGATCTCCAAGACCCAGGCCGTCACCTCCAATCTCACCGGTCCGCTGGCCGGCAAGATCGACGACCGCAACGTCCACATCGGCCCGTCCGACTGGGTGGACTGGCTGGATGACCGCAAGTGGGCCTACGTCCGACTCGAGGGCAAGGCTTTCGGCGAGGTGCCGCTGAACCTTGAGTACAAGCTCGAGGTCTGGGACTCCCCGAACTCCGCTGGCATCATCATCGATGCTGTTCGCGCTGCCAAGATCGCCAAGGATCGCGGTATCGGCGGCCCGGTTTACGCCGCTTCTTCCTACCTGATGAAGTCCCCGCCGAAGCAGCTTGCCGACGATGTTGCGCGAGCACAGCTCGAAGCGTTCATCAAGGGCGAAGACTAAAAGGCACAAGCACTCAAAGGTACAAGCCAGCAGCTCCGAGAGCATGTTCCTTGAAAAGCGCCAGCAGGTTACCCATGCGGTAGCCGCTGGCGCTTTTGTGCTTCTCTCTCCCCTATCCTCCCCGCGTCCCTTCCACGCCTTCTCGCCCTACTCGCTGCTGCGCCCATCTCGTCCCCGCCATGGATGCGTGCGCTGCAGTCGTCGTAAAGCTGACAGCAATACATCCGAGAGGGTTGATCCGCGAGATATATCACAAGCCGAAAGGGTTCGCGAGAGTAGCCGCATGGCTACCTCCGGTCCAACGTTCTAAGTACAGAAGAAGTGACACTTTAGGGGGTTTCTGCCAGCACCGAAAAACCTTATACGCAGATAGGTTTAATGTTTTGTACTGGGGTTTTAGATGTTTGGTGGAAAATTCCTGGTGATTTCATCGCCGAAATCACCAGTTGTAGAAAAATAAATAGCACCCCAAATAAATTTCGTATTGGCAACTAGCACTGTTCGCATATAACATCGTCGCTATGACATTATCTTCGGGCTCGATTGGCAATCCTGATGCCGTTACTCCTCTGTCGCTCGCTAAGCGCATTCGCCCTCTCCTGACTCGCGCTGAGCTGCTCTACAGCCGCCGCTCCTCGGAGTCCCAGCTCAGCCGCGCGCAGCTGTCCATCATGATGACCCTGGAGGCACTGGGCGCCTGCCGTATCAGCCAGTTGGCTGAGGCCGAGGCCATCCGCATGCCCACCGCCTCCAACGCCGTGCACCACTTGGAGGTCGCCGGCATGGTGGAGCGCGTCCGCGACAGCAAAGACCGTCGTGGCGTCCGCGTTGAACTGACCGACCGTGGCCGTGAAGAGCTGCACCGTGTTTCTGAAGAGCGCGATCAGCAGATGGCTGAGATGTTCAGCACGCTGAGCCAGGAAGAGCTGGAATTTGGCGCTGGTCTTGAGACGATTCTGTCCAAGATCCTCGAAAACTACCCGGAGCACCCAAAGACAAACCCAAACGTCTAGTCTCTTTTCCAGCTAGCCCTGCCCGCTTTAAGCCCACAGGCAGGATACATAGCTTTTACACTTCCTCGGTGCCGTTTTAAATATGCCCGCCTATCCACGTAGGCTATTACCCAGAAGCACCACTTGGATATTTCTGAGTAATCACAGGAGGATTAGCGATGGCTTCCCGCCCGCTTCGTATCATGATTGCGTGGCGTCCAGGCGAGTACGGCACCGAAACGCTTGCTTACGCCGCTTGGTTAGCTCGCACCACGAAGGTGCAGATTCGCGTTGTCAGCGCACTGTCGCGCGGCTGGCCGCTGACCTCACTGGCTCGGTTGAGCACCAATGACTCCTGGGTTTCCCACGAAACCGAGTCTCTTGAAAAAATCATCAAGGATGAGCTAAAGCTCGCTGGCCTGCGCAAGGGCATGCTTGACGACGATGCCGTGCGGATCATCGAATCCTCCAGCGAATCCACAACTATCTGCAACGAAGCCGAAGAATTCGAAGCCGATGTGGTTTTGCTTGGCACCCGCCGAAGCAATACCAAGGACTGGGCCGCCAAGAACCGCAGTCGCTTTACTGCGGGATCAACCTCGGATGCGCTGCTGCATTACTCGCCAATCCCGCTGGGATTGGCGATTCCCGGCGCGAAGCTTTCTAAGCACGGTGTGACCCGTGTCAGCATTTGCTACATTGACACCCCACAGTCGCACCACGCATTGAATAAAGCTGCTGACCTGGCATATCGCTGGGAAGTTCCCCTGCGTTTGGTCTCGTTTACGCCGCGTGGTGCGACCATGTACCCGACGGAGAACGGCTACGGCCCCTCCTCTGACCTGATGATTGAGTGGCGCGAGCAGGCTATGGGGCTGCTCGACCGCGGTATGGACCGCGCGCATACCCGTTACCCAGACCTTTCCATTGATGCGGAAGTAGCCTCCGGCAACGGTTGGGAAGAGGCCATTCAGTCCATCAAGTGGAAAAAGGGAGACTTGCTCGTTTTGGGTTCGTCTACTCTTGGCCCATTCGGGCGAATTTTCATCGGCTCGTCGACTAACCACATCGTTCGTCACAGCCCGGTGCCAATGCTGATTACTCCGGCCTAGTATGGCAGGCACATCAGACGGCATTTAGAGGCGAGGGGAGCAGATGGTGGATAATTCACCGAAGCGCAGTACACCAGAGCGCAATGAGGATGAAATCTTCGACGAGCTTGAGCGCAAGATGTATTCCGGCAAGCGCGCCTACATCTACACCGCGGGTGTGATTCTTACGACGCTGCTCGCGGGCCTCATTATTGGCATCGCCGGCGCCATTGTCGGTGGCCCCACCTGTGATGCGGGTAAGTCCAGCTTCCTCTGCTCCCGCACTTGGGAGATCCTTTTCCCCGTTGTCCCGGGCGTAATCTCCCTGGTCGGCTGCCTTTTGGGCTTCTGGCAGACCTACGTGGAGTGGAAGAACTTCCGCAACTGGCGCGCGTGGCTCGCTATGTGCTGGGTGCTCATGCCCTTCACTTTGATGTGGATGCTCTCCACATTCGGCGTCCTGATTCTGGGCGTTAAGTAGGGGTAAGAGGCGGCCAGCCTCGGAGCCACCCCTTGAGGCTTTTGCGAGAAAGTCTCAAGCGAGAAAGTGTCTGGGTTTATGTCAAATTTGAGCCGATTTTAGGCTTCAAACTGACATAAACCCAGACACTTTCTTGTAGGCATTAGCCTCCCGGCTACTTCTTCACAACTAGATTGACCATCTTGCCCGGAACGACAATGACCTTCACGATATTGCCACCGGCGTTCTCCACAGCTGCGACAACCTTTTCGTCGGCACGCGCGGCGGCCTCGATGTCCTCGCGGGAAGCATCGGTAGCCACGTCAATGCGAGCGCGAACCTTGCCGTTGATCTGAACTGGCAGCTCAACGGTGTCGTCGACCAGCCACTTTTCGTCAACTGCCGGCCACGGACCGTGTGCCAGGGACTCGGTGTGGCCGAGACGGCTCCACAGTTCCTCCGCGATGTGCGGTGCCACAGGGCCAAGCATGAGGGCCAGCGGTTCCACGGCGGCGCGCGGGGCACCGGTCGAACCGTAGGTCTTAGTCAGGTAGTTGACGTACTCAATGAGCTTTGCGACGGCCGTGTTGTCACGCAGCTCTGCGTAGTCAGAGGTAACCCCTTCCACGGTGCGGTTGAGCGCCTTGAGGTCGTCGTCGGAAAGCGCTGCGTCCGTGACGGCGAGCTCACCGGAGTCCTCATTGACCACCAGGCGCCAAGCGCGCTGGAGGAAGCGCTGCGAGCCGACCAGATCCTTCGTCGCCCACGGGCGGGAGATGTCCAGCGGACCCATGGCCATCTCGTAGACGCGCAGGGTGTCAGCGCCGTAGTTGTCGCAGACCTCGTCGGGGGAGACGGCGTTCTTCAGGGACTTGCCCATCTTGCCGTACTCCTGGAAGACCTCCAGGTCAGAGCCGTCTTCGGCACCGCCTGGGATGAGGAACTTACCATCGCGCTCAACAACCTGATCCGCCGGCTGGTAGACACCACGGGCATCGGTGTATGCGTAAGCCTGGATGTAGCCCTGGTTGAACAGACGGCGATACGGCTCCTTGGAGGTCACGTAGCCGAGGTCGAAGAGGACCTTGTGCCAGAAGCGGGAGTAGAGCAGGTGCAGCACTGCGTGCTCGACGCCACCGACGTAGAGGTCGACGCCGCCTGGGTCGTCCTTACCGTGAGTCTCCGGGCGAGGGCCGGTCCAGTAGCGCTCGTTTTCCAGGTCAACGAACTCCTCAGCGTTATTCGGGTCGATGTAACGCAGCTGGTACCAGGAGGAACCTGCCCAGTTCGGCATGACATTGGTGTCACGGCGGTACTTCTTCTTGCCATCGCCGAGATCGAGCTCGACATTGACCCAGTCAGTGGCCTTGTCCAGTGGAGCCTTTGGCTCGGTGTCAGCATCGTCCGGGTCGAAGGTGACCGGCTTGTAGTCCTCGACCTCTGGCAGCTCGACCGGAAGCATGGACTCGGGCAGCGCGTGGGCGTGACCGTCCTCGTCGTAGACGATGGGGAAGGGCTCGCCCCAGTAGCGCTGGCGGGCGAACAGCCAGTCGCGCAGCTTGTACTGGACCTTCTCGTGACCAGCACCTTCCTTCTCCAACCACTCAATGACGGTGGCGATGGCGGTGTCCTTGTCCAGGCCATTGATGTCCAGGCCGGAATCATTGGCGGAGTTCACGCACGTACCGTTACCGACGTACGCCTCCTTTGCAATGTCACCACCTGCGACGACCTCGCGGATTGGCAGACCGAAGGCAGTGGCGAACTCGAAGTCGCGCTCATCGTGGGCCGGGACAGCCATGATGGCACCGGTGCCGTAGCCAATCAGGACGTAGTCGGAAATGAATACCGGCACCTGCTCACCGCTGACCGGGTTGGTGGCGTAAGCGCCCAGGAAGACACCGGTCTTCTCCTTGTTCTCCTGGCGTTCCAGGTCGGACTTGGAGGCAATTGCGGCGCGGTAAGCGGCGACGGCCTCAGCTGGGGTTTCCTTGCCAAAGGTCCAGCGCTCATCCACGCCCTCGTAGGAACCGCTGCCGGCTTCGACCAGCTGATCCACCAGCTCGTGCTCAGGAGCAAGCACCATGTAGGAGGCTCCGAAGAGAGTGTCCGGGCGAGTGGTGAAGACCCTGATCTTGGTGGAGACCTTCGGGCCGACCTCGGCTGTGAAGTCGACCTCGGCACCGCGGGAGCGGCCGATCCAGTTGCGCTGCATGGACTTGACCTTGTCCGGCCAGTCCAGCAGCTCCAGATCGTCGACCAGGCGATCAGCGTATGCGGTGATGCGCATCATCCACTGGCCCAGCCGCTTGCGGAACACCGGGAAGTTACCGCGCTCCGAACGACCTTCGGCGGTCACTTCCTCGTTGGACAGCACAGTGCCGAGACCCGGGCACCAGTTGACCATCGAATTCGACTGGTAAACCAGACGGAATTCGTCGACTGCTTCGCGCTGCTCGGTCTCGCTGAGCTCAGCGTAGACGCGACCATCCTTGGTAGTCATCTCGCCCGACTCCAGCAGCGGAATCAGCTCATCGATGCGACGGGCCTTCTTCTGATCCTCATCGAACCAGGCGTTGTAAATCTGCAGGAAAATCCACTGCGTCCACTTGTAGTAGTCCTGGTCAGTGGTCGCGAAAACACGGCGGCGGTCATGGCCAAGTCCCAGGCGGCCCAGCTGGCGCTCCATGTTGGCGATATTCGCTTCCGTCGTCACGCGCGGGTGCGTACCGGTCTGGATTGCGAACTGCTCCGCCGGCAGACCGAAGGCGTCGTAGCCCAGGGTGTGCAACACGTTTGCGCCCTGCATGCGGTGGAAGCGCGCGAAGACATCGGTGGCGATGTATCCCAGCGGGTGGCCTACGTGCAGACCGACACCGGACGGGTACGGGAACATGTCCTGGACGAAAAGCTTGTCCTTCGGCGGAGTCGAGCCGTCGGCAGCTGCCAAATCGCCCACCGGGTTGGGGGCGTAGAAGGTGCCGTTATCTTTCCAATACGCCTGCCACTTTCCCTCTAGCTGAGTCGCCAGCTCGGGGGAGTAGCGGTAGTCGGTGGCTTCTGCCGAGGACGAGGACTTTTCGCTGTTGGTCATGGTCTCACAGTCTAATAGGTGCGTTTGGCACGTGCTCAACCACCTATATAAATTGGAAGCATGATTGTCATCCCTGTAATTACCCTGGTTCTGGCTGTTTGCATAGCCGTTGTCGCTGGTTTGGCATGGTCGGCGAAACTGCCGGGTAATGACTGGATCGGAATTCGAGCGCCTGAGGCTCGAAAGTCCCAGGAAAACTGGGATATTACGCACCGCGTTGCCGGCCCGCCGTGGGCTGTGTCCGCTATCGCTTTCCTCGGCGCCGCCATGCTCGGCTTCCTCGCCATCCGCCCGGAGGCCTCTGGTTGGATGTGGCTGTGGTACGCCGTCGCTCTGCTCGCCGGTATCGCCATGCTCGGCATTGGTGCGGCTATCGGCTCGCACACCATCGCGCTTTACGACGCCAAGGTCTCCGCCGAGTCCGGCTCCGGTTGTGGGTGCGGTGACGGTGACAGCGGCTGCGGCTGTGGCTCCGCCGCCACTGATGCCACCGACGCTGCACCTGATGATGCCTGCTGCTCCGACAACCCGGCAGCTGACTGCGGTGTCTCCGGTGGCTGCAGCTCCTGTGGCCTGGAAGGACTGTGCACGGACAAGGGCTCATCCGCGAATGCCACTTTCAAGCCTGTGGACAAGGATGCGCTGCGCAAGGCAGCTGAGCAGAAGAAGTAAAAAATTATTGCAGAGAAAAGCTTCTGCAAAATAGTAAGACAACATCTGGTTGCCCACTAAGCTATTTGTCCATGTGGCAACGAATTGTGAATTGGCGTCCAGATCCCCTCATCGTCGGTATCGTTGCTGCAGCGATACTGGCGATTATTTTTCCTGCAAGCGGCACTACCGCTGAGGTTTTCAGCTGGGCCACAAAGATCGCCATTGGCTTCTTGTTCTTCCTCTATGGCGCGCGCCTGAGCCCGCAGGATGCGTTGGCCGGTGTTAAGCATTGGCGGCTGCACATAACCATTCTGGCTTTCACATTCGTGCTGTTCCCAATCCTCGGCCTGCTGATGAAACCCCTGGATTGGATTCTTTCTCCTGGCCTCTACCTGGGCATTTTGTACATGACGCTGGCACCGTCGACGGTGCAGTCGAGTGTGAACTTCACGTCCATCGCCAAGGGCAATGTCGCCGGCGCCATCGTCAGTGCCTCGGCATCTAACCTGCTGGGCATTGTGGTCACACCGGTGCTGGTGATGCTGTTGATGGCCACCGGTGGCGGCATTCATGTGGATTCGTCGGTGTTCTTGGATATTTCGCTGCAGTTGCTGCTGCCATTCGCAATCGGCCAGCTCACTCGCCGTTGGACCCTGAAGTTTGCCGCCGCGAAGACGACTAAGAACGTTGACCGCCTATCCATCGCAATGGTCGTTTACGCAGCCTTCTCCGAGGGCATGGTGCAGGGCATCTGGTCGAAGGTGCCGGCAGGGGACATTGTCATCCTGTGTGTGCTTTCGGTCGTGCTGGTGGAATTCGTTTTGCGGTTGTCCGGATTCATCGCAAATAAGATGGGCTTCGACCGCAAGGACCGCATTGCGATTCAGTTCTGCGGTTCGAAGAAGTCCCTGGCCACCGGTCTGCCCATGGCTGCCGTTATCTTCGGTGCCGATGCCAGCCTCTACATTTTGCCGCTGATGATTTTCCACCAGATTCAGCTGATGATCTGTGCGGTCTACGCCGCTCGCTGGGGCAAGGAAGCAGAAGCTGAGCCGGAGCCACAACCCGCTTAACGCGGTCTAGCGCATGGACCCGAGGGGCGAATCCGGCTTGGCACATATACTGGGGCGCACAACATATGGTTCGGCTTTAAACGAGCAAACGAAAGTGTGAGATTCAGCATGGCTAACGAGAATCCGGCTCCGTTCTCCCCGGAACAGCGCGCCGCAGAAGAGACCGCAATCAACGAGTTCTGGTCGTGGTGGAACTCTTTTGGCGCCGATGCGCTCGACTCGATGTTTAGTGTCCAGCTCGGTATCGATGGTGCCCCGAACGCCGCCGATGTGGACATTATTGATGTCCAGAAGGAGGTCGGCGGCCGCATCGCCGCTATTAATGACCGGCTCATCTGGGGGTTTGAGGCTGGCGCTCCGTATTCTCGCCACCTTCTGACTGTTAGCGCTGCCGGCGATCCGGAGCTGCGTCCGGTCGCTCGCCGTTGGCTGGAGGCCGCGCCTGACGACGGCGCGGTGTGGTCTTTCACCGACCTCCGTCAGGCGGATCCGGCGATGAAGCTGTCGCTGGGGGATGTCGCGGCCACGTTGGTTGCACAGGGTGCGCTCGAGGCCGATGCTCCGGCCGAGGTCGATCCGGCAGACGCCCGCGTGGCTGTTAGCAGTGGTCATGGGGCAGTGGACGTTCGCCTATTCCACCCGCTGTTCCCGGCAATTGCTCAGTTGGAGGACGGTGAGCGCTTGGTAGCTCAGCTCGGTTTCACGCTGCTGCAGCTGGCTCTGGGGGAGGAGGACTTCGGCCTATGGCTACGCGGTTTTGCCTTCGCCGGCGAGGAGCCGGAAGGTGCGATCCCGCTACCGGAGCTGGGCGGTGTCGTCGAGAAGCTCGCGGAAGAGTGCCCGGAGTGGCTCACCATTGATGCCGAAGCCAACGGCCAGCCACTCGTCGTCGCCACCCGCGCTCCGATTACGCAGCTGGTGAGCCCGACTATGACGCAGCATGTGCTGATTCAGCTCATGCTCGGCAATATTGACGACAAGGGCTTGCCGACGGACGAATCGAAGGAATCCCTCTCCGAGTTCAATACCGCTGCCGCTGAAGCCATCGCTGAGGACAAGGGTATTTTTGTCGCAACTGAGCAATCCGATGGCATGGCTCTGATGCACTTCTTTATTGACCCGGCATCTGATGCGGAGGCGGGTCTGCGAGCTGTTGCGGAGACGTGGGCCGAGGGAGAGCATGTCGTCGATACCGGTTACGATCCAGCTTGGCAGCGCGTCGGTCACCTGCGCGTGTAGATTGGTTTTTTGTTATGAACGCTCGTCATCGTCTTACTCCACGGCCTTCCCGCGCGATTCGCATGGGTCTTACCGGTGTCATCGCTGTCACCAGCCTTCCGCTGGCAGCTGGAAACGTCGCTGCGGCTCCGCAGCCAAAACTGACTCCGCAGGGCACTATTGATGCTCCGGGGCGAACCCAGATCAGCTTTACCCACACCCCAAGTGGCACGCACTACGGTACGGCGAACGAGAATGAAGCTCGTCCGGGGCTTTCGATTGTCAAGCTCTACATTGCGGACTACGTCTTCAAACATGGCACAGAAGCGGACAAGGCGAAGGCCACAGAGATGATTCGCTACTCCGATGACAATATCGCCAGTGAGCTCTATGGCCGTTACCCGGATTCCATCAACGCCACTGCGCGTGAATACGGCCTCAGCAACACCCACGATGCAGGTCACTGGGGAAATTCAACTACGTCCAGCGCGGACACTGTGAAGTTCCTGGAGGCCAAGAAGCGCGAGAACCCCTCTGACCCGGTGCTGGTTGCTATGAGCACCGCGTCACCTGTGGCAGCGGATGGCTACCGTCAGGATTACGGCACCGCCACGCTGCCGGGTGTGATTGGCACAAAGTGGGGTTGGTCCGATGACCGCCAGAGCGTTCACGCCTCGGCATCCATTGGACCTGACTTCAGCGTCGCTGCTAACACCTACGGCACGAAGGAAACTCACACCAGCGATGTTCAGAATGCCTTCGACGGCACGCTGGGCACTCCATCGCTGCCTGGCCTGCCCGACAGCCCGAGCCTGCCGGGCATCCCAAGCGTCCCGAACCTGCCCGAGAGCCCGAATCTCGGCGAACTACTGAATCTGCCGGAAACTCCGCAGCTGCCCCAGATTCCGGGACTACCGGACTTCACTGGTCAGGTACCGTCGCAGTTCTAGCCACTGCCGCTAGTCGCTGGTCTGCTGGCACCGTCCCACCCAGCGCCCACACAGCGCACCTCACGCGACAAGGTTCACGAGGACCATATACAGCGCCGTGCCTACAAAAATCGAAATCACGGTGTTACGCCGCCACCAGTGCAGGCCAATGGTGACCACCAGTGCTACGGGCACGGCCCAGGCAGCGCCGGGGTCGCCACTCTCACCGCTGAGTCCTAGCCGCCCGAAGACGGTGTAGGCAACCAACGCCACCATGACTCCAACCGGCATGGTCGTGCCGAGGAACTCGAACAGGGGAGACCCCTTCAGAGTGCGCACGAACGCAAACGGCAGCGCACGCAGCGCAACTGTCACCGCTCCCATCGCAAAGAGCGCGGCAAGCACATAGCCGGAATCGGGCAACGCAGTCATGCTCGCTCTCCCTCCGTCGTACGCGGCTTGCTTGCCGACGTCATGCGCATCACCCGATCCACCCGCGGTGACCACACGCGCAACAGCAGCAGGCCGAAGTACATCAGCAGTCCGATAACCAGCATCTGGTTCGGGTTAATCAGCCACCCGACCAACGTGCAAACAATCGCGGACAGGGGCAGTGACCAATCCTTGGAAGTCTCAAACGCGTCCATGGCCAGCACCGTAAAGAGCGCCACCAGTGCGAACTCGGCACCGCGGATACCCTCGGGCAGTGCTGCGCCGGTTAGAGCCCCGACAATACCGGAGCCCACCCACAATAACTGGCAGAGAATCTGAATCGTCAGCAGTCGGTGGCCCGACATCTTTTCGTCCGCATTTGCCGCAGAGACGATGGCATACGACTCGTCGGTAAGCGCGTATGTGGAGTATGCGCGACCGAGACGAGACTGTATCCGGTCGCGTGGGAACGTCAGCCCATAGAAGACGTGGCGGAAGTTGACCATAAAGGACGTCACAGCACAGCCGAGCAGACCCGTATGCGCCATAACCAGGCCAACAGCGAGGAATTCCATCGACCCCGCGTAGACCACGAAGGAGAAGATGGGTGCCCACCACCAGCTAAAGCCAGTTTGTGCAATAAGCAGGCCGAATGCGAGCCCCAGCGGAATGAGGCCCATGCCCACAGGCAGTGTCTGCCGGATGCCGGCAGCTATGTCGCTGCGGTCGCTGTTTCCTGTGGCGCTACTTCCTTCAGCCCTGTTTCCTTCGGTATTGATGTGCTCACTCATCTAGTTGTCACGTACATCTACGGGATAGGTGCCATACAGTGGCAGCGGCCAGGGCTGACGGCGCATGCAATCACCCCAGATGTCCGCGGCAGCAGGCGCGAGTACATCTGAGGGCAGGGCAGGGGCGACGTACCAGTCACCGCGCTCGAGCTCGTCTTCCAGCTGCCCCGGATCCCAGCCTGCGTAACCGGCGAAGATGCGTGCGCCATCTATGCGGTCGCGTACGCCCTCCGGCTCCGCACCGAGGTTGACCAGCGCAAACCTGTGAGCGATGCGTTCCATCAGCGGGGCACCGGTAATACTGTCGGTCTCCTCTGGGAGGGTGGCACCATTTCGCACCACACCAATGCAGATTGGCTGTGTCTGGTTGACCGGACCCCCGACGTAGAGCACCGGCGGCTTGGCCATCAGCGGCGCCCAAGGCTCGAGCACATTGTGCACCGGCGTCTGCGAACGCTGCGTGAGATCGACACCAAGGGTGCCGTGTTCATCGTGCTCAATAAGGAAAATCACCGAGCGGGAAAACTCCGGCGAGAGCATGCCGGGTGCTGCGAGCAGCAGCATCCCGGCAGCCGGGTCGTTGCGCTCAAGGCTGGTAAAAAGCCGGTCGCCGTAGAGATTTTCCGGATTAATCGATGCCATTAGCTCTCACTTTCGCTTTCAGCCTGCTCACCGGACTGCTCGTACCACCATTTCTTCAGCGCCAAGATAGCATCTTCACGCTCCAGCGGACCGGACTCCAATCGCAGCTCTTTCAGGTAATTCCAGGCCTGTCCGACTTCTTTGCCGGGCTTCAGGTCCAGAATTTCCATGATTTCGTTGCCATCCAGGTCGGGGCGGACGCGTGCGAGGTCCTCCTGCTCGGCGAGCTCCTTGATTCGCGCTTCCAGGCTGTCGCAGGCTCGTGCGAGGCGTGCTGCTTTACGACGGTTTCTCGTCGTACAGTCGGCCCGCACGATTTTGTTGAGTCGTTCCAACAGATCTCCGGCGTCGTTGACATAACGTCGCACCGCCGAGTCCGTCCACTTGCCTTCGCCGTAGCCGTGGAAGCGCATGTGCAGGTAGACCAACTGCGAGATTTCGTGGTTGGTCTTCTTCGGGAACTTCAGTTTCCGAAGGCGGCGCCGCACCAGCTTCGCACCAACCACTTCGTGCTGGTAAAAGGTGACGTTTCCCTGCTCGTTGTAGGCACGGGTAGCGGGTTTGCCGCAGTCGTGCAGCAGTGCCGCCCAGCGCAGTACGAGGTCCGGTTCACCGGGTTCTTCCTGGTCAATAGCTTGCCGCATGACCTGCAGAGAGTGTTGGTAGACATCCTTGTGCTGGCGGTGTTCATCCTGCGTCATGCGCATGTCGGAAATCTCCGGCAGCACGCGGTCGGCCAACCCCGATTCCACCATCAGGTCGATACCTCGGCTTGGGTCCGCACCCAGGATGAGCTTGTTCAGCTCGGTGGAGATGCGCTCGACCGTGATGCGGTCAATTTCGCTGGACATTTCCTTCAACGCCTTGAGCACACGCGGTGCCACATCGAACCCCAACTGGGATGCGAAGCGGCAGGCACGCAGCATCCGCAGGGGGTCGTCGCCAAAACTGACCTCCGGCGCACCCGGGGTATCCAACACACCCGCGACAAGATCCTCGAAACCTCCGAGCGGGTCAAGGAAGGTGCGGGTGCCGTCACCGTGGAGCTCCACGGCGATGGCGTTACAGCGGAAGTCACGGCGGATTAGATCGCCCTCCAACGTGTCACCGAAAGTGACCTCCGGATTCCGGCTGACCTGGTCATACGTATCCGCGCGGAAGGTGGTGATCTCCACCTGACGGCCATGCCGTTCCGCGGAGAGTGTGCCGAATTCAATGCCGGTATCCCAGACAATGTCCGCCCAGTCATCGAGGATTGCGCGTGTCACCTCCGGGCGCGCGTCGGTGGTGAAATCGAGATCCACGCCCAGTCGCCCTAAGAGAGCATCGCGCACAGAACCGCCCACAAGGTACAGACGATGGCCAGCTGCACTAAACGCAGCTGCCAGCGAATCGAGAATCTCCGACTCCTTGGCAATCGCCTGATCCGCCACTGCCAGCATTGCCGTCCTGCGCACCTGTGGGTCCGCATCAGCAGCCGCCGGAGTAGCGCCGTGAGGTGTAGTCGCCCCGGGCTGGTCACCATTTGTCGTTGAAGGAGTCGATTGTGTCACGACCGACACAATACCCGCTTATACCTATAAACCCGGTAGTCTAAGTGGAATGAACAACGTGGTACGCAATGACAACTCGGCGGCGAAGAGCCGTCGACGTCGTCGGCGACCGCGCAGAAGGGGTGACGCTTCCGCGTCCACCAACACCAATAGCGCTACTACCAGCGGAAATTCCGCAAAACGTAGTGGCTCCGGTGCCAATGGCCCCAAATCGGCCAAGCCAAACTCCGGTGGCGCCAAGAAATCTTCCAAATCACCGAAGTCGGCACGACCCTCGAAGCAGTCGAACTACCGCGGTGGCCGTAAGAACGGTCAGGATAGGAACAATCGCCGTCGTCACGCACAGACGAAGCGCACGAACAATCGCCGTGCGCACTCGTCGCGCGCGCAAAATGCAGCGCCGATGCAGACCTCGATTGAGACTTCGGCGGGCGGACTGGTCGTCTCGGGGCTTGCTGAGGCGGTCGGCGATGGCGGCAAAGTCAACCTGTCACGGATTTATGTCGCGCTGATTGGTCGGCACGATCGTCGCGGGCGCCTGCTGTGGTCGATGCCCAAGGGCCATGTCGAGCCCGGCGAAGCTTTCGATTCCACCGCCGAACGTGAGGTGTGGGAAGAAACGGGCATTCGCGGCGAGGTCATCGAGGAGCTCGGTGTGATTGACTACTGGTTTGTCTCCGATGGCACGCGGATTCACAAGACCGTGCACCATCACCTTCTGCGCTATGTCGATGGCGATTTGAACGACGAAGACCCCGAGGTCACTCAGGTCATGTGGGTCCCGGTAGACACCCTGGTGGAGCGGTTGGCCTACGCTGACGAACGCAAACTGGCCCGGCGCGCGCACAATCTGCTGCCCGATCTCGCCCGCGCGGAAAAGCGAGCAGGCCGGCAGACGCCGAGGTGATTGCGCATGTTCAGGTTGCAGTTGCCAAGGAATGTTGTTCGTAAAGTCACGGCCGCCACCGCAGCGCTCATACTGTGCTTGCCGACGACCGTTGCGCCCCCAGCTTTTGCGCAAGATGAGCAGTTGTGGGGCAGTGGTGCCAATCGAGTCGGTGAACAGGGACCCCTTCGGCTTTCGATAACCAGCTTCACTCCGCATGTCGCGGCTCTACATTCGACACTGACCATCAAGGTGCAGGTGCACAACACCTCCGACGCGGATATCAGCAATGTTGCGCTGCGCCCACAGCGGGCCGGCGCACTAGCTTCCTCTGCAGATGCGCGGACGATTCTCGCTGAGCCTGAATCGGTGTTTGATGTGGCTGGGACCTTCAGTGCCCCCATCGAGCTGAAAGCGGGCGAGACGCGTGAGGTTACGCTAAGTGTTCCTATCTCCGCACCGGCCCCAGAAGGACTCGACATCACGGAAGCCGGCACGTTTCCGCTGCTCATCAACGCTAACGGGCAACCGGCAGATGACATCGACCGCCTGCTGGCGGAAACACGCGCACTGCTACCGGTGACGGATTCGCAAGCCGCGGGTGATGAGCCGGAACCGCCTGCCGGCGATGAGAACGACAACGATGAGACCGACAATTCCGATGCGCCCACCCGCCGTGACCCAGTGCCGTTTTCGCTGATTTGGCCCATCAGCCAGCCAGTGCCAGTGGTCGGCGGTGAGACCGGTGACGCACCCTCGTCGCCGAATCTCATCCTCACCGACAATTCTTTGGCCGAATCTCTTGAACGCGGTGGCCGCCTCGACGGTTTGCTCACCTCGTTGGAAAAAGGCTTTGCCGGCCCCGATGGGGAGAGGTTGCGGGAATCGACATGCATCGCCATCGACCCGGAGACCCTCGATGCAATCTCCCGGATGACCCGTGACTACTGGATTGGCACCAGCCGCCCAAGTCCTGTGGAGTCCTCGCCACGACTGCGGGATTCCTGGGGAAACGCGGATGACACCAATCTCACGCATATGCCCGCCAGCGACAATGCCGCCGACTGGCTTAACCGGCTGCACGATCTCACACAGGACACATGCACACTGTCACTGCCGTGGGGCGGCACCGATGCCAGCGCCGTAGCTCGCGTGGCGGATCAAGAGCTTTCCATGGAGGCACTCGCCGCTGGTCGGCAGACCATCGCCAAGCATTTGGACGTTCAGACACTGCCGGGTATCTATTTGCCGGCCGAGGGATACGTAACGTCGGAAAGCGCCCCGCTGTACTCGGCGGCGACAGCTCTGAGCGGAACCACCCCGGAGCACGCATTCGAAGACCGCGTAGATACCGGCGAGACGATGCCTCCCTCGCCCACTCCGCCCGAAGCCGCGCACGACACCACCGTATTGGTCGCGGACAACACCGCTATCACCGCCGATGGTCAGACACTACGGCCTGGCCACAGTGGTGTGCTTGCCGACGGTAGCCGCGCCTTCGCCCTCTCTGGGGCACTGACAGCCTCTCTGGCTGTAACAGGACGGTCGCCCCAGACTGTGGCGTATTCGAATCTGCTCGGACGCTTCGATTTCCGAATCGACTCCGAGGCTGCACGGATGCAGACAGCGATTGGCACTCTGTTCCAATCACTGACTGATTCGGATGCCCCTCGCGCGGCTGTGGTGGCAGCACCACCGTCCGGTTGGGATCCACGCGCTAGCGATGCTGAAGATTTCATGGCCGCGGTTCGGAAAGCCGTGGACGCTAACCTGGCTGAGCTGACTCCGCTGATGGATTCCATCACCGCCGCAGCTCGCGACCTGGATGCGGGCTCGGTTACCCCAGTTGACGAGTTCGCCGATCCCGCGCCGGTGAGTGAAGCGCTCGTGGAGAAGGCTCGGATAGCCTCCCGCGAAATCACGGACCTGACCACAATCATGTCCAACGACCCCAACGTCGCGCTGACGCGGTATGAATTCACCCGCCCCCTGCGGCACGACTTACTGCGCTCGTTTACCACTCTCGGCCGGCGAAATCAGCTGCAGTCAACTGACGTGCAGCGGCGGAGCGAAGAACTCAGCGACCAGGCACTGGTTATGACTCGACGTCTGCGCAATTCAGTGACATTGGTAGCTCCTGGCGGTGTCTACACCCGCGCAACGCAGCTGTCGCCGATTGCGGTGCTGGCTCGCAATGGTCTGCCGCTGCCGGTTCCCGCGTTCGTGCGCGTCGGCGCTGGAGATTCGGTGTTGGAGGAGAAGTATGAGGCCGCCATCCCTGCCAAGGGGTCGGTGACTGTTCAGTTCACTCCGAAGTCGGGTGATGATGCAGAATCCACTCCGGCAACCAATGCTCCAGAGGGAGACCGGCCACGGGATAGTGGAGACAATTCCCACAACCTGTTGTTGTGGCTCGAATCACCTGGCGGCACGCCTATTTCTCAATCAGTGAGTATTTCCGTGCAATCCGGCGCTTCCGTCGGGGTTTTGGCTATCGTGACCCTCGTCATCGTCACTGTTGGTGGGTTTTTTGCCGCAAAACGGTCACAGTACTTTCGGAAATAGACCCCCTTTTAAGCAACAATAGGACATGTGACTGACTCAGACGCGCATAAATCTGGACTTCGAGGCCGCATTCGTCGCCCCGCGCCACCGGCTCCGGTTCCGGCGGCGCGGCCAACGGCTGAATCTCAGCCGGCCGAAGCGGCCCCGGACCTAACTCGCGTATCCGGCCATAAGGCAAATGCCGATACCGCCGCTGACGCGATGACGGAATCGGCATCACCATCGCCGGCAAAGGCGGCAACTGCGACAGCAACCGCTTCCGGCGATTCCTCCGCGGACTCGACGACGGACGCAAATCAGGAACAGTCGAACTCGGACATCGTCGCCTCCACGGGCTCGATGGCAATCGCTACCCTGATTTCACGCATTACGGGTTTTTTGCGAAACCTGCTTATCGGCGCGACGCTGGGTCCGGCTGTGGCTTCAGCCTTCAACGTCGCCAACACACTGCCGAACCTGATTACGGAAATCGTCCTCGGCGCGGTGCTGACTTCTCTGGTGGTGCCGGTGTTGGTGCGCGCGGAGAAGGAGGATCCAGATCACGGTGCCGCCTTCATTAGACGTCTCTTGACTGTCTCTATGACGCTGTTGGCAGTGGTGACGGTGCTAGCAGTGATAGGTGCGCCACTATTGACCAGATTGAGCCTTAACGAGGCCGGTAAGGTCAACGTTCCGCTGGCGACGTCATTTGCGTTCTTATTATTGCCGCAAATCATCTTCTACGGCATATTTGCGCTGCTCATGGCGGTGCTAAACACCAAGGGAATCTTTAAACCCGGTGCGTGGGCACCTGTCGCCAACAACGTCGTGGCCATTGCCACGCTCTTGCTATATCTGTTCCTGCCCGGCCAATTGAGTCCGGATTCGGACGGTTCACTCTCCGATCCGCACATCCTGCTTTTGGGTCTTGGTACCACTCTGGGTGTCGTCATTCAGGCAGCCATCATGATTCCCTACCTCAAGCGCGCGGGCATTGACTTGCGTCCGCTGTGGGGTATCGACGACCGCATCAAACAGTTCACCGGCATGGGTGTTGCGATTATCACCTACGTGGCAATTTCCCAGGCTGGTTACTTCATCACCACCAATATTGCCTCGACTGCCTCCAAGGCAGCGCCGACGATTTACCAGCAGGCTTGGCTGCTGTTGCAGGTGCCCTACGGCATCATCGGCGTTACCTTGCTGACCGCCATCATGCCGCGACTGTCCCGCAATGCAGCCGACGGTAATGATGGGGCAGTGGTCCGCGATCTATCCATCGGTACGCGTCTGACCATGATTGCGCTGGTGCCGATCGTCGCCTTCTTCACCGCATTCGGCCGCCCCATCGCCGTCGGTCTTTTCGCGTATCTGGAGTTCCCCCGCGAAACCGCGGAGATTCTTGGCTGGACGCTGTCCTTCTCGGCGTTCTCGCTTATTCCATATGCCATCGTGCTTTTGCACTTGCGTGTTTTCTACGCCCGTGAAGAGGCCTGGACCCCGACTTTCATCATCCTCGGCATTACCACCGTCAAGGTGATTCTGTCGTTCTTCGCTCCTCGTCTGGCTTCTGACGATGAGACCGTCGTCGTGTTGCTCGGTGCTGCCAACGGTTTCGGTTTCGTCGCCGGCGCAGTAATTGGCTTCTTGCTCTTGCGCCGCACTCTCGGACACTTGGACAGTAAGGCGACCGTCCACACCGTGCTGTGGGCACTGGGGGCGTCGCTTGTCGGTGTCGCCGTTGCTTGGGGCGCATTCGCATTGACCGACCTTGTGCTGTTCGATTTCTTCGGTTCCTTCGGCGTGCTGCTGCAGACCATCGTCACCGGCGTGGTCTTCCTCATCGGTACCGGCCTGGTGCTCGCTCAGGCTCCATTGGAAGAGGTCCGCGTTCTGGGCGGCTTCCTCGGCCGCATCCCGGGTCTACGCCGCTTTGCTCCGCAGCCTCATGCAGCCGACAATGCCGTCGCCGACCGTGAGGATATGGAGCGCGAACGTGGCTTCGCCGCTGATGCTTTCTCGATTGCCCCGTCGAACCTGATCGGCGAGGCCACGGGTCTGGCAAACGAGGGCTTCACCGCTTCGCCGCTGCTGCCGCCGATGCCGACGCAGGGTTCTCGCCCAACCCGCTATGTACCCGGCGAGATGGTCTCAGGTGGTCGTTTCCGTCTGCGTTCTGAAGTCGCGACCTACCCAGGTCTGCGCCTGTGGCGCGCCATGGATATGGGAGATCCCGATAACGCAGATGTCGCACTTGTCTTCGTCGACACGATTGCACTGCCGTACTACGACACTTCGCCATCGGCTGCCGCCCAGAAGATTGCCACGACGACCAATGAGCTGCGTGACTTGGCTGGCGCCGGAATGTCGCGGATTCATAGCGTGGCGAAGACACGCACCGAGGTGCTCATCGTCGCCGACTGGACCAGCAGTATCGGTATTGAGCGGTTCGATCAGGCCGCCCATCCGGATGCCCTGGCACTCGCAGTTGCATCACTTGCCGAGACGATCGCCGACGCCCACGAATCTGGGCGCTGCCTTGGCCTGACAAACAAGCCTGGACAATTGCGAATCAGCAGCGACGGCCACATCTACGACGCTTTCCCCGTCGTTTTGCCCAATAGCTCGCAACGTTCGGACTACAGCGCGTTGCTTTCAGTCATCGACGAGCTGTTCTACAGCGTGACGAACATCCCCTCTGATATTTCTGCTGCCATCGACCGCGCGAAGCAAACACGCCCGGAGAACTTCAATGGGCAGGAGTCGCCAGCTCGCACGCTCGCCGAGGATTTGCGCGCCGCAGCGCTGGGCCCCGATTCTTCGGAGTTTCTCGCAATCGACCCCGACACCGGTGCGCGCGAATCCGTCGATGCCGGCGGTGCAGCCCAATCAAACGCTCATCACACCAAGAATCGCACCCGCGCATTCAGCACCGGCGCAGTCGTTGTCGGCGTAGTCATTGTCGGTGCACTTGTCGCCGCGGGCATCTTTGGTCTGGTTAACCGTTCCTCGGACGCACCGATTAACTCCGAGTCCGTACGACGCGGCCCGGCTCCGGTCACGACGCTCTCGCTTGCCGACGCTAGCGAGTGGCAGGCCGACACCGACAACCCGGCAGCAGGTCCAGACAATCCGGACATGGCTGAGCTGACCATCGATAATGACGAGGAAAGCTTCTGGGTAACTTCTACTTACCTCAGCCAGTTCGGCAATCGTCCAGAGGACTTTAAACCTGGTGTTGGTATTCGGGTCACTCTGGATGAACCGGCAACCATTCGAGAGCTTAAGGTCTCTGCGACCCCGGGCGCACACATTGAAGTTCGCGGCCTACGCGATGCTGACTCGACGAACTTGGATGACACAACGGTTCTCGGTAGCGCAACCGCCACCTCAGGTACGACAACTATCGAAATTGATAGCCGCGACACCGAGTGGAAGAACCTTGTTGTCTGGATCTCCAGCTTGCCGACGGCTGCGGAAGCGGTAGCCGACAGCAACTCAGACACCGATGCTGATACGAATGCTGATGCTGAGTCGCAGAATTCCGATTCGGACAACCCACTTGTCGGCGACCGCAATCTGGCTGAGCAATCCCCGGATTCGTTGCTGCCAGTTGCAATTGGCGATATCCAGGTGCGTGGTACGGAATAACGCTCTGAGCTTGCCTTAGGCGGCAACAGTTTAAGTTGTCCCAAGTTATCCACAGCTACTGGGACATTTTGAAATTCATCCACAGCCCGCGGTCTCCACGGCAGTTTTGCCAAGCGGAGAGCGCAGGTTTCGTGTTTGCATAGGAGCCATGAACTTTGGGGGAAGAAATCGAATTGGGGACAGTCACCGTAAAGCCCATGCGGGTCGGCGACTGGGGGACTATGGCGTCGTCGGTATGCGAAAGCATGCATCTGCGGACGAGGTTGATCGTGAGTTATTAAAGGCGCACCTGGCGGGGGATCGTCGCGCGTTCGCGGTGTTGGCACAGCGTTATTACCCACAGTTGGTAGCTATGGCGCGGCGATATCGTCGGGATGATTTCGATCCCTTGGATGGGGTACAGGAGGGGTTGGCGCGGGCAATTGCGGGGGCGGCGAGTTTTCGCGGGCGTTCTACGGTGGCGACGTGGCTGACGTGCATCGTGAAGAATGCGTGTATTGACCACATCCGCGGTCGTTTCGGGGAGATCTCTCTGTGCGATAAGGACGAAGATTTTGAGACGCTTCTGAGTTCACAGCCGATTCCCTGCCCGGATGTTCCGCTACGAGTGACTATGGTCGCCGCATTGGAGCAGTTACCAACGGATCAGCGGGATGCCCTGTTGTACTTGGACATCTTTGGGTATTCGCTGCAAGAGACCTCTCGCAGTATTGGGCAACCGAGCGGAACGTTGAAGTCTCGACGAGCGCGGGCGCGTCGTGCGCTTCGGCGACAGTTGGAAGAAGTGCAGGTGGCCTAACAACTGCGAAGCAGGGGAGGGGAATAGAGATGGCTAACCTCACGTTGGTTGAGGTAGCTGTTTCCGGTAATTTCTTTCCCGGAGCTGAAAAATTTGCTTACTACTGAGCATCACTGTGCGCCATGTGATGTGAGAGATGAAAATTATAGGAGTCTTCATGAGCGATATCGTTCACGACCTGATCATTGTCGGTTCCGGTCCCGCCGGCTACACGGCTGCCACCTACGCAGCCCGCGCCGACCTGAAGCCTGTGGTGTTCGAGGGCATCGAGTTTGGCGGTCTGCTTATGACGACTACCGACGTGGAGAACTACCCAGGTTTCTCCGAGGGCATCATGGGGCCAGAGCTAATGGATCAGATGCGCGCACAGGCTGAGCGCTTCGGCGCTGACCTGCGCATGGAGATTGTTGATCGCATGGATCTCACCGGCGACATCAAGTCTGTTTGGGTTGGCGAAGAAGAGCACAAGGCTCACGCTGTCATCTTGGCAACCGGTGCCGCTCCGCGTTATGTCGGCGCTCCGGGCGAGCAGGCACTGCTGGGCCACGGTGTCAGCGCCTGTGCCACCTGTGATGGTTTCTTCTTCCGCGACCACGATATCGCCGTCATCGGTGGCGGTGACTCCGCGATGGAAGAGGCAACCTTCCTTACCAAGTTCGCCCGCTCGGTGACGATTGTCCATCGCCGCGACGAGTTCCGCGCGTCAAAGATTATGGTTGAGCGCGCCCAGAACAATGACAAGATTCGCTTTGCGACGAACAAGGTTGTGTCCCAGGTTCTTGGTGAGGACAAGGGTTCAGTTACCGGTCTCGAGCTGGAAGACACCGTCACTGGCGAGAAATCCGTCCTCGATGTGACTGCCATGTTCGTAGCAATTGGCCACGAGCCACGTTCGCAGATGGTTCGCAATCAGCTGGACTGCGACGAGAATGGCTACATTCAGGTAGCCGCTCCGAGCACCCAGACCTCCCTCAAGGGTGTCTTTGCAGCGGGCGACGTTGTTGACTCGCATTACCAGCAGGCAATTACCGCCGCCGGCTCTGGCTGCAAGGCCGCGCTGGATGCTGAGCACTACTTGGAAACTGTTGCTCGGTAGCTGAAAGCAGGGTAGCCTCGCTAGCTGGATAAACAGCTATTAGTTGGGGCGGTGCAATTGTTGGATAACGCCAACGATTGCAGACATCCAACTATTGGGAGTACCCGATAGTCAGTCAGCCCAATTGTTGTTAGCTGTCGCTCAATGAGGGCGCAGCGGGACGTGTTATAGCCCGATCCGCTCCGCACCCCTCGAGCGCTCGCAGCGTTCCCAAGAACACCATTAATTAACAATTTAGTACTTCACTCGCGCCACCGGAAGCCCTAATTTTTGACGCCTTTAGCGCCAAATCCGTACGCGAGACTGAAGAAACTAGGTTGAAAAATTAGAATCAAGAGCACGAATCAAAACCACTAAGAACTCAAACGAGCTCATTCTAAGGAGAAGAATTTCATGGCTCCGGTAACTGTCACCGCCAATACCTTTAAGTCCGATGTCCTCGAATCCGATAAGCCGGTACTTGTAGATTTCTGGGCAGAGTGGTGTGGCCCGTGTAAGAAGATTGCTCCCGTTCTCGACGAGGTTGCGACCGAGCTCGATGGCAAGGCCGTCATCGCCAAGGTCAACGTCGATGAGGAGCGTGCACTGGCTGGCATGTTCCAGATTATGTCCATCCCAAGCCTGCTCCTATTCAAGGACGGCAAGAAGGTCGAAGAGATTCGCGGAGTCCGCCCGAAGGGCGAAATCACGGCGCTCATCGAGAAGCACCTTTAAAAAAACCAGGGGTTGCTCCTTATCCGATACGAGGTCGCAACTGCTCACCCGTCACTTCACTTCTCCCACCTTCCTTGGACACGCCCCATTAAGATGTGACTGAAGTTATGGTTGTGATTTAGAGTTAGTTCTGGGGTTTTGTCGTCGGGCTTGCCGACGCGCCCTCGTAACAATCAATTCGCGCCTGCGACCTGGTAATCTTGCTGGAAATGGCGGTTTACGTCTTCCTTAATACCGTGAAGGAACCAGGTTGCCGCCAACTTAAGAGGTATTGCTGACCATATCCTCTGAGAGTGCGCGGAGTTTCCTAACTGAAGTTTCGTTTAGCTCACTGGCCAGTAATACTGATTAAGTGTTGTGAGGACCCCACAACGGCCTGAACATAATTGTGGAGTTCGGAAGGGAGTTTTCGTGCCAGAGTTTCTGAAGGTGGGCGATAGGTCACCTCGTGTTGCCGAGGTACGTTCTACCCTGGCTCGTCTTGGGCTTCTGCCCAACTGGGAGGGCTCAGCTGCAGAGGAGAACTCGCCTCAGTGGTCTGGTGACGACGACCTGTTTGATGAGGATATGCGCAACGCTCTCCTGGCGTTCCAACAGTCCCGCGGTGTCTATGCCGACGGCATCATCCGCGACAGCACCCTGCGCCTACTGCGAGAAGCTTCGTACACTCTGGGCACCCGCGTACTGTCCTACGATCCACTGTCACAAATGACCGGTGAGGACGTGGGCGTCCTCCAAGCTACCTTGCAGGAGCTCGGTTTCCACGATGCCCGGGTAGACGGCCACTTCGGCCCGAAGACCGATGCATCTGTGCGTGAATACCAGCTCAATTACGGGTTGGAGCCCGACGGTATCTGTGGCCCCGTTACTCTCCGAGCGCTCAGCTACTTGGGTAGAAGGGTTACTGGTGGCTCGGTAAACGCTTTCCACGAGAAGGAAATCCTGCGCACGATGGGGCCTAAGCTCTCAGGCAAGCGCATTGTCATTGATCCAGGCCTTGGGGCAGGGGAGCCCGGCGTCGTGGTCGACGGCCCCTACGGTCAGATTTCTGAAGAGGAAATTCTTTGGGATTTGGCCTCTCGCATCGAAGGTCGTCTTGTCGCGGCGGGTGCAGAGACTATTCTGTCTCGTCCTCGTACCGACAACCCATCTATCGAAAATCGAGCTGAGATGGCCAACGCATTTGGCGCTGACATCTTCATCTCCCTGCAGGCTGATCACTATCACAACAACCGCGCCAGCGGTATTGCGACCTTTTACTTCGGCTCGATGAAGGGCTCCAACTCCATTCTGGGCGAACAGCTCTCTGGCCTTATTCAGCGGGAAATTGTTGCCCGTACGAGCCTGGTGGACTGCCGCTCGCACGCCCGTACTTGGGATCTCCTCCGTCTGACCAGGATGCCCACGGTGGAAGTCGCCGTTGGTTACCTGACCAATGAGGATGACGTGGCAATTCTTTCTTCCCCAGATCAGCGGGACGTAATTGCCGAATCTATCGTTGTCGCTGTAAAGCGTCTGTACCTGGGCGATGAAGAGGAGCAACCAATGACCGGCGCTTACAGCTTTGCTCAGCTGATTGAAGAGGAAAAAGCCTAAACACGGCCGGCCTATGTAACCCGGTGCTAGAGACTGAACAGCTTTGAGCGCATAAAGGGTTCTTTCGCACTTAGATCCAACGCATGACCGATTTCTTCATCCCAGTCCAATTCCGCATCCAACTCGATACGGAGTTTCGGATGAATCGGATGTGGAGTCACCACCCGAAACCCGGAGTCAAGAAGGGTTCGCGTACGAATTAAATCACCGGCGTTATGGTTAATCGCCGCCAACGAATCTGAGATACACGGCTTTGGATTTAGCTTTTCTTCGAGTTGCGCCTCGAAATCAGCGATTAGATTCTCCGTGCCGTCGTCAGGCGTTGGCGATGACGTCGTGGGTCCCGACATAGAATCCGCTGTGCCACTGCAACCAAACGCCTCTACCGCTGAGATCCCGCGCAGCGCGAGCTTGTGCAGAGCGGTCACAATGAGAACGCGGAGCATGTCATCATCGACCTCTAAAGCGTTGTAATGCAGACTCGTCAGCGCTATCGCATCCGGCGATATTGGCCCGGAAGGCATGGAAAATGTCGTCGGGCAGAAGCGCGGGGGCGCAAAGAGGAGCGTGCCGACGGTCTCAGGCTTCCCATCGATACGTGATGCCGGTGGCTTTCGCCGTAGCGAATATCCGCACGGCCCCCAGGAAAGGTAGACGGTATTGAGCCATGCTTCCTTCTCCAAGCGCACCTGGGCGGCTAAATCAGAGCTTAGGACGCTATTTAAGGGGCTCTCACTAGCTCCGGTTGGCCGAATAGGGGGTTGGCTGTCCGAATGCTTTAAATCGCCGTTGAGGGCTTCATCCTCTTCTGGCTTGCGAGGGTCCAAATTAGGTTCGCGCGGCTCAGACGAGAAGTGGGGTAGGGCAGTTGCAGTACGGATATGCTCCATGCCCTGTTCCCAAAACAGGCTTAACATCGTCTCCGGATAGATTCCATCGATGTCGGCCAGCGAGATTTTCTCGATGAATACTTCAGTCACAGTAACCGGGTTTACTCTTCGTCGAGATGCATCAGTGACATGATGCGATCAAAGTCCTCGAGGTTGCCGAATTCGATGACAATTTTGCCCTTACGCTTGCCCATCTGGGCAGTCACCTTCGTATCAAAAGAATTGGACAGGCGATCAGCCCAATTGTGGAGTACCTCCGGCTGCGGAGTGGGCTCGCGGTGCTGCTTCTTTGGTCGCTCGCCTGCATTGAGTAATGTCACTGCTTCTTCGGTCGCACGGACAGATAGTCCTTCAGCAACAATTCGCTCGGCGAGGCGCTGCTGTTCCTCCTTACCTGCCTTGACCCCAAGCAAGGCACGTGCGTGGCCAGCCGACAGAACACCGACCGCTACTCGTCGCTGTACCTCCACCGGCAACTGCAAGAGTCGAATCATGTTGGTAATAACGGGCCGCGAGCGACCGATACGATCCGCCAGCTCTGCCTGAGTAACACCAAACTCATCGAGCAGCTGTTGGTACGCAGCGGCCTCTTCGAGTGGGTTCAGCTGCACGCGATGGATGTTCTCTAGTAGGGCATCGCGGAGCATGTCCTGGTTTGGAGTATCGCGAACGATGGCGGGAATCGTGTCAATTCCAGCTCGCTGAGAAGCACGCCAGCGACGTTCACCCATGATGATTTCAAACTCGGGTTGCAGCGCATTCGGATCTTCCTTGCGCGCTGCCTCGAGCGCTGCCGCACGATTATCCGTTGAGATTGGTCGTACGATAATCGGCTGTAATAGACCGAACTCACGAATAGAGTGAGCAAGCTCATTCAAGGGCTCTTCATCGAAGACCTCTCGTGGCTGCTTCGGGTTCGGCGTGATGAGCTTCAAATCGACCTCGCGATAGGTCGCGCCAAACTCGTTTGCGGCCGTAGTGTCAACATCAGCAGCCTCGGCGCCACTGTAGTCCGCTACTCCCGACGTCGTCGAGGGCATTGTTTCACGTGAAACATTGCTAGACTTACCAATAGCGTTATCGTCACTGTGACGTTTATTCGCCTCATTAGTATGCGGCTCGCTTTGCCCGGATTTTGTGGATTTTCCGGCGTTTTTCCTCTCAGGCAACGAGGTGCCGGATTCCGTCGCGGCCGCGCCCAATACGTCGGCAACTCCGCTACTGCCATACTGCTTCGCCCCCTGGGTACGGCGGGGACCGAAAATAATATCCGCGGCATTTTCACCTACCGACGGGTTAGCCGCCGGAGCAGTTGGGATCAGTGCGGCGATACCGCGACCGAGCCCTCCCTTGCGGTTCTCCTTCTTTTGATTCGACATGGGTTACTACTCCTAGTTGCTTTAATTTGGCTCAGTGGAATTGGACGGGGTAGGGGAGGAAGCTGGCTTTTGCCCAATCGCACTTCCCCCCGGAACTGCTGAATAGTCGCCACGCGTTGCCAATTCCTTTGCAGCATCAAGATAAGCAACTGCGCCCCGAGACCCTGGATCGTAGGAAATTACGGTCTGCGAATATCCCGGCGCCTCCGATACCTTCACGGATCGAGGGATGAGATTACGTAGAACAACCTCGCCGAAGTAGTTACGTACCTCATTGGCAACTTCTTCTGACAGTTTGGTGCGGCCATCGAACATAGTGAGCAGCACAGCAGAAATATGCAGCTCCGGATTGAGATGCTGACGAATCATCTGCACGTTATTCATCAGCTGTGTCACACCCTCCAAGGCGTAAAACTCACACTGAATCGGTATCAACACCTCGTTGGCGGCGGTCATCGAATTCAGCGTCAACAGACCAAGCGAAGGCGGGCAGTCAATAATGAGAAAGTCGAAGCCATTGTCGATCAAGTACTGATCTGGAACTGCATCGAGAAGTCGGCGCTCACGGTTCAGGAGCGAGACCAGCTCAATCTCGGAGCCCGCCAAGTCCAATGTCGCCGGCACACAATAGAGGTTCTCAGATTCAGGGGAACGCTGGATGACATCGTCAATCTGTAGCTCGCCGATGAGAAGCTCATACGTCGAAGGAGTCCCGGAAACATGCTCAATGCCCAGGGCCGTAGAAGCATTTCCCTGCGGGTCATTATCGATGACCAGAACCTTGAGACCATGCCGCGCGAGCGCCGAAGCGATGTTGACTGCCGAGGTGGTCTTGCCCACGCCACCCTTCTGGTTGGCGATCGTGATACGACGCGGTCGCTCGGGGCGTGGAAGCGATAAACGGTTCGGAGCCTTAACTTGCGCCGCTCGTTGAGCTGCCGCAGCGATGGGTGTGTCTTGCCAGGACTTCCGGCTCATTAACTATTCCCCTTACAAGCACAGCAATCACCAATCATGGCCACTGGAGTGCGAATTTAAACTTAGTAACTATCTGCAAAAGCGTAATCATCAAGCCCCAACAACCGTTAGACGCCGACGATTGTGGAAATGTTTCACGTGAAACATCCACCTTGGTCGCTAGGACTTTGCCATACCGCGATACTTATCCCACTCTAGCCCGACGGTACTACGCGCCTCAATGCCGAAACCAAAACACAAACGAATCCGCAGTGGAGTAGGGGAAGTGGGGCTTACAGCCTACTTCTTCTGAATAATCACGGCGTACGTCGAGGTTCCCAACACGGATCCGCCGACCTCTACGACGCGAGGATTAATTCCCTTCGCCTTTGCAATAAGTTTTGCATCCCGATCGATTTCCTCTTGGGCAGTTCCACCCTTCAGTGCAACCATCGCGCCCCCGGATTTAACTAAAGGAAGCGACCATCCCGCCAACTTCCCCAGAGGGGCAACAGCGCGGGAGGTAACGACATCCACTTGGCCAATCTCAGCGCGAACCACTTTCTCCTCAGCACGCCCGCGAACTACCGTTACATTGTCCAGCTCAAGATCTTCCACAACTTCGTTCAAAAAGGTTGTGCGGCGCAGCAATGGTTCCACAAGCATGACCTTCAAATCCGGTCGTGCTAGAGCAAGTGGAATGCCGGGCAAGCCCGCCCCCGAACCAATATCCGCAACTACAAGCCCTTTGCCTATCGCTTCTCCAACTACCGCAGAATTGATAATGTGCCGATCCCACAGCTTTGGAGCTTCACGTGGTCCAATCAAACCTCGGACTGTCGCCTCCTCGGCCAACCATGAGTGGTAGCGGTATGCCCGATCGACATTCTCTCCAAACACGGTATCTATCATCGAACGCAGATCTGCATCGACCAAAACTGCGGAGGCTTCTTGCTTATCGACATCTTTCACGGAGTTACTCAACAGTTCCTCTAACCTTTCCAATGGGGCAGCTGTGCCGTCACTCGTCGAGCTTTTCAACACCCCTAGTGTACGACAGTGCAACAGCGATGTTTCACGTGAAACATTGACTGGGGATGGATGCCAAACTTGAGGCTCCAGAGAAAATTACAGATCTGTAATAACAGCGACGTTGTTTGCGTGGGAGGGGACTAAGGCAAACAAAAACGCCCCGCATTTGATGCGGGGCGTTCTGATTAATTAACTTATGTAGACGAAGCGTGGTGCTACTTCAGCTATTTCTTTTTGCGCTTCCGTTTCTTCCGATTCGCGGGCTTCTGTCCCGGCGCCGGCTTGGAAGCCGGACCCTGCTGTCCCTTCGCCGAATTACCATCTGGAAGGTGGCTAGAAGCCTTGTTCGCAGTAGAAGCCTCACCAGACTGCGACTGCTGCGCATTCTGCGCTGCCTGGCGCTTGCCACCCTTCTTGGGGTTGATTGGCTTCTGGCCAACCTTCGGAGCGAGCTTCTCCTGTGCCTCGCGCTTAGCAGCCTTCTTGGCTGCGACAGCTTCCTTCTCTTCCTCATCCAGCTTGCCAAAGATGTAGCGCTGCTGGAAGTAGGTCCACACGTTGTTAGTCACCATGTAGACAAGAAGACCGATGTGCCAGAAAGCACCGGTAACAAGAATCATGATTGGGAAGAACCAAAGCATCATCTTGTTCATCATGTCCATCTGCTGACCCATAGGGCCTTCCTGGCGCTTCACCAAGCCGGCTTCCTGGCGGGCACGGGTGCGCTCAACAGACATGCGAGCGTTGAAGTGCGTTGCCAGTGCCGCGACAACAATCAGCGGGATAGCAACAATCATGATGTCCATGCGGGTGAAGTCTGCAGGCGTACCAGGCACGGTAAAGGCTGCGTATTGATCCTCACCCATTCCAACCGAACTGGACAGTGGAGCATTGAGCACACGAGCCAGCAGGAAGGACCGCACCTCATCTACACCGAAGATGTAGTTAGGCGTATTCCAGTTCTGCTCCACCGACATGCCGAGCGCATTGCCCGACGTACCCGTTCGGTTAAACGAACGCAGCACGTGGAAAAGACCGATGAACACAGGCATCTGAACCAGAATCGGCAGACAGCCGCCGAGCGGGTTGACACCCATTTCCTTCTGTAGCTGGCGCATAGCAAGAGCCTGAGCCTGCTGATCATTCTTGTACTTCTCCTTGATCGCCTGCATCTCAGGAGCGAGCTGCTGCATCTTGATGGCAGAACGCTGCTGGTTCAGCATCGGCTTAAACAGGAGGATACGGATGGTGACCACAAGCAAAATAATGGCCAGCACCCACGAGATACCCGAGGAGGGATCGAATAGGAAACCTGAGGCCTTATGCCAGAACCACAGGATGGCCGAAATCGGCCAATACACGAAATTGAGCACGGTCTAAGATCACTCCGTTCTTTAGGGGGCAGCGCACTCGCGCCTTCGTCTACAAAGCCCGGTCAAAGGCTAAGCATTACTAGAGGTTACCTGTGCATTCGCTTTAACCACGAACCCAGGCCGGGGAATGTAGCTGGAACTGGATCCCAGCCGCCCGGATGCCAGGGTGCGCAACGGAAGATACGCAGGAGAGTCAGCCACAGGCCACGAATCGCTCCGAAGCGGCGCACGGCCTCAAGACCATATGCGGAGCACGTCGGTTCAAAACGACATGTGCTCGTTGGCTTCAGATTAGAGATACGACGGCGGTAGAAGAGAATCGCCCTCTCAGCCACACGTGCACCGGGGGCCTGGGCGAGGGGGCCGTCGTCAAGCGAATTAGCGCCGACGTTCGTATGTAGCGAGTGCCGATTGCACATCGTGGGACAGCTCCTGGCTGGTGGCTGTGGCAGAAGCGGGCAGCGCGCGAACGACAATGTCCATAGTGGACGGGAGATCCTGCGCGGCCGCGGCCATAACATGGCGGAGCTTGCGGGATACAGCGTGACGAGTCACGGCGTTGCCCACAGCTTTAGATACGACAAGACCGACACGTGGACCACCAAACCTGGCAATCTGCGTATCGGTCTTATCTCCACCGCCAGAAGCGGCGGTGTCACGAATATGCAAGACCAACGTCTTGCGTCCGATTCGGCGTCCACGTCGTACGGTGACCGTGAAGTCACGCGAAGAACGCAGCTTATTGCTCTGAGGGAGCACCGAAATCGGCGTCCTCTTACTTAAGCGGACAGGCGGGCACGGCCCTTGCTGCGGCGTGCTGCCACAACAGCGCGACCGGAACGGGTACGCATACGGGTACGGAAGCCGTGCACGCGTGCACGACGGCGGTTATTCGGCTGGAACGTCCGCTTCGACACGGTTGACACTCCTTGAAACTCAAACGACCACGAGTCCACGCTGAACACACCGCAGTAAACCTCTCGCTTTGAGTGCGAGGCAGCGATGCGTCTGACGCATTCCCGTGATGCACGGAAAAATTACTTACCGACAGAATGAAAGCTACAAGCGTTCTGTCGGGTCCAAGCACGAGCTCGGACTCATATCTCAATGGATATGAAACACCCAGATAGGTTACGTCGAATCGAGCGAGAAATTCAAATCAACACGCCGGATTTACCTGGAGAATCATTTTCCAAGTTTTCCAACGGTACCGATGTTGACCTGTGGAAATACTGACCTATGCACCGCAATCCACAGGGTGTTTATCCAATCAGCTGTGGATAACTTCCACACCATGAATCACAGCGAGCAGGGAAAATAACGTGTTTACCTAGGTAAACGCAGACTAGGGGGCTATTTTTCATTGTGGGCAAACTGTGGATAAACTGTTAGTCAATTAGCGACGATGTTTATCCACAGGTGTGGACAAACATGTGGAAGTCCTGCTCGGGGCGTATAGCACCTTGTGTAGAAACACCCCACAGGGCGAATTACAAGAAATAGCCCCCAAATGGGCAGATATGGCACTCTCGCCATGCCGAAAACACTCCACAAAAACAGGTCGCCTCGATAAATTTGATGAACGTAAACATGTAAAAGGACATTCACACAGTGAGCGAACAACCAGAATTGCCAGGTGGACTCTGGGAGCAGGTCGTTTCTATCCTGACTTCACCAGAAGGTGCGCCGGAGTTGGGTATTGCACCACTACGCTCGCCACACAAGGCACTGCTGCGGTCAGTGACGCACACTGGTGACTTTCCAGGTTTTTTCCTGCTCAGCACTCAATCGCCAGTGGTGCAGGCGCTGGTAAAAGAAGAGCTCAAGGGCATTATCGAGGCCGTCTTAGCTTCGCTGACCGGCGAGGAGTTGGAAACGGTCATCACCGTTGCTGATCCTGCTGACGACGCTGAAGATAGCCAGGCAGCAGAGGCCACTCAACCATCTGCACAGCACTCGAGACAGACCCCATCTGCAGCTTCGCGTCCGCAGCAGGCTCAGCGTCAACAGCCAAACCAGCAACACCAGCAGCAGTCTGGCCGTAACTACCCGTTCCCCAGTGCAGATACGAACGACTTCAATCTCCACGAGCAGCACCAGGGATCGACACAGATGCCACAAGTGCCGCAGACGCATCAGCCAAATGTCCATAATCAGCAAAGTGCCCAGTCACAGCACCGATCGATGGACGCCGTGGATTCAATGGCGCAGGGGCTTTCGCACTCATCTGCCGAGAATCCGATGACTATTGCTGATCAGCGCCAGGTCACAAGTCCTTTCCGCTCCGAGAGCCACGGCACTCCAACCGAGATGAGCATGCCTTTCGAGGAGCCAACCCTCAACCCGAACTACACCTTCGAGACCTTCGTTATTGGTCCGCAGAATAAGTTCGCCGCTGCAGCCGCCGTCGCTGTTGCGGAGTCTCCGGGGCGCACCTACAACCCGCTGTTTATCTCCGGCGGTTCGGGTCTTGGCAAGACGCACCTGCTCCACGGCATTGGTCACTACGCCAAGCATTTGTACCCTAACCTGCGGGTTCGTTACGTTTCCTCGGAAGAGTTCACCAACGACTTCATTAATTCCGTGCGTGACGACGCCCAAGAATCCTTCAAGCGTCGCTACCGCGATTTGGACATGCTCATCATCGATGACATCCAATTCTTGGAGGGCAAGGAAGGTACACAGGAAGAGTTCTTCCATACGTTCAATGCCCTGCACCAGTCCAATCACCAGATTGTGCTGTCGTCGGACCGCCCACCGCGGGAGCTTAAGACTCTGGAGGATCGCCTTCGTACCCGCTTCCAGTGGGGGCTCAATCCGGATCTGCAATACCCGGACTTGGAGACGCGAATCGCAATTCTGTCGAAGAAGGCACAGCTATCTGATCTGGTCGTTCCGCATGATGTACTCCAGTACATCGCGGAGAACACCTCGTCTTCTATTCGTGAGCTCGAGGGGCGTCTACTGCAGATTAGCGCTCATGCATCCATGATTCATGAGCCTGTGACCTTGAAGTTTGCACAGGAGATCCTCGGTGCCGACGAAATCGAGGTGCAGATTACTCCGGAGATCATCATCTCCACCACGGCTGAGTACTTCGACCTAACGGTTGCAGATTTAGTGGGCCCGGGTAAGACTCGCCCGGTCGCTCATGCACGCCAGATTGCGATGTACCTGACGAGGTCCTTCACCGAGCTTTCGTTGCCGTCGATTGGCCGGGAGTTCGGAAATCGTGACCATTCGACGGTTTTGCACGCTGAACGCAAGATTGTTAAGGAAATTCAGGAGAAGAAGCCCTCAAAGGACCAGGTCAACGACCTGACCACACGCATTCGAGATCGAGCTCGTGGAACGGCTTAAAAACCTTGGGTTCGGCGTGCGGAATTCTTGTTATTAACTGCGGTTTTTCCGTGCACAGAGCTGTGGACAACTCGTAAATTTTGTGGATGAAAGATGAAGTCCGAACACTATCCACAGACACCCCAAGTTATCCACAGTTAGGCGCACTGGTTATCCACAGCGCGAAACCAGTGAAGACCAGCGGGAATCATGTAATTTCACAATGTGCACACCCCCTATTACTACTCCCGACTTTAAAAATCTCTAGAAACTTCTAGATAAAAGGGGGCCTGCGCACAACCCCGGGCAAGCAACTTCTGGCGCACAACTTTAAAAATGCCAAGAACGAGTAAGAACTACGATTAAGCACTAGACGGACTACAAGAATCCCAGTGAGGTCTTTGGCAGTCTGCAGTAGAGTTGTACGATGGAATCTTTGTAACTCCAGTCATGTGTGCTGACATAGCACGCTGACAACACAAAAGACGGCTAATAAACGGCTAAAAACAGACATCCAATACCGGTGGAGGAACGATGGAGCAGACCGAAGTCCGTATTCGCGCGGCTAAGGACGATCTCGCGGGTGCGGTGAGCTGGGTTGCTCGTAACCTGCCTGCACGCCCGACTCAGCCGATTCTGCGTGGCATGATTTTTCTCGCGGATGACAATGGTCTGCAGCTCGCTGGCTATGACTACGAGGTCTCCACTCAGATTCGTATTAGCGCAGAGGTCGATGAGCCCGGTCGCTTCGCCGTCAATGGCAAGTTGGTTTCTGACATTGTTTCTAAGCTGCCGAATAAGCAGGTAGAGATGCACTTTGATGGCACGAAGGTCATCGTTCGCTGTGGTTCTTCCCGCTTCGAGCTGCCAAGTCTGACCTTGGAGGATTACCCGCAGCTACCGGAAGCTCCGGCTGCTACCGGCACTGTCGATGCCGCTCTGCTGGCCGAGGCTATTGGTCAGGTCGCTGTCGCTGCCGGCAAGGATGAGTCGCTGCCGATGCTGACCGGCATCCGGATGGAAACCGAAGGTAACGAGGTCACTCTCGCTGCCACCGACCGTTTCCGCCTGGCGGTTCGCAGTTTCGAGTGGGAGCAGGTTCCGGAGGGTGAGACCAAGCTGCTCATCCCGGCCAAGACCTTCGCGGAGACCGCCCGCACTCTCGATACCACTTCTAGCGAGCCAGTGACCTTGGCATTCGGCGACGGATCCGATGATCGTGAGGTCGGCTCCGAAGGCCTGCTGGCTATCCTCGCCGATCCTCGTCGCACTACCACGCGACTGCTGGACGCCGAGTTCCCGAAGTTCCGCCCGCTACTGCCGAAGCAGCATTCCTCCATGGCTGTTGCCCGTGTTGACCAGCTGCAGGATGCTATCCGTCGTGTGTCTCTGATGGCGGATCACGGTGCGCAGATTCGCATGGACTTCTCCGACGGTCAGGTTGTCCTTTCCGCTCATGGAGACGAGGTTGGTCACGCAGAAGAGACTGTGGCCTGCAACTTCTATGGTGAACCACTTCTGATTGCCTTCAACCCGCAGTACCTGCTCGAGGGGCTCAGCGCTGTTCGCTCCCATCGTGTTTTGCTGGGCTTTACGCAGCCGTCGCGTCCTGCGATTCTCATTCCGGAGCCGGAAGCCATTCCGGAGCTCGGTGAGGACGGCTTCTACCCAACGCCGGAGACCGACTTCACTTACCTGCTGATGCCTGTGCGCCTGCCGGGCTAGTCTGCGGCTATGCACATTCGGTATTTGTCCTTGCGGGACTTCCGCTCCTGGCCGGGGTTGGAAGTCGAGTTCACGCCTGGAATTACCGTATTTACCGGTCAAAATGGCTACGGCAAGACCAATATCGTCGAGGCCGTTGGGTATCTCTCCACGCTCGGTTCGCATCGAGTTTCTATGGATGCTCCGCTGGTTCGTTCGGGGACCCCGTTGGCACGCATTTCGGCGACGGCGGTCAATGATGGCCGCGAGCTGACTGCGCATCTGCTCATTAATCCGCATCGCGCGAATCAGGCGCAGATTAATCGCACGAGGCTGAAGTCCCCGCGGGAGCTGCTGGGGATCGTCAAGTCGGTCTTTTTCTCGCCCGAGGATCTCACGCTGGTTAAGGGCGAGCCCGCTTCCCGCCGCCGCTACATCGACGATTTGCTCGCTTTACGACGGCCACTGTCCGCCGGTATCCGCATTCAATATGACAAGATTTTGCGTCAGAAGAATGCGCTGCTGAAGTCGGCGGGCTCGACGCTGCGCCGTGGCTATTCTTCTTCGGAGGGGCAGGCCGCACTGAGCACGCTGGATACCTGGGATGCGCAATTGGCGCAGGTGGGAGCGGCGTTAATGGCTGCGCGCATAGATTTGATTGCCGAGCTTTCCGAACATGTCAGCGAGGCCTATGCCACGCTTGCCCCGCACTCGCGCCCAGCCACGATTGCCTATGCGCCGAAGGTCGACAGCCTGGATGGCGGGCCATTGCCCAGCGAACCGGAGCTGCTGGAGGCATTGCTGCTGACGAAGATGGCGGAGCGCCGCACCGCGGAGATTGAGCGCGGTTCCTGTCTCGTTGGTCCGCATCGCGATGATCTCGACCTCATTCTCGGCAATGACCCCGCCAAGGGCTTTGCTAGCCACGGCGAGACCTGGTCTTTTGCACTCGCGCTACGTCTCGGCGCGTACTTTTTGCTCCGTGCCGATGGTCCCGACCCGGTTTTGGTGCTTGACGACGTGTTTGCGGAGCTTGACCGGCATCGTCGGGAAGCTCTCATGGAAATCGCGCAGCAGGCTGAGCAGGTGTTAATCACCTCGGCGGTGGGAGAGGAGTTACCTCAGGCATTGGTCGAGGATTCTTCGGTGACTCATCACACGGTGACGGTGGCACAGACTGAGCAGGGGCGAATCTCGCTTCTGGATGAAAAACCAGTCGCGGAAGAGTGACGGGTATGGTCGAGAACATGGAGTCGGATAACTCACCGGAAGAGGAAAACGACCTGATCAGCGACGCTTTCTTCCGCATGCGCGATGCCGCTAAAGAGGGCGGTCACAAGTTACCGAATCTCCAGCGGCCACCGAAGAAGAAGGGCTCGTGGTCTGGCCTCGATAGCCGTGTGCCTGTGAAGGCCGCGAAGGGGATTGTTGCGGACGTCGATAAGCAGCGGGCAGCGCAAGCAGTGGTGCGAGATCGTGCCGGTACGGTAATTTCGCCGAGCCTGTTGAAGGAGGCGGGGATTCGGCTGTACCGGAAATATGACCGTCGACCTGCGCCGATTGGTGCGGTGCTGAATAAGGCAGTAGTTGATCGCGGTTGGCAGATCCATATTGCCCACGGTGTGATCATGACGGAGTGGGATTCGATGGTCGGCAAAGTTGTCGCGGAACACTCCGAGGTCAAGGAGTTCAAGGACGGCACTTTGGTGGTCGAGTGCCAATCGACAGCATGGGCAACACAGCTGCGGCTAGCACAGCGACAGGTTTTGAAGTCCATCGCGGAACGCGTCGGGGATGGGGTGGTTGAAGAAATTAAGGTGCTGGGGCCGAAAGCGCCGAATTGGCGCAAGGGCAAATTGCACATCGAGGGCCGAGGACCGCGTGATACTTACGGGTAAAGGTCGGTAAACGGTCTACGAATAGGCATCGGTATGCGTAAAACTGCGAAATTTGGTCCTTTGAGCGCATCGGCTATATCCACAGTAGGGGACTACGTTGGGGTAAGATGGGCAGGAGAATACCGGCAGGCGGTTCTTGAGACGTTATCGGCATCCAAACTAGCCAGACCTATCTAGTAGTCCTATGTAGTTCTGGCTGGCGCCGATAGCGCTTGACCGCTGGCCTATTTTTCGCGCGCTGACGAATGTTGCGCGGGGAGAGAACCAAGAATAGGAGACGCGCCGAATCGTGGCTGCTACCGAACATCAATATGACGCCTCATCGATTACCATCCTCGAGGGCCTCGAGGCCGTGCGTAAGCGGCCGGGTATGTACATTGGCTCGACTGGTGAGCGTGGCTTGCACCACCTGGTGTGGGAGGTTGTAGACAACTCCGTCGACGAGGCGATGGCGGGTTATGCCACCGATGTTGAGGTCACTCTGCTGGAAGACGGCGGCGTTCAGGTCCGCGATAACGGCCGTGGTATTCCTGTCGAAATGCACCCGTCGGGCATGCCGACGGTGCAGGTGGTTATGACTCAGCTGCACGCCGGCGGCAAGTTTGACTCCGAGTCCTACGCTGTTTCCGGTGGTCTGCACGGTGTGGGTATTTCGGTGGTTAACGCGCTGTCGACGCGTATGGAAACCGAGGTCATCCGCGATGGCTACACCTGGTACCAGAACTTCGACCAGGCAGTTCCGGAAGAAATTGTCCGCGGTAAAAAGACTCGTGGTTCGGGTACCACGCAGCGTTTCTGGCCGGACCCGGAGATTTTTGAGACCACCGATTTCAAGTTCGACACCATTTCTCGCCGCCTGCGCGAGATGGCGTTTTTGAACAAGGGTCTGACCATCACGTTGGTGGACAAGCGTGTCTCCGAGGAGGAGCTCGAGGCTGAGGCTCTGGCGGAGCAGGCGGAGACCGAATCCGCTGAGATCGCCAAGGATGCGGCTGAAGAGCAGAAGGAGCAGGCAGAGAAGACCACCAAGCCGAAGGAGCGCCGCAAGGTCTTCCACTACCCGAATGGTCTGCGGGATTATGTCGAGACTTTGAACAAGTCGAAGAACATCATCCACCCGACCATCATTTCCTTCGATGCTGCAGGTGATGGCCACGAGGTCGAGATTGCCATGCAGTGGAACTCGGGTTACTCCGAGTCGGTGCACACCTTCGCCAACACCATTAACACCATTGAGGGTGGCACGCACGAAGAGGGCTTCCGTTCTGCGTTGACATCGCTGATGAACCGCTATGCGCGTGAGCACCGACTGTTGAAGGAGAAGGAAAACAACCTCTCTGGTGAGGACTGTCGTGAAGGCCTCGCTGCCGTGATTTCGGTGAAGGTCGCCGATCCACAGTTCGAGGGCCAGACAAAGACGAAGCTGGGTAACACCGAGGTGCGTTCTTTCGTCCAGCGCATGACCAATGAGCACATCGGTCACTGGCTGGAGGCCAATCCGGCTGAGGCTAAGGCCATTGTTAACAAGGCCATTGCTTCGGCGCATGCCCGTCAGGCGGCTCGTAAGGCCCGCGACCTGGTGCGTCGTAAGTCCGCGACCGATCTTGGCGGTCTTCCGGGTAAGTTGGCGGACTGCCGTTCGAAGGACCCGAAGCAGTCCGAGCTGTTCATCGTGGAGGGTGACTCCGCAGGTGGTTCTGCAAAGGCAGGCCGAAACTCGCTGTTCCAGGCCATTTTGCCGCTGCGCGGTAAGATTTTGAACGTCGAGAAGGCGCGCCTGGATAAGACGCTGAAGAATAACGAGGTCCAGGCCATTATTACGGCGCTGGGCACCGGTATTCACGACGAGTTCGATATCGAAAAGCTGCGCTACCACAAGATTGTGCTGATGGCCGATGCCGACGTCGATGGTCAGCACATTGCCACGCTGCTACTGACGCTGCTGTTCCGCCTGATGCGTCCGCTGATTGATGAAGGGCACGTCTACCTCGCTCAGCCACCGCTGTACAAGCTCAAGTGGGCCAAGGGCGAGCCGGGCTACGCCTACTCAGATGCTGAGCGCGATCAGCTGCTGGAAGAGGGGCTGGCCGCCAACCGCAAGATCAACAAGGACGATGGTGTCCAGCGCTACAAGGGTCTCGGTGAGATGAACGCCGCCGAGCTGTGGGATACCACCATGGATCCGGATCACCGCGTGCTGCGTAAGGTCGCCCTCGAGGACGCACAGAAGGCCGATGAACTGTTCACCATTCTGATGGGCGATGACGTCGCTTCACGACGTTCGTTCATTACCCGTAATGCGAAGGACGTTCGCTTCCTCGACGTCTAAGCCGATACCTAGTCTAGTTATCGGCTTGTCGGTTCCCCTGACAAAACCTCAGTTCAGCCATTAATGTTTATGAAATGGAAGATACTCGAGGAAGCATGGTCAACGGGGAACCGCCAGTCGAGCCACGTATTGTGCAGGAGACATTGCCCGATGGCTCCGTGACCCCGATGGCGCTTCGGACTCCCGAAGGTACGCCTCGGGGCATTGTCGTTATTTGGCCGGGTTTTGGCATGGGGGCTCGCTATTACCGGCCAATTGCCCAAGAGTTGCAGCGCCGAGGGTTTTGCGTCCTGACCTCGGAGTTACGCGGCCAGGGTAACCAGACGGCGGTAGCCACCCGCCGTCACAACTGGGGCTACCAGGATCTTGCCTCGGTGGATTACCCGTTGGCCGTGGCGCGGGCCCGCAAGGAGTTTGACCACCTCGCGGCAGGGGAGAGCACAGGGGAGAAGTTACCCGTTTACTTGCTGTGTCATTCCATGGGCGGTCAGATTGCCTCGCTGTATCTGGCCCGACCGGAAGCGGACGTGGCTGGTGTTGTGATGGTTGGCTCCGGTACCCCGCACTACAAGTGTTTTACTGGCAACGAGTACAAGCGGCTTCGCTACGGCGCACCGTTTATGCAGGTAGTGTCCCAGATTCTGGGTTATTGGCCAGCGGGCAGGTTTGATGTGGCCGGCTACGGCCGACAGGCCCGTAACCATGTGGTGGAGTGGGCGCGATTCTCGCGCACGGGTCTCCTGCGACCGCGCGGTGCGGACATCGACTATGCCGCTGAGATGCCTAAGGTGACCACCCCGGCGCTGCTGCTGAACTGTGGCGGTGACCGTGACTGCCCGGCGGAGTCGGCGCAGGCATTGGCGCGGATGTTGCCGAATTCGGCGAAGTACGAGTTCATTGAGCAGCGCCTGGGACATAACCGATGGGCGCGTGAGCCGCAGGCTGTGGTTGACCGCTTCGAGCGGTTCATTGAGGAAATTTAAACCGCAATTTTCCAACCTGTAATCTGCGCTTCTTAACGTAGATACTTATGGCAACATCACCTAAAAAAATATCTGAATTTTCCCGTCGGCACTTCCTGCAGACCGCCGCAGGAGTCGGTGCCGTCACCGCTGCGAGCACGCTGCTGCCACCATCACTGCGCCACGCGCTCGCGCAGCCCCGACCGGCTGGCTCTCTTGATCAAATTGAGCACGTAGTCGTGTTGATGCAGGAAAACCGCTCTTTTGATCACTACTTCGGCACGCTCCGAGGTGTGCGAGGGTACAAAGACAACTCCGCTTTACCGGGTGTCTTCAACCAGAGTGGGGTCAGTCCATATCTAATCCGCAACGCCGCTAATCGCGGTGATCTCTCGGTGGAGTACATCGCAAGTCTGCCGCACGGTTGGGAAGACGGGCAGGTTGCACTAAACGGCGGCCGCTGTAACGGCTGGATCGAGGCCAAGGGTAAGGGCACGATGGCCTGCTATGACCGCCAGGACATTGCGTTCCAATTCGCTCTCGCAGAGACGTTCACCATCTGCGATGGTTACTTTTCCTCGATGCCTACGTCGACAAGCCCGAACCGCAACTACCTGTTTTCGGGTGACACCCGAAAGGAACCGTGGGGGACTGGAGCGGTTGGCAATGCGGCGTACGAGCCGACGCACCCGGGGTATAAGTGGCGCACTTATGCCGAGGAGCTCACGGAGGCAGGGGTGCCGTGGCGCGTCTACCAGGAGTGGGATAACTACACGGACAACAATTTGGATTTCTTCGCCGCGTTTCGAAATATTGGCCGCAAGGTCATTCGTGAGGCCGGACTGCCGGGACTCGATTTAACCGGTTTTTATGAGCTGCTTACTGCACTCGGCGATGGGATGTCGCCAACTACAGAGCAACAGGAGATGGTCAATCGCCTGAATGCCGCTGTGGAGAAGCTGCCTGACGCGGAACGGGATCTCTATGATCGCGCGCTGCACCGCCGCCAGCCGGGCACGCTAGCCGACGCTTTCCGACGGGATGTTGAATCCGGGAAGCTGCCAAAGGTGTCCTGGATTGTGCCTTCGGCCGCGGAAAGTGAGCATCCGGGAGCGTCCTCGCCAATTCAGTCGGCGAATATCACCTATCGTCTGTTGGATGCGTTGGCCTCCAATCCGGAAGTGTGGGCCAAGACAGTTTTCCTGATTAACTTTGACGAGTTTGATGGTTACTTCGATCATGTGGTGCCGCCGCTGCCGCCAAAGAATGAGCCGGGGGAGTGGTACCTGGGCAAGCCGAAGGGGCTCGGTTTCCGCGTCCCGATGACTGTCATTTCACCATGGTCGGTGGGTGGTCTGGTTTCTTCGGAGGTCTTCGATCACACTTCGGTGATTCGCTTTCTGGAGCAGGTCACTGGCGTGAACTGTGGAAACATCACTGATTGGCGTCGTCGAGTCTGTGGTGATTTGGTATCCACGCTGGACTTCTCGGCATCGGCGGGAATGCAGCTTCCAGAGCAGCCGGGGCCAGCACCGGAGTTTGTGAAGCGCTGGGAGGCGGAGCCGGCCGGTGACTATCCAGTGCAGGAGTCCGAGCAGGCGACCGCGCTGCCAACACCGTACCGGCTTCACGCCTACCTTAAAGACGGCAACCTTGTGCTGGTCAACGACGGTTCCCGTGAGGCTGTTTTCGCTGTTTACAGTGGTAACAAGGTAGAGCACCACACCGTGCTCGGCACATTAGAGCTGCGAATTGGACTTCTAGACCGCGAACTTACCGTGTGCGGCCCGGACCGCTTCCTGCGTGTGTTCAGCAAGACGGCGAAGGAGTTGCCGGAGGTCACTTTGGAGCACGTGGCGGGACGTGTTCTCGTCGGCGGGCAGGACCGAACGGCTGATTATGTCCGTGATGGCTGGTACGAGGTCGAGCTGACTGAAGGTGAGGCCACGGCGTATTACACGGGTCGACTGGAGTCCGGTAATCGCATTCCGACGAGCCCGTTCACCCGGAAAATCGACTAGGCCGCGTCTTTGGCTAAATGCCGCTTTTGACCAGTTTCCATGTCTCTGTGAATGACACTTCTTCGCCATTAGTGGTGAGGAGTATGTGCGCAAGTAGTGCGCCCAGCGCGGTGTTTCCGAAACTCAGTGGTTTCACGTGAAACGTTGCGTAAGCGACCGCTTGTGCAGCCGCAGAAACCGTGGGAAAGCTGCGGTGACCAGCAATGACACCTGAGCTGGCGGCAGCAATGGCGCTGATTGCCCATGGTCGCACAAGCGTAGCGTCAGCCAATTCCGGCACTTTGGCCACCAGTTCGTCGGTAGCCGCCAGGATTGCGGCCTCGCTGGGAGGCTGAACTTGGGGCGCACTCATTCCTCTGCTCCCCGGGGGCTCGGGGAGCTCAACTTTCGCAGCAGCGCCATGTCGGTATCAATCACACTTGCGGTGATTTCCCTGGCCTGGCCTTGTTGAAGGGCTCTCGCGGCGGCAGATTCAATGGCGCGAATGACGGCCTCGTGTTTGGATACGCCCTCCATTTGCGCCAGCAGCGCCAGGGCGGTGTCCTGTTCTTTCGTGAGCCTTAAGGTCATCGCCATCGTGCACTTGCTCCTTGCTACCTAGCCGCGCTTCCTAACTGCGCTGGTTTGTTTCCGCTATCAGGCTTGAAAACCAAGTATTTGATACCACAATGGTATCGAAAAGTTGCGCACGGCGTCGTAAAACGGGTTCTAAAGCCCTGTAGAATGGATGCGAACCTCTTTTAAGTAAAGGAAGCAGTCATTGAGCGACGATAACAACAACGACGGCTCATCCTTCGGAAGTGGAGTATTGGGCCACCAGGTTCGCCCGATCGACATCAATGAAGAGATGCAGTCGAGCTATATCGACTACGCCATGAGCGTGATTGTTGGCCGTGCGCTGCCGGAGATCCGAGACGGTCTGAAGCCGGTGCACCGCCGCATTCTCTACGCCATGTTCGACAACGGCTACCGCCCGGAGCGCGGTTATGTGAAGTCCGCTAAGCCGGTTTCGGACACGATGGGTAACTACCACCCGCACGGCGACAGCGCTATTTACGACACCATGGTGCGCATGGCGCAGCCGTGGTCCATGCGCTATCCGCTTGTCGACGGTCAGGGTAACTTCGGCTCCCGCGGTGACGACGGCCCCGCAGCTATGCGTTACACCGAGGCCCGTCTGACGCCGTTGGCCATGGAAATGGTGCGCGACATTCGCGAAAACACTGTCGATTTCCAGCCGAATTACGACGGTCGTACGACAGAGCCTGTGATTCTGCCGTCGCGTGTCCCGCAGCTGTTGATGAACGGTTCCGGCGGTATTGCCGTCGGTATGGCCACCAACATCCCACCGCACAACCTTCGTGAGGTCGCGGATGCCATTAACTGGTGCCTGGACAACCCGGAGGCGGATGAAAAGACCACGCTGGATGCGGTCATGGAGCGCATCAAGGGCCCGGATTTCCCAACTGCCGCCCAAATCGTCGGCGATAAGGGCATCAAGGAGGCCTACACCACCGGCCGTGGCTCGATCCGCATGCGCGGTGTGACCTCGATTGAGCAGGAGGGCACTCGTCAGTCGATTGTCATCACTGAGCTGCCGTACCAGGTCAACCCGGACCGCATGATTGCCAACATTGCAGATCAGGTCAAGGACGGGCGTCTGCAGGGCATTGCCTCGATTGATGACGAATCCGATCTGAAGTGGGGCATGCGCATCGTCGTCAAGCTCAAGCGCGACGCCGTACCGCGTGTGGTGCTGAACAACCTGTACAAGCACTCCCAGCTGCAGACCAGCTTCGGCGCGAACATGCTCGCCATCGTTGACGGTGTGCCGCGTACGCTGCGTATTGACCAGATGGTGACGCTGTACGTCGCCCACCAGATTGAGGTCATTGTTCGACGGACCCAGTTCCGCCTGGACGAGAAGGAAAAGCGTGCCCATATCCTGCGCGGCCTGGTCAAGGCCCTGGATATGTTGGACGAGGTCATCGCCCTGATTCGCCGGTCTGCCACGGTCGATACCGCGCGTACGGGCCTGATGGGTCTGCTCGACATCGACGAGATTCAGGCTGACGCCATCCTGGCGATGCAGCTGCGTCGCCTGGCTGCCCTGGAGCGCCAGAAGATTATCGACGAGTTGGCTGAGATCGAGCTCGAGATCGCCGACCTGAAGGACATCCTGGCCAGCCCGGAGCGCCAGCGCGCCATTGTCAAGGAAGAACTGACCGAGGTAGTGGAGAAGTACGGCGATGACCGTCGTACCCAGATCGTGGCCGCCGAGGGCGACGTCACCGAAGAGGACCTCATCGCCCGCGAAAACGTGGTTGTGACCATTACCTCCACGGGCTACGCCAAGCGCACCAAGGTCGATGCCTACAAGGCCCAGCGCCGTGGTGGCAAGGGCGTTCGCGGCGCGGATCTGAAGCAGGACGACATTGTCCGCCACTTCTTCGTCTGCTCCACGCACGACTGGATTCTGTTCTTCACCAACAAGGGGCGCGTCTACCGCCTCAAGGCCTACGAACTGCCGGAGGCCACTCGCGCTGCCCGCGGCCAGCATGTCGCCAATCTGCTGGAGTTCCAGCCGGAGGAGCGTATCGCCGAGGTGCTGCAGATTCAGAGCTACCAGGACAGCCCGTACCTGGTGCTGGCCACCAGCGAGGGCAAGGTCAAGAAGTCTCGCCTGGAGGACTACGAGTCCGCTCGTTCCGCTGGCCTAATTGCCATCAACCTGCGCGAAGGCGACTCCCTCATCGGTGCTCGTCTGTGCTCTTCGGACGATGACCTGCTGCTCGTCTCCGAGCGCGGCCAGGCCATTCGCTTCACTGCCTCCGACGACGCACTGCGCCCGATGGGGCGCGCCACTGCTGGTGTTCAGGGTATGCGCTTCAAGGGCGACGACAAGCTGCTCAGCATGGTCGTGGTCGAGGAAGAGCACAACCTGCTGGTCGCCACGACTGGCGGCTTCGGCAAGAAGACCAAGCTCAGCGAGTACACCCCGCAGAACCGCGGTGGTATGGGCGTGCTGACGCTCAAGTACGACCCGAAGCGTGGACCGTTGATGGGCGCCCTGGTGGTCGACAACGACGACGAAATCTTCGCTGTCACCTCCGCCGGCGACATCATCCGCACCAACGTCAACGAGATTCGCGCCACCTCGCGTGCCACCAAGGGCGTGCGCCTGGTCAACCTCGCTGATGGCGTGGAACTGCTGGCTATCGACCGCAATGTTGAGGATGAGGGTGAGGAGACCGCTTCCAAGGTCTCTGAGGCCGGAACCCTGGACGTAGTCCCGAAGCGCACCGGCGCCACCAAGAGCACCGGCGCCGCCGAGTCCGGTGACTCGGAGGCGGAGAAGGAGTAAGCGCATGGCCGAAACTAACTTGGTAGTCGACAAGGTGAGTCCCTGGTCCGCCATGCGCATTACGGCGGCCACTGGCTTCATTGGCTTCCTCGTCTGGCTTGCCGCGGTTGGCCTGCTCTACCTCTTGCTCTCCGGGATGGGATTGCTCGCTCCGATTAGTGAAATGATTGGCGGGGAGGATTCCATCAGCGCGGGTCTTGTCCTTGGCCTGGCGGCCGCTGTAGGAGCGCTGTGGTGGGTGCTGTCGATTGGGTTCATGGCCCTCGGCGCGGTTATCTACAACGCGTGCGGCGGTCTCGTCGGAGGTCTCAAGATTTCGCTTGCCGACGACAGCTAGGCTGCCTAGTCTCCCGCTGGCCCCGGTGTCACCCCCGTTCGGTGGCTCCGGGGCCGCGTTGGTTCAGAGGTATTTTCAGTGACCTGGTTATGAAGTAGCCATAATGACTACTTAATGACTGCTTTTTAACTCAATATTTAGGCCTCTGAACAGGCGATTTGTGAAGTGTGATGGTTACGGGTTAAGTTATATCTCGTTCCACGGGGCCTATAGCTCAGGCGGTTAGAGCACTTCGCTGATAACGAAGGGGTCGGAGGTTCAAGTCCTCCTAGGCCCACTGCCGAACAAGGTATAATTGCTCGGTGTACGGGGCTTTAGCTCAATTGGTAGAGCACCTGCTTTGCAAGCAGGAGGTCAGGGGTTCGATTCCCCTAAGCTCCACAAGGAACAAAATCCCCCGGTCGTAAGACCGGGGGATTTTTTGCGTTTTGGGAATGTAGAAGGGGAGGGGTGAGTAAGGGGCAAGTAAAGAAAAGTGCGTCTTTCCCCCGGGGGAGGGGGGAGAGAATTTTTCCCGGGTGTTCGTCCGGTGGCGTCGTGGTTATTTGACCCAGCCTTTGGCGACTTACCCCAATGCGAGTTACTGACTGCGTTTATGTCAAAAATGGCCCGAAAAATGGCCTGAAAGTGTCATAAACTCGCACAGTTTCACATTTGCAGCCCGTCTTTTGAAGTTGTCAGGTTTGCTGCTTAACCAAAAACGCCCGACCGTCGGCGCATCTACTGCACAGAACGATCGGGCGTGAAAAGGTTTATGGCTATCTAGCCCCAGCCGCCTATTTACTTCTTGCGAGCCTGACCCGGCTTCGGAGCCGGCTTGGAAGAGATCTTCTTAGCGTCCTCAGCGTTCTTCTTCTCGGTCTTGACCTCGTCGACCTTGATTTGAGCCTGCTTGGAAGCCTCTGCGGCCTTCTCCTCAGTGGTCTCCTTGGCCTCAGCTGCCTTGCCCTTGGCCTCGTCGGCCTTGTCAGCTGCCTTGCCCTTTACCTCTTCAGCCTTTTCCTTAGCCTCAGAAGCCTTTTCTTCAACGGTCTCCTTGACCTCTGCGGCCTTCTCTTCGACCTTGTGCTTAACTTCCTGGGCCTTCTGCTGGTACGGAGCTGGGTCAACCGGGAGCTTGTCGTCCTTGCGCAGCTTCCAGACAATGACACCGACGATTGCTGCAACAACAGCGAAGACCAGGGAAGCGGTTGCAATGCGGCCGTTCTTGGCGCGCTGCTCTTCCTTGCCGGTCACCTTGTCGATAGCCTTCTGGGTACGGACTTCGAGATCCTTGCGAGCCTTCTTGGCCTTCTTTTCAGCCTTCTTAGCCTCGCAGCGAGCCTTGCAACGGGTCTTCTTGCCCTTGCGCTTAGCGTCCTTCTCGGCCTGCTTCGCAGCCTTCTTCGCCTGCTTCTTGGTCTCCTTGGACTTCTTCTCAACCTTGCCGGTCAGTTCTTCAGCCTGCTCAGCGAGCTGATCGCGAGCGTCGGAAACCTTTTCCTTAACGTCTTCTGCCCAATCGGATGCTGCGTCCTTTGCAGCCTCGTTCTGTGCAGCTGCCACCTTCTTAGCCTCCTGCATCGTGTCGTAGAGCTCTGCAGCCTTCTTGTCCCGGTAATCGGAGTAGCTGTCGTAAGCGGACTTCAGTCCCTTGACAGCCAGCGAGATTGCGTTGGGGTTCATGACTCTCCTTAATTAGTGCATCGCCAACAGGCTTCGCCTTTTATTTTCAATCAATGATTAATACTGCTGCGGCGCCAGTGCCTCTGAGACCAAGATGCTTCTAAGTCCAAGAGCTAGGGCCCAGTTAGACCTAGCGTCGAAATATTTGCAACAGGCTCACATTCCAGCTTAGGCACTATTTGCTCTTCATGGGGGTCAACGGAGAACTCTTTTCCTTATCTTGAAAAACATTTTCGCTGGTTTCTGCCACGGAGAAACTCACCAGTAAGAGCAATTGGCCACCAAGGTCGGTATCCTAAGGAACGTGACTATTAAGACTGCTACTGCAACTGTGCACACCAACCATGGCGATATCGTGATTGACCTGTTCGGCAACCACGCGCCGAACACTGTCGACAACTTCATCGGCCTGGCAGAGGGCACGAAGGAGTACAAGGGTCAGAACGCCTCTGGCACCGAGTCCGGCCCGTTCTACGATGAGGCCATTTTCCACCGCATCATCGCCGGATTCATGATTCAGGGTGGTGACCCGCTGGGCACCGGTACCGGCGGCCCGGGCTACATGTTCGACGATGAGATCCACCCGGAGCTCCAGTTCGATCGTCCGTACCTGCTCGCTATGGCAAACGCCGGCAAGTGTGGCGGCCGCGGCACCAACGGTTCCCAGTTCTTCATCACCGTGGTTCCGACCCCGCACCTCAATGGCGCTCACACCATCTTCGGTGAGGTCGTTGATGACGCCTCGAAGAAGGTCGTCGACGAGATCGCTCGTGTGGCTACCGATCACTGGGATCGCCCGCTGGAGCCGGTCGTGATTACCTCCATCGACATCGAGAAGTAATCCGCTAGCTTCTACGCTCTTTAACCCGTCCGGTTGTTCCGGGCGGGTTTTTTCATGCCCATTTTCGCTTTACGACGGCCCGTAACTTCAATGTTGTGTTTAGGGGTAGCGGGGGTAGTAGCAAATTGGGTTGATTCTCCACATGTCCACAGCCCTGTGGACAAAATACTCCACTGTTCACCTAGGTGAACATGGACCAAGAAGCACGTTACGGGTCCCAATTTTCACAAATTACAAGAATCCACAGTTGTCCACAGACTTGTGCACATGTGTGGATAATTCCATTCTTGTAATTTACGAACCAGCGTTCGAAAGTGGTCGAACTCCGCAGAATATTGGAATTACATACAAGTTGACTTGCAACTATGTTACTTGTTCACAGAATTATCCACAGGCTGTGGATACTGTGGACACAGGGGATAGAGCCAAAGTTGTCATGCTTTACGGTTTCTGTCATGTAACCCGTGAGAATTTTGGGACGAAATCTCTCCACAGTTATCCACAAATTACATGATTGTTACACAGGTTTCTGTGGATAACTTTTTTGCGCGATCAATAGGAGGGAAATCCCCATTCTCCGAAAAAGGTGTGGGAAACGGGTGTATTGACGGGGGTGAATTGACCTGGGTTTTTAGGTATGAAAAAGGCGCATCCAAAAGTGGATGCGCCTGAGGAGTGCGGTGTATTAGAGCTGACTAACGCCAACCCATAGTCATCAGCAGACCAACAATGAAAAGACCAAAGCCGATGACGTAGTTCCATGCGTTCAAAGTCACCATGAACGGAATATGCGGACCCGCGATGTAGTTGACCAGCAGCCAGCCCAAACCAATCAGCATGAACCCGAACATCAGCACCTTGTACCACACCGGTGTCTGAGTGCTGTTGATCTTGACCGGGGTACGGCTGACGGAGGAGCCACCGGATTGTGGTGAATTAGTGCTTTCAATCTTTGCCTTAGGCATAGCGCTTTAAACTCCTTAGGTTGTGGTCAGCAGGTTGCGATCAGCGCGGTATCTACACTCCCGCGGTATATGCATAATTGTAAACTTTGCATCCGAACTTACCAGTGAAGTTCGCAGGCAGTAGAATTCCCAGTTATGCAGATTCTCGTCGTCGATAACTATGACAGCTTCGTATTCAATCTGGTCCAGTACATAGGCCAGCTCGGCGAAACGGTGACTGTCTGGCGCAATGATGATGCGCGTCTCCGCGATGTTGACGACGTCGTAAAGCAATTTGATGCAATCCTACTGTCGCCCGGTCCCGGTGAGCCGTCCAATGCTGGATGGACAGAGGACATTATTCGCGCGGTGAGCAGGCAGGACGATCCGACACCGGTGTTGGGTGTGTGCTTGGGTCATCAGGCGATTGGTGAGGTCTTTGGTGCGCAGGTCGTGCGTGCCGACGAGCTGTTGCACGGCAAGACTTCCCCGGTCACACACGACGGCACGGGTGTGCTGGCCGATGTGCCCAGTCCTTTTATTGCCACGCGCTACCACTCGTTGACGGTCGATCCGAAGACACTGCCGGAGGAACTCATTGCCACGGCATTCACCGATTCGGGCATGCTGATGGCGATGCGCCACCGCGACCTGCCGATTCACGGCGTGCAGTACCACCCGGAGTCGGTGCTCACCCAGTACGGGCACCGCATGCTCGTCAACTGGCTGCGCCTGGCCGGTGGCGAGTACTCCGAGGAACTCCTGGCGGAGTTGGAGGAACAGCAGGCCGTGTACCAGCGCGCCTTCTCAGATGTGCTGGCACACTAGCCGTTAGTTAGGCAGCAAATCCGGCAGCCTTAGGGGAGGTTCCGGCGCAGGCTCGTCCTCAGAACCCTCCGGAGCAACCCCAAGCCGGTAGACACGCAGGGTGACCTCGCCGTCCTTGTTCAGCTTAGACCCGGCCGACGGATTGGCCTTCTCCACGTGGTCGACCTTGGACAGATCCAGCGTGGTGACTTCCTCGGTGCGGATAGTTCCCTCGAATCCGGCATCGGCGAGTGCCTTCTCCGCATCACTGAGGGTCTGTCCCTCAACCCGTGGCATCTTAATTTGGTTACCACGCGAAACGTGCAGCTCAACCGTCGTACCGACAGTGAGCTCCGAGCCCTTCTGCGGAACCTCAATGACGGTTCCCTGCTTCTCAGCGGAGTCCACCTCTACCACTTCGACAACGAAACCAGCGGATTCGAGGGTCGTGCGGGCGGAATCCAAAGTCTGACCAGTGACATCCGGAACAGTCTTGGTCTCGATACCGGAGGAGACAGTCAAGGTTACGCGGGTTCCCTTCGATACCTGAGAACCGGCAGCTGGAGACTGCTCGATAACGTTGCCGCGCGGAACGTCCTCATTCGGTTCCTCTTGCAGCTTTGGATTGACGACAAGCCCCGCCTCCTCGAGCAGGCGGCGAGCTTCCTCGGCCTGTTTGTCGCGCACATCCGGCACATTGGTCAACTCCGGGCCCGAAGATACGCGCAGCTTGATGCGAGATCCCTGCGGCAACCCCGATCCGACACCCGGTTCCGTGGCGATCACCGTGTCTCGGGGGACATCTGGGTTCGGCTCATCGACGCGGTTGACTACAAAACCAGCCTCCTCGAGAACCTGCGTTGCCTCATTGACATTTAGACCCTCGACCTGCGGAATGGCAACGGTCTCGACCTCGGTGGACGAGTTGAAGAGCTGGTAGGCGCCGTAGCCGACACCGCCGAGAGCCACCATTGCAGCAGCCACCAGCGCGACAGTCTTTCCTGCGCCGCCTTTCTTTTTCTCGGGCTCGTCAGTGTTAGCGATCTGAGCAGGGGCCTCCGACTGGTCCGCTGCTTCCTTCGGTTCAGGAGCGGGAGCAGGGACAGGGGCCGGAGTTGCCTGCTGTGCAGGGGTCACCCGAGTCTCAGCATCCGACGGAGCTGCCGGAAGGAATTCGGTGGTCTTCGCGTCGTCGTCATGCGCGCCGTGGTGCGCCAGCGCCAACGGATCCTCGCCGCGTGCAAGACGACGCAAATCCTGGGCGAAGTCCTCTGCGGTGTCGTAGCGCTCCATCGGATCCTTGGCCATCGCGGTCAACAGCACCGCGTCGAGGCCCTGAGCCGTGTTCGGGTCGGTGTTGAGCTTCCCCGAAGGGCGCGGCGGCTGATCCTGAACATGCTGGTAAGCGACAGAAAGAGGGGTTTCACCGGTGAATGGCGGGGCGCCCGTGACAGCCTCGAAAAGTACGCAACCGACAGCGTAAATATCAGAACGTGCATCGGCGGTCTTACCGCGCGCCTGCTCCGGCGAAAGGTACTGCGCGGTACCCAGCACGGCCGCAGTCTGCGTCATCGTGGTGGAATCACCGAGCGCGCGAGCGATGCCGAAGTCCATCACCTTCACCTTGCCGGTGTTGGTCAGCATGATGTTCGCCGGCTTGATGTCACGGTGAATGATGCCGGCATGGTGGGATGCCGTCAGTGCGTCACACACCGATGCCATTATCGACGTGGCTTTCTTCGGGTCGAGCCGCCCCTCACGACGAACAAGGTCACGCAGCGTCTCACCCTGAATCAGCTCCATGACAATGAAAGGCACACGCCCCATCGGGCTATCCGTCTCGCCGGTGTCGTACACCGACACGATAGACGGGTGATTCAGTAGTGCTGAGTTTTTCGCTTCACGACGGAACCTTGCGAGGAAGTTCTCATCCCTGGCAAGGTCGGCCCTCATCATCTTGACCGCGACAGAGCGACCGAGAACAGTATCTTCAGCTCGGTAAACATCGGACATGCCGCCAACGCCAATGAGCTCGCCGAGCCGATAACGGCCGGAGAGGAGATCGTCATTGCCAGACATTGTTCGTCAGTCCCTTCGGAAGGATTTCCACCAAAACATCTTGTACCTGAATATTACTGTGCATCTGGAGTCCCCAAGGTATTACCGGACCCATTTTCCGGGGGCAGTTGAATGCCGGGCAGACCACCGCCAGTGGAGTCGTCGCTATTGTCGTTGCCCGAATCCTGAGTCGGTTCGGAGGTATCCGGGGCGGTCTCGCTGGTGTCCTGTTCAGTGGAGCTGTCAGAAGCACCATCATTGTTGCCACCGTAGTTTTCACCAGAGTTGTCGCCGTAGCTGCCACCGTCGTTATTTCCCCAGTTACCGGAATTGTCGTCCGACCAACCGGAACCGTTGCTGGAGTCAGAGTTTTCTTCCGTGGTTTGCTGCTGTGACTGGTTCGGAATGTACTGCTCCAAGTTTGGAATGGTTGGCAGTGAACCGGTTGTCGACAGCGAATAGACAACAGCGATAGCACCGGCCAGTAACACTAGCAGTACCAACAGCACAATGCTGCCGCAGCCACAACCGCAGCCGCTGCGCTTCTTTGCCGGCTTTCGCTGCCGAGTGGGTTGCTGCGGTGGCCGCTGTGGCTGCTGCTGTGGTTGCGACACCGGCATGGGCGGTCGCGTCATGGCACCGAGTTCGGTGGTCGCCGGGTTGGCAGCGTTGGATTGACGGTGCACCGTTGGGGTCACACCACGCGGCTGCGGTGGGCGGTGCCCCGCGCGCACTCGCAAAACAGCCTGTGCCAGCTCGCGGCCATCGGCATAGCGACGCTGCGGATCCTTGCGCAGCATAATGCCGATAAGTTCGCGGATATGCGGATTGACCGTCGGCGCCAACGCAGGCGGTGCCTCGTTGATGTGTGCCACGGCAACCGCGACGGTGGAGTCGCCCTGGAAGGGGCGGGCGCCGGCCACCATTTCGTAGGCGACACAGCCAAGCGAGTAAATGTCAGTCGCCGGACTTACCTGTTTGCCCTGCGCCTGCTCCGGTGAGACATACTGCGCGGTACCGACGACCATGCCGGTACGCGTCAGAGGCACCGCTTCGGCGGCCTTGGCAATGCCAAAGTCGGTAATCTTCACGGTGCCCTCCGGCGTCACCAGCAGGTTGCCCGGCTTAATGTCGCGGTGGACAAGGTTCGCAGCGTGAATTGCCGACAGGCCGTGCGCAGTCTGCTCCAGCACGTCGAGCATCAGGTGCTCTGGCAGGGTGCGACGTCGCTGCAGCACCTGCGACAGAGATTCGCCACGGATGTACTCCATGACGATGTAACACGCGCCGTGGCTGCCGATATCGCCTTCCTCGTACGTGACAATCTTCACCACGTTTGGGCTGTTGACGCTGCGTGCAGCAGCGGCTTCGTTCTGGAAGCGCTGCCGGAACTCGTAGTTGTCCGAGTACTCCTGATTCAGAAGTTTGATCGCAACTAGTTCGCCGCTGGTGGCGTCGTCGGCAAGCCAGACGGTGGACATACCGCCACGGCCGAGCAGACGGCGGACGTGATAGCGGTCGCCGACGATGTCTTGAACTTGGTGGGCATCCATGCTTATCAACCCGCCTGTTCGACCGCGTCAATGAGCGCACGGCCAATCGGGGCAGCAACGGAGGCGCCGGTAGCGCCCTGGCCTTGACCGCCACCGTTTTCCACGACGACGGCCACGGCGACATCGGAGTCCGGAGCGAAGGCGATGTACCAAACGTGCGGCGCGTACTCGCCGCGGACAGCACCGTGTTCCGCGGTACCGGTCTTGGAGGCGATACGCGAACCGTTACCGCCCGAATGTGACTCTGAACCGCGCATCAGCTCAGTTACGGTTTCTGCGATCTCCGGCGAAATCGCCTCGTCGGCTTCAATCGGCTTGAAGGACTTGATCTCGGAGAGGTCGGCACCGCGCACCGATTTGATGATCTGGGGTTCCATGCGCACGCCGCCGTTGGCAATCGTGGCGGCGATGATGGCGTTGTCCAGTGGTGTAAAGGACACGTCGCGCTGACCAATGGAGGTTTGCCCCAGCGAGGACTGATCCGGAATCTCACCGACGGTGGAGGGCTGAATCGGCAGGCCCGCGTCGTCGTGGGTCTCACCGATGCCGAATCGCTTGGCGACGTCCTTGAGCGCATCGGCCCCGTACTGCATACCGAGCTCCGCGAACGCCGTATTACAGGACTGTGCGAAAGCCTGGCGGAGAGTCGTAGTAGCCCCGCCACAGGTCGAGCCACCGTAGTTTTCCAACGTGGTGGTGGTATCCGGCAGCGTAATCTGCGGTGCGCCAGTGACCGAGGTGTCCGGGGAGGCGCCTTGCTCCAGTGCCGTGACCGTGGTCAACACCTTGAAAGTGGAACCCGGCGGCAGCGGACGCTGAGTGGCGTGGTTGAGCAGCGGTGCGCCCTCATTGTTATTGAGGGACTGCCAGGTACTCTCGTCGCCGGCCGCGATGTCATTCGGGTTGAACGACGGTGTGGAGGCCATCGCGAGAATTTCACCCGTCGATGGGCGAATGGCGACGGCGGAGCCGACGTAGCCGCGTTCAGCGAGTTGTTGGTACGCAGTCCGCTGAGCGTTCGGCAACAGCGTCAGCTCTGCGGAAGCCCCAGAAGGTTCCTTGCCCGTGACCATGTCGAGGGCGCGGGAAGTAAACAGCGAAGGGTCGCTGCCGTTCAAGATTCCGTTTTGAGAGCGTTCGATACCGGCGGAGCCGTAGATGTCCGACAGGTATCCGACCACCGCGGCATATGCCTCCGGGTCGGTGTCGTAGCTGCGGTCATAGAAGCCGTTCTCGCCCTTGACCGAGTGGGCCAGAATGTCGCCGTCAGTGGTGATCTGGCCGCGAGGTTTGGACTTTTCCTCCAGGAACTGGCGGCTATTCAGCGGATTGTGGGCGTACTTATCCTGCTGGAAGCCCTGGATGTAGGTCAGGTTCGCCAGTAGAAGAACGAAGAGCCCGAGTACGACAACAAAGATTTGGCGAATGGTCTTATTCATCTACTGGTTCACCCCCTGAGCTGCGTTGGCATTGTCGTTGAGGCCAGAAGGGGTGCTTGGAATGCCCCAGGGGCGGTTGGCCTCGTCAGAGACGCGCAGCACGATGGCCAACATGATGTAGCTGGCCAGCAGTGAGGAACCACCGGCTGACATGAACGGTGTAGTCAGACCGGTTAGTGGCATCAGCTTGGAAACACCGGCTGCAACCACGAACAGCTGAATGGCCATCGAGAATGCGATGCCGGCCGCCAGCAGCTTGCCGAAGGAATCACGTACCGCCAAGCTCGCCGAAATACCGCGCGAAATCAGAATCGCGAACAGCAGGATGATGGCACTCAGACCGGTAAAACCGAGCTCCTCGCCAAAGGCGGAGAGGATGAAGTCAGAGTGTGCCACCGGAATGTTCTGTGGGTAGCCCTGACCCAGACCGGTGCCACCGATGCCACCCCAGCTCATGCCGAACAGCCCCTGGGAGAGCTGGTAGCCACCCTCGTCGTAGGAACCCAACGGATCCAGGAAATGCGTGACTCGCGCCTGAATCTTGTCCGAAACCATGTAGACACCGACAACACCGATGGTCACCAGCCCCATGCCGATGATGAGCCAGGAACCACGACCGGTGGCAGCGTAGAGCATTGCCAGCACAGTGCCGAAGAGCACCAGCGCCGGACCAAAGTCATTCTGCAGAGCCATGATGACAGTAGCGATGCCCCAGATCAGCAGAATCGGGCCCAGATCGCGAACACGCGGGAAATCAATGCCCAGGAAACGCTTACCCGCCACATTGAACAGCGAGCGCTTATTCACCAGCAGCTGTGCGAAGAAGATCAGCAACATGACCTTGGCAAACTCACCAGGCTGCATGGAAAACGGGCCGATGGAAATCCAGATGCGGGCATCAGCATTAATCGACGACGGCCACACCAGCGGCAGCGCCAACAGAATCAAGCCGCCGAGACCCAGCAGATACGAGTACTGCGACAGTGAGTGATGGTTGCGCAGCAGGACGATCACGCCGATAAACAGTGCGACACTGAGCACGGTCCACATGATCTGGTTGCGCACTAACGAGGTGTCATTGGCCAGGTCGAGGCGGTGAATCATCACCAACCCCAAGGCATTGAGAGTGGCTGCAACCGGCAGCATCACCTGATCGGCGTTGGGCGCCACAAAGGTCAGTGCGATATGCGCCACTGCAAAGATTACAAAGAATCCGCCAATGATGTAAAAGACATCGGCGGTCAGAGAGTTGCCCTGAGCCAGTTCCAGCGAAATAAGTGCCAAAAGCAACAATCCTGCCGACAGCAGCAGCAGGAGCATTTCCTTCATCCGAAGCTGTCGCTTCGCGGTAGTTTCACTCATTTTCGCACCTGCCTACAGTTGACTCCTGGCTTCGAACCCAGCTTTTCATCCTTCTTGTCGGCGGAAGTTGCGTCCTTGTCGTCGTCGGACACGGACAGACATACCGGCAGTGCCGACTCCGCCAAACGGCCAATCTGGTCGCTGACACCGTCGTAGGAATCAGCCGGCAGACCTTCCAGCGAATTGCGTGCCGCCGGCGAGAGATCTTCCGGCGTCATGATGTGGCAGTCGACCTTCTCCTTCGGCGTCCCAGCCGGAGGCAGCTGAACTTTGTTGTCATCGGTCAAACAGATGAACTGATGCGGCTCTTGCAGATCGAAGCCCAGCAAACTACCGGGCACGCCATGCATCAACTGCACCTGCCCGTCAACCACCGCGAGATGGTACATCGACTCCTTCTTCTGCCAGCCCCAAATACCAAGGCCGACCAAACCGGCCACCAGCACCAGCACCACAGAAACAACTAGCCACTTGCCCTTGGAAGCCTTCTTCTCCGGCGCCGAAGTCACTGCAATTTCCTGCGACTTCCGCGGGCGGAGTGCCGCCGCGCGACCCGCTGCAGTATTGGGGCGGGGGAGTTCCTCCTCCGCACTCTGCAGGGCACCGGCCAGGGCGGGCTCGTAAGGCGTGCGTGCCGACGAATCGACAACATCGGCAACCACCACGGTGATGTTGTCCGGACCACCGGACTTCAACGCGTAGTCAATGAGCTTGGTAGCGGCCTCGTCCGGAGTCCCCTCCGAGAGCACATCCTTGATGGTGTCCGCGGACACCGGATCGGACAGGCCATCCGAGCACAGCAGGTAGCGATCGCCCTCGTGGACATCGCGATAAGACAAAGTAGGCTCCACCGGGCGACCGGTGAGAGCCTTCAAAATCAGTGAGCGCTGAGGGTGAATTGCCGCCTCTTCTTCGGTGAGATTGCCCTCGTCCACCAGCGACTGCACATAAGTGTCATCCCGGGTAATGCGGATGAGCTCCCCGTCGCGCAGCAGATAGCCACGCGAGTCACCGACATGGCACATGCCCAGGCGGGTGCCGTCGAAAAGCAGAGCAGTCAGCGTAGTGCCCATGCCTTGCGTAGAGGGGTTCTGCTCAATTTCATCCGCAATGGAATTATTGCCCTCTATGCAGGCGCTGCGCAGGGACTCGAGCAAATCGGGGCCGGGCTGATCATTGTCCAGCCGAGAGACAGCCGCAATCATCAGCTGGGATGCGATTTCCCCGGCGGCGTGGCCACCCATGCCGTCGGCAAGCGCGAGCAGACGCGAACCCGCATAGGCGGAGTCCTCGTTGTTCTGTCGGATGAGGCCGCGGTCAGAGCGGGCCGTGTAATTCAGAGCAAGACTCATGGTTGCAACCTCAAAGTTGTACGGCCAATACGAAATTCCATACCCGAAGCCAGTCGTTCCGGCTGTTCCACGCGCTGACCATTGAGGAATGTGCCATTGCGGGAGTCCAGATCCTCCAGGTACCAGATGCCGTCGCGGTTGATGACGCGAGCGTGCTGGCCCGAGGCGAAATCATCGTTGAGGACGAAGGCATTCGACTCTGAACGGCCGATAGTGATGTCGCGTTGGTTGTTTAGGTTCATGCGCGAACCCGCCAGCGGCCCGGAGGTGACAAGGAGCTGATGTGGAGTCTGCGAGCGCTGGAAACGCTTGGCCGGAGCGCTGCTGGTTTGCCGAAGCGGGCGCAGCGGAGCCGAACCTATTGTTTCTGTACGCAGGGTGCGAAGCGTCATCCAAATGAAAAACCACAGGACGACCAGCACGCCGATGCGCGAAAGCAGAAAAACGATAGCTTCCACGTCCGAGGAACCTCCTTATATAGAGCTGGTGGGTCCGCAACCGAACACACGGACGTAATTATTCCAGGAATGTGTCGGCAAACCTAGGGTAGTGGCATTTGAATCTAGTGAACCTCACTACTTAGCGGATCTAAATCAGCGGATTTAACTAGCGGATCTGAACTTCGAGAACAGAATGTCCAAGCGAGATCTCGTCGCCGTCGGCCAGCAGCCAGTTATCAATGGGTTCGCCATTGACAATGGTTCCGTTGGTCGAATGCAAATCGACGAGCACCGCATCCTGGCCATCCCACGTGATTTCGGCATGCTGGCGGGAAACACCAGTGTCCGGGAGGCGGAAGTCGGAAGCGGTGCCGCGGCCGATGATGTTCGAACCATGGCGCACCTCGAATACGCGCGAGGAGCCGTCCTGCAACAGCAGGGTGATGGTCTTTTCCTGGGACTGGTCTTCGTCCACGGCCGAGTTGCTCAGCTCAGTTGCCGCTTCCGGGTCGGCGGTAGGCGCGGGACGGGAAGCGGTGGGGAACTGCTCAGCTTCCGGCTGTGGGTGGTAGGCGGCAGAGGTCTCGGCGGCTTGAGGTTCATCATCGCTTTGCGACGGGGCTGCGTCAGTGTTGGCATCATCAGCGCTGTCGTCGAATGGAACGAACTCCGAAGTGCTTACAGTGTCCTCGGTGAAAGTGCTGGCCGTCTTCAGCTGACCGGTGTGGAGCGACTCCACTGCCTGCAGGTGGACGCTGATGGTACCGGTGAAACCCCAGCCGTTGTTACGGCAGTAGCGCGTCATGCGGTCAGCCAATTGATTCGGCAGGTTGGGCTCTGATGCGGAGAGGTTTTTGTAATCGGCGGCGCTGATGCCAATGCGGAAATCATTGGGTGCCAAGTACTGACCGTTGGCGTCCTGCATCAGGAAATCTTCAATTTCCTGCTTCAGGCATTCTTCTAACTCATTCGGGACAACCTTGCCGCCGAACACGCGCGCAAAGCTGTTGTCGAGCCCGCGCTGAAGCGAGCTATCGAGCTTGCGGATGCGTCCTAGGAAATCCATCTGACTAAAGAAATTCGCCTTCTCCCGCCAAACCGCGGCGGGTTACGTGAAAAATGTGCATAAAAATTATCGATACTTTAGCAACAGTATAGAGCCCTACACCTTCAGTTAAGGGCTAGGAACTGCTGAGGTTTATCAAATAGTGACGACGCTTGTGAAATAAGTGGCTGTTGCTAAGTGCGAAAAAGACGTTTTAAAAGTGGTGAAAAGTGGTGAAAAACGCGCGCTGGCCTGGGGATTTGGTGGTGTATTAGCGCGGGGTGTTATAGTTCTATTCGTTCCCACGGGCGAGTGGCGGAATGGCAGACGCGCTGGCTTCAGGTGCCAGTGTCCTTTACGGACGTGGGGGTTCAAGTCCCCCTTCGCCCACAGCGAAGATCCTCGGAAGTGTAAAAGCTTCCGAGGATTTTTTGTTTGCGGTGGCGGTTGGAGTGGGGCTTGGGTTGAAGCAGAGGCGGATGCTGAGCTGAGGTTGTTGGCTTGTCCTTTAACCCTCCCTTAACCCTGTCCGGCACTTATGGCCAGGTTTCGGGGACTTGTCGATGTATTTCTCTCACTTATCGATGGATTCTCCTGACTTATCGATGGTTTTTCGGCACTTATGCGCACGCTGTGGGCCCGGCTCTCTCACTTGTCGATGCGCTATTCACTTGTGGACACGCTACAGCGCATCGATAGGTGAATAGCGTGGCCACAAGTCGTCGGATGCGTCGGCCGTTTCAATTGCCACGCTCGTACCGGCCGCACCCATTGCAATACCGGTATTGGCAGTCGCAAGTGCTGGGACGTTGGTCTCGCGAGTGATGAGTAAGCGGAAGTGCGAGGGCATCATCGAATCGGGCCGACGGTGGACGGCCATTGTTGATGAGGATGCCCTGGCGGATTTAGCGATGTAGGTGGGTTTGGTTTGGAGTCTGGCCTACCGCCAAAACGTGGTCATGCCACGCTTGTCCTCCATGTTGAACTCGATCATCTTGGCAAGCAGGTCCAGCGGCATGGACTCGGCCTTGCCGTCCTTTGGCCAGGGGAAGCGGACCATCATTTTGCCGTAGGAGAGGCCGCGGGCATCGAACTCGTCGGCGAACTTTTCAATACCTGCGCGCTCCGGGGCAATCGCCATGTGCTTCTTGGCGTAGGAGAAGCCGATAATGAACGTGCCATCAAGGGTGAACATCGGCTGGCTCCAGGCGATTCGAACGCCCAGTTCAGGATACTTTTCGTGGACCCACTCGAGCACCTCGAGAGCCACCGCGCGCTGCATGTCATCATCTACGCGCGAGAGGTGGTCGGCGAAGAACGCGGCGATGGTTTCGTCGGTCATATGCTGAACAGCCATGGTCTGGATTTTACTGTGCCATCAACTAACATGACTCCGAGTGGCTACAGATTTGAATACTCAGTTTGATCCCAAAAAGGCGTGGCCAGCGCTGTGGACCGTATTGCTCGGCTTCTTCATGATTCTGGTCGACGCCACCATTGTCACCGTTGGTATTAACACCATCCAGCATGAACTGGGCGGTGAGCTCAACCAGGTCATGTGGGTGACCAGCGGTTATTTGCTGGCCTATGCGGTGCCGTTGCTTATTACCGGCAGGCTCGGTGACCTCTGGGGAGTCAAGCACACCTATGTAGCGGGCTTGGTTATCTTCGTGTTGGCGTCGCTGGCGTGTGGGTTGGCGCCGTCGTTAAGCATGCTGATCATTGCCCGCGTGGTGCAGGGACTGGGGGCCGCGCTGCTGACACCGCAGACGATGGCGCTGATTACGCAGATGTTTCCACCGGTGCATCGCGGTGCGGCGATGGGGCTGTGGGGCGCGGCGGCCGGAATTGCCTCGCTGACGGGGCCGCTGGCTGGTGGCGTGTTGATTGAGCTGCTGAGTTGGCGCTGGATTTTCCTTATTAATGTGCCGATTGGCCTGATTGGACTCGTCTTTGCGTTTCGCTATCTGCCAGCCTTCGAGACGCACCGCAACAAGATTGACTATCTGGGCGTTGTGCTCAGCGCGATTGGTATGTTCCTGCTGGTCTTCGGCATTCAGGAGGGGGAGAGTGCCGGCTGGTCCGGTTGGATCTGGGCACTGATTGCCGCCGGTGTGGTGATTCTTGGCCTGTTTACGGTCTGGGAGGCCAAGACCACGGCCGAACCGCTGATGCCGCTGTCCCTTTTTAAGGATCGCAACTTCACCGTCTCCTCGTTGGCCATTGCCGTGATGGGCGCGCTGGTGGTCGCGGTTGGTTTCCCAATCATCCTCTTCGCCCAGAATGCTCGCGACCTATCGACCATCCAAGCCTCACTACTGCTCGTGCCGCAGGCGCTGATTTCCGGTGTCATGGCACCGTGGACTGGGCGAATGCTGGATCGGCTGAAGTTCCGCGAGTTCGCGCTGATCGGTTTTGGTTCCTCGCTGGTGGGCATGCTCGGGTTTCACTACCTCATCCACGAGGACCTCTCCGTGCTGTGGCTGCTACTGCCGGGCGCTGCATTCGGTGTGGCCAACGCATTTATTTGGGGCACGCTGTCGACGGCCGCGACCCGCAACATTGACCCGATCCTCGCCGGTGCTGCCTCCGGTGTGTACAACACCATCCGCCAGATCGGCAGTGTGCTGGGTAGTGCGCTGATTGCCACCGTCATGGCGGCGGCGCTCAGCAGCAACCGTGGCGACTTCACCACCGCCATGAGTGATGCCATGTGGCTGCCGGTGGCGCTGTCGGCCGTGGGCGTCGTGGCATCGTTGGGGCTTAAGAATCCGAAGTAAAACGCTCCACCATGTAGTCAGCGATGCCGACGGGATCGGCTAGGAAATCCCTGGTCGCCCGTACCGCGAGGGTGTCTTCGAAGTGGGTGGTGTCGGCGTCGTCAAGCGAAATGATCGTTGCTTCCGGTGCGGCGAGCAGGATGGGGGAATGCGTCGCCATGATAATCTGTGCGCCGGCTTCTGCAAGCGCGCCGAGACGGCCGAGGAGTTCAAGCTGGCGCAGTACCGACAGTCCGGCCTCGGGTTCGTCGAGGAAGATCAGTGATTCAGCACCGAAGCGACGTTTGGCCAGCGCCATGATGGATTGGCCGTGACTCATCTGGGTGAGGTCCGCCATGCCGTCACCGCCGGGGAGGCTGCCGATCGATGCGTAGAAACGCGCGAGGTTTAAGTGCGCGTCGCCGCGAAAGAAGAACGTATCCGGGGGATTGCGCTTGGTCAGCGCGAGCGGAATCGGAGAGGTGCGCTCCTGCGTTTTAAACCGCGAGCCGCCGTCCGTGTCGACCCCCATCGCCGACGCCAACGCCTCCAGCACCGTCGACTTTCCCTTGCCGTTTTCGCCGGTCAAGATGGTAATCGGCGTGGTGAAGGCCATGGGGAAGGGCAACGCGAGCTTTACGACGTAAGCCGGGAGCTCGGCATCATCGTGAATACGGGCCTGGCGGAGGTAGATCATGGTTGCGGCAGTTGGTCGATCTGTTTGAGCAGCTTAAAGCCGTCGGCACCCTCGATGAATGGAACCTCCTTGTTCTCCAGTTTTTCAATTGGCACTGTGGTGCCGTGGGAGAGCACGTGCTCGCTGGGAGTGAGGTTGCGGATTGCGATTGCCGCGACCTTATCCGGATGCTCCGCCGCGGCTGTGCCGTAGATGAGCGGGTCGTATTGGCCGTCATCACCGACGAGAATCCAGTTGATTTCGGGGAAGTCAATAAACAGGTCCCGCAGTCGCACCTTCTTATGTTCCTTGCCCGAGCGGAACAGGCCAGTGGGCGTTGGCCCCCAATCGGTGAGCAGTAGCGGGCCCTTCGGCAGGTTGTTGCGGTGCAGGAACTTTTTTAGTGTGCCGAAGGTGTTCCATGCGCCGGTGGAAAGGTAGATGACGGGAACGTCCGTGTCCTCATCGGTTTTGCTCGCGTAACGACGGCGAAGTTGCGCATAGAACTCGCTGAAGCCAGCGACGGCTTTGCGCTCGTCTGTCTCTTTGACCCAGGAGTTGTAGGCGGCGATGAGGGTGCGCGGCAGCATGGTGACCAAAACAGTGTCATCAATATCGGAGACGATGCCGTATTTGGTTTCCGGGGAGAGGATGAGGGCCTCTGCGGGAGTGTCGTTGATGGTGATCTCGTGCCAGCCGGGTTCGAGGCCGTGATTCCGAATCAGCACCTCGATGTAGCCGTTGCTATCCGCGGTGGTTTCCACCGTGCGATTGCCGGCAGTGATGGTGACGGGAAAGTCCGCGAGTTCGACGGTAAAGAACTGCCAAAACCCGCGTTTTTTGTTTCGTTCTTCGTCTCGTTTTTTGGCCGGATCCTTCATAAGGACACGGCCGAGTACGCGAACGCGCTCTGCATTTCCGTACCCGGTGAATCCGATGATTTCCGGTTCCCAACCAGCGTTTTTGGAACGCTTGGCGGCCAGCGCGTTGATTCTTCTCTCGGTTTTGCGGACGACATCTGCCACGGACATGCTTTCCAGGATACGGGTTGACAGGGTGGGGGAGGGTGCGCGTAGGTTGGTCGGCCAAGAGAAAAGTCAACCCTTTAGGAGTGTTCTCTGTTTATGCGTTTTTCCGGTAAGTTCATCGCATCCGCCGCCGTGGCAGCAGGCATGATTGCTGCCCCGACCGCCGCCGCTAACGCTGCATCAGTCAGCGCCTGGGATCAGGTTGCGGCATGTGAGTCCGGCGGAAACTGGCAGACCAATACCGGTAACGGCTACTACGGCGGACTGCAGTTTTCGCAGCAGACCTGGAGCGGCCACGGCGGTGACCAGTACGCACCAACGGCTGACCAGGCCACCAAGGAGCAGCAGATTGAGATTGGCGAGCGCGTGCTTGCCTCCCAGGGTGCTGGCGCATGGCCGAACTGCGGTGGCCCGCTGGGTTAATCCTCCCCATCATCAAAGACTAGATCTGGCACCGCCGCGAATGACAGCCACCACTTCATGTAGTGGTCATGGCGTGCTTTCGTCTTCTGAGTAGCGCGCTTGTCAAAAGTCTGTCGCCCGAACCCGGCTAACGGTCCGGCCGGGACGGTCGCCGCGGTAACGCCGTCGGCAGAGGACCACACCTCTGAGCCGTCCTCATAAGCCGTGATATCCCAGAGCTTGTGGGTTTTCAGGTTGTGGTGCTTCCGGCATAGGCAGTGCAGATTCTGTGTGTCGGTGGGGCCACCGGCTTCGGAGTCTTCCTGGTTGTACGGTGCGATATGGTCAATATCGCACTTGTACGCTGGGACTTCGCAGCCGGGGAAGCGGCACGTGCCGTCACGACCGTGGACGCGGGCAACCTGCGCTGGGGTTGGGCGGTAACCATTGGTGGCGCTGTCTGCTGAGAGGCGGACATGCGTCACCTTTTGCATCCACTCTTCCGTGACCAGCGCGCCGAGCCAGCCGGCGCCGTCCAGCCAGGCGTCATCACTGTGGGGCTCGCGGAAAACATTGAGCACAACCTCCGCATCGGTGCGTTGGTGGATTAGTTCCACAAATGCATCCGCCTGCGTCATTTCTTCATTCGCGCGGAAGACCGTTTCAATTGCGCACATGGCGAAATAGGCGCGGTCCGGGCGCAGCGTGAGAATGATTTGGGAGTAGCTGTCGGGACGTTCCACCAGAGTTACCGATTCCGTATCGGTAATAGTGGGAATTGTGCCGTCGGCGCGAGCACGGTCATCCAAGTCCGCAGCAATATCACCAATTTTGGTAGTGAGCGTGCGAGGTCCGATCATTGCTTGACGACGTTTCCGTGGCGTGACCAATGCCAGAATTTTCTTCTCCGCATCGGGTATTTGATCCGGCTCGATGCCGACCACGCCATGTGCAATGATGCCGAGTTGCCGCATGGACAATGCACAGCTTTCCCGGGCGTAGGCCGCTAGCTGAGGCATTTTCTCCAGCAATAGGCCAATGTCACAGATACGCAGTGCTTCACTGCGGGTGATTCCCAGGCGAACGCTGATGCGAGCGGCATGGTTTTCAACGTCATCATCGCCTGCAGGGCAGCAGGCTACAATCAACTCAAGGTGGGTGCGGTTGGTAGCCCGCGCGAGTGCTGAGAGCTCATCTTCGGGATTCTCATGAGCCCAATATGGTTCGGGTACTTGTTCGGACTTCATTGGATCCCCCTGGTGTTCCAATGGTTGTCGGTTTTCTTTCGAACTTACTTGCTATCGTACAGGTGCCGTTCTGCTTTGTAAAGAGAAATGATGAGAGATTTTGAATGGTTTTTGTAGATGTCGGCTGACCGCAAAAGCGTTTGTTACCAGGTTGTTTGCGGGTGGCGCATGGAGAAGTGCAGAAAAGTATAAATAAAACACCCGTTCGAAACCGGAAGCTTAGTAATCTCGCATCTATAAAGGCGGAGTGCAGAAACCAGCGCAGAAAACGGGGCAAAACCATGATTATTCGGCAAGCAACGCGGGAGGACGCCGAGGCAATCGCGGAGATTTACAACGAGGCCGTGATCAACACCGTCGCCATCTGGAACGATGACACGGTCAGCGTGGAGAATCGCATTGCATGGATGGAGGTGCACTGGGACAAGGATTACCCGGTTTTCGTCGCCACGCTTGACGACGAAGTCGCTGGAGATGCCACCTTTAGTGACTTTCGTGACTTCGACGGGTTTCGGTACACAGTGGAAAACTCCATCTATGTACATCCGAGCTTTCAGGGCCGGGGCATTGGCGGGACGCTTCTACAGGTGACCATTGATGCTGCTCGTGAGGCGGGAAGCACGTTTTGGTGGCAGCGATCGACGGCAGCAACGAGGGGTCGATTGCGCTGCACGAAAAGTATGGTTTCCAGCGTGTTGGGCTATTGCCTCAGGTAGGGACAAAGAACGGGCGTTGGTTGGACATGATGTTGATGCAGATCATGCTGACAGTCGAGCAGCCACCCGCTCAGCCGCGCGCTTAGCGAAGGGGCCAACACCCATAATCGTGGCTGCACCGGGGCCAACCCAGTCGCCGTAGCCGACGAACTCGATGAGGTCGGAGTCGACGCTGCGGAAGGGGCTGAGCGCGGGGCGGAAACCGGTGCACCAAATGAGGTGGTCCGCGTGGACGTCGTCAAGCGAAGAGAACATGGGTGTCCAGGTGAGGGCACCGGAGTCGCGGGCTTTGCGGACGGACGGCAGGACAACGATGTCGCCGATACTGTCGGAGGGGCCGGGGTCGGGTTCGCCACGTGCGATGGCGAGTGCTCGCTGACGGTTGCGTTCGAACAGGACGCGACCGTCGACGTCGTCGGGCATCCAGCGCGGTTCGTGGCGGGTGAACCAGGTGGTGTCGATACCGGAAAGTATCAGTTCAGCGGCGATTTGGGCGCCGGAGTTCGCCGCGCCGACAACGGCAACGCGGGAGCCTTCGAATGGCTCGGGGCCTGGGTAATTGGCCGAATGCCACTGTTTTGCGGAGGTCGTGCCGGGGTAGTGGGGGACGAAGGGGCGGTTGCCGGTGGCGGCGATGAGTTGGTGGGACTCGAAGTCTCCGGCATCGCTGGTGAGGTGGAAGGTGCCGTCGTGGGTGACGTGGGTAACGTTAACCGGGCGCTGAACGCGCAGTTCGTAGCGCTTTTCGTAGGAGCTGAGGTAATCAATCACATGGGAAGCGGGCGGGAAGCCGTCATAATCGGGCATCTGGATGCCCGGAAGGTTGGAGAAACCCGGGGTGGAAAAGAGCGTCATTGAGGGCCAGACATTGCGCCAGGAGCCGCCGGGAGCCGGCTGATTGTCCAGAACGAGCGGATCAATGTCGTGTTTGTGCAGGTAGTAGGCGGTAGCGAGGGCAGCTTGGCCGCCTCCGACGATGATGGCATCCTCAAGCATGGTTCCAGCTTAACTGCGGGTGCCGTGGCTCAAGCTGTACTACCGTTAAACACCATGAGCTCGCTGTTTGATCTTTCGGACAAGCCCATCGACGAACTACCCGGTTACCAGCGCACATTCGCGCCGGGCAGGCTAACTGTGGGGCTCAGTCTGCCCATCGAGCAGGACGCCGAAGCCGAACCCAAGGACGCGCTGAGCAATCAGATTCGGCTGATTCGGAAAGCCGAACGCGCAGGCATCGCGGCAGTGTGGGCGCGCGACATCCCGCTGCGTGTGGAAACATTCGGCGACGTCGGCCAGGTCTACGACCCCTGGATGTACCTCAGCTACATCGCCGCACACACCAGCGACATCGCACTCGGCACGGGTGCAATCGTCGTGCCTTTTCAGCATCCGCTGGTGATGGCTAAGCGCGCGGCCACGCTGGACAGGCTTTCCGACGGCCGTTTCCTCTTCGGCGTTGCCACCGGCGATCGACCCGAGGAGTTCCCCGCCTTTAACCAGGACAAAGGCAAGCGCGGTGAGCGTTTCCGCGAGCATATCGAGGTCTATGAAAAGGCCCTCAGCACCAGTGACCGGCCTATCCGGTGGTCCGAGGGGAAGATGGGCGGATCCGATGTGGTGCCCAAGCCGCTGGCACGCCGAGTTCCGCTGTTGGCCACCGGCTCATGCCAGCAGAGCCTGGAGTGGAAAGCCGCTCATACCGACGGGTGGTTCATGTATCACAAAGGCCTGGAGATGCAGAAGAAAAACATCGCCAACTGGCAGGAGGCGGTAGCCCAGGAGTGCGGTGAGGGTGTCTTCAAACCCTTCCTGGAATCATTGTGGATTGACCTGCATGAAGACCCCGACGCACCCGCGCAGGGCGGCCACTTCGGGTGCCGCCTTGGCCGCAACAAGCTCATCGAACTGCTGCACTCCCAGCGACAGCTCGGCATCAATCACGTCAGCATCAACTTCCGCACCTCTAAACGCGATGCGGAAGAGCAGATTGACGAGCTGATTGAGTATGTGCTGCCGGCTATACAGACTCCGTAGCGCCCTGCCACTGGTTAATCCCGCGGTCGACGGCCCACTTGTCGATCTCCGCGAGTTCTTCATCGCTAAACGGCGCAGCGTCCAGGGCTCCGAGGCTGTTTTTCAGCTGCTCCACCGACGATGCCCCAATTAGGGCGGAGGTCACTTCGTCACGGCGAAGAACCCACGAGATGGCCATCTGTGCCAGGGACTGGCCTCGTCGTAAAGCAATGGCGTTGAGCTCACGGATGGCGGTGAGCGTGTCGTCGTTGAGGAACCCCGAGTTCATCTTGTGCGCGCCGAGACGCGAGGCCTCCGGCACGCCATCTAGATAGCGGTCGGTGAGAAGCCCCTGCGCAAGCGCGGAAAAGGCGATGACGCCCATGCCTTCGTCGGCGCAGGTTGCCAGCAGTTCGTCCTCGATCCAGCGGTTGAACATGGAGTAGCTCGGCTGGTGAATAGTCAGCGGAGTGCCCAGCTCACGGGCGATTTTCTGTGCGCGGCGAGTGAGCTCGGGGGAGTAGGAGCTCACGCCGACGTAGAGCGCGCGTCCCGAGCGGACGAGGAAGTCGAGGGCGGCGACGGTTTCCTCGATAGGCGTATCCGGGTCGGGCCGGTGGTGGTAGAAAATGTCCACATAATCCAGGCCCATGCGCTTCAGCGAGGCATCGCAGCTGGCCACGAGGTATTTCCGCGAGCCGCCGAAGCCGTAGGGGCCATCTTGCATGTACCAACCGGCCTTGGAGGAAATGATCATTTCATCGCGGTAGGGAGCGAAATCCTTGGCCATGATGCGACCGAAATTCGCCTCCGCAGAGCCCTGTGGTGGGCCGTAATTGTTGGCGAGATCGAAGTGCGTGACGCCGTGGTCGAACGCGGTGCGCAGGATTTCACGCTGCGTCTCGAGCGGCCGGTCATCACCAAAGTTATGCCAAAGTCCCAGCGTAATGGCTGGAAGCTTTAGCCCCGTGTCGCCGGAGCGGTTGTACGGCATCGTTTCATAGCGGTTGTCATTGGCGTGGTACACGTCTGGATAAGCCATGTGTTCGAGGGTACGCGGGCTTTACGACGAATAGTTGCGCACGAGGTGGCCTTCAACGGGGCGCGTGGCCAAATGGTTACCCCTGGAAGTTAATAAAAATGAGCTTGCTGGGGAACAAGTGAGGCGGTTCGTCCGACTAATAGAGCATGACTTCAATAGCCACAGGCGATGCCGCTGGAACGCCAGCCGCAAACCCCGTCGCACAGACTCAGAAAAATGGTGGACCACGAGCATTACTGCACCGAATCCATGTCGTTGCAGGCATCCTCGTTGCGCCGCTACTCGTTATTGCAGCTATCACAGGCGTGGCATATGCCCTCGCTCCGAGCATAGAAAAGGTGGTTTACCACGAAGAACTAACTGCAACTTCAAGCCTTCCCGCACAGCCTCTGGAAAAGCAGGTTGAGGTCGCGCAGCGCGTGCATCCTGAGCTGCCGGTGACCGCAGTGCAGGTCCCGGAAAAGCCGGGGCAGACAACGCGAGTCATGTTCAATGATGAGCAGTTGAAGTCGGAGTCCTACCGACATGCGGTGTTCGTCGACCCAGGCGACTTGAGCATCAAGGGTGACCTGGTGCAATACGGTTCCTCGGCGGCGCTGCCACTGCGGGCCTGGATCTCGGAAGGGCACCGCAGGCTCTGGATTGATAGCAACTTTGGTCGCCTCTACTCTGAGACAGCAGCATCCTGGATGGGCGCACTGGCTATTGGTGGCCTCTGGCTCTGGTGGGACCGTTCGCGCCGCAAGCGGACACAGGGAACAAGTAAGAGGGCGCATCATATGCGTCGTCACGCGAATGTTGGTGTGGCGGTCAGCGTTGGACTTTTGTTCCTGACCGTCACCGGCCTGACGTGGTCGTGGGTGGCTGGAACCGGCATCGCAAAGCTACGTGAGACGATGGACTGGTACGCGCCGAAACCAGCTGTGACTGCGACTGCTCCAGCGAATTATGACTGGTCAGAGGCGGATAGTGTTATGAACCTCGCACGTGCCGAGGGGCTGTCCGGGAAAGTCGAACTGACACCACCGGAAGCTGGCACGGTGTGGATGGCCAAGGAAGCCCGCGAGGAATGGCGGATGGGCATTGAGACCGTCACCGTTGACGGGTCGACCGGAGCGATGGTTGACCGGATTCATTTTGCGGACTGGCCGCTGCCGGCAAAGCTGACCGAATGGCTGATTAACGCGCACATGGGAATCCTGTTCGGGTGGGTGAATCAGCTGGTCCTGGCGCTTATCGGTGTTGCTCTGCTGGCAATGATTGTGCGCGGGTACGCCATGTGGTTTGGGCGCGGTCGCGGTGGTCGTCCTGGTAGGCTCCCGGCGCCAACGCGCTGGCGGGACATTCGCCCGGGTGTCGCAGCGGCTGTTGTGGCGCTGTTGATTGCCTACTCGGTAGTTGCACCACTGTTCGGTGTGACGCTCGTTGGCTTCGTGATTATTGATTGGGCCTGGCGGAAGCTCCGGAGAGGTTAGCGTAGGTTCTGTCGCCCTCGGGTTCCCTGTACCTAACGGCGTAGTAAGACCCACAGAAACACTCAGAAGGGTAAACGCATGACGAAGTACTGGGATCACAACGGCAGTATCTACAAAGACGACGGCCAGGAAGATTGGTGCGTTTATAACCCGTCTTTGCGTGATTGGGAGCGCACCCCGCGTGCTAAGGAAGCCTACGACAAGGCAGGCCAAGCCCCGTTCGACCCCATCACCGAGCAGCAGGCACTCGTCGATATTGCAGAGCAGCAGGAACGCTACAACAAAAAGATTCAGGACAAAATCAAGGATCTGCGCGCGAAAATGAAGGCTGTCGGTGCGCAGGCCAGACAGGCTGCTGAACAGCTGTACCCAACCTTTGCCGAGCAATCTGCCGCATACCGCGAGGGCGCGCAGGCCTACAACGAGGGCAAATCTTGGCGCGATAACCCGCATGCCCCCGAGTCAGGTCTAGCCGCCCCGTGGCGCATGGGGTTCAATACCCGCAAGCAGCAGGTAGCGGAGATCAGGGCACAGCGAGCCGCCACTGCGAAACAGGAATTGGCGAAAGAACAAAACTAGGCCCTGCCCGCAAAACGCCCGATCAAAACCTATGCAGCGCCTGCGAGTGTCTGCGCTACGTAAGTATTGAGCGAGACTCCTTCGCGGGCAGCTGCCATTGCCAGTTTCCGGTGCAGTGAACTGGGGATTCGGACGTTGAATCGCCCCGAGTAGGAACGGTGACCGAAGGGCTCTGGGACTGCTTCATCGGAGGCTTCCATATCCATAAGAACCTCAGTAACGAGGTCTCGAAGTTTTTGTTCCGCTTCCGACGAGTTTTCAGCTACCCACGACAGTGAAGGAAACTCCAGTACCGTCGCCACATATTCTTGATCAGGTTCTGACCAGAAGACCTGGTAGGTGTACTTTTCAGCAGGATAAGACATTGTTATTTTCCTTCGAGTAGAAGTTTGTCGACGGCGGCTAGTACTTGATTGACCTGGTAGGGCTTAGCTTTCCCATTTCGGTTTTGAATGTTGACTCGAGGGTCGCCGCGCCACGGTGTTTTGTATGTTTCATGATCGCCCCCGCGCGAAGGGCGTCGTTCGAAGTAAAAGTCGCAGACCTTCTTCAGATCTTGGTAAGAAACGTTGGCGTTTGAAGCGCGCATAGATGTAAGAATTTTTTCTATTTTGTCCCCCACATCTTTGATAGTACCACCTGTAGTACCACTCCGGTCAAAGGGTAACCAGCGACCAAAGCCAAAATTCCCCAAAAATTCCCCAATGCCAACCCCATCCAATCTGGTACACTTAGCAAAACGAAACTCAGGAGCTTGGTGTGCAGTACTTTTTCACGGTCCATGGCCGCAGAGATATCAACGCGTATGACTCTGATGAGGAAATGCACGCTGCCTTTGAACGAATCGGACGCTTCAATCAGAAGCTGCAGGACGAAGGCCACTGGGTTATGTCCGGCGGGCTGGTTCCGCCAGAGGATGCCATGACGGTGCTGCCGGATGGTTCACATAGCGATTTGCCGTATTACAACGCGATGACGTTCCCGTCGGCTTTTTGGATTGTCCAAGTCGCAGATGAGCAAGAGGCCATCAACCTAGCCCACGAAGCCGCGGAGGCGTGTGCGCAGGCCGTCGAGATGCGCGCTATCGCTGAATAGCACGCCGATTAACTCACCGCAGCCCGTGCACCCGGCGCATGATGGTCAACATCGCTTGCGTCGGGATCCGCCGCATGAAGGGCACCGCCACGCTTGCCGACGACCCCCGCGCCACCAGGGCCAAGGGTCGTTCGGCGGCCACCTCGCGCATCACTACCTCCGCAATCTCGGAAGCGGGAATGCCCCCTTCCTCGTTGGCATTCAACTTCGTCAGCATGCGGTGGACATCAGCAGCGTAAACGGAACCCTCATCGCTATATGTCGTCCGACGTGCAGAAATACCGGTGTTTATGGCACCCGGCTCGACAACGGTCACGCCGATACCGAACTGCGCGACTTCACCCCGCAACGAAAGCCCAAAGCCGCGGATAGCGGCCTTGGTCGCCACATAGGAAGAACGATAGGACAGCGGTAACCCGCCGAGCATCGAACCAACCAGCACAATTCGGCCACGACCAGCCTCACGCATGCCGGGCAGCAGCTGCTGTAACAGCTCCACCTGCCCCAGAACATTGACCTGGAAGAGACGCTCAAGCGCCTCGCGGGGTAGCTCCTCGAAAGCGCCCGACTGGCTCTCACCGGCGTTGGCGACGACGACGTCGTAAGGCCCGTGAGCGACCACGGCGGCGATATCGTCAGCGCTGGACATGTCGAGCGCCACCATCTGCACTCCCTCGGGGTGTGGCGCATCGGCGCCTCTGCGGGACGTGCCAACGACCTCGAAACCGGCCTTGACCAGCGCCTCCGCGCATGCCCAGCCGATGCCGGAGGAAGCGCCGGTCACTAACGCACGGCCACCACCTACACTCGGCAGCTTCGGTCCGTGGGTGAGATTCACAAAAGCACCGGTCAGGCCACCAATCATCGAGCCTGCACCGTCTCAATGGTCATGCCGCCAGCGCGGAGACGGCGGGACAGGGCGTCGCCAAGCGCGACAGTAGGAGTGAGCACGCCAGTGGTGTCCGGCAGATCGTCGTGGACGAGCGCGAGGGCGGCGCTGGAAATCATAATCGCGGTGCCTGTGTACCCTGGGTCTTCCTCAAGGGACACCTTGGAACGCCAGTGAATGCCGGAGGTATCGACGGTGTAGGCCTCGATGGTGAAGCGGCCTTCGGCCTGTGCTTCAGCGCTCGGGCCCTCGCCCGGCTTCGGTAGTTTTTTATCAATGAGCTTGGCCGTCGGCCCAAATGCCATCGCCGCCAGCGCCAACCTGCAGACAGCTGCGAAAGCATTCGCGCGCACGAAAGCCCTCGGACCGCGGCCGACATTGAGTAGTTCGCGGTAGCGGAAGGAATCACCGTAATCCGCCAGCATCGCTGAGCGCTGAACAATGCGGGTGTTGAAAGGCGACATGAAGAAGGGGGCTCGCCAGTGGCTGCGGAAGCGCGCCGGGCGCAGGTCGACGCCGAACTTACCCTGGTCGGGTCCCGGCTCAGCCAGCGCGTACTGATCGGCGATGATGCGACGCAGCTTGGGATCCTTCTTGGCCTGTTCAAGCTGAACGCGGACCGAATCGATAGTGCCGCCGGAGACGCCACCCTTGACGTGCTTGAACAGCAGGGTTGTCTCACCGAGCTTGGTGTGAGCTGCTTCGTGGAGCTCGCGGACAGCGACGTCGGAGGGAATTGAGTCGAAGCCACAGGAGTGAACAATTTTAGCTCCGGTCTGCTGCGCCACCTCGTGGTTGTTTGCAATGGAGTCGTGGACGAACAGCACCTCGCCACACAGGTCGACGTAGTGAGTACCGGCCTTGGCACACTCGGCCACCAGGGTGCGGCCGTACTTTGCGTACGGTCCAACAAGGGTCAACACCACCTTTGTGCTGGCAGCAAGCTGTGCCACCGCCTGCTGGTCGGCGGCATCCGCAACAATGACCGGCCAGTCCGATACGCCTGCGTTCTCCGCGACGTCGGCAAGCTTCTGAGCATTCCTACCTGCGAGCGCCACCTTTGTCTGACCGGCGTGTTTAGCCAGATAGTCCACAATCAAGCGGCCCACGAAACCCGTGGCACCGTAGACGACAATGTCGTACTCGCGGTCGTGATTGCGACCCTGTGGCTGTGCGGAAGAAGTAGTCATGCCTACGAAACTAATAAAACGAAAGCGATACCGCGGGCGAATTAAAAAGGTTTTTTGGTTTGGTGTATTCAGCGAGGGGTTTGGAGGGAGGGCTAACGTAGGACAAGTGACTAGCGCTAACGAAAACCCCGAACAGATCGAAGGACTGCGGCCAGAAGATCCCGGATTCCGCCGCGCGCTTATCGCTGTGCTTTTCGCCGGCCTGGCATCGTTCCAAGCGCTCTACGCAACGCAGGCGCTACTGCCCACGCTTTCCGACGAGCTATCGGTCGACCCAGCCACCGCCGCACTGACGGTATCCGCCACCACCGGTGGTCTGGCCTGTGCGATTATCCCGGTGTCCATATTGTCCGAACGCTTTGGACGCAGGCGCGTGATCGTCATCAGCGCATTTGTGGCAACGCTGCTGGGGCTCGTGGTGTCAATCGCGCCGGGCATCGGTTCGATGATTGCGCTGCGCCTGCTGCAGGGCATTGTCATTGCCGGTGTTCCCGCAGTGGCTATGGCCTATGTCAGTGAGGAAGTCCACGCCGACCACGTCAGTCGCGTGATGGGGCTGTATATCTCGGGCACGACGGTCGGTGGTCTGCTCGGCCGTATTATTCCGTCCATTGTGCTGGAGTTCGCCTCTTGGCGGATGGCGATTGCGGTCTCAGCGACGGTGGCGTTTGTTTTCGCCATTCTGACCTGGTACTTCCTGCCGCAACAGCGTAGGTTCCAGCCGAAGCAGCTGTCGTTTGCAGGGGAGGGGCAGGCCATAGCGCGGCACTTGCGCGACCCGCGCATTCTCGCGCTGTGCGCCCTGGCGTTCCTGTTTATGGGGTCGTTTGTCTCTCTGTACAACTACCTGGGCTTCCGACTGGGCGATAAGTTCGGGCTCTCCCCGGCACTGGCAGGGTTCGTATTTATTCTCTACCTGTCGGGCACGTGGTCGTCGGCACGCGCGGGCGTGTGGGCGAAGACGGTGAGCCGCCGTCGCCTCATCGCCATTGCGACTCTGGCCGCGTGCGTGGGCTTGGGGCTGGCGCTGCTGCCGTGGCTGCCCACATTGGTTGTGGGCGTGCTTGTATTCACGGCATCGTTCTTCGTGGCGCACTCGCTGTCCTCGTCCGGCGTGGGGCTGGTGGCGCAGCGCGACCGCGCCGAGGCGTCATCGATGTACCTGTTCAGCTACTATGCGGGTTCGTCCATTGTCGGTTGGGTATCCGGGATGGTGTTCAGCCGCTTTGAGTGGGCAGGGCTGATTCCGTGGCTGGTGGCGCTGTCCTTCGTCGCGGGCGCGTGTGCTGTGGCGGGGCTGAAGCCGCGGCGGTAGGGGCAATATCGGCAACATAGCGCATTTAGGCACCGCGTAAAGAACCCTTAATGTAAAAAACAGTGATTTTTTACATTAAGGGTTAGTTTTTAGGGCACTATATGTAAAAAGCATCATGTAAAGAACGCCGGGGAAAGAAGGGAGCTCGCCGTGAAGCACTATCCGCTTAAGAGGATCTTCCACATGTCCGCACATGATGCGGAACAGACATTGGAAGGCGAATACCAGTCACGCAAAGACTCCCCGTCGACGATTCAGTGGCACTTTCCGCTGGGGCAGTGGCCGCTCTTTTGCTGCATTACAAGCGATCTCGCGGCCAAGATTGAAAAGATTCTGTCTCTAGAGCTACAGATCTCACAGTTGTGGAATCGCCTGCCGGATGCCGCGCGGACTCACTATCTTTTCAATCTGCTCCTGACCGAGGTGGTAGCCACCAATGAAATTGAGGGAATTCACTCCACACGGCGAGAAGTCGCGGAGGCGTTGGACAACACTTCGGGAACCCAGCACAAGCGCTTCCATGAATTCAGTCAGCTCTATTTCCGGTTGGCCAACGATGAGCGGATTGAGTTTCCGACAACGCTCACAGAAATCCGTCAGCAGTACGATCAGCTTCTCGGCGATGAGATTGCCGCCGAAGATGAGTTAGACGGTGAACTCTTCAGGGCAGCAACGGTCACGATTACCGATGGGCAACAACAGGTTCATCGAGGTGTTGAAAGCGAAGCTGCCATTCACCAACTCCTCAATGAGTTCCTGGCAACGGTGAATTCCGCAGAGGACAATCGGCTGATTCGAATCTTGGCAAGCCATTTCATGTTCGAATTCGTTCACCCGTTTTATGACGGCAACGGCCGGATGGGACGTTTTCTACTGTCCGTGGCTTTGCGGGAGGCACTCTCGACCTCAACTGCGCTGACTATTTCCCGCCAACTCGCTGAGGATAAAGCGAAGTATTACAAGGCTTTTACCACTACGGAAGACCCAATGAACCGGGGAGAAGTCACTTTCTTCGTCGAGGCGATGGCTGATGTCATTCTGAATGCACAGCAGTATTTGCTGGAAGAGCTGCAGATGAAGTCTTACCAGTGCGAAAGGCTTGAACAGCGGATAGCTGAGCTATCTAACTCGCCCGAGCGGGTGCTGCCTGTGTCGCTTACAGGAAACGAGATTGGCACGCTATACGTCCTGGCACAGGTTCGGTTGTTCGGGCCCGAATATGGAATCAAGCTCGAACACGTCGCTGACACCGTCGGCAAGGAAAAGCGGACAGCGCGAAAGTATCTCGCCGAGTTAGAGGCGGCAGGATTGGCAATGCCCACGAGCCGCCGCCCGCTGCGATTCCAGCTGGCACCGGCGGGACTAGATCTCTTAGGCCTTGAACCCGCCGACCATGAATCTGCTTCCGGAATCTACTTCTGACCCACAATCAGCTCAGTGCCATCGGCCGACAGCGGAGCCTGGCCAGCGGGCTTACGTGAGGGGCCAGAAACAACCTGACCAGTAGCAATATCAAAGTGGGAGTTGTGGTTCGGGCAAATCATCACACCATTGCTGACCTCAGTGATGCGACCATTCTGGTGCGGGCACGAACTGGAGAAAGCGGCGAACTTGCCCTCCTCCGGCTGCGTGACGACGTAATTGCCGATAACCACACCGCCGCCAACCGGAATGTCGGCAGCGTCAACTTTCTCCACCGCAGACTTTGGTGCACAAGCGGCTACGAGTGCGCCAGCTGCAGTGGCGGCAGTTCCCAGGAGGAAACGACGACGGGAGCACGGGGAGACATCAGAACTCATGGCACTGAGATTACCTTCATTTGATTACCTTTATTTTTATACGAGCGTTCACCGAAGATAGCGCGTCCCACACGCACGGTGGTCGCTCCCTCGGCGATGGCTTCGCGGTAGTCGCCGGACATACCCATCGACAGTTCGTCGAGGCTGACGCCCTCCGGCAAATCCCCGAGCAGACTGTCGCGCAGATCGCGCAGCTCCGCGAAGGTCTCGCGGACATTCGGGTCATTCTGGGCCGCGATGGTCATAAACCCGCGCAGGCGCAGGTTCGGGTACTCGCCATCGGGGCCGAACATGCGGACAAACTCCGCTGCGTGGCTCGGCGCCAGGCCCGACTTCTGCGGCTCGCGGGAGACATTGACCTGAATCAGCACATCAAGTGTGCGCTCGGAATCAGCCAAGTGGCGCTGCAGCGCTCCGGCCACCTTCGGTCGGTCCAGCGCCTGAAACTCATCAGCACAGCTGACTAAATGGCCTGCCTTATTCGTCTGCAGTGGACCAATGATGGCCATATGTGGTGCTTTCTCGCCGAAGGCCTCCCGGAATACCTCCGCCTTGGCCACCGCTTCCTGGACGCGGTTTTCCGCCAGGCCAGCGCAGCCGGCTGCCGCGAGCTCCGGCCAGGATTCCACCAGGGCGTCGACAGGCACAGTCTTGCTGACGGGCAGCAGACGGACCTCGGAGGGCTGACGCCCGGCTCGTCGGCAAGCGTCGTCGATCTCGGAGCGAACCTTGCGATAGTTTTCCACGAACATACCTCCCACTCTAAGGCCTGAGTAGGAAGAACTGTGCGGTAGTGTCGAATCATGCTCATGGACAGACTCTCGACGCTTTCCGTCATGCAGAGACGGATCTTGGCAATTGTATTTGGGCTGGTGTCGCTGGTCGTTGTCATCGACTTCATCTATCTTGCGGCAACTGCCTACATGATGGACCTCGAGGTCTTCCAAGACGCCGGCTGGGCGCTACGACGAGACCAGGATCTCTACTCCCCAGAGTTTCCCACCAGATCGGGTTTCCGCTTCATCTACCCACCGTTTGCAGCGCTGCTGTTTTACCCGCTGACCTGGGCGGGGCCGGTTACCCTGCAAATCATCTGGACGTTCGCCACGCTGGCGGCGGTGTGGGCGATGCTGTGGATGGTCTTCACTCGTCTCGGCTCTGAGTGTCCGAAGCTGATGGCTACCTGCCTGCTCGGGGTGGTGATGCTGCTCGACCCGCTGCGCGCTAACGTGCTCTTCGGGCAGATCAACGTCTTCCTCGCGCTGCTGGTGGTCTCCGATGTGTTGGGCTTTTTGCCCAAGAAGCTACGTGGATTGGGCGTGGGTATCGCGGCGGGTATCAAGATCACCCCTGCGGCATATGCGCTGGTGTTCCTCATGCGCCGTGACTTTGCGGCCGTGGCCAAGAGCTTCTGCTGGTTCCTGGTGACCGTCGCCATTGGTTTCGCCGTGCGCTTTAAAGAGTCGATTTACTTCTGGACCGATGAGTTCTTCGCCGGCAACCGCGGTGGCGCCCCGGCTTACGAGGCCAACCAGGCGTTCAGTGGTCTGCTCGCCCGCGCCGGGGTGGAGGGCACTGCGCTCGATATTGGCATCTACGGTTTCTTCCTCTTTGGCGCCATCGCTGCCGCTTTCGTGGCGTGGGTCTACCATCGCGATGGCTATGAGGTCGCAGCCCTCGGTTTCGTCGCGCTGGCGGTCAGCTTTGCTGGACCGTACGCGGTCAGCCACCACTGGTCGATTGTCATGGTCTTTGTGCCGCTGGTGCTCTTCGTCCGCGAGATCGGGAACATCGTTGTCGGCACCTTGTTCATGATCGCCCATTGGTGGGCGCCGTACAAGGTCTTCGTGGGCAACGACTTCGGCCATGCTGCGGGCGTGGGGCAGTGGTTCTACGGCAACATGCAGGGAATCATGGGCGGCGTGCTCTTCTTCACCTGCCTGGGCTACGCAATCTACCTCTGGTACAAACCCAGTCGCGTGCGGGCGCAGGCAGCTGCTTAACGACGAGCCTGCTTAACGACGAGCCTGCTTAACGACGGCGCTTCGTTCTCGCAGTAGCCTGCTCCTCCCACGGGTTCTCCGGCCACGGATGCTTGGGGTAACGGCCCCGCATCTCGGAGCGAACCTGTGCGTAGGCGCCATTCCAGAAACTTTCCAAGTCTCCAGTGACCGCGAGTGGTCGCTGAGCCGGTGACAGTAAGTGCATTGTCACCGGCTTTTCCAATACCTGCGGGGTCTCCGCCAGGCCAAAGCACTCCTGCAACTTCACAGCCAGGACAATCTGCGCCTCTTCGTCGGTGGGGTCCTCCGGGTACTCCAGGCGAATCTTAGAACCGGATGGGACCTCCAGGCGTTCGGGCACCAGCCGGTCGAAGTCCGTGGCCTCCGGCCAGGGCAGCAGGCGGCGGAGGTGCTCGGCATCCAAAGTCGGAGGGGTCGGGCGGTCCAGCTCGCCAGCGAAGAGGAGCTCGGCCTGGGCCGCAAGCCCTGCGGGGGAGACATCCGGCCATGGGGCACCGCGATGAGTGTGGAGAAAGGCCATGCGGCGGCGGAGCTGTTCGGTGTCGCGGTCGAGGTTGGGGCTGGCGTCGGCAAGCGTGCCGGCAAGCCAGGTGGAGTTGGCGGCAATGCACTGCTCGGGCGTCGGGGAGACCTGGCGGGAGGACAGCTCGATGGCGCCGAGCAGGTCGCGCTCACGGGCGCGAACGCGGCCCTGTTCGACGCGCGCCGTGGTCTCTGTGCGGGCGAGGTGGCCGGCGGTGAGCATGGCAATTTCCAGGTCGATCGCCTCGCCGTCGCGGATTAGCGCGCCGCCGTGGGAGAGCCGCGAGATGTCGGCGGCCGCGATCCACTCGTGGCCGTGCAAGTCAGAACCGCGGGCGAGTTCCGCTGCGGTGCCGCCGGTGAAGAGGTATTCGTCGGAGTTCGCACTGCGCCGTCGCCCGATGAAATCCGGCCAGGCCAGGGCCGTGACCAGCGCGGGGATGTCCGAGGACAGCAGGTTGGCGGGGGCTTCAGTATCCAGCTCAATGCGGCGCACCTGCTTGGCCAAGCCGCGGGCATCGGTGAGTTTCTCCACCGCGCGTGCGACCGCGCCGGCGTGCTCCGGCATCATGGCCGTGGCGGTCAGCAGCGCGCGTCCCATGCGTGGATGCACCGGCAGGGTAGCCAGGGTGCGTCCGAGCTCCGTGATGTCACCGGCCTCATCAACAGCACCCAGGCCAGCGAGAATGCGGTTTGCAGCCTCCGTGTGGTGGGGTGGTGGGGCGTCGAGAAGCTTGAGTCCCTGCATCCCTGGCGTGCCCCACGCGGCGGCGTCGAGGAGCGCTTGGGTCAGGTCGGCGACCTCGATTTCCGGCGCGGGCCAGGCGGGAAAGGACGCGAACTCCGACTGAGAGACGCAGCGCACCACGATGCCCGGGCCCTCACGTCCCGCACGGCCCGCGCGCTGGTTCGCGGAGGACTGCGCACACGAGCTGGTGACCAGGCCGGAGAAGCCACGCGCGATGTCGAGTCGCGGCCCGCGCGTGAGGCAGGCGTCGACAACGGCGCGCACGCCCGGCACGGTCACGGATGATTCCGCAATCGCGGTGGACACAATCACGCGCCTACCGTCCGCTTGTCGACGGAACACGCGGTCCTGCTCTTCGGAGCTCTGCTGGCCATGCAGCGTTAGCACTGTCGCATCTGAGGCGTCGGCGATATAGCCTGCGCAGCGTTCCACCTCGCGGATCCCGGGGAGGAAAACCAGCACATCACCGGCGGCTTCCTCCACCAGTGTCCTGGTCTGCGCTGCCACGTGCTGCAGGAAATCGTCGGTCACACCGCGCGCATCCAGCCGCTGTGGGAAGGGCGAGTAGCGAATATCCAGCGGGTGGATTGCCGCCTCCGCCGCCACAATGGGAGCCGGGGTGGAGCCACCGAGCAAGGCCGCGAACTTCGGTGCGTCCACCGTCGCAGACATAGCGACAAGGCGCAGGTCATCGCGGATATCCCGCAAGTCGCGCACCATCGCCAACACCAGGTCGGTGTCCAAGCCGCGCTCGTGCACCTCGTCGATGAGCACCGCGCTGGCATCCACGTCGCCGTCGCGCAGCAGTCGACGCAGCAGCACACCGGGAGTGACAAACTCCACGCGGGTGGCGTGGGAAACTTTGGCGTCGCCACGCACCGAGTAACCAACTTCCCCACCGAGCTTCGTGCCCGACAGTTGGGCCAACCGCCGCGCCGCCGAGCGCACCGCCACGCGCCGGGGAGCCGTGACTACAATGCGTCCGCCTAGGGTGTTGGCCACCGCCGGTGGAACCAAAGTGGTCTTGCCGGTACCCGGTGGGGCCTGGACTACTACGTCGTGGTCGCGCACGGCGTCGGCAAGCGAGGCGAGCTGCGACGCGAACGGCAGGCCTGCAGAAATGTTCTGCAAATTGAACTGGAAATCGGTGCTCATAGAACTGGTAGTAACTCCGGACAGGCGGGTAAAGTGCCCGCATATGCAGGACTTATCTCGTTTTGGTTGGCTTTCAGTGGGGGCGGCGGTCGTCACCATCGCGCTGAAGTTTTGGGGCTACACTCTAACCGGATCGGTGGGCCTGCTTTCCGACGCGACGGAGTCGATTGTCAATCTGGTTGCGGCAGTTGTCGCAATTATTGTGCTCAAGGTTATCGCGCGGCCCGCGGACCGCGACCATGAGTTCGGCCATTCCAAGGCAGAGTACTTCTCGGCCGGGCTGGAAGGTGCCATGATCTTTGTGGCGGCGGCGGCGATTATTTATGTCTCTATCGAGCGTTTGGTGCACCCGCAGCCGATTGAGCAGATCGGCCTGGGCCTCATCGTGACCGTGATTGCCTCGGTGGTTAATGGTGCGGTGGCGCTGATTCTGCTTAGGGCCGGGCGTCAGCATAACTCCCTGGCGCTGACCGCCGACGGCAAGCATCTTATGACCGATGTGTGGACCTCCGCCGGTGTTCTGGCGGGTGTGGCTCTGGTGTGGATTACTGGCCTGTGGTGGCTCGACCCGATTATCGCGCTGGCGGTGGCCGTAAACATCCTGGTCACCGGTTTCAAGCTGCTGCGCGATTCCGGTAACGGCCTGATGGACAAGGCCATGGAGGGCGAGGACCGCGTGGCGGTGGACGAGATTTTGGCCTCGCACCGCAATCGGAGTCGGGGCATTGACGTTCACGAGATTCGCACTCGTGTGTCGGGGCATCAGCAGTTCATTGAGTTCCATGTGCTGGTGCCGGGCGCGTGGAGCGTCGAGCGCGGCCACGATGTGCTCACTGCGATGGAGGATGAGCTGCGGGAGCGCTTCCCGGGTGTGCATATTTCCTCGCATCTGGAGCCGATCGAGGACGAACGCGCCTATGGGGATGTGCAGTTGTAACGCGCGTGAGGCAGCTCGTTAGAGGCTAAAAGAACGCGCAGTACCCAAAGTGAGCCAAATTCCACGAAAGCGCTGAAAGTGATGAGCCTTACACTTTAAGATTGTGTATACAAAATCATGCACTTGTTAAGTCCACTCGAAGGAACTGCATAAATGACCTCCGAAGCCTCAACCACTTCCACTGGAATTAGCCGTTTTTCCGCGAAGAGCCCGAAGTTGCCGGAGCCGTGCCCTCGGCAGGACATCATTATCCCGGCTAATGACCGCGTCCTGCTGCGCGGAACCATGTTCCGCCCGAAGGAGAACCCAGAGAACATTCCCAACGGCATCATCACCGTTCACTCCGGTACCGGTGTGCCGCAGGGTTTCTACCACCGTTTCGCTGAGACCGTGGCAGAAAAGGGCTACGGCGTTATCACCTATGACTACCGCGGAATTGGCCAGTCCGCTCTGAAGACTGACCAGAACAATGAAGACATCCGGATGTCGGACTGGATTACCAAGGATATTCCGGGTGTGATCGAGTGGGCCAAGGAGACCTACCCGGACGTGCCGCACTTCGCTGTCGGCCACGCGGTTGGTGGTCACGGCATCGCCTACGCCGGCTCCGAGGGCACCTATGACGCAGCAGCACTGGTCAACTGCCGCGGTATGCGTATTTCCAAGGTGCCGTCCGTGGCGGGCAAGGTCCGCGCATTCTTCATCTTTAACATTCTGGGCCCGATAAGCGGTTTCATTACTGGCCACATTCCGGCGTCGGCGTGGCGTCTGGCTATTGAGCCGCCGAACGGTGTCATGCGTCAGTGGGCGCGCTGGGCTCGCAAGGAAGGCTACTTCTTCGACGATTCCGAGTTTGACTTCGCTAATCGCTTCTCCAAGGCTCCGCAGCCGTTCCTGTCCATCCGCGTTCCGGATGATTACTGGACTGAGGAGTCCTCGGCAGACCTGATTACCAATGTGATGAGCTCTGCTGAAAAGATTGAAAAGCGTCAGGCTCAGCCGGCTGGCGGCAAGGGTGTGGGGTACGGTGGTTACTTCCGCTCCGGTCACGAGAAGGAGTGGGACGAGCTGCTGGACTGGTTCCAGACCAACAAGGACTAAGTAGGAGGTTTCATGGTGATTGCCAAGGTGGAAACGCCCTTCGGTGCGCTTGGAATCGCCACCTCCGCTCGCGGGGTCGTCGAAGTCAATCTCTTAGGTCCCGTGCTTGACGACGACCCCAGCGCCGCCGACCCCGAAGCGCAGGCGGTGGCGGAACTGGCGGCGCAGCAGTTCCGCGAGTATTTTGCCGGGCAGCGCCGTGAGTTTGCGCTGCCGCTGGACTGCGACGTATTCACGCAGGATTCTTTCCGCGCTCGTGCTCTGACCGCACTGCGCGATGTGCCGTATGGCCAGGTTGTGACCTATGGCGAGCTTGCCGAGATGGCCGGCTCACCCCGTGCCGCCAGGGCTGCCGGGTCGGCCTGTGCCACCAATCCGCTGGGTATTCTGATTCCCTGTCACCGCGTGGTGCCCGCCAGTGGGGGAGCGGGATCTTTCGGTGCCTATGCCGGTGGCCGCGAAATGAAGCGCTGGCTACTCGAACTCGAAGGTTGGCCACCCGCTAATCTCTAATGCATGACTTCACATTCTCCGCGCGACCAGTTCGCCACCGAATTTGAGAACATCGTCCGCAACCGTCGTGCCACACGCGTCTATGCGGACGAACCTCTTGACGACGCTGACGTGCGCCGCCTCCTGGAGCTATCTTTGGAAGCTCCCAGCGCCTTTAACATTCAGTCCCGCGCGATTGTGCGTATCGAGGACCCTGAGGTGCGTCAGAAGGTAGTGGAAGCTGCCGGTGGTCAGAAGCAGGTTGCCAATGCGCCGCTGCTACTCGCTTTCATTGGTGAGCCGACTGGCTGGAAGCGCGGTATTCCGCGCCTGGTTGAGACCAACAAGGCCACTGGCCTGTGGGACGAAGTTGCCGCCGCTGAGCGGGAGGCCTCGATGACCTCCTTCCACGAGGCCCGCGAGAAAAAGGGTCTCTCCCGCGAGTTCGCAATCCGCGACGCCATGATTGCCGCTTCTTTCGCTATGGTCACTGCCAGCGCCTTTGGTTGGGCTAGCTCCCCGATGACGGGCTTTAGTGAGCAGAAGGTCAAGGAAGCTATCGGTGCCGGTGACACCGATGTGGCGGTAGCGCTGTTGCTGGCCATCGGTGTCCCGGGTGAGTTCCCGGCTCACCCGGGCCGTTTCGAGTTCGAGCAGCGCGCCTACACCGACCGCTACGAGGGGTAGCGGCCCTACAGCGCGAGCGCTACTTCGACGGCCTGGCGGATGGCACGCTTTGCGTCCAGTTCAGCGGCCACGTCTGCGCCACCGATGATGGTGACATTGGAGTTATCGCCGGTGACGCTTTCGCGATCCTTGTCGCCCAGGCAGTCCAGATTGGATACCTGGCCAGTACAGACAATCACGTTGTCAACTGCGATGACCTGTGACTTTTCATCGATGGTGATGTGTAGACCCTCGTCATCGATACGGTTGTAGGTGACGCCGGTGTACTGCTTGACACCGGCCTTCTTAATCTCCGCACGGTGAACCCAACCAGTGGTCTTGCCCAGGCCCTTGCCGATGCGGGAGGTCTTGCGCTGCAGCAGGTGCACCTCGCGCTCGACCTCAAACTCCTCAGCCGCGCCGGAGACCGTGCCCGGCTTGGTCAGACCCGCGCGGAACTCCGCTGGGTCACCGACGCCCCAGGCGTCCTTCCAGGCCTCGATGGTCTGGTTCGGCTTGCGCGTGAGGTACTCACACACGTCCACACCGATACCACCAGCACCGATGACGGCCACCTTGTTACCGGCCTGCTTCGCACCCGAGAGCAGCTCGTCGTAGCGAATGACCTTCTCGTGGTCGATACCGTCAATGCCCGGGATTCGTGGGGTGACACCCGTGGCCACAATCACGTGGTCAAACTTGGTCTTGAGCTCGTCGACGTCGGCACGCGTGTTCAGGTGAACCGGAACTTCGAGCACCTCCAGGCGACGTGAGAAGTACTTCAGCGTCTCGCCGTAGTCCTCCTTGCCCGGAATCTGTGCGGCGAGGTTGAACTGGCCACCAATCTGATCGGCGGCCTCGAAAATCTCCGGCTGGTGACCGCGCTGAGCTGCGGCTTCCGCGAAAGCGAGTCCAGCCACACCAGCGCCGATGACGGCGACGCGCTTGGCCTTGTCCTTCGCAACCGGCACGGATACCAGCTCGGTTTCGTAAGCCGCCTTCGGGTTGACCAAACAGGTGGAGCGCTTGGCCGCGAAGGTGTGGTCCAGGCAGGCCTGGTTACAGGCGATACAGGTGTTGATCTGGTCAGCTCGACCATCGCCCGCCTTGATGGCAAAGTCCGGGTCAGCCAGCAGTGGGCGGGCCATGGAAATCAGGTCCGCATTGCCGTCAGCGAGGATCTTCTCCGCAACCTCAGGGCGGTTGATTCGGTTGGAGGCTGCGATCGGGACGTCGACAAGCGAACGGAGACGACCAGTCAGATCCGTGAATGCGGCGCGCGGCACGGACGTAACGATGGTGGGGACGCGTGCTTCGTGCCAGCCGATGCCGGTGTTGAAGACATCGACGCCAGCCTCGACCAGACGCTGCGCGAGTTCAGTGGTCTCGGACCAGGTCTGGCCGTCTTCCACCAGGTCAAGCAGCGAAATGCGGTACTGAAGCAGGAAGTCCTCGCCCACTTCGGCGCGAATGCGGCGAACAATTTCGATGGGCAGACGCATGCGAGCCTCGGCGCTGCCGCCCCAGTTGTCCGAGCGGTGGTTAGTGCGCTCGGCCAGGAATTGGTTGAGCAGGTAACCCTCGGAGCCCATAACCTCAATGCCGTCGTAACCAGCGCGTTTCGCGAGCTTCGCGGCGCGAACATAAGCGCCAATGGTGCGTGAGACATCAAAGCCGGTGAGGCGATGAGCCTTAAACGGGCTAATCGGTGACTGACCGGTATTGGCGGAGCGAGCCAGCGGGCTGTAGCTGTAACGACCGGCGTGCAGCACCTGCAGCACGATGTGGCTGCCGTGGGAGTGCACGAGGTCAGTAACGCGGCGGTGATTGTCCGCCATGCGCTTCGACGCCATCATCGAACCGGCCGGAGTCAGCCAACCCTCGATGTTGGGAGCATAACCGCCGGTGACGATGAGTCCCACGCCACCTTCGGCACGCCGACCCAGATAGGCAGCCAGCTTGGGGATATCACGGGTGCGATCTTCCAGACCGGAGTGCATTGAACCCATGATGATGCGATTGCGCAGAGTTAGAGGACCGACGTCGAGAGGGGAGAGAAGATGTGAGAAGTGAGGCTGGTCAGACATGCAACCAGTATCGCGGTTTTAACGGCTGTGCATGCGGTGAATCGGAAAAATTTTTGCACAGTTTTATATACGTTTCACGTGGAACATCAGGTGTAAAGCACACGCAGTCTTCGGCGGAGGAAGGTGTCCTATGACTACAGTCGGGGATATCAGTAGACGCATGTAGCAAGGAGTTGAGCCCTCATGACCTCTGAAACTTCAACTAATGGCAGGAAAGTAGCTGTAGTTACCGGTGCTTCTTCCGGTATTGGTGCAGCCACTGCCAAGCAGTTCGCAGCTGAAGGTTTTCGCGTTGTGTTGGGAGCCCGCCGCGAGGACAAGCTCGAGGCTGTCGCGGAGGAGATCCGCGCTGCCGGTGGTGAAGCGACAGTCTACAAGGTTGACGTCACCTCTGACGACGATGTGGCGGCGCTGGCTAAGGCTGAACCGCGTGTCGACGTGCTGGTAAACAACGCCGGTGGTGCCTGGGGCATGGAGTCGGTTGAAGGCGCTGTCGAGGAAAAATGGCGTTGGATGTACGACGTCAACGTGCTGGGCACCCTGCGCGTCACCCGCGCACTGCTGCCCGCACTGAAGACCACCAGCGGCATTGTGCTCACCGTCGGCTCGATTGCCGGTCGCCAGGTCTACACCGGCGGTGCCGGCTACAACGCCGCCAAGCACGCTGAGCGCGCCCTGGTGGAAGTCCTGCGTCAAGAGGTTGCTGTCGATGGCGTGCGCGTCACCGAAATCGATCCGGGGCGCGTCCACACCGACTTCTCACTCGTGCGTTTCGACGGCGACGAGACCAAGGCCGCAGCGGTCTACGACGGCGTTGAGTCGCTGACCGCCGATGATGTTGCCGACATCATTGTGTTCGCGGCCACCCGCCCGAATCGCGTCAACATCGACTTCCTGCAGGTGACCCCCATCGACCAGGTGGGCGGCGCGAAGCCGAAGAAGTAAACCGACTACATAGAGGAGCCGTATATGAGCATCGATATTGCCGCTGATACCAAGATTGCCCTGGTCACGGGCGCAAGCCGTGGTATTGGCCTGGCGGTCGCTAAGGATCTCTCCCGTGATCACCACGTCATTGTGGGCGCTACCAGTGCTGAGTCTGCTGAGAAGGTGGCGTCGCAGTTGCCGTCGGCAAGCGTATTCGTTGCTGATCTGGGTGATGCCGACGCCGTAAACGCGGAAGTGGCAAAGCTGTTGGAGGCGCTCGGTGGGCGCGGGCTGGATGTGCTCGTGCACTCGGCGGGTGTGTACGTCGATGGGGACGTGGCGGAGGTTTCGCGTGCGGACTGGTCGCGGATCATGGACATCAACGTCGTCGCCGTCGCCGACCTGACCCGCCAGCTGCTGCCGGCGCTGCGCAAGGCGGAGGGCACGCTGGTGACCATCAACTCGGGCTCGGGATTCCGCGCTTCAGCTGGTACTTCGCCGTATGCGGCGTCGAAGTTCGCGCTACGGGCCTTCACCGATGCGCTGCGCGAGGAAGAGCGTGGCGCGGTACGAGTCAGCTCCGTGCACCCCGGGCGCGTCGATACCGATATGCAGGTTCAGCTGCAGTCGAATTGGCACCGCGATGATGCGGATTGGCGTTACGACGGCACGAAGTTCATGCGGCCTGAATCGATCGCAGCCGCAGTACGTCTGGCCGTTGATACCGGAGCGGATGCCAACGTGGATGAAATCCAGGTGCGCCCGCGCGGATAGCCGGTGGGCACACTTTCGTGTACAGGCTTCTTACTGAGCGTCCAGGTTCAGGCGCTCGTGCATTGCCTTGACTTCGCGCGGGACAACCTTGCCGATGGCGTTGCGCGGCAGGGAGTCGACGAAGAAGACGCGGTCCGGAGTGGAGTGCTCGGCCAGAGTTTCGCGGACGTACTCGCGCAGCATGTCCTCGGTGAGGTTCTTGCCGGCCTCATTGTCCTCGCGGACAACGTAGAGGAACAGGTCAGCGAAAATCTCGTCGTTTTCGTTGCTGCCGTGGCAGAAGACGTCGGCGATGCCCGGCACCGGGCCGAGAATTTCTTCGACCTCGCGTGGGAAGACGTTCTCGCCGCCCTTGATCACCATGTCGTCGGAGCGACCACAGATGTACAGGTAGCCGTCCTGGTCGATACGGCCGAGGTCACCGATCTGGAACAGGCCATCGACGGTGGTGAACTTGTCCTTCTTGTTCAGGTAACCGATGAAGGAGAGCTCCTGAGCGGTGTGGATCATGCCAACCTCACCCGGCTCGACTTCCTTGCCGTCGTCACCCAGGATGCGAACCTTGGCGCCAATTGCCGGTCGACCTGCGGAGTCCGGGCGAGCTGCGAGGTCCGCGCCGGATGCGATGGAGCACAGGCCGGCCTCGGTGGAGCCGTAGAAGTTACAGATAACCGGACCGAAGCGGTGAGTCAGCGCGGAGACGAGCCAGCCCGGGATGGCGTTACCAGAGGAGACGATGAAGCGGAACGGTCCAATCTTGCGGTTCGGCTCCTCATCCAGAACGTCCTTAATCTGGCGCAGGAAGAAGGCCGCGGAAATCATGCCGTTACAGCCGTACTGCTCACACTGGTCAACAGCCTTCTTCGGGTCGAAGACACGCATGGTGACAATGGTGGAGCCGGTAGCCATGCCAATCAGCACATTTGCCCAGCCCCAGGCGTGGAACATGGATGCGGACTGGTGAATGACCATGTTGCGGCGCCACGGAATACGCTCGGCGATTGCACCCACAGTTGCCGGTGTCTTCGGCTCATTGCGCAGGACACCCTTCGGGATGCCGGTCGTGCCGGAGGACATGATGATGATGCGTCCCTGCTCCGGCTTCGGATCTAACTTGGCGTTCGATGTACGACCTTCTTCAATGAGGTCTTCCATGAACAGGAAGTTCTTGCCTGCGTTCTTGCGGGTCTCCGGCTTGGTCACGGAGGTAATAACGACGGTGACATCGTCGAGGTCTTCCGGCAGATTGCCCAGGAACTCGTCATCGACGAACAGGAACTTGGCCTTATTCTGGTCAACGACGCCGCGGATCTGAGTCGGGCCAGAGCCGATATTCATCAGCATAATTTCGGAGCCGATGAATCCCTTGATGGCCATCGGCAGGATGATGCCGCGGCCGTTACGTGCGATAACGCCGAAGCTGGACTTCTGGGTCATGCCACGGTCTATCAAGGCGCGAGCCAGGGCGTGAGAGTTGTCGAGCAGCTGAGAATAGGTGAGTTCACCGTCATCGTCGACAAGGGCGAGGCGATCCGGGTAGCGCAGCGCACTCATGGAAATAAGGCTGGCGACGGAGAACTTCAAGCGACGCAGGTAATCGAGGATCTTCGGCGCCGTCTTCGGAGTCATGTACAGGGCGCCGGTACGCAGGAGTGGTGGAATCGACTGGGCAAAAGCCTTGATTTGGAGCCCAAGTGGTACTTCCGGAGCCTTCATTTCAGCTGCCATGGGTGAGAATCCTCCAAGATGATGGACAAGCGACTAATAGCGCCAAGCGACTCTCCAGTCACATTGACACCATCAACCACGATAGTGCGATTTTGTAACAACCAGACTTTAACAAACCTGTGCCGCGTCAAAAAGTAGTTTCGAAGAAGAAACGTGAAAGATGTGCAAGTAGTGTGCACAGTGCTTTACGACGGATACCTTTTCGCGAACGGACTCGAGGATACAGTGTTATCAAACGGTTATAAACCGATGGAAAGTGGCAAACGTAACGAAATGATAACACTGTGGTAACGATATCAATTCCGATATTGACCTATATAACTCTATGAACCCAGGGGTTTTCGGTTGGTTTGTTTGAGGGGAGTGGGCCGTGAGTGAATGGCGGTCGCCCCCAGAAATTAGGGGCTAGGATTCTTCAGAAAAACAGAAACGTTCGCGACTAGGAGGGGCGGGGGTTGCGAGCGCGTAGCTAAATAGGTGACATATTCGCCGGCTTGAGCCTAGAAGTGTGGTGTCGGTGTGTGTCGGAAACGGTTGCCCTAATTCAGGGTTAGAGCGGCAAGCGCGGGCTCATCCTCTGGTGTGCAGGTGGAGAGCCAATGGTCGATGGCATCGGACTCCGCCTGCGTGACCCACAGGTTGTATTTCTGTTTTACCGCCACCTGGCGAGCGACATACTGGCAGCGAAATGGTTTGTTGGCGGGTACCCAGGATGCGGCATCGCTATCTCGCTTTTGCTGATTAGCGGGACCATCGACGGCCAAGAGGTTGAGGGGGTCATTGGCAAAGTCCTGCCGAACCTCAGGTGAGAGCTGCTGTGCTCCCTTTTGCCAGGCGTCGCTCAAGGCCACAACATGGTCGATTTGCACGGCGGAAGAGGTGTCGCGGCCGCGCTGAAACTCAATCATCGTGCCAGTGTAGGGATCCAGTAGTTGCCCCGAAAGTACGACGCAATCGCGGGTATTTGGTTTGTACTCCTTATTAATAAGGTCACGATTCAAAATGTCGTTCCGTGTGTCACATCCGTTGTGGCCAAACTCGGCAGAGATGTCATCGCTCCAACGTTGCCCGAATTCGTCGCGCGCATAGCCGGTTTTCGGTGCGCGCCCTTTTATCTCCAGCTGGTTGAGGGCGCTACGGATGCCGTCGATAGGCGATGTGCCGGGCGCTGGGGTGCCGGGGGAGTCTGGGGTGTGGGGCGCTTCAGGAATCTCGGGCGCGGGTTCCGCTGGCTCGGGCGTAAAAGCGGGTGCCGGGGCCGGGCTATGCGACTGGCTCTCTGGAGTGGGGTCTATGGGATCCGTGCAGCCGCTGAGGATTGTCGCTGCGCCGATAAGGAGGGCGAGGCCCTGTAATGGCGAGCGGAAACGACGGTTGGCGAGCATGGAGCTAACCATAGCGGTAGGAGGGGATTGGGTATGGAGGGGGTTTGCTAAAGAATCGAACAACTGTGCGTGGATAGTGGGGGTGGTAGCTCGATTAGGGGGTTATGAGATTAAAACGGGTAGTAAAAGCCCGGTTTTATTCGGGCTGGCAGGCTGGTCTAGCCCCTTCGGGGGTGGGCAAATACAGTTAATTCCCTAAATACGTATTGCAATACGCCTAGATGAAAGTGCATTGTTAAAACAGTTGGAAATATAGATAACCCGTGTCCCCCAATTGGCACATTGCACCTATAAGGGGAAAACAGCCATGACAGCTAAGACAGCCATGACTCTGACCGAAACAGCGGCCACATTGCCTCGTGGTCCTCAGAGGGAAGGTCTCTACCACCCGTCGAACGAACACGATGCGTGTGGCGTGGCCTTTGTCGCCGACATTTACGGTCGCCAGACCCATGACATTGTGGAAAAGGGCATTCAGGCACTGGTCAATCTCGACCACCGCGGGGCCGCCGGTGCAGAGAAGACCACTGGCGACGGTGCCGGCATTCTCATTCAGGTTCCGGATGCCTACTACCGCGCTGAGCTGAGCAAGGAAGGCGTTATTTTACCGCCGGCGGGAACCTACGCCACTGGTATCGCCTTCCTGCCGCAGTCGCGCATGGCCACCCTCGATGCCATTCGGGCTATTGAGGACATCTGCGCTGAAGAGGGCATCGAGATCCTGGCATGGCGCGATGTACCGATCGACGCTGAAGGGCTCGGCCAGATGGCCCGTCAGGCTATGCCAGTGCTCCGTCAGCTCTTCGTTACCGCGAAGAACTACGAGGGGCGCCAGCTCAGCGATATTGATCTCGACCGCAAGATGTTCTTCCTGCGTAAGCGCTGCGAGCGTGAGCTGGGCGAACGGGGCGCCGGCGAGGGCTCTGGCGGCGACACCGTGTACTTCCCGTCGCTGTCCAGCCGCACAATTGTCTACAAGGGTATGCTCACTACCCCGCAGCTGAAGGATTTCTACCTTGACCTGCAGCAGAAGGAAGTTACTTCCGCGCTGGCCATCGTGCACTCGCGCTTTTCCACGAACACTTTCCCGTCCTGGCCGCTGGCACACCCGTACCGCTACGTCGCTCACAATGGTGAGATCAACACCGTGCGCGGCAACGAAAACTGGATGCGCGCCCGCGAGTCGCTGATTCGCTCTGGCAAGCTGGGCAATATCGACCGCGCGCTGCCGGTGTGCGACCCCAACGGTTCTGACACTGCGCGTTTCGACGAGGCCCTGGAGCTCCTGCATCTCGGTGGTCGCAGTCTCCCGCATGCGGTCATGATGATGGTTCCGCAGGCCTGGGAGCACGATGACAACCTCAGCCCGCAGGTTCGCGCGTTCTACGAGTACCACGCCTGCCTGATGGAGCCGTGGGACGGCCCCGCCGCTATCTGCTTTACCGACGGCCAGGTCATCGGTGCCATCTTGGATCGCAATGGCCTGCGGCCGGGACGCATTTGGGTGACTGACGAGGGCCTGGTGGTGATGGCCTCCGAAGCTGGTGTCTTGGATATCCCGCCGGAGCAGATTGTGCAGCGCACGCGCGTACAGCCGGGGCGTATGTTCCTAGTGGACATGAAGGCCGGTCGCATTATTGAGGACAAGGAGATTAAGTCCACGCTGGCCGCCACTGGGCCCTACGAGGAATGGATCAAAGAAGGCCTGGTCGACATCGCCGATTTGCCACGAGAGCGCTACCAGTACATGCCGCATGCCCGCGCGGTGTTACGACAGCGCGTCTTCGGCATCACCGAAGAAGACGTTGACCTAATCATCCGCCCGATGGCACTCACCGGCGCGGAGGGCCTGGGTTCGATGGGCTCGGACACGCCGATTGCGGCGCTGTCCAACCGACCTCGCATGCTGTTCGACTTCTTCTCGCAGCGGTTTGCACAGGTGACCAACCCGCCGCTGGACTCGCTGCGCGAAAAGTCCATCACCAGCATGAATACGTTGCTGGGGGCAGAGACCAACATCTTGGAGCCCACTGCCGATGCCGCCCGTCGTATCCGGCTAGAGCATCCAATCCTGGACAACCACGACTTTGTCACCCTGTGTCAGGCGGGCAAGAACGAGGAGTACTCCGAGTTCCGCGCCGAGGTCATCTCCGGCCTGTACCCGGTCGCCCGCGGTGGCCGTGGCCTGCGCAACGCTATTCGTCGTGTCCGCCGTGAGGTCTCTGAAGCCATTGACCGTGGTGCCCGACTGATTGTGCTGTCTGACCGTGAGTCCAACGAGCGCTTTGCGCCGATCCCCTCGCTGCTGCTGACCTCCGCGGTCCACCACCACCTGGTGGAGGAACGCACTCGGACGCGTGCCAGCCTCATCATTGAGGCTGGCGACGCCCGCGAGGTGCACCACATGGCCATGCTGCTGGGCTTTGGTGCCGATGCCATTAACCCATACATGGCTTTCGAAACCATCGATGAGCTGCGCATGAAGGACCAGCTCGGTGATCTGACGCTGGATCAGGCCTGCTCGAACTACTGTAAGGCCGCCTCCAAGGGCGTGCTGAAGGTCATGTCCAAGATGGGTATCGCCTCGCTGCAGTCCTACCGTGGTGCTCAGTTGGCTGACACCGTCGGTCTGTCGCAGGAGTTCTTGGACGAGTACTTCACCGGCGCTGTTTCTCCGCTGGAGGGCATTGGCCTCGACGAGGTCGCAGAAGATGTTGCCGCTCGCCACCGCAGCGCATTCCTGCCGCGTCCGGAAGAGCAAGCACACCGCGAGCTGGATCTCGGCGGCGAGTACAAGTGGCGCCGCGAAGGCGAGTACCACCTATTCAACCCGGAGACCATCTACACGCTGCAGCATGCGACCCGCACTGGTCAGTACGCGGTCTTCCGAGATTACACCAACAAGGTCGATGAGCAGACCAAGCAGCTGGCAACTCTGCGCGGCATGCTCGAGTTCGTCTCGGATCGCGAGCCGATCGACATTGGAGAGGTTGAACCGGTCTCCAGCATCGTCAAGCGTTTCTCCACCGGCGCGATGAGCTACGGTTCCATCTCCGCGGAGGCGCACGAGACGCTGGCTATTGCCATGAATCGCCTGGGTGGCATGTCCAACTCCGGCGAGGGCGGCGAGGACCCGGACCGCTTCGAGATGGAGGCCAACGGCGACTGGAAGCGCTCTGCCATCAAGCAGGTCGCATCGGGTCGCTTCGGCGTGACCAGCCACTACCTGTCCAACTGCACCGACATCCAGATTAAGATGGCCCAAGGCGCAAAGCCCGGCGAAGGTGGCCAGCTGCCACCGAACAAGGTCTACCCGTGGATTGCGGAAGTCCGCATCACCACCCCGGGCGTGGGCCTGATTTCGCCGCCGCCGCACCACGACATCTACTCGATCGAGGATTTGGCGCAGCTCATCTACGATCTCAAGAACGCCAATCCGCGCGCCCGCATTCACGTGAAGCTCGTCTCCGAGCAGGGCGTGGGTACCGTCGCCGCTGGTGTTTCGAAGGCGCATGCCGACGTCGTGTTGATCTCCGGCCACGATGGCGGCACTGGTGCCTCGCCGCTGACCAGCCTCAAGCACGCCGGTGGTCCGTGGGAGCTGGGGCTCGCTGAAACCCAGCAGACCCTGATGCTCAACGGGCTGCGCGACCGCATCCGCGTGCAGTGCGACGGTCAACTCAAGACCGGTCGCGATGTCGTGGTCGCGATGCTGTTGGGCGCTGAGGAGTTCGGTTTCGCCACCGCTCCGCTGGTGGTGGAGGGCTGCGTCATGATGCGCGTCTGCCACCTGGACACCTGCCCAGTCGGTATTGCCACCCAGAATCCGACGTTGCGGAGCAAGTTCACCGGCCGTGCCGAGCACGTGGTCAACTTCTTCACCTTTATCGCCCAGCAGGTCCGTGAATACCTCGCTGAACTGGGTTTCCGTACCATCGATGAGGCGGTCGGACATGCCGAGTGCCTGCGTCCGCGCAAGGATCTGGGCAACCTTCCGCGCGTCGCAAAGCTTGACCTGGAGCGAATCCTGCACGTTGCCGAAAGCCCCTTCTTTGCGGACCAGGATTCCTACTGCACCAAAGCGCAGGACCACGGCCTCGAGGGTGCGTTGGACGAGCGTCTCATCGACGAAGCGCAGCCCGCACTGCGCACGGCGCGCGCGAATGGGTTGGCGCCGACGCCAGTGGCGCTGCACCACGCCATCAGCAATGTGAATCGTTCCGTGGGCACGCGCCTGGGGTACGAAGTCACGAAAGTCGCAGGTAAGCAGGGGCTTGCCGACGACTCCATCGTCGTCAACCTGCTCGGTTCCGCCGGTAACTCACTGGGCGCTTTCGTGCCAGCCGGTGTGACCATCAAGCTGGAGGGCGATGCTAACGACTTCGTCGGCAAGGGACTGTGCGGCGGCAAGATTGTGGTTCGACCTTCACGTTCGGCTCCGCCGACCGCGGATGTGGCTACCGACACCATTGCCGGCAACGTCATTGGTTTCGGTGCCACCAGTGGTGAGATCTTCGTCCGCGGCACTGTCGGTGAGCGCTTCTGCGTGCGTAACTCCGGTGCTACGGCCGTGGTCGAGGGCATCGGTAACCACGGTTGTGAGTACATGACCGGTGGCCGCGTCGTAGTGGCGGGTCCGGTCGGTCACAACTTCGGCGCCGGTATGAGTGGCGGTATCGCCTATCTGCTGGATAACGAGGCGACGCGGGCGAACATCAACACCGAGCTGGTCGACATCGTGCCGCTGGGTGATGAGGACATCAGCTGGCTGGAGGCCACGCTGTCGAAGCACCGCAAGCTCACGGGTTCCAAGACTCGGTTCCCGGCTGCACAGTTCATCAAGATCATGCCGCGTGATTATGCCCGAATTCTCGACGTAGTCGCGAAGGCAAAGGACAACGACGCTGACATCAACGAGGCAATCATGGAGGCAGTAAGCAATGGCTGATCCGAAGGGTTTCATGAAATTCCAGCGCGAAGAGCCTGCTCATCGCCCGGTTCCGCTGCGTCTGATGGACTGGAAAGAGGTCTATGAGGAGGCTAGCAACGGGCAGGTGCAACAGCAGGCGACCCGCTGTATGGACTGTGGCGTGCCGTTTTGTCACTCGACCTGCCCGCTGGGCAACATCATTCCGGAGTGGAATGACCTGGTTCGTCAGAACCGCTGGCACGAGGCTTTCGAGCGCTTGCACGCCACCAATAACTTTCCCGAGTGGACCGGTCGCCTGTGTCCGGCTCCGTGCGAGGGCGGTTGTGTGCTCGGCATCAACGACGATGCGGTGACCATTAAGAGTATTGAGCTGGCCATCGTTGAACGCGGCTTCGATGAGGGCTGGGTGCAGCCGATTGTGCCGACTTTCGACACCGGTCAGCACATCGCTGTTATCGGCTCCGGTCCGGCGGGCCTTGCTGCAGCACAGCAGCTGACTCGCGCCGGGCATGATGTCACGGTCTTCGAGCGTGACGACAAGATCGGTGGTCTGATGCGCTACGGTGTACCGGACTACAAGATGGAGCAGCGCTTCCTCGACCGTCGCCTTGAGCAGATGGAGATTGAGGGCACTGAGTTCCGCACCAACGTCTCACCGACCGCCGCTGACCTGGCCGAATTCGACGCGGTTGTTCTAGCTACCGGTGCGTCACTTGCCCGTGACCTACCTGTCGATGGTCGTGACCTCGAGGGCATTCACCAGGCTATGGAGTACTTGCCGGGCGCCAACCGCGTTGCCGTAGGCGAGCTCGACACCCCGCCAATTGATGCCAAGGGCAAGAAGGTTGTCGTCATCGGTGGTGGCGACACCGGCATTGACTGCTTCGGTACCGCGCTGCGCCAGGGAGCGGTGTCCGTCACGCAGTTCGATATCCGTCCGCGGGCTCCGAAGTCCCGTGCGGCGTCGACTCCGTGGCCGATGTATCCGCTGGTCTGGCGCGTAGCTACTGCCCACGAAGAAGGTGAGTACACCATCACCGGTTCCGAGCCGCCAGAGGTTACCGAGGCACTCGGCCTTAACGCTCGCGTCACCGGTGAGACGCTGGGCAAGCGCGTCTTCAACGTCAACACCGTCTCCTTCCACGGCGAGGACGGTCACGTGACCGGTCTGTCCGCCAACGAGGTCGAGGTCATCGATGGGAAGCGCGTGCCCATGGAGGACACGGATTTCGAGCTCGATGCCGACCTAGTTCTCATTGCTCTGGGCTTCTCCGGTCCGGAGCGCGGGGGCCTGCCGTATGAGCTGGGGATTCAGTTCAACGATCGCGGTGTGATGATGCGTGATGACGACTACCTCGCCGTGCGCAGCGACATCGAGCAGAACTTCGACGGTCCGGTGTTCGTGGCCGGTGACAATGGCCGCGGTGCCAGTTTGATCGTGTGGGCCATCGCCGAAGGCCGCGCCTGCGCCGAGGCCGTGGACCAGTACCTGATGGGTGAGTCCAACTTGCCTCGCGCGGTGGAGCCGGAGGATGCTCCAATTAAGTTGTAAACCCTGGTTTAGTTCACCACTATGTCGCCGCGTGCTCCCATTTCGGCATGCACCATCTGGTGGTCAACAAAGCGGTACGTGCCCGGCTCCGGGAATTCGGCCTCAACATAACCACCCTGCGCGGCACCGAGGTCAAGGGCTTGGGCGCCGCCCACGCCGTCGTCAAGCAAAAGCGTTCCCTCTTTGTACACGCGATGGAACTGCGTACCGACGATGTGGAAGCTCGTGCCCTTGTTGGGGCCTGCGGCCAGTAACCAGAAACGTACCGTCTCACCTGCGCGAATGCGGATGGGGTGGGTGAGATACTGGTCGGGGTAACCGTTGAACTTGTAGATATCCGGATCCTCGGCCATGACCTTGTCGGCATCGGGGCCGGCTTCGCCCCAGTAGCTTTCGGACTGCACCAGAAGAACTTCGTGGTCGACTTCTGCGAGGCTCGGCGGGTCAATGATGACCGCACCGTGCATGCCGGCAGCGATGTGCATGGACATGGGCATGGTTGCGCAGTGGTACATCCAGATGCCCGCCCGGTCGGCGCGGAAGCGGTACTCAAGCTTCTCGCCAGGGGCAATGTCTCGCATCGGCTCATCCGGCGAGACAATGCCCGCGTGGAAGTCGATGGAGTGACTCATCGTGCCATCGTTAATGAGCGTGACGACGAACTCGTCGCCCACCTTGCCGCGCAGGGTTGGCCCCAGCGGTTTGCCGTTGAATACCCAATGCTGCTGCTCGACGCCAGGGGCAGCGTAGCCGGTGAACTCGCTGGCTCTCAGGGTGACGTGGTGGACTGTAGTGTCCTCGGCGGGCGCCAATATTGGATTAATAGTAGGGGAGTCTGGGCCGGGTTGCTCGCCGACATTCCCGAGCGCACCGGGAGTGGCATGGTCAGCGTGGTTGCCACGTCCGGTGTGGTGTGAATGATCAGTGCTACCTGTATTGACCGTGAGCGTCATGCCCATCTGGCGGTGACCAGCAATGGTGCACCAGCCGTCAATGTCACCGGGAACAACCGGCACTTCAATGGTGGCGGAGTTGCCAGGGGCGACACGTCCGGTGTCCTCGCCGGTGGCCAAGCGCAGATCGTGGACCTGGGAATCAGCGTTGACCATGGTGATGACCAGGCGGTCACCGGGGTTGACCTCGATGATGTTTGGGGTGTACGTCATATCGTTGGCGGTAACCGTGACCTCGACGGTCTCGCCGGTGGGTGCGATATCGCCGGTGGTTTCAATGCTGCCCGTTCCGCCGCCACCGCTCAGCGCAACACCAATAGTCACTACCAGGCCCAATACAGCCAGAGCGGCGGTAGTTTGAGCACCGAGTCGACGTGCAGTTGCGTGCAGTTCGACCGGCTTCGGCGTTGCTTCTTTGTTGGCCCGTGCCTTCTGACTTTCTTTCAGCGCACCAATCTGAGCCTTCGCGGCACGGCCGACAAGTGGCAGATAAGACACCAAGGCAAGGGAGACCATTGCGGAGACCGCCACTTTGGTCCAGGAAGGCAGCGGCATTAGCCACAGTGCCAGACCAATATTGATGATCGACCAGCGGAATGCGCCCGCGCGGTCAAGTTCCTTCATACCGGCAGAGACTGGGCCAGCACCTCCGCCGATGGTGGCGGGCAAGAGTTGGCTCATCATGCCGATAAGCAATTGTGCGCCGAAACCGATTACCAGCGGCAGCGTAAGGGATGAGATTACGAAGCTGCCGTCAAGCGCCTTGACTGTGGCAACTGTGAGTGTGCCGATCAGCCAGACGGCCGCAGCCGCAACAGACAGCGCCGGGTAGCTGAGGCGGTCGCGGGGGTCTTTAGCGACAGTCATGACGTTGTGCGCCCACGGAATGGCGGCTATGACCCAGCCGATAGTGATGATGCCAAGGCCGACGGAGGCGAACCAGTTGAAGCTGGTCAGCGCACCGATTGTGGTAGTCGCGATACCTATGAGCTGTACTGCTAGTGCCAGCTTCGGGCGGGAATGCGGCGACATCTGGGTTCGCCACAGCGCTGGGAACATGGTGATGAGCGTGCCGCAGGCCGCGAGCCCGAGGAAGCCAATAATGTTGATGGCTTCATGTGCCAGTAGGAGGTCGTCGTGAAGCGCTTCGCCCTTCGGAGATGCGAGGATGGCGCCGAGCGTGGCGCCGATCGGCAGTAGGCATGCCGACGCGACGTAGTACGCAACAGAGATGGCGAATGGTCGATCGCGCTTCGCTACCAGGTCGCGTCCGAGGGAAATCGCATGCCATGCGACGGCGACGCCGACGACCGCCGCGCCGGCCGTGGTCACTGGCCACCAATCGCCCAGCTTGCCGACGACCGTTGCGACAATGCCCGCGTTGAGCAGGTAAATGTTTGCTAACTGAATGTGCCGATTGCCATCGGGCACATCGATTTTCAGTAGTTTCTCGGTGAAGTGGCGGCCCCAGATAAGGATGGAGTTAGTGACGGCGCCGAGGGTAAAGAGGTGCACCAACAGCCAGCGCCCATCGGTGACAAATGGGTGGACTAATGCGGCCACAATGATGGCAGCGAACCACCAGCGCACCGGCATACCGGCCTTGCGATGCCAGGACATGCGGTGACTCTTGCCAGGTTTAGAAGGGGGTTTGGTTGTGGGGGCTTGGGGCTCTGGTGTGGCGGGCGACGACATATATCAATAATACGCATACTGGTTGCGCATTTAATAGGGGTACATGTAAGAGTGCTTTTATTTGGGCAGGTCTTCGCCGTTTTTGTAGGCCTGCCAGAACTGTGTGGTCTGCTGTGTCTGACTCATCCGGTTTTGAATCAGCATCAGGGTAGCAAGCAATAGCGTCATCACCGTTAGAACTGAAACGGCAGTAATCAATGCAGCAAGGAAGGGCTTCCGGATGATGAAAGCGTGAGCCCGACGCGTTGATGATGTGCTCACGGGGGAAGTGTAACCCTTTTGTCAAAAACGATTATTTGAGTATTCACGCAAATACTTCCGTGAATAAGCATCTCAATAAAGAGGCGATTTTGCATTAATTGGAATCGTCGGGAAGTGGTTACGTTAGAAGTTAGTTTGTACAGCTAGTTATATGAATGTAAACAGATTGAAGCTTCGGTAAATAGTTGGCGAAACATTGTTTTACCAGGGGGAATGATGGATGGAAAGGGTGGCTTTTTGGCCACCCGAACGATGGGGTAGCCCTTTGGGGTAGGAGCTGTAAATGTAGTTCATATCGCATAGTATGCCAAGCCTGTGGAACGCATTGTGCGTAGGAAAATTTAACCAGCAATAAAAGGCATAAGAATGTTTATCCGAGACTGGAAGCAGCTCGCCTGGTGTGTATTTGATGTACTCGCCTGGCTGGTTGCGCTGTCCGCCGCTAATGGAATCGTCCGCGGTGAATTGGTATCTTTCTCTGAAATATCAGGCACTAATTTTTTGGTTGTCGCTGTCGCCGTGGTAGTCATCGTCCTGCTTGGCCTGCTGCTCGGGGAGTACACCAACCCGCAACGCGTATGGCCCGGCAGTCGAACTGAAGATATTGTTCTGCTGAGCATCAGCATGGGCGGCGCTACCGCAGCCACTGGTTTGGCTCAAATTCTGAAGACCTTCCCGGAAATTGCGTGGTACGTTCCGTTCGCCGGTGGCTGTGTCGCAACTTTGGCAAGTATCTATACCCGAACTCTCGCTCGCTGGATTACCGATAACTTTGGCACCCGCCAGACGGATGATCGCTTGATTGTTCTCGGTGCAGGCCGTCGAGCCAAGTTTTTTATTAACAGCCTTACGGGTTCCGGTATTTCCCGTGAGAACCGCTTCCACTTGGTTGGAATCGTCGATCCCGAAGAAAGCGGTGAGAACCATATTTCTCGTATCCATGGTCTCCGCGTGATTCGTGGCATTGATCAGTTGGGCGAAGTCGCATCGCGCACTTCGGCGCAGTCGGTCATCATTGCGACTAATGAGCCACTGTCCACTGAGTGCATCAATGTCCTCAACCACATTTGTGAGGAATCGTCCCTGCGCCTGCTTATTCTGCCGCCGGTGGAGGAGTACTCGCGCCACCGTGGCGCTGTCGCTACCTCGCAGGTGCGCGAAATTAACATCGCCGACCTCATCGGCCGCCAGCCGCTGCACCTGGATGAATCCAAGGTCGCTTCGATAATCCGCGGTAAGAAGGTGCTGGTCACAGGCGCTGGCGGTTCTATCGGTTCCGAGATCTGCCGACAGGTTCACCGCTTTGAGCCGGCAGAACTTATCATGCTGGATCGCGATGAGGGCGGCTTGCATGCCACTCAGCTGTCGCTGACAGGTTCGGCGCTTCTCGACGGCTCCGATACCGTCTTGGCTGATATCCGTGACGCGGAAATGCTGACGCAGATTTTCACCGAGCGCAAGCCCGATGTTGTCTACCATGCTGCAGCTCTCAAGCACCTGCCGCTGCTGGAGAGCTACCCTGCAGAAGCAGTGCAAACCAATGTCATCGGAACCCAGAACGTCCTGGATGCAGCCGCTGCAGCCAATGTTTCAACCGTTATTAATATTTCCACGGACAAGGCTGCGAACCCAGCCTCGATTCTGGGTGAATCCAAGCGCGCCGCAGAACGTCTGACTGCGCACATGGGGCAAACTCACGAAGGTGTCTGGGCATCTGTCCGCTTCGGTAACGTGTTTGGCTCGCGTGGCTCGGTCATTACGACTTTCCAGCGTCAGATTGAAGAGGGCGGCCCGGTTACGGTGACGCACCCTGACGTTCAGCGCTACTTCATGACCATTCCGGAGGCATCGCAGCTGGTGCTGCAGGCTACCGTTATTGCAGAGTCCGGTGAGACTCTGGTGCTGGAGATGGGTAAGCCGGTCAAGATTGCTGAGCTGGCGGAGAATCTTATCAGGCTCCATGACGCAGACGTAGAGATTGTCTACACGGGTCTTCGCGAAGGTGAGAAGATCTCCGAGGACTTGGTTGATGACCGCGAGGTTCCCAAGATTGGTGATCGTCATCCGCTGATTACTGAGGTACGTGTTGAGCCGGAACGGCTGAATTCGCGGATTCTCCCGTGCACACATAATCACGATGCTGCACGTCGTTGGCTTGTAGAGCACGGTGGGGCGCAAAGCAGTATTGCGGCGTATACCGCTGGTGCACAATCACTTGCAACCGCTAGCTCGAAGGCAAAATAGTTAGGATGACTCCCCACCGTGACAATCACCAGCTCCTCTAACTCCGGGCAGCTGGCACAAAGAGTTCGAACAGTTGCGACGATTTCGGCAGCTTCAGCGCTCGCCGCAGTCGTCGCCTTTGTGGTCAGTATTCTTTCCGCGCGAGTGCTGGGGCCCGCCGGTCGAGGCGAGGTCGCTACCGTTTTGCAGTTCGCCTATATTGTGGCGCCCTTCGTCGGCTTTGGGGCCGATCGGCTTTTGCTGCGCCGCGATGATTACGACCACGGTCTCATTCCGAGTGGTTTCGCCATGACTGTGGTCGCTCTGATTGCCTGTGCCATCGCAGGTGTCGTCTACGGACCGTGGACGGCAATGGCCGGCGTTGTCGCCTTGGTTACCGTGTCATTTTCCATGGTTCGTGCGATGGCTATCAGCCGCCATCGAGTGTCTTTCTTTGTCGCAGTATTCGTCGGTTTCCAGGGCTCAGTACTGCTGATTAGCACTGCATTGTATTTTGCAGGAGTCGAGGACTGGCGCTGGTGGGCTGCGGCCTATATCTTCCCGGCGCTGCCCCTGGCAATCTGGTCGCTAGCGAAGTCACGCAAACACACCGATTCCCGTGTTGGCGGAGTGGTAGAGACGGCTCGAACAAATGCCCCATTCATCGCATCGGGCCTGGGACCGCTGACGACGACACGCTTGGGGCGCGTTTTACTGCCGGCGCTGGCCTCACCGGCGTCGTTAGGCCTTTTCGTGGTCGTGGCGACGGCGACAGAGCCGCTGTATTGGGTCGCGCAGTCGGTCGCCGATCAGCGCACCAGCGACCAGAGGGGGCGCGAACTCACCCCGTCTCGTGTGCTCCGACACCTTGGCATAGTCACTGCAGCGTACGGCGCGCTTGGTGCGCTCGGTGGTGTGGCACTCTACTTCCTCATCGTGCCGGTATTCGGCCATGAGTTTGAGCCTGCCCGGGAGTTGGTGCTGCCACTGACTATCGCGGCCGTGGTGCTCGGCTGCTACCGACACCTGTGCGGTGAAATTCTCGGCAGCGACAATCCCCGTCGAATTGGCCGAGTGGAGCTCATTTCCGCCGTTATCGCTGTCATTTGTTACCCGATTGGCATTCTTCTCGGAGACGCCCTCGGCCTCGCGTGGACTAGCGCAGTTGTCTATTTTGCAGCAGCCGTGGTTGCGGCAGTGGCGCTAATGCGGCCAACCGGAGGCCAGAAGAATCCATCAACTACCACCGAAGAACTCCCCGTCGACGTAATCGAGGAAAGCTAAACAATGCGAATCACTTATATCCACCAGCACTTTGTTCTCCCCGGTGAGCCGGGTGGTTCTCGACCCTACGAGTTTGCCCGCCGAATGGCCGCTGCAGGCCACGAGGTGACAATGATCTGTGGTCGCGATGAGGCCATGGATAAAACTGTTGATGGCATCCACGTGCGTCGTCTAGCGATTCCGTACCGCAATGAAATGTCGAAGCGCGAGCGCATCGTCAGTTTCTTCAACTTCCTGGTGCGCGCCTCCGCGGTTGCTGCTCGTGTGCCTGCCGACGTGATTTACGCGTCCTCGACTCCGCTGACTGTGGCGGTTCCGGGAATTGTGGCGAAGTTTACCCAGCGTGCGCCGTTGGTGGCGGAGATCCGTGATCTGTGGCCAGAGGTGCCAATCAAGTTGGGCTACCTCAATAATCCGGTGGCGATTTTCCTGGCCAAGCAACTCGAGAAGGCATTTTATGCGGCATCGAGCGAGGTCGTGGCGCTGTCGCCGTCGATGGCCGATGGCGTCAAAGAGGTAGCTCCGAAGAAGCGCGTGACCGTTATTCCGAATGCGTCGGACTTTGAGCGTTTTGATGTCCCGGCCGAGCAGCGTGCAGCTTTCCGCAAGGAGCAGGGCTGGGGCGATGACGTGGTGGCGGTCTACGCTGGTGGTTTTGGCATGTCCTACCAGCTGGAGTGGCTTGTGGATTTGGCGGCGCAGCTGCGTCGTGATGGCGTGGAGAATGTGTGCTTTGTCCTGCTGGGGCAGGGAAGCGACTCGGATGCGTTGTACCAGCGCGCTGAGAACGCTGGCCTCGATGCCGATGCGATGTTCCTCGGCCGTCAGCCGAAGGAAGATGTCGCCAAGTACGTGTCTGCCGCCGATATCGCGCTATCGCCGCTGCGTGATGACCCCTGCCTGGAGGGCAACTCCCTGAACAAGGTCTTCGATGCCATGGCCGCATCGCGTCCGGTGGTGTTCAACCACGGTGGCTGGCTGGAGGAAGCCGCAACCGAGCACGATGCCGGTTGGCGTCTCTCGCGCGATATTCCGACCGCGGCCAAGCGATTCGCTGAAATCATCTCCGACCGCGATGAGATGCGCGCAGCGGGACAGCGAAACCGCGAACTGGGTGAGAAGCGTTTTGCTCGTGACAGCCTGTACAACCAGCTCATCGAGGTACTCAACCGCGTCCGAAAGGTTCAGAAGTAATGACTAACGCCGACGCTAACAAGCCCAATGAGCGGATCTTTCTTTCGCTCGCGACAGTCACCGAAGCAGAAGAACAGGCCGTCGTTCGTGCACTCCACTCTGGTTGGGTGGCTCCGTTGGGCCCCGAGGTAGACGCGTTTGAAGCGGAGATTGCCAAGCGCTGCGGTGTTGAGCACGCGCTCGCACTGTCGTCTGGTACTGCTGGCCTGCACTTGGCGCTGCTCGCGCTGGGGATTGGTGAAGGTGACTACATCCCGGTTTCCACCATGACCTTCGCGGCCACGACCAACGCCATCGCTTACGTCGGCGCTACGCCGGTGTTTATCGATGCCGCAGAGGACGGCAACATCGACCCGGAGCTGCTGCTCTGCACCGTCGATGAACTGCTTGCCGAGGGCAAGAGCGTTCCCGCCGTGATGATTGTGGACCTCTTCGGCCGCTGCGCCGACTACCCGGCCTTCGCGCCACGCCTGGAAGAACTCGGCATCGCGCTCATCGAGGACGCCGCCGAGGCGCTCGGTGCTAGCGTCGATGGTCAGCCGGCCGGCAGCTTTGGTCGTGCCGCCGCGCTGTCTTTCAACGGCAACAAAATCATGACCACCTCCGGCGGTGGCATGCTGCTGTCCAACGATGCTGATCTCATCGCCCGCGCGCGCTACCTGTCCACGCAGGCGCGTCAGCCCGTCGCTTGGTACGAACACACCGAAATCGGCTACAACTACCGTCTTTCCAATCTGCTTGCCGCGCTGGGGCGGGCGCAGCACTCGCGTCTGGACGACATGATTGCTCGCCGTCGCCAGATTCGCGACGCGTACCTAGATTTGCTCGCCTCGCTTGACGACGATGCCCCTGGTAAAGGTGCCCGCTTGCTCTCTGACTCCGACGAGCGGTTCACCGAGAACTGCTGGCTGACCTCGATTGTGCTGCCACAGGATGCCGTCGATAAGGGCGTGCTGAGCCCGGACAGCGTGATTGCGGCGCTGGGTGAGTCCAACATCGAGGCTCGTCACCTGTGGAAGCCGATGCACCTGCAGCCGGTGTATGAGGGCGCGCGAGCGACCATCAACGGTACCGCTGAGAATCTTTTCTCCCGCGGCATTACTCTTCCTAGTGGTCCGGCGCTGGACGATGACGACGTCGCGCGGGTGATAGGTGTTTTGAAGGAAGTGCTGGGATGACTTCTACTGAGGTAGCTGGAGAAGCTGTAAAACAGCGAAAACCAATACTGCAGTCGCTATTTATTGTGGTGGCCGCAGGAATGTTTGCTGGTGTTCTCTACGTTGGCGACACGACGATGAAGGATGTCTCCGCAGCGCTTCCTGATTTATCTTTGGCATTGCCGATTTTGGTGATCGTTGCAATCCTTACCGCCGTTGGCACGCCTCAATCTCAGCGCCAGAGTTGGTTGAACGCGATGAAAGGCGCTGGCAATGTAAAACAGTGGCCGATTGCAGCGTGGGCATTAGTGGCGTTCTATGTCTGGCTGTTATGGATGATGCTGTCCGGACTATGGGCTCCTGAAGCTGCCGAAGTCGCTCCCGTCGTTACTGCGTTGATAACGCTCGGACTCATCGCCACGGTGTCAGCGATACTGTTCTATTTGCATCCTCAGGCACTGGTGTGGCTGTGGTTAGCAATAGCCATTTGCTCGCTTATTTTTCTCTACGGCGGCATTACTGGTCCGAAATATGTCGGACGTATGACTGCGTTCGGCGGTGGCCCGAATGTCTTTGCCCGTTTCATGCTGTACGGCATCGCGGCAGCTGTGTTTTTTATGCTGTGGCGTAAGTTCATGTGGGCAGCTCTCTTGTTCGCTGCACCATTTGCTTACGGTCTCGTTGCGTCGGGAAGCCGCGGTGTACTGGTTGCTACCACCGTGGTAGTCCTCTTTACCGCAATAGCTGTGTTTTTTCACTGGGGTTGGAAGTGGGCGACTGTTTTTTACGTCGCTGTCGCCGCAGCGGTCGCGTATGGATACTCGCGATTCATCGCAGGTACCGAGATTGAAGAGTACTTTAAGACGCGCTTTATCCAGTTGACCTTCGAAAAAGAACATGATTCTGGGCGTAGTTATCTTCACGATGAAGCTTTCCGAATCATGGGTGAACACCGCATCTTTGGTGGTGGTCTGCACAGCTTCGTTGTGCTGTCGACACCGAGGTCTTCACGTCCACTGGAGCATCCGCACAATATCTTCTACACAGTCGGATCTGAAGCGGGTGTCATAGGAATCGGTCTGTTTGTGATTGTGCTGGTTGTGTTGGCAATCGCCTGTCGCCACCTATTCAAGTTTCTTCAAGCTGGTCTGACCGCAGCTGTAGCGTTAGCCGTTCTTGTGGCACAGGTTTTTTCCGGCTACTACTACGATTCCCGTTCGCTATGGCTATTTGGCTTTGCAGCAGCATTTGCAATGCTGAGCCTACGGTGCCGCGCGCAGGACACAGCATCGGTAGAACCAGGGCTGGAGCCGCAACCAGAACCCGCAGCCGAGCCCGAACCAGTCATGGTCACCGATACCGCGGAGCCGGTTGTGCCGGAGCTGGAGCCAGCGGTGGACGTCGTCAAGCAAAGTGCGCCTGACAACAAGAATGACAACAAGAAACTGCGCGTTGCGGCAGCGTCGTTTGCTGCGGCTGGTGCAGCGGGTGCGATCGGTTGGTTGGTCAGAAACCGTTCAAATGCGGAAGTCGATGCGCGTGCCGAAAAGCTTCTGCGCGAAATGTTCAACGAAAAGTAGGAGATGACCAATGGAATCACTGAGCATCCGCGCGCAACGGGTAATTAAGCGTGGCGTCGACATCGCGGCATCTGCAGCAGGCCTGATTGTGCTGTCGCCAGTTATGGGTGCTACGGCGCTGGCAGTACGGCTTTCCATGGGGAAGCCAGTCCTATTCCGCCAGGAACGCCCGGGCCAGGATGGTGAGCCGTTTAATATCCTCAAGTTCCGGACGATGCACCACGTCAATCCGGCAAAGGGGCTTGTCGACGATGCGTCCCGCCTCACGGAGGTAGGAAAATTCCTTCGTTCCACAAGCTTGGATGAGCTTCCGGAGCTCATCAATGTTCTGCGTGGCGATATGAGCCTCGTTGGTCCGCGTCCGCTGCGCATGAAGTATCTGGAGCGCTATTCGCCGCGCCAAGCACGCCGCCATGAGGTGCCACCGGGAATTACGGGGCTTGCCCAGGTCTCGGGCCGCAATGGCATCACCTGGGAAGAACGTTTCGAGTACGACGTGCAGTACGTGGATAATTGGTCGCTACTGCTCGATGCAAAGATCCTGCTCGACACGATCTTGGTGGTGCTGAGGCGCGAAGGCATCTCAGAAGAGGGCCAAGCGACCATGACTGAGTTCACCGGTTCGTCGGACAAGGGGTCGTCGGATAAGGACGTCTCCGCTAACGAAGATTCTTAATCACACTTGCGGGAACACCGGCGACAACGGAGTAGTCATCGACGTCTCTGGTAACTGCGGCTCCGGATCCGATGTACGCTCCCTCGCCGACGGTGAGGCCGGGGTTGATTACGGAGTTGGCGCCTAGGGTGCAGGCTTCGCCAAGCGTGACAAAGCCCGACACGGCATTGAGCGGGAAGATTGTGCAGTAGTCCCGCAGCACCGCATCGTGGCCGATTGTGACATTCATATTGATTTGGGCGTGCTTGCCTACCTCAATATTGCAGGTCAGGCGTGTTCCGGGGCAGATGACCGTGCCCTCGCCGAGTGTGACCAGCGCGCCAATGCTGGTGTCTGGGTGGACCAGGGTCGCGGGCACGAGCCCCGCGGCATCTGCGCGTTGCGCAATCGAACGTCGAGCAGCGCCGCTGCCGATTGCGACTGTGTAGTAGCCCCCCTCGGGCAAGTCCGCAAGGACCTCAGTTTTGCCCAAGAGTTGCACGCCCATTTTGTGGAAAAAGGTCATATCTGGGGTGCCATCATCGATAATGCCTAGGATTTCCCACTGCTTTGGCATTCCGTTTTCCACGGCGTAGTCGTTGATGTCCTTGATGAAGCTGACCACGTTTCGTCCAAAACCACCAGCGCCGACGATGACAATCTTTTCGGTCGTCGTGTTGTTAATCCACTGCTTTGGCATGAGTGTCATTATCCCACTGATACCCGTATTTAGCCGGAGTGCGTGCCCCAGAATCCGCCTACCACCAGTACGTCGGATACCGAAGGCCGCGCAGTCGGTTGGCGAGGATCCCCAGCACCACAATCATGATTGAAGAGGCGAAAACGAAGCCAAGGAGACGGAAGTTGTTGCTGATGTCGGGGCCGTGCGGCATCAGCGCGGTGACAATCGCGGTAGCGGTCGCTGGGGAGTGAGCTGCCCGAGCGATGAGCATAAGTGCGAAGGCGATACCGGCGGCGATTGCCGCGGTGATGATGGAGACTCCTAGAAGGCGCGACATTAGGATGCCAGTAATGCAGCCGATCAGGTGTCCAACTACAACATTTCGCGGTTGTGCCAGGGGCAAGTTCGGTGCGCCGACGATAAGGGCCATGGCGGCCCCAATAGGGGGCAAAAACAGCAGGTCGGAAATGGAGTTTGAGATGAGTGCCATTGTCATAAGCGGCAAACTCACAGCTACTGAGGCGGCGACAATATGGCGCAACGGAGGGCGGGGTGGCGCTTCGCTGGCGATTCGGGGCCGCTTCGGAGACCGTGAATTAGACATGAGAAAGATGTTAGGGTGCGCTGCCTCATCTCCGTAGCGGTTCGAGATTATTACCGGATATGACACACTTAAGGGCATGGAGCCTATCGATGTCGCAATCCGGGATGAGTCCATCCGTCTCGGGCAATTCCTGAAGTTGGCAAACCTGGTGGAAACGGGCGGTCTGGCCAAGGAACTCATTGCTGAGGGCCAGGTCAGCGTGAACGGTGAGGTCGACACTCGCCGTGGCAAGGTGCTGCGTCCAGGGGACGTCGTCTCTGTTGCCGGTATGTCGGCACGCGTGGCCACCACCGATGAAGTCGATGATGACTACTTTGATGAGGCCACCGCCGATGATGACTTTGATCCTGAAAAGTGGAGGAACCTGTAACTCATGCCCGCATTTCCCGCCGAATTTGGCATGCCCCTGCGCGTAGATCTGCTCTCCGCCGCACCGCGTAAGACCGAGCGCTTCTACCGCGGCGTTCTCGGGTGGGCCTACCGCAACACCGCACCAATCCATGAGGATGCCCGCGAGGCCTCCGCTGGTCGCCGTGTTGCCATGCTGTCCGGAATGCCGGTGTCGGTACTGCTTGAGGCCGATAAGGACGCGGAGGATGCCTTCGTCAACCAGTGGCGCGTGAACTTCCATGTCGACTCCGCCGCTGGTGCCGTCGACAAGGCGCGTGAGCTCGGCGCCGAGGTCTTCCAGGAACCGACCCCGCTTGTCGACGGATCCACGATGGCCGTCGTTTCCGACCCCGCAGGCGGCCTCATTGGGCTGCTGGAACAGCCGGGTGAGCAGGCCTTCATTGCAGCGGGCGAGCCCGGCACCCCGGTGTGGTTCGAGCTGGTTGCAGGCCCGGAGGAGACCTTTGAGCAGGTCGCGGACTTCTACCACAACTTCTTTGGCTGGGAAATCGCAGTGCGCAACAAGAACGAGCACGGCACCTTCGCAGTCGCGATGGAAGACGGGGCACCATTTGCAGGTTTGGTAGCCAGCTCGGTTGCCGCGCAGACCGATGCTGCCGATAAGAGCTTCGTCGGCTGGCTGGCCTACCTCGGCGTGGAGAATATCGACACCGCTGTCGCCAAGGCTGAGGAACTGGGCGGTTCCGTGCTCGTTGCCCCGCAGGCCACCGAGTTTGGTCCGCTGGCAACCGTGCAGGACCCGTGTGGCGCGGCAGTTGTGCTCTGCGAGGTGCCGCTGCCACCGGAGGAAGACATCCGCGAGTCCGACCCGCTGGAAGGCATTGACCTCAGCCAGTTCCAGTAGGAGCTAGAGCTCTTCTTCGTCGTCCTCAGGGTCCTGTTTTCCGGTGTAGTTAACGTGTAAAGGATCGTCTTCGTTAGTGATTTCACGTAAAGGCACAGCCTGCGCAGCGTTATACCTGTTTTTACTCATACTTCTTGACCCTCCCCCTATGAGTAATCCCAGTCATCGGCGCTCTCCTTATTGGCGGAGGGTCAACGGCTGGGATTGATAGCGACCACTTTAATTGCGCTTCTTAATTGAGTCAATGCCTACAACCCCAGCTCCGCCCGCACCGCAGCCACAAAGTCGCTGGTAGTTGCGGTGCCGCCGAGATCCAGCGTCGGCGCGGTGCGAGTCGCGGCGTAGACGGCCTGGCGCAGCTTGGCGGCCGGTGCGAGCTCTGAGGTCGGATGCCCAAGATGTTCCGCGCACATTGCCGCTGAGAGCAAAAACGCAGCCGGGTTAGCAACGCCGCGACCCGCAATGTCAGGTGCCGAACCGTGCACCGGCTCGAAAACCGCGAAGTTATCGCCCACATTCGCCGACGCCGCCAGCCCCAGCCCGCCAATCAGCCCAGCGCCGATGTCACTGAGAATGTCGCCGATAAGGTTCTCCGCGATGATGACATCAAAGCGCGCCGGGTCGGTCACCAGCTGCATTGCCACGGCATCCGCATTGGCAAAATCGAATGCGACCTGCGGATACTCCTCCGCAACCTGCTCAACCGCCCCGCGAATCACACGCGCAGAGTCCCGCAGGATATTCGGCTTGTCCGCCACCGTCACCGTCGGCGTGGCCTCCGAATCGGGGTTTGCCGCCTGCCGCGCGAGAGCCAACTTAGCCGCCTGTCGCGCAAGGCGGTGCCACGCAAAGGACGTCGTCACGCGCAAAGAAACCGCAACTTCGCCATGCTTATCGACGGCGCGAGCCACCGTCGAGTCCTCCACCACCTCTGCCCACAGGTGGTGGTGCGAGGAGTCGGCCGGGGCGTCGTGAGGCGGAAGGAGATAGTCGTGACTGTAGAGGCCCTCGGTGTTTTCGCGGACGATGGTGAAGTCGGCAGCCGCGCCGGGCAGGGTGACCGGGCGGATGTTGGCGAAGAGATCGAGGCGCTGGCGCAGCTGGAGAACAGGGGAGCGGTAAGTCAGGCCGGTACCGCTCAGATGCGGTGCTAGTTCTTCCTCGGCCTCGCGAGCGGGCTTGGAGGTAATCGCCGCGAGGAGAGCGGCATCGCTGCGCTCTAGTGTTTCCCAGGTCTCCTGTGGGATGGGATTGCCGTGCGCGCACCATTGTGACCAGCCAATATGTGCCTCTTTCAGTTCCCAGTGGGGGAAGACGCCGGTGATGAGTCCTCGGCAGGCATCGGTGATTTCGGGGCCGATGCCGTCGCCGGGCAGGAGTGTGATGCGGCGCGGTGCCGCCTCTTTGGCAGTCGCAGGCTGGTCGGTTTCCATGGCTCTTAGCCTAGGTCTGCGACACCTGCGCGTGTGTGGTTTGGCTACTTTGCGAAAGTAACCGGGATTTCGGTGATGTCCTCGAAACCCTCGCTGTGGTCGCCGAAGAGCTTCAGCACGCACTCCTGCTGAGTACAGTCCACGGCCTCACCGGTGGGGACGACGCTGAGCTCGAAGTGCGCAGTGTTGTCGTCGGCGATGGTGGTGGTGCCACCGGACTTCTTGGTAATCCACTGCTGCGACTGGGTGCCGGCACTGCGGTCACCGGTGCAGTCCGGGACGGGGTTGCCTGGAGCCTTCTCTGCGGCGCAGAGTGCGGCGTAGTAGCCGTAGTCGGGGTCGAGGCCAGCGAGGTCGACGGTGATGACATCGCCCTCGGACAGGTCGTTGACCGGCTCGGCCTCCATGGTTACTTCACCGGCGGTGGCGTCGGTTTCTTGAGCCTCAGCCGAACTGGTGGTTTCCGAGGCGTTGGCAGCATCCTGCGCGGCACCGTCTGGGGCATCTGAGCCACAGGCGGCGAGAAGTGGAAGTGCGGCGACGGCCGGAATGGCCAGGAGAGCTGCGCGACGCTGGAGCGTACGGGTAGTCATAGGAGGTAACGTCCTTCCGAAAAACTGTTAGAAATTACTATCTTTTTTTAAGGATAGGCTAACCTAGAACCAAAAGATAGCCTAAGATTCTTTGGGTGAGTAGAGCAAAGTCCTTTCTAAGCTCTTTGTTACTAGTGTTAGTCGTTATTTAGTCATTCTTTTGTCGTCTATCTCCGTGCAGCGTCAGCTCACAGAGGGGGAATATGTTCACCGTGCCTGCCTGTCGCGTTCGCAGCCTTGCCGGGACACTGTTGAGTGTTGTCCTGGTCGCAGGACTAGTCGCCTGTGGTTCCGATGATGCCGCGCCGCAGGGGGCGTCGTCGTCAAGCGCTGGCGTGACGACGGTACCGCGCGCCGACAACATTTCCGCTCACGGTGGCGCGCATGCGAACCTGCCTTCGGAAAACCCCGAAGTGCTGCTAAAGGATCCGAAGCCGGCAGAAGGTAAGGACTACCAGCGTATTCTCACGCTTGACCGGGCGGGAGCACTCAGTCGTTCGGTCTACACACTTGGTCTTGGAGACCGTTTGGTGGGGCGCGACTCTGCCTCCGATTTCCCGGCGGTAAAGGATCTGCCAAACCTCACTATCGGCGGGCATGCGGTCAATGCTGAGTCGGTGATGAAGCTAAAGCCGGAGCTCATCATTACCGATGGCTCGATTGGCCCCAGCCGCGTGTTCGACACGTTTGAAAAAGCGGGGATCACCGTCGTCCATGTGTCGGACGAGCGCACTCCCGAGACCATCAACACGCTTATCGACGAAGTTGCGGCCGCAGTCGGCCTGGCTGACCAAGTTGGCCCAGTGAAGGAGCACCTGGACAAGGAGCTGGCGGCTGCGACCGAGTACGCGCACGCCAAGGCCGATGGCCGCAAGATGATGATCCTCTACGTGCGCGGAACCGGTGTGGCCATGATTGCAGGGCCGGACTCGGGTGGGCGTTCTCTGATTACTCGTCTGGGCGGTGTTGATGCCGGCGAGGGCGTTGGTATTCAGGGCGCGTTCACGCCGATTACTCCGGAGTCCCTGATCGCTGCGGCTCCCGACACCATCTTGGTGATGACCGGTGGCCTGGAGTCCGTCGGCGGGATTGAAGGTCTGAAGGAGATCCCGGGCATCGCGCAGACCCCGGCGGGCCAGAATGAGTCCGTTGTGGATGTGCCGGATTCGCAGCTGCTGTCCTTTGACTCGCAGTCGCCGCGTGCCATCCGCGCCATTGCGGATGCTCTCTACGGTGGCGGTGCTGGTTCTGGTTCTGGTGCAGGCTCTGATGCGAGTGCTGATGCGAGTGCAGACAAGACTGCGGGGAAGTGACTGGCTGAGCAATGCAGACAACCGCGAACAAAACTATTCCGTTCAGACAGGCGACCGTTTTCATCGGGCTCGCCCTAGCGCTGGTGCTGGCAATAGGCTGGTCGGCCTCCGTGGGGCAGTTCGGCGCCACCATCGGCGAATCACTGAGCTCAATGGTGAGGCTAGTGTTCAATGGCGGTCTCGGTGACGCGCCAGAGCCCATCGACACCGTGCTGTGGCAAGTGCGACTACCGCGCATCGCGCTGGCCTGCCTCGTAGGCGCGGGGCTAGCCCTCGCGGGTGTGGCGCTGCAAGCGGTGTTCGGCAACCCGCTCGCTGAACCCGGCCTCATCGGTGTTTCCTCCGGCGCTGCCGTCGGCGCTGCTACCGCCACAGTTTTGGGCACCGCCGCCGGGCTTTCCGGGGTGCTTGGCGGAGTGTTGAGTGTCTTCGCCAGCAGCTGGGCTATTGCGGTCTCAGCTTTTATTGGTGGTGCGGTGGCCACGGCTATTGTGGCCGCCAATGCGCACGGTGGCCGCGACATCGCCCGAATCATTCTGGTCGGTGTGGCTGTGAACTCCATCTGCGGTGGTCTGGTGTCGCTCCTGACATTCGTAGCCTCCACGGCGGCCCGCGACCGCATTGTGTTCTGGCAGATGGGCTCGTTTGCCAGCGCCACCTGGACGCAGGTTGTCATCATTACGCTGGTGACAGTTCCAGCCGTAATTGCCATGTGGGTCAGCTACCGCAAGCTGGACATTCTGAGTCTTGGTGAAGCGCAAGCCCGTCACCTGGGTATTAACGTCGTCACGCTGCGTCGCGCCATCATTTTTGGCACGTCCCTGGTCGTGGCGGCTGGAGTGGCATTTTCCGGCATCATCGTCTTCATCGGTCTGGTCGTGCCGCATGCTGCACGACTGCTGTTGGGACCAGCGCATCGCACGTTGATTCCCGCATGCATCCTCGGCGGCGCGCTGGCCACAACGCTGGCCGACCTCGCGGCTCGCACCATGATTACCGGTGCGGACTTGCCGCTGGGAATGCTCACCTCGATTGTCGGTGGCCCGCTGTTCTTCTGGCTGCTCCTGCGTTCGAAGAGGGCGGTGCACTAATGGAAATCCACTCTGGTCTGGGCATTTCTGCCGAAAATGTCAGCATCACCCTGGATGGTCACCGCATCCTCAACGATATTTCCGTGGTCGCCGAGCCCGGAAAAGTCACCGCGCTGGTCGGCCCGAATGGTGCCGGAAAGTCGACACTGCTCGCAGCGCTTTCCGGCGACCATGAGCTCAGCGGCGGCGACGTCCGGATCGGCGAGCACTCCATTGCCGAGCTCTCCATCGCTGACCTGGCCCGCTACCGCGCTGTCCTGGTGCAGAGCCAAGAGCTGTCCGTGCCATTCACCAGCCGCGAAGTCATCGACTTCGGACGCAACCCCTGGGGCTGCCCGAACGAGGAGCTGCTCGCGGAAGTCATCACTGAATGCGACGTCGCGCACCTCCTTGACCGGGAAGTCCCGACCCTCTCCGGAGGTGAGCGCGCCCGCGTCCACAGCGCGCGCGTGTTCTACCAGGACACTCCCGTCGTGCTTCTCGACGAACCAACCGCGGCCCTGGACCTCCACCACGCCGAAAAAATCATGGGAATGATGCGCGCCCGCGCGGAGGCGGGCAAAGCCGTGGTCGTGGTCCTGCACGATTTGTCCGCCGCAGCGGCGTATGCCGATCACGTTGTGGTGGTGGCGCAGGGGCGCGTCGTAAAGCAAGGCCCGCCTGCGGAAACCCTGGATGCACAGACCGTCAGCGAAGTCTACGGCATCGGTGTGGAAGTGCTTCAGGACTCCGCGGGCAACCCCGTACTGGTGCCTCAGCGCGGACAATACCTCTCACCCTAGTCTCCGAAAAGCCCACAGAGAAAGAAGAAAACCATGGTTGAAAACGCGATTAAAGAAGGTGACAAGCTGGCTGCTCAGCCCTTGGCAGAGCGGCTCAAAGTGGAGACTTCCGGTGTCCACAGTGAAGCGGAAAACTCCGACTTCATGTCGAGACTGCTCGCGGGTGAACTGGATGCGCAGGCGGCCATCGATTTAACCGGTCAGCTCTACTTTGTGTACGAAGCGTTGGAGCAGGCAGTGCGGTCCACTGCGGAGTCAGAGCAGGTCAGCGCGGTCTACGATGCGCAGCTGGAGCGCCTGGAAGCACTGGCAGCCGACCTTGAGCACTTGGTGGGGCCTGATTGGCGGGAAAAGATCTCGCCTGTGGAGGCGACAAAGAACTACGTGGCCGAGCTTCGTGAAATCGAAAGCAACGGCAACGCCAACGCCGCATTGGCGCACCATTATGTTCGCTACTTGGGTGATCTTTCTGGTGGTCAGGTGATTGCGTCCATGCTGGCCAAGCACTACGGCATCGGTGCGGAGGGAACCCGATTCTATGACTTCTCCGCGATCGGAAAAATTAAGCCCTACCGCGACGGCTACCGACGGAGTCTGTCTGAGCTGGGCATTTCGGATGCCGATAAAGATGCCGTGGTCGACGAGGCGAAGAAGGCATTTCGTCTCAACCGAGCGATCTTCCACGACCTAGCTGGTGGTCTGGACGACGTGGTGGCGTAGGTTGCGGCGTAGGGCGCGAACTGGAGTGTTGCGACTGTGGCTGCGGGTGGTGTGCGTTAGCCGATGTACACCACTGCGTTACGGCCGCCCGTGCACTTGATGTTGCCGCCAGCAGGACGGCACCACATGTTGTAGGTCAGGCCAGTCGTTGGGCTGTAGGCCGTGATGGTGCCGGATTCCGCACCAGTGGAATTGCGGTAGCGGACGTAGGCTCTGTGGACATTTCGAACGAACGGATCGCTCGTTGAGGACGTGCCCTTCCACGCACTGGAGAGGTTGCCGCCAGCCAGGCCACGTGACGAGCCCGAGGACCCAGCAGAGCCACCAGAGTTCGCGGAGTTTGGAACGACCACGGTCTCAGTCTGCGTGACCGGTGGGTTGGGCTGGCTCGAAGCATCGGCAGCGACCTGTGTAGTGGCAGCCGTCTGTGTGTCGGCCGCAGTCGCCGAGTCATCTTTGTCTAGGGTGACATAAAGTACCGCGCCAATCAGACCTAACAACACCACACACAGCACTGAGATGAGCGCAATCATGGCGCCGGAAGTGCGTGAGTTCTGCTGCGGATACGCCGGGGCTGCGTAGGCGAAAGTTGGTGCTGGTTGCGCAGCGAATTGGGGCTGCGGTTGAGGTTGGGGTTGGGGCGCCTGGTTTGGGTACACGGGACCGAACGAGCCGGTGGAAGGATTCGAACTGTAGTTGGGGTCTGAGCTGGGGAACTCGTTATACGACATGCTGGACGTACCAATCGCGAGGAGGAAGTGTTCCCCCTGTGATGGGCCTAACCCGCGTAGCGAATGGTGTTCCATCCCCCTGGGGACACGGTTAACGTCTTTTATTGTATTACTGGGAAAACTGTAAAGCATATTAGGAGACGCATGTCGTCCGCAAAATGCGGCAAGGGCGGGTTTAGCTAGACCCGAAATGAGGTGGTGAGCCTCAAATGAGGGCGCGGCCATCGAGAAACTGCTTAAGTTTATGGCAGTTTCGGCACTAATTTCTGCTTGTTTTTGTCATAAACCTAGTCAGTAACTCATGAGCCGGCCCAAGACTCCGGGCTGCACATGCGCACCCCAGTTTGTTGCGAGGTGTAGCTAGTAGCTGCTCAGTGGCTACATCCCCAGGATTTCCTTGAGCTCGGCCTTGATCTGGTCGAGGCGTTCGGCAGCGGCGGCGTGTGGAATCGCAGCCGGCGCGGCCGGCAGCACGACCTCCAAGTAGCACTTCAGCTTCGGCTCCGTGCCGGAAGGCCGGGCAATGACGCGGTCGTTGGCCTCGGTGAGAATGAGAATGCCGTCGGTAGGCGGGATGTGATAGCTCTCGCCCTTGGCGTCGACCATGTCTAGGCCGTCATTCATGTCCGTGACCTGCGTGACCTCCGATCCGGCCAGCTGTGCAGGCGGGTTGGCGCGTAGAGTGTCCATGCCCTTGGTAATCAGCGAGCGGTCCTCGACTCGGAAGGTCAACGGGGCGGTCTTGTAGAGGCCGTGGGCGCAGGCGACCTCATCCAGCAGGTCCTGAATGCCCAGCCCCTGGCCCTTCAACCGCGCCACCGCGTCGGCGACACGCACCGCCGCAGATACGCCGTCCTTGTCTCGCACGACTGCCGGATCGGTGCAGTAGCCAATGGCCTCCTCGTAGCCGAAGATGAGCCCATCCACACCAGCAATCCACTTAAAGCCGGTCAGAGTAGCGCGATAATTCAGTCCGTGACCTGCGGCAATCTTACCCAGCAGGCGCGAAGACACAATCGAGTTAGCCATCGTGGCCGGAAACTCCGCGCCCTCATCATTGGTCACGGTCGCAGTCCCACGGGCCTCGGCGTCCGCACCGATGACTTCACCCAGAAACGCACCGATGTCATCGCCGGAGAGCTGTCGCCAGCCACCGTCGACGCTGCTATCCGGAATAGCCACCGAGCAACGGTCCGCATCCGGGTCAGCCGCGATGATGACATCCGCGTCTTCGGCACGAGCCAGCTCAAACGCAAGATCCAAAGCACCGGCTTCCTCCGGGTTCGGGAACGATACCGTCGGGAACTCCGGATCCGGCGCGAACTGCTTCTCGACCACGCTGACATTCGAGAAACCTGCCGCGTTCAGTGTGCGCACGATGGTCTCGCCGCCGACGCCATGCATCGGGGTGAGGACAATCTTCGCTGCCTGCTTCTCTTCGCTTGACGACGTCGTTGCGAGCGCAGCCGCCCGTTTCACATAGGCATCCAGCAGTTCAGGACCAACCTGCTCGACGGCATCGAAGTCGCGCGGGACCTCATTCGCCGGGGGAGTAGCGGCAATGGCTTCCGCAATTTGTTTGTCATGGGGCGCGATAATCTGGACGCCTCGGCGGGAATCCGACTCCACCGCGCGGCCACCGAGGTAAACCTTGTAGCCATTGTCCTTTGGTGGATTGTGGCTGGCCGTGACCATGATGCCGGCATCGGCATTGAGGTGGCGCACGGCAAAGGCAGTCACCGGTGTGGGCAGCTGCTGTGGCAGAGCCAGGGCCATGCCACCGGCTGCGGCGACAACCGCTGCGGCATCGCGGTGAAAGTCAGCGGAGCCGTGGCGGGCATCGCAACCAATGACCACGGTGAAGTCATCGCCCACAATGTTCTTCAGATGCGCAACCAAGCCAGCGGTGGCACGGATGACCGTGGCACGGTTCATGCGGGACTGGCCAGCTGCAACGACACCGCGAAGACCTGCAGTGCCGAATTCGAGTGGCCCGGCAAAACGGCTTTCCAGCTCGGCAATCGCATCGGGGTTGGCGGCCTTGGCTTCGTCGTAAAGCGAGGAGAGTTCGGCGGCGGTGGCCTTGTCCGGATCGTGGGCGATCCAATCGGTGATGGTGGCTTGTAGCTGTTCGGAGAGCATCGGTGTTCGCCTACTTCAGACCATCGAGGACAGCGGCGGAGGAGGAAAGGCCCAGGCGGGAGGCGCCCGCAGCAATCATTTCCTCGGCGGCAGCGGCATCGCGGATACCGCCAGAAGCCTTGACACCCAGGCGGTCGCCGACGGTTTCGCGCATGAGCTTCACAGCGTGAGCGGAAGCGCCGCCGGCCGGGTGGAAGCCTGTGGAGGTCTTGACGAAGTCTGCGCCTGCGGACTCGGAGGCCTTGCAGGCTGCGATGATTTCCTCATCGGTCAGGGCGGCCGACTCGATGATGACCTTCAAGATCTTGCCCGGAATGGCATCGCGAACAGTCTTGATTTCGGCCTCGAGGTCGTCGAAGCGGTGCTCCTTGGCGAAGGCGATGTTGATGACCATGTCGACTTCTTCAGCACCATCGGCCACAGCGCGAGCAGCTTCAGCAGCCTTGACCTCGGCCTTTACCGCGCCGGAGGGGAAACCGACGACAGTGGCGATATGCAGGCCCTCTGGCACCTCGACTGGGAGCTGCGAAGGGGAGATGCAGATGGAGTAGGTGCCGAGCTTGGCGGCCTCGGCGATAAGAGCCTTGACCTGGTCAGAGGTGGCTTCTGGCTTGAGTAGGGTGTGGTCAATCATCTTGGCAACATCAGCGCGGGAAGTCATGGGAGAAATCAAGTCCTTTCGGAAATTTGGGAGAGAGCTTAAAAGTAGGTGCTTAAAAGTAGGGAGGTGGCGGGCTAGGACACGCGATCGAGGATAATCTCGCGCTCGGCTGTCGGCGCGGTGTCGCCGATTTCAATGCCCGGCTCGATGGACTCGAGGGCGCGCTCGAACTTATCCGGAGTTTCAGTGTGCAGCGTGAGCAGCTTCTGGCCCTTGACCACCTTGTCTCCCGGCTTGGCAAAAATCTCAATACCGGCAGTGGCCTGCACCGGATCATCCTTACGAGCACGTCCCGCGCCCAAGCGCCAGGAACCAACGCCGAGAGCCAGTGCATCCAGCTTGGTCAGGTAACCGTCAGCCTGCGCAACCACATCGTGCGTGTGAGGTGCCACCGGCAAAGCGGCATCCGGATCGCCGCCCTGAGCGCGGATCATCTTCTTCCACGAATCCATTGCGCGGCCGTCCTTCAGTGCCTTCTCCACGTCGGCATCGTGTACGCCGGCCAGCTCCAGCATGTTTCGGGCCAGCTCACAGGTCAGCTCCACGACATCTGCGGGGCCACCACCTGCGAGAACTTCCACCGATTCGCGGACCTCGAGGGCATTGCCGATGGTCAGACCCAGCGGAGTGGACATGTCCGTCAGCAGTGCGCGGGTGTTCACACCCGCGTCGTTGCCCAGGTCAACCATGGTGCGAGCCAGCTCACGAGCCTGATCCAGGTCCTTCATGAAGGCGCCCGAACCGACCTTGACATCCAGCACCAAGTTGGAAGTGCCCTCCGCAATCTTCTTGGACATGATTGACGAGGCAATCAGCGGAATGCAGTCCACCGTCGAGGTGATGTCACGCAGCGCGTAAATCTTCTTGTCCGCAGGTGCCAGGCCCGCACCGGCTGCTGCGACGACCGCACCGGAATTCTCCAGAATCTGCATCAAGCGATCATTCGGAACATCCGCCTGCCAGCCTGGAATGGATTCCAGCTTGTCCAAGGTGCCGCCGGTGTGTCCGAGGCCGCGACCGGACAGCTGTGGGACGGCCACGCCGTAGGAGGACACCAGTGGGCCCAGCGGCAGCGTGATCTTGTCACCGACACCACCTGTGGAGTGCTTGTCCGTGGTGGGCTTGCTCAGCGATGCGAAGCTCATGGTCTCGCCCGAGTCAATCATCGCCTGAGTCCAATCCACAATCTCGCGGCGGTTCATGCCGCGGATGAAGATGGCCATGTTCAGCGCCGCCATCTGCTCATCGCCCACGACGCCGCGGGTGTAGGCGTCAATGATCCAGGAAATCTCCTCCGGATTGAGCTCACCGCCATCACGCTTTACCTTGATGACGTCAACTACATCGAACTTTTCAGCCATTGTTCGCTCCTTTTATAGGCGATTGTGCTTAGCGATATTGGTCTTGTGAACTCTGCTGATTCCGATTATCATCAGCACTAGAACAAATGTCAATAGGTAACTTTCCATTTGTACCCACATAAGTATGTTTGCATAAATACCTCGAACAGGTTCGGAGAGGGAGAGCACAATGTCCCACATCTCAGACGAAGAACTGCTGGCTAAGGCCTACGCAGCCACGGAAAACTCGTACGTCCCCTATTCAGGTTTTCCGGTCGGTGCCGCACTTCTGCTTGACGACGGCACGGTGGTCACAGGCTGCAACGTAGAAAATGCATCCTATGGGTTGACCAACTGCGCAGAGCGCACAGCCGTATTCCGCATGGTCGTGGAGCACGGCGGCAACCATAAGATTGCGGCCTGCGCCATCGTCGGGCGAAAGGCGGCACCGTGCCACCCCTGTGGCGCCTGTCGGCAAGTCCTGCACGAATTTGGGTGCAAGCGCGTCATAGTGGAGTCCGAGCGCCCGGAAAATGGTGGTTTGGGCGCTCCGTCCAGCATTGACTTCGAAAAAATTCTCCCTTACTCCTTTGGTCCCGAGGACCTGTAGGCATCATCACCACAGCCTCTTTTATCAAGAAAGAAGACCTTAGTCATGGATAGACTGCAAGGCTTACTGGGCATCATCCTCGTCATCGGATTTGCCATTGCTATCTCAAAGAACAGGAAAGCCATTAACTGGCGCACACTCGGCGTTGGCCTGCTGCTGCAAGCGGTATTCGCGCTGGTAGTGCTGAAGTGGGAACCTGGCTTCCAGGCGCTGAAGAGTGTGGCCGGTGCCATTGAGAAGATGATCGATTTTACAAATGAGGGCACCTCTTTTGTGTTCGGTAATCTTTTCGACGACACGGGTAAGAACTTCGTCTTCGTGCTTAACGTGTTGCCAGTGATCATCTTCCTGGGCGCAGTCCTCGGTGCCCTCTACTACCTGCGGGTAGTGCAGTACTTCGTCGAATATGTGGGCTCCGCACTGAAGTTCATTATGGGTACCTCGAAGGTGGAGTCCGTCTTCGCTTCCACGGTGATTTTCCTCGGGCAGTCGGAGGCTCCACTCGTCGTTAAGCCGTATATTCCGAAACTGACCAAGTCGGAGCTGTTCGCATGTATGTCGGGCGGTTTTGCGTCGGTGGCCGGATCGACCTTGATCGGGTACTCCCTGCTCGGTGCGCCGTTGGAATACCTGCTGGCGGCATCGGTAATGAACGCGCCGGGCTCGCTGCTGATTGCGAAAACTTTCTGGCCGGAGACAGAGGAATCTGATCTGGATGCGTCGGTGAAGGATGTCCGCGATACCGAGTCGAAGAACGTCATTGATGCGCTTGGATCGGGTGCGCTGGCCGGCGGTCGTATTGCTGTGGTTGTGGCATGTCTGTTGATTGCGTTCATCGCTGTGATTGCGATGCTGTCGGCGATGATCGGCGGCATTGGCGGCTGGTTCGGTCAGGATAACTGGTCTCTGGAAGGACTGTTCGGCCTAATCTTTGCGCCAATTGCATGGCTGATTGGTGTGCCGTGGGAGAACGCAGGGCTGGTCGGTAGCTTCATTGGTGAGAAGACGATTCTGAACGAGTTCGTCGGCTACACCTCGTTCTCTGAGCACGTCGACTCGCTGGATCCGAAGTCCATCATGCTGGCGACCTTCGCCCTGGCCGGCTTCGCTAACCTGTCGTCCATTGCGATTCAGATTGGTTCCTTCGGCGCGCTGTCGCCGGAGCGCCGCGGTGAGATTGCCAAGAACGGTCCACTGGCGCTAATCGCGGGTCTGTGCACCAACCTGCTCAACGCAGCAATCGTGGGTGTGATTGCGCTATAGCTCTTCCTCAGTTCGGAATTCGGCCGCCTGCTTTTCTAGATTCTGATGGATTTTCTGCTCGCCCTCGGCGGCAGCGGTAGCCCGAGGCGGAAGCTGGATGTATCGCTCTGAGGGCAGGCCAGCGCGCAGTTGGCGCATCCTCTCAACCTCGGCATCCAGCTTAAAGCCGAAGACCACGACCACATTAATGCTCCAGAGTGCGGTCATCAGCGCGATAACCGCACCCATGGCGCCATAGGGATTCGAAGCCGCAAAGTTGAATAAGTACAGCTGGAGCGCCTTGCCGATGATCAGCGAGCTAATAATTGCCAGTGCCGAACCTGTGCTGAGCCAGCGGAATTTGCGCATGCGCACGTTCGGCGTGAAGTAGTACAGCGAGCCAATCAGAATCATCGACATGACGATAATCACCGGCCAGCGCAGCCAACTCCAGACGGAGATGCAGAAGTCAATGACCTGTCGCGTGGTCGATTCAATACCCAATGGGCGGGCAACCGGTTCGACAATGGTGATAACTAGCTGGTCATTGACAATAATCGCAATAAGTAGCACCACAGTGCCGATTAACAGCTGCAGCGTAATGGCGACCATGAGCAGGTGGTAGCGAATCAGCGTGCGACCTTCGGAAACGCCGTAGATGGAGTTTGCCGTACGCGAAAAAGCGCGCGTGTAGGCCGAGGACGAAATCAGTGCAAAGACAATACCGATAGTCAGTGCGACAAGACCGCCCGTGGCGGAGCCGATAATCGTTGAAATGACATTGCGGATCGGTTCGGCATACTCAGCCGGAATGTAGCTGCGGATGAAATCCTCGGTCAGACGGTTGAGGTCTTCTGTATAGCCGGCCAGCATCAGCGTGGCAATTGAATAAATCGCAAGCAGTGCAGGCGCGAAGGTCAACACCGTGTAATAGGTCAACTTCGCGGCAGCGTCGAAACCGAGCTCCAAGAAAAACTCAATACCCGCACGCTTGAGAGCGTAGAGCGCTCCTTTCCACCCCACGGGTGGCAACTTCTTTGCGGACTGAGCAAAAGATGCGTCTGCCGACTCGTAGGCCTGGAGTGTGTGCCTGATTTGCTGTGCTGGTGACACCTAAACAATCGTCCTCTCCGACCGGACAGCGGCTGCAACATATATGCGGACATGTGCGCTCGCTTAAGTCTATCGGTCGAAGAGGACAAAGACGCTTCTCGGGCCCGGGTGTCAGTTCTTTGTACTGATGCGTTCCGGGACGGTTATTCCGTGGCAGGGGAAGGGGTGGAGCTATCAGGGGAGTCTGGCGAGCCCGGTGCAGCCGGTGCAGCCGGTGCAGCCGGTGAGTCCAGCGCAAGCAGGCGTTCAGCGGTGGCATCGTCGATGACCAGGTGAGTAGCCAAATTTGTTCGAAGGGCCACGTCGATGGCCGCGGCCTTGTGTGCGCCACCGGCCACAAGTACCCGAGTGGGGATCCGGCGCAGGTCAGAGAGGCTGATACCTACCGTGCGGGCATCGACCTCTGGCAGCGCAATGCCACCGTCAGCGCGATAGAAGCGTGAGCAGGCATCGCCCACTGCGCGCTCCACGAGCAAGTCTTTTTCGGTTGCCGACAGCTGTCCCAAGTTCAAGGCCAGCGAATCATGGTCGACGGCGCCGACGGTGAAAACTGCAATGTCCACCGTCCGGCCAAGAGCCAAAACGCTGGCAATGAACCGATCCTGTTCCACGATGCGCTTGGTCTCGACCGAATCGAAAATCACCGGCAGCGGCAGTGTGCGGGCATAGGCGTGGAAAGCGTGGCAGAAAGCGCCAATAGTGCGGATGTCGTTCGTGGACTTATCGGAGTGGCTCATTCCTCCCTTGAGCTGCACAATTTCCACGCCCGAGACATCCTTGGACTTCAGTTGCGTGGATACGGAGTACATGGTCTTACCCCACGAAACTCCGAGAAGGGTACCGTCGACCACCAGCTCGTCGAGAAGCTCGGCGCCCACGCGCCCCAACTCGCGGAGCAAGACTGCGTTGCCAGCGCGAGCCGGTTGCGCCAGCCGCACATCGTTCAACTTGTAGCGATCCCGCATCTGCGTAGCGGTCTCTGAGGCTTCCTCGCGCGGATCATGGATCTCAATGCGCACGTAACCGCGCTCACGGCCAAGGTTGAGCAGTTTAGAAACCGTTGGGCGGGAAACCCCGAGTTCGGTTGCAACCTGAGACTGTGTGAGCCCCTCGCCGTAATAGAGTTTGACGGCGGTGAGTGCCTGGATGTCGCGACTGTCCACAGCGGCCTCCTCCAACAAGAGCACTTAGCAAGCGCACTTGTAACAGGAACCTCGCTTGATTGTGGCCCTGCCCGACTTGATCATCGGGAAAGCGTGCGCCTCACCTGTGATTTTAGTTCCACGTTTGCAAAAACAAAAAGCGAGCTTTTGCATTTGTAGTAAATGGTGAGACGTTGGCTGTCCCCGGAGGCTGCGGAAGACCTCGGAGGGCCCCAGAAGACGTTGTAGGGTATCGCAGCGCAGGCTGGGGCCCGCAGAATTACCAGATATTCACGCGCTCATTCGGCTCACGCCACATGCCGTCGCCCGCTGAAGTGCCGAAGGCCTCATGGAACTCATCGATGTTGCTGGCAATGACGTTGCAGCGGAATTCCGCCGGCGAGTGCGGGTCGATGGCAAGCAGCTGGCGTGCAAACTCCGGACGAATCTTGGAACGCCAGACCAGTGCCCACTGCTTGAACAGGTCGCGGTAGGTCTCTGGGGTGTCCTCCAATCCGAGCTCCTCACCGCGGGCAGCGAGGAAACGTCGGAAAGCGACGACGGCAATACCAAGCCCGCCCAAGTCACCGATGTTCTCGCCCAGGGTGAAGCGACCATTGACGCCAGGCAGGTCAGAGCCCTCTTCTCCCTCCTCGGCCTGCTCGCGCAGGGCCTGCGGAACCAGGCCCTCGTACTGGTCCACCAGCGCGGCGGTCAGCTTCTCAAAAGCTGCGCGATCCTCATCGGTCCACCACTGGTGAAGGTTGCCGTGACCGTCATACTGCGAGCCCTGGTCATCAAAACCATGCCCAATCTCGTGACCAATAACCGCACCGATGCCACCGAAGTTCTCCGCCGGGGAAGCGTCTGGTGAGAAGAACGGCGACTGCAAAATCGCAGCCGGGAACGTGATGTCATTGACCACCGGATTGTAGAAGGCATTGACCGTCTGCGGAGTGCCATGCCACTCATCACGATTGGCCGGGGTGCCCAGCTTTGCCACCTCATAATCATGCGCAAAAGCGCTGGCAGCGCGAGCATTGTCCATCAGGGAATCCCCGAGCTCCATCGCCGAGTAATCACGCCAACGCTCCGGGTAACCAATCTTGGCCTTAAACAGCGACAGCTTCTCCAGTGCCCGCTGCTGCGTCGCCTTCGTCATCCACGGCAGCTCCGAAATGCGCTCCCGGTATGCCGCCAGCAGGTAGTCCACTAGTTCCAGGACCTGCTCTTTGTACTCCGGCGGGAAATGCTTTTCCACATACAGCTTGCCGACGTCGTGTCCAACCGCCCCGTCCGCAAAGGCAACACCACGCTTCCAGCGTGCACGCTGCTCGGTCGAACCCTGCAAGGTGCGGCCGTAGAAGTTAAAGCTCTCCGCAGAGAAGTCATCCGACAGGTAGGCGGCGCGCTGGTGGAGGACGCGCCACAGTGCCCACAGGCGCAGATCTGCCAGGTCAGTGTCCTGCCACAGCTTGCTCAAGTGCTCGAAGTACGACGGCATCATCACCACGATGGTGTCGATGGCAGTCTGGTTCGTCTCATTCACGCCGGTGGCCGCGAGCCACTCCGCGACCGGGAAGCCGGTGGGGAGGTCAGCAATGGCCGTCTTGTTATAGGTCTTCAGTGCATCGCGGGTATCGACCACATTCCAGTGACCAGCGGCAATTCGCTTTTCAAAAGCCACGATGCGCGCCGCCGCAGCGGCCGGGTTCACCAACTCGAATGCAGCAAGCGCGGTGGAGAGGTTCCCCGCGCCGTCGTCATGCGAGGAGAGGAGCTTCAACATAGCGGCAATATGCTGCTCATAGGCGACGAGGGTGTCGGCGTGACCAGGCTCGCGGTAGTAAGCCTCATCCGGGAGGCCGAGGCCCGACTGCAACAGATAAAGAGCATCCAGGTCCGAGCCGGAATCCTTCTCTACCCAGTACCCGAGCGCACCACCGACACCGAGGCGGTCGAGGCGGCCGAGCGCCAACGCCAGCTCATGCGCGTTCTCGGCGGAGGCGATCATTTCTAAATCCTGCGCGAGTGGGGCTGCGCCGGCGTTATTAATAGCGGCTTCGTCCATAAAAGAGTTGTACAAGCGAGCGACGCGGGAATTCGGATCCGCATCGGCGGCCGTGGTGATGAGCTCGCGGACGTTTTCCTCCGCCTCATCCCTCAGCTTGTAAAAGGCGCCATCGATGGGGCGGTCAGCCGGGATGACGTGATTGCTAATCCACTCGCCGTTGGTGGCCAAGTAGAGGTCATCCTGTGGGCGAGGAGTCGTTGAGAATTGGGACGTTGCGGACTGGGTCTCAGTATTAGTGCTATTCGTCATGCCGCCAGTCTAGGGGCAAGGGCGGATTGGGTCTGTGACTGGAGGGGTGAGATAAGTTTAGGCTTACGAATGGGGCTGAAGTGATTTAAGGGGTAAGGTGCAAACCATGAATTTTCTTCCACTCTCCGCGACCGCGGTGCTGAAGCGACGCCCGGGCCGCGCCACTTTGGCGGGTATCGTGGCCGTTGCGCCGCTGACCTTGGGCGTTATTGCACCGGCTGACGCGCAACCCCAGGATGCATCTGCACACTCCAACCCGTCCGCTGCTGATTCCAAGGGGTCGCTCGACTTTTTGACTGAATCACCGAGCATCACCGATGCGCCGCTTGCGTCGGATGTTCAGGAGTCGCAGGGCTCTGATGCCAACGGTTCGTCAACCGGTTCAGCCACCAGCGCATCGTCGAACTCGGCGCGCACCGGCTTCTACATGGGGCCGACTGGTGTGGACGTCTCCAAGTGGCAGCGCCCAGGTGGTGTCGCGCTGAAGTGGGACGAGGTCGCAGCCAGCGGCCAGAAGTTCGCTTTCATCAAGGCCACTGATGGTGTCGAAGGCGACCAGAAGTACTTCCTCGAGGACTCCATCGCCGCAGCTAAGGCCGGTCTGTACGTGGGCAGCTACCACAAGGCGCATCCGGATCGCTCCGCAACCGAGCAGGCCGATCAATATGTGGAAGCACTGCAGCAGCGCGATGAGCAAATCTCCACGGACAAGACATTGCCACCTGTGCTGGACATCGAGCTGGACAACGGCCTCAACCCGACCCAGCTGCAAAAGTGGACCAAGGACTTCCTCGAGCGCGTCGAGGAAAAGACCGGCGAAACCCCGATGATTTACACCTACCGTTGGTTCTGGCAGAACCCAATGGGTAACTCGACCGACTTCACCGACTACCCGTTGTGGCTCGCCGCCTACCAAGACAGCGCTCCGACCTCGCTGCCGGGCGGTTGGGAGAGCATGACCTTCTGGCAGCGTTCCTCCACCGGCCGCATCGATGGCATCCCGACCATCGTCGATGAGGATGTCTTCAACGGCACCGAAGCCGAGCTGCAGCAGCTGGCTGCTGCTCACTAGTGATGTGTTGTGGGGGGCTGGGAACAGGCTAAAACTTCGTCCGCCCCGCACGCCACGCAATCAACGCAGGCAGGAGTTTGTCGACGTCGTCGACGACGATAAGCGCATCGAGAAGCTCCGGCCGCACAAAGCCCGCATCCACAACATTGCGCAGTAGCACCAGCAGGGGCTCCCAGAAGCCCGAAGGTCCCAGCAACGCCACCGGCTTGGCATGAATCCCCAGGTGCTGCTGGGTCCACACCTCGAAGAACTCTTCCAGTGTGCCCGCACCGCCGGGGAGCGCAACAAAAGCATCGCCGAGCTCATACATGCGCGACTTTCGATCGGCCATAGTCGCAACAGTTTCCAGGTGAGTCAGCCGCGGATGGGCGATTTCCTTCTTGACCAGGACCTCGGGGATGACACCGGTGACACTGCCGCCGTCGTCAAGCGCTGCGTTAGCAACCGTGCCCATAAGACCAATCGCCGCGCCACCGTAGACGAGCTCCACTCGATTTTTCGCGAGTGTCTGGCCGAGGCGTTCGGCGGTGACGCGCCAGGCGGGATCGTTGCCGAAACCGGAGCCGCAGAAAACAGTCAGTGATGACAGTGCGCGCTGTGGCTGTTCACGGCCAGCGGCAAGCTGCGGCAGCTCTTCACGGAGCTTCGGCAGAGTGGTCTCGGCCAGCATAGGGGCGATTTTCCCGGTCGGCAGCCAGGGGTCGAGCCAGCGGACCTCTTCAATCTCGGCATGGGGCTGAACGTTCGCCAGTTCATCGGTGAACTCTCCGACATAGCGCACATGGTGGCCGACGACCTCGAAGCCCGCCTCGTTGGCGGCGGCTGCACGGGCGATATTCCACGGACGCAACAGCGAAAGGTCGATGTCCACGCCGAGTTCCTCGGAGACCTCGCGAGCGGCGGTGACCTCCGGGGCATCGACGGACTCACCCGGCTCGAACTTGCCGCCGGGCAGCATGAACGTATCCGTACCCCGCTTACGAACGCACAAAACCCGCCCCACCGGGTCAGTCACAACCATTGCGGCGACAACGATGGAACGGGTTTGTGCAGTCACGCGGGCTCCTTAGGTGAAGGAAGCGCCGAGGCTCTTTCGCCTAGGGATCCTTCACAATCATCTTCCCGGGCGAGTATAGACCCGAGCGAGTGATATCTTCATACTCAATTTCGGCGACATCCGGCTTGACCTTGTCCTTATTCGGACGCGGCGAGAGCTTCTCGACGGAACCCCAGTCGCGGCGCCAGTCGTTCTTGAGGTAAGTCGGTACAGACGTAGCCTCATTCACAGCGTCGGAGAATCCGAGCGGACCACCGCCATCGACCGACTGCCAGACATCTGCGCCGACGACCTTCAGACCACGGTCCGGAGTGATGCGGTACTCCGGAAGTTCCGCGACACCGGCGTAGTGGTCGAACGGACGCTGGCACGGGAACTGGAAGGCAACCGGCCAGTCCGGGATAGTCGCAGTTTCCGGTGAGATGACATCAGTCATCGACTGCAGTTCGGCCAGGCGAGGCGGGGTCAGCGCCAGCCACTGATCCTCGGAGACATCATTGTCCTCCGCGACCAGTCGCACAGCGGTGGCTCCCTCTGGGATCTCCTCGGTCAGGAAGCGCAGGTTACGCCAGGTCGGAGCAGGACCGATATCAATCGGCTCCGACTCGGAGAGGACCTCGAAGCCGCCCTCGTCGCCGCCCTTGCGACCGTACTGTGCCACCAGCTTGCGACCCGGCTGAGCCACACCGTTGATGTCGTGGTGGAAGATACGGCCGGCCGCCGATACGACGAGTAGCGGGTGGTCCTCGTCAATCTCAGGCAGCTGGAACCAGGAAGTTTCCAGGCTTGCCGGACGCTGAATGTCCTCGGAGTAGGAGCCAAGCACCGGCACCTTATCCGGATTCAAGCCAAATGGCAGCTCGACCTGCGAGCCGTTGACACCCTTGTCGGCGCGCTTACCGCCGTCGGTGCCCGACGCGGAACCGCCCTCAACTGTGGCTTCCGGATCAGAAGATTGATCATCAGTGTCGGCAGTACTTGCCTGGCTCTGGCTGGTGTCCACAGCTTCGGCCTTCATGTTTGACGGGACGCCGTTCGGGTCGAAGCCACGGCTCTTGCCGCCACCGCGCAGCGATTCCGCTAGCGGCTTGCCATCGACGGTATTTAGGAAGCCATCGTTCGGATCGGTTTCCATCAGCACATCGCTCGCTAGATTACATGTCTGACCAGTCAAGGAGCGGATATTACCCGCGGCGACAGAGTAGGCCGGGTACTGCGATACTGCGCCCTTGCCCAGCGAAGCCACCATGAACATCGTCACCAACAGTGTCGTCACCGCAATCGGGGACGATGCAACTGCATTGATGCGGCGCACGCGTGCCGACTTTTCCTGCGACTTCGACTTGGTACGGAACTCCTGGACGAAGTTCATTACTGCACCAGCCAGCAGCAGTAGCAAGGCCAGAGCCAATACTGCTGAACCCAGCTGGTGGCCGCGCAGCTGAATGGTCTTGTCGAACCACGGCACACCGTAGGACGACACATACCACCAGCCGTTAATACCCATCAGCGAGAAAGCGAGGATGAAGGTGAAACCACCGGCAAAGAACAGCTGGTTGCGCGGGTTACCTGCTACCCAATGGCTAATGGCCATGGCGGCAAGTGCTGCCAGGGAAGCCGCGATGCCCGCGTATACGCCGAAGTGGTGCGTCCACTTTGTCGGCGTGAAGGTCAGGAAGAACATGGTGCCGATGAACATGAACACCAGGCGTGCCGACGGACCGGCCAGAGCCCCCGGAACGGTGCGGTGACGAAGCAGCGCGGCAATCGTGATGCTCAAGCACGCCAGTGCAATCAGAACCGGGAAACGACGTGGGAAGGCGCCGTCGACCGACTGCAGCACCAGCCAGTAGTAGCGGACGTACTCGTTGTACCAAGGCTCCGACGGGCCGATGATGCTGCGGACGCGAATGGACTCGCGGACCGTGGCCAAAGTCTGGTCGCCGAAGACACCGACCAAGATGGCGGTGCCCGCGGCCAGGAATGGTGCAATCTGCATCAGTGGGGCCTGCCATCCACCACCGAGAGCCTTATGGCGCTCAACGACAATGCGCACCAGCATCGGGATGCCTGCGAGCAGGGCAGCAACTGCCATTAGGCCCGTTGGGCCCGAGCCTAGGGCCAGCGTGGCGATAACCACGGCAACTGCAGCCGGCAGTAGGCGTCGAGTCAGAATTGCGCGCTCGATGAAGACCCAGGTCAGCAAAGAACCCAGAGCAATGACCGGCTCCGGGCGCAGTCCGTTGTTGTACGGCAGCCAGAAGGCCAGCAGCACACCGGCAGCAGACCAGTAGGCCACCCGGCGCTGGGCAATCTGGTCGCCGAGGCGCGGGATAACCATGCGGGAGATAATGAACCACACCAGCAGTGCGGACAGCAGCGCAGGCAGGCGCATCCACAGAGATGAGGTGGACACCTTCACCATCAGCGACAGCAGGTCGTAGTAGGGGCTGCCGAACGGTGACTCAGGAGCGCCGAACCAACGGTAGTAGTTCGCCATGTAGCCCGACTCGTCGGAGACGCGCGCCATGGTGAAGATGTAACCGTCATCGGAAGTGTTGCCACCGATGAAGTGCCAAACAACCAAAATCGTGCCAACCAGGATGTCCAGCGGAGTCGGCTTCAACGCACCGCGCTTGAACAGCGGAGTGAAGGAGGAACCGTCGATACGGTCAATGCGAGCTAACGCGACCAGAGAAGCCAGCGTCAGAAGCAGACCCAAGTACATGACGATGTACTTCACCACTGTCGGGTGTGAGGTGTAGCGGGAGTCGATGTTCATGTGGACATCGAGTCCATCGGCTACGGCCTTGGCCGCGTCGCCGTCAGCGGGCAGGTCAGTGTAGATACCGGTGACCTGCGGACGGTAATCGCCGTGTACGACCGCGGTGAGCTTCTCGCCATCGGCATTCTTACCACCGTCGATGTTGACGGTGGTCTCATGCTCGTTTGAGCGGATCTCCAGGATCTTGCTCTTGTTGCTGGCAAGCTCCTTCTTATCCAGGCTCATCACCACGCTATCGCGCAGAATGACGTCGAGGCCGTCCTTGCCCGAACGCACCATCAAGCCCCGTTTGGTCGGCTTATCCGCGGTCGGCGGGATAGTCGACAATAGGGTTGTCCGCTTGTCGGAAAGTTCATCCGTCAGCGACAGAGGCAAATCGACGCTCAGGTCCAACGGTGCCTGCGCCATGAGTGGCGCATCCACTGAGTTCAGTGTGTCGCGCTGAGGCCAAGACACGGAGGACTGAGTATTCACGACCGGGAGGAACGGTGTGATGACAAAGCAAATGAAACCGACGATTCCAGCGATAATCGCTGTCCAACGAGTCAGTGTCGTAGGAGAGGGGCCGTCCATAGGCGGTCTCTCCACGCGGTCGATGGTCACTTCGGGTGAACCGTCGACACTTTCTTTGATTTCTTTAGTTTCGGCAGTCACAAGGAAAGATACTACGGTAATTGGCCTTTTTCTTTGAGTTTGCAACGCGAAAGTTACATCACAGTTTCCACATTAGTAACAGGAATCACGTTTGCGGCAGGGGATAGCCGCTCAATATCGACTTGCCAATACCTATTTGCGAACCGCCACTACAAACGGGCCGACCTGGTTTAGCTCCCAGTGCTTCTCAAATGCAGAGCGGGCAAAATTCAGGCTTCGGAAGACCACATTCGGATTGTTCGGATAGATATCATCCGCGATGTCCAACGTCAGCGGAGCGGCATCCTCGCCATCAGGCGTCTCAACCTCGCCCCGCAGCACAATGGCATCTGGTCCGCGCCACGGCGTTTCGTCCATTGCCTGCACGAGCTCATCGGGGTCGCGAATCTCCGACCATTCCTCCAACGCCTGATTACGGCGGTCAAACTCACCCAGAGGGTTAGCGTAGTGGCTGGTCAGTGCCTGGAATCCGTACCAGGGATAGAGTGCCTGGAAATTCTTCTCATCCGTCAGCACCACTGTCTGGGCCGGATCGAGCCCAGCCTCCTTCAGCGTTTGGTCCACCGCTGAGTACCACGCCCCGGCATTCGGTGGGAATCGGTCCGCGCGCTCGCCGTTACCGTCGGTGTCGGTATGCGCCAAGTCGATGGAGCCATGCAACTTATTCGGAATCGACTGTGCGTAGCCAATGCCCGCCAGCAACAAGACTGCCGCCATTACCGCGGAAACACGCTTGGCAATGTGAGCTGGTGCCGTCTGCGGCCAGTACTTCTCGATGCCGTTGAGACGGGCGTCGGCAAGCGCGACCACACCAGCCGCGATCAACATGAACGTAATCGGTGCGGTGAGGCGAAATCCCAGCAGCGTGCGTCCGAGCAGTGTCGCCACCATCGAGGCCACTACCCAGCCGTAGAGCACCAGCGTGCCCAGGCCGAGCGCGCGCGCATCCGGTTCTGTGGCGCTGACCAGCATGCGCACGACACCGATGAAACACAGCACACCGATCACGCTGGCAGCGAGCATCGGCAAAGGCAGCTGCGCGCCCTCTGGCGGCAGGTAATGCGTCGCTGTCGCGCCCGAGCGCGGTGCCCCCGCCGCAACCGCCAGCATGTACGGACCCCACACCGTCGCCGCAATCAGCATCGATCCCACGCCCATTATGATCAGGCGCACTACAGGCATCCACGAGCTTGACGACGTCCACGCGATCACGGCCAACACGACCACAATAAGCGCGCCTACGGCAGTGTAAAGAGTGTAGAAAGTCGCAGAAATACCCAGGAAGACGAGCACGCCAAACATGGCGGACCAAGCGCCGGTGAGACCGCGCCAGGCCATCACGGTCATCGCCGGAAGACCCATAGCAACGACTGCGGCGTAGGGCTCATCGGCGACAGTGGCCAGGGCGACGGCCGTGGTTGTCAGCGCAATGCCAGTGGCTACTGGCAGGGAGCCACTCAGGCGTTGCCACACCGGAACCAAAACACAGCCAGCAGCGGCGAGTGTCATCAACGCCCAGGGCTGGAAGACCTCCCAGCCGGCAATGCCCAGGATATTGGCCAGGCGTCCGCCCAGGAAGAACCAACCAGCGGGGTAGAAAGACGGGATGTCGATGTACGACATGTCATGCAGGCCAGGCTCCGCGGCCATCCTGGTGAGGTATTCAGTGCGGAACTCCTGGTCGACAGACAGACCGTCTAACCACAGCTTGGTCGAGCCCAGCGGCAGGCCGACGGCAGAGACCACCAGAATGGCCGGTGACATGTAAGCCATCAGGTACGTCAACCACGTTAGCCACCTGGGGCGATTGTCTTTGCCCTTGGTGGCGAAGAAATACAGCAGGACGGTGGTGAGCGTCAGCGTGATGACAATCAGCGCTGTTGCGACCGCTCTGGTCAGCTGCGAGCCGCCAAAGGCCGGCAGTGACAGGCGGTGGAACACAAACCAGGACGCTAGAGCGATAACCGAACCGCCCACAAGCGCTGCGACCAGGTAGAGGAGGGCAGCCTTGAGGGAGAGCTGGTCATCATTGAAGATCTCGTAGCGATCTTCGTCAACCAGCTCACTATAGGATCGTTCGCCCGTTGTGTTGGCGCTAGTGTTGTCGGCACCCGTGGTGTCAGCGCTCGAGGTTTCGGCCTGCTTGTCTACCATGCCCTCAAGTTTTGCACAGGAACCGGACTCCGACGAACGGCGGAGCTAAAGGTGGGTACGTCAGCCCGTCAAGCCCTGCCGAGTTCTATCGAGTCCCTCGAACCCCACTTTTAAATCGGCAGCTTCTTGAAGATCGGGCGCGGGATGTGCTTCAGCACCATCATCACTAGCTGGAATGCCGGCGGAGCCCAGACCAGGGTCTTACCGGCCTCGACGGATTTCACTGCGAGCTTGGCGACATCTTCCTTGTTCACGGTCAACGGAGCCTCGTCCACGTCAGCGGACATACGGGTACGGACCTGACCAGGGCGGATAACCAGGGTCTTGACACCGTACTCCTCCAGGGCCTCACCCAGGTTCAGGTAGAAACCATCCAGACCGGCCTTGGTGGAACCGTAGACAAAGTTGGAGCGACGCACGCGCTCACCAGCAACGGAGGACATGGCAATGAACTGGCCATGACCCTGTGCCTTGAACTTCTGACCAACCAGAACACCCATCGACACCGCGCCGGTGTAGTTGATGTTCGCAGCCAGGACAGCCTTGCGCTGGTTCTGCCAGAGCTCCTCGGCGTCGCCAAGCATGCCGAACGCGACGATGCAGATGTCCACGTCGCCGTCGGCAAATGCCTTATCGACGACCTCCGGGTGGGAGTCGAAGTCCGTTGCGTCGAAGTCGAGGGTGACCACCTCGGAAGCGCCGGCGGCCTTCATCTTCTCAGCGGAGGCCTCGCGCAGCGGATCGTTTGGCAGGGAAGCCAGGATGACCTTGGCCGGGCCCTTCTTCAGGAACTCGGCGGTGATCGCCAGACCGATTTCACTGGTGCCGCCGAGCAGCAGGATGGACTGGGCAGCGCCTACAGCATTAATCATTGGGGCTCAAATCCTCTCGGTTGTCTTAGTGCAGTTCCAGGCGATGAGACATGTCAGAGGCGAAGACACCGTGCGGGTCGATCTCATTGCGGGTGTCCAGCCAGCTCTGCATCTCGGGGTACATCTGGTGGAAGTTAGCGGCGGAAGTGCGCGACTCCTTGGCCAGGTAGAGGCGGCCACCGAACTCCATGACGCGACGGTCGAGGTCGTCCAGGAACTGGCCGAGACCCGGCTTGATTGGGAAGTCCACGCAGACGTTCCAACCCGGCATCGGGTAAGACAGCGGAGCGCGGTTACCCTCGCCGAACAGCTTGAACACATTCAGTGCCGAGTAGTGGCCGGAGCGCTGGATATCGCGGACAATCTCCTTGAACGGCTCGACGGCCTCGCGCGGAACAACGAACTGGTACTGCAGGAAGCCCTTGGAGCCATAGCCGCGGTTCCACTCACCGATGAGATCCAGTGGCTGGTAGAACTGCGTGAGGTTCTGCACCTGGTTCCGGTAGGTACCGGACTTCAGCCACCACAGCTCACCAATGCTGATCATGGTCAGCTTGTTCATGGTGAAGGACGGGAAGATATCCGGCACGGTCACCAGCTGCGGAGCGTTGAACTTCAGCGGGTCCTTGGCCAGCTTCGGGGCGTATTCCTCCAGCTGAGCCAGGGTTGCCAGCGAACCGCGGGAGATTGCGGCGCGTCCCAGCTTCGGCTCCGGCGAGATGGCATCGAACCACGCGGAGGAGTAAGTGAAGTTCTCCTCGGAGCCATCGGAGTGGAACTCGATGGTCTCGTCCAGAGTGTGGGTCATGTCGCCATCGGCGATGAAGTAGGCCGTCTCGGTCTTGGTCATCTTGATCCGAGCGCGGACAATAATGCCGGTCAGGCCCATGCCGCCGACAGTTGCCCAGAACAGCTTGCCGTCCGGATCATCTGCGGAGCCCTCCGGCTCGAGGTGCAGGATGCGGCCGTCAGCGACCAGCAGCTCCATCGACAGCACATGGTTGCCGAAAGAACCTGCGGAGTGGTGGTTCTTACCGTGAATATCCGGACCAATGGCACCACCGATGGTCACCTGGCGAGTACCCGGCAGTACCGGTACCCACAGGCCGTAGGGCAGTGCAGCCTTCATCAGCTGATCCAGCGTGACACCGCCGTCGACATCAACAATCGCCGACTCCTGATCAATGGAGTGAATCTTGTTGAGCTTCTGCATGTCGATGACAAGACCGCCCGAGTTCTGGGCGGGGTCGCCGTAGGAGCGGCCCATACCGCGGGCAATCACACCGCGGCGCAGGTGGGCAGGCTTGTCGGAGTTCTGGTCTGCGACAGCCTTGACGGCGTTAACGATTTCATCCAAGTCCGGCGTCGACAGCACCTGGGACTTAGCGGGGGCAGTACGACCCCAACCGGTTAGGGTCCTGGCTTCTGTGTGTACGGCTCCGTAGGCACCGTTCGAAGCATCGGTGCTGGACTTGCCGTTAGTGTTAGTGGACATCAAGGCTAGGCTACCCCCTTGCACCGGCTCCGTCGCCCGTGACGCTCCGAGGTGTTGGTCACGCTTGAGGCCGCGCACGGGCCGTCGGAAAGCGAGCGAAATGTACGGAGGGGCTATAGATCCATAATTTTTCGGATCTCTTCCGGCAGCATTTCCTGCGAGGTGATCTGCGGGCCGTCGTAGGCCTCGAGTGCGCGGTAGACCTGTGCGCGCTCTGTGCTGTCGAGGATGGGCAGTTCCTCGGCGAACAGCATGACCATCTGGTTCGACAGCGGGGTATTGGTGTACTCGGCGGCCATGTTGATGGTTTCGCGCGGCTTCTTCTTAAAAAAGTCGAACATGCGATACAGGCTACCCCGCTTCGAATCCGTCACTCGCGATACCATCAACCTCATGACGTCCACGCCCGCTGCTACTCCGCAGACCCTTGCCGTATGTAGTTCCACATCGCCCGTTGTCATTTGGCATGTGGAGCTCTCGCCGTCCTTTGCAGGCGAGAGGTTGTCGGGTGCATGGCTGGTGGATCCGCTTGACGACGGAGCCCTGGAGACCGCCACCAATCTGCTCACCGGTTGCTTTGTTGCAACTGTGACCGCGGGCGATGGTGACGGTGACGCTTCAGCTGAGAGTGCTGAGGGGGCTGAGGGGGCGGACCTGCTATCGCAGGCGATTGAGCAGGCGGGGGCCACGGTGGTGGACCTGCCAGCATCGGTGGCCGGTATTCGTGACCACATCGGACAGCTGCGCGCCGCCGCGAAGGAAGAGAAGGCCAAGCCCGGCAAGGGAAATCTGACGGAGCCGCGGTTTCCCAAGGTCAACGACGTGGAGGTCATTGATTTTCCGCATGTTGGCGAAAAAGTCGCAGGACCGGTGCTGGGGCTTGCCCGCGGGGTAGAAGAGCTGGTGGCGCAGTGGATGGCTGTGGAGTCGCAGCGCCTGCGTCGCAAGTACTTGGCAGAGCCGTGGGGCGCGGAGCCGCGCCAGATTCCGCTGGTAAAAACGCGCGCATTGTAGCGAGTTTTTGCTATCCAGGCCACCTTGTTTTTCCTGCGTACGCTGTGAAGTATGGCAGCACAGACCGATAACGTAGTCGCCTTCCCAGGCGTTCGCGTGGCCACGGAACCGGCCACGCTCATTATCGGTGCCTCTTTAGAGGAAGAACCGTGCAGTGCCCACCGCGTCTTCGGGGTCAATGACCAGATGGATCTGCGAAGCCTGTCCCGCGTGTTAGCGGTCATCTTTGGGTGGGGCGACGAAAGCGTGCCGACGAAGTTCCATTTGCCCGGCTCTGCGGTGGAGTCTGTGGCGCAGCTGGTGACTGGCGGCAGACCCGCAGCGGGCGAAGTCGTCGATGTTCCCTTATCCACCACAGTTGCCGAGGTGCTGCAAAGTCCCGGCGATACCCTTATCTGGCAGTGGGGCCTGTGGGAACATACCTTGCAGGTCAGAGAAGCTTTTGCCCGCGATGAGGCCACACCGGATGCCCTGTGCATCGGTGGCTCGGGTGCTATCCGCGCACTGGGGGATGTGGACGCGGAGGAGCCGGTAGATATTGCCGCAATCAATAGGGAATTGACCGGACGGGACTCTATTCAAAATACGTTGGCCACCGCTCGTGCCGATGTCGTGGACATCATCGAGAGGTCGGGGGTGTTTGAATTCGTGCCCCTGTTACAGGCTCTGGACCTGCAGAGGTCGGAATCAACCGCGCTGGAATTGACCGGGGAGGCGGGGGAGAGCGTCGTCAAGCGATTGCGTGCATTGCCTATAGAGGACGCCGAGAAAGACCCAGCCGGGCACGATGCGGCGTTGGTGGAGCTGCTGTGTTTGGCGGCGCTGACCTCGGATGAGCTGCGGCATGATGTGGCGGCGCATGTCATGGAGCGCCTCGGTTGGGAGAGCGACGAGGGCATCCCGCTATCCGGCGAGGATGTGGAGGAATTGGCGGCGGCTAGCTGGGCGGAGATGAGTGCGTTGGGCCTAGCTGGGGAGGATGCGCTCTCGCCAGTGGAGCGGCTGGATCTGCTGCGTGAGGCGCTGCGGCGTTAGTTCGTTTCTCCTCTTTATTGCCTCTTCATGTTCGCGCTGGCTGTTTGTTAGCTGGCCGGTGGCCTAGAATTTCTAGGCGTGTCAGCGAATGAAACAGCAAATGAAAACACGAACCGTGAAAACGGCAAGCTCGGAAACGGCTCCCACGAAAATGGCTTTGTCGTAGAGGACTCGGCCGCAGTGCCGATGGCGACGGAGACCAAGGACGAGCACGGACTGAAAGTGCAGATGATGCGCTTTATCATCTCCGGCGTCATCGCGGCGGTGGTGGACTTCGGCCTGACGTTCATCATGCTCAACGTCTTCGGGGCGACCAACTTCTGGGGCAAGACGGTCGGCTGGGTTTTCGGCACGATTACGGCGTACATCATTAACAGCCGCTGGACCTTCAAGGCGAAGTCCTCGGCGAAGAAGGTGCTGGCAGTTGCGGTGCTGTACCTGATCACTTACGCCACGCAGGTCGGTATTTTCAACGTGTTGCAGCCCTGGCTCGTCGAATCCTGGGGCTGGAACGCGCAGTGGGCACAGTTCGGCGCATTCGTTGTCGCGCAGGGCGTTGCGACGGTAATTAACTTCATCATTCAGCGTGTATTCATCTTCCGTGTGAAATAGCGCGATACGCTGGGGGACGTGACTTCGACTGCTTCTAATAAGGAATCCACTCAGCTGACCGCCGAAACCGATGTTGACATGCTGACTATTCAGCGCGTGCTGTTTGCTCCGCCCGCAGACTGGGCGGAGCCGGATTTGTACTACCGAGTCGAAGGCGTTGGCGCCTACGACAGCTCGGTGCAGGCCACCCGTAACTCGATCACGCTCGGTCGCCACACCGTAGTGCACACTGACACCTACTTCGGTCGCTTCAGAGCCTCTTACTGGCAGCGCTGGACCTCAATTAAGCAGGTCGAAATCCGCGCGCGCGTGGTCGGTTCCGCGCGTGTGCTGGCCTACACCGAGGATATTGGGGGCCACCTCCGCTTGGAGGACTCCTGGGCAGCGGGCGGCTCGGATGCCGACGGCAACTGGACCGGTGAACACTCGCCGATGTCGGGTTCTGCCAATGAAGAGGTGCGCCTGACCGTCCCGCTGGACCGCTTCGCCGATGGCGGTGCCATTCACCTGCGCTTCGACACCGAGGACGCAGGCGCAAAGATTTCCGATGTCCGCTATGTTGTGCCCAAGTCGGCTATCAAGCGTGATATTCCGACTGACCTGGTCATTTGTTCTTACAACCGACCGGTTGACTGTGCTCGAACCGTCGCCACGCTGGCTGAGGACCTGCCAGCCCTTGAGCGCGTTCGCACCATCCGTGTCGTTGACCAGGGCGAACAGCACCCAGCCGACGAAGCTGACTTCATCTGGGCCAAGGAGATCCTCGGCGAGCGCCTGAACGTCGTCCACCAGCCGAACCTCGGCGGCGCCGGCGGTTTCTCCCGCGGCATGCGCGATGCCACCGCTGCGGGCGACTGCATGGTGCTGCTTACCGACGACGACATCCGGCCCGAACCCGAAACCACCCTGCGCCTATCCGCTCTGGCCGTGTGCGCGGAAAAGCCGATGCTGCTCGGCGCGCAGATGCTCTTCCTGTTCAACCCGACCAGTCTCTTCCGCACCGGCGAGACCTACAACTGGAAGGCGCTGACCGTCGAGGAGAACGACCCCAAGTTCGGTTACGCCGACGTGGACGTGCGCAAGTACCACCAGCTGCGTCGCCTGGGTGTTGACTACAACGCCTGGTGGACCTGCCTGGTGCCGTCCGAGGTCATTAAAAAGATTGGCCTGGCGCTGCCGCTGTTCTTCCAGTACGACGACATCGACTACGGTTTCCGTGCTGCCAAGGCCGGTTACCCGACCGACACCATTCCGGGCGCAGCCGTCTGGCACGCCGATTTCTATTGGAAGGACATCGAAAACGCCGCCCAGTACTTCGGCCTGCGCAACTCCCTCATCGCCGCCACCATGCACGGCGACGTCACCGCGAAGGACATGGTCAACGTCGCTTCACGACGAATCCTCTCGAACCTGGTCTCTATGCGCTACGGCCTGGCCTGGACGCAGATGGAAGCTGTTCGTGACCTGCTGCGTGGCCCGGAGGTGCTGAAGAACGCATCGCAGGGCGACTTCGCACGCATTTCTGCTGGTCGAAAGAACTTCCCGGAGACCGAGCTGCTGCCGATGCACGAGATGCCGGGTGGTCTGACTCCGGTTCGCCCACCGTCACACGAAATCTCCAGCGAAAACAAGACGATGGCAAAGCGGCTTGCGTACACCCAGATGGGCAAGAAGCGCCCGGGTCCGGTGGCTGTGGCCTTCGAGGACGCCTTCTGGTGGCACATTTCCACCTTCGACGATGTCTGGGTCACCGATGCTTCCCAGAACGGTGTGCGTCACCTGGTCCGCGACCTGGATAAGGAAAAGTCCATGCGTGCCGAGACCATCAGCCTCATGCGCGAACTGTCCTCCAAGTGGGACGACCTGGCGAAGCAGTGGCGTGCTGCCGTGCCATCTTTGACCAGCGAAGACAACTGGGAAAAGTTCTTCCAAGGCGAGTAGCTTTACGGTCATGACTATGCCTTCGCCCACGTCTAACCCAGGTGACAAGACGCGCAAACAGCTCATCGCCATATTGGTGTTGTTGGTCCTAATTGTCCTGGGGTTGGCGCTGTTCCTTTCCCTCCAGGTCTCCAGGGATCGAAATAGTGGTGCGGGGGTTGCCGAGGGCAGTGTGTCGTCGTCAAGCGAAAGCAATGCCGTGGCTGCTGATGACAACGGTGCTGGCGGCAGTGTTGGGGACGATGGTGGCCCGAATCCGACGTCGGGGCAGCAGGCCTCGGGGTCTGGGTCTGATTCGGGGTCTCATTCGCGAGCGTCCGGGACTTCGGACTCGGATTCTTCGGCGACAACGTCTGGAGCCAATTCGCTCACGGGAACCGTGAAAGTGTTTCAGACCAGAGCGGAGGTTCTTGCCTATGAGCAGCGACAGGACCCAAATCCTGGTGCGCAGGATAAAGGCCCCTATGCCATCTTGGTTTTGGATCAACCGACCGAGGTAACGGCGAAGCTATCTGGGCAAGGCGGGCCGGATACGCGCGAGATTAAGACAGCCGTGATTAATCCCGCTCTGCACAACGATGGTGAGCGCACAACAATTACCTTCGCCGATGACGAATACTACTGGCCATCTGACCCGGGAGTTCCTTCTGGAATCGTCCTCGAGAATGCGCCGCGGAATTAGCCTGAATTAGCTTCTACGCAGTTATCCACAGTCGCCAAATTGTCCACAGATAAGGGCAATTCGGCGGCTTTTCTGCTGCCAATTTTCACGGAGTCGGCCATAAATGAAGGCACTAATTCCAATGTGTGAATGCCTGTAGCCGACCTCGGGGAGTGTGTCCAAACCAATGCCTACCTGGACTTACGATTCCGATGGCCTTATTCAGGCCGCTGCGCAGAAGCAAATCAAGCATCCTTGTGAATATGTCAGTGCCAAGTCAGAGCTGGATAATCTGCACGGGCACGTCGAAAGCACAAATATTCGAGATAAATCCCTGCTCAGGCTGGCGTATGGCACCTACATTGATTGCTCTCGCTGGAATGCTTTGTCAGCATTCGAACGTTTTCAACTGCAGATAAAGGCACTGGTCAAACCGGGCTCCGGGACAGTTATCACAGGCGAAGCAGCCGCTGCGCTGCATGGCATCCCGTTGCTTGTTCGAAATGCCACAATCGCGCTTGCCAATTCCGGCCTGCGCCGACCCGGCGGCGGATTGCGCCATGTCGGTGGCAAGATTCTCGAACAAGACATCGTTCGCATTGGTGGGCGCTACGTTACCGATGTGCCGAAAACCGTCATCGATATCTGCCGCTCCGCCGAGTCCGAAAACGGGCCAATCATCGTTGACACCGCACTACGGCAGTGGTGTGAGCTCGAAGAATTGCATACGGTCCTCACAAATTACCCACGCTCGCCGGGAACCCGTCGTGCCCGTGAGCTACTCGGAACTGCCAGTGAACACAGCGAAACCATCGGTGAGTCAATCACAAAGAAATGCATAATCGACTCAGGAATTGCCACGCTTTACGACGAAAAATGCGTGCTCATGCAGCAAGTCGAGTTCTATGACAGTGAAGGATTCATTGGGCGCGTCGATTTCTATGTGCCTCATCTGAATTTGATCATTGAGTTCGATGGGCTGACTAAGTATTCCGGTGGTGGGGTAGCGGCTACGGAGACTGTACTTCTGGAGGAGCAAGCTCGTGAGAAGCGTCTGAGGAACCTCCACTTAGATGTACTCCGCTTCCAATGGTCACAGGTCATTAATGGGGACTGCGTGGAGGTCTTGCGACAGTTCGCTATTCGGCAGAGGCAGCGCATTCAGGCAGGTGGGTTGGTATTTTCGTCCGAAGTTGGGCGTTTTCGTCAAGCCACTGTCCCGTATAAAGATCGGCAGCTCCGTGAGTCCAGAATCCAGCAGCGTAAGCAGCGTTTGCAGCTTCTGGAAAATGCACCGACCTCTCGCGACTCCAGCTAGGTTCAGTTGCTGACCTGTCGCAATTGTGCTGACCGGACTTGGAACGATTTCGAGCGGGCTGGCTCGGATTTCCAGCGACTTATAGCCAGTTTCACTTCACTCATCGACGGTTTTCAAGACTCATCGACGCTTTTTGGCCGTCGTGCTCACTTATGGCCAACTTCCCGCCACTTGTCGATGACATTTCAGGACTTATGGCCACGCTGTTGTCCTGGCCCGCGCACTTATCGTAGGACTATTCACTTATGCGCAGGCTGTAGCGCATCGATGAGTGAATACCTCATCGATATGTCAGTGGAGTAGAAGGGAACCAGGGGTTAGGTAACGCTTTTGCGAGCTGAGCACTCGAAATGCGGACTAGATGACCCGGGCGAGGTCAAATATGCAGGCCAGCGCAACCTCGGCCCCACCAGCCCCAGCGCCGCAACGCCAGCCAGCCCCCCAGCCAGCCCCCCAGCAAGCAGCCCCAGCGCCCTCCCCAGCGCCCCAGCCCGAACTACTTCGACTTCGGATCGAAGCGCTCGAAGTTCTCTGCGCGCCCCTGCTTTAAAAGCTTGAACCAGCGGTAGAAGCCGCGTACATCGCGACGCTGGACCAGGAAGAACCAGCCGAAGCGCAGGAACTCCTGTGGCATGAGCTTGCGCATGCCGGGCTGGCTCATCAGGTAGCCGCGGTTGCGGTAGGTGAAGTAGCGCTTGAAGTCATTGGTCGGGTACTGCGTGTGCATCTTGCCGCCGAGAATGGGCACAAATTCACCCGAGCCGGAGGGGTGCAGGTAGGCCGTCGTCAAGCATGTGCCGAACCGGAGGCCGGAGCGGACCAGGCGGCGGTGGAATTCGACCTCGTCGCCGCGGATGAATAGGCGGTAGTCGGGAACGCCGAGCTGTTCCAGCGAGCGGGCGCTAAACAGCGCGCCGTTGAACAGGGATGCGATGCCGGGCAGGAGGTCGTGGTTGCCGTCGATGGTCTCGAGGTCGCTAGGCAGTTCGAGCCCGGTCGCAGCTTTCTGATCTGCGAAGTTGGTGAACCACTTCGTGCCCTCGGAGTCGCGTACTTCCGGGAGTTTGGGGTTGATGCCGCTTTCGAAAAGCTCTTCGCGATGACGGCGCCACACCAGCCCGCGACGCAGGGGGAATGCCAGCTTGTTCGGGGCCTTAATGTCGCAGACCACCGGCGAGACAGCGTCGAGCTGGTGACGTCGCGCGCAGCTGTGCAGCGCCTTCAGCACGTAGGAGTCCTCCGGGCGCCCGTCATCATCGGCGCACCAAATCCACTCCGCGCCCAGCGACAGCGCAGTCAGCATGCCCAGTGCGAAACCACCAGCGCCGCCCAGGTTCGTCTTGGAGCCGAGGTAGTGAATTTCCGGTGCCAATCCGCTTTCCGACGACTGCTGCGCCGCCACCTGCTCAGCGAGCTCCTTGACCTTCGGGTCGTTGCCGTTGTCGACGATGATGAGCCATTTCGGCATGTGGGTCTGGCTGGCAACGATGGGAAGCGATTGACGCAGGTCCTCGATGCGGTTGTGAGTCACCACGATTGCGGCCGTTGCTGCCTCATCGTGCTTTGGGTGGTCAGCCGAGTTTTCGCTCACTTCGTTCTCCATCGGGGACGTACCGTTTATTACTGTTTTTATTGCTGTCTATCTTGCCATGTTGCTCCGGGTGAGCAATTCGCCAACCACCCGCGCCGCCCGCAATCTGCCCGCGAGCCGCCCGCTTGGCCACTATGGACCCGCGCCCAGCTCCCCGCGAAGCTACTACCGGCGCTGCGCGAGCACGTTGCGCACCTGGTCGGCGGCTTCTTTACCTTCGTAGGCTTCGACCACTTCGTCGACAAGCCCTGCCTGTCGAACCGTACCGTGATCAATCCACAGTGCCGTGTCACACAGCTGCGCCAGGAATTCATTCGAGTGCGACGCAAACACCAGCAGACCGGAGCGGTCGACCAATTCGGTCAACTTCGTCCGGGCCTTCGCCATGAATGCGGCGTCGACGGCTCCGATGCCTTCGTCGAGAAGCAGGATCTCCGGCTCAATGGACGTGACCACACCGAGCGCCAAACGCACGCGCATACCGGTGGAGTAAGTGCGCAGCGGCATGTGCAGGTAATCGCCGAGTTCGGTGAATTCTGCGATTTCGTCGAGCTTGGATTTCATCTGCTTGCGCGTCTGCCCCAGGAACAGGCCACGGATGATGATGTTTTCCAGGCCGGAGATCTCCGGGTCCATGCCGACACCGAGGTCGAACACCGGAGCCACACGCCCGCGCACATCGGCGGCACCGCGCGTGGGCTCATAGATTCCCGACAGTAGTCGCAGCAGCGTGGACTTACCCGCTCCGTTGTGGCCTACCAAGCCGACGCGGTCGCCCTCACGCAGATGGATGTTGATATCCTTCAGCGCCTCAATGACCACGACATTGGAGTCATTGCGGCCAATCGCACCACCCGCGGCGCCGAGGAACGCCTTCTTCATCGACCGCGATTTGGCGTCGAAAATGGGGAAGTCAACGCACGCGTTGTAAGTATCAATGCTGACCATGCTTATCCCTTGCTAGTTCTATTCGCTTTACGACGGCCTTTGCGGCCTAAACCCAGTAGCTCACGCGGGAGCGCCACAGGCGCATGGCCCCGAGTGCCAGCAGCAGGCCAACTGCGGTGCAGGCAAGGACGACCCACCAGTGGTAGGTATCCACCGGCTGGCCGGTCAGTGGGGCGCGGATGATTTCCAGGTAGTGGAACAGGGGATTGATCTCTGCGATGCGTGCGCGTTCGGCGACGGCACCGCCCTGTTCCTCCAGTGTCTTGGTGGTCCACACAATCGGAGTCATGTAAAACACCAGCTGAATTAGGGAATCCAGCAGTGGTGCCACGTCGCGGTAGCGCGTAGCGATGATGCCGAAGAACATCGTCACCCACACACCGTTGACCACCAGCAGCGCCATCGCGGGGATGACCAGGAAGAAGTTCCAGCCCAAATCCGGACGGAAGACCAGCACGAGAATCAGCCAGATCACCATGTTGTGGGCCAGGAAAAGCAACTGACGCCACACCAGCCTGTAGACGTGAACACTCAGCGCACTGGGCAACTGTTTGATGAGGCCTTCATTTTCAATGAAGACGGTTGCGCCCTCGCGCACGCAGCCGGAGATGAAGCCCCAGATAATCAGACCAACGGTCACGTGCGGCAGGAAGAACGCCAGGTCCTGCTGGAACAGCAGCGAGTACAGCAGGCCGAGAGCCAGGGCCATTGCGCCGGTGGCAATGGTGATCCACAGCGGGCCAAGCGTGGAGCGACGGTACCGCTGCTTGATGTCCTGCCAGCCCAGTTGCAGCCACAGTTCGCGCTGGCCAAAGCCGGTAGCCAGATCCCGCCAGGCAGCGCCCATGGTACGGGAACGCGACTTGAAAGCCGGTGCCTCACCCGTTGCGTCAACCATTCGCGCAATGTCGCGGCGGAGGGTTTCCTCCGTGCGGAGAGCGGAGCCATTGCGCACAGTATCGGCAGACTGGTCGGCTGCGTCTGCGGATTGGCAATCATTTTCTGCGTTAGTCACGTCTCCAAACTACTAGCAAGGGCGGATTAGATTGAATACCGACAGCGCCGGGCGAGCCATTATTCCACGTCATGACGGCGAACGACGGTCGCGTGGGATGGTTGTCATTGGTGGTTACGTGGTGCTTCTGAGGCTGGTTTCACAACTGGTTATGTGATTGGTTATGTGACTCTGGAAAACTTACATACAATCGCCGCTGTAACTGCTTTATGGTCTGCGGCTGGTGCATATGATTCACGCATCGGGAGTGCTTGCGCATGGCTACAGGCAGGAAAAGTTCAGCCAATTTTAAGCAACTACTAAAAAGGGATAAAGATTATCCTATAGGGGGTTGCTTCGATAGAATTGGCTCCAACTAAGATGTGCAAGCGATACACGGTTCGAGGCATGGACACTCGATTCGTGGGTGATTGCACGGTTAATTCTGAAATAGATATCGCAGCTTGAATTCAAAACCGGGAAAGGGTTTTCATGGCCTTCGATGTGCCTACAACCAGGGGTGCTTACTCGTCGCTTTCCGACGGGTGGACATACCTCAATGCGGGTCAACGCACCCAGGTGCCCGAACGTGTTCAGGCTGCGATGATTTCTGCATTTCGCAATGCGCAGAAGTCCCTTCCAGGTGAGACTGGGGCGGGGGCTCATGGCCAGTCGCGCAGCTCGGGGGTGCCCGCTGCAGCGGAACTAACCGCCAGTGCGCGCCGGGCTTTTGCAGACCTCACTGGCGGTCCGGTCGCCGGTGTGGTGTTGGGTTCTTCGCGTGAGGTGCTCATGGAGCAGTTCACCTCCGCAATGAGTCGACGCTTGACGCTCGGCTCTAACCTGGTGATTTCTCGCATCGGTTCGCAGGTCGTACACGCACCACTACGCCGGGCAGCCAATCTCTACGGGGCTCAAGTCCGCATTGCTGAGGCTGACTTGTCCTCGGGTACGTTGCCCTCCTGGCAGTTCGACGAACTTGTAGACGAGGGCACTCGCCTTGTTGTCGTCCCGGCCGCGGATCCATTCGTTGGCACCATTGCGCCGGTAGCTGACATTTCTCGGCGGGTGCATGAGCACTCCAACGCCTGGGTGTTGGTCGATGTCTCGGATATTGTTGCCTACCGCGACGTGTCGATGAGCAAGCTGGGCGCCGACATCATGCTGGTTGACGCCTCCGTGCTGGGCGGGCCTGAGGTCGCAGCTTTGGTGTTCAAGGATCCCGAGATGTTCGAGCGCATGACGTCGTTAAGCTATGTGCCGAATGCGCGCGGCGTCGAGCGGATTGAGGTTTCCCCGGTGTCGCCGGCACTGCTCGGTGGGGTGTCGGAATCGGTGCTGCACCTGGCATCGCTGGATAGCACGGCGAGGGGGTCGCGTAGGCACCGCATTGAAACGGCGATGCCGCAGGTTTCTCGCTACTTGACGACGTTGTCGGAGCGCCTGATTGCGGCGCTGATGACCCTGCCGCGGGTGTACATCATCGGCATGGATACCGAAGATGATTCTTTCGCGAGTGTGTCGCGAGCACAGCACATTCCGCGCGTTAGCTTCCTCGTCGATGGGGTGTCGGCGAAGGTGGTCGTGGATAGGCTGCTGGATAATGGCCTGGTGACCAGCATTGTTGATGCATACGAATCGCCACTGCTGGAGGCCATGGGCATCGCTGAGGCTGGAGGTGCCGTGAGAGTCGGCCTCCAGCCGTTCAATACACCGCACGACATTGACCAGCTTGTGCGCGCAGTTGCCTCGCTCGGTTAACTAGGCGGTCAGCTAACTAGACGGTCAGCACAATCTTGCCGCTGACCGCGCCACTGTCGAGCAGTTCGTGGGCCTTGGCCGCGTCGCGCATATCCATGACCTCATGAATTTGAGGGGTGACGGTGCCGTCGGCAAGCATTGGCCAGATGGTGTCCTCTGTGGCGTTGACGATGCGAGCCTTGTCAGCTAGATCGCGGTAGCGCAGGCCGGTGGCGGTAATGGAGCCGCGCTTGCTCAGCAGGCGGCCGATGTTGAGCTCGCCCTTTACGCCGCCCTGCATGCCGATGATGACCAGGTGGCCGTCCTTCGCCAGGGCCTTGACGTTTCGGTCGAGGTACTTTGCGCCCATGATGTCCAGAATGACATTGGCACCGCCCTCAGCTGTGACGATTTCCTCGAAGTCGTCTTCCTTGTAGTTGATGAGGATGTCGGCGCCGAGCTCCTTGCACTTAGCCAGCTTCTCCGCCGACCCGGCGGTGACTGCGACGCGAGCGCCCAGCTGCTTGGCCATCTGAATAGCGAAAGTGCCGATGCCACCCGCGCCACCGTGAACCAGTAGTAGATCGCCTTCCTTTAGGCCGGCAATCATCACGACATTCGAGAACACCGTGCAGGCAACCTCGACGATAGATGCGGCCTCGGTGAAGGAGTAGCCATGTGGCAGTGGGAGAATCTGGCCGGCCGGGACTGCGACCTTTTCGGCGTAAGCGCCACCGGAGAGAAGGCAGCAGACCTCGTCGCCGACTTTCCAGCCCTGAGAGTCGCCCTTGACCTCTTCAATGACACCCGCGCACTCCAGGCCGAGGGTGTCGGTCACGCCTTTCGGTGGCGGGTAGTGGCCAGCGGCCTGCAGCAGGTCAGCGCGGTTTACTCCAGCGGCCTTGACCTTGACCAGCACCTGCCCATCCTCGAGAGTCGGTTCCGGAGCATCGGCCCATTCCAGGGCGCGGGGGTTGGAAAGATCAGTCTGAATGATTGCCTTCATAGTCTTCAAAGGTAATGCAAAAACTGGTTATGCACGCGGTATTTCAAGCTCTTTTGCAATTAGCAAAAATAGTTATGTCTGTAGAGGTGGATGCTTGGGGTGTGGTTTGGGATGAGAAGACTAGCGAAAGGTGCTGGCAAGGGGTGTTATGAGGGCGTTTGCTGCCTCACGGCGGTATGCGGTTATGATGTTGTCGTTGGAAGTATGGCAGAGCGGCCGAATGCACTGGTCTTGAAAACCAGCGAGGGTCACACCTCCGGGGGTTCAAATCCCCCTGCTTCCGCAGTTAGAAGCCCCCGGTAGTTGTTCTACTGGGGGTTTTCCCTGTTGTCTGTGCTGGTCAGGCGCTTATCAGTCTACGTCACGTTATGACTAGTACGCCACCTGATACACTCTCATTTGTCACGAATCTTGTCACGACTTGTCACGAATCTCGTCACGCGCGGTAGGCACGCACGTCAAAGGAGACGCTGACAATGGCAAAGAAAATCGGCAGCCCTAAGCAATTGCCGTCCGGCTCGTGGCGCGTTCGCTACACCCATAAGGGTAAGTCGTACTCAAAGACCTTCCCCCGCAAATCCCAGGCGGAAGCATGGCGTGAAGCGGAAGAGCGCCTATTCTTGTTCGATGAATGGACACCACCGCAGCAGCGGGAGCGGGCGAAGAAGCTCGCGAAGATGACCGTCACAGAGTTTTACAAGACGCTTCCGGAAAAGCGCCGTTGGGAACGCAGTACCCAACTCACCTACGGAAGTATGTTCAAAAACGACATTAAGCCGGTGCTAGGTGATAAGTCCCTGCAGTCTGTTACCCGCGATCAGGTCCGTGATTGGTACTTTTCCATGCTGAAAACCCGTAAGGGGCGGGATAAGCGCAACCGGGACGTGTACGCGCTGCTGGCAACGATCTTTAATCAGGCGGTGCGTGATGAGCTGATTGAAGTATCCCCAGTCAGTATTGAGGGCGCTAGCAAGCGGCCACCGGCGAAGAGAGAGCAGGAGATCCCGACACCGGCGGAGTTTGCAAAGTTTATCGCTAAGATTCCCGCGCGCTATAAAGCCCCGGTGCTTATCTTTGCTGGTTGCTCGTTCCGTGTCGGTGAGTGGTGTGAGCTAAGGCGGAAAGATGTTTTTCACGATGGGAACGTGTGGAAGATTCATGTGCAACGCCAATACCGGGAGGACACTAACGAAGTGGTGCATTATCTGAAATCCAAGCGGAGCCGGTGGGTGACTATCCCAAATGGTTGCGTCCCGGCGTTGCGGCAGCATATGGAGACGTTTTCGCAGCCGGGCCGTGAGGGTCTGCTGTTTCCCAATAAAGACGGGGGCCGGGTGGACCGTCGTAGATTCAACACGATGTTGAAACGGGTGTGTGAGGAGACGCTGGGGCACACGAACACTCATTCGCATATCTTGCGGCATTACGGCGGAACTGAATTCGCGCGTGCTGGTGGGTCGTTGGCGGAGATCATGGCGCGGCTTGGTCACAGTACTGTGAACGCGGCGCTGCAGTATCAGCACTCGTCGCAGGCTCGCGATATTGAGGTTGCCAACCGGATCGTTATGCCGCTGGTGAAGCTCGATGACGAGGCGGCGTAACGCTTAGCCTGTTGGCTGTTGTCCCCTGCTCGGTTGGTTCCGGGTGGGGGAACTTTTTTGTGCAATTATGCGGACCGCTCCCCATAAATAACGCAAATTGCCCCGTTGTTTTATCCCTATGTAAACAATGCGACGCATAAAGATTTTGCGAAGCTGGCGGATAAGTATTTTCTCGTCGTATTCCTTAACGTGATTGTGCTGAATTCCCCTGTGGATATTCCTTATTTTCCTTAATGTGACTGTGTATAACTCTGTGGATAACTGCTGTTGAAAAGTCTCTGAACAGTGGGTTTAGTGATCGTTACCGTGCCCGTCAGCGCCGTCGTAACGTGACCCATTGGTAGAGTGTTGTAACGTCCTTTATGCACTCATTGGTTCACGTATTGCCTACCGCGCGAATGGGTGCCATGACAGGTTCTGACACCGACCCGAAAAGGAGAAAAAATGTCAGCACAACCAAAACCCCGATGGATTTCGGTATCCCGAATCGCCGAAGAGTACGGTCTGTCAACACGGACCGTCTACCGACTTATTGACGATGGAAAGATCGAAGCGTCATACATCACACCCCGCGCCCTCCGGGTTAATCGTGAGTCGATGGAAGCTCTAATTGAACGCAACGCGGCCTAGAGACAGGAGCGTGAAAACAATGACTGATTCCTACCGTCCAAAGACAGACCCAAAGGTGTTGGACTTTCTCACAGGGGTTGGTGTCACTGGTGAGGTTCCGGCAGATGTGACGGAGCTTGTAGGTCTAGTCGTGGATCTACCGGCGGGCAACGGTTTTCGGAAGATTATTCGAATGGGTGACATGACTCCCGAAGATTTTTCCGCAATTGCCCGTGAGATTCAGGCGGGCATGTATGGGAGGTGTGCCTAATGGATAAGCGGGTGAGCGTAAAGAAAACCCCGTGTTGCAGCACGGGGGAAACGACGAAATTTGTATGGGTTCCGTCGTTGCCTACTTTACGTTCCGGCTCGGCGATGTTCACAACACAGGTCAAAAGAATCTTTGTGACGTGGCAATAGCCACACGTAAAGAGGGGCGATAACTCGATGAACGAAAAGAAAAACCCCGCGCCTGGCAGGTACGGGGTATTCGCAGAATCAACTCCCAACTTTATCACCTATCAGCAGCTAGCCGTATGTTTTGGCTACTCGAAAGACATGCGGAAGTGCGCCCGCGAAGTCGCTGGAAAACTCGCAACGATTGAGCAATTCGGCAGCGTGGATATGAGCGCCTGGGAGTCAACACTGACAGTCCATGAACTGCGATTGCTCTGGGAACTGGCGGGGCCACAGCAGCGCCGGGCGATTGAAGATCTGGCAGATGTGATTAAGCGCCGGGAGGCGGTGCAGTATGAGTAATCAGCCAACACGGTACACACTGGACCAGCTAGAGAATGTCGAACCGCTGGAATATCAGGTGTTCACATCGTCGCAGGCGATGAGGAAAATCTGGCATAGAAGCATTGCTAGGCGTATGAGTCCGTGGGGAGTGCTAGCAAACGTGCTGGCCTATGTCAGTGCGGCGATTCCTCCAATTGTTCAAACCCCACCGATTCTTGGCGGCTACGGATCACTGAATCTTTTGGTTGGTCTAGTCGGTTCCTCGGGCGCAGGTAAAGGCGCGTCGCAGGCTGTAGCCCGTGAACTCATGGAGTTCAAACAGTATGACCGGGGCGGCTTAGATGTTGATATTGAAGAGTTTCCACTAGGCACCGGCCAAGGTGTCGCACAGGTATTTAAGCCACCGGCCAAAGATGAGGACCGGCTGCAGGTTGACCGGGCCCTGTTCGTCGCAACCGAAATTGATGGGCTGGCAGCAAGTACTCAGCAACGCGGTGCAACGATTATGACGGTGCTCCGTCAGGTGTGGTCTGGGGAAAACCCCGGGGCCGTCAACGGAAGCCGGGAGACTACCCGCAATATCCCGGCCCATTCGTACCGGGCCACCCTGCTGTGTGGAATCCAGCCGGAACGGTCGGCAGCACTGCTCAATGAGCATGAGCTAGCAGGCGGTACTCCTCAGCGGTGGTTGTGGCTGGAAGTAGCACGCTACCCCGGTCGTGAGCGCCGGGCCGATAAGGAACTGGCCGCCGGGCCGCTAACTGTGGTGATGCCGAAGTCCTTTGCCCCACCGGAGTCGAAAACACAGCAGCACCCGAAGCCGGTAACCATTGACCTGCCGGGGGAGGTGGAGGAAGAGACTGTTGAGCTCTACGAGCAGAACCAACTCAAAGATGATGGCTCGGTTCATACACACAGAAACCTAACCAGAATCAAAGTTGCGTGCCTGCTGGCCGTCCTCAATGGCAGCGACAGCAGCGGTCGCATTGCGGTAACCCTCGATGAATGGCGCATTGCCGGGCTGGTCATGGATAAGTCAGATCAGGCACGGCAGCGGTGTGAAACCGCACTCAAGGCAGCACAATCACGGGACAAGACACGCCGCATTGTTGAAGACGAGGTTGCCCGTGACGACGCGCGGCGGCAGACAGCAATCAATTGGGTTCGCCGCAGAGTTCGCCACGGATTCTTTGACGGTTGGGTTATCGGCGGTGCTGCACGCAATAGTGCTGATAGTAGATTGCGCGATCAGTTCCCTGACGCGCTGCACTACGTCGTTGACCATGACAAGCTACTTGAGCGCGTTCCACTCATGGACGGCACCGGCAAGAATCAGGCACGCGACAAAGACGGATTGCCGGAATACCAGTACCGGAAGCTAGGTCGGTAGCTGGATAGGGTGGGACTCCAATCCCCCAACGCCCCAACCCTGGTCAGCGGGGGTTTTACGCCCCCAAAATCAAACCCCAATCCTCCAAACTCAATGAATCTACCGTTAGGGTTTTGGGGTTTTGGGGCACCAGTTTGGGGCCCAAAAACATGCCCTGACCTGCATTGGGGTTTTGGGGCTTTGGAGAACGGGGTATAAACAGCCCGACGCGCCTGGCGGTTCTGTGGTTAAAGACCCCTGGGGGCTATCCCCTCCGTGAGATTAATCCCGGCCCCCGGTGGCGTAGGTGTGAGGGGCGGTTACAGGTCTGGAGTTTTATACCCCAGGGGGCAACCCCCTCCCTCGGGGCGCATGGCCCCCGGTTGGCAATGGCGCTAGGGCTGAGCCTGGCCGTGGGATTCCTGGCCCAGGGGATGGCCCCCTCCCCAGTCTGCCTTGTCGGCCGGAGGGCATTGCTGCGCTGTTTGTGTACGGGTTTGACCGTTTTCGCATTTTTCCGGTGAGTGGCAGCAGATCGCAGTGTGAGGCGGTTCAACGCCACGAGAAAACGTTTGTGAAGTGAACTAGTATGAAAACATGATGGTTCACACGTCAAACACATCTGAACAACAGGCCATTGAAACCAGACTCACCACAGTACTAACCACTATTGCGCGCATGGCGGAAAACCTTGATGACTTAATCGGCGGTCATGGCCGTGTCGCTCGGTTCGGGGAAATCAGGCGGCGTAATCCACGGTCACAACCGCCATGTAATTTGAGCTGGTTGCAATTCGGGGTTGAGTTACAAGATGTGTTGCGGTGCGGTGTGGCACAGGCGCGCGCTGACGGCTCTACAGGCGTTCCACGCGATCGCAGCGGTGAAGCACTTGCTTGGTGGCTAGCAGGCCACAGCAGCCAACTAGCAGCCCTGCAGTGGGTTACCTCAGCTTCCTGGTGGTCCCTGCGCTCGGGTAGCAATGGGGTGTCCTGGCTCGATGAGGTAGAGCTGTATGCCGATACCCTGCAGAACGCCATTAATCCACCTGAAAAGCACCCACCAGCAGGCAGCACGGTAGAGGTCGCAACCTGGTGCGGCGTGTCCGCTACCTCGGTCCGCAATTGGCGGCGCGCTGGAAAACTACAAGGATTCTGGAACGGCAAAAAGTGGACCTACAGGACTAGCGACGTGCTGAGGGTGAAAGAAGAAATGGCGGCGCGTCGGGCAGGGTAGTCGGTGCTAGATAATCCGGGCGTGTGCTGCAGTCCGTAATCGGTGCATGTGTCCTTGAGGTGTGCGGCCCCCGGGAAATCTTAGGGCGGTGGCTCGCCCGCGACTCTCTCGGTTCGCTGTGCTTGCTTGTCTCTCTCTCCTTTTGTTTTGTGGTGCTAATTAGTGGGGTGGGGAGGTAACCCTGGCGGTGTCCATGGCGCTAAAGGGCACTGCGTTGTTGCGGTACCTCCCCCGGTGGCCGGTGGTGTCGAACGAGCCCAAAATCAGGGGGTTGGGTCGCTGCTGCTCGGTGGTGGTTGCTGCAGGTGGCGGGCTGTTTTAAGGGTGGGGGTTGCCGTAAACTATCGGTGTCAAAACGTAAAGGGTATGTGAGGTGTTTGCATGAAGTTGGAAGCTGGTAAGTGGCAACTGCAGTTTGATGAGCTTACGGCGCTGATCCGGTCGCTGGAAGCAATGGAGCCTAAGCCTGCGAAAGAGATTGTGGCGGCGTATGCGCAGCGGGCGCGTGCGATTGAGGAATTGGAGAAATCCCCGTTTGGTAAGCGCTGATAGGGGCTAGGTGTCTTGGCGCGCGGTAATCCGTATAGCGGGTTATTCTGTCGGTGCTCCAGTTTGACTGTGAGACTGTGGCATTGGCCCTACTGCTGGCGGCGCATTCCCTCCCCGCGCGTGCTGGTGGTAGGGCGCTTTTGTCTCGGTGAAATTCCCGCCGGTGGGAAATCCGGCGGCCCCGGCAGGTGTAACAAATGTGACACGTGAAGCCGTGAATGTTTAGGATTTTAAAACTTTTAAGATTCGGCGCTGGTGGCAGTGGCCCAATCGCCTGTTGTTTACAACTTGTAAATATCTCGGTGAGGTCCGTGAGCCTTGGGCATAATCCCGGATTCTGGATTATAGGGTTACGCGGTGAGCGCGTGCACGGTCAATAATGACCGGGGAGGAAATACCAATTTGGTAAATGCCCGGATTTGGGCATAACGGATTCGGTGATCCACACCCCCGCTTGGTGTACCTATTAGCGTGGAAATACGAAAAACCCCTCGCCGTTTGGTGAGGGGTTTCTACGGGTGGGGCCCTACGTAAAGGGCGACAATTTTGTTATCGCCCCACCAAGACCAGTGGATACGCCAAGCCGATGGCGTGTTGTTTTCGATGTACGAGATGTAAATCGGCTCACTCTCCGCTTTAACGCCCTCGAGCATGTGAGTTCTAAACGATGGATAGGACGGGCCATAAGTCTCCATGAGCTTTACGGCTTTGCGTACCTTTTCTCGTTTCTCCGGGCGCTTTTTTATGGCCTTGTCGTACTGGCGTTGAGCGCTGACAGCGATCTGAAAACGGTACTGCTTATCGGCCATGAAATAGCTCGGATATTAGATCTCGAAGTCGGTGAATCGGCCGTCGAGGTAATCGTCGATGCTGTCGTTCATTACGGATAGCACCTCCGGGTTGGAGTAAATCGTTGCGAGCTCCGAGTTCATGTCTTCTTTGTGTACGTGAGAAATGCGACCTGCTGCATCCCTAAAGGCCAGCATCTCGCCGCAGTCGAACGAGTTCTTGTACAGAGTCGCGCTCATATCTGCGGTCCTTCCCTTTTCGTCGCTGAATAGTGCTGAGGTCCGATATGTGCAAGGGATTTAATCCTTGTCCATTAGGTGATTACGTAACCAGTAACCACGCTGACCCTTGAACCATTCTCACACGGCGCGCCTAATTCTTCTGCAACTGTAAGACGCAATTCTTCTGCAACTGTAAGACGCAAAAGCCCTAACCACGAGATGACCTTGGCTATTGACGAATAATTGGGCGGGAGGCCGTTCCCCTATGTGGGGGTATTTTTAATAGCTGGGTTAACCACCGCCCCTAACGCTCTAGGTGTGAGCGCCTTAGGCGGTGGTCTATCTCGAGTAGCTAGGTGCCTAGCTAGTGGCCAACGCTAGTAGTCAAAACCGGCCAAGCCGGGCGTGTCACTTTGGCTACTGACTTACGCCAGGGGGACCACGGATAGTCTACTCAAATGTGGGCTTACCGTCCGCACCAACCGTTACGATGTTCGTAATAGACGGCTTCCGCATAGGGGAGGGATTGCGGGAATTTACGCCGGCGTAAAATATCCACCCGCGCTCGCATGGGGTCTGTCTGCTGGCAACTTTTGTCAGTAGCTTACACACGGGATTCCGTGTTAGCTTTCGTGCTCGAAATGCCGCGGGGTGGTGGTTCACCACCTCGTAGTTTCCGTGCACTCGTGGGGCATATCCTCGTTGACCTGCGCAAAACCCCTGTTCGCAAATCGATTCTAAGCGGTTAAAGGGCGGGAGCGCGTACCCTAACACCCCTTAATCGCTTACAGGGCGTTCTACAGCACCGGCCCTAGCCTGCGATTATGTAAAACCGGGTGATTCTTACACTTAGCATGGCCGGGCCGGTCGCTTAATGACTTAGCTGTTGTTGGTATCGCCAGGCGCGGCTTGGTGCCTATCCCTAGCTGATTCAAGGGCGGTCTGAACTTCCTTGTGTACGTCACGGCCTGCAATACGGCTAAGCGCGTCGGTGAGGGTGTTCACATGCTCAATGGTGAGCGGTGTGCCGTCGTCGATCTCGTCGGTTAGTGGAAGCTCGGGGCACACGATACTTGCGGTGAGTTCTTGTAGTTCTCGGAGTGCGTGGGCGGTGTAGGTGGACATGCTTTTTCCTTTGCTGTTTTCGTGCTGTGTGATGATGGCCTTGTCACGAACCTTGTCACGACGCACGGTAGGCGGGTTGAATACATGCGCTGACCAGCTGCAACGCAGAAAAGGGGCAGAATCCCCCTGCTTCCGCAGATGGAAACCCTCGGTAGTTGTTCTACTGGGGGGTTTCTTCATTTGTCTTCAAAATTGGCGTATGTGGTGGGGTCAGCGACGGATAGTCGTACCGTACGTAACCGCGGTATTGCGCGCATTGCTGCATTCTCTCCGGCCGCAGGTATGACATGCGCGGACATGTGCGGGATTCGGCAGTATCGCACATGCTCAGGAACTGGTGGTCAATGACACCATCGCCAAGGGGGCGCCGACGCGATTGCCGACGGTTCGTTGAATACAGGAACTGAAATCCACTTCAACCCGGGGCACTCGGTGGAAAAGCTGCATGACATGGACCCGAAACCGTTGTGGCCTGAAACAATACGGGCAATTTGCCAAAACCGGTAAGCTCGGTCTTGCTGTAATACAAACCCAGCGTCAAACTGGCGGACGGTATTGAGGGAAAAGGTCGAACAATGGCAACGAATCGGAGCAACCACTCGGACGACTCGTTCGGTGAGTGGAGCATAAATCCGGACGCGTCAGATGATCAGCCCTCTGCAGATACGCCGGCAAATGCGTGGAGCGCTGTGGATGGGGCACAGTGGGAGCAGGCTGAGGGGCAAGCGCAGTATCTGCAGCAGTATCAACAGTCCCAGCAGCCTGAGCCGTACCGCCCCGCCCCCTATGTCCCTGGCCCGCAAGCTGGGCCGGCTGCTGCACCGAGCAATGACAATAAGGGGCTGACCATCGCGGTTATTGTCCTGGCGCTCGTTGCGGTTTCCCTCCTCGCCGGCGCAATGGCCTTCTTCTACTTCTCCGATTCGAAGGGAGTGAATTCAGCCGGCAGCAACTCATCCCAGTCGGTTCAGTCCGCTAGAACTGAGGATTCCTCCACGTCGTCGACCGCTGAGAAGAAGCGTCGCGCTGAGGAATTCCAGCCGCCATCGAGTTGGCGCCACTGCTCCGGCTCGGGTGATTCGGGTGATTTGAACTTGGTATATGCAGAAAATGTCGGAGGTAACACGACAACCTGCCCGTTTGCCACCAACGTGCGCAATTCCTTCGTTGAGCAGTACCAACTTACGAAGAAGCTCAACGGTACTGTCACCGCTAGCAGCCCAACAACTGGCAAGACTTACACCATGACCTGCCGCGATAACGGTGAGGTTGTCACCTGCACCGGCGGTACGAATGCGACGGTGCACATTGTCTAAACGTCTCCGAGTAGCTCTGGCCGCAACCGCCGTCGTCACGCTCGGTCTTAGCGCCTGCACCATCGGCACCAACTCCGACTCGTCGATGCCCTCGCCGACGCTGTCCAATTCGCTTGACGACGGCCCCGGAGGCGCATCCTCCGGCGGGAAAGTTGTGCCCGGTGAGATGCCTCGCGAAGTTGTCGAGGCCGTGAAGTCCGCGCAAAAGGAATTCGGTGGTTTGGCCGGCGCCGCTCTGGCAACGCCGGATAAAGATTCCGAAGTGGTTTCCACGGGGGATTTCAAAACTGGTCCGGCCTGGTCTACCTCCAAGGTGCCAATCGCAGTGGCTTATGTGCGCCAATTGGGCGTGGACGCGCAGGTGGAATCTGCAATCACGGTTTCCGACAACGACGCGGCTGAGTCCATGTGGTACTCCCTGGGAGATGACGCGACCGCAGGCGAGACCACCAATAAAATCCTTCGAGAGGGCCACGACACCCGCACCGTCATGGGCACTGACCGCATCCGCGCGCAATACACCGTCTTCGGACAGACGCAGTGGGATTTGCGCGACCAAGCCGTTTTCGGCGCCAATTTGCAGTGCATCGAGGAGGGCCCAAAGGTTGCTGACCTCATGGGGCAGATTGCCGACGAGCAGTCCTACGGCCTCGGACGCATCCGCGGTGCCCACTTCAAGGGCGGTTGGGGCCCCGATGATGAAGGCGTCTACCTTGTGCGGCAGTTCGGCTATCTGCCGGGCAAGAAGCCGGGCACCTTCGTTGGTGTCGCTATCGCAGCCCAGCCTGACGACGGCACCTATGAGACCGGCCAGCAGATGCTCGACCGCATCGCAAAGGCGATTGAGCGCAGTGGTGGCGCAACCACTGGCCGCGCCGGCACCTGCTAGCTGAGCGATAGCTGCTAGTGCTCAATTCCTAGCGCAGCCAGCAGCTGCGAGGTCTCTTCCTCGGTAGTGATGGTGATGCGAGCACCTTCGCCGGCAAAGCAGCGGATGAGAATGTTGCGCTGCGCCAAGAAGTCACCGAGATCCGTGGTGGTGGCCACCGAGACGTCGTCAAGCAAAGAGAGATCGGCAATCCGATCCTCAGCAATCCAAATGAAGTTGGCCTGCGAGTTCGGCAGCACCGTCTCGCGGCCGGTGGCGGCGTTGATGGCCTCGGTGACAGCGACGCGCTGTGCGCGGACCTCGGCGATGCGGGCGGTGAGCTCTTCCTGTGCGTCTAGCGAGGTGAGCGCGGCGATCTGCGCAAGAGTGTTTACGGAGAAGGGGATAGCGACCTTATTCACGGCCTCCACAAGCTTCTCCGGACCGAACATGTAGCCCACGCGGAGCCCGGCCAGGCCGTAGACCTTGGAGAATGTGCGCAAGCCAACCAGGTTGGGGTAGGTATCCAGCAGCTCATGAGCCAACGGGGTAGCGGCGTGAGTGGCCTCGTCCACCAACTCGATGTAGGCCTCGTCGAGAGCAACCACAACATCGCCCGGAACCTGCGCCATAAATTCCGCGAATGCCTCGCGAGTGACGGTCGTGCCCGTTGGGTTGTTGGGGTTACAGACGAAAACCAGACGTGTGCGGTCGGTGATAGCGGCAGCCATAGCTGAGAGGTCATTGCGACCCTGCGCATCCAGCGGCACCGGCACCGGAGTAGCCCCGGCGACGCGAGCGAGAATGGGGTAGGCCTCGAAACTGCGCCACGGGAACACGACCTCATCCCCATCCGCACAGGTGGCCTGCACAAGCTGCAGGCACAGAGCGGAGGAGCCGCAGCCGACCGCGACCTGCTCCATGGGCAGGCGCAGGTGTTCGCCGAGCTTAATGCGCAGGTCAACCGCGCCCATGTCCGGGTAGCGGTTCGGACTGGTAGTTGGGTCAGAGATGGTCTGCGAGATGGCCTCCACCACCGAGGGCAGCGGCGGTTGGGTCATTTCATTGGACGCAATCTTCAGCGCGCCGGGCACAGTCTTGCCCGGAACATAGGCCGGAACCTGTTCGAGGTCGGCACGGGTTTTGGGCTGAACTGAAGATGCATCGTTGGTCATAGGCCTAACTGTAGAACATGGTCCGGATTGGGCAGTACAAAATCCCCGCAAAATCCCAAGGTGTGGTCGCTATTTGTGGTGCCGTATTCGGTGGCTTCGCGGGTGTTTTGCTTTTCAATTCTTGTGTTCTGTAGGATTGGCTGCGGTTATTTGGTCTTGTCAACGCAATGGCGAACAGCTTTGCTGAAGCGGGATCGATGCCAGTGGTTTTGGAGGCGTGCCAGAGCGGCCGAATGGGGCTCCCTGCTAAGGAGTTGCCTGTCTTGCGACGGGCCGGAGGTTCGAATCCTCTCGCCTCCGCCACACGCGCCCGTAGCTCAACGGATAGAGCATCTGACTACGGATCAGAAGGTTAGGGGTTCGAATCCCTTCGGGCGCACCATGTAGACCCGCACCTTGTAGGTGCGGGTCTTTTTGTTTTTATTACCTGGCAGTGCAGCGCGAGCCGAGGCATTGCGGGGCGGGGCAGCGCGATCCTTCACTTGTGGCCAGGGTTCGGTCACTTATCGATGGTTTCTCGTGACCTGTCGATGGTTTTGCGCCACTTATGCGCGCGCTGTGGGTGCTACGTGTGCACTTGTCGATGCGCTGTTCACTTGTGGCCAGGCTATAGCGAATCGATGGGTGAACTATGCATCGATAAGACAACGAACCAGCTCCCTTGCTTCAGCAACGCGCAGCAACAGGCACCAACCCGGACCTGCCGCCCGACTCACCACCTCCCTGAGCCGCCACGGCCGTACCTCCAACACCCCCGCGCAGCCTTTGCCTGGCCGAATCCGATTAGCCTGGCCTTGTACTTGGTCAATCGGGGCTTCCGCCCCGCGCCGCCTCGCGTACCGAGGGACATTTTCCTATCCTGAACAGTTGGAATAGACTTGAACCCCGGTTGCCCTCCCCGTATTTCGATAGGAGCCTTGATGGACGCCCGTCTAGCCGTTCGCCGTAAGCCCGAGTTCCGCAATGAGGAAGCTACGCTGCTGTCCTCGATCGGCCAGGACGGTGAGGTGGCAATCTACTATCTCTACGATGCTTTCGATGCGACGGAGGAGGACCTCGTCGCGCTGCGTGAGTCGGTAGTTGCTGATTCGCGTGTCGACGAGCTGGTCGAGCTCCCGGCCCCCGCCGAGCTGGGGAACTACCTTGCTGTCGAGCCTCTTCCTGGCCAGTACGACCAGCGTGCCGATGCCGCCGAGCAGGCCCTGCGTCTACTCCGCCCGGAAACCCGCGCGCAGATCACCTCGGCAACGCTGTATGTTTTCGACTCTCCGGTGAATGACGCCGTACGCTCCTTCCTCATTAACCCGGTCGAGTCGGGGGAGAAGAACCTGAGCGTCCTGCGCCGTCCGAGCATGGGCGAGATTGAGCCGCTGAAGGAGTACCCGGGCTTCACAGAGCTGGATGACGAAGGCCTGGCCGAGCTGCTCGCAGCCGACGGCATGGCCATGTCGCTGGCCGATCTGAAGACCATCCAGGACTACTTCCGCTCCGAGGGCCGCACTCCGACCGAGGTGGAGCTGTCCGCACTGGATACCTACTGGTCAGACCACTGCCGCCACACCACCTTCAACACCGAGCTGACCTCCATCGAGAACAACGAGCCGCGCTTTGCCGCGCAGTTGGATCGCGCGCTGCGTCGCTACGACGAGCTGCGTGAACTCAACGGCCGCACTCACAAGCCACGCACCCTGATGGATATGGGCACCATCATGGGCCGCGAACTGCGTCGCACGGGCGTTATGGATGACCAGGAAGTTTCCGAGGAAATCAACGCCTGCTCCGTCTATGTCGACGTCGAGGGCGATGACCGCAAGTGGCTCCTCATGTTCAAGAACGAGACCCACAACCACCCGACCGAGATCGAGCCGTTCGGTGGTGCCTCCACCTGTCTCGGCGGCGCGATCCGTGACCCGCTGTCAGGCCGTTCCTGGGTCTATCAGGCCATGCGTCTGTCCGGCGCAGGTGACATCAACACCCCGCGCGAGCAGACCCTCGAGGGCAAGCTGCCACAGCGCGATATTTCCTCTCGTGCCGCAGCCGGCTACTCCTCTTACGGCAACCAGATCGGTCTGGCCACCACTGGTGTGCGCGAGCTGGTCCACCCGGGATACGTCGCTAAGCGAATGGAACTCGGTGCCGTCGTCGCCGCTGCCCCGGCAGACAACGTCAAGCGCCTTGAGCCTGCGCCGGGCGATGTGGTGATCATGCTCGGTGGCCGCACCGGCCGTGACGGCGTCGGCGGTGCGACCGGCTCGTCGAAGGCCCACGATGAGGACTCGCTGGGCCGCTCCGGCGCCGAGGTGCAGAAGGGTAACCCGGTCAACGAGCGCAAGATTCAGCGCCTGTTCCGCCGCGAGGATGTCGCTACCAAGATTGTCCGCTGTAATGACTTCGGCGCTGGTGGCGTGTCCGTTGCGGTCGGTGAGCTGGCTGACTCCATTGACATTCACCTCGAGCGCGTGCCACTGAAGTACGCCGGTCTGAATGCTCGCGAGATTGCAATTTCCGAGTCCCAGGAGCGCATGGCGCTGGTCGTGCGCCCGGAGGACGCCGACTTCATCATCGCCGCCGCTGCCGAAGAGAACATCGAGGCAGTCGCGCTGGCAGATATCACCGACACCGGCCGTCTGCGCATGTTCATGGGCGACGAGGTTGTCTTCGACCTCTCCCGTGAGTTCATCGACACCAACGGCGCTGACCGCGCCCAGAACGTCGAGATGGTTGCTGCGGAGGGCGGCGTCGTAAAGCAGGCACCGGCGAGCGTGCTGGAGTCGCTGCGTGCGGCGACGGCGGGCTCCCAGGAGGGCATGATCGAGCAGTTCGACTCGACCGTCGGCCGCTCCACCGTGCTCATGCCATACGGTGGTGCGACGCAGAAAACCGACGAGCAGGCGTCGATCCAGACGCTGCCGGTCGATGGCGGCACGAGCACCGCGTCCGTCATGACTTGGGGTTACTCGCCATCGCTTGCCGACGAGTCCCCGTACCTCATGGGCTCCTACTCCGTCGTGGAGGCACTGGCTAAGCTCGCAGCGGCCGGTGGCGATCCGCGCGGCGCCTGGCTGAGTGTGCAGGAGTACTTCCAGCGCCTGGACCAGGATCCGCAGCGCTGGGGCGAAGTTGCGCAGGCTCTGCTCGGTCTGCTCGAGGCTCAGGATGGCTTCCAGGTTGCGGCCATTGGCGGTAAGGACTCCATGTCCGGCACCTACGGCGAGGACCTGCACGTGCCGGCGACACTGGTGACCTTTGCGGTCGCTGCAATGGACGAAACCGACGCTGTGTCCGCTGCAATCCCGGCCGGTAACTTCGACCTCTACCTGTTTGCGCACAAGCCGCTCGAGTCCGGGGAACCGAACTACGAGCAGCTCAATGAACTGTTTGCTGCTGTGCGTGAGCTGCGTCCGGCTGCGGCCTCGGCTGTTACCAACGCGGATCTGGCCGCGACTCTGGTCAACATGGCTGTGGGCAATGGCGTGGGCCTTGAGGTATCGCTGACGGAGGCTCCGCTGGGTTCCATCGTTGTGACTGTTCCGGCTGGTCAGGCTGTTGAGGGTGCTGGTGCGGGGGCTGGTGCGGGGGCCGTGAAGATCGGTGCCACCGACGAGTCGGGCACGCTGCGCTTCGGTGCGGAGTCCTTCACTGTTTCGGAGGCCCTGGAGGCGATGGAGTCCGGTTACCGCGAGGTCTTCCCGCTCAATGAGTACGAGGGCGAGCCCCTGCCGGAGTTCGCCAACCAGGTCAACGAGACCGAGACCGACCTGCAGAGCCCGGGCAAGAAGGATGTCCACGTACTGCTGCCGGTCTTCCCGGGTACCAACTCCGAATACGACATGGCCGAGGCATTCGTCGCAGCTGGCGCTACCTACGAGTTCCACGTGATCCGCAACCTGACCCCGGCAATGCTGGCGGAGGACACGAAGGCGTTCATCGAGAAGCTCAAGGACGCTGACATCCTGGCGTTCTCCGGTGGCTTCTCCCTGGGTGATGAGCCGGACGGATCGGCTAAGTTCATCGCCGCGTTCCTGCGTTCCGACGATGTCGCAGCCGCCGTCAAGGAGTTCGTGGCCGGAAACGGTCTCGTGCTCGGTATTTGTAACGGTTTCCAGGCGCTGGTCAAGTCCGGTTTCCTGCCGTATGGTGACCCGGCGCAGCTCCGCGAGGACTCGCCGACCCTGGCCCACAACCGCCAGCTGCGCCACGTTTCCCGCATCGCCACCACCCGCGTGGCAACCGTGAATTCCCCGTGGCTGCGCGGTTTCGAGCCGGGCCAGACCCACCTCATGCCGGTTTCTCACGGTGAGGGCCGTTTCGTGGTTTCCGAGGACGAGGCTCGCCGACTGTTTGAGGCCGGTCAGGTCGCTTTCCAGTACGTCGATACTGATGGCGATGCCGACGGTGGTGCCGAGGGCGTGCCGACGATGGCAGCGCCAGCCAACCCGAACGGTTCTTCTTACGCCATTGAGGGCATTGTCAGTGCTGACGGCAGGATTCTGGGCAAGATGGGCCACCCGGAGCGTTTCCGCGAGGGCCTGATGCGCAACATTCCGGGCATCGGTGAGCAGGATATCTTCGGCAACGCTGTCCGCTGGGTCCGCGGCGAGTAGTTCCTCGGTTTCTCCGGTTCGCGCCGGTGCTGGCCTCCGGGGGCCGGTTAGACCGGGGTAACCGCAACGAAACCTGTTGTTAATGTGCAACGAATATGTACTTGAATAAGTGCCCAAAAAGGTTGCGTGAACAGGCGATTTTGTAAAACTTCGCAGGATGAGTAAAGTATCTATTCGTTGCAGGGGCCGAGGGAATTACCCCAGAGCCGCTGAATAACAACAAAATGCGCCCGTAGCTCAACGGATAGAGCATCTGACTACGGATCAGAAGGTTAGGGGTTCGAATCCCTTCGGGCGCACAAAGCAGACCCGCACCGATAAGGTGCGGGTCTTTTTGTCTGCCCGACTTGTCGATGGTTTTCGGGCACTTATGCGCGCGGTATTGGCTCTGCCTGCGCTCATGTCGATGAGCTATTCACTTGTGGCCAGGCTATAGCTCATCGATATGTGAATATCTCATCGACAGGTGAGGGGCGGAATTGACAGGTGAGGGGCGGAGCGGAGAATCAAGCAGGGAACTAGAATATTCGTGCCTTTTTCGTAAGTGAAGTCGACACGAAGTTCGCATTTCCGCCCACCTGCATCCGCAAACCGCACCCGCCACCCGCCATCCGCACCCGCACCCGCAAACTGCCACCGCCACCCGCCATCCGCACCCGCACCCATGTGCCCGCAAACCGCCACCGCCACCCGCACCCATGTGCCCGTCCACCCACGAGCCACCCCAAACCCCCAAACCCCCAAACCCCAGCGCCTCAGTATTCGAAACATCTCAAACTCGCAATATCTGCCTAACGGTCTAGACTGTGGAACCATGATTCGTACTGAGTCCATTCTTGACCTTGCTACCGTAGCCTCGGGGCAGTCCCACGCCGACGCCCTACAGGGCTCCATCGATTTGGCGCAGACAGCGGAAAAGGCCGGTTATCAGCGTATTTGGTACGCAGAGCACCACAATATGAACTCCATCGCATCCTCGTCGCCGGCCGTTCTTATCGCAGCCGTGGCTGCAAAAACTGAGAGCATCACCCTCGGCTCCGGCGGCGTCATGCTGCCGAATCATGCACCGCTGACGGTCGCGGAGCAGTTCGGCACGCTCGCGAACCTGTACCCGGATCGCATCGAGCTGGGGCTTGGCCGCGCGCCGGGCACTGACCAGGCCACTATGCGTGCGCTGCGTCGTGACCCGCGCTCTTCCGATTCCTTCCCGCAGGATGTGCAGGAGCTGCGCGGTTACCTTTCCGACGAGTCGCTGATCAAGGGCATCAACGCGATTCCGGGCCGCGGCACCCATGTGCCGCTGTACATCCTGGGCTCCTCGCTCTTTGGTGCTCAGCTCGCGGCGGCGCTCGGCTTGCCGTACGCATTTGCTTCGCACTTCGCGCCGGACGCGCTTCGCGATGCCATCGCGGTCTACCGCGAGCAGTTCCAGCCTTCTGAGCAGCTGGATAAGCCGTACGCTTTTGCGGCTATGAATGTGATTGCGTCGGAAAGCGAAGAGGATGCGCAGCAGCAGTACTTCGCTACCCGCAGGAACATGGTCAGGCGTTTCCTCAGCCGCGGTGGGCATCATCTCACTGACGATGAGGCGGAGATTCTGATGGATACTCCGCAGGGGCGCCAGGTGCAGAATATGTTCCGTCATACGGCAGTCGGCACGGTGGCGCAGGTGCGTGAGCAGATTGCGCAGTTCGGTGAGTACTCGACGGCGGATGAGCTAATCGTGGCTCATCAGTCGTTGAAGGTTCCTGACCGACTGCGTTCGGTAGAGCTCACCGCGGAGGCCGCGGGGTTGACCGCGTAAGGCTCCAGGCCCCCGGCGCCTCGAGGCGCGGGGCTTTAGCTTTCCGCTTACTCCACCACAGCCAGCGGTAGCGCTTTTTCGCTGGCAAACTGCATTATTTCGGCATTGGTGCGCTCGCTGAGGAAGGCTGCGAGTTCCTCGCGGTTGCTCGCGCCAGTGGCCTCGGTCAGGGCGGCGGCAAAGTGCGGCTCCAGCGCTGCCACGGCCGCGTAGCCATCGGCGCTGGGGTAGAGGCCGTACGTCCACAGGCCGCCACCGAGTAGTCCGCCGGGCGCCGTCATGCCGTACTTCAGCGGCGCGGTACCGGTCTCACCAGCCTGCTTCAGGCCGATGCGGCAGTGCAGTCCAGACTGCTTTACGACGTCCGCCCCAGCACCTGCCCGCTTAATCAACCCGGCAAGGGCAGCGGTGACCGCAAAGTGTGCGCCCAGAATGTCGCCCAACAGCACCGGGGGCATGGCCGGAGGCGTGAGGGTTCCGGCCTCCGCCTGGTAGGTCAGGTCATGGCCAGGCGTTTCTGGAGCTTCGGTATCACCGACAATGTCGATATGTACCGGCCCATTCGGGCGCTCGTGGAGGCCCGCCAGCCCCATGCGTTCCAGCGCGGAGGGGCGAACCGAGGTGATGACCACATCGGCCTCATCGATCAGCGAGCTCAGCTGTGCGCGACCCTCATCGCTCTTCAGATCCGCCTGGATAATCTCGTGACCTGCGGACATAGCTTCATACCAGGAGCGGCCGAAGGAACCGAGCGGGTCGCCTGTGGGTGGTTCGACCTTAATCACCCGGGCGCCTAGCTGGCCCAAGTGCTGAGCGGCCAGTGGTCCCGGTACGTTAATGGCGAAGTTGACGACAGTGATGCCTGCGAGGCTGGTGTGCAGCTCGGGGGAAAACATAGTTCCACACTAGAACACATCTATCTGCCCGCCGACGCTTTCGGCCAACTTCAACTGGTTGATCCAGCCGCCCTCGCCGACGCGCAGTCGGAAAATCGGGCGGTGAGCAGGGCGGGCCTCGTAGCGGACACGGGCAATCTGACCGGTTTTGGCCAGGTCCATAGCGGTTCCCTCGGTGGCCAACTGGGTGCGCGCGGCGGTGAGGCGCTCGATGACGTCGTCAAGCGCGGTGAGCACGGGTTCGGTGTTGTTCTCACACCAGGACATGACCATGTCAGGAGCAGCGGCGGCGACGCGGGTGCAGTCGCGGAAAGAGCCGGCTGCAAGCGAAATGGCCAGGGGGCCACCGGCTTCACCGGCGGCGGCAATTGCGTAGGCCGCTAGGTGTGGCATGTGGGAGATGCGGGCGACGCTGGCATCGTGGTGATCGCTCAGCGCTGGAATGAGTTGACTGCCAAGAGCTGCTCCCAAGTTGGCGACCTGCGAAAAGACTTCAATCCAGCGCTCCGGGACGGGCTCGCCCGCAGCATCGGTAGCAGCTGCCAGGTCGTAGGTGATGACCCAGGGGGCGCCGTCGAAAAGCCCTTCGAGCGTGGCGGACCAGCCCGCCTGCGCAGAACCCGCCATCGGGTGCGCGCCGACGAAGCGTTCCTCCATGCCACGCGCGGCGACCTCGGCGGCGACGGCGGCCTTCACGGAGACCACATCCGTGATGCCACAGCTGGGGGCGTGCTCGTTGATGGCATCCAGCATCGCGCCGACGACCGTCATGGGGGTGCCGATCACGATGAGTGCGCCGCTGGCCTCAGCGCGTTCGAGAGTGGCCTGAAAATCCGTGCTGGCATCGAATCCCTCCTTCGTGGCTTCCTCGACCGTTGCAGACGAGCGATTCCAACCGAAGCATTCGACGTTATGGGCCCGCAGATCGCGCATCATGGAGCCACCGATGAGGCCCAAACCGAGGATGCATACCGCGGGTAGTTGTGCAGCTGACAGGGAGGACGAAGCAGGGGAGGGGGACTCGAAATTGCTCACCTGACAAGCATGACATACAGCGACTAGCGTTGTGGGTTATGAGCACGACCTTTTCCGGAGGGTACACCTCCGATGACGACCGCTCCTTCGCGGTTGCCGTAACTATGGGGGAGCGCGGTTGGCGCGTCGTCGATCTTGGGGACGACGCCACCGATTCCCTCGCCGACGCTGCACAGGCGCTGCGCAATCTGCGTTCGGAACGCGCCGCTGTCGGAATGCTCAATATCGACGACGATTACTTTATTCTCGTGCGCCAGGGCGTTGGGTCGCTGCGCGTTGTGCTTTCCGACGCCACCGCCGCCGTCACCGACGACATTGCGGCAGATGTGTTCGACGAGCTGGATCTGGATATCCCCGACCTCGACGAGGACGAGCTCGACGATGTCGACGCCTGGGCCGAAGGAGATATGGATATCCTCGCTGACCTGGGCTGTTCGGAGGAAGCCCTGGAGTCCATCTGTGACGATCAGTCGCTGTGGGCGTCCGAGCAGATCTTGGCCATTGCCGAGGAACTGGGGTGTGCCGAGGAGCTCGCCGATGTCGCCGACCTGGATTATGACGGCGATGACGACGACTACGACCCCTATGACGACTAACTCTGAGAAAGGTCATCTGACCGAGCGACCAACCGACCTTGCGGCCGGCCAACCAGCTGGTCGGCCAAGTGCTCTTCCCCGCCGCGAACAGGACATTCTCGACGAGGAGTGGATGCGCCTGGCTATCGCTGAAGCTGCTCACACGGCACCCGGGGATGTACCTGTGGGAGCAGTGGTCGTGGATGCCGAGGGCAGGGTTGTGGGTCGGGGCTCGAACCGTCGGGAAGCGGATGGTGACCCGCTTGCCCACGCCGAAGTCATCGCACTGCGCGAGGCCACCCGTGCCGTCGGTGACGGCTGGCGTCTGGAGCAGTGCACGTTGGTCGTCACGCTCGAGCCGTGCGTGATGTGTGCCGGCGCGTGCGTCATGGGGCGCGTGGGGCGTGTGGTCTTCGGCGCGTGGTCGCCCAAAACCGGCGCGTGCGGCTCTATCGCCGATGTCATCCGCGATCCCGCCCACGCATTCACGCCACAGGTGCGCGGGGGTGTGCTTGCCGACGAATGCTCTGTTTACCTGCGGGAATTCTTCGAAAGGCAACGGCAGTTGGATGAGTGAACGGAATCACAGTTAGGTCACAATTCCCGCTGTGGCCGTGCCGGACCTTCATTTTCACGTACTGTCGAAACCAGTGGAGCTGCTAGACGGTGGCTCTATAGAAATAGATTAAGTCGTTTACATAGGAGGCTTACATTATGAGCGAGCTGCAGAACAAGGCCGACGAGTTGGGCGGCAAGGTTAAGGAAGCTGCTGGCGACGCCGTTGGCAACGAGGACCTGGAGAACCAGGGCAAGGGCGAGCAGACTGCTTCGAAGGTCAAGCAGGGTGCTGAGGACCTGAAGGACAAGGCTACTGAGGCCCTGGGCAAGCTGACCGACAAGTAAAGCTTTTAGCTCTCGGGAAGAGATAACCCCAACCATTTCCGCTTCTGATATGCGGAGATGGTTGGGGTTCTTTGTGTTTCGCTGGCCGGCTGTCAGCGTTGGGGCTGGCTACAGCTTCTGAGCTACCAGGTCATCCAGTGGTTCGGCGGACAGAAGGTACGGGGCAATCTCGAAGACGGTGCGGGCACCAGTCTCGCCAGCTTGCTTCAGGCGGTAGGCAGCGCGACCGTAGGCAACCTGGACGGCAGCGGTGAAGTCGGGGTTGCGCTCCAGTTCGAGACCGAACTCGATGACGTGACCGGAGGTACCGGCCTGGCCACGGGTAATGACCTGGCCGCCGTGCGGCATGCCCTGGTGGTCGCGGTCGAACTCCTCTTCAGAGATGAAGTCCACGATGGTCTCGTATGGGGCAAAGTAATCCGGCATGGTCACGATAGTTTCGCGAATCTGCTCCTTGAGCTTGGCATCCTCGTCGGCGTCGCCGGTTTCCTCAGCGACGACGAAGCAGTGGCGCAGGTGGCACTCGTTACCCTTCAGGTCTGCACCCTCGCCCTTCTTTACGGCCTCGATGGCTTCCGGGTTTGGCTTGGTGTACTGGACACCCTTTTTCACTCCCGGCACGCGACGCACGGCGTCGGAGTGGCCCTGTGACAGGCCCGGTCCCCAGAAGGTCATCTGGTCTGCTCCCGGCAGGATGGCAGCGCCCAGGACGCGGTTCAGGGAGAACAGGCCCGGGTCCCAACCAGTCGAAATCATCGCGATGTTGTCACCTTCGCGCGCGGCGGCGTCCATGGCCGCACGGTGCTTCGGAATCTCGTGGTGGTTGTCGTAAGTGTCGACCGTCGTAAAGCTCTTTGCCAGCTCAGGGGCCTGCTCCGGGACATCGGTGGCCGAGCCGAGGCACACGAACAGGACATCTACCTCGTCCTTGTACTTTTCGACATCCGCCGCCGGGAGTACGCGGGCCTCCGTGTCCAGCGAATCGCGGCGGGAGAAGACACCGACGAGCTCCATGTCCGGCTGATCAGCGATAACCTTTTCGACGCTACGGCCCAAGTTGCCGTAGCCGATGATGGCGGAACGAATCATGAGGGAGAACCCTTTCTGTGAGGCTGTACTTGTGTATTCAGTTTCTAGATTTCAAGCTACAGACTATTCCTTCATATCTCAGCCGGCTTTGGCTGCCCCGAATAGCGCGGTGATTTAAGTGGATAGTGCAGTAGATGGAGTGATTTGGGGTGGCGGGGGTTGTGGTTCTGTGTGAACGGCTTGGCGAAGGACCGGCGGTGTCGACTGTGCGGACAGCTGAGCCTTTTGACCTGGGGATTTGGTAGATAAAGGGGCTACCTGTAACGTTTTCTAGCGGTGACGTGTCCGAGCGGCCGAAGGTGAAGCACTCGAAATGCTTTGTGCGGTAACCCCGTACCGAGGGTTCAAATCCCTCCGTCACCGCCAATGAGACCCCCGGTGGTTCCTTTAAGTAGGAGCCCCGGGGGTTTTGCATTTAATCGGCCCAGATTGCCTGGGTGTGGCGGGGGTGCAGGAGGTGTCCGTCGTAAAGCGGTAAATGGCGAGGCGTCTGACCTGGAGCGCCGAAATCACAAAAATAACATCAGTAACACGCACCCCATTGTTCACGTTTATCCGGGAAGTCCGCTACTCTTAGCAAAAGTATTTCCGGTTTTTATGTCGTGCCCGCCCCCAGTGACTACGCCAGCGCCAGAGTTGACGTCGGTCAATCCGGGGTGGTCGCTAGCATCGGAGTAGCGAAGAGGCTTCGAACTGCAGGTGAAGTCCGAGGGAGTGCTTGGTTAGCGCGAACTCGGGGGAAGCGGCAGTTGGGGCGGTCCAGGCGAATATTAGACGTAAGGGAAACTTGACATGGCAAAGGCCTTGTTCAAACTCGGCAGGTTCTCCTACCTGCATAAATGGACTGTGATCATCGCGTGGTTGCTGATTTTGGCGGGGCTGGGCGGTGCAGTTGCCGCATTCCAGAAGGGGTTCATCGACCAGTTCTCGATCCCCGGCATGCCGTCGGCAACGGCTTCTCACGTGATTGAGGAAAAGTTCCCCGATGTTCCGAACCCAATTCGAGAGCAGCGTGTCTATGTCGCCTTCGAGGCTCCCGAGGGGCAGAGGCTCGATGACCCACAAAATAAAGAAGCTGTTGACCAGGTTATTAATGGCATTCGCGACAATGTCGGCCAAATCTCCGATGATTTGCAACTCCACAACCCGGTAGACCTCAATCCGAAGATGCAGGCGATGGTCAAGGAACAGGGCATGGCTGCCGGCCTGCCCAAGGATGTTGCCGAGGCCGACGCCAATGCCCTGCGTACCGTGTCCGAGGACGGTCGCTACGGCATTTCCACCTTCGTTTTCGACGCCAAGATGCCGCAGGACATCGAACCGGAGAATATGCAGGCGCTTCTCGACGCCATGCAGGCCGGTCGTGACGCCGGTATCAAGGTCGAGGCCTCTGGCCCGGGCATGCAGCCCCCGATTGAAGTAGCCCCGACCTCAGAGATCATCGGTGTGACCGTGGCGTTTATCGTGCTGGTTGTCACCTTCGGTTCTTTGGTGGCTTCGTTCCTGCCCATTGTGACGGCGGTAGTGGGCATCATCATCGGTGTCTTCAGCGTGACGCTGATGACCGCATTTACTGACGTCAACTCGATTACCCCGGTGCTGGCCGTGATGTTCGGACTGGCAGTCGGTATTGACTACGCGCTGTTCATCCTCTCTCGCTACAGAGCCGAAAGAGCCCGAGGGATGACCAACGAAGATGCCATCGGCATGGCTACCGGTACGGCGGGCTCCGCCGTGGTTTTCGCTGGCCTCACCGTGATTGTCGCGTTGGCAGCGCTGACGGTTGCCAAGGTGCCGTTCATGTCCCTTATGGGTATCTCGGCGGCAATCACGGTGGCCTTCACAGTGCTGGTCTCTCTGACCCTGCTGCCGGCAGTTATGTCTCTGCTGGGGGACAGGGTCTTCGCTGGTCGCGTGCCCGGTGTTGCTGGCAACCCCTCGCGTAATCCGCGCAAGGAACGCCGCTCTTCCTTCTTCGGTGAGATGACGATGGGGCGACGTTGGGTCACTTTCGTGCACAAGGCCCCAGGGTTGTTCTTGGTCGGCTGTATCGTCCTGTTGTTGGCATTGGCCTACCCGGCCATGCACTTGAAGCTGGCGCTGCCGTCCGACTCTACTGCGGCTAAGGACAGCACGAACCGCAAGGCCATCACCATGATTGAAGAGGGCTTCGGTGCGGGACGTAATTCTCAGCTCATCATTATTGCCAAGTCGGACGATGTGAAGCCCGATGCACCGGTGCTCAAACCACTTATCGAGTCCCTGAGGCAGACCAACCCGGAACTCTCTGACATCGAGGCTGCCCGCAAAGCTTCTTATAGTTACGCTGTCGACCAGTTCAAGTCCAACATCGGTGTCGAGCACATCCAGATGATTGGCATGAATCACGACGGCACTGCGGTCAAGATGATTATGACCCCGAAGTCGGGTCCGCTCGATCCCGCGACCAAGCAGCTGATGAACGCGGTGCGCGATCAGCAGAAGCAGATTGAGCAAACCACCGGCCTATTCACCGGTGTCACTGGCCTGGTTCCTATTGAAATTGACATCACCGACCGCCTCCAGGGCGCAATGCCTTTGTACCTGAGTGTTGTCGTGGGCCTCGCCGTGATTCTGCTGCTGATGATTTTCCGTTCCCTGATGGTGCCGGTAACTGCCGGTGTGGGCTTCTTGCTCTCTGTCGCTGCAGCATTCGGTGTCACCGTGACATTTTTCCAAGACGGCCTCTGGGGTGTGATTAGCACGCCGGGTCCGCTGGTCAGCTTCGTGCCGATCTTCCTCATCGGCGTGACATTCGGCCTGGCCATGGACTATCAGGTCTTCCTAGTCTCTCGAATGCGCGAGCACTACACCCACAACAAGGGTGAATCCTCACCAGAGTCGAAGTACAACGCGGTCGAAGAATCGGTCGTTGAGGGCTTTACTCTCGGCGCTCGTGTGGTCACTGCCGCTGCGATTATTATGATTTCCGTCTTCGCAGCTTTCGCCGGGCAGCCCCTGGCGATTATTAAGGTATTCGGCTTCGCGCTGGGTGCCGCAGTGCTTTTCGACGCCTTCGTTATTCGCATGACGTTCATCCCGGCATCTATGTTCCTGCTTGGCCGCGCTACTTGGTACATGCCGAAGTGGCTGGACAAGGTGTTGCCGTCTGTGGATGTCGAAGGTTCTGCCCTGGAAGAGATTTCCGAGGAGCTGGTGGAGAAGGGCCGCCGCGAGCGTATGGCTCGAGGTGAGTCCCTGTTGCCCGAAAGCGAAGGCGCCGGGCGTGGCTTTGGCGACACGGACGCGGACGAGGACGAAGCAGACAGTGCCGATGGTGAAGCCGGTGCCGGTACAGAGGGCGCAGCCGCTGCAGCGGGTGCGGCGGCTGCGGCGGGTGCAGCAGGTGGCACTGCGGTGGCTGTTGCGACCAAGAAGCGTAACCGCTGGATTCCGAAGCGGAAGAAGACAAAGCTGGAGGAAATCGATCCTGCTGACCAGGCTGAGCAGCCGAGTGCCCAGCCCGCTGACCAGGTTGAGACAGTTGAGTGGACCGAACCAACCGAACCGACTGAGCAGCCTGAGCAGGCTGAGCCAACCGAACAGCCCACGCAGTCCGCGCCCGCTGAACCAACCGACGCCCAGCCGAACCCGGAAAATGCCAAGGACATCGAGGTCCGCCCGTACTACGGCCCGGCTCGCAAGCGGAAGAAGATTACGGTTGCGGAACTGATGAAGCGCGAAGGCCTCGGTGAGGAAGCGCCACGTCGTAGCCGTGCCGTGTGGGATCCGGAAAACGCTACCCAGCCCGAGGAAACCGACAGCGCTGACTAACACCGAAGGTCACCCCAGGTAACCTCAAGGCATTAGCATTGGACCACAACCAAGGAGCTTCATGTCGCAGTCGAGGACGACGGGCTTTGACGTCGTAAAGCAAATCGAAGGCGCCCGCGGACGTGCTGGCACAATCCACACCCCGCATGGCGATATTGCTACGCCGGCGTTCATTCCGGTCGGTACGAAGGCGACCGTGAAGACACTCACGCCCGAACAGGTGCGGTCCACCGGCGCGCAGGCGATGTTGTCGAATGCGTACCATCTGTACTTGCAGCCCGGCGAGGAAATCGTCGACCAGGCCGGCGGGTTGGCCAAGTTCTCCAGCTGGAACGGCCCGACGTTCACCGACTCCGGCGGATTCCAGGTGCTCAGCCTCGGCGCGGGCTTTAAGAAGACCCTCGCGATGGATGTCACCGGCATGCAGAAAGACGACATCGTCGCCGAGGGCAAGGAGCGCAACGCGTTCGTCGACGAGGACGGCGTGACTTTCCGCTCGCACATCGATGGCTCCGAGCACCGCTTCACGCCGGAAGTATCCATGCGTATTCAGCACGCGCTGGGCGCTGACATCATGATGGCGTTTGACGAGCTCACCACGCTGATGAACACCCGCGGCTACCAGGAGGCATCCGTCGAGCGCACGCACCGCTGGGCGCGCCGCTGCCTGGAGGCGCACAACGAGCTGACAGTTTCGCGCGGTCAGGTCGACGCGCACGTCCATTCGCTTGACGACGGCCAGTTGCCCATCCAGCAGTTATTCGGTGTCGTGCAGGGTGCGCAGTACGAAGACCTGCGTCGCAAGGCCGCCCGCGGGCTGGTGGAGCTCTCCCGCGAGTTCGAGGACGCGGGCCAGCTCGGCTTCCACGGCTATGGCATTGGTGGGGCGATTGAGAAGCAGAATCTGGGCCTGATCTGCGGTTGGGTCAACGACGAGCTTCCCGACGACCGCGCCCGTCACCTGCTGGGAATCTCTGAGCCGGACGATATTTTTGCCGCTGTCGAGGCCGGTGCTGACACCTTTGACTGCGTGGCTCCGACGAGGCTCGCCCGCCGCGGTGGTGTGTACACGCTCGATGGCCGAATGACCTTGACGAATGCCCGCTTCAAGAACGACTTCCGCCCCGTGGACGCGGAGGTGCCCTCCTACACTTCGCTGAATTATTCCCGGGCCTACCTGCATCATCTGTTGAAGGCCAAGGAGTACCTGGCCGGCACGCTGTGCACGATTCACAACCTGTATTTCATGGTGCAGCTGGTGGAGAACATCCGAGAGGCGATCCTGGAGGACCGGTTCTTCGAGTACCGCGATGAGTTCATGGGCCGCTACTACGCCAATGGTGGCCGTGCGGTGGGGAATTAGCGGCTGAGGGCTGGGGGTGGGGCTAGGCTTCTACCTTTTCGCACTTCACGACAGCCATGTCACCTCGTGCCAGCTGTGGAGGTGGC
>NZ_KV809173.1:1224059-1273333 GCF_001812505.1 Corynebacterium sp. HMSC064E10 | reverse complement strand
TGCCAGCTGTGGAGGTGGCATGAGGTGACACCCGTGTCGTGAAGTGGAACTTGGGCCCGGGGACCTCAAAACTAGACCTAGCTCTACTGCGCGAGGCAGTCTCAACCGGCATCATGGAGGGCATGATCACGGTTGAACGACTCAGCAAGAAGTACGGCTCGAAATTAGCCGTCGATGACCTGTCCTTCACCGTTCCCGACGGTGTAGTGACAGGTTTTCTCGGCCCAAACGGCTCCGGCAAGTCCACCACCATGCGCTGCATGCTGGGCCTCGATGCCCCGACCACGGGCCAGGCCTTGTTCACCGGGACGGATTCACAGGGCAACACCTACAGCAACCAGCCCTTTTCCACGCTGAAGAATAAGCCCAGCGTCGCGGGCGCAATCCTGGATGCGACGTGGCACAACAAGGCTCGTTCGGGTCGTGCTCATCTGCGGGCCCTCGCCCGCGGCGCCGGCATCCCCGACACCCGTGTGGAGGAGTGCCTCGAGCAGGTCGGTATGACCGAGGCGGCGAAGGACAAGGTCGGCGGCTATTCGCTGGGTATGAAGCAGCGTCTGGGAGTGGCGGCGGCTCTGCTCGGCAAGCCGCAGCATCTGATCTTGGATGAGCCGGTCAACGGCTTGGACCCGGAAGGCGTCTCGTGGATGCGCCACACCATCAAGGCCCTGGCAGCACAGGGCTGCGCTGTTCTCGTGTCGTCGCACCTCCTTTCCGAGATGCAGCTCACCGCCGACCGCATTGTCGTCATCGGTCGCGGCCGCATGATCGGCGAGTACACCATGGACGAATTCCTCGCCGACGGCACGGTCGTCGAAGTTGAGGTCGATGATCCGGCTCGGCTGCTGCAGGCGTTGGGGCCGGTGGCGCGTGGGGTTGACGTCGATAAGCAATTGCGCATTCCGCTTTACGACGGCATCAGCGAGCAGCAACTCCGCCGCGACATCGCAGCCGCTGCCCTGCGTGAGGGGCTGCTGGTGACGCGGTTGAACACGAAGCGCGACAACCTAGAGGAAAAGTTCCTGGCTGCGACCCAGGAATCGCAGGAGTACCGCGCGCAGGCGATTGGGCAGTAGGGGAGTGACTGAGATGAGTTTTGGAAATGCTTTGCGGTCGGAATGGACGAAGCTAGCCAGCCTGCGCGGTACGTGGGTGTATGTGGTGCTGTTGGTCGGCTCGATAGCTGGGCCGATGGTGGCTTTCAGCATGGCGGCCGACGTTGGTGCGACAGCTGATTGGGAATTGCTGCTGTTGGGGACGGTGATCTTCAACATGATCGTGATTGCCTTTGGCGGCTCCACCCTGGCGGGTGAGTACAACGATCAGATGAATGCGCATGCGTTCTTGACGCAGGATCGAAGGAGTTTGTGGCTGGCCGCGCGGATGACGCTGACGCTTGTGTTGATTGCTGCCTGTTGGGTCATCGGTGTAGCTATTGCCTGGTTGGCAGTGACAGTTTCGCCGCGCGTGGAGTTCGAGGGCGGTGACGCTGCCACGGACATGCTCGCCGGAGTGCTTGGCTTTGTCGTGTTTGGGCTGATCGCGATGTCGCTGGGAGTGTTGACGCGCTCGCGTGTGGCCGCGGTCGCCATCCCGCTGGTGTGGATCCTGGTGGTGGAAAGCATGCTGGAGTTCGCGGCGCTCGCGTATGCGATTTTCCGGCCACTGTGGCTGGTCACGCCGGGGGCGCGCATTCAGCAGTTGTCAACGCAGCTGGGCGGTCTGATGGCAAACCCGGAGAATCCACGTACTGGCTTTGAAGCCGGGATGACGCAGCCGATGTGGTTCAACATCGTGGTGTTGGTGGCCTGGATTGTTGTGGCTGTTGGCGTTGCTCATTGGGCCAATGCCAAACGGGATGTGAAGTAGAAAAACAAAAAGTGCCGCGACTACTCGCATCTCAGGCGAGGTCGCGGCACTTTTTTCGTCGTTAAGCGGGAACGTGAGTGTCGTAGTAGCCTTCGCGGCGCTTGACCCACGCGATGACGGCGTAGGTGATTGGCATGACTACGATCTCGACGGCGGTCTTCCAAATGAAGCCGACGATGACGTAGTTGACGAAGGTGCCCCAGGTGTCGATGCCGATGGCGGTGGCGGCGATGGAGCAGAAGATGAGCGTATCGACGAACTCACCAACCACAGTCGAGCCCATCAGGCGCGCCCAGAGAGCCTTTTCCCCAGTGCGCTTCTTAATTGCGTTGAGCGACCAGGCGTTGAGCAGCTGACCGACGACATAACCGGCCAGACCTGCGAGGACAAGCTGCGGGACGGTGCCAAGGACGGTGGCGAATGCTTCCTGGTTTTCGTACCACGGTGCCGCCGGGAGCTTGATGGCGGCAAAGAAGCAGAGCATTGCGCCGGCGAGGATGGCAAACCCGGTCCACACGGTGCGGCGGGTGGCTTTGTAGCCGTAGCACTCGGAAAGCACGTCGCCGATGACGTAGCTCAAGGGGAAGAGGAAGAAGGCACCGTCGGTGGCCAGGCCGAAGATTTCCACGCCCTTGGTGGCGGTGATGTTGGAGACAATCAGCACGCCAATGAAAATGGCCGTGAACATCGGGTACAGCGATTTCGGTACCGGGATGTGGCGTGGCGTGGTTGCTGCGGATTCGGACTTGGTTGCGTTCTCGGGCGCGTGCGAGGTGCTCACAGCGGCAGCCTCGGCGTTGCCCGGCCCAGACTTGGGCAGGTTTTCGTTATTTGTCACGGGAGGGAATGTTACCTGCCGGCTAGGGCTCCAAGCGAGCGCCGATGAAGTCTTCGAGGCCGACTTTGCCTTCTGCCGTGAGTTCGAGTCCGCGGGAATTGGGGATTGGGGTCAACCAACCCTTTGAAATGAGGCCACGCAGGAGCGCGGCGCCGAGCGATCCGGCCAGGTGAGAGTCGGCGTGTGTCCAGTCCTTGCAGAGGAACGCTGTCTTCCTGCTTGCGTCGAGGCTGGATAGGCCAGTGCCGAGGTAGGCGAAGCATTTCTCGGCGTTGGGGCCAAAGGTGACGTCCCCGGCGTCGGTGATGAGTGCTTCTTTGGCGAAAAGGGCCCGAGTGAGTTGTACTCCGAGAGATCCTGCCAGGTGGTCGTAGCAAGATCGAGCGAAGGTAATTGCTGGTTGGTGCTCTGGGATGGGTGCGGCAGTGTCGGCGCCGGCAGCCTGGAAAAGATTGGCAATTACCTGGCGTATTGAGGGGTTAGCGATGGAGTAGGTCGCGCTTTTTCCCTGTCGTTCGACATCGACGATTTTGGCTTCGCGGAGGCGCCGGAGATTGTTGGACAGCGTCGATTCGGCGATGTTGGTGGACTCGGCGAGGCTGCGCACGCGAGTGGGGCCATTTTTGAGAAGGTACTCCAGGATTGCCAGGCGCACGGGAGACGAGCATTCCGCAGCGATTGCGGCTGCCTGCTCGAAGTACGTGCGCTGTTTCATGGTGTTAGCGAATCACTTTGTGATGTTCGAAGCAAGTGGTGGCGCGCGAAATGGTGGGCTGAACTGGCTTTATGGGGTTCGTTTGGGTGTGACGACGTAAGGTGCTGCGAGTTAGTTCTGTCGAAAGTCTAGTCATCCAAACTGTTTTGTGAAAACATGCTTTCCATAACCAGAAAGTATGAATTGGTTGGAGGGGTGGAGATGGCAGAAATGGCAGGTGGCGCTGACGCGAAGGCTGCGAGTACGGCAGATGCTGCTGATACTCGAGCGAACGCTATGAAGGCTGCGGGCGCTACAAAAACCGCCGACGTCCGAGACGGAGCAGCGCTCGCGCTGGGGCTGGTCATCGTAGTGATCGGCAGCACGATGCCTTCCGGACTATATGCCTTATACCAGCATGATTGGGGTTTGAGCGCCAACAAAACGGTAGTTGTCTTTGCATGCTATGCGGTGGGTGTAGTGGTCACGCTCACATACGGACATTTGTCAGACTCGCTGGGGCGAAAGCCAATCGCACTAGTCAGTATGGCGCTGTCATTGGCATCAACCCTGATGTTTCTGGCGGCGGGGTTAGTCGATTCACATGAAATGGTTCTATATGCCGCTCGAGTGATTTCAGGATTCTCAGTCGGTCTCGCAACGGGATCATTTACTGCCTTGTTGCAGGAGAAATTGCTCACGCATATCGGCGCGCTCACAAGTACGGTGGCGGTCTCTGGGGCATTAGCTTTAGGTCCGTTGTACTCGGCTGTGGTGGCACAGTTTTCATCGTCGCCACTGCAGATGCCGTACTGGATTTACGCAGCATTGACTGTGGTTTCGATGGTTGGTGTCGCCCGCGTGCGGGAGCGTAGCTGCGAGAGAAATTCGGTGAGCTGGCGGCCGCAGTTTGGTGTGGCTCGGGATGTGATTCGAGTTTTCATTCCGGGAGCGTTAGCGATTGGTTGTGCGTATGGAGTCAACGGTCTCTTCCAGTCCGTAGTCCCGCTGGCTGCGAAGGATATGGGCTTCGATACGCAGCTAAAGATTGCGTCGATTACAGCTTTGATGCTTGGAGTATCGGCAGTGACTCAGGTGATGCTCGGGCGGAGGGCGCAGCGGGTCTCGTATCCGGTGGGCTTGGTGATTCTCGCGCTCGGGCTGGGTGGCGCAACAGTGAGTTTGCTTAGCTCAAATGCTGTTTTGCTGATTATCGCAACCGTTATCTGTGGTGTTGGCCAAGGGATCTCTTTCAAGTATTCGCTGCTGCGGGTTTCGGAAGCGGCACGTGGAAAGGACCTTGCTGCGACCGTTTCCAGCTACTACATCGTGGGCTATGTGGGAACGGCAGTTGGCCCGCTCGCGGCGGGTCTGAGTGGCGGAAGTAGCGCGGTGGTTGGAATTGTGTGTATCGCATTCGCAGTGCTATCCGTTGCGGTTGCAGTCGCGGGTAGTCGGCAAGCTGCGAAAGCCACGGCGGCTACGGAAACTACGGCAGCTACGTAGAGCGCGCGACATTAACTACCGTTGTAGTCATGTCGTCTAATCTAATCACCGGCCGCTACGCCCCTTCGCCGACCGGTCGGCTGCACCTGGGAAACCTGCGCACCGCAGTGTTGGCCTGGGCGCACGCCCGTGCGCAGGGTGGCCGCTTCATCGTGCGTATCGAAGATATCGACCGCCAGCGCTCCCGCCCCGAGTATGAGGCGCAGCAGCTCGCCGATCTGGAGGCCATTGGCATCAACTGGGATGGCACCCCGGTCCGCCAGTCAGAACGCTCTGACCTGTATGAATCCGCGCTCGCCGACCTCACGCAACGCGGCCTGACTTATCCCTGCTTCTGCACGCGCCGCGAAATCCTCGCCGCCTCCTCCGCGCCCCATGGCGTGCCAGGTCAGTATCCCGGTACGTGCCGTTCGCTTGACGACGAGCACCTCGCCGCGAAAAAAGCCGAATTTGCGGCGGCGGGGAGAAGGCCGTCGATACGCCTGAAATCGCAGGTGCGTGAGGGGACTGCGACTGATGAGCTGCATGGCGGGATTACCGCCCCGATCGATGACTTTGTCCTTCAGCGTGCCGATGGCATGTGGGCCTACAACCTTGCGGTCGTCGTCGATGATGCCGAGCAGGGTGTCACTGAAGTCGTGCGTGGTGATGACCTGATGTCCTCGGCTCCGCGGCAGGCTTACTTGGCTGGTCTTTTGGGGTATGCGGCGCCTTCGTTCGTGCACGTACCACTGGTGGTGAACTCGGAGGGGCGCCGGTTGTCCAAGCGTGATGGCGACGTGACTCTCGGCGAGGTGCCCGTGGATGCAGCGCAGCGGTGGATTCTGGATTCGCTCGGTGGCGGTGTTGGTAGCGATGGTGGCGGTAATACAGAGATCGACTCCATCGCTGACCTCCCGGAAGCCCTACGCGCGGGCATGAAAATTCCTCGCGAACAGGTGATTTTCTAGGGGCCGCCGAGAACTACCGCTAGCGCATACGTTATCGGCAAGAGTGCGAAAGCAACTAGTGCCGCCACGATTGTCAAACCGTTTGATCGGGCCTTCAGTGCTGCAAGAAAGCTAACCAGACCGAATCCGAAGACTCCGGCAGCGAGGGGTATTGTCCAGAAATTGGAGAGTGCAGTGCTGACGAAAAACAGTCCAATGTAGCAAGCCAAGGCTAGGAAGAGTGCGGCAGCGGCGAAGTTTCGGTAGCGATTCATGATGCGGGGCCTAGGGCTCTGCTAGAGGATCTTTGCCGCCTAATTTCATTTCGAAGCGCTTGTAATCCTCGAGGGAAGCGAAGTGGCGAGAATAGATGTCGATGTCTGTATCGACGCGACCGTAAAGAGCGGGGGCGACATCTACGATGTGGCGCAACGTGACAGATCCGCCCGAGTGGGAAGACTCTTCTGGGGTTAATTCATTTTCGCGGGCTAGTGCTTCGACCTGTGCGTATGCGGCACTATCAGAATCGGCATAAACAATGTATAAGTCCTCACGGAAGAAGCTCCCATTCACTGAGGTTGAATCTCTTTGCTTTATTAACTCAAAAACTGCAATTCCGATGTATGGTTCCATCTAATTTTCCGTTCTTCGAATTCCGCCTAGTTCAGTACGAATTTGAGGCTTTCTTGTTGGATGCCACGACTACTCGAATTGATACACATTGGATTGTTGCTGAAACCTATGCTTACCCTACTACTTCGTTACCCTCGGGGATATGCCTACTCTTCTTGTCGTCCACCATTCCCCAACCCCGCTCCTGCAGGAAGTCTTAAGCCACGTGCTCGAGGGCGCCAACGATCCCGCGCTAGAGGGCGTGGATGTCAAGGTCGTCGAGGCTCTCGATGCCACCATCGACGACCTGACCAGTGCTGACGCCATTCTGCTCGGCACCTCCGCCAACTTCGGTTACATCTCCGGCGCGCTGAAGCACTTCTTCGACACCACCTTCCGGGAGGCGCAGGAAGCCACTAAGGGGCTGCCATTTTCCTACTGGATCCGCGGCGGTTTCGACACCACCGGCGCGGAAAATGCCATGAAAACCATCACGACCGGCTACAAGTGGGAGCTTGCGGCCGAACCCGTCGTGTTTGTCGGTTCGCTTGACGACGACATCTCCGACCGCCTGGTAAATCTCGGTGGCACCATGGCTGCACAAATCTTGGGTTGATTGAACAATTGGTATCAATGTTGTGAAATAATGGTCCCATGAATGATTCAGGGACACAGGGGTCGCAAGTGACGTCGTCAAGCAAGCCCATGATGAGTCTGCTGGGGCCTGCGTTTGTGGCGGCGATTGCCTACGTGGACCCCGGAAATGTGGCTGCGAACCTGTCTGCGGGGGCTAGCTACGGGTATCTGCTGCTGTGGGTGCTGGTGGTGTCCAACCTCATGGCGATGGTTGTGCAGTACCTGTCGGCGAAGTACGGCCTGGTGACGGGGCGGTCGCTGACCGCAGGCGTTGCCGACCGCTTTGGTTCGAACCGGCCGGGGCGACTGGCGTACTGGGTGCAGGCCGAGATTGTGGCGGCAGCGACGGATGTGGCGGAAATTATTGGTGGTGCCACGGCGCTGTATCTGCTTTTCGGAACGCCGATGCTGCTTGGCGGCGTCATTGTCGGCGTGGTCTCGCTGGGGCTGTTGCTGCTGCAGGGTGGGCGTTCGCAACGCACTTTTGAAGGCGTGATTGTGGCGTTCCTGCTGGTCATTACGGTGGGGTTCCTGGCCGGGCTGTTTGTCACGGGCTTGAGTCTCGGGGAGATGGCCAGCGGAATTCTGCCACGCTTCCAGGGTGCGCACACCGTGGTACTGGCGGCGTCCATGTTGGGTGCGACCGTGATGCCGCATGCGGTCTACCTGCACTCCGGGCTGGTGCGCGACCGCGAGTACAAGGTGGAAGATGATGCCTCGCTGCGCCAACACCTGCGTGCCACGCGTATCGATGTATTCGGTGCGCTCGTGCTGGCTGGGTCGGTGAATATTGGCATGCTGTGTCTCGCAGCCGAAGCACTTCCGGGAGTGGAGGGGACCGACTCCATCGAAGGCGCGCACGCCGCCGTGACCAGCGCGCTCGGCCCTGTAGTGGGCGTGCTTTTTGCGGTTGGGTTGTTGGCCTCCGGGCTGGCGTCGTCCTCCGTCGGCTGCTACGCCGGCGACCTGATTATGCGCGACCTACTGAAGGTGCACGTGCCGATGCTGGTGCGCCGCATAGTCACCATCATTCCGGCGCTGCTCATTATCGCCAGCGGCGTGGAGCCGACGTGGGCGCTGGTGCTCAGCCAGGTGGTGCTGTCGATTGGTATCCCGTTTGCGCTGGTTCCGCTGGTGCGCATGACCTCCTCGCATGCCGAGATGGGTATCTGGGCCAACACCCCGCTACTGCGCCGGGTCGCGTGGGTTATCTGCGGACTCATCATCGCGCTCAACGTGGCGCTGGTGGTTCTGGTGCTGATGGGGAAGGGGTAGTCAGCGGGCGAGGTGGAAGGCGGTAGCTTTCGGGAGTGGAAGGTGGGGGCTTCGTCGTAAAGCGTGCGGGAGATGGTAGACAAAGCTGTCTAGTTGGTGTTAGGGTGGGCGACACGATCACAAGATATCGACGAGAAATGGCCTTTGACAGCGTCGATAGGCAACCGCCCGATTCGCGGACCCGGTGCCCCAAAGGAAGATCAGCCCCACAGACCGCCTGCGGGGAAGAGCGAATAGGAGCGCAAAATGCACACCACAATAAGCGACGTCCACATCATCTGCCTCAGCCGTCACACTGCTGACCTCCTCGTCGACGGCCGACCCGTCGCCATCCGGCTGCAAGAAGCCGACATCGCCCCCCACTCCCGGAATCTCGTCCAACTCCCCGTCGACCCCGCCTTCTACGCCACCCTCCGCGGCCAACAACGCGCCGACTACCTCAGCGCCCACGTCCGCGACGGCGTGCGCTACGGTCGCATCCTCTGGCACGAGCTTGACGACGGCCGCCACTTCCTCACCATCCCCATCATCGGCGGCTACCACGTGCACCAGGTCTTTGAAGTCCGCCGCAGCCGTGAGGGAGTGTGGAGTCGGCACTGAGCTTGGTGCAGTGAGCTTCGCGTGATGGATGCGGCATTGCGTGGATGAGCGCGGCGCGTGCATGAGCGTGGTGATGAGCGCGGCGCGGATGCGAGCGGGAAACTCTCCGCCTAGCCTTGGGATATGCAGGTACGAGACTCCGCAACACCCCCGTTCTGGCCCACCGAAGGCGAAGGCGATTTCTACACCGACGCCGCCGCAGCCGTCGACCGGCTCACCGAAATCCACCGAGCGGGAATGGCCTACCTAATCGAGCAGTACACCGCCGCCACTAACGGAAATTCCGGGAGTGGGCCGGTGCGCGCCTACTACCCCGAACTACGCTTCACCGTCCCAGCCGGCAGCGCCGTCGAGGATGTCGACCCCTCCCTGTCACACGGCTTCGTCGACCGCCCGGGAGTGTACGCCACCACCATCACTCGCCCGGTGATGTTCCGCACCTACCTCATAGAGCAAATCACCGACCTGCTCACCAACCACGGCGGCGAAGTTGAGGTGCGCGTCTCCGACCAGCCCATCCCACTCCGGATGTGCCGCGGCTTCGATGCGGCCGCCGAGGAAGCGGCGAGGAGGGAAGGGGCGTCGGCAAGCATGTTGGCGGCAGTGGAGAAAACGTTTACCCCCATCGACTCCGCCTGCATCGACGACACCATCGCCGACGGTGAAGCCGATTACCTGGGCCTTCTCGTCAAACCCTTGAGCCTCTTTACCGCCCAGCGCATCGACCTCGCCCTCCAGCGCCTTGAGCACTACACCGGGTCGCACGCCGCAAACATCCAGCGCTTCGTACTGTTCACCAACTACCAGCTGCACACCGACGTGTTCCTCGAATATGCCGCCACCCTCACTCCCGGAAATCCGCACGGGTACACGGCGCTGGTGTGCCCGGGTGGGAAGCGCTACGACATCGGCGCCATCCCCACTCCCGGAATTTGCCGTGAGCACGCGCACGCCTCGCAGATGCCGGCGTACCACCTGCTTCGCGACGACAAATGCGGCATCACCATCATCGACATCGGTGTCGGCCCCTCCAATGCCAAAACCATCACCGACTGCCTCGCCGTCACGCGCCCGCACTGCTGGATGATGGTCGGACACTGCGCCGGCCTCGACGGCCGCATGCGCATCGGCGACATGATTCTCGCCAACGGTTACGACCGCGCTGACGGAGTCCTCGATAACTACGTGCCCCTGGAAAAGCCCATCCCGCCGATTGCGGAAATTCAGCTCGCCGTCACCAACGCGCTCGCCCGCGTCTCCGGGCTTTCCGGCGACGAACTGAAAAAGCGCCTGCGCACCGGCACCGTGCTGTCGACCTCCGATCGCAACTGGGAGTGGCGCTCCCAGACCGACCTCTACCGGGAGCTGCAGAAATCCACCGCCATCGGCGTCGAAATGGAATCCGCCACCATCGCCGCCAACGGCTACCGCTTCCGCGTGCCCTACGGCGCGCTGCTCAGCGTCTCCGACATGCCGCTGCACGACAAACCCAAACTCCCGAAATCCGCCCGCGAGTTCTACCAGTCCTCCAAGGAAGAGCACCTCATGGCCGCTGTGCGCGCGTGCGAGGACATGGCCGCCGCTCCCGACACCCTCCACTCCCGGAAGTTGCGACGGCCGGTGGGAGAGGTCGCGTTCCGGTAGGGCACTTTCGGGAGTGCGTCGTCAAGCCCGTTTGTGCAGATTGTGCATGCTTTACGACGGCTGTGGACAACGCCAAAAAGCGATTGAAGCCGCCCACTCCCGGAAACTAGCCTTAGCCCCATGACGACATTGGGACTGCTCAGCGCGCTGGCGACACGGGGTATTGACGTGCTCGCCGACCTGCGCGCCGCACTCCCGGAAAAATCCACCGGGCACCGGGAGTTGGCGGCCAGCATCGGCTTCGACCCCTTCCGCCTCAAGCGCCTGCTGCGCTGTGCCGAGCGGCTGTTCGGCACCGTCGAGGGCGATGTTGACGTCGAATCCCGCGACAAGGCCGTCGCGATCGCCCGGGAGCTGAAGCTGTCGCTGGACACGGTCATGCAGATCGACAAGCGCTCCGGGCAACTCAACAACGTCGAAATCCGGGAGTACTACCGCCTGGACTTCACCCGCGCCGCCGCAGCATACGACTTCGAGGGCCTCGACACCTACATGCGCACCAAGGTCAAGGAGCTCAACCGCACCGACGAGCCGCCGCAGCACCTGCGCGCCCACGTCTCCCGGAATCCGGACATCCGCGGGATGAAGCATCTGCAGGTCACCGGTCCGGCGAACATGATTGACGACCTGGTCGCGCCGCTGACCGTGCGCGCAGCTGAAATCGCCAAAGCGCACGAGGATTACACCCGGGATCGGTGTGTCGGTCAGGCGCTGGCAGAACGCTTGGCACACGGGTCGGAGGGGCCGCTTGACGACGTCGACAAGCTCCGTTACCAGCCCGCGCTCATCGTAACCGCGCAAGACATCGTGGAGTACAGCCCGCGGTTTGCGGCGACCTCCAACGGCTCCGTCCTCACTCCCGGACAATTCGTCGAGGCATTGCTCGCGGACACCGGCTGGGTGCTGGTCTACGACGAGCACAACACGCCGACCGACCTACTCCCGATACACAACCCGCGCCTGGCGACGGAGGAACAGCGCATCGCGATGATCCTCGACAACCCCATCTGCGCGTGGCCCGGGTGCCCGCGCCCCGCCCACGCTGGGCAGGCCCATCACCTGGTCGCCAGGAAAAACGGCGGCGCCACGACTATGGAAAACATGGTCATGACCTGCAAAGAACACAACGCCGCCAACGATGACGACAGGCAAGGCCTCAACGGGCACCTCGAGCGTGACGACGGCTCCGGCGCGGTCTACCGCCACCCGCCGTCTCCGCACGCGCCGCCCGAATTCAACCTTGCCTTCCCGACAGCTCTCGCGGGGCGGGCCTACTCGGGCTACCGTCAGCGCGAATAGCTTTACAGATATACCCATAGGGGGTATATATTGGGGTATGGCTAATCAAACTTTTACTGTTACTGGCATGACATGCGGACACTGCGAGGCATCGGTGCGGGGGGAAGTCTCTGAACTCCCGGGAATCACTGATGTCCAGGTTGACCGCTCCCGGAATTTCCTTTCCGTGACCTCGAATGCAGACATTGACACCGCTGCCGTAATCGCAGCAGTGGATGAAGCTGGCTACAAGGCGGTCGCAAACTAAACCCCCAAAGAGGAAAGCGGATGTCTGAGCAGCAACTTCTCACCCTTGATATCCCCGTCGGCGGGATGACGTGTGCGTCGTGCGCAAACCGTATCCAACGCAAGCTGAACAAACTTGATGGCGTTAACGCGAGCGTGAACTATGCGACCGAGAAGGCGCATGTGGAGGCGCCGGCGGACATCAACCCGCAGCAACTGATCGACACAATCGTGGCAGCGGGGTACACCGCTGAGCTTCCGCAGGAGGAGCCCGAACAGGAACCGGGTGCTGCTCCCGAAGGGAAAGACCGGGAGCTGGAAGACCTGCGCAACCGAGTCATCGGCGCTGTCATCCTCACCGCTCCCGTCATCGCAATGTCGATGATCCCTGCCCTCCAGTTCACTAATTGGCAGTGGCTGTGTCTCACGCTCTCGGCGCCGGTCTTTGTGTGGGCCGGCTGGCCGTTCCACCGCGCGACACTGAAGAATCTGCGTCATGGCGAGGTCACCATGGACACGCTGATCACTATGGGGACGACCGCTTCGTTCCTCTGGAGTGTGTGGGCGTTGTTCTTCGGGCGTGCCGGGCTGCCGGGGCTCAAGCACGAGTTCCACTTCACGGTCACTCCTGGTGATGCCGATATGAACATCTACCTCGAGGCGATGGCCGGCATCATCATGTTTGTGCTGATTGGTCGTTACTTCGAGAAGCGCTCCAAGCGCAACGCCGGTCAGGCACTCCGGGAGTTGATGAAGCTTGGCGCCAAGGATGTCTCCGTTCTCGAAAGTTCGGGAGTGGAGAAGCGGCTGCCCGTGGAACAGCTCCGTCCGGGAGTGGTGTTCGTCGTTAGGCCTGGTGAGAAGATCGCGACGGATGGCGTTGTCGTGGAGGGTGCGTCGGCGGTGGATGCGTCGATGCTGACCGGAGAGCCGATGCCTGTCGAGGTTGGCCCTGGCGATGAGGTGACAGGGGCGACGATTAATACGTCTGGGCGGTTGCTCGTGCGGGCGACGCGCGTGGGCTCGGAGACGCAGTTGGCGCAGATGGCAGCGATGGTCGAGGCGGCGCAGACGGGCAAGGCACCGGTGCAGCGGCTAGCGGACCGGGTTTCGGGAGTGTTCGTGCCCGCCGTCATCGCGATCGCCGTGGTCACGCTCGGTGCGTGGTTGCTCACGGGGTACGGCGCGAGTGAGGCGGTCACGGCTGCGGTCGCCGTACTTATTATCGCGTGCCCGTGTGCGCTTGGCTTAGCGACGCCCACAGCGCTCCTGGTCGGCACGAGTGAAGGTGCCAAGGCGGGTGTGTTGCTGCGCGGCCCAGAGGTGCTGGAGTCGGCGCGGAAGGTCGACACGGTTGTGCTGGATAAGACCGGCACGGTGACTACGGGTGTGATGGAGTTGACGGAGGTTCCTCCCACTCCCGAAAATCTGGTGCCGCTTGCCGCTTCGGTGGAAGCGGCGTCGCACCACCCGATTGCGCAGGCAATTGTGCGTGCGGCGGATCCGGATTCCCTACTCCCGGTTTCTGATTTCCGGGATATTCCGGGAGTGGGGGTTGAGGGCACCGTAGACGGCCACCGCATCGAGGTCGGCCGCTCCGGGGAAAATTCCGGGAGTGGGGGGACGGTGGTTGCGGTGCGCCGCGACGGCGAGCTCCTGGGCACGTTGGAGGTGTCGGATTCGGTGAAGCCGACGTCGGCGGCTGCGGTCGCGAAATTCCGGGAGTGGGGGGTGCGGCCGATTCTGCTGACCGGCGACGCCGCCGGCCCTGCGTTTCGCGTTGCGGATAAGGTCGGTATTGCTCGCGAGGACGTGATTTCGGGAGTGATGCCGGAGGATAAGGTCGCGACGATTGAGAAGTTGCAGGCCAGCGGCGCGTCCGTGGCGATGGTCGGCGATGGCATTAATGATGCTGCGGCTCTTGCGCAGGCGGATTTGGGCATGGCGATGGGCACGGGCACCGATGTGGCGATGGAGGCCGCGGATATCACGCTGGTGCGTGGTGATTTGTTGGCGGCTGCGGATGCGCTGCGGTTGTCTCGCCGGACGCTCCGCACGATTCGGTCAAATCTTTTTTGGGCGTTTTTCTACAACGTTTTGGCAATTCCTGTCGCCGCACTGGGGTTGTTGAATCCGATGTTGGCTGGCGCTGCAATGGCGTTTTCGTCGGTTTTTGTGGTCGGCAACAGTCTGCGTCTGCGCGGTTTTTCTCCGAGTCAACTAGATAATCAAAAGGAGTAACTCATGAGTGAGTCTTGTTGTTCGTCGCAATTGCATTCGCTTGACGACGGTTCTTGCTGTCATGACACCACTGATCCCGGTTATCTCTCGGAGAAGCGGCGTTATGAGTCCCGTATTCGTCGCATTGAGGGGCAGGTTCGTGGCATTGGTCGGATGATTGAGAACGAAGAGTACTGTATCGATGTTTTGACCCAGATTTCGGCGGTGAATTCGGCGTTGAAGTCGTTGGCGTTGACTCTTCTGGATGCTCACCTTCATCACTGCGTGGTGCATGCGGCTGAGGGCGGCCCGGAGGAGTTGGATGCCAAGCTGGAGGAGGCCTCGGCGGCAATCGCTCGGCTGGCTAAGTAACTCCCGGAAAAATTCCGGGAGTGGGGTGGCCGTCGTGAAGCGAAACGGCGGTCAGCGGTCGGTGGTCGGGTGCCGTCTTTTGCTTTCGGTTGTTGGTTGCACTGGTGGTGTCGATAGTGCCACTTGAATTCTACGTTTCCCCTGTTCGTCGGCGTGTTTTGGGAAAATCGGATTTGTTGGGTAGTCTTTAACGACGTTGGAGGATTCGACTAGCGGCCTATGTCACACGCCTGGAACGCGTGCGGGAGTCACATCCCTCGTGGGTTCAAATCCCACATCCTCCGCAGATTGAAAACCCCCGGTTATCGCCGGGGGTTTTCTTATGTTTTCAGCCATATACGCCACTCCGGAGTACAGTTAGTTTTGTACGTCGAAGCACGGAGTGGTCATTATGTTTAATAAGCGCCCGAGAATCCGAAGAGCCGGTCGAGACCGTACAGGTGCTCCTTTCGGCTCTTTAGGTTCTGGCCGGAAATTACGAGCTGCCATCGCGGCGGTGTCGGCTGTATCGCTCGCCACGCTGGCGGCGGGTTGTGGTTCGGAGGCTCAGCAGGATTCGGCGCCGGTACTGCGGATTATGGGTCCGGCGGATGGTTCGGATCAGTATGCGCAGGCGGCGCAGAAGTGCTCGGATGCGTCGGGCGGGAAGTATCGCCTGGAGTATGACATTTCGGCGAAGCAGACGGATGATCAGCGTCTTCAGTTGGCTCGTCGCATTGTGGGCGGAGATTCCTCGTTCGACATAATGGGCCTTGATGTGACGTGGACTCCGGAGTTTGCGGAGGCGGGCTGGGCGCTCCCACTCCCGGAAGATATGGCCGAGCGCGTTACGGAGGGTACCCTGTCGGGTCCGTTGGATACGGCGACGTGGCAGGATCAGCTCTATGGTGCTCCGTTGAATACGAATACGCAGCTCCTGTGGTATCGAAAGTCGCTGGTAGATGGCCCGCCGAAGACGTGGGATGACTTAATCGCGACGGGGGAGAGGCTCGCCGATGAGGGCAAGCCGTCGATGATTGGCGTCCAGGCTGCCCAGTTTGAGGGCTCGGTGGTGTGGCTCAATTCGATGACAGCGTCGGCGGGCGGTCAGCTAGTCGCGCCGGATGGGCAGTCGGTCACAATTGCGGATAACGATGCCGCGGAGCGCGCCTTGAGCACCATGCATCGCGTGGCCACGGCGAAGGGGCATGACCCGTCGATTTCGCAGTCGGATGAGAACCAGGCTCGTCTGGCATTCGACCGCGGCGATGCATTTGCGCAGGTGAATTACCCATTTGTTTATGCCGGTGCGAAGGAGAAGGCGGAGTCGGGAAATCAGGTGGCCAAGGAGGTCTTCGAAGACATGGCCTGGACCACCTACCCGGCGATGGATGAGGGCACACCGGCGCAGGTCACGATTGGTGGCCTTAACCTTGCGGTGCCGTCGACGTCGAAGCACCCGGAGCTCGCTTTCGAGGCCATCGACTGCCTGCGCAATGAGCAAAACCAGCTCAACAACGCGTTGAAGGGTGGTCTGCCGCCGACGTTGGCGAAGCTTTACACGCAGGCCACGGATGAATTCAAGGAGGAATACCCGTTCTACCGCGAGATCTACGAGCAGTTGAACACGTTGGAGGAAGCCGATTCGGCTGAGCTGTCGCAGGAGGAGCGGGCGCTGTTACCGTCGCCACGCACGGCCGGTGTGGTGACGCGCCCGAAGTCCCCTGCGTACCAGTCGTTGTCGATTTTGATGGCGTCGCGCATTAGTCCACCGGAGGATGTTGATGCGAAGTCGCTGGTCGGCACGCTTGATGAGGAACTTCAGGCGGCCGTGAACTCGGAAGGCCTGGTGCCGTAAATGTCTGATAAATCTACGAAAACTAAGTCTGCGCTTTCCGACGGGCGCCGCGCCGAGCGTCGCCTCGGTCTGCTGTTGGTGGCTCCTGCGCTGATTTTGATGCTGGCGGTGACGGCGTACCCCATTGGGTACGCGATTTGGCTGTCGCTGCAGCGCTATGACCTGCGTTTCCCCGATGACCGCGAGTTTATCGGCCTGCAGAACTACGCATCCGTGTTGACCAGCAGTTATTGGTGGGAAGCGCTGGGTGTGACGGCCTTTATCACGCTGGTTTCGGTAGCGGTTGAACTGGTGCTTGGCATGGCTATCGCGATGGTGATGTACCGCGCGATTTTCGGCCGCGGCCTGATTCGCACGGTGGTGTTGATTCCGTACGGCATCGTCACGGTGGCGGCGGCGTACTCGTGGAATTACGCGTGGACGCCGGGGACGGGGTATCTCGCTAATTTGCTTCCCGACGGCACCGCGCCGCTGACGGAGCAATGGCCGTCGATATTTATCATCATCGGCGCTGAAATTTGGAAGACGACTCCATTCATGGCGCTGCTGCTTCTTGCGGGTCTGGCGCTGGTGCCTGATGACGCGCTGAAGGCGGCCGAGTTGGATGGTGCGGGTTTCTGGCAGCGCTTTTTCAAGATCACCTTGCCGCTGATGAAACCGTCGATTGTGGTGGCTCTGCTGTTCCGCACTCTGGATGCTTTCCGAGTGTTCGACAACATCTACATTCTGACCAAGGGCAATAATGGCACTGGTTCGGTGTCGATTCTGGGTTACAACAACCTGTTTAAGGCGTTCAACCTGGGTATTGGTTCAGCAATTTCGGTGTTGATCTTCGTGTGCGTGGCGCTGATTGCAATTGTGTTCGTCAAGGGCTTCGGGGCCTCGTCGCCAGGCGCGGCCACGGGCAAGGATAATTAGGAGGCGATTGCTGTGCACAACACGGATAAGACACCGAAGCAACGCGTCGCATGGACAATCGGCATCGCCTTGGTGGTCATTTACGCGCTGGTGCCGGTGCTGTGGATCGCCAGCTTGTCGTTCAAGCCGACAACCGATCTGCACGATGGCCACTTCATCCCGCGCAATTGGACGTTGGATAACTACCGCGGCATCTTCCAGACCAGTGAATTTACCCGCGCGCTGATCAACTCGATTGGTATTGGGCTGATCACAACGCTGCTGGCGGTAATTGTCGGCACGATGGCGGCCTACGCAATCGCTCGCCTGGAGTTTCCAGGCAAGTCGGTGATTTTGGGAGTCTCGCTGCTAATCGCCATGTTCCCGCAGGTCTCCCTGGTCAGCCCACTGTTCGACATCGAGCGCAAGCTCGGTCTGTTCGACACCTGGCCGGGCCTGATTCTGCCGTACATCACTTTCGCACTTCCGATGGCGATCTTTATTCTGTCCTCCTTCTTCCGGGAGATTCCCTGGGAGCTGGAGAAGGCGGCGCAAATGGACGGCGCGACCCCTTTCCAGGCATTCCGCCTGGTGGTGGCGCCGCTGGCGATTCCGGGAATTGTCACCGCTGCAATTCTGGTGTTCATCTTCGCGTGGAATGACTTCCTGTTGGCGGTGTCGTTGACCTCGACGGAGGCGGCACGTACGGCACCGGCGGCGATGGCGAACTTCACCGGCTCGTCGCAGTTCGAGGAGCCGACCGGTTCCATCGCGGCGGCCGCGATTGTCATCACCATTCCGATTGTCATCTTTGTGGTTATTTTCCAACGTCGAATTGTCGCTGGTCTTACCTCCGGCGCAGTGAAGGGCTAAAGAAGGTTAGGGCTAAAAATGGCTGAAATTGAACTAAAGCACGTGTACAAGCGCTTTCCTGATGGTCACATCGGTGTGGAAGACGCGAATCTCAAAATCGACGACGGCGAGTTCATCATCCTCGTCGGCCCCTCCGGTTGCGGTAAGTCGACGATGCTGAACATGATTGCAGGGCTGGAGGACATCTCCGAAGGTGACCTGCTCATCGACGGCGAGCGCATGAACGATGTCGCTCCGAAGGACCGTGATATCGCCATGGTGTTTCAGTCCTACGCGCTGTACCCGCACATGAACGTCCGCGAGAACATCGCTTTCCCGCTCAAGCTGGCAAAACTGCCGAAGAAGGAGATCGAGAAGAAGGTCAACGAGGCCGCCGAAATTCTCGATCTGACGGAGTTCCTCGACCGCAAGCCCGCGCATCTCTCGGGTGGTCAGCGTCAGCGCGTGGCGATGGGCCGCGCCATCGTCCGCCGACCGAAGGTCTTCCTCATGGACGAGCCGCTCTCAAACCTGGACGCCAAGCTCCGCGTCCAGATGCGCACCGAAATTGCCCAGCTGCAGGAACGCCTCAGCACCACCACTGTCTACGTCACCCACGATCAAACTGAGGCCATGACGTTGGGCGACCGCGTCGTCGTGCTGAAAAAGGGCGTTATCCAGCAAATTGGCGCTCCGCAAGAGCTCTACCACCGACCGGTCAACGTCTTCGTCGCCGGCTTCATCGGCTCGCCCGCCATGAACTTCCTGCCTGCCACTGTGCTTGACGACGGCCACAGCGTCGACACCGCCCTGGGCCACCTGCCACTCCCGGAAAAATTTGCCCCGGGCCGGAAGGCTATCGTCGGCTTACGACCAGAGGCTTTCGAAGACGCCGCCCTGACCGACGACAATTGCGATGCACCAACGGTCGAGGTCGAGGTGTCCGTCCTGGAGGCGATGGGCTCCGAGCAGTTCATCCACTTCCCACTCCCGGAAATTGATTTGAAGGGTCATGCCGCAGCTGAGGAGGCTGGCCTGGCGGATAACCCGCATGCCATGTTGGTGGCTCGAGTCGATGCGGAGTCGAATGTGCGTCGAGGTCAGAAGATTACGTTGGCCATCAACACGGACAAGTTGAATGTCTTTGATTCTGAGTCAGGTGAGAACTTGGCGTTGAAGGCTAAGAACCAAGACTAAAACTGTTGGCCTGGCAGTGGTGTGACTTTTTGTACGTAGCTGTAGTAGGCTGTCTTCACGGATCCCATGTGGCGTCCATCTCGTGAACTCCCCCAGGGCAGGAATGCAGCAAGGGTCAGCGAGCTCTGACGGGTGCGTGGGGTCCCCTTTTTTTTTATCCCCGGCGTTCTTCTGGCACTTGTGGCAAGGTTTCGGGCACTTGTCGACGGTTTCCTGTGACCTATCGATGTTTTTCGGCACTTATCCCCGCGATATTGGCCAGGCCATTTCACCTATCGATGAGCTATTCACTTATGGCCACGCTGCAGCGCATCGATAGGTGAATACCTTGGCCACAAGTGGTCGCGTTTCGCGTTCGCTGGTCTGGAAGAATACTGTGTATGAGCGATGCCAACGACATGCGAGTGCCACCGCAGGCAACACGAGAACCGCTAGAAACTCCAGAACCACAACAGCCACAGGCCCGAGAAGTCCCAGCGCCAATGGGCGTGTGGGATTCCTTCCGGTTCGCAGTTTCTTCACCGAAGCGCCTGCGCACCGAGCTGCTGGCTGGCGCAGCGGTGTCGTTCGCGCTGATCCCCGAGGTCATTTCGTTTTCCATCTTGGCGGGCGTGGACCCGGCGGTGGGGCTGTTTAGCTCGGTGATTATGGCCATCGTGATTGCCTTCACGGGTGGTCGCCCGGCCATGATTACCGCTGCCGCTGGTTCGGTTGCGCTCGTCGTCGCGCCGTTGTCGCGGACGTACGGGATGGATTACCTCATCCCGACGGTGTTGCTCGCGGGCGTGTTGCAGATTGCTTTTGCGGCGTTGGGGATCGCTAAGCTGCAGCGTTTCATTCCGCGTGCGGTCATGATTGGCTTTGTCAACGCGCTGGGCATCCTCATTTTCACCGCGCAGCTGGAGCATCTCATCGATGTGCCGTGGCTGGTGTATCCGCTGGTCGCTCTGGGTATTGCAATTATGGTGTTCCTGCCCCGCGTGTTCACCGCGATTCCGGCTCCGCTGGTAACTGTGCTCGTCGTCACGCTTGTTGCGGTGTTGGCGGATTGGCGCGTGCCGAACGTGAGCGATATGGGTGAGCTCCCGGAATCCCTCCCGCAGCTGTTGATTCCGAATGTGCCCCTGACCTGGGAGACTCTGCGGCTGATTGCGCCGTATTCGGTGGGTGTGGCGATTGTCGGCATCATGGAATCGCTGATGACGGCGAAGCTCGTGGACGACATCACCGACACGCATTCGGACAAGACCCGCGAGACGTGGGGGCTCGGCGTCGCGAATATCGCGGGCGGTTTCTTCGGCGGTATCGCTGGCTGCGCGATGATTGGGCAGACGATGGTGGGCGTGAAGGAATCGTCGGGGCGCACTCGCTTGACGACGCTATTTTCCGGTGTCTTCCTGCTCATTCTGGTCCTTTTGCTCGGTTCTGCAGTCGGTGAGATTCCGATGGCGGCGCTGGTTGCGGTGATGGTTGTGGTGTCGGTGGACACGGTCGATTGGCGCTCGATCTCCCCGCGGACATTGCGCCTGATGCCGCGTTCGGAGACGGTGGTGATGCTGGTGACGGTCATCGCCACGCTGGCGACGGATAACCTCGCCATCGGTGTAGTTTCGGGTGTGGTCGTGGCGTCGCTGATGTTCGCGCGCCGTGTCGCTCACCTGGTCAGGATCGAAGTGCTTGACGACGACCCCAGCGCCCACTCCCGGACGTACAAGGTGCGGGGTCAGCTGTTCTTCGCCTCCAGTAACGACCTGGTGTACCAGTTCGACTACACCGACCCTGCGCAGCGCATTGTGATCGACATGTCGGAGGCCGAAATTTGGGATGCTTCCACGGTGGCGGCATTGGATTCGGTGCGGGTCAAGTTTGCTGACCGGGGCAAAGAGGTGGAAATTATCGGCTTGGAGGGGCCGAGTAAGCAGCGTCTGGATGCTCTGTCGGGGAAGTTGTAGAAATCCCAATCCGGAGTATGCCTTACACTTAGTTGCAAAGCCAGATGCGGCGCGGGGAAAAGGTTTTCCGTGCCAGGTTTGTCAGGTTTTAACTTATGTCCGATACCTGGGAGGGTGCGTACACCATGGCCGTGGATTCCTTTGATGTTCAGCAGTTGGCGGCACACAAGGATGAGTTTGCGAAGGCATATGAGGAACTGAAGTCCCGTAACCTCGCACTGAATTTGACTCGCGGTAAGCCGTCGTCGGAGCAGCTTGATTTCGCGAATGCCCTGCTGGGTCTCCCGGCGCCGGATTACATTTCGGTTTCTGGGGAGGACGTCCGCAATTACGGCAACGCCAAGGGTATTACTGATATCCGCGCTATCTGGGCGGAACTGATGGATCTGCCGGTGGAAAACGTCCTGGCACAGGATGCTTCCAGCCTGAACATCGAGTTTGACCTGATTTCGTGGGCCATGCAGTTCGGCAACGTCGACTCGGAACGCCCGTGGAACGAGGAGCCGGTGCTTAAGTGGCTGTGCCCGGTTCCGGGGTATGACCGTCACTTTTCCATTACGCAGCACTTCGGCATTGAGATGATCCAGGTGCCGCTGAACGAAGACGGTCCGGATATGGATGTCGTGGAGAAGCTGGTTGCCTCTGACCCGCAGATTAAGGGCATGTGGAATGTCCCGATGTTCTCGAACCCGACGGGCGTGACCTACAGCGCTGAGGTCTGCCGTCGTCTGGTTGAAATGGAAACCGCTGCTCCGGATTTCCGTCTGATGTGGGATAACGCCTACATGGTTCACACGCTGACGGATGAGTTCCCGGAGATTCACAACGTCATTAAGTGGGCGGAAGAGGCGGGCAATCCGAACCGCGTGTGGGCATTCGGCTCGACCTCGAAGATCACCTTCGCTGGTGCCGGCGTTGCTTTCTACGCTTCTTCGGATGCCAACTTGGAGGATTACCTCAAGCACGCTGGTATCCGCGGCATTGGCCCGAACAAGGTCAACCAGCTGGCTCACGCCAAGTTCTTCGGTGACGCGGAGGGTGTGCGCGAGCAGATGCGCCGTCATGCCGGGTCGCTGGCTCCGAAGTTTGAGAAGGTTCTGCAGATTCTGGATGAGCGCCTGACGGAGTACGGCGTGGCAGAGTGGTCGAAGCCGACCGGCGGTTACTTCATCAACCTCGACGTGGTTGATGGCACCGCTCGTCGCGTGGTGGAGCTGGCTAAGGAGGCCGGTATTGCGCTAACCGGTTCTGGTTCTTCCTTCCCGCTGAAGCAGGATCCGAATGACCGCAACATCCGTCTGGCACCGTCGCTGCCTCCGATGGAGGAGCTCGAGGTCGCTATGAACGGCGTCGCTACCTGTGTGCTGCTCGCCGCCGCCGAGAAGGCGACTGCCTAGGCCAAGCAAGCCAGGTAGGTCGGGATAGGACTGTATGAACTTCGAAGAGACGAAGTTTTGGATCTCCGGGCTTTTCCCCGGAGACCCTCAGGTCGGCGAGTATGTGACGGAGCTGCCGGCCAGTGGTCGGCACGGGCAGGAACACGATTCGGCACCGCTTCGGGTCGCTGAGTTCTCGCTTTACGACGAGCCGGAGTGCCAAGCGAACGAGCGTCGTCCGGAAACGGCAGCCGCCACGGTGGAGTTGGGTCGCAACTACTGTGGCCTGACCGGCGCAGCGGAGACCGATATCCGTGTGGAACTTTTCGCCGTCGCCTACGCGGACTTTCCCGTGGCCACCATGGTCGCGGCCGCGGGAGCGCTGGTGGAGGAAGAGCCGGAGTTTCTCTCGCCAATTCCGGGCCGTGTCATCCCGAATGCGGTGCGGCTGGTGTCCGATCGGGTTGCCGAGGTAGGGGAGTCGTCGTCAAGCACTGCCTTTACCGTGGTGCACGTGCTGTGCACGGTACCGTACGTGTGGAGCGACGGGGTGCCGAATGTGTCCGAGATGCCGGGCAAAATCAGCCTGCATGAGGGCGATGTGGAGTCCCCGCAGGGGCGCATGACCACGATGACGCAGCTGGTGCCGATCACGGATGCGGAGCTGGAGTTTTATGAGCAGCAGGGTCCGCAGGCGCTGATGCAGAAGTTGGCCGAAGTGGATGCTGACCTGCGGGATTGGTGCCGTGAGTCGGTTGTTTCCCAGGAGGGTTCGAACTAGCCGATCCGGGGTGGAAGGTAGGCTGAGCACGTGGCTCTGTATAGGAAGTATCGTCCGGCATCGTTCGCCGAAGTGGTGGGGCAGCGGCACGTAACTGACCCGCTGTCGGCGGCGTTGGAATCTCGGGATGCGCAGGGGCGTCCCAACCGCATTAACCATGCGTATTTGTTTTCCGGGCCGCGTGGCTGTGGCAAGACCTCGTCGGCGCGCATTATGGCGCGCAGTTTGAACTGTGCGGAGGGGCCGACGGCCACACCGTGTGGTCAGTGTGCGTCGTGTCGTGCGTTGGCGCCGGGTGGCCCGGGCAATTTGGACGTTATTGAGCTGGACGCGGCTTCGCACAATGGTGTGGAAGATATGCGTGAGCTGCGGGAAAAGGCTATCTTCCAGCCGGCGGAGTCGCGCTACCGCATCTTCATTATTGATGAGGCGCATATGATTACCGCCTCGGGTTTCAATGCGCTGTTGAAGATTGTGGAGGAGCCGCCGGAGCACCTCATCTTCATTTTTGCGACCACGGAGCCGGAGCGTGTGCTGCCGACGATTCGCTCCCGTACGCATCACTACCCGTTCCGGTTGCTGACTCCGCCGGATATGCGCGGGTTGCTTGAACGTGTGGTGACGGCCGAGGGCGTGCAGGTGGACCCGGACGTGTATCCGCTGGTCATCCAGGCCGGTGGTGGTTCGCCGCGTGATTCGCTGTCGATTATGGATCAGTTGATCGCTGGCTCTGGCACCGATGGCGTGGATTATGAAACTTCTGCGGCCATTCTCGGTGTCACTGACAGCGTGATTATCACGGATGCGATCGAGGCGCTGGCAGCTGGTGATCGCGCGGCCATGTTTAGTGTGGTCGGGCGTGTGATTATGTCGGGTCAGGATCCGGCGCGGTTTGCCTCGGATCTCCTTGGACGGGTGCGTGATTTGCTGGTGCTCTCGGCGGTGCCGAATGCGCTGGAGCAGGGTCTTGTGGAGATTCCGGAGAGCCAAATCGACGGTGTGCTGGAGCAGGCCGGAAAGATTCCTCCGGCTACCCTGACGCGCTTCACGCAGGTGCTCTCTGATGGTCTGCGGCACTTCCGCGGCGTGACGTCGCCGCGTTTGCTGCTCGAGGTTCTCTGTGCGCGCATGCTCCTGCCCGCCACCGAAGACTCCGTGGAGTCGCTGCTGCAGCGCGTAGAAGCATTGGAGCACGGCAGGCCCGCGCTTGCCGACGGTTCGGGGGCTGCAACGCTCGCAGCGGCACCGGTGTCTTCCGATGCGGGTGCGGCTGAAGCGTCGCCGATGCAGTCTGGCCAGTCGGCTCGGGAGGCATGGCGTCAGCGGAATGCCCAGCGGAAGAAGGGTGCGCAGTCGGTTTCGGTCACTCAGCGCGGACGTACTGAGCAAGCAGCGCATGTGCCGTCCCAGGCACAGCCAGAACCCCAGCCGGAACCGCAGCCTAAGGTTCAGTCGGAACCCGTTGAGCAGCAATCGGCGCCAGCGGCAGCGGTGTCGCAGGAGTCGGTAACTGAGCCGAAGCCTGCACCAGAAGCACCTACTGCGCCCGCTGAGCAGCCTGAGCAGCCTACGCAGGCTACGCCGGCCGAATCAGTTGAGCAGTCACAGCAGACCGAACAACTGCAGCAGCCGGAATCGGCTGAGCAGCCGTTGTCCGAGGAAGAGGCTCAGGCAGAGAAGATTCGTGAGTTCCGTCGGAAGATGGCGGAGCATGCCCGGATTAGCGAGCAGCAGACTCGGGCGCAGCTTGCACAGGAGCGTGAGCAGCAGACTCGTGAGCGTGAGGGTGAAGGCGGCTCGATGTCGATTGTCGAGGAGGAGCCAGTTGTCTCTTCCTCGCCAACGCACTCTGAACAGCCAACCCAGCCGACTCAGGCCGCACAGTCTGAACAGCCAACCCAGCCCGAGCAATCAGCCGAGTCGGCACGGCCAACTCAGGCCGCCCAGCCCGAGCAGCCTGAACAGCCAGTTCACAAGCCGGAACCAGAATCGCAGCCGGAGCCCGAACCTGCACCCGCTCGTATCGAGCAAATCCGCGAGCGCTGGCAGGACATCCTTGCAGCTGTTGACGGCCCGCACGCGTTCCCCATTCGCGTGCTAGCTGAACAGGCAGTGCCACTCGATGTCGAAAATGACAGGCTCATCATCGGGCACAGCACAGGAGCGCTCGCTACCAGGCTAAACACACCGGATTACGCACAGGCACTGTCCGCTGCCGTGAAGCAGGTGACGGGCTTCAATGGTCAGGTGCACTGTGTCGTCGGTACGCGCCCGCGCGCACCGCGGTCAACAGCTACGAGTGGTGTTGCTGGGGAGGATGATTCGTCGTCAAGAGGTTCGTCCTCGCCGAACGACACCGCCCCTGCACCGACACCAGCAGCGCCAGCGCAACCAGAGACATCTGAGCAGCGGGAACAGCAGACGCAGTCAGAGCCAGCACCGCGCCCGCAGCGATCGTCGGCCTACGCGTCTGTTGCTGAGCGCCGCGCAAAAATCGAGGCTGCCAAGCGTGCTGCGATGGGGCACCAGGCAGGTCACGACCAGCCAGCGCAGCCACATCAGCAAAGCCAGCCAAATCAACCAGCTCAGCCAAGCCAACCGACTCAGCCGAACCCGAACTCGGTCCATCAACAGCCGCAACAGCAGCCAAACCAGCCGCAGCCGCAGTCGTTCCTGCGCGCGGCGCAGGCCAACGCCCAGGCAAATGCCCAAGCTCAGGCCAATCAGGATTCGGGCTTCGGCGGCGTCCCGCTGCCGCCAGAACCGATGGAGGAGTTCGCTCCACCAGAGGGCGCAGAGGGCGCAGGGGGCTACGGCTTGCACACCCCGTCCAACGCCAACACCACCTACAACCCGGTTTCCCAAAACCCGCAGGACAACAACTACGAAGAGGACACCTCCGAGTATTTCGAGGCCGCGAACGAGGTCGGGTCGCTCGATCACCGTTCGTTAAAGGACGTGGTCATGGAGATGCTGGAAAAGGAGCTGGGAGCCAAACCGCTCAATGACCGTTAGAGCCGTTAGAATGGGGCGGCGATGCGCGTCGTAAAGCAAGGGCGATGAGCCTTTAAGCGTGCGCGTAACTATAAATCAGCACGTAAAAAGCACAATAGTTAGGAAAGTTAGTTATGACTCAGCCAGATATGAACGCAATTCTGCAGCAGGCACAGCAGATGCAGGCGCAGCTGCAGGCAGCACAGCAGGAGATCGTCGCCTCCACCATCGTCGGTGAGGCCGGTGGCGGTCTGGTCAAGGTGACTATGCAGGGCTCGGGCGAGGTCACGGACATCGCCATTGATCCGAAGGTCGTAGACCCGGAGGATGTCGACGGGCTGCAGGACCTGGTCCTCGCAGCTTTCCAGGACGCTACCGCTAAGGTGCAGTCGCTGGCAGAGCAGAAGATGGGCCCGCTGTCCCAGGGCTTCGACGGTCTCGGTGGCCTCGGTTTCTAAATTAGCTTTTCAGACCAGTAATTGTAGGTAATTATCATTGTTCGAGGGACCACTCCAAGATCTCATTGATGAGTTCTCGCGCCTGCCGGGCATCGGCCCGAAGTCAGCTCAGCGTATCGCTTTCTACTTGATGAAGGCGGAGCCGGAGGACATCGGGCGACTCCAATCCGCGCTGGGGCGGGTGCGCGAGGGTGTGCAATTCTGCCGGGTCTGCGGCAACATCTCGGAAAGCGACGTGTGCCAGTACTGCTCGGACACACGCCGCGACCGTGGTCTGGTGTGCGTCGTTGAAGAGGCGCGCGATATCCAGGCCATCGAGCGCACGGGGGAGTACAACGGTCGCTACCACGTGCTCGGCGGGGCGCTCGATCCGCTCGGCGGCATCGGTCCGAACGAGCTCAATATCCGCACGCTGCTGCAACGTATCGCCGGCGTGCTTGACGACGTCGACGAGACCGAGCCCCCCGAAATCCACGAGGTCATCATCGCGACTGACCCCAACACCGAGGGCGAAGCAACCGCGACCTATTTGGCCCGGCTGCTCCGGGACTTCCCGGATCTCGAGGTCACTCGGTTGGCCTCCGGCATGCCGCTCGGCGGTGACTTGGAGTTCGTCGATGAACTCACCTTGTCCCGCGCGCTGACGGGCCGGCTGAAGGTCTAGGCCCGCCAACCGGCCGCTGACCAGTCAGCTCGGCCGGTCGCGCGAAACCACAAAAACTAGCGCTCGCTCTTCGGACGCGGCTTGGACAGGATGCGCTCTTCGCGCAGCTTATCCACAACCTCGATGTCCAGCGGAGCCAAACTCGACAGGTCCTGGTCGGTCGCGCGGGCCAGCAGCAGATCAGCCAGCTGCGGATTGCGGGCCAACACAGGTCCGTGCAGGTAGGTGCAGATAATCGAGCCCTGAACCGCGCCCTCGGCGCCACCGGCGGGGTTAAGTGCAGAAACGTCCACTCCCGGAGCAATTCCGGAGTCCGCCTGCTCCACTTCCGGGCCGGAGTTGCCCACGCCACGGACAACCCGACCAAGCGGCTCCGCATCGGCTCCCAGGGCCGTGCGACCCATGTGGTTTTCGAAGCCGGTCAGGGGGCTGGCATCGACGTCGTCAAGCAAACCGTTCGTGGGATCGACGAGCGTGCAGATTTCGCCGATTGCGCGCGTGGGCAGCGAATCGGTGGTGCAGTCGACAAGGCCGAGACCTGCGACGTCGCGTCCGCCCGCGCGGAAGGAATTGCCGAAGATTTGGAAGCCCGCGCAAATCGCGAGGATTTGCTTGCCGGCATCGGCCGCCTTCTTGATGCCGCCGTCGTTAATCAGGTGCTCCACCGCGATGGTCTGCGCGACGTCCTCGCCGCCACCGACGGTGTAAATGTCCAGGTTGGTGGGTACGGAATCGCCCAGCTTAATCGGGACTATCTCGGCGTCAATCCCACGCATCCGCGCGCGTTGCCGCAGCACCAGCGCATTTCCATCATCGCCGTAGGTGCCCAGCACGTCCGGGAGGATCAGACCGATAGATAGCTCGCTCATTTACTTTTCCTCCTGTGCTCGTTCGATGTCGCGCTTCAGATCGCGGAAGGCGGTGTAGTTCGCCAGCACCTCAACTCGGGTGACGCTTGACGACGACCCCCGCGCCTCACACGACCGGATCGCCTGCAGCGGATTTGCGACCAACCTCGCATCAATGCCCGCATACAGCAACCGCACCGCGAGGTCAGTTCCGCGTTCGCCCGCGGATAACACATCCATGCCGTCGAAGTCCTCGAAGCGGACATCCCACAGCCAGGACAGGTCCTCGCCGTCAGCGACGTGACCGTTGACCGCGATGACCACTGCATCCGCAGTGCGGTCGACCATGGACAGCGCCTCTTGCCAGCCGGCCGGGTTCTTAGCCAGCAGCATGCGCACGTGCTTCTCGGCGCCCTTGTCATCCCGCACAACCATGGTGGAGTAGCGGCCTGCAACGTTGTCGACGGTCTCGGTGGCCCGGAGGGATTTCTCCAGGTCCGCGCCCATATCGACAGCGCCCGCGATTGCCAAGGTGGCGTTGCCGCGGTTGGCGTTGCCCGGCAGTGTGAGGTTCATCGGCAGGGTGTCGCCAGCAGGCGTGATGACTCCCTCCGCAGTGATGCGGTAGTCCGGCTCAGGGCGCTTGAACTCCGAGCCGTCCGGGAGTGGCTTCACGGCATACCAGTCGTGGCCGTCCTGGATGATAGGGCCGCCGGTGCGCGGGGAGGAGGTGGCATCGTTGGTCCAGCCGCCGCCCGCGGAGACCCAAATAACCTTCTTGGCATCCCACGCAGCCGATGCGATGAGTGGGTCGTCGCAGTTGGCGATGACCGTCGCCTGCGGGTTAGCGTCCACCGCAGCGCGGAGTGTGGCCTCAATCTTGTTGATCTCGCCGACGCGGTCGAGCTGGTCGCGAGAAAGGTTCAGCAGCACCAGAATCTGCGGTTTCAGATCCTCTGCGATGTGTGGGACGTGCAGCTCATCGACTTCCAGGACCAGGCTGTCCGCATCGGGAGTGGCGAGCAGCGCGGAGATGATGCCCGCGTCCATGTTGTCGCCGCCTTCGTTGGTGGCCACGTTGTGGCCAGCGGCGCGCATGGCGGCCGCGAACATGCGGGTGGTGGTGGACTTGCCGTTGGTGCCAGTGATGATCGCGGCCGGGCGTCCCTTGCCGAGGGAAGCCAGAATGCGCGGGTCAATCTTCTGCGCAATCAGGCCACCAATCATCCCACCCGCGCCGCGGCCGGACTTCCGGGAGGCCCAGGTGGCGGCGTGGGCGGCGGCAGTCGCAAACCGAGCACGCAGGCTCGGGGAGCTTGCGCGATCGCGACGGTGGTCACTTACGCCGTTATGTGAAGTGCCTTCTTTCATAACTGTGTATTTTACTGTGAATAATTCGTAGAACGAATGCGCTGGCGACAAGCCCTAGCCCTACTTCTCCATCTCTCCGACCAGCCGCAAAAATGCCTCATCGGAAACAATCGGAATGTCCTTCCGGTGGGCATGCATGGCCTTGCCAGTCAGTTGATCCGGCGTCACATCCGCAGGCCGGTTACACACCAGCACCGACGACTCTCGCGTGACCTTCTCCGAGTACGCCAGCCCAGCCCGCACGCCCGCCGCAATCAAATCATCCGGGTCCAGCGACACCTCTGGTGCCACGACGAACTCCATGCCCGCAGCGAGCTTCCGCCCTGGTGTATAGCGGCCGGGGTTCTCCACGGGGCGCGGCGCCTCCATCGCGTCGACACGCACTGCCGAGCGCTGCAGGCCCACAATGTCCTCGCGCAGCTGGTCGGGCGTGTACATGTTCAGGGTTGCGCCCTCGTCCAATCCACCCTGTGCGCGGAACAGCGCAAGCGTAGTGGTGACATCATCCAACGTCCGCACCCGCTCTGGCACCGAGATGCCGGCAATCGATGCCTCGGGTGAAGGCACATCGAGGCCGTAGGCGCGCGCGACGGCGCGCAGGCGAGCGTCGTCAAGCCGTTTGCCCTGGCGACGCGCCGTTTCCAACGTATCGGCAATCCGCGCGGGCGCCGGAATCCGCGCGACGCGAGTACGCGTACGACGACGCCCCCGCTTGTTCCGTGCGGACCGCTCACGATTCGCTTGACGACGGGCCCTCTTGGCCTCGGCGACTATAAAACCCCAGACCAGCGGTGCATTATGAGCAACCAACGTGCGCCCATCGAGCGCGTGCGCGAGCTTGGCCTGGATCACCCCGAACTTCGGCGCCCCCTCGAAGTCCGCGGGCTCGAGGCCGTGGAGGTGTGTCGGGCCGGGATCTTCGGTGGGATTGATGACGACATGCCAGGTGTCCACGATGTTGCCGCTGCTGTCGGCGGTGGACACTCCCAGGCTGACCAGCCGAGACGTCTTGGGATGGATGCCCGTGGCCTGGATGGACACGATTGCGTAGGGAGCGTCCTCCGCCGACGAGAACTGTTTGTGCTCGTCAGCGGCCTTTGTTGCGGCGGTCTCGGCTGTGGCCGGTGTGGTTGCGGTTGCGCTGGTCGTGGCCGTGTCGGTGGTGGCTGCGGCCGGCGTGGCTGCGTCCGTTGTGGTGGAAGCCGGTGCAGTTGGTGGTGTTTTGGCGCCCGCTTCCGACGCGCGTTGAGAACGGCGACGATTCCGTCGCCGCCTCTTCGTCTGAGAAGAGGCCCCAGTCGCTCTGCGCTCCTCGCGCGCCGATTCAGTCATGCCTCAAGACTAGCGGGTGCGCTCACCCGCGGAGAAAGTGACTAGGCTTATGACACTTTGAGCAAAAGTTTTGCCACGAAAGTGTCATAAACCTAGTCAGTAACTTGGGCACTAGCTCGGCATCAAGCTTAGAAGGACCGGGGCCGGTCACACGGGTCTCATAGATTACGCAAGACACACAAGTCCCAAAGCTTCTCCCCCGAGGGGTGCTCAGTCGAAAAGTAATGGAACCGTGAGGGCGATTTCTGCGCCTTATTAAATAGGGGCCGCAAACCAAGGCCACGAAATAGAGCCACAAAACAGCGCCACAAAAATAGGGACGAAATAACTACCCCGGGGCAACAGCCACAGGACAACAACCACGGGGCGGGGGAGAAATGGTCAACAAGAAACGCAAGCAACTGGTGGCGGACCAGTTTGGAATCATTAGGCCGGATGACCAGCCGGGGAATGGATACCGCGAGGTCGCAAGGCAAGCGCGAGCTGGTTATCTGGAGCGGCTTTGCCGAGGTCACTATGTAGTCGCGCACGCCTGGGAGGGGCTCCACCGCGAGAAACGCCTGGCTATTACTGCTTTGGCGGTGGTCTCCGAGACGTCGTCAGGCGTCATTTCGGGAGCTGCAGCGCTGGCCTTGCACGGTTCGTGGGTGCTGGTGCGCGATGCGAAGATTGTGGTCGTGGGCGGGAGTCAGGAGTTCCACGGCATCGACTATTGCATGCGCTTGCGCTCGGAGATCCATCTGGATCACACGCAGGGGCTCGCGGACCGGCGGGTCGCGGTGCTCGCGCGTGCGGCCTTCGATGAGTGTCGCGTCCGGTTCAGGCAGAAGGGGCCGGAGTCCGTGTCGTGGCGGGCGGCGGTGTTGGCTGTCGAAGGGGCGCTGCGGCATGGCGCCACGCGCGATCAGCTTGAGGAGCTCCCGGTGCATTATCCCAGCGTGCGGGGCCAAGAGCTGTTTCACCGTGCGCTCGCGGTCTGTCATGGTCGTTGCGAAACGCCCGGTGAGGCGCTGACTAAAGCCGCTCTTCTCGAACTCGGCCTGAAATTCCACGAGCAAGCCGAAATCTGGACTTGCGGCACCAGCCACGATCCGCCGCACTTTCTCGCCCGCGTGGATTTTTATATCCCTGACCTGCTGCTTGTCGTGGAGTTCGATGGCCACATCAAGTATTCGGCGAGCGAGGTCGCGCCGACGCCCGAGGCTCAGTCCGAGCTGCTCACGCGGGAGACTTACCGCGAGCGTTCGCTGCGCGCGACGGGGCTGGATGTCGCGCGGGTGGTGTGGAAAGAGGTGGAATTGCACGCAGTTCGCTTATCGACGCTCCGTTCAATCCTCATCGAGCGCGAACGCGTGGTAGCCGCAGGTGGGGTGACTTTTCGTGCGGATGTGCGCAATGCCGGCCCGTTGATTGGGTAGCGGGGCCGAGGGGCCGCTGGATAGTTTGCCCCAAAAAGAAACTGACTAGGTTTATGACACTTTGAGCACAAATTTTGCCACGAAAGTGTCATAAACCTAGTCAGTAACTATGTGGAGTTTAAGCCAGTGCGCGGTTGACCGCGCTGGTGACTGCCTTCAGCGATGCGTAGGTGATGGAACCAGCGATGCCGGAGCCCCAGACCTTGGTGCCGTTGACATCTGCGAGGACGTAGGCCGCAGCCTCGGCATCGTCACCTGCGGTGCGAGCGTGCTGGACATACTCCTGAACGTCGACGTTGATGCCGAGCTTCTCCAGGGCGTTGGCGTAAGCGGCCAGCGGGCCGTTGCCGACCCCCTCGACGGTCTGCTCTTTACCCTCGTAGACGATGTGAGCCTTGATCTTGGTGGCATCCGACTCGTTCTGAGGGGCATCGACAGTCAGGGCGATCTGCTCGAGCGGAGCCTCGCGGTCCAGGTACTCACCTGCGAAGATGTCCCAAATCGCCTTGGAGTTGACCTCGCCGCCCTCGGCGTCGGTGACTGCCTGCACGACGGAGGAGAACTCAACCTGCATGGAGCGCGGCAGGTTCATGCCGTGGTCCGTCTTCATGATGTAGGCCACGCCGCCCTTACCGGACTGGGAGTTCACGCGAATAACGGCCTCGTAAGAACGACCAACGTCCTTCGGGTCGATGGGCAGGTAGGGAACCTCCCAGGTCACCGCGCGCAGGTCCTCGTCGGAAAGCTCCTTGACGGCAGCGCCCGGGCGGACCTTGTCTGCCATTGCGTCGAGGCCCTTGTTCACGGCGTCCTGGTGGGAACCGGAGAAAGCGGTGAAGACCAGGTCGCCGCCGTACGGATGGCGTTCCGGAACGCGCAGCTGGTTGCAGTACTCGACGGTGCGGCGGATCAGGTCGATGTCGGAGAAATCAATCTGCGGGTCGACCCCCTGGGTCAGCATGTTCAGGCCCAGGGTGACCAGGCAGACGTTACCGGTGCGCTCGCCGTTGCCGAAGAGGCAGCCCTCGATGCGGTCGGCGCCGGCCATGTAGCCCAGCTCGGCGGTGGCGATGCCGGTACCGCGGTCGTTGTGCGGGTGCAGCGACAGAATGATGGAGTCGCGGCGGTTGAGGTTGCGGTGCATCCACTCGATGGAGTCTGCGTAGACGTTCGGAGTGATCATCTCCACGGTCGACGGCAGGTTGATGATGATTGGGTTCTCCGGTGTCGGGTCGATGACATCAACCACGGCGTCGACAACTTCCTTGGCGTACTCAACCTCGGTGCCGGTGTAGGACTCCGGCGAGTACTCCCAACGCCAGTTGGTGTCCGGGTAGTCCTTCGCGATGGTCTTAATCAGCTCTGCGGCGTCGGTGGCAATCTTCTTGATTGCGTCTTTGTCCTTACGGAACACAACATCGCGCTGCAGGATCGAGGTGGAGTTGTAGAAGTGAACGATGACGTTCTTAGCGCCGGCACATGCCTCGAAGGTGCGGCGAATCAGGTGCTCGCGAGCCTGAACCAGAACCTGGATGGTGACGTCGTCCGGGATCATGTTCTTCTCAATGATCTCGCGCACGAAGTTGTAGTCGGTCTGGGAAGCGGACGGGAATCCGACCTCAATTTCCTTGTAGCCCATCTGGACCAGCAGCTCGAACATGCGGCGCTTGCGCTCCGGGCTCATTGGGTCAATCAGCGCCTGGTTACCATCGCGCAGGTCGACGGCACACCAAACCGGTGCCTTAGTAATGCGCTTGTCCGGCCAGGTGCGGTCCTTCAGCTGGAAGTCCTGAACTTCCTGGTCGTAAGGCAGGTAGCGGTTGGTTGCCATCTGGGAGTTGCGCTGCTTATTCCAAGCAGGCTGTCCTTCCGGAATCTTGCCAGCAGGAGTGGAGATTACAGAAGGAGCGGAAATAAAAGCGTCGGAAGGAGACATGTTGTGGGCCTTTCTAATTCGGACTTTTCTTGTAGGCCGGCACAACTAACCCCGCGACGGGGAGCCGGCCTTAAACCCAAGCCCCGCCGCGGCATAGAAGCAGTAGTCCGCGTTGCATGTGATGTACCTTACCCCGTTGGTTATATGAATTTCATCATTCGGGGGTTTTAGTGGGGGAAATATGCGCGGGTTTCTGTGCCGTAAGAGTTACGTGCCATAAGGGGTGAACGGCGTTGTCGACGGCTCCCAGTCAACCACCCCGCCCAGTCCGCCTGCTCACTCCACCCAGTGCGCCCACTCACCCCGCCCAGCTCAGTCATCCACTCAACTCATCCCGCCCAGCGATAGTTCTAAAACTAGTACCAATGTATTTAGCGGGGTAAAGATGATAGCGTCCTAAAGGTGCAAACTAGCTGGTCTATTCTGAAGCGAGACTTGCGCCGTCTCCGCAATAGCCCAAGAGTGTGGGTGATCATCATCGGCGTGATGATTACCCCTGCCTTGTATTCCTGGTTCAACATCCCGGGCTTCTGGGATCCGTACGAGCACACCGAGAACATCGGCGTGGCAATTGTGAATGAGGACAAGGGCGCGAGTTCCTCGGTTACCGGAAGTCTCAATATCGGTAACCAGGTGGTCAAACAACTAAAAGAAAATCATGAACTGGGCTGGCAGTTCCCCGATGCCGAGAAGGCAGACCGAGATCTAAAGCGCGGCAAGGTCTATGCCGAAATCACCATTCCGCCGAATTTCTCGCAGGAAATGGTCGATCTAATCCAAGGGCAGGGGCATCCAGCAAAACTGACCTACCGCGCTAACCAGAAGATCAACGCAATCTCGCCGCACATCACGGCGCAGGGCGCGTCCGGCATTGATGGTCAGATCTCCGCTTCCTTTAATAAGGAGATCGCGAAGGCGGTCACCGAGCAGGTCAAGGAAGCTGGCGGTCTGCTGCAAGGTCGGTTCGATGCGGCCCGTCTTAATTCCGCTGATGCTTTCCAGGATGTCGCTGATGCGGTTGCCAATAGCCGCGATGAAGTCGGCGCTATCCAGGAGCAGATTGGCGATCTGCAGCCGACGATTGCGCAGATTAAGAAGACTCTTGGCAGCGTAGATACGGCCCTCGACGATGCCCAGGATGCGTTGACGCAGGTGCAGGCGATTACTGGTGAGCTCAACAACGAGGTCCTGAATTTCTCCGCGGATCTCAACGATGCCTACCTGCAGGGCAGTACCGCCCTGGTAGAGGGCACCGGCAATGCCAACGCCGCGATCGGCGCGATGACTGGCAATCTGCAGGGCGCAATTTCCCGTTCGGATTCCGCGACGGCTGCGGCGGAGGACATCGTCAAGCAGGCGGATCAGGTCATTGGTGGGCTGAATTCCCTGTTGGATGCCAGCCCGCTCAACGGCCCGGATAAACAGGCAATCCAGCGCACAATCGATGCGCTCGACGAGAGCAACGCCACCAATAAAGAGCTGGTGGAGGGCCTGAAGAACGTCTCCGGCTCGGCGCAGGGAACTCTCGACTCCCTCAACGCCACCAGCGAGGCATTGGCGCAGGCCACCAAGGACGGCAAGGCCGCCTCGGATCAGATCCGCGAGGCGTCCCAGGACGCGCTCCCGCAGTTGAGCAGGGCGCTTAATCAGCTCAACGCGCGCGTGGGCTCGTACGCGGCGGCGCTCGGCGCGCAAAAGGACACCGTCCGGGAAACGTCCGCGCTTCTCGACGCTACGAGTGGGCAGCTTTCCGCCGCGAATCAGGTCCTCGAGAGTTTCAAGGCTGACCTTGATGGCGTACGCGATGGCCTGGAAACCGCGCGTCTCGATGTTCTTACCCTGGGCACCACCGAAGAGCGCGAAGCTATGGAAATGGTCAATGACCTCGACCCCGAGGGAATTTCGCAGTTCCTGAGCGATCCGGCCGAGATCCAGACTGAGGCCGTGTTCCCGGTGGATCACTACGGCTCGGGTATGGCGGCGCTGTTTACCAACCTGTCGTTGTGGATTGGCGCGTTCATCCTGATTGTGATTTTCCGCGTGGAAGTTGATGCGGAAGGTTTCAAGGAAATCACGGTCGGCCAGGCGTACATGGGCCGTACCTTGCTGCTGGGCATCATCGCTATTTTCCAGGCGCTGATTGTCTCCATCGGTGACATTGTCATTGGTGTGCAGAATGTCAGCGCGGTTGCGTTCGTCCTCACCTGTGTCGTGGTGGAGTTGTGTTATCTCGCCATTATTTACAGTATGGTGGCGGCATTTGGGCACGTGGGACGCGGTATCGCCGTGGTGCTCGCGTTTATTCAAATCCCTGGTGCCGCCGGTCTCTATCCAATTGAGATGACACCGGACTTCTTCCAGGCACTGAATCCGTTCTTGCCGTTGACCTACGGTATTGATGCTCTCCGCGAGACAATTGGTGGTTTCTACTCCAATTACTACCTGAAGAACATGCTCACCCTAATGGTCATGGCAGTGATCGCCTACGTGGTCGGCTACTGGCTGCGCCGCAGCTTGTCCTCGGTCAACGTCTTGGTTAACCACCAGCTTGAAGAGGGCGGTCTGGTCAACAACGAAGAAGTCCATCTGGTCGGTAGTGGGTACAAGCTCAGTGACCTGGTCTTCGCGCTGCGCAACCGCGAGGAGTACCAGACGCGAGTCGATGAGCGGATGGAGAACCTGCGTGGCAGCTACACGCTGTTCATGCGCATTGCCATTGGTGTCGCAGTGGTCGCCCTGGTGATACTGGGTATTCTGGCCCGCAACTACCCGGATCAGAAGGCCCTGTTCTTCGGTCTAGCCTGCCTGTTCGTACTGCTCTGCCTCGCTTACATCGCGGTGCGCGAGTACGTCAAGCAGTCTGTGATTCACGCCCAGGAGCTCAGCGAGCTGTCGGAGGAAGAGCTGCGCGCCTACATGGAGCACCAGACTTCCCATCCGCATGCGTACTCGTTGGAAAATGCTGGCGATACGTTTGAGCCACAGACGAAGGTGTCGTCGGCAAGCGTGAAGACTTCCCCAGAAGGTGAAGCCTAATGAGAAACGTTCTTGAAATTGTGCGGAACGACTTTCGGGTGATCCGCCAGAACACGATGACCGGCATCATGGTTTTCGGTCTGGTGCTGATTCCGCTGCTGTTCACCTGCTTTAACGTGCTGGCCAGCTGGGAGCCGTTTGAGAACACCGAAAAGCTGAAGATTGCGGTCGCCAGTAATGACCGTGGTCATCGCACGGATATCGGTGCGATTGACCTCAACTTGGGCAATGAGGTGCTGTCGAAGCTGAGCCGTAATCACGACATTGACTGGCGGATTACGGATTCCAATGACGCCATCGATGGCACCAAGTCCGGTGACTACTACGCGGCAATCGTGCTTCCGGAGAACTTCAGTACCGAACTGATGACCTTCTACGTCCGCGGTACCAAGGCGCCGAAGCTGACGCTCTATACGAATGAGAAGAAGAACGCGCTGTCGTCGATCATTACGGGCAAGGGCGCGAGTGGCGTTATTCAGGAGATCGATAAGAACTTCACGCAGGTCGTCGCCAGCGTTGGTTTGGGCGCAATCACCTCGCTGGATGAGTACCTGGACACCTCCGACTCCAAGCAGGCGCTGACGCGCGTGCAAAACCGCGTTGATGACACCGCCGCGCGACTGCGTTCTGGCGCGCAGACTGCTCGTTCGCTGTCCACGCTGGTGGAGACCACCGTGCCACTGGTGGAGACTGCGGATTCCATCTTGGAAAACGCTGGTGCGCGGATGGATATTCTGCGCAACGGTTCGGGTGACGGCAACGTCGCCGGCGATCTGGAGGCCGCGGTCGGCAATGTTCGCGGCTCGGTTAGCACGGCGCTCGACGCAACGCAGGCGAGCTATGAAGGCGTGCGCGACCGGGTCAAAGAGCTTGTCGACGGCACCCAGGCCACCAGCGGCGCGACCGCAGATACCTTTGATGCGATGGCGGCCAAGTTCGGCCAGCAGGCCGATGGTCTGACTGCGATGCGCGACCACCTGGAAGACACTGTTGGGGCAGTGGTTCCGGGTATCGCGAAGCCGGGCTATGACCATGCAATCTCCGACTTGAACACCTCGATCGCTCGCACCCGTGGGCTGCAGGAGAGTTTCTCTGCCGTGGCAGCGGATTTGCGTGGTGGTCGGGATACGGGATCGTCGATAAGCCAGGCGAAGGACGCTTTCACGGCTGCGATTGCCGCTGTGGAAAATGCCAAGAACTCCTACGAGCAGAACCTGCGTCCGCAAATCGACGCGCTGTCGGAGCCGGTGTCGCGACTGAGCAATGACATCGAGGTCATTGGCGAGGACATTCGTGGCATCCGCGGTACGCTTTCTGGCTCGCCGGTGGATACGCTGCGTAAGACCAGCGCTGCCACGATGGGCTTGAGCAACCGCTTTGATGATCTGGCCGCTCGTTTCGACGAGATCCACAACGCGCTGGAAGAGGCGAAGGACACCGGTGATCTCTCGCGCATTGCCGCGGCCATCGGTGACGACCCCAGTGCCCTGGCAGCGCAGTTGGCCGCGCCGGTGCAGGTCGAGGAAGACCCCGTCTTCCCAGTCAAGAGCTTCGGTGCGGGCATGGCGCCGTTCTATGCGACGCTCGCACTGTGGATCGGTGCGCTGCTGTCGTCGGTGCTGATTCGCACCACGGTGCGTAGCCGCGGCGCTCAGAAGGTCGGCGATGAGGTCGGTGCTGATGAGGTCGAGGCCGCGGTCGATGAGGCGCAGAGCGATGCAGCCGCTGAGGTCGGCGATGATGCTGACGCCGAGGCCGTCGAGCCCAGCGACCAGCAAATTAACGCTGCCCAGACCGATGACTACACCCGCGTCGAGAAGTACTTCGGCCGGTTCGCCACCTTCGCCACCGTTGGCTTGGTTCAGGCCACGCTGATGGTGTTGGGACTCCAGGTGTACGTGGACGTCGATCCCGCACACCGATTCCTGATGCTGCTGGCCGGCTGGATGATCTCGCTGGTGTTCATGATGATCGTCTTCTCGTTCGTCTTCACCTTCGACAACGCCGGCAAGGCCATCTGCGTGCTGTTGCTGGTGATGCAGGTCTCGGCCGCAGGTGGCGCGTATCCGCTGCCTCTGGTGCCACAGTGGGTCCAGAACATTAGCCCGTGGCTGCCGGGTACCTACGCGATTGACATGTTCCGCAGCTCCATCGCCGGTATCTACGAGGCCGACTACTGGAAGCTGATGTTCATGTTGGCGTTGTTCATCATCCCGTCGCTGATTCTGGCGCTGGGCCTCCAGCGCATCTTTGAAAAGGGAATCAACGACATCAAGAACGCAATCGGGGAGACGAAGGTGATGGCCACCTCGTAAGGGGGCCTAATCCTCCGCCTCGTCGTTCTCGCGCTCGGCCTCCGGTTCGCTCTTGCCGTCGCGCGAGAGTTTCCGCAGCCACCAAATCAGCAGCGCAATAATCACCGCCGCTGCCGCCAGGATGGCCCACATCCACCACTGCCACTGCGAACCGCTGCCGTCGAACACAGACTCCTCGTCAGGATCCATCGGCACCTGGTGCCCCGTCACCAGCAGGCGGTGCGTATTAATGCCGTAAGGCGTGCACGTAATCAGGGTGATCAGGTCTTCTCCGGGGACGCGTCGTAAAGCATCGGTTTCATCCGGCTTTACGACGGCTACGTCGTGGACCTCATACTTCAACTTGTGACCCGCGACTGCGATGTAGAACGCGTCGCCCTTTTTGACCTTGTCGAGGTTGTCCCACAGCGTCGCATTTTGTAGACCCGTATGCGCCGACAGCGACGCGTGACGACCTTCACCCTCGCCCACGCCGCCGACCGGGAAGTCGGTGCCGTAGAGGTGACCGACCCCGCGCGAAAGCGATTTTTCCGAAGTGCCGTGGAAAATGGGCAGGTCAGAGTTGATGGACGGGATGACGATGCGGCCGAGCGCGTCGGTCTCGCCAAGCACGTCGAGGTAGTGACGATAGTGCTGGTACTCCGGGGAAGACTCGTCATCGGAGGTGGTCCAGGCATCGCCCGGATTGACCTCGCCGAGGCTGGCGTTGTACTCGTGGGCCTCGTTCCAGGCGGTGTCCAAGACCTCAGGAGGAGCGGATTTCTCCAACTTGGAGTACTCATCTGCGGCGCGGGCTTGCAGGAAATTGTTCCACTGCGTTGCGACAACCGGGTACAGCAGCACTCCCAAACCACCAATGATTAGCAGTAGGGCGATGATGGTGTTCGAGTTGAGCTTCTTGCCCTTTTGGGGCTTTGCTCGGGTTTTGGATGCGGCGCTGGCGTTAGTATCGTTTGCGCGTTCGGACTTCCGCTTAGAAGTCGGTTTAGATGCCCGCTTGGAATGGGAATGACGCCCCATCGAGTCCTACCTTTGGTGACCTTGTGCATAGCGGCCACGGGATCTTTCTCACCAGGGACAGTTCCCGGGCAGGGGATAGCCAGGCCGACAAATCGCTAACGACTTAATAAGTGCAAATACCAATGTAGGTGATGCGGCCCGGGAGAGTTGAACTCTACTTACTGCGCTGCGGCATCGGTGGAATCTGTGGTGGTGTTTGCGGTGCTTGTGGTGTCGGTGTTTGCGGTGTTTGCATCGGCTTTTGTGGTGCTTGGGGCGCTTGTGGAGGCTGTGGCGGTGGCTTCTGCCGGCCGAGCCGCCAGGGCAATAGTGGCAGAAATCATGGTCGCCAGTGCGATAAACAGCGCCACCCACTGCACACCAACTGCCTGGAAGCGTTCACCAAGAACGATGTATCCCAAGCTGAAGGCAACAATCGGCTCCACGACGGTCATAGCTGGCAGCGAAGCCTGCAACGGTCCCGCGTTAAAAGCCGCCTGCTGCAGGCCGACGCCAATAACTGCCAGTGCCACCAGCAGCCAGAGTTCCCAGGAGAGCAGGAGCTGGACGAGTCCGTCGTTGACATAGGTATCGACCACCGACTTAGACAGCAGCGCGACGAAGCCGTACAGCCAGCCGGTTGCCGTGCCGAGCAGCAGGGCCTTCGGGTTCTGGCGTAGCACTCCGCGCTGTTTCGTGTCTGAGGCGCTACCCGTGCCGGTGTCGGTGCTGGAGCGGTCTGCGATGGCTGGGCTGTCACTCGTGTTGGAGCCGCTACCTGCGTTGGAGCCGCTACCTGTGTTGGTATTGGGCCACTGAACTGCAGCGGCGTACAGTCCGCAGGTGACCACGCCACCGGCGGCAAGAGCCCATCCCCACAGGTAGGTGGGGACATCGGTGGAGCCCGCAGTCGGCTTGCCGAGCAACACCAGCGTCGCCACCGCAAAAGTAAGCGCCACGGACCAAATCATCTCTGACCGCGAAATCCGCCGACCATTGACCTTCGCCGCCAGCGGGAGCGTGAGCATCAGCTTCATGACCAACAACGGCTGCACCAGGAGCAACGTGCCAAATGCCAACGCCGCGACCTGAAATACATACCCGGCAATCGCCAGGCCCGAGCCCAACCACCAGCGCGGCAGTTTCAGGGTCTTCGCCACTCCGCGAAGTGTGCTGGTGCCCTCTTCCAGTGTTCCGGAGAGGTTGTGGCGGATGACGGTTCCCCACGCGATGCTGAGCGCGGACAGCAGTGCCAGTATCGCAGCGAGAAGGTCATTGTTCACGTAGGGAATGCTAGGCATGCAACACTTGTCATGTCCACTTCGCAGGGGTTGGGCGGGGCAGTGTTTGGTGCCCGCAGCGCCGTGGGGAGTCGCTGGCGGATTAGCTGGCCCGGCCAAGATGCTGGCGGATACCGGGAGTTCGGGAGTGACACTGACTGAGCCCGGAGTTCCTGGCACAGTACCGAGAGTTACTGACCTAGTTTATGTCAGTTTTGACAAGTTTCAGGGCCTATTTTTGTCATAAACTCAATCAGTTTCACATTTGCAGCCCGCTGGCAGTCCGCAGCCGCGCCCGATTCACACCCAACCCACAGCCCAAGCACCCCAAACACCCCAGCCGTCACACTCTCAACGCGCAGCCGCGCTCACCCCACGCCCAACCACGACCCCGCGCCCAAACACCCCACAAACCCCGCGCAACCCGCCCCAAAACCCCCACGCAACCCCCACAAGCTACGTTTTGGTAACCCACTATGTATTTACGAATGCAACTCAAGTAAATTGAGTCAATAATAGTTACGTGCATATAGTTGCCTAGTTTTTGGAGGTTGCCGACCATGGCACTGGTTGTGCAGAAGTACGGTGGTTCATCCCTGGAGAGCGCCGAACGCATTCGTCGTGTTGCAGAACGAATTGTGGAAACCAAAAAGCAGGGCAATGACGTCGTGGTTGTCTGCTCGGCAATGGGCGACACCACCGATGAGCTTCTGGACCTCGCTGAGCAGGTCAATCCGGTCCCGCCGGGACGCGAGATGGATATGCTCCTGACAGCCGGTGAGCGTATTTCCAATGCGCTGGTCGCTATGGCGATCGCGAGCTTCGGCGCCTCGGCTCGGTCTTTTACCGGTTCGCAGGCCGGCGTGATCACTACGGAACGCCACGGTAACGCCCGCATTGTCGAGGTCACTCCGGGGCGTGTCCGTGAGGCTCTCGATGAGGGCCATATTTGTCTGGTGGCCGGTTTCCAGGGCGTGAACCGCGAGACTAAGGACGTCACTACGCTGGGTCGTGGTGGCTCGGATACCACTGCGGTCGCTCTCGCGGCAGCTTTGGAGGCAGACGTCTGCGAGATTTACTCCGATGTGGATGGCGTGTACACAGCGGATCCGCGCATTGTGCCGAATGCACAGCGTTTGGACAACATTTCCTTCGAGGAGATGCTGGAGATGGCCGCGGTCGGCGCGAAGATTTTGCAGCTGCGAAGTGTCGAATACGCCCGCGCGTTTAACGTCCCGTTGCGTGTGCGTTCGTCGTATAGCAATGAACTTGGCACCCTTGTTGATGGATCGATGGAGGATATCCCTATGGAAGAAGCAGTGTTGACCGGTGTGGCGCATGACCGCTCCGAGGCGAAGGTGACCGTGCTGGGCATTCCGGATGATCCGGGCCAGGCGGCGAAGATGTTCCGTGCTGTTGCGGATGCGGAGATCAACATCGATATGGTGCTGCAGAACGTCTCTACCATCGCGGATAACCGCACTGACATTACTTTCACCTGCCCGCGCGAGGACGCTCCGAAGGCGATGGCGTTGCTGAAGAAGCTGCAGGCTGACAATGACTGGAATGACGTGCTTTACGACGATCACGTGGGCAAGGTCTCCTTGGTCGGTGCTGGCATGAAGTCCCACCCGGGTGTGACTGCGACGTTCTGTGAGGCGCTCGCTGATGAGGGTGTGAATATCGACCTGATTTCCACTTCTGAGATTCGTATCTCGGTGCTGGTTAATGACCAGGATGTCGATAAGTCTGTGAAGGCTCTGCACGACGCTTTCAATCTCGGTGGCGACACTGAGGCTGTTGTTTACGCTGGTACGGGACGTTAAGGAGTTCTTATGACCACGATTGCTGTTGTTGGTGCCACTGGCCAGGTTGGCCGTGTGATGCGCACTCTGCTGGCGGAGCGTAACTTCCCGGCAGATAAGGTTCGTTTCTTCGCTTCTGCTCGTAGTGCGGGCAAGGAGTTGGAGTTCCGCGGCGAGAAGATTGTTGTCGAGGATGTCGCGGCTACTTCGGATGAGGATCTGAAGGGCATTGATGTCGCGGTGTTCTCCGCTGGCGGTACGCTGTCGAAGGAGCAGGCTCCGCGTTTTGCGGCTGCTGGCGCTGTTGTTGTTGATAACTCGTCGGCGTGGCGTAAGGATCCGGAGGTCCCGCTGGTGGTCTCCGAGGTCAACCCGGATGCTTTGCAGGACATTCCGAAGGGCATTGTCGCGAATCCGAACTGCACCACGATGGCTGCGATGCCGGTTCTCAAGCCGCTTCACGACGAGGCCGGGTTGCAGCGTCTGCGTGTGTCCTCCTATCAGGCGGTCTCGGGTTCGGGCCTTGCTGGTGTGAATACTTTGGCTGGTCAAGTGCGCGAGAACATCGACAATCTGGAGAAGCTGACCACTGATGGTTCGGCTCTGGTTGCGGAGGACTTTGGTCCGTACGTCGCACCGATTGCTTTCAACGCGTTGCCGATGGCCGGCAACTTTGTTGATGACGGTTCGCTGGAGACCGATGAGGAGCAGAAGCTCCGTAATGAGTCCCGCAAGATTTTGTCTATCCCTGAGCTGGCTGTTGCTGGTACTTGTGTGCGTGTTCCGGTTTTCACTGGCCACACGCTGGTAATCCACGCTGAGTTTGAGAATGCTCTGTCGGTGGAGAAGGCAACTGAGTTGCTGGAGTCTGCGCCTGGTGTGAAGGTCGTCGACGTTCCGAATCCGCTCGCTGCCGCCGGTGTAGATGAGTCTCTGGTGGGTCGTATCCGTGTCGATCAGTCGGTTCCGGAGGGGCGTGGCCTGGTGCTGGTTGTCTCTGGCGATAATCTGCGTAAGGGCGCTGCTCTGAATACCATCCAGATTGCGGAGTTGTTGGTCGCTGACCAGTAGTTAACCGCGGTATTTGAGAGCGCAAAAAGTTAAGCCTCGGCACTTAGGTGCCGGGGCTTTTCTGCTGGAAAAGGCGAGCCTGGTCTGGGGTGACCAAAAGGCTAACAATGTGGTGTGTGACATGCACCGTTTGGGCATAAGTGCAGGTTAAAATTTGCCGGTTTTCTGTTTTTAATTTGTTGGCTGAAGTGTATCGAATTTTTATATTGTGACCATTTTTTAACACCGGTACGGTTTTCGTGTGAGCACGGCAGTGGCCGCAAAGGAGAAGGCGAGAAGCCCTTTACCTTCAGCTCTGGGCATCGCGCCACATATCTATCTACACTTCGTTTTTCTAAAGGATCATCATGGATAACCTGTGCAATATCTGCGAACTGATTTCCTCCTTGCCAGCACCGGCTCCGCTGCCGGCTCCTGAGTTCAACGTGAACTTCCCGGAGGGCCCGCTGGTTCAGGTCGACTCTCTGTTCCCGAATTTCCACTCTCTGACTGAGGGCGGCAACCTGGGTCTGCAGAATGTCGGCGGCGATCAGGACAACGCTCTGCAGAATGTCGGCGGCAACCAGGGTCTCCAGAACGCTGGCGGCGACCAGCTGAACGGTGGCGACCAGATTGGTGGCGACAAGCTGGACAAGGGCGACAAGGTCGGCGGCGACCAGGTTAACGACAAGGGCCAGATTGGTGAGCGTCAGTCCGGTTTCCAGACCGGCGGCCAGGACCAGAGCCTGCAGAACGTCGGTGGCGACCAGGGCCTCCAGAACGGTGGTCAGGAGCAGGGTCTGCAGACTGGTGGTAAGAACCAGAACGGTCTCCAGACTGGTGGTCAGGAGCAGGGCCTCCAGACCGGTGGTAAGAACCAGGGCGGCCTCCAGACTGGTGGCCAGGAGCAGGGTGCCCAGACCGGCGGCAACAACCAGGGTGGTCTGCTGGCCGAGGACGGTGCGGGTGACAACCTGCCAGTTGACCTGGACCTGACTGGCGCAAAGGCTATCTAAAACCGTCTAAGGCCGTCTAACTAAAGCCATCTAAGCTGGCTCGATAACTGCCTTGCGCGGTTAGCGCGACTACTGCGGTTTGCGGTTTGTGGTTATTGCGGTTGTTAATACGCAAGCGTACGAGCGCCTTCTCACTCCTTGTGGAGTGGGGAGGCGCTTTTTTGTGTTTATGTTCGGCGACCGAGGGCCAATGCGAGTTACTGACTGCGTTTATGTCAAAAATGGCCCGAAAAATGGCCTGAAAGTGTCATAAACTCGCACAGTTTCACATTTGCAGTCCCCTATTCAGTCGCGTTTTACATAACGTGATCTGTTGGAGTGCCGTGAATCAGACCCACTTTGGTCTATTGACCGCGGATGGAGAGGTTGGGGCGGAGAGGCGATTATTTATGCAGCCGCAATTAGCACATAATTATGTGACTTATTAAATGGCGACCGGAGGGCTTATTGTGAATAGTCTTGAGACGTCATTTTTGCTCTTAGAGATTTATTGGGTCGCATTTTCATTAGGTGGGGGTGAGGTGTTGGCTGTGCCGTAACTCACAATTATGAAAATCGTGACATGAGAGACATTCTAACCCGAATTAATGCGTGGGGAATTATTGAAAAATCTTCATATGTGCAGGTTAATGGTGATTTTATGGGTTGAATGGCTAGGTGTCATGGAGGAAAGTGGAACTTCGGCATGCGTGTAGTATCCAAACGTCTACCCCTGAAAAAATGTGCAAACAACAATTATTGGCATTGAAATAAAAGACAATAGGGGTGCCAATTAAATGACTCAACAAACATAAAATGTATTTGTTATATTCGGGGACGGCCAACGCTATAAATGAGAATTAGAAGGCGATGTCAACTGGGCTACCTGTGATGGGGGCTGGAGACGCTTATGCGTGGTCATTGATTGTTAATTGAAGGCTGGAAAGGTAGCGAAAGGTGTATAACGCACTGAAATCGAAGGAAGGGGGAGGGCTCATGTTCGGTCGTTTTACAAACGAGAAGCGCTGGTTGGCGCTTTTTAGCTTCGTGGCTGTGCTCGCTCTTTTCTTCGCTAAATCTCCAATAATTGCGCATGCGCAGGAGGCAGAAGACACTGGCGAAACCCTGACGATCCAGAAGATTTTGAGTGTTCCTGGAACAGTTAAGGGTGTTGAAGCCAATGGAAATGTCCGTGATTTTGGGCCACTTATTGCGGCCTTTGACGAGGCTGCAACTCCATATGGTAGCCACAAAATGGGTTACTGCATTGAGGCCAGCGTCGGCGGTGATCTTTATGACACCGGTCGTGTGCAGAACTTCAGTCAGTTCTCGCGCAGTACAGATACCAATAACAAGCTGCGGAACGACTTTGACCGATACCGGAAGCTCAACTGGATTGCGCACCACGGTTCGCCAGCTGTTGGTTTGGATGAACTGGGGAAGGCAGCTGGAGTTAAAGGACGTCTGAATGTGCTGGATGCCAATAACGCAACTCAGTTCGCTCTGTGGCACTTCTCCGATGACATTGACTTCTCCAAGGGCATTCACAACCCATCGACGAAGGCTGTCTACGACTACCTCACTGGTCCGGCTAACATCGGTCAGGGCACCGTCGACGGTACGAACCGCACTGGCTACATTTTCAACAATGGTAAGAAACAAGACATCATTGTGATTGACAATGTCACGCCGTCTTCAGGTGAAGTTCCGGCAGAGCCGACGAAGCCGTCTGAACCGGAGAAGCCGTCCGAGCCAGAAAAGCCAACAGAACCGGAGAAGCCAACTACTCCGACCACTCCTGCGGAGACCACGACCCCGTCCGAGTCGACCAAGCCGTCCGAGCCGGAGAAGCCGACCACGCTTAAGCCGTCGATCTCTACTCAGGCTCGTCTGAACGGCAACAAGATTGTTGCGGGCGCTGTGGTTAAGGACATTGTGAGGTTTACTGACCTGGTTCCGGGTAAGAACTACCGTCTGGATGCCACCCTGGTGGACAAGACCAGTGCTGATCGCATTTTGGGTACCGGCAGCGTCGAATTCACTCCAGAGACTTCTTCGGGTGAGCAGGCTGTCATGATTACCGTCTCCGATGATGTGGATGAGCCGGTTTCCGCTGCTGTTGCATTTGAAAAGCTGACCTCGACAGAGGTCACCGCCGATGGCCAGGACAACGCCGATGGTCAGCCGGTAGAAATCGCCTCCCACGAGGACATTAACGACGCAGCTCAGACCGTTCACGGCGAAAAGCCAGAGCAGCCGTCGACCTCCGAAGAGACTCCGACGAGCGAGGAGACAACCGAGGAGACAACGGAGCCGTCGTCCAGCGAGACCGCTACCTCTGAGACCAGCGAATCTGAGGCTCCGACGACGTCGGAAAGCGAAGAGCAGCCGAGCTCTTCGACGACTACTCCTAACGCCTCCGAGTCCACGAAGCCGGCTGCCCCGACGGAGCCGACCGAGCCGACTGACAGCACTGAGTCGCAGACCACGGAGCCGACCGAGCCGACTGAGACCACCGAACCGTCTAAGCCGAGCGAGCCCGCTGATACGCCGCTGGAGCCGGAGCTGCGCACGGTAGCCGAGCTTCAGGGCAACCGCATTGAGGCCAATGCCAAGGTCATCGACACCGTACATTTCGAGGGTCTGGTGCCTGGTAAGAATTACACCCTGTCCGGTGAACTGGTTAACAAGGCTGATGGCTCTGTGATTGGTCATGGCGAGGCGACGTTCAAGCCGACTTCCGCAAGCGGTACGGTGACTGTCACTCTCGAGGTGTCTGACTCTGTTAAGACTCCTGTTGCTGAGGCTGTCGTATTCGAGCACCTGACCTCTGATGAGGTTGACTCGACTGGTAAAGAAAGCGCTGGTCAGGTCAATGAGATCGCTGACCACGCAGATATCAACGACGCAAACCAGACCGTGACTGGCGAGGTTCCGGAGAAGCCGGAAGACACCCCGACTGAGGAAAGCGAAACTCCGTCCGAGGAGACGACCGCACCGGAGACCAGCTCGACTGAGCCGACCACGTCCACCGTTCCGGTAACTCCGAGCGAGGATGAGCCGTCCGAGCAGCCGGAGACGACACAGCCGGAAGAGCCGTCTGAGACGACAACTCCGTCTAAGTCTGAGTCCGAAAAGCCGAGCAAGCCGACTAAGCCTGCC
>NZ_KV809173.1:1195814-1223959 GCF_001812505.1 Corynebacterium sp. HMSC064E10 | reverse complement strand
GCCGAGCAAGCCGTCCAAGCCTGCCCAGCCGAACCACCCGAGCACCCCAGCGCAGTCTGAGGACAACCCAGCCATCACGACTACTGCCGGTATTGCCGGCAAGGCTCAGGTTGAGAAGGGCGCTGTCGTCATCGACACCGTGCACTTCACTGGCCTGAAGCCGGGCACGAAGTACACCCTGACCGGTGAGCTGATGTGCAAGGAGACGGGCAAGTCCACTGGCGCTAGGAGCCGCCTGCACTTTGTGCCGACGGCATCCGCAGGCACGGTTGATGTTCCGATCATCATCACTGATGCCGACTGCGCTTCTCAGGTTGTCTTCGAGACGCTGACCGATGCCAATGGCAAGGAAGTTGCTGTTCACAAGGACATCAACTCTGCGGAGCAGACTGTCACGAATGGCAAGACCCCAGAGAACACGCCCGCTGAGCAGTCCAAGGGTGAGGGCGAGCAGAATACGCCTAACGACGATTCCTCCGCACCCACCAGCGATGCTGCCACCCCGAACACTGTGATTAATCAGCATTCGGAGCAGTACAACACCAACGTCACTGTCATTGGTGGCACTGGCCAGGACAAGCAGAAGAACCATGGAAAGCCGTTGGCTCCGAACTCGGAACGACGTGCAATTAGTTCGGTTCCGTCTGGCCCGACCGGTTTGGCTACTCACGCTCTGCCGACGGTAGCTACGAACTAAGGAGATTCCATGACTGATCAGTTTGGCTCGGACGAGGCCGGACAGGAACCTGGAAACGCACCAGGTTACGAACCGGGCATCGAACCGGAAACCGATACCGGCGCACTCGACCACGTTGATGCGTTTGACCAGGACGAAGACCAGGCCGACGGCCATGTCGAAGACCTGCAGGACGTGCCGTGGTGGAAGCAGCCAAGGATGTATATCGCCGCTATCGCATTAATCGGCGTTATCGCTCTGCTGGTTATTGGCCAACTGAACCGCAATGATTCGGCGCTCGAAGGTGCGCAGGAGAATCTGCCCACTCCAGCACAGGGTTCTCGGGGAGCTGTGCACGAGATGGAGATGCTCATTGATGGTAAGTCGGCTCCGATTGATTTCGTTCAGCTGACTGATCAGGGATCTCTGATTCCGCCGACGGATGTTTCACGCCTTGGCTGGTACTCAGCTTCCGCGATTCCCGGTGAGGAAGGTGCTGCTGGTTCGTCCGTCATCACCGGCCACGTCAATGAGGTGGACCAGGGTGATGGCTACGCTGCACGTTTCGCTGACCTGAGGGCTGGAGACACTGTCACGGTGAAGGTGGATGGCGAAAGCCGCGACTTCACCGTCAGCCACGATCCGATTCAGGTGGTCAAGGGCGCTCGGATGCCCGAGGCCGTCAACGATGCAGTTGGTGAGAACCGCTTGGTTCTCATTACCTGCGGAGGCGAGTTCGTCGGCGGCACGTTGGGATACGCAGACAACATCATCGTCGAGGCCACCCCGGTGCGCTAATCCAGTGCGCTAGGGCGCGGCTCTCAATTCATTGACCAATTCCATTGGCTGTGGTTGTTTGGCGCCGTCGAACAACGGCGGTGCCGCTAACCACAGAAAACACAGATAACCACAGAACAAATCTGCAGAAACACTGCAGAAACACTGAAGATAAGGAAGGTACCTATGAGCATGTTGAAGAAAATCGGTGTCTGGGGTGTGGGCGCACTTGTGCTTGCCGCTCCGGTTGCTACTGCCGCACAGGCGGTAGCTGCACCTGCAAACTCTGCTGACACCGCAGTTGTCGCCCCGGGCAAGGGCGGATTCCTCCACTCGGGCAAGCTGGCCGTCAACCGCTACGTCTTCGAGCTTGAGCATCGCGATGGCAAGGACTACGTCAACATCACTTTCACCGGTGACCACAGCGCTGACGTGCAGATCATGCCGGATGGTATGACTCCCGAGGGCAAGAAGAAGGTCGATCAGATTGGTGACGTCCTCAAGCTCAACGGCTACAACGATGTTCATTACTGGGCGGTTCTCTAAACGTCTTAACTGACGCGGTAGGGCGCCCCGTGTCGCTTACTGTCTTTGTGTTTTTACAGATCCTAGCACAGGGCGGTGCGTCGCGGGGCGGTTTGCTGCAAACGGCTTTTGCTTTCGCTTGACGACGTTGTCGTGGCAACAAATTCGAGAAGGTTGATAAGTCCCCATTTTCCTGGGATGTACTGGGGGGATGACGGTTTCCCATGGAGGTAATCGGCATGGGTCATTTGGCTGCCCCCGGTTGTGGGGGGTGGGTGGATTCTGCGGGGATTCGAGAATGTTTTGGTCTGATTGGAAAAAGTCGTTGTGACCTCTATAAAAGCGATACCAATCTTCGATAATTCTTACTTTTGTATAAGTTTTCCGTGCGTTCCGGCTTGGCGGCGTGTTTGCGTCGAGTGTTGGCTAAGCGCTGAACAGGTTAAGTTATTTATAAGCGGTTCACTGAGCGTTGTTAACCGAACGAGCAATGGGCCTGAGCTGGAATGTTTATAAATATAAACATAAAAGTTCATGATGCTTAAGCTTAGAAGGTTAGGCGGACTGGTCTTTCCTTTAAGGGAACTCTCAGTTTTGTGCGGTCGGGGAATATCAATGTCGCCGTCTGAAGTGAATCGCGAGACGTATTGAAGCGTGTCGCTTCATTTTGGACTTCTGTAAAGGACCTGTTTTCGTGAATAAGTTCTCTCGTACCGCTCGTTCGGTAACCTTCGCTGCCATCGTGGGTCTGTCGATGGGCGTCTCCGCCCCGGCTGCAATCGCTCAGGACACTGCCGTCAACCAGGCTGCCGGCGACTCCCCACTGGTGAATAAGGGCGCCAAGGGCTCGCTCACCATTCACAAGTTCGGTAACCCGACCGGCGAAGGACATCCCTCTGGTACCGAAGCTGACGTCAAGGATGTTGAGGCCAACGGTGGCCAGAAGCTTGAAGGTGTCGGCTTCACTGTTTACAAGATCAACAAGACTGCAGACGGCGCTACCGACATTGATGTCACCACCAACGAGGGTCTGCTGGCTGCTTCGAAGCTGAAGGCATCTGACTTCTCTCAGGGCGCAGCTCTTAAGGGCGACCTTCCTGCGGGGGTCCTGCAGAAGGTCGCAGACGGCAAGACTGACGCAGACGGCAAGTGGAACGTTGGCACGGATTTGCCTCTCGGTGCTTACCTGGTTGTTGAGACTTCCCCGAAGGAAGGCTACGACCCAGCTGTTCCGTTCATCGCTTTCGTTCCGATGACCAGCAATGGCAAGGTCGGCGCCGAGACTCAGGGCACCACCTGGAACTACGACGTTCACGCATTCCCGAAGAACTACAAGGACGAAGAGCCGGACAAGACCGTCAAGGACAAGGACCAGAACGCAGGCGACAAAAACCTGGTCTACACCGTCACAGGTACTGCTCGCCAGCTGAAGCCGAACACGGAGCGCACCCAGTTCCAGATCACTGACCAGATTGACCCGAAGCTGGAAATCACCGACGTGAAGGTGACGGTCGCTGGCCAGGAGATCCAGCCGACGCAGGATGTTGATGGGAAGTTCTTCGAGGGCAACAAGGTCGACGTCGACCTGAAACCAGAAGTTGCAAAGACTCTCAATGCTGGTGACAAGGTCGTCGTTACCATCACCACCAAGCTGAAGCCGCAGTTCGAGAACGCTACCGACATCGCACCGAACACCGGTTTGGTCTTCCAGAACAACCCAGACGGTACCGAGAACGACACTCCGAAGAAGACTCCGGAGGTCAAGACCTACTGGGGCGGCCTGCAGTTCAAGAAGGTCGATGGCGACCGCAAGGGTCTGGAAGGCGCTGAGTTCCAGATTGTCCGTCAGGAGGCTGGCAAGCAGTGCTCCGAGATTGACACCAAGAAGAAGGACTCCTGGACTCCGGTAAACGGTCAGCAGGGTGGCGAGGTTAAGACCACCTTCGTCTCCGACCAGGACGGTACCGTCAAGATCACTGGTCTCCACGTCAACGACTTCGAAGACAACGCTGTGGTTGAAAACGACAAGCAGTCCCACTACTGCCTGATTGAGACCAAGGCTCCGAAGGGCAAGGAGCTGCTGCCGGAGGCTCTCGAGTTCAAGCTGGTTGCTACCTCGACTGACCCGGAGCGCGTCTACGAGCTGGCTTCCGTCCAGGTCGGCGCTAACGAGGGTGAGGTTGTTAACTCCGACGACACCACCCCGAACCTGCCGATGACCGGTGGCGCCGGTGTTGGCATCCTGGCTGCTATCGGTGCAGCTATCGTAGCAGCTGGTGCATGGTTCGCCCGCCGCGGTTCCAAGAACTAAACCCGAGTAAAGGCTCGGTCACTGGAGCGCTGTAGCTCCAGTGTTGCGGGAATAGCGTGCGTTCAACAGCGCACGCCATTCCTGTAGTTTGCGCATCACTGAAATTACTGTTGCGGCCTTTCGATGTGCTCTTTTTCAACAGCAGGCAACCCCATGCCGGTGAGAAAGAGAAAGGCCACATCCCTTTTTGATTGACTTCTTGGGAGTTCCTCCGTGGGTAAACACTCTGCGTCGACGCTGACGCGGGACGCATCAGATGACCAGCCTGATCAGCCTGAGCAGGCGAAGAAGAACAGCATGGTTCTCCCCGCAATTCTGGTGATTGTGGGTTTACTTGTGATGCTGTACCCGGTTGTCTCCACGGCATTGAACAATTACGGCACCTCTAAGGCGGCCAAAGAGTTCGCCAAGTTGGAAAAGTCCGTACCCCAAGAAGTTAAAGATGAACAGTGGGAACGCGCTCATTCTTACAATGAGCGCCAAACCACCGGCCCGATTCTGGACCCGTGGCTTAACGAAGTTAATGACCACAACCCCGAGTACGCCGCTTATCTCGATCAGCTAAACGCTACCGACGTGATGGCGCGTCTGATCTTCCCAGAGATTCAGGCCGACCTGCCGATTTACCACGGCACCAGCGATGAGGTGCTCGCCAAGGGGCTCGGACACCTATACGGATCCGATCTTCCAGTCGGCGGTGTTGGAACCCACTCCATCATTACCGGTCACACCGGACTTACTAACGTAACGCTCTTCGATAACCTGCGGAAAGCAAAAGAGGGAGACGCCTTCTATATCCAGGTCGCAGGTCACAAGCTGAAGTACGAGATTGATCAAATCAAGGTTGTACTTCCGCATGAGACCGATGATCTTCGTCCCATTGAAGGCCAGGACTACATCACCCTCATCACTTGCACTCCTTACGGAATTAACACGCATCGTTTGCTAGTGCGTGGGCACCAAGTGCCGATGGATCCGTCGGAAAGCAAAATCTTCGATCAAACGCACGGAGCTGGATGGCAGTGGTGGATGTATGCCCTGCTTGTAGCGGTACTTGTGCTTGGCACGGGCTTTGCGTGGTGGCTCTGGCGCCAGCGCCTCGACGCCGACGAAGAGCTTGACGACGACGCCGAGAACGCGGACGTCGAGACTGCTGATGGCGACGCAGACAGCGATGGACTCGCTGACGGCAGCGAATCAGCGTCCGAGGATAATAACAACACTTCGTGGTGGGAAAACGACAATGAATAAATCTTTGACATCCACCTGGAACCGGATAGCTGCGTTCTTAGCTGCCTGCGCTCTGGTTTCAGCAATGGGTGCAGTTGGCGCGAATGACGCCAACGCGGCCAGAATTGTTGGGCATCAGGATGCCCCGGGCGTTTCAGCAACGAGCGGCACGGACATTGTGCGCATTACCTTGAGCCCAGGAAACCCGGACGATGATAATTCGCCAGCTTCGGGTTCTATTTCTGGTGTGACCGTCCATCTGGAGCGTCTCAAGGGAGTCTCGCCGTCTAGGCCGCAGGACCGCGAGAAGGTTGAAAAGGCCACTGCCGCTGAGCTTGCTGCGTGGCCGAAAGACCTTCACTTTAGCCAGGTCACTGATGAAAACGGCTCCGTGAAGTTCAGCGATTTGCCGCAGGGTATTTACCTCGTTACCTCGACGGCTCCGAACGACAGCTACCGGGAGATTAATCCCTTCCTAGTATCGGTGCCGTTCTATGGGCTGGATTATGACTCCACTCCGGTAGAGGGAGTCATTGTGGCGAAGTCGCATAAGCCGGGGGAGACGCCACCACCGTCGACACCTCCGACAACTCCGCCGAAGACCCCGCCAACGACGCCGCCGGCAACACCGCCGAAGACTCCACCGACGACGCCGGGCACATCGACTCCGCCGAAGACCCCGCCAACGACGCCGACAACACCGGGTGAACCGGGAACCTCGACGACCCCGTCGACTACCTCCACGCCACCTGATGAGCCGGGGACCTCGACACCTTCGGACTCTTCTGGATCCTCGTCGAGCTCCGGAAGCAGCGGAAGTTCCGGCTCGCTGGCGCTTACCGGTGTACAGGTGGCAGGGCTGGTAGCTCTCGCCGCAGCCCTGATTGGTGGAGGATTCGTCATTATCGCCGCTAGCAGGAAGAACTCAGAAAGTAGGAAGAACTAATGTTTTCGACAACATTCCGCTTGCCGGATTCACTGCGAACTGTGCTTCGCATGTTCTTGGCTGCTTTGCTAGCGGTAGCTCTCGTTGTCAGCGGTCAGGCGTTTGCGCCCAACGCGCCGCAGGCGCAGGCGCAGACGGAGGTCATTCCGACGTCTCCGCCGAAGTATGAGTTTAAGAATATTGATGCTCGCCCCACTCCTGAATACGAGTTCACAATCGATAGGGATGCGACTATTGACAGCCTGCAATTCAACGTTGGTGGGAAAGGATGGATTCAGGGCTATAGTTTGAAAATCAATGGCAGGGCAATCGACCCGCAGATCACTCGTAACGATAGTGCTCGACAGGCGCCACTCGAATTCGTACATAAGGGGTTGAATCAAACGGTAAAGTTGGGCGACAAAGTCACGCTCAGCCTTCACTACACTACCCCGAAAGGAACTGGCGACGTGGCCATAACCCTTCGTGGTACTCCTGACGGCTCCACTGAGCCCACCGAACCGAGTGAGCCAACAGACCCGTCAACGGACCCGACGGAGCCTACCCAGCCGACAGAGCCGACTGAGCCCACCGAGCCAGAGACCCCGGAGCCGGAACCGGGGCCGGGAACGATAACTCCAGCAGAACCGACTCTTGTCGACCCTGCTACTGCACCGGAGTGCGTGGAGAAGGCTTATATCAATATCCCGGATACCAAGGGAGTTGATTACTACCTCAACGCAAAAAAGGCACCCGCCGGACCTCATGTCTATGAGCAGAACAAGCCAGGAACTGTCAAAGTCACTGCTGTGGCGCAGCAAGGTTTTAAGCTTGCCCCGAATGCGCGTACCGAGTGGACTTTCAATCTAAGTGGTGAAGTTAAAAACTGCTCAAATTCCTCCGAAGACCCCAAGCCACCGGCTGTCGAAGGGCGTCACTTTGATGCCATCGGTCACGAGTTTGCAGTTAAAGCTGACCCAGTAGATCCGAAGAAGCCCAATGCCTTTACGGCTAAGGTGACTGAGGAGTCTCACATGAAGTATGCAACGGTGCGTATCGAAACTGACGCGACTTTCTTGGATCCGCAGAAGTACAACCTCACTCTGGATCAAATTGAACCAGGTGTGACTTTGCAGAAGCGCAACGTCAACATTGGCAATGGGTTCATCACTATGGACGTTGTTCCGGTAAAGGACGGCAAACCGGTTGACTCTGCTCTCGTGCCTAAAGATGCAGTGTTTACCTTCACCAATAATCTTTCACAGAACAAGAACCTGAAGGTGACGCTCGACGTGTACGGAGAGAAAAAGAGCACACCAAAACCACCAGAGATTATTACTCCGCCGGATGGAGCTCAGTGGGTTCATGGACGTGTCGCTAACCCGCCGATGCCGCAGCGTTGTGGTCTGCGCATTGCTGTGGTGGCCGACCTGTCCACCTCACTGAATTACGCTGATTCAAATGGCTTTACCGAGTCGAAGCGGGCGGCAAATGCTTTGATTGATTCGTTGGCTGGAACCCCTGCAGAACTGGGTATCTACAACTTCGCGGGTGGAGCGCCACGTGCTGCTAACGGCTCAACCTATGGGCAGAACCCTCCTTACATCTCGTTGCAATCAGAACAAGGTGTAAACCGGGCAAAGAGCATTGTCGCTAATTGGCAAGGCGACGGCTCGACCAACTGGGAGGCAGGCCTCAAGCAGGTCGCGGCAGGAAACTATGACGTGGTGTACTTCATCACCGACGGTATGCCGACATATTCCTCGAAAGCGCCCGGATTAAAACTTGGTGGCGAATTTGTTCAAGAATCTGCCCTTAACCAGGCAATCGACGCAGCAAATGAGCTGAAAGCGGCCGGAACTCGCATCGTCCCGATTATGGTCGACTTGACTGTAGGTGGAACGCATGCTCGGCACACAACTGTTACTCAGGATCTCGTGCTGAAAAATGTACGTTGGTGGAACTCGAATGTATCCAATTCAGAGCCAGGGCTTTATTGGCAGTTCACAAAAAACTACGTGGATGCTGCGAGTTACTTAAAGACGAATACCACGGCAAATTTCGAGCTAGCTTTCAAGGGGGACGGTTTCAGTGTGTTTGAGCGTACCCCGGACGGACGTTGGAATAACATCACGAGAAATCAATCCAAGTGGACCTATGGTCCACGTGGGGTTAAGACCATGGGTGAGGATATTTCCGGTACAGGCGACACCATCCGAGTTGAGCAATACTCCAAGCTCGCCGCGCAGATGAAGCAGATCGGTGAACAACTCGCTTCTCGTTGTAACGGTGTAGTGAAGGTCAAGAAGCGGATTGTCGATGAAAACGGCAAGGTCCTCGAAGACGGCGCCCCAGGTTGGGAGTTCACTCTTTCTGCGAAGAACAATGTCATCAGTTCTGGTAATGGCCCGTTGGTTCATCAGTCGATGAAGGTAACCTCCGGATCTGAATCCGATAAGGGTACTGCATCGTGGAACATTGAAAGCGAGCGTGAGCAGTCGCTGGTTCTGGCTGAAACACAGAAGCAGGGCTTCACTTTGTTCCGCCGCGGTGACACCTTGGATTCCACCGGTGACTTCAACGCCGTATGTACTCAAACCCGCGACGGGAAAACCTCACCTCTCAAGGTGGAGAATGTGGGCGAGTTCGGTTTCCGCGTAAAGATGTCGGAATCCAATAAGGTCCTGTCTTCCATTTCCTGTGTCGTCGATAACTACGAAGCACCGGACACCAAGCCGGGCAAGCTGACCTTGGAAAAGGCAGAGTACGTCGATGGTGAGGGAGTCAAGATTCTACCGGGACTTGGTGGTGCGACCTTCGATATCTACCCCTCGGCAGGTGGTCAGCCAGACCACAGTGGAGGACCGGTCTACACCATCACGCCTGATCAGAAGTCGATTGAAATCACTGAGACTGGCACTTTCTACCTTGTAGAAACGATGGCACCGGCAGGACTTAGCCTGCTGCCAGAGCCAGTAGCTTTTGAAATCTCAATTGACCAGGAGACCAAGGAGTACACCGTCTCAGTGGTAGGTGGCAGCAGCCCGCTTATCAAGGCCGAAGGCTCCGGCGAACTCATGATCATGCAGGTGACCGACACCAAGACCGGTAAGCTGCCAAAGACCGGCGGAAACGGAGTTCTTCTCTGGACACTGTTTGGTGCGGTAATCGCAAGCTGCGGTTGGTTCTGGACTCGCCGCCAGCAGTCCTAATAACAAGAATGGGTTCTGTGCAGTCGCCTGCACAGAACCCATTGGGCAGCACAAAGAACAAGACTCGCGTCCCACCCATCAGGAAGCCCTACGCAAACAAAGCCCTCTTACCAGGGTGAATTAGCGGTGATATAGGAGCCAAGCTGCTGCCCGTTCCCATCGATGATGTTCCAATTAGTCGATACAACGCCAACAGCACCTTTTTCCGGAACCCATACAGGGCCACCGGAATCGCCGCGTTGAGCGTGTACATTCTGAACCTGTAGAGCGTTGTCCTCGATTTGGTATGCCTCTCGATCAGCGGCTAAACCGCAGGTCACTTTCCCCGTAGTGTTTCCGTATATGCAGACTGTCTCACCAGTTTGAACATCTGTTGGGGATATTATTGAGTCACCCGAATACGAATTCTCACCGGCAGTAGCGGGGTCATCAAGCGAAACAACTCCGATATCGTTTCCCGTATCTAGTGAATGGTTATAGGTGGGAGACGGTTGGAATACTCCAATTTTCTGGAAGGTCCCATCCGTCACCGTGTCTCCTTCTTGCCCACAATGACCTGCTGTGTAGATCTGAGAGTTGGTTTTGTCGACGTAGCCAGCTGTACAGACACTGGCTTGTGGCCCATTAGCGTGAACGATAACAACTGGATCACCTTGGTTGATAGTGGCAGCGTAGGCCGGTAGTCCGGTTGTAGCCGTGATGATGGCAGTGACAGTGAAAATCCATGAAGGTCTATTCATGGGGAAATCTGCTCCTCAGTGAGTTGGTCGGTGGCGGCCCAAAAACTGGTTCTGGCGCTTCCAGGTCGCACATTGAAAAGCATTTCCTCTGGTTGATTTTCCTAGAGGGCGAATACGAACGCGCATGGTAAGCGTCCAATCATCCTAAAGATGCGCAAAAACGAAGCTAATCTCGTCGAAAAAGATGGAACTTAAGCGTGCCGGGCAGTTTATATACCCGTTTCGTATCGCGAATATAAGGAAATGTATAAAACTATCAGTTAAGGCAGAACCTACGCTCAACTGAGCAATCATGTGCGATAGCGCTCCAAAAATGGGGTGGCAAAAAGGGCAACGCCTATCGGGGGAGCATGGCTAAACAGCTGCACTAACCAGCAGCAGAGTCGCCGCTGGCACTGTCGCCGTCGTCAAGCGCGGCAACCAAATCGTGGCGCGCACGAGTTCCAACCAGGGCCGGTACTAATCCAACGTCGAAATATGGAATAGTGCCGCAAATTGCACCTTGTTATACAAAGTTGTTGAATTTGTTAGCATTCTGCAGGCAAGTGGGGGCCGCTCGTAACATCAGAACCGTGAATGGCAGGTAAAAACTGCCGTCACGCAGGAGTAATCCAAAAATACAAAAATACCCGGAAGGCTGTGGACAAAAACAAATCAAATCTGCGATCCGGTTATCTAAGAATTTTTTATAACGAAAGCCCTACTAGAGGGGGTCTCACGCAGCTATGTACACCTAGCCGTACTGCAGGTTGCCTGCGGCAGTTATAGCATTGGCGTTGTCCAGACATTTCGTCTACATCACTGAGAATAGGAACGGCACATCATGGCTGACAATGCAAAGAACTCTGCTAAGAACACTCCGGCAACTCAGGCTGGCTCGGATTCTGCGAATAAGGGAACCGGCCACGGCCACACTTCTATCGACGACAGTGTCGTCTCCAAGATTGCAGGCATCGCTACCCGCGAGGTCTCCGGTGTCTATGACCTTGGTGGTGGCATGGATCGCTTCGCTGGTTCCGTCCGTGAGTTTGTCTCCGGCGGCAGCGCCAACGTGTCCCAGGGAATTGCCGTTGAGGTCGGCGAGCGCCAGGCTGCAGTGGACGTCACCATCATTGCTGAGTACGGCGTTGCCATCCATGAGCTGGCAGAGGCTATCCGTCAGAACGTCATTAGCTCCGTTGAGCGTATGACTGGCCTCGAGGTCACTGAAGTCAATGTTGATGTTTCCGATGTTCACACCGACTACCAGACCCCGCAGGAGCGCGAAGAAGAGGCCGCTAAGCAGCGCGAAGAGCAGCGCAAGGCCATCGCGGCTGCTAACGAGCCCAAGGAGCAGCCACGCGTTCAGTAGTTAACAACTATTGCGCGTCGAAGCCGGGCAGGATGGGCAGGTAAGCCCGTAAAAAGGGGAATTTCATGTTCGATAATTACACAAAGACCTTCGCGACGATTGCCGTTGTCCTGTGCTTCGCCGCAATGATTGGTGGTTTCACGGGCTTTCTTGCGGTTATTGCCTTCGGAGGTCTGGCCGGTGCAGCCGGTGCGGTACTCGATGGCAAAATCGACGCGCCCGAGCTCAACCGTAAGTTCAACCGAGGAGGCCGCCGACGGTGACTATCCACGTTCCAGCAACGCGTGGCACCACCGTCGTAAGCGAAAAGGCAATCCGCCGCATCGTAGAGATGGCCGTGCGCGCGGTTCCCGGCACCCTCGACCAATCCCGTGTGCTAGGGCGCGACTATCCAATTGTCTCAATCGACCGTGAGATTGCCCCTAGTTCTGCCACTACAAACGTCGTTAGTGCGGTTCGAGTCGCAGTTCGCGCCGTTGCATCATGGCCGGCGCCGACAGCGGAAATTGCAGTGCGCATTCGGTCCAGCGTTGCCACCTGGCTCGCTGACATGGCCGGACTTGAAAATGTCACCGTCGATGTTGACATCGACAGCGTCGAACCCGGGCACGTGCGTGTCACCAGAGAGGACTTGGCGCACTTTTCAGATCACCCGCAGGTGACACCTGTCCGGGTGAACCAGCAGGTAGTGACTACCCCGCAGGTGCGGTGGGTCCCAGAAGTGCAGTCCATCGCTGTACCGACGCCGCAGCCGGTACGCAGTATTTCAGTACCGCAGCCGCAGTCAGTGCGTAGCATTCAGCCGGTGACACCGCAGCCGGTACGCAGCATTACTCCGCCGCGTCCGCAACGGGTACGCAGTGTCCCAGCACCTGCTCCACAACCGGTGCGCTTTGTCATGCAGCCGAAGCCGCAACCAGCTGTGGCTATTAAGGCACCAAAGCCGCAACCGGCCCGTCGCGTTGTTGTGCCACCGCCGCTGCCAGTGGTTCGCACCCCGGCACCGAAGCCGAAACAGGTGCGTCGCACACCAATTCCACGGCCCATACAGCTGCGAAAGGTCACAGCGCCAAAGCCGACGTCCTTGATGCAGGTGAGTGTCCCGCGGCAACCAAAGCTGCGTCCGGTACGAGTGCCGTCGCCACGCACAATTAATGTCAAGGCGCCAAGACCAGCGCTACTGCGTCCGGTCAAAGTGCCGCGTCCAACTCGGCTGAAACAAGTTCGCGCACCGCGACAGGAGCAGCTGCGCCCGGTATCTGTGCCACAACCACGTACCGTGGTGGTAAGCACGCCAGAGCCGCGCCCACTGAAAAAGATTGAGGTGACACCCTATGACGCCGACTGAGAGGTCATCGGCCGCGGTGGTCTCGGACGAGTCAGTAGAAACTCGCCAGGGACGTGACCCGCGTCAATCACCGAAGGTCCGCGGGCTGGGAGTTTTCGCCGGTCTGTTGATGATTGCAGCGGCCATAGTCGCAGGTAGAGAAGCAATCATTAGCGCCAATAGCTCAGGTGACACCTCATGGTTACAACCGGTATTCGACTGGTTCAGCAACCCACAGGGCTCAGCCGCGTCATGGGTGTTGCTCCTCGTCGGAATCCTCGCTGCAATCTATGGGCTGGGACAGCTCATCGCGGTGTTTCTTCCTGCCCCGCGTCGGTATGTACGCGTCGATGACGATGCCAACCTGCCAGTTTGGATGCATAAGTCTGACTACCAAGAAATCCAGAATGGCACGGCACTTGCTTCCGGAACTCACGGCGGATACGAAGGTGATGACAAGTGAAAACATCAGTAAGCGTATTCGACCGAATTGTGCTGTTTCTTTTCTCAGCGCTGCTACTGCTGGTAGCAACATGGGCAATTGCGAGCTACTTCGGCGTCGCTCCCGCACAGTGGCTTCATGACACCGGACGGATGGACTCCTGGGGAAAAATACCTGAGCAAAGCTGGTATGTTCCCGTCCTCGGTGTGGTCACAGCGGTTCTAGCGGTCGTCGGCTGTATCTTGGTGGTCGCAAATCTGCGCTCGCACCGGTTCAGCACCGTCGCCGCAGCGGAATCACAAGAAAAACTGGGAGAGATTTCGCTGCCGGTCGCCGACGTTGCCGATGCGGTGTGCACCGATCTAGAGCGCAACGCACATATTAACCAGGCGGATTCGCGGGTCTACCGCGATAATGGAATCCCTACCTTGGAAGTGACCGTGGCAATGTCGCCGCACGCGAGCCTCCCCGCTGTTGTAGCTGCCCTGAAAAACGCGGAGCGTGATATGCGGGATGCCATCGGGCATGCTGATATCGCCTCGACTTACAAAATCGAGCTAGACCGTTAGTCAGCTTCGAGAGGCCACAACCTACAACGGCTAGCTACGTCCCCTGGCCGGAGCGGGTCTAAACAGCTGCAGAGTCGCCGCTGGCACTGTCGCCGTCGTCAAGCGCGGCAACCAAATCGCGGCGCGCACGGGCGACGCGTGAGCGAATAGTGCCCACGCGACAACCTGCGATTTCCGCGGCCTCTGCGTAGGAGTAACCCAGCACCTGCGTCAGAATGAGTGCCTCGCGGCGTTCCTCCGGCAGCTGCTCCAGCAGCACGCGGGCATCAGCGAGCTCCGACCACGACTCGCCGGTCGTAAACTGCTCGGCAGCGTTTTCCACTTCCACCGCAGACTTCTTCGGCCGCGCCGAATCATGGCGAACCGAATCCACCCACACACGCCGGGCCAGGGACAACAGCCACGTGCGGGCAGAAGAACGCGCCGCAAAACGGGGGAGCGCCCCCATCACACGCAGATACGTCTCCTGCGTTAAATCATCCGCGGCATCAACGCCACCCAGATGTGCGACCAGACGCCACACGTCCTTCTGGGTCAGCCGTACGAACTCCGTCAGCGCAGCCTGATCACCACGACCGGCTTTCAGCGCCAGCTGCGTGATGTATTCGTCATTAGAGACGAGGCGTGCGGGAGTCATGGCAATAGCTTAGCAACTTAAAACCTAAAAATAATTCGCCTGGCTGCACGTGGCCTCACCTGCAAAAAGCAGGCGGCGACGCAGCCAGGCGAACGAGGGCTGAAAAAGCTAGAAGCGAATGGCGTCGATGGGCTTGACGCGGACTGCGATGGTGGCCGGGATAATACCCGCCAGCGCGCCCACGAACGTCGCGACCAACACGCCGATAACAGCGGCCGTGACAGGGTAGGCCACGGCGTCCGTCTCCAGCGGCAACGCCAGTATCTTATCCAGCGGCAGCTGCTTGACCGTGATGATCGATGCAATCACGCCAACCACGCCCGCCACCGTCGTGGCGACAATCGACTCCAAGAACACAGAGATAAAAATCCGGCCTGCCGACGCGCCCATTGCGCGACGAATACCAATCTCACGGACACGGTGGCCGATGGTGACAATCGAGACCGTGAGCAGGCCCAACGCGCCAAGCGCGATCACGATGCCGCCGATAATGCCCAGCGCCGTAGTGATGGTGTTATTCATTTCCTGGGAAATCTCCGTGTCCTTCTCCGACAGGGAGGTATTCACCTTCCAGCTGGGGCCGAGCTCTGCCTGGAAAATGTTGTGCAGCGCCTTCTGGTTCTCCTTCGCGGACTCTTCAGGCGTTGCGACGAGAAGTTGCGGCTCACCCACCGGACCCTCGTAGCCGGCATTGAGGAAGGAATCGTAGTGCGTGACAATGCTCGGGGCGTCCCACGATCCGAGGGACTTATACACTCCCACCACGGTGAAAGTGGTGTTACCCGTTTCCTTCAACGTGAAAGTGGGATGATCTGCCAGCGCAGGGTTGCCCAGGGTCTCGTAGAACTGGTCATTGACCACCACGGGGTTCATCAAACGCTGGCCATCGGCATCTTCCAAACGACGTCCCTGCACCATGGTGCGGGCGTAAATATCGAACCAGCCTGGGTCAGCGGCGATCAATTCGGGTGTGCCGGGCGCTAAGCACTCATAGTCATCCGGAGCACAGTCCTCCGAATTCTGAACAGGTGTCGCTGGCTGCATACGAACCCGCGACCACAAGTTGGCGTGAGTGGTCTCCACTAAGCGGTGAGCGGCAGTGGAAAAAGCGTCATTGACAGACCCGTCCGGGTTGATAACCCCCAGGTCATCCGGGCCATTTCCACCGGCTCCTTCACCGCCGAAGCTACCGAAGCTATCGGCCATTGTGCCGTTGGCACCGTCGCCGAAGCCGCCATCACCGAAGTCGCCGCCATCCTCAGAACCGGAACTACCTGCTCCGGCAGTCAACGTGACCGTGCCGGCGATGCCCGTGCTCTGTGCGGTTACCGCATCCTGGGAACTGGTGAGAATATTGCCAAGCGCAATGACTGTGGCCATCGCCCACACTGCCGCGGCCACACTGACCAGCGACAGCATGATGCGGCCACGGTTAATGCGCAGCTCATGCCACGCTTCCAGCAGAGCGCCGAGATAAGGCGTTGCCGCATAGAGGAAGGACGGCCGTGACTTCGATTCGGTTTCTTTATTCGTCGTCATCAGCAACCTCCTCGAAGCCGTGCATGGCGTTGGCGGCAGATAGCAGGACGGAGTCGGCGTGCAACTGACCGTCGCGAAGCTCAAGTGCCCGATCGCCGCGCTCGGCGACCTCTAAATCGTGCGTAATCACAATCAGCGCAGCATTGTTTTCCGTGGCGACTTCTTCGAGCAGATCCATGACGATCTTGCCGGTGTCGACATCGAGCGCACCAGTGGGCTCATCGGCAAGAATGAGCTGCGGTTGGCGCACGAGCGCACGGGCAATCGCCACACGCTGCTGTTCACCACCGGAAAGCTGCGAAGGCGTGGCCTCTAGGCGGTCTCCCAGACCGACGCGCTCCAGCATCGCGGCGGCGAGCTCGGTGCGATTCCAGAACTTCTCGCCTCGGTCGTACATCAGCGGAACCTCGACGTTCTCCAGCGTGGTGCGGGAGGGGAAGAGGTTGAACTGCTGGAAGACAAATCCTAAATTATCGCCCCGGAGCGCAGCGCGTTTCCTATCCGACAAGGTGGAAATATCAGTGCCGTCGAACGTGTACGTGCCAGAATCCGGCAAATCGAGCATGCCAATGATGTTCAGCAGCGTTGACTTACCCGAACCGGACTGGCCGACAATGCTGAGGTGCTCACCGCGTGGCACTTCGAGGTCGATGCCTTTCAAAATAGGCAGCTCCTCGCCGTTGGGGAGCGTCACTGTTCGAGTGACTGCGGTCAAACTAAGCATGGCGCGGGCCTACTTTTCAGAGCCAGCGTCATCGCCGGACTCGTCGAAGCCAGTGTCACTGCCTTCACCAGTGCCGGTGCCAGTGCCGTCGCCGCTGCCGTCGCCAGCGAACTCGTTCCTGTAGGAAGGCACATACTCCAAAACCTGCTGGCCTTCCTTCAGGCCACGCTTGATTTCAATGAAAGTGCCATCGTTGGCGCCCAGCTCGACCTTGATCTTGGTGGGCTTGCCGCCATCCTTAGCTGGAGCGTAGACAACACCTTCGCGGAAGCGTCCCTCCACGGCGGTCACTGGCAGTGCTGGAACCTCCGAGGTCGTGCCGCTGCCAAGAATCAGCGTTGCGGGAACACCTTCGTAGACGGTCTGATCTGCGGGAATATCGCAGCGCAGCTGTGGGCCGCCCGAGGAACTCCCCGCAGCGGCGGCACCCATGCCAGCACCCTCTCCGGCGCCGGTGTTCTGCGAGCCCGTGCCACTTCCCGTGACAGTCTTCACTGAATCACACAAAAATGGTGCCGGGCCATCGGTGATAGCGAGGCGGCCATTGTTAATCGAGTCTCCCAGCGTGTACAGCTGGCTCGGCTTAATAGGTGCTACGGCGTGGAAGCTATTCGGCGAAATGGTGCCAATTTCCTGGCCAATCTCGACCGTCTGGCCAATGACGATATCCCACTGCACAGTGCCAGAAGCCTTAGCGGTGATGTTTCCCCAGGTCACGGTAGTTTCGGGCGCGGCAGCTGCGGCGCTTTCATCATCGGAATCCGCGCTGCCGGAGGTGCTGGCATTCTCGGACACCGAGGTCTTCTTCACCTGGAGCAGGTTTTGGCCCTCTACGGCGTTGCCACCGCTGTTGACAAAGGCGTCAGTGATTTCACCAGACGCGTTGGCACGGATCACGGTGGGCTCATCCGGGACGATGGTGGCAGACAGTTTCTGCGTGTTATTGATCCGCTGAGGGGATAGCTCCGTGGTGGGTTGGGAGAAATCACCGGTTGCTTGCGCATAGTCCTCGTCGTTAGCGGGGAAGAATGCGATCTTGAGAAGCGCAATGGTCGCCAGCAACGCCAGCGTGTACTTGAAGACTGTGAGCGCTTTTGCGCCCCTCCCTTGTTTTTTCATGTCTGCAGAAGTATCCGATCAGAATCCAAATTGACAGCGTGGTACGCGAAAAATCCTACCCTCAACGCCTGCGGGCAGTGGTAGTGCTGGCTATACCTTTTATTCACTGCTGATAGGTATTGCTTGAAAGCGCAGTAAGTGCTTTTCGACGGTCATTGTGTGCGGTTTTCTTCGAGAAAAATCTGCCTTTTTTGGGTCGAGTGTTCGTCGCCGATATAGCGAACCTAATCGGACTAATAATTAAGTCCATATATCAATCCCGGAGGACTGATAGGCAAAATATGAAACTTCGTGTAGGGTGGAAAACGTCAGGGCATGTTGCGACTGACATCTAGCCCTCGTCTTTAGGAGGAAACCCCATGTCGAATCTCTATGAAGGCTCCAATGGTCCGACCACTCGTCTTAACGGCGCGCCGGTTCCTACAGAGCAGCATTCGCTAACAAACGGCCCGCAGGGAGGTATCAACCTCCACGACATCCACTTGCTGGAAAAACTCGCACACTTCAACCGTGAGCGCATCCCGGAGCGCGTTGTTCACGCTAAGGGCGCAGGTGCTTTCGGTGAGCTGACCATCACCGAGGATGTCTCCAAGTACACCAAGGCTGCCGTCTTCCAGCCGAACACTGTCACTCCGATGCTGGCGCGATTCTCCACTGTCGCTGGTGAGCAGGGCTCCCCGGATGGCTGGCGTGACGTGCGCGGTTTTTCGCTGAAGTTCTACACCGAAGAGGGCAACCTCGACATCGTGGGCAACAACACGCCGGTGTTCTTTATCCGCGATGGCATTAAGTTCCCGGACTTCATCCACTCTCAGAAGCGCCTGCCGGATACGGGTCTGCGCGATGCCAATATGCAGTGGGATTTCTGGACTGCCTCTCCGGAGTCCGCTCACCAGGTCACCTACTTGATGGGTGACCGTGGTATTCCGAAGGACTTCCGTCATATGGACGGCTTCGGTTCCCACACCTACCAGTGGATTAACGCTGAAGGTGAGCGCTTCTGGGTTAAGTACCACTTTAAGACTCGCCAGGGCTGGGACTTCCTGACGGATGATGAGGCCGCTGAGCTGGTAGGCGAAAACACGGATCACGCTCGCCAGGATCTCTTCGAGGCAATTGAGCGCGGCGACTACCCAACCTGGGACGTCAAGGTGCAGATTATGCCTTACGACGAGGCTGCCGGCTACAAGGTGAACCCGTTCGACCTGACCAAGACCTGGTCGCAGAAGGACTACCCGCTGATTCCGGTCGGTCACTTCACCCTGAACCGCAATCCGGGCAACTTCTTCGCCGAGATTGAGCAGGCCGCATTCGCGCCGTCGAATACCGTGCCGGGTGTCGGCTTCTCCCCGGATAAGATGCTGCTGGCTCGTGTGTTCTCCTACGCTGATGCGCACCGTTACCGTCTTGGTGTCAACCATGACCAGCTGCCGGTGAACCAGCCGCGCTGCCCAGTGAATTCCTTCTCGCAGGACGGCTACGGCACCTACCACTACGCTGACCCGAATCTGCCGGTTCATGGCTCCAACGCCGCCGGACGCGGCCCGGAGGCCGATACCGCGGCTGCGGCCAAGGCCGCTGGCTGCCCAGTCCGCTCCGGTCACGCGGGGCAGGTTGACGCTGGCACTTTTGGCCAGTGGGAAAGCGTGGGCGAAGAGTTCTACGCCGGCGCCTACGTGCAGCACCCTGAGGATGATGACTTCTCGCAGGCAGGCGATCTTGTCCGCAATGTGATGGACGATGCCGAGCGTGATCGCTTGGCAAACAACATCGTCGGTGCCATGCAGGGCGTTTCCCCAGAGGTGGAGCAGCGTGTCTACCAGTACTGGACCAACGTTGATTCCTGGCTCGGTGCTGAGGTGGAAAAGCGCTTCAAGGCAACGAAGTAAGTACGAAAAGCGTTAGCCCTGCAGGTGGTTTGACCAGCTGCAGGGCTAACGCTTTATTTAAAAATTCTGTCTGTGCATGACAGCCACGGGCTTTGTGGTTGCCTGCACGCCGACCCGTTTGGGGCGGCTAAGGAACAACCCTAAGTGTGAGCTGTTTTAGGCACCGATGCCCGGCATGCTCGGGGAGCCGTTGAAAATCGACTTCGGAGCAGCTGCGGCCTCGTCAGCCTCGTCAGCCTCTTCGGCGGACTCGGACACCTCTCGGCCCTGTTCGGCAGCGTCGGAGACACTATCAGCCTCAACACCACTGACGTGGGTGGAGTTGTCATTGTGTGTGGACTGATCGTTCGTGATGTTGATGTCCATGAAGTCGCGGCCGAACGGAGCGTTCCAGTCGCCGGTTTCCAGGAGGGTCAGATCACCATCGATGGTCGGGTTAATCTCGAAGGTGACGTTGACGGTCGGGCCGGAAGGCATTGCTTCCAGAACCTCAACGATAGGAGTGACGTCCATTTTTGGTGTTCCTTTAGACAGTAACGAAATGAAAAATATCGGTTTTAACTGAACAATAAACCGCAGTCTTTTTTAGAGACTCGCGGTTTATTGTGTCAAGGATTGGCAGAGTTATTGTCCTGCCATGAAGCCCGGGAGCTTACTTGCCGATGCCAGAAATGGTCGGGTTCAGGAAGTCGAAGTCCTTGGACTGGTCGACGTGGGTCTCCGGGTTCAGGAAGTCGGAAACCTCGGTGTCGTGGGAGTCGGTGGTGGAGTAGTCATCGTTGGAGGTGATGTCCAGGAAGTCGTTACCGAACGGCAGGTTCAGGTCGCCACCAACGTTAGCGAAGTTGATGTCGCCGCCAGCCAGCTGCTCGAAAGCCGGCAGCGGGCTCTCGACGGTGACGGCCGGAAGGGCTTCGAGGATGGTTGCGATATCTTCTGCAGAGCAGGACATGAGAAAATCCTTAGGTTCTCGGGGGTAAAGATTTTGAGTCGCTCTTGGCGATCTCACAGAAATTAAGTTAACCGATGGGCCAAGGGGCTGCAATGAAAAAATAGGTGGCTCGGTCCGCCTCCAGTTGGTTGTGTCCCCTGAAGCTCGCTCAAATCCATCTAAAAATATTGGAAAGAGGGCGGTTATGAGTCGGTCGGGACGGCCCCGGCCTCTGCCTGAATATCGGATGACAAAAGTGTTGTTTTCCTAATCTTTACCGGGATTGCATTGATTGTTTTGTTCTTGGTGTCACAAAGGTGCAGGCAAACGGCGAATTCATCAAAAATGATAACCAAGGGTTCCCTAACTAAGGGAAACCAAAGGTTAGTTAACGGCAAAAACTGCCACTCAATTTAGGGGCATAAACGGGGTTAACGAGCGACCCATATCCTATGAGAGGTACATCACATTGTGGGAGGCCAAAAGTGTGGGGAAACATACCCCCTTTTGGGTAGGGTGGGTGGCCCAAAGGGGGTCTTGGAGAGCACTGAGAGGCTGCTCTGAAACCGGCCGGAAGCAGCGTATGCGGGACGCTTCCCGTGCCGCTAGCTACCGCTCCGGCACGTAGTCCTCAGCGGAGCCATCACGGGCACCCAGCACCGCGCGTCCAAGTACCTCGGATGCGACAGTGGCGACGACCAGGACAGCAACAATGGCCAGAATGGCGGTGAGGGTTTTGCCCCACGTCAAATCGCCCTGGTCGGCCTCTAGGACCAAGTTGGCAATCACCAGTGCGGGGATGCCCACCATGATTCCGGCTGAAAGCTGGTTCAACCGGCTCAAGGCATCTTTAGAGCGCCACATGGCCACGCCCGCCAGGAGCAGGTACAAAGATCCGCCAATGACCAGCACGGCAAACAATATAGTTACAAGAATTGAAGCGATACTCATATTGCGATTCGTCCTTAATCGGTCTTAGCGGCGGCCACGGGAAATAACTCGGGCCAGGCCCACGGTCGACAGAATGCCAAGCAGACCCGCCAGCATTGCAATATCGAAAGTGATGGCCGTAGTCCGCAGCATGGCAGTTGTGAGGAACACTCCCACCATGGGGTAGAAGGCAGCGTCGGAAAGCACTGCGCGTGAGACATTGCCCTTGACCCGGAAGATCAGCACCACGCCCACAAGCAGCGCCACTGAACATAGAGCAATGCCAATGCCGCTGATTACCTGTACTGCGGTGGGATCGATCAATGTGTCATTCATGAGCGTGCTCCTTTGTCTTCGCCTTTGGAGGTAATGCCATCCGGCAGCGGCAGACCGTGGTCGACCTCAGCGGCAACGCCGACGACGGCATCCGGGTCAATGAACTGGTCTGCGTTGTACTCCTCGAAGACGAACGCCTTCGGGCGGGGGACATCGCGGAGGCTGGGAACGAGGTGCTCCTCCATGTCGTAGAGGGAGTCGTACAGCGCGTCCAGGTCGGCACCGAAGATTGCGTGGATGATAAACAACCGTCCCACATCGGTCTCACGGACACCGCAGACTAGCGTGCCAGGAGTCATGGTGATGGACTCGGCAAAGAGAGTGACCTCAAGGTCAGACGTCACACGCAGCGGCAGCCCAATGAGCACCGGCTGCTGCTTCTGGTGCGGGCGCAGCGTATCGCGCACCACGTCCGTCGCAGCCACAACAACCTGCCAGACCAGCCAGAGGGAATAGCGGATAACATGCAGGAACTTCATCAGTAAATACCTCCGATGGCGTTTTCAACCCCGCCGAGAGTGGCCTCGCGGTAGCCATCAATATTCAGCAGCGCATCAGCCGCACCGGTAGTCGCCCAAGTGACGGCACCGACCGCGACAAACATTGCCACAGAAACAATTGCCAGCATGGCGGACGGCGCAACCAGCGCGCCCGGAACGCGAACGGAATCGTCCACACCCTGCATGGGGCGGCCCCAGAAGACCGCGCGCCACAGCCGAATCATGGCCAGCAGCGAGCCCAGCGAGGCCACGATGATTGCGGTGATTGCAATAATCGAACGGGCATCGCCAGTAGCGGCAGAGGCAAAGACAATGCCCACCTTGCCCCACACACCGGAAAATGGCGGGAAACCAACAATGGAGAAGCTCATCGCCGCCATCACCCAAGCGACTGCTTGGTCGCGGCGGGCAAGCCCAGAAAGCCTGGAGAGCGTACCCGTACCGTAGGTCTCTTCCACCGCACCGGAGCCCAGGATGAGGGCACCGACAGTCACCATGTGGTGGATCGCGTAGAAAATACCCGCAGCCAGTGCTGCCTTGGCGTCCTGGCCGTCGTTAGCATCCGTGAACGCCAGCACAATCAGAATGAACGGCATACCCGTGACCATCTGGTAGGCGAGCACCTCACGCATGGTGTTCTCGGCGAGACCAGCAAACGCGCCAACCAGCATCGAGATCGCCATGATGATAATGATCGGCCAGTGCCAGGAGGGGTTCATGCCCACAATCACGACGTAGATGCGGAAGAGCATGTACACCGCCACCTTCGTATGCACCGCAGAGAACAGCGCCATCACCGCAGGGCTTGTCGACGGGTACGTCCTAGGCAACCACGTGTGCGCCGGAACCAAACCAGCCTTCACACACAGTGCGATGATGACAATGCCCAACGCGACCACACCCGTGCCGCCAGGGCCGCCCTTGCTGGCCATGTCGGCCAGCATTGCGATGTTCACATTGCCCGCCGAGCCGTAGATCAGCGCGACACCAATCAGCAACACCGTGGAGGTCAAGAGGTTGACCAGCACGAAGTTACGGCCAGCAGCCAGGCGGTGCCAGGTACCGGTGACCGCAATCAGGCCGTAGGAGGGCAGCAGCATGACCTCCATGAACACGAAGAAGTTGAACAGGTCGGCAGTCAGGAAAGCACCCGACATGCCGGACAGCATCATCAGCGTCAGGGAAGGGAAGAAACGAGAGGTGTTTTCACCCGCGACGTGGGCGAACCAGTTACCGATGGCAACCACAGCGGCAGCCACACCCAGCATCAGCATGGAGAACGTGTCCGCCAGGAAAGGAATCGAGATACCACCGGGGAACGCGCCCACGCCGTGGCCGACCGGGCCGTTTTCAGTGACGTAGAACATCACCCAAAATGCAGCCAGCGACGATAGGGCCGGAACGGCGATGCCCATCGTCGCGCGCATCCACAGCTTCGGCAGGATGGCTGTGACTGCCGACAAAATCAGCGGCAGTGCCGCAAACAGTGGCAGTAGCGAAGACAAAGTTGAAGGGGACATTGCAGAGGTCATTGCAGAGGCTTCTACCATTTCTCGTCACCGCCGAAAGGAGTCTCGCGCGGGAACTTGTTCGGAGCCGAAGAGACCCCTGGGGTACCGGTGACCGTGGAGTCCGAGTCCGCCGGAACATTCTTACCCGCACGACGACCAGCCGTCGACAGCTGTCGCATAGCCTCGCGATCCTCATGGATACGGGTATCGTCGTCACGGCCCAAACCAGCCAGTGCCAGCATGAACGCGGTCACAGCCATGGTGATCACGATGGCCGTCAGCACGAATGCCTGCGGCAACGGGTCAGCCATCTGCTCGGCAGCGCCAGCGCCCGCAGTGGCTTCGTTGCCCAGCAGCGGCTCGCCGCGCCAGGCGCCGACACCCGTGGACAAAATAATCAGGTTAGCGGCATGGGAAATCAGAGTCATACCGATAATGGTGCGCAGCATGCCGCGCTGTAGCACCAGGTACGTGCCACCGCCAGCGAGGACGGCAGCCATGATGGCGATAATCACTTCTTGGCCTCCTCAACGGTGGCATGAGCTGGGGCGGGAGCACTTTCCGCTTCTGAGGCGAACACGCCCATCTCCGGCGGCACCCGCAAGCTAGAGCGGTCTGAGTAGAGATCCTGCATCACATCGTCCGACCCGGTCACCCCAGGACGGTTCGGGCCGCCCAGGAGATTCAGTGCGGTCGCCACAATGCCGATGACGGCCAGGTACACGCCGACGTCGAAAAGCAATGCCGTGGTGAGGTGCTGGCCCAGGAACTCGCCGTACAGCGGTGCCAAGAACGACCCCTTGGCGAATCCGATGAAGCCCGTGACGATTGCTGTTATGACACCCGCAGCGCTGAGCGCCACCGGGGTCTTCTTGCCGAAGACCAGCTCGTCGCGGTCCTTGGACAGGTAAACCAGCATCACGGCGGCGGCACCAATCAGCGCCGCGTTGAAGCCGCCACCCGGGGCGGTACCGCCGCGGTAGAGAACCACGGCAGACAGGGCGAACAGAACCGGCGACAGCCAGCGGACCAGCCAGCGCATCATGATGGAGTTCAGAGCGGGCTCCGCAAGCGGGGAGGGCTGATCGAGCAGGTGCGGGAAGCGAGGCATCGACGTGACAACCGCTGCCATCGCGACGCCCGCCATACCGAGAACCGCCAGCTCACCCATGGTATCGAAAGCACGGAACTCAACCAGGATCACGTTGACAATATTGGTTTCGCCCGTGACCTTCTCAGTGTTGTCGATGTACCACTGCGCAACCTCAGGCAACTGACGACGGCCAGTGAGGAACCACACCGCGCCGAACGTAGCCAAGCCTACGGCAGCTGCCACGACCGCGGCGGAAGCCTGGCGGTTCTTTGAGGTCTCAGAGAACGCGCGAGGCTGGAAGCGCAGCACCAGCATCATCAGCACGACAGTCAGGATTTCCACCATGAACTGCGTCAATGCCACATCTGGTGCGCCCAGCAGGAGAATCTGCAACGTGACACCAACACCGGTGACGCTGAGCAGCACAGCCGCCTGTAGACGGTTCTTTGCCCGAAGCGTGGCCCACACACCAATCAGGACAACGACCAGCGGAATCAGATCGGTCAGGTGGTCGATGTCGTCGATCTTCGGTAGCACCGGAGCACCGCCGACACCCGGAGCGATTGCAATGACCAGGGCGTACACCGCGAGCAGACCAAGCAGCGGCAACAGGTGACGCGACGGCTGATGCGAACGCGCCATCTTCGCCAGCACGCGACCCACGCGCTGCGAGACGCTCAGCGACGCATTGATTGCCTCCACGCCAGTGAACGGGAAGAGCTTGCGGTCGGCCATGACAGCGCCTACGCGAGCGCGAGTGAAGATGAAGCCCACGCCGACAGCCAGCACAATCACAGAGATAATCAGCGGCACATTTATTCCGTGCCACAGGCTCAAGTGCGATTCCTGAGTCGTGCTAGCCGGAAGCTGACCGACCGTATCCGCCACGCGGTCCAACGGACGGTTCAAAATAGCGCCGGCAGCGAAGGCTGCAGGCAGGCTCAGCACGCCAGGGATGGCGGCCGGAAGCCACAGCGAAATCGGGGCCTCAGTGATGTGGTCAACGTTGCGCGGACCATCCACGAACGCACCGAACACCAAACGTGCCGAGTACGCGAAAGTACCAATCGCACCAATTGCCGCCACTGTCAGCAGGATGACCACGCCGGTGTTGGTCAAAGGTGCGCCCTCGAATGCGGTCAGCATGCCCTCCTTCGACATGAAGCCGAAAAACGGCGGAATTGCCGCCATCGATGCCGCACCGAAAATCATCGAGCCAAAGCTCCACGGCATCTGCTTCCACAGCGGACCCAAGCGACGAATGTCGCGCGTGCCCGCCTGGTGATCAACCACGCCAGCCATCATGAACAGCGAAGACTTAAACATCGCATGCGCAATGGTGTGCACAACCGCAGCCATAATGGCGAACTTCGTGCCCACACCAATCGTGGCGACAATCCAACCCAACTGCGAGACCGTCGAGTACGCAATCAGCTTCTTCAAGTCAGTCTGCTGCAACGCAAAGTAGGCCGTGGCAACAGCCGTCCACATACCCATGACAATCAGCAGCAACTGCCACACGCGCACGTCCGCGAAGACCGTGGAAAAACGCATCAGCAGGTAAACGCCCGCCTTGACGACGGCCGCTGCGTGCAAGAAAGCCGAGACGGGAGTTGCTGCCGCCATGGCCTCTGGAAGCCAGGCGTGGAAAGGGAACTGAGCTGCCTTCGTGAAAGCACCCAGGGCCACCAGCGCGGCAATGAGACTGCGTGCTGCCGGGTTGGCCTCCCACTCAGGCGAAGCCAAAACCTCGGTGAGGTTCGTGGAACCGGTCAGCCACACAGCACCGCCGAGGGCGGCCAGAAGCAGCAGGCCGCCGGTGAAGGTCAGCAGGAGTGTGCGCAACGAGCCCAACTCGCCCGACGAGCCCGACCTTGCAATGAGCAGGAACGACGCCATCGAGACCAGCTCCCACCCAATGAAGAGGAGCATGATGTCGTCGGCAAGCACGAGGAGCAAAACCGCCAGCATGAACGCCGTCATCAGGACGTAGAAGCTCATCGCGGACTTCTTAGGCGGCAAATACGCGGTGGAGTAGATGAAGACTATCGAGCCCACCAACAGCGCCAAGAAACTGAACACCATGGAGAGAGGATCGAGCTTCAGCGCAAACGCCGCGTTTAGCTCCGGGGACCAGACGCGGGACCAGGTGAAGGTGGTGCCGTCGAGGATATCGCCCGTTACACGCGAAAGCTGGACCACCGACGCGAGAAAAAACGCGACGATGGGCCAGCCTGCGTGACGACCAAGGAGCTTCACAAACAGCGGGGTCAGCGCCAGGGCAACCGCGACCAACAGCGGGACCGAAAGGAGGGTCAGGCTGTCGGTGGAGGCTTGGGTGGCTTGAGCTGCTTGGGCTGCGAGCGTTGTCGCGTGCTCTGCGGAGCTGCTTGCTTGGGCGGTAATAGTTGCCGGGGCAGAAAGCACGGAATCTAAAGAATTCAATGTTGCCGATACGCCGCCGGACGCAAACTCAGAAGCCAATGTCTGGTCTGGTGGTGCGGTCGCCGACGGCGGACTGGCTGTAAAGGAGCTGGCTGATGCCAGAGCTGCTGCCAGGTGCGTCACTTGGGGGCTACTTTCACATTGCTGTTAAAAAAAGTTCGTACTTCTACAGACTAACAGCCACGAAATTGCTCTACGCGGGGTGAAAGGGGCATTTGGGGGAGTGGGGTAAGGCTCTGTGGACCCGGTAGCGAAAAAATAGTGGAACGATTGATGAACGGTGCGTCGGCGGGTGGGCATCTTCGCTACTTACGCCCAATCCGAGTTACTGACTGCGTTTATGTCAGGTGGCGTTGAGTCGATCCGAGTTACTGATTGCGTTTATGTCAAAAATGGCCCGAAAAAT
>NZ_KV809173.1:1179273-1195714 GCF_001812505.1 Corynebacterium sp. HMSC064E10 | reverse complement strand
ATAAACTCACACAGTTTCACATTTGCAGCCTCGGAGTTTTCGGGCTGTCAGTTTTCCCACGTAATCCCGGGCTGTGGTGTTGCCGCAGTGGGGGCTGACCAGTCACTACCTTGAGAACCAGGCACGCTTTTTGTCTAGCGTCCCTGAATGGCAGCGAAAAGTGGCCAATAACAAAACCCTCCCTCACTTGGATAATTCCAGGTGAGAGAGGGTTTTTACTTGGTCGGGGTAGCGGGATTTGAACCCACGGCCTCTTCGTCCCGAACGAAGCGCGCTACCAAGCTGCGCCATACCCCGAGGCCACAGACACGAACTGGGAACATATGTCTCAGTGCTGTGCTTGCGAGGACTTACTTTAGCCCGACGCTGAGCCAGAATGCAAAACGCCTGCTTAACAGGCTGCGGGGCCAAGTCGCGGTCTCTGTCGCACCCGACGAACTACGGACTACGGACTACGAACTACGAACCGGACCCGTACGAACTACGAACTACGAACTGGAAACTACGAATCCCGCTCCACAATCTCAATCAAGGTCGCGGATGGGCGGCAGAACAGGCGCACCGGGGCGTAGGGGGAAGTGCCAAGGCCATTGGAGACGTGCAGCCACGTCTTCTCGGTCCAGCGCGACAATCCCGAGGCCCGCGAGCGGTCGATACCGCAGTTGGTCACAATGGCCTTCCCTCCGGGCAGGCACACCTGGCCACCGTGGGTATGACCAGAAAGCACCAGGTCGTAGCCATCGTCCGCAAAAGCATCCAACACGTGGGGCTCCGGCGAGTGCGACAGGCCGATAGCGATGTCGGCATCCGCATTCGGGGCACCGGCGATCTGCGAATAATCCTCCAACTCGTGATGAGGGTCATCCACACCGGACAGTGCCACCTTCACTCCGCCCGCGACAAACTCCAGCCGGGCATGGGTGGCATCCTGCCAGCCATGCTCGATAAACGCAGCGCGCATACCGCGCCACGGTAGTTCGACACGTGAGGGCTTGCGCTTCTTGCCCGTCAGGTACTTCAGCGGATTTACGGGCCGCGGCGCGAAGTAGTCATTGGTGCCAAACACGAAGGCGCCCGGACGGTTCAGTAGGGGGCCGAGCGCTGCGAGGACACTGGGAACGGCCTTGTCGCTGCCCAGGTTGTCGCCGGTATTAATCACCAGGTCAGGGTTCAGAGCATCGAGGCTGGCAACCCACTTCTGCTTCAACTTCTGGTCGGGGAGCATGTGGAAGTCGGAGACATGCAGAATCCGGAAAGACTCGCCCTCGCGCTTTCCCGCCCGGGCGAGCGTGCCGGGTGCCAGCACGGGAACTTGAACGCGGTGGAGTTTAAATGCGCGCAATTCGATTTGGTTCGCGTAGATGAACGTCGTCAAGCCGAGCGTGGCGATAGCTGCGGCAGACCGCAGAATTCGGTTGGAAAAAGCGCGCGATGTCATGACAGAGACACTATCAACTACAGCGGTAATCTAGGGCGTATGAGTGAACTGAAGAACACAATTGTCTCCGATATGACCGCCGCAATGAAGGCCCGCGACAAGGAAACCGTTGCGGCGCTGCGCATGCTGAAGGCCGCCATCCAGACCGAGGAGGTCTCCGGCTCCAAGCACGAGCTCACCGATGAAGAAGTGCTGCGTGTGATTGAGCGGGAGGTCAAGAAGCGTCGCGAGTCCGCTGAGATGTACGCCGAGAACGGCCGCCAGGAACTTGCCGACGCCGAGCTCGCCGAAGCAGAGGTTTTCGCCCGTTACCAGCCGGAACAGCTTGACGACGACGCTGTGAAGAACCTCGTCGCAGAATCCGTGGCCGAGGTTGCTGGCGATGACGCGCCGAGCATGAAGATTATGGGGCAGGTTATGAAGGTGGCAAAGGAAAAGGCCGCTGGCCAGGTCGATGGCAAGCGGCTCTCCGAGGCCGTTAAGGCTGCCCTGCAGGGCTAGCGCGACCTCTCGGGGTTCCTTCAGTGTTTCAGTGCCGCGGTGACTTTTAGCAAGTTGCCGCGGCCATTTTTTTAAACCGGCAGCTTCTAGAACCGTAGCTTCGATAACGGCAGCTTTTAGAACGGCAGCAGCGGAATCAAATCCCGCAAGCTCGGCGCCGGTGGAGTGTTCGGGCGAGGGAACTGCGGTAGTGGATCCGGCCGGGGCGTCGTCGACTCCGGTCGCGGCGACGGCGCTGGTGGCGGGGTCGGACGACGGGTGCCATCGGCCACGCGGATTGTGACGGTGCCCCCCTTAAGAAGTAGTGGCGGCTGATCCAGCCCGACCACGATTCCGCGCGACTCACCCGTGCGGGACACCGTGCGTTCCTCTACCTTGTAGCCAGCCTTCTTAAGGGTCTCCCGAGCCTCGGCCTTCTGCATGCCCACCACATTCGGCATTTGGGTGATAGAGGTGCCCAGGCCGTAGTCCGAATCCAATGGGGGGAGGTTCTTTCCGCCATAGTCCTCGATAACCGGGCCGACTGCACCAAACCATGTCCGCGCGGGCTCACGACCACCAAAGAGGTTGCCGCTTGGGCACTGCCGCAGCGGTGACGTGCACAGCTCCGTGACAGTCGGGGTGTCGTTGTAGGCGTACACCGATCCGGCCAGACCGCCGGTGAAGCCCAGGAATGCCGCGGACTGGTTCGACTCGGTGGTACCGGTCTTAGCCGCGACCGGGCCGTCCCAATTCAGCTCTTTCGCGGCATCCTTCGCAGTGCCATCGGTGGCATCATTGCTGAGCGCATTAGCGATTGCGTGCGCAACCCCCGGCTCCACCGCCTGCTCGCACGGTGGCACATTCAGCTTGACCGCATTGCCCTTGGAGTCCGTGATCGACTCAATTGGAGAGGGCTCGCACCAGCGGCCATTACTGGCCAGGGTGGCAGCGACATTGGACAGCTCAAGGTTATTCACCGACGTTGGACCCAGCACGAACGAGCCGAGCTTGTGCTCCGAGACATAGTCCGCCACCGAGGACTCACCATCAAAACTGCCCGGCTCCGTGTATGAGCGCATGCCCAGGCGTACTGCCATGTCCATCACGCCATCAACGCCGACCAGCTCCGAAATCTGAATAAAAGGAGTATTCGGTGATCGCGCGAGCGTCTCACGCAGTGACATCGACGGCGGGAAACTGCCTACGTTCTCCACGCAGTACAGGCCCGGCGGGCAGCCCTCTGCGCCACCGGTGCCCAGCCCGGAGGCCTCATAACGACGCGGCACCGGGAAGTGGGTATCAATACCCAGCCCCTTTTCCACCGCCGACGTTGCCGCGAAAATCTTAAAAATCGAGCCCGCGCCATTGCCTACCGGCGTAAATGGCTGCGGCTGCACGGTCTGCATTTGCTCCGCATCGAGGCCGTATACGCGTGACGACGCCATCGCGAGCAACCTCCTGGAGTCATCCCCAGGCTCAAGCAAACTCATAACCTCAGCTGCGCCATCCGCAGTCGGTGACGCCTGCTGACGCAGAGACTCCTGCACGCTGTCCTGCACACGCGGGTCCAGTGTGGTCTTCACATGGAAGCCACCGCGCTTCAGCTTTTCGGCATCAATACCGTGGTTCTCCAGGTAGGAGACCACATAGTCACAGAAGAAACCGCGATCGCCCGCCGCGATGCAACCCTGCGGCAGGCGCTGAGGCTCCGGAAGAATACCGAGATCAGCTGCCTTGGCGTCCTGAGCCTCCTGCGGGCCAATTGCCCCCGTGGATTCCATAGCCGCAAGCACGTCGTTACGCCGTGCATGCGCACCTTCCGGATTTGTATACGGATCGAGCCCGGAAGACTGCTGAACCATGCCCGCGAGCAGAGCGGCCTGCGGAACATTCAGATCGGACGCGGGAATGCCGAAGTAGGTCTGAGCTGCAGCTTCCACGCCGAAAGCGCCATTGCCGAAGGGGACCAAGTTTAAATACTTGGTCAGAATCTCGTCTTTCGTCAGCTCATCTTCCAGATCCAACGCGATGCGAATCTCGCGGATCTTGCGGCCATAATCCGTGGCAGTAGCAGCGCGGCGCTCCGACTCCGACTGCGCGTCCACGAGCAGCGTGTGGTTCTTAATCAACTGCTGCTCAATCGTGGAGGCGCCTTCCTGCACCGACTGAGACATGAAGTTCTTTACCGCCGCACGAGCAGTACCCTTCCAGTCCACACCAGAGTGCTCATAAAAGCGCCTATCCTCCACGCTGACCAGTGCGTCCTTCATAGCTGGCGAGATGCGTTCCGACGGCACATTAACCCGCCTCTGATCATAGAGCCACGCAATTGGCTGATCATTACGATCCGTAATAGTGGTGACCCCTGGTGCGTCCTTAGAAATCACCGACCGCGACGCCGACGCGAATTCATCAGCCGTGCGCGCAACGAGGTAGGCCGAGCCGCCCACAAGAGGAAAGAGGGCGCTGGCCATAATCAACGCTGCCAACACAGTGGCAACGGAGAGCTTGAACAGCGTCGAACCTTTATTCACAGCAATCACACTACAAGGTAGGGCGGATTGAGCCGAAGTAGGTTTTCGAAAATCCACCTAGTGACATGCCCGGGGAGTCCAGTAAAACGCCTGGCGAGCGGGGAGGGGCGCTACGAATGCCTTTACAACACCGCGCAACTCGTCGTGTAGTAGTTTCCGGAAAAAGATTTTCATAGTGACGCAAATCACCCCCGTGCTTTTGTTGGAAAAAGTTGCCCCACCTGCATCGTTATATTTAGAGCTGCGCCACGTCCACCCTCCTAGTGTGACCCAATCGGCATTATTTGGGTGGTGTGAATAGACTTACAACAAAATTTCAGCACTATTTAGTTGAAACTATTTCGAAATAACGAAAATCGCAGGCACGAGGAGGCTACAATGACCGCCACGATTCCAGATCGCAACCGCACTGCTACTACGCCAGAATACGAGCTCGGTGTAGAGAGCTTCCGCGATCGCCAGGAGTGGGTCCCGCGCGCTAAGTGTCGCGATATTGACCCGGATAAGTTGTTCGTTCGCGGCGCCGCACAGCGCGAAGCCGCCGTTATCTGCCGCCACTGCCCAGTGGTTCTGCAGTGCCGTGCCGACGCTCTGGATAACCGCGTCGAGTTCGGCGTCTGGGGTGGTCTGACCGAGCGTCAGCGCCGCGCAATGCTGCGCGAGCACCCGGAAATTACTTCGTGGGCCGACTTCTACGCTGAGCAGTACGCAGCTCAGCGCAAGGCAAAGCTGGCTAAGTAAAAACCCAACTTAGACCGAAGTAAAACTGAACCCCCAGCGCGCGAGGCTGGGGGACAGATAAAGTAGCTCCCATGACTACTAAATGGGAATACTTCACCGCACCGCTGCTCATTCACAACACCAAGGCCATCCTGGACAACTTTGGTGAGGACGGCTGGGAACTCGTCACCGTCCTCCCCGGCCCGACCGGCGAAAACCACGTTGGTTACTTCAAGCGCCCAAAGGCTGACTAACTTTATTCGTCCGGCCCTAGTCGCCGTGGAAAGGCTTAACTTAAATGAGTAACTCTGAATCTCGCACTCCTTCCCAGGCCCTCAGGGACCTGGGGCTTACCCTGCCTGCCGTTGCCGCGCCAGTTGCGGCCTACGTACCCGCAACGCGCACGGGCAACCTTGTTTTCACTTCCGGTCAGCTCCCATTCGTTAACGGCGAGCTCACCCACGTCGGCCACGTCGGCGCAGAGGTCACTGCTGAGGGGGCTAAGGAGGCCGCACGCACCTGCGCCCTTAACGCTTTGGCCGCAGTCGATGCCGAGGTTGGTCTCGACAATGTCACCCGCATCGTGAAGGTCGTCGGCTTCGTCAATTCCGCCGCCGGATTCACTGGTCAGCCGGGCGTTATCAACGGAGCCTCGGAGCTCTTCGGCGACGTCTTCGGCGAGCGCGGCCAGCACGCTCGCTCGGCAGTGGGTGTAAATCAGCTTCCGCTGGACGCTCCCGTGGAAGTAGAAATCATCGTTGAAGTAGCTCAGTAGCTGCTGTATTTGCTGCTGCAAGCAGCGAGGATGTTGCGTTCTCCGGGGCGTCGTGAAGCGTGCTTACACCCAAATGAGTCGATTTGGAGGACGTGGCGCGCTCCCCGGATTGCGCAACCACGTAGGATAGAGGACATGGAGCATCCTGCGTATAGCCAACTGCGTCAGATTTCTCAGTCTGTGGGCGTCGTTCTGTGCCCGAATCCCAGCTACTCTTCGCTGGAAGGTACGAACTCCTACGTTATTAAGGCTGAGGGGGATAGCCGCAGCATTGTCATCGATCCGGGTCCGGAGGACGAGGGACACCTGAACGTCCTCCAGCGTTATGCCGGTGACGTCGCGTTGATTCTGCTGACGCACCGTCATGGCGACCATGCTGATGGCGCCGCGCGTTTCCGCCAGCTCACCGGCGCGCCGATTCGAGAGCTGGAGTCTCAGTACTGTGCGGGAGGTCAGGATCCGCTTGTCGACGGCGAACGTATCGTCCTCGACGGAGTGACTCCGCAGATTGAGGTCGTGGCAACCCCTGGTCACACCGCTGATTCTGTCTGCTACTTCATCCACACTGGTGATGGCGAGGATGATGTTGAAGGTATCGTTACCGGTGACACAATCGCTGGCCGCCACACGACTATGATCTCTGAGACCGACGGCGACCTGGGTAAGTACATGGAAACCCTGGAAATGCTGGATACGCGCGGCAAGGGCGTACGTCTGCTGCCCGGTCATGGTGCTGACCTGCCGGACATCACTGTAATGACGCAGAAGTACATTGAGCGTCGTAAGCTGCGCCTGCAGCAGGTGAAGGACGCCGTTGCCAAGCTGGGCGACGAGGCTACGGTCGACCAGATTGTGGATGAGATTTACACCGATGTCGATCCGGTGCTGCGTCATGCTGCTGAGCAGTCGACTCGTGTGACCCTGCGCTACCTGCGCGATCACGGGGAGTAGTTGCTGGGCTTTGGCTTCGGCTTCGGCCGGTTGCTGGGCTGGGGTGGTCCCAGGTTGAGCTTGGGTTGGTCCTAGGTAGAGCTTGGGCTTGGGTTGTCGCTTGAAAAAGGGCGTGTGACCTGCAGTTGTGCAGGTTGCGCGCTTTTTGTTTGGGCTAGTGCTGGTTGGGGTGCGTTGTGGGGGGGGGGGCAGCTCAATCACTTATCGATGAGGTATCCACTTGTCGATGAGCTATAGCGCACGCATAAGTGAACAGCGCATCGACAAGTGATTGATGCGGGGAGAAATCGGTGAATGGTGCATCGATAGGTGCCGGGAATGCGTCGATGAGTGGCAGAAAAGCGGGAAGCATCGACGGGAAGCATCGATAAGTGCGCCAAAATTGGCCATAATTCGGCCGGTGGGGTGGGGCTGGCATGCCAGGCCAGCATGCCAGGCCAAGCGGGGAAGACAACAAAAATCCCGCGAGCCTCATGCGTTTTATGTGCTCCTACGGGAACCGAGGAACCAAAAGCAGAGGCTGCGGGATGTGAGTCGTTTGGGCAGCTCCGCAAACGCCGCAAACGCCACAAGCGCCACAAGTTAGCGTGCGCGTCGGGCCAAACGCTCCGTATCGGAGATGAGCACGGACTTGCCCTCAAGGCGAATCCAGCCGCGGTGGGCGAACTCTGCAAGAGCCTTGTTAACGGTCTCTCGGGAGGCGCCGACGAGCTGTGCGATTTCCTCCTGGGTCAGGTCATGGTTCACACGGAGAGCAGAACCCTCCTGAACACCGAAGCGATTAGCCAGCTGAAGCAGGGACTTAGCCACGCGACCTGGGACGTCGGTGAAGATGAGATCAGCCAGCGAATTGTTGGTGCGACGCAAGCGGCGGGCCAGCATGCGCAGCAGCTGTGCCGGAACATCCGGGTGTGACCCGACCCATTCCTGCAGCTGATCAGCGCTCATGGATGCGGCGGAAACCTCGGTGACGCAGACCGCCGAAGAGGTGCGTGGACCCGGGTCGAAGATGGAGAGCTCGCCGAACATGTCGGATGGGCCCATAATGGTCAACAGGTTTTCACGACCGTCAGCTGAGCGACGAGCCAGCTTCACCTTGCCATCAATAATGATGTAGAGCCGATCGCCCGGCTCACCCTCATTGAAGATGGTGGTTCCACGCGGGAAGCGAACCGTCTCGAGCTCACCGAGCAAGGCCTGCACAGCCTCCTGGTCGACTCCCTGAAATACACCGGCCCGGGAGAGAATCTCCTTGACGTCATCCACGGTAAAATTCTCCTGTCTTGGGCCACTAACCACCGTAAATACAGGCCAGCGGCCACCAAATTAACACTCGACTACAGATTGCAGTGGTCAAACGGGAAGAGAAGCTGCCCCGTCCCACTACTTTCGGTCTTTCCCGGTAACGCCGCTGCCAGCTTTCAAGGCAGGTTCATCCCTGGACAAATTTCACGACAAAATCGCCTCTATAGATGCATCCCAAAAACTACGCCGTCACCAAGATGTGATAAACACCACTGTAGCAAAAGAGCCACTGCGTCTGTGGGGAATTCTGGTGAAAAGCCGCTGAACTGTGTATTTCTAAATAGCAATGAGCTAACGGTGTTCTAAGTTGTGGTTGGACGTGACCTTTTCGACTTTTCTGACCGATTGCGCCCGAGCTTCAACTGATTGCATCCGCATCTCTGGTGAACCTAAGGATCCCGTCCGCGAAAGGTATGACGAAAAGGTGCGCACGCGAATTGCAATCCGGGGTAGCCGATACACTACGACCATGGATACGACCGGCAGGGCATCGTCGATAAGCAAGCACCAGATAAGCAAGCACCAGGCGACGAGCAAACTCCAACCCACACACCCGCAGGGATCCCTGACGTCGAAGAAGCGTCGGGCGGTGGGGGCGCATCCGGCGGCGCGGGGGAAAGAGACGCGTCTGGGCATGGTGCGGCGTGCGCGGCGGATTAACCGCACGCTGGCGGTGGCGTACCCGAATGCGCACTGTGAGCTGGACTTTCGTAATCCGTATGAGCTCGCGGTGGCGACGATTCTGTCGGCGCAGTGCACGGATGCGCGGGTGAATATGACCACGCCGGCGCTGTTCGCTAAGTTCCCCAGCCCGGCCGATTTGGCGGTTGCGAATCAGGAGGAGGTCGAGGAGCTCGTTCGGCCGACGGGTTTTTATAGGAATAAGGCCGCGAACATCATCGGCTTTGCCCAGGGCGTGATGGAGCAGCACGGCGGCGAGGTCCCGGGCACGTTGGAGGAGCTGGTGAAGCTGCCGGGCGTAGGGCGAAAGACAGCAAATGTGGTGCTGGGGAATGCTTTTGGAGTGCCGGGGTTGACGGTCGATACGCATTTTGGGCGTCTGGTGCGGCGCATGGGCCTCACGGAGCAGGAAGATCCGGTGCGCGTGGAGCACGAGATGATGGAGGTGCTGCCGCGCGCGGAGTGGACGTGGTTTTCGCACCGGCTGATTTTCCACGGTCGGAGGGTGTGCCATTCGCGCCGGGCGGCGTGCGGGGCGTGCTTCTTGGCGGCGGATTGCCCGTCGTATGGCGTCGCGGGTCCGGCGGAGCCGGAGACGGCGGAGAAGTTGATTAAGTCAGACGACAGGGAATGGCTTCTCTACCTGGCCGGTCTTAATGACGGCTACAGTGGGGAGGAACTTTCCGCGCTTGACGACGGGGATAGCGCGCACAACACCACAGCGGCACAGGACTAGTCGAGGAGCACTTTTCGTGAATGAGCAGGGCGGTCGTAGTCACAATGGTGGCCACATTGGGGATTGGCAGGCGGACGTTAACCGTTCGGCATCGCTGATTACGCTGCTCATCGCGGGGATTAGCATTGTGGGGCTGGTGGTTTTCGCGATTGTGAATACCACTGGTGGCAATGACGAGGCCGACGGTGGTGGGACTGGAGCTGGTGTGAGTGCCGGTGCGAATGGTGCTGATAATGGTGGCACCGGCAGTGATGATGAGGTGGATAGCGCATCGGCGGCGCCAGCGATGTCGAAGGACGAGATCGCGGCGGTAGCGGGTAGTGGCTCGCTGGCCGGTGTGCGCTTGCCGCTGTTGGCAGAGTCGGGAGACTCAGCGGATCAGAGCAACGAGGTCGGCCAAGCGGAACTGGTAGACATGGGCCAGGTCGTCGAGGGCAAGCCAACCGTGCTTAATGTCTGGGCATGGAACTGTGCGCCGTGTCGCCAAGAGCTGCCGCTTATCGAGCAATGGGGCAAGGACAACCCAGATGTGCAGGTGGTGACGGTGCATGCGGCTCGCGAGGCGGGGCGTGGCCAGGCCCTCCTGCAGGAAATCGGAGTGAATCTACCGACCTACTCGGACACGGTCGATGTGGTCGGACCAGCGTTGAATCTACCGCGAGTTGTGCCCATTACCGTGGTGTTTAAGGCCGATGGCACGGTGGCGACCATTCGTCCCGGTGAATTCATCGATGCGCAGCAGATTACTGATCTCGTGCGAGGTGCGTTGAAGTGACTAAGGGACAGTCGTGGAATCGCGACGCAAGCTCGGGGCTGTATCTGCCGAAGTGGTTGACCAATAGTTTGCCGCCGCATCTAGTCAGCGCTGATCATGACGCGGCGGGCCACACCAGCACCAGCCAAGACGCGGCAGGTCACTCGGAGCAACAGGTGGCCGGTCGCTCCGCTTCGTCGTCAAGCGTGAAGCGCGCGTTTGCGAAGTTGCGGCGAGACTCCTCGACGCAGGAGGAACCGTTGCGGAATCCTGCGCGGTCGGCGGTGTTGGTGCTGATCAGCGGTGATGCGGAGGCGCACCAACGGCCGGAGGATGCCAGCGTGGTACTTACGCACAGGGCGACAACCCTGCGTAAACATGCAGGCCAGATGGCTTTTCCGGGTGGTCGTGTCGATCCCGAGGACGTGGATGAAATCGATACCGCGCTGCGTGAAGCCGAGGAAGAAACCGGCCTGAACCGAGAGACGGTGACGCCGGTGCGGGTGCTGGACTCGATTGACATTTCGCGGACTGGCTTCGCGGTCAATCCGGTGTTGGCGTATTGGCATGCACCGCATCCGCTGCGTGTAGTCGACCCTGCAGAGACGGAATCGGTGCTCAATGTGCCAATCAGTCACCTGACGAATCCGGACAACCGCATGATGCTGGGCTATCACGGCTGGACAGGGCCGGCATTTAAGGTTGGTGACTTCGTCGTTTGGGGCTTTACCGGCGGCGTGCTGTCCTACTTGCTGGATGTGGCCGGCTGGTCGGAACCGTGGGACGAGACCAACGTACAGAAACTTTTGCCGGTGCTCGCGCGTTCCGCTAATGGTGAAAAACTGTCCGTACTGAAGGGAGGCCGACGATGATGCCTGCAATCGCTGTGTTTGACGTTGCGCTGCTGGCGATTTTTATTTTTACGCTTGTCGTCGGCTGGCAGCAGGGCGCCGTCTCGTCGATTATGGCCATTTTGGGCGTTGTCCTGGGCTTGGTTATTGGTGTGCCCTTGGCGCCGCTAGCTATGGCACAAGTCGAGAACCAGTCGGGAAAGGTTCTTCTGGGCCTCGGCACGGTGATCCTGTTCGCCCTGATTGGTCACGCGGTGGGAACAGTGGCGGGGCAGTCGCTGCGGAATACCATTCGCTCGCCGTTGGCAGTCGGCCTGGATTCGAGTCTCGGCGCCATCGTGCAGTCGGTGACTGCGCTGGTAGTGACATGGATGATCGCCGTACCCTTGGCCACCGCCGTGCCCGGACAATTCGCCGACTGGGTGCGTGAGTCCAAGGGCATGAACCTCATTGACCAGGTCGCGCCCGACGAATGGAGTGACGGCTTCAGTGGCATCCTCCGCCAGCTCCGCGATGATGGAATGCCCGCCATCGCTCCGCCATTCGGCTACAAGCAGAACGTCCCCGATGAACCCGCCGACCCCAATGTGATTTCACAAGGTGTCGTCGACAGTATTCGACCGTCCATCGTCCGCGTCTTGGGCGAGGCCCCGCAGTGCGAACGCTTGCTGCAGGGCACGGGCTTTGTCATCGCACCGGATCTGATTCTCACCAACGCGCACGTGGTCGCCGGCGCCACCACTGTTCGGCTGGAAACTGTGGTCGGCATGGCTGACGCAAACGTCGTGCACTACGATCCGCTTGACGACGTCGCCTTGCTCCGGACCACCGACCTACCCCTGGAGCCCATGCAGTGGGCGGACCAGGAAGCTCGTCCGGGCGATGACGCGGTAGTGCTGGGCTTTCCCGAATCCGGCCCCTTTAAAGCCACGCCTGCGCGCGTGACGGAGAACATTATTATTCGAGGGCCGGATATTTATTCGTCGACTCGACACGAGCGCCAGTCCTATGTTCTGAAGGCAGATGTGCGCCACGGCAACTCGGGCGGACCACTGATTACGCCACAGGGTCAGATCCTGGGTTTGGTCTTCGGTGCCGGTGTGAACAATGACCAGACTGGTTACGCGCTGACGCACGCCGAGGTCCAGCCACACATTGATGAGGCGATGAATCACTACGGGGCCATCAGCACGCAAGAGTGCGTGGCGGGGTAAGCGGCAAGTTGTGTGTCTGTGGGGCAGGGTAGCCCCCATCCCCAGCCGCAGGAGAGTTCTGGCTAGCTTCAGCCGTGCCGGAGCCTAAGATCCCTCCGGCAACCAGTGCAGGTGATCTCTGATTGCCTGCACCACCGCCTGCGGTTTTTCTACCGGCAGGAAGTGCCCACAGCCCGGGATGACGCGCACGTGGGTGGAGCTGAGCTCCACCAGCGCAGGTGGGGTACGAGTGTCCTGCTCGCCGACGAGCAGCACCGTGTGCTCATCGCTTTTCGACGAGCCCTCCATCGCACCCAACCACTTGCGGAAAGCGACCGGAGCCGGTCGCGTCCACCAGTTCATATGAGCCAGTGCAGGGCGGAGTGCGCCACTGGCCAGGCTGTCAGCCATGAGTTCCGCGGTCTGTTTCCCCTCAGGGGTCTCGGCGAACCCCTCCCCGGCGGTGGACATGGACTCGCGCACGATGCGGTCAATGAGCCGCTGCTGGCGAGCCTCAGCTGCCTGTGTGCTGAACTTATTGCGGCGCAACCGCGGTACCCGTGGCCGTGAGTCCCACCACGAACGGCGCAACAGTGGGGCAAGGCTATTGCGGAAGTCCTCCGACCACGGGCTCTTCAACTGGTTGAGCCACACCTTCGGATGCGCAGCACCACAACCAATAACTTCGGCAACAAGATTCGGCTGCCGCGAGGCCAGCGTCCATGCCACCCACGTGCCGAACCCCTGACAGACCAGCAGCGCGGTCGAGTGCCCCAATGAGCGAATCGACGAGGCGATGTCCTGGGCCGCCTCAAACGGATTGTAGCCATGCGGTGTTCGGTCGGACTGACCGTAGCCACGCATAGAAATAGCCACAGCGTGCACGGGGAGGGGGGCGCCCGAGTCGTCGTTAAGCAGTGGCAAAACCTCGCGCCATTCAAACCAACCGCCAGTCGAGCCGTGAATAAACAACACGAGCGGATCGGAGGGGCGGCCGCACTCGGCGATGTGTAGGCGCTGGCCGCGGACGTGAATGAGACGATGACGCCAGGGGCCAGTGAGAGAATCGCTAAGGGAGGTCATGAGAGGAAATACCTTATCCGAAGGGCTTAAACCGGGACTGAATAAGACAAAAGGGCGAGACCAACAAGTCCCGCCCAATTTCTTTTTAAGCCTTTAGGTGTACATACCGTTCGACTGCGAAGACTTCTTCGCCGACCCCGACGGCACGACCCCCTTCAGCTCCTGCATCGACTCGATGGTCTTCTCCGGCTTGCGGATCGACTTGACCTTCTTCAGCCCCAGCAGCGCCGCGACACCGGCGATGACCAGCATCAGGACGAAAACGATGAGGAATGCAGCCCAGGTCGGCAGCCAAAGGTCCAGCAGCCAGCCGAGGAAGAAGAAAAAGAAGAACGAGGAGTACAGCGCGACGACGCCGGCAACCGCGAAGAAGCCACCGCCAACTGCACCCTTCTTAGCCTCGCCAGCAATTTCAGCCTTGGCTAGCTCAATCTCAGAGCGAACCAGAGCGGAAATCTGCGTAGAAGCATTAGACACGAGCTGGCCGATGCTGGCATCGCCCGAAGCGTTGCTATCCACATCACTCAGCGGGATAGCGGTAACACGCGGTTCGGTGCCGTCGGTAAAGAGACCCTTCGTATCGTCGTTGCTCACGTGTACTTCCTCCTACGCAGATGGTTGGAAAAGATGGTTTGAAACTTTAAAACTGCAGTTACAAACTGCCATACTACCTCTCATTGTGGGGAGAGCGCGCCACAAGGGCGAAAAAGCCAAGAACTCGTTGAAGTTTTTCTCATCTTTGACCATTTCTATATAAGTTTGTCACTTACTTAGCGGTGAAGAATTAGGGTGTGGGATATGAACAATCAGCCTGAGAACGTGCGTGGAGCCGATGGAATTGGTGCCGGTGCTGGCAATGGTGTGGGCGTCGGAAAAGGTGGCCTAGCTGGGATGAGCCTGGGTGTGTCCTCCGTGTCGGCGAAGAAGCGCGCAGAGCGTGAGGCAGCGCGGGCGAAGGCATCTGAGTCGGGTGCCGATGGAGCTGACAGCGCTCCCGCCGCTGCTATCCCGCAGCTTGACCCCAAGGACCCCCTTGCGCCCCTGTGGCAGCTCGACGGCGTTGCACATGCCGCTGATGTCTCGGCCAAGGCCATCCAGGCCGTCCACCGGCACAAGGCCAACCTGCGCAAGCACAACGTCACCGGCTCCGAGTCGGTCCTTCGTGGCGCTCGGGCATCGGCGTGGCTAGAAGGCGGCGAGCCATCGCTTCCCGACGACGGCAACATCACCGATCCCGTACTCGCAGCAGCCCTTCGGGTTGCCGACACCATTTCCCCGGAGTCAATTGGTGAGACCACCCGCGTGTGGCAGCGCGCTCCGCAGCAGGTGCTGGCCAAGTTTGCGTTGAACGCATCGCCCGCAGGTGAGACTGAAGACGGTTCCGAGGCACGGATGAAAGCCGGGCGTCCAGTCGGTGACGACAAGCTCTCGTCTGCGATGAAGGAGCAGCGTCTGCACGTGCTCGGTGACTTCATCACTGGCCGCAGCCAGATCCATGCTGGTGTGCTCTCGGCGATTGTGCACGGTGAACTGCTGACTCTGCGCCCCTTTGAGTACCACAACGGCATCATCGCCCGCGCCGCCTCGCGGCTGACGACTGTCGCAACCGGCCTGGATCCGCGTGGCTTGGCCGTGCCCGAGGTCTACTGGACCCGCCACCGCCAGGAGTATTTCGAGGCCGCAGAGGGATTCGCGTCGGGAAGCGCCGATGGCCTGCGTGCGTGGATTCTCCTGCATCTGGAGGGACTGAAGGCCGGTGCCGTGGAAGCGCGCGGTATCGCCGAAGCGGTGTAGGCGGGCCGGCTGCTGGATGGTGGGTTAGTCGGCCGTTGGGGCGTCATCATTTTTGCGCAGTGCCAACAGCGTCGCACCCGCGCCAAGCGCCAGTGTGACGCCGGCAAGAATTGCAGCATTGCGTTTCGACGGCGCGCGAAACAGCGGGACGGGATTCCGGAATTGGCGCACAGGCCACTCACGCTCCGCCGCAATCTTGCGCAGAGCGCGATCGGGATTGACCACAACGGGATGGCCGACTGCAGCCAGCATGGGCTCATCAGTGATGGAATCCGAGTATGCGAAGCATTCGGCCAGGTTGAACTGGCGCTTTTCCGCTATCCGACGCATCTGCACAGCCTTGTTTTCGCCTCGGCAGAAGAACTCCGTTTCACCCGTGAAGAGCCCATCGCGGACCTCCAGCTCGGTGGCCACCACGTTGTAGACACCGAGTGCCTGCGCAATGGGCTCAACAATCTGCCGAGCCGATGCCGAGATAATGAACACCTGATGCCCCCGTGCGCGGTGTTCACGAATGAGCTCCAAGGCCTCGGCGTAGATGTACGGCGTGATGTTCTGCTCTAGGGTTTCGATCGCGACCTGGCGCAGTTCTCTGGCACTGTGACCAGCGATAAGGGCGGAAAACTGCTCGCGCGTGGCCTCCATTTGTGCCTCATCGTGTCCCTGTGACATGTACAGGGCGTGACTGAGTGCCATTTGCAGCATGTCCGTCGGCGAAATGATGCCGCGCTCGAGGAATTGCTTGTTGAACGCATATGCCGAGCTCTTGGCAATAATGGTTTTATCCAGGTCAAAGAACGCAGCGACGCGAGAGTTAGCGGTGGCGGGGGCATCTTCCGTGATGCGTGTGTCCGTAGAAACGTGCGGCTGCGGCGTTGTTGAAGCCTTGTTCTCGCCGGTGTTCATAGGCTCTGAGCTTACCCATGGATGTCGGGTTCGGGGAGACGTGACATCGAATATCGTGACATCGAACATATTGGGCATTAAATCCTTTAAAAGGTATTTGCAGATTCCTCGGGATATGTAATACTTGGACGTGGCTGGCCCCTTCTAGTTCTTTTTAGAAACAGACTGCGAGGCCGCCCCGGCTCAATCCCCCCCCCCGAGCCGGTTAAAGACGCCTCGCGCCAATCCCCCCCCCCC
>NZ_KV809173.1:1090487-1179173 GCF_001812505.1 Corynebacterium sp. HMSC064E10 | reverse complement strand
CCCCCCCCCCGGCGCGGGGCGTCGCCCCTTTTTTGGCCCAATGTTGAGGGGCATGTAGTAAAAGTGCGGGCTGCAAATGTGAAACTGTGTGAGTTTATGACACTTTCAGGCCTTTTTCGTGCCATTTTTGACATAAACGCAGCCACTAACTTGTATTGGTGAGGCCGCGCAGTAGCCATAAGGCAAAGGCGACATGGCGTTCTGCAGTTATCCACAGTCTGAAAATTATCCACAGACAGCGAGGTTTTGGTCTCTTGCGAGCATCATTGAATCCGCCTTTTGGTGCACGCTATGGCCATGGCAATCAAGAAACTGTCCATGGCTCCGCGAACCGAGGCTCCAGCAAATCCAGTAGTCAACGCTGTCGATGATGAAGCGCTGCGTGAAGAGGTTGCACTCATAGTCGCTGCTACCGGTCGTGACTGTGTGCAAGAGACCGTGCCACCTGTGGCTGCAGCGCCAGTGGCCGCACAAGCATTGACATCGTCGCCAGCATCACCACCAGTATCAGCCACAGCGTCAGTGCCCGCATCGACCGGAACGGGGGTTTCATCGGCTCTGTGGCGTCGGGCACCAGCGGTGTTCGTTGATGCGTCGGCAGCCCGAAGATTAGCCGGGCGGCCTCATTGTGAGGGAGCAATCTTTCTGGTCCGCAGTGATACTGAGGCGGAAGATACGCAAGTGGCGAAGGTTTTAGCTCCTGTTTACAGCGCTAGTTTGCCCGCGGATAACGTCGATATTGTCGAACTGCTCGGCCGAGCCGAGGTACGTCCGGATGGTCCGAGGCTCTCCGATTTCCAACACAGCTCGAGCCTCCTGAACCGCCAACACACCCCAGCGTCACCTGCGAGCGCAGACGTGATTACAGCACCAGGTACAGAACCCGCACCGAACGTGCCAGCAACTACAACCGATTCCACGGCAACGTGCCTGATGTTGGTTCCTGCGGTCGGCGGTGCTGGTGCTTCCATTACGGCGGCAGCGAGTGCATTGGTTCTTTCCCGCGAAAGGCCCATCTGCTTGGTGGACGCAGATGCGCTGGCGGGAGGTATTGATCTGGTGCTCGGGATGGAAACGGAACCGGGACTGAGGTGGCAAGACTTCTCGGCTGCTGATGGCCGTCTCGACGGGGCGGCACTCTACGAAGCACTGCCATCCTGCCCGCGATCACCCGCGCTGAAAGTGTTGACGTGGACTCGCAGTCGCACGCCCGAGACGGCTTACAACCACGCCTCGGCGGCCACCAAATTCGACAGTGCCGACAGACTCGGCAGAACCGACAGACCCGACGATGTTCGGCACATTGCCAGCACCATTAGCTGCCTTATTCATGCCGGAATTACGGTCATCGTGGACTGCCCGAATCAAGTGGAGTACGTCACCACTATCGGCGCGCTTGCCGATGACACCGTCATCATCCTGCCCACCTCTGTCCGAGCTATCGCAGCCGGTGGACACCTGGCCAGCGTCTGTGCACAGGCAGGATTCACGCCAAGTCTTGCGGTTCGGCACCAGCAGCACCGCGATATCAGTGTCGAAGAGGTTGAGTACGCGCTCAATCTGCCCATTGCTGGTGAGATTGAGTACTGCAAGAAAGTAGCTCACGAGATAGATGTGGGCGGGCTCGCTGGGGCCGTCGGCAAGCTGACGCGGGGATTGGAAGCGATGTTTGCCCTTGTCGGCGGTGGTGGCGATGGATGATGTCAGGCTGTTGGCGGCGGTGCGGGCGGCGCTTGCGGAGCGGCCTGGGGTGGCATCGCATAGCGAGGTCGCCGACATCATTCGCGCGGAGACCGCGGGAGTTGTCTCCGATGTGAAGGTGTTGGAGATTCTGCGCACGATTCGTGAGGAAACAGTGGGCGCGGGCGTGTTGGATGCGCTGTTGCGCCGCCCGGGTGTCAGCGATGTGCTGGTCACCGCGCCCGGCGAGGTCTGGGTCGACGCCGGCAACGGACTGGAGCGGGCCGAGATTTCCTTCGCGGACGAGGGCGAGGTGCGCGCGTATGCGGTGCGGCTCGCGTCGCGGTGCGGACGAAGGCTTGACGACGCGCAACCTTGGGCCGACGGCCATATTCCTGGTGGTGTCGGCGGCTGTGGTGTGCGAGTTCATGCGGTGCTTTCCCCACCGTCAGCGACCGGCACTCAGATTAGCCTGCGAGTGCTGCGTCCGGCTCGTCGCGGGCTTGCGGAGTTGTGCGATATCGGGCTGTTTCCACCGGAGATTCTGCCGGTGTTGCGGGGAATCGTGGCGGGACAGCTGTCGTTTATTGTCGCCGGAGGCACGGGTGCGGGAAAGACGACGCTATTGGCGGCGATGCTCTCAGAAGTTAATCCTGACCAGCGCATTGTGTGCATCGAGGACACTCCGGAGTTGCAACCGCAGCATCCCCATGTGGTGAAGCTGGTGACCAGAGCCGCCAACTTGGAGGGGGCCGGTGCGATTGGGCAGCAGGAGTTGCTGAAGCAGGCGTTGCGCATGCGTCCCGACCGCATTGTCGTCGGTGAGATTCGTGGCGCCGAAGTGGTGGATCTGCTGGCTGCGTTGAACACGGGGCATCGCGGTGGGGCAGGGACAATTCACGCCAACCGGATTGGGGATGTCGTCGCGCGCTTTGAGGCTTTGGGGTTGATCGGTGGCCTTAGTCGCGCCGGGCTGCATGCGCAGTTGGTCTCTGCGGTGCAGGTGGTGTTGGTAGTCGAACGCGCTGATGTTCGCCGGCTGGCGCAGATCGGGCTGCTGCGCGGTAACCCACCGGAGGTGGTGGAGGTTTGGACTGCTCGGGACGGGCCGGGGCCGGGGTGGGAAACGTTGCAGAAATTGCTGGTCGGCAGGGAACAGTCGGTGGAATAACCGGTGGAATAACCCGGGGGAAAAGTCAGGGGATTAGACGGGGAGATTAACAGCTATGGGGGAGGGATTTAGCGTGACCGTACTCATTGGGGGCGCGGCTGCGGCAGTCGCTATCTGGCCGGACAGCTCGGCGGCGGTGCGCTCGCGAGCGCTGGCAGGCCGTGCCCGTGAGGTGTCCTGTGGACTGAAGTGGTTGCAGCGCATGATTGGACTTGGTGCTGGTTCCACGGGGTCGAGCGCCGCAAGCACTGGCAGTGCGAATAGAGCTGCAGGGCTATCGATTCTCATCGTTGCCGGTCCGGCACTTGTGTTGCTGTGGCTCGCTGGGATTCCAGGTGTCATAGCCGGGCTATTGCTGGGCCGCACCGCAGGGGCCGTAGTGCGCGCTGTGGGGGAGAGGCGCTGTGAACGTCGGGAAGCGGACAGCGCTGCGGTAGCGCTGGAAACCTTGACCGCGCAGTTGCGCGCAGGTGCGGCGGCCTCAAGAGCGCTCAACGCGGCAGCAGCGGAATTGCGCAGGGCAGAGGACATGACTGTGTTGGCCGATCATCTTGCGCACGCGGCACACCGTGCGAACTTCGCCGACCCGTGGGAGACCGAAGAGTCTTCGGAACAACTGCGTCGGATTGGGCGTATGTGGACGGTGGCGCAGCAACATGGTCTGAGTTTGGCCGGGTTACTGGACTGCGCGCGGGGTGATCTGCAGGCTCGTCAGGCACATCGCTCACAGACGTCGGCCGCGCTGGCGGGACCACGCATGACGATTGCCATTTTGGCTTCGCTCCCAGTCTTCGGGCTGATTATGGGGCAAGCTTTCGGAGCGTCCCCCTTCGAGTTCCTCAGTCGCGGTATTGGAGGAATTGTGCTGGTCATCGGTGTCGGACTGGTGTGCGCGGGCATCGAATGGGCTGTCGCCATCATTGATCGTGCGGAGGCCGGACAATGATCGCTGCCGCACTTCTCATCGCCGTCTACCTCTGCTTGCCGACGTTCAATCCCGTCCGCAGCCGACTGCCCGAATTGATAGCGGAGTCGGATGCTCGTACGCGAGGAGGCGTGTGGAGGCAGGTGACCAGTCGGGTGTCGCGGATTGTCGCACAGGTGCGGGAACGTGTGCGAACTGTCATTGGCGGGGAGCGCCTCAGCCCGGCTGTGCTTCTCGATGCCGCGGCGGCCCTCGACATCATCGGCGCTTGTTTGAGCTCTGGTATGCCATTGGCGCAGGCCATGGCCGCAGCTGCCGATGGCGCAAACCCGGAGTTGGCCGAGCCACTTCGACAGTGTTCCGCCAGGTTGTCTGTGGGCGCGCACTCCGCTTGGGAGAGCCTTGCTGCCACACCCGCGCTCGTGCCCCTGGCGACTGCTGGGCGTCGCGCAAGCGAATCCGGCACCGGCCTGGCGCAGGCAATGGAGGACACCGCTGCCACGTACCGCAGCCAAGCGCACGACGCGGCGCAAGCCGTCGCCGAAAAGGCCGGTGTCCTCATCGCCGGGCCGCTGGCGTTGTGCTTTCTACCCGCGTTTGTGGTGCTGGGTTTGGTGCCCACCATCGCCGGGCTTGCCGACGAAATGTTTGCAGGGCTGATGCCGTGATGATGCTTGGACACCTCTGCGCCCAGCCTCGCGCGCTGGCACGCGCCAGACGCAGAGTTGGTTGCGCTTTCGATTGCGATCTCGTTTGTGCGCGTGGGCCGCCGGCTAATCCGCGATCCACCATGCGTCAGCGCGGGGCAACGCGCGTCAATGCACATCACATCTCACAACTGACCTATCACTCGACTTCCACATAGGGGGAGACACTCATGACCACTCAAAACTCCAGCCGTCCAACTAGCCTTCCAACCAATCCATTGACCACTGCACAGTCTCAGCTCCGCTCGTATTTGCACAAACGCCTGCGTGCTCTGGCAACTGAGGAAAACGGCATGTCGACCGTGGAATACGCTTTGGGAACGATTGCTGCTGCCGCTTTCGGAGCCCTGCTCTACACCGTCGTGACCGGCGGAGATATCACCCAGGCACTCACCGACATCATCGAAAGGGCGCTCAACACTGATGTCTAGCCGCATCCGCTCTACGCTTCATCGCCTGTGCGTCGGCGACGAAGGCCAAACCACGGTAGAAACCGCTTTCGGTCTCGCGGCACTGGTCACGGTCATGGTCACGGCTTTGTCAGGGCTGGTCACCATCGCAATGTACCTAGGGCTTACCGACGCAGCCGGAGCCATCGCACGGGCTGAGGCGCGGGGCGATGCGGAGACAGTAGCCGAGCTCCGCGCCGACGCGGATGGACAGGTCGCGATATCGGAAACCTCCGGTACCGTGCGCGTGACCATTCGGCGCTCAGCGGGGCCTTTTACGCTGGAAGCACGCGCGGTTGCCCTGCAGGAAAGAGCGGCATCGTCATGAGAAACATGACAGCCCGCCTCTTACGCGAAGAAGATGGTTCCACCACAGTCGCAGCCGCACTGTTCATCGCTGCTTTCGTCATTCTGACTTTGGTTGGAGTTACAGCCGGGGTGAGGGTGGTGCAGGCTCGGCAGGCAGCGGTAGCAGCGGATCTGGCCGCGGTGGCCGGTGCCGTGGCTGCGCAAGAGAGCGACGATGCCTGCAAAGCCGCTGGGTCAATCGCAAAAGCTAACCACGCACGTCTTGTGGCCTGCGAGATCGATGGGGAGGACGTGCAGGTCAGCGTCCAACGAAAGGCGAGAAAAGCCACGTCCAGAGCAGGGCCGGTCGCGGTGGAGGATGCTGCTACTGGCCGTCTTTAAGCGCGCGCGACACTCCACTGAGCACTTTGATTGCGCCGGCCTTGTCCAGCGGATCGTTGCCATTGCCGCACTTGGGCGACTGGATGCACGATGGGCAACCGGATTCGCACTCGCAGGCGGCGACAGCATCGCGGGTCGCGCGAATCCACTGCGCGAAGGCCTCGTAGCCACGGTCGGCGAATCCTGCACCACCAGGGTGCCCGTCGTAAACAAAAACGGTGGGCTGCTGGGTATCGGCGTGCATGACCGTGGAAACACCGCCGATATCCCAGCGGTCGCAGGTGGCAATCAGCGGCAGCATGCCGATAGCCGCATGCTCGGCTGCGTGGAGAGCCCCCGGTGCGATGTTGGAGCCCACACCCCACGAGCGCAGGCTGGACTCGGGCACTGTGTAGGCCACGGCGCGCGTGACCAAACGCTGCGGAGGGTAGTCAAGTTCAACGCTGTCGAGAATCTCGCCGGTATCCAAGCGACGAAGATAGGAAGTGACCTGATGAAAAACCTCGACCTGGCAGGAAGCGACCTGTAAGCCCTGGTAATGGCGCATGTCGTCAACATCGAGGATGCGAATGGTGGTGTCCATGCGTGAGCTGGTGGAATAGCGTGGCTGCTCGGGGTGGACCAGGGCGACGAGGCTGTCGAAGTCCAGCTGGTCGACAAGGTAGGACTCGCCGCGGTGCAAGTAAACGGCACCGTCGTGGACCTGCTGCATCGCACGGCCAAGATCGATGGTGCCAAGCAGGCGACCATCGGTCTGGTCGACGATGGCCACTTCCTGGCCATCGCCGCCACGGACGTTCACGGCATCGTGAGCAGTGGCAATGCGCGGTCCCTCATCGCGGTCGGTCGGGTAGTAGACGGGTTCTTGTCCTTCCCAGGTGCGTTTGCGCAACCAGCCCGCAACCACCATGTCTTCGGCTACGGGCAGGGTTCCCCATGCCTGAAGCTGGCTGGTGGTGATCGGTTTCTCCACAGCCGCGCAGTAGAGGTGTGACCACACCACATGCGGGTTACGGGGATCGAAGACGGTCTTCTCCACCGGCCGGCCCAACAGTGCCGAAGGGTTGTGGACCAAGTAAGTGTCCATGGGATCATCGCGAGCCACCAACACCACCAGCGCGCCCTGACCACGACGGCCCGCGCGGCCGGCCTGCTGCCAGAACGAAGCGACCGTGCCCGGGAAACCGGCCTGCACCACCGCGTCAAGGCCACCGACGTCAATGCCCAGCTCCAGTGCATTGGTGGTGGCCACACCAAGCAGGGTGCCGTCATCGAGCATGCGCTCGATGTCGCGGCGTTCTTCGGCCAGGTAGCCGGCGCGGTAAGACTCGATGCGCTCGGCGATATCGCTGCGGCGGCGCTTCTCCAGGCGCTCGCGCACGCCGAGCGCTACCTTCTCGGCACTGCTTCGCGAACGGGTGAAGGTCAGGGTGCGGGCGCCCTCGACGAGCAGGTCGGCCATGATATCTGCGGCCTCGGTCGGGGCGGGGCGGCGCACGGGGGCACCGTTCTCGCCTTGGAGGTCGGGGAGCAGGCCGGGTTCCCACAGGGCGATAGTCCGCTCACCGACCGGGGCGCCGTCTTCGGTGACGGCCTCGACAGGCTCGCCGATGAGGCGACGAGCCTGGTCAGCAGGGTCGTTGGTCGTCGCAGAGGCAAAAATCACGGTCGGCGAGGCGCCATACTCCCGGGACAGCCGCAGAAGGCGACGCAGAATTTGGGAGACGTTGGCGCCGAATACGCCTCGATAGGCATGGCATTCGTCGACGACGATATAGCGCAGGTTGCGCAGCATCCGCGTCCACCGAACATGATTGCCGAGGACCGAAACATGCAGCATATCGGGGTTGGTAAACACCCAACGGGCATGGTCGCGAATCGCGCGCCGGGCGTCTTGCGGGGTGTCGCCGTCGTAAAGCGAAATCAGCGAGCTCAGCGACGCCGGTGCCATCGCGCGTGCCGTGTCCAGCTGATCGGCGCCCAGTGCCTTGGTCGGGGAGAGGTACAGCGCGGTGGCCGCGGGGGTGGCGGACAGTTCTGTGAGCACGGGCAGCAGGTAACCGAGCGATTTACCCGACGCTGTGCCCGTCGCGACGACGCAGTGCACGCCCTCGCGGGCGAGGTTCGCGGTTGTCGCCTGATGAGTCCACAGGTTCTCAATTCCGCGATCTACCAGCACTTCTTTCAGCCATTCCGGCACCCATTCAGGCCAAGGTGCGGTCACACCAGCGCGTGCAGGAAGATCCGCAATGTGCGTCACCGTCGCCCGCGGATGCGCACGAATAACCGGCCCCAGCAGCTCCCGTCCAAATGACTCCACCGACACCACCCTTTCCTATAAACGCGCACTTCATATGCTTGACGACGCTTCCTGCCAGCCACATTTTCGCCTTTCGACAACCCAGTTTCTCCGGGCCCCGAACGCGGGTTTACGGGGGTGGCAAGGAGCTGTTCCTAATCGGCGCTTGCGCCCCAAACGTGGCAGACTTTTTGAGTGTATCGCCCGCCAAAGGGCACCCAGCAAAAGCCCGCTCGAGGCGGAAAGGGTGTTCTCGCCGTGTTTACCCCATTGTGTGTGGCCGGATGTGCGTCGCGAATACTTGTTTTATCGAATCCTGAAGTTGGGAAGTTTTGTAATGGCACAGGGTACTGTGAAGTGGTTCAACTCGGAGAAGGGCTTCGGGTTTATCGCCCCAGCTGACGGTGGCAACGACGTGTTTGTTCACTACTCCGAGATCCAGGGCACTGGTTTCAAGACGCTGGAAGAGAACCAGGCAGTCGAGTTCGAGATTGGTGAAGGCCAGAAGGGCCCGCAGGCTCTGGACGTGAAGCCTCTGTAAAACTTAGTAGTTCGGGGCTGAGTTCGGTTCTGAACTGGGCTTTTGTTCAGTTTGGTTCGCGGAATTTTTGGCTTTTTCAAGGTTCATGTTGTGTTTATGGGGTGAGCCTTGATTCTCCCACGTGGAAAGTAATTTCTGCGTGGGATTTTGTATTTCTGGGGTCCCGGAGTGCGCGGCAATCGCGGGGTAATAGGCAAAAGTGCGTCTGCTCAGCGTGTCGACCGGTGGGGACCTTCTGCTTCTTACTTCAATGCGAGTTACTGACCGCGTTTATGGCTGGCGGCGACGGGGATGATCCGGGGTACTGATCGCGTTTATGGCACAAATCGCACGAAAAATGGCCGGTAGGGTCAGGCGGTCATTGCATCATGGATAACACCAGAGATTACCTCCCGGGGAGTTAACCCGCCGAGCACCACCCTCGGCCGGTTATTCAGCAATGCCTCCGCCTGGGCGACCTCCTGGTCGGTGACATCGGTAAAGTTGGTGCCTTTGGGGAAATAAAACCGGATATCCCGGTTCATCTGCTCATTGCTACCTCGCTGCCACGGTGAATGCGGATCGGCGAAAAACACCTGGATATTCTCCGCGACGGAAAACTCCGTGTGTTTGGCAAACTCCACCCCCTGATCCCAGGTCAACGTCGACATCGTGGTGTCCATCGACTCTTTGAGCCGACGAATCATCCGCACCATGACCTCATTGACGCTTGTGGCAGTATGGTCAGTGCCGAGTCTGCCGAGGAGCACAAACCTGCTGCGGCGTTCCACCAACGTCGCCAAAGCACTGGTGCCATCTGCGCCAATAATCAAATCTCCTTCCCAATGACCGGGTACAGCACGGTCGTTGGCTTCCGCTGGGCGAAGTGAAATATTGGCATCATGAGTCCAGCGTTTTCCACGTGGCTTGGGCACCCCTGCGAGAAGCGAGCGGGGTTTACGCCCTGGCCGGGTAGTCCGGCAGGACTTTTCAAACACAAGTTCTTTGCGCAAGCTACCTACCCCTTGTACGTAAAGGGCCTGGTAAATCGACTCATGGCTAATAGTCATGGACGTATTATCACCCCACAGTGCAGCCAACCTGTCACTGGCCTGACGCGGCGAGGCACCACGGTTGAGCAGATCAACAACCTGGGCGCGTAAGAACCGATTATCATCGAGTTTGCGCAGCTTAGGGCGAGCAAGACGCCCGCGGCTTGCCTGATCAGCCTGATAAGCATCGTAGATACCATCGACGCTGTTGCGTGCGATCTCACGGCTGACGGTGGATTGACTACGACAGACTATCTGGGCGATACGCCGGTGCGAATGCCCTGCTCGCAGATGCTCGGCAATGACTAAGCGTTCCGCCAGCCCTAGCCGCTGACCAGTGCCAACACGAGATACATCACCGGGTGTTACCCGGCTGCGGGTATTCATAGTGGTTAATCTAGCCCGCCGGTTATACACCGTGGATGTGCACACCCCAGCCTGTGCAGCAATCTGGGCAACACTATATGTGCCGGCAATAAGCATCTCGTAGATCACGCGATGCTTATCCATCATCGAGACCTTCGGGCAGTGCGACTGGTGCTGAATCGCAATTCCGGCTTGTCGCGCCCACCGCCTAACAGTTGGTGCGGGGATCGCTAAATCGCGCCCTACCGCGCTTGCTGATGCCCCGTTGGCGATATGTTGAAGCGCAATGGGTTTGATGGCACTGTATTTCGATCGGCGGGTTTGCTTCACTACTTCTCCTGGTCGAAAGTGGTGATGCATTCACCGCCTGAACCTACCGCCTGAAAGTGCTATAAACTCGCACAGTTTCACATTTGCAGCCCGTATTCACACGTGCAGCCCGCAGTCACGCGCCCGTTGCGGCCAGTCATGGCCAGCCACAGAGCAGTCGTCGGGCTGGCCACCGGGTATCCCTCCCCCCCCACAGCAGCCCCTTCAGTCACACCCAAAATCCGCCCGATACTTGAGGATTCCACGCGACAAACTAGATTGTGTGTACGGTATTCCTTATATTCTTCATATTCTTTCCAGATAATCTTCCGGGGAGAAAGAGACCGGGAACTGATTTGAACTGATCGGAACCGATTGGAACCGGTTGGAACCGATCGCGGGCTTCTCACAGCTGAAGCCCGGCCAGAGTCCGGTCAAGAACCCCAAGATTTAAACCAAAATCAGAACTTAAACAGTCAAAAACAGTCAACGTTGCAGGATAGAAAAACTTCTATGGCGAATTCAGACGGCCTCAAGCGCCTTGTAATTGTCGAGTCAGCGACGAAAGCTCGCAAGATTCAGCCGTATCTCGGCGATGATTACATCGTGGAGGCGTCGGTGGGACACATTCGCGACTTGCCCCGTGGCGCAGCTGACGTTCCGGCTCGTTACAAGAAAGAGCCCTGGGCTCGGCTGGGTGTGAATGTCGACAACGGATTTGCTCCGTTGTATGTCGTCAGCGCTGATAAGAAGAAGAAAGTCGCCGACCTGAAGGCCAAGCTCAAGGAAGTCGACGAACTCTATCTCGCAACTGACCCCGACCGTGAGGGCGAGGCTATTGCCTGGCACTTGCTGGAGGTTCTGAAGCCCAAGGTGCCAGTGCGCCGCATGGTGTTCCATGAGATCACCAAGCAGGCCATCCTGGAAGCCGCCGCCAATACCCGTGAGCTGGACCAGAACCTGGTCGACGCCCAGGAAGGTCGCCGTATCCTCGACCGCCTTTACGGCTACGAGGTTTCACCGGTGCTGTGGAAGAAGGTCATGCCGCGCCTGTCGGCAGGCCGTGTGCAGTCGGTGGCGACGCGTGTCATCGTCGAGCGTGAGCGTGAACGCATGGCGTTTATCTCCGCTGAGTACTGGGATGTCGCCGCAACTTTGGACACCGGCTCGGCTTCTGCTGACGCCAACCAGCCGAAGGAATTCGTCGCAACCCTGACCAGCGTTGATGGTCAGCGCGTAGCGCAGGGCCGAGACTTCGATGACCGTGGCCAGCTGAAGAAGTCCGATGGCATCCGGGTCGTCGATAAGCAGCTCGCCGAAACCCTGGCGGCGGACCTCGTGGGCTCTGAGCTCAAGGTCGCGTCGGTGGAGGAGAAGCCGTACACGCGCCGCCCGTACCCGCCGTTCATGACTTCTACGCTGCAGCAGGAGGCGGGCCGCAAGCTGCATTACACCTCTGAGCGCACGATGCGTGTGGCGCAGCGCCTGTACGAAAACGGTCACATTACCTACATGCGTACCGACTCCACGACGCTGTCCAAGGCCGGTATCGACGCCGCGCGTAAGCAGGCGCTGGAGCTCTACGGCTCGGAGTACGTCGCCGATGCGCCGCGCCAGTACTCGCGCAAGGTGAAGAACTCGCAGGAAGCGCACGAGGCAATTCGTCCGGCTGGCGAGACATTCGCAACGCCGGGGCAGCTGGCGGGATCGCTGGATGCTGAGGAATTCAAGCTCTACGAACTGATTTGGCAGCGTACCGTCGCCTCGCAGATGGCCGACGCACGCGGCACGTCCATGAAGGTCACCATCGCTGGCGCCACCGACACGCACGCCGTCGAGTTCGCCTCCACCGGACGCACGATTCGCTTCCCGGGCTTCCTCAAGGCATACGTCGAGGTCTCCGCGCTTTCTGACGGCCGTAAGGTCGCCGACAACGCTGAGAAGCGTCTGCCACAGTTGACGGAAGGCCAGGGCCTGACGGCCACGGACTTCAGCGCCGACAGCCACTCCACCAACCCGCCTGCGCGCTTCACCGAGGCCAGCTTGGTGAAGAAGATGGAGGACCTGGGAATTGGTCGTCCGTCGACATACGCGTCGATTATCAAGACCATTCAGGATCGCGGCTACGTCTACTCCCGCGGCAACGCTCTGGTGCCCTCGTGGGTGGCCTTTGCCGTGGTGGGGCTGATGGAGGAAGCATTCTCCGATTTGGTCAACTACGACTTCACCTCCGAGCTGGAGGATGAGCTCGACGGCATTGCTGCGGGCAATAAGGATCGCACGACCTGGCTGACCGGTTTCTATTTCGGTGATGACAAGGATCACCGCCACAAGGGAGCCGACGCCATTGCGACCCACGGTGGTCTGAAGAACATCATCGACGTGAACTTGGAATCGATTGATGCTCGGAAGGTCAATTCGCTCCACCTCTTCGACGATGCCGAGGGCAACCCGATCATCGTTCGCGTTGGCCGCTATGGGCCGTACCTGGAGCGTACGCGCCCGGGTGCCGGTGAAAACGGTGCCGACGAGGTGCAGCGCGCCAACATCCCGGAGGCCATGACTCCGGACGAGCTGGATCTGGCCGCCGCCGAGAAGCTGCTGGCCATGCCGCAGGGTGGTCGTGAGCTGGGCATTAACCCGGCCAATGGTCGCATGATTGTTGCTCGCGATGGCCGCTACGGCCCCTACGTCACCGAGCTGGTCACCGATGAAGAGCGCGAAGGTGTCGTAGCCAAGGCTGAGGAGATCATCGCAGCTGAGCGCGCCGAAGAGGACGCTCAGCGCGCTGCCGAGGGCAAGCGAAAGAAGAACTGGGAAACCAAGACCGCTGCCAAGCAGAAGGAAAAGCGCACCGCGGAAATCATCGAGGAAACTCTGAAGCCGAAGACGGCCTCGCTGTTTTCCTCCATGGAGCCGTCGACTGTCACGTTGGAAGAGGCTCTGAAGCTGATGAGCCTGCCGCGCGAGGTCGGTGTCGACCCGGTCGATAACGAGGTTATTACTGCTCAGAATGGCCGTTACGGTCCGTACCTGAAGAAGGGCACGGACTCGCGTTCACTGGCTAACGAAGAGCAGATTTTCACCGTGACATTGGACGAGGCTCGTCGTATCTACGCTGAGCCGAAGCGCCGCGGTCGTGCTGCTGCGAAGCCGCCACTGAAGCAGCTGGGCGACAACGATGTCTCCGGCCGCCCGATGTCGGTGAAGGATGGCCGCTTCGGTCCGTACGTCACCGATGGTGTCACCAATGCTTCGTTGCGCAAGGGTGATACGCCTGAGACGCTGACCGATGCCCGCGCCTGCGAGCTGCTGTCTGAGCGTCGCGCGAAGGAAGCCGCCGATGGTGGCACTAAGAAGGCTGCGAAGAAGTCGACTCGCAAGACCACGAAGAAGGCTGCGAAGAAGACCACCAGGAAGGCAGTCAAGCGCACCACCAAGCGAGTGGTGAAGGCGACCCGCCGGGGCAAGTAGGGCAGTTAGGCCTTAAGCGCCCGCCGCGCCCGCCACACCTGGCGTGCCCGCCGCACCCGGCGCCTCCTGCGGAGTTGGTTTGGGGCCACCGACCCCGGTCAGCTCCGCCCGCATCGTCGGCCCGTACGACAGCCGGCGATGCACCTTCTCAAACGGCCCCTGCATGCCGCGACGCTCCATCGCCCACGCGGCCAACAGGGTCACCAACCAGACGCCTACAGCGATGAGGGTTTGCACGAACGCGCCCATGTTGCGCGGGATGTTCAGAGTAAACGGGTAAACCAGCACAAAGAAAATCACCGACTGCATCAGGTAGCCCGTCATCGAACGCTTGCCGAGCGCCACAATCGGTACCAGCCAACCAGGCACAGCGGCGCCCTCGTTCAGGCGTCGCTGGAGCGGCTGCAGCGCCAACGCCAGCCCGGCTAGGATGCCAGGACCGGCGAACACTCCGGCAAAGTTATTAATTACCAAGAAGGCCATGTGCTGTCCGGCTGGAAGAACTCCAATCGCTGCCAACCCCATAGGGATTCCGACACCGAAGGCGACAATCACGGCCACCACGAGCCACCGAATAAGCAGGGGGCGGTGCGCGTCAACGTCGTCAAGCACGCCCTTGCGAGCCCATACGAAGCCGATCATCATCACCGGCAGGTAGAGGAACAGCTGCAGCGGCAGGGTAGTGATGCTCATTGTCAGGACCTGGAGGTTCGCGGCGAGCATATCCAGGTAACTCGTTTCAATTGCACCGCCGTTGACGAACTCGCTCATGTCGGAGCCGACGAACTCGGCGTCGGGCATCGCAATTACGAATCCCAAAAACAGCAGGCTCAGTGCAGCGTTGATCGTCAGCGCAATCCACGCGAGAATCGTCAGCACCTTGTTGCTAAGCCCCATAAGCAGCCCCAGGATGATGCCGCAGATGCCGTAGAGAAACATGATGTCGCCAAAGAACAGAAGCAGCATGTGCGCGATGCCGAACAGCCCCAGGAACGCATATCGCTTTACGACGACCACCCGCGCCCGCGACCGTGGAAAGTTCCTCCTGGCCAAACTGCGGACAATGAGTCCGACACCGAAGCCGAGCAGCGTTGCGAACATCGGCAGCCCGCGGCTATGTGCGGTCACAGCGGTAAACAGCACGGTGGCCTTGTCGGCGATGCTGTCGTTTATGACGCCTCCGAAGAATGCTGCGGGCAGTTCGGGATCTGCCACCAGCCAGGCGGTGGCAATGTTCGCGATAGCGATGCCGAGGAGCGCGAACCCACGCGCAGCGTCGGGAACGAGCATGCGAGGTCTGGGGTTGGTGCTAGAACTGGGTCGGTTGTCAGTCATTCCTCCAACGTAAAGGAACTGTCGGGGGTGTGCAGGTTGGCGAACCCAACAATTTCGGCGCCCCTTAGGCCTCGTCGGCAAGCGTCGGACGCACCGGTCGCGCCAGCTGTGTCATGTGCGTGCGGCCGCGCAACTCCACAGACTTCAGGGTGGTCCAGCGAGCCTGCTCGTCCTCGTTGGCCAGGCGGATAGTGGAAGCCGTGGCGAGCACGCGGCCCGGGGTGTCCTTAGCCAGCTCAGTCAGACGGGCAGCCTGGTTAACCGCGTCACCAATAACCGTGTACTCAAAGCGGTCGCGGGCGCCGATGTGGCCGGCAACGACGTGGCCAGCGGAGACGCCGATACCGGCAGTGAGCTGGAGGTCGAGCAGCTCCTCGCGCAGTTCACGGGCTGCGGTGAGAGCGTGACCAGCAGTGTCATCGAGGGGCAGGGGAGCGCCGAAAACGGCCAAAGCCGCGTCACCCTGGAACTTGTTGATAATGCCCTTATTGCGGTGCACACAGTCAACAACGTGGTCGAAGAAGGCGTTGAGTTCACGGACAACGACCTCCGGGGAGTTCTGCTCCGCGAAGTTGGTCGAACCAATCACGTCCACAAATAGCACCGCGACCAGACGATCCTCACCGCCCAAAGTCGGCTTTTCTTCCAGTGCCTTGCGGGCAACCTCAGAACCGACATAGCGACCGAAGAGGTCACGCACCCGCTGGCGCTCCTGCAAGCCACGCATCATTTCATTGAAGCCCGCTTGGAGGACACCCATCTCGGAGCCGTCGTAAATAGGCACGCGCGTATCCACCTGGCCCTGGCGGACCTTGTTAATTGCACCCGTGAGATCCCGAATCGGGTCAACGATGGACATGCTGGCCAGCATCGTGCCGAAATAGCCGGTGATCAGAGCCAAAACTGCCAACGCGGTAATCGTAGGCAGCAAATCTGCCGCGTCATCTGTAAATAGGCCACGGCGCTGACCTATCAGCACAAGCAGGATTGACACCACTGGAACGCCGCTGGTCAACACCCATGTCTGGCGCAGGCGGTGACCAATCGGTGGCTCCAGCGAAGAATCCGGAGCCCTCCGTGCCAGCGCCTCCACGGCGACAGGACGCACCATGCGTTCCGCAATCAGGTAAGTCAGCAGCGCCACCATGGCGCCACCGAGCACTGAGGTGAGCAGCACCATCATGCCAATCTTGCTGTCATAGGCGAATGCAACTCCACTGAAGACAATCACGCCCAAAGACCAGATGACGGTACCCAAAAGTGCCTGATAGACGGGCACGCGCATGACCAGATAGCGCACCCGCCGCGGATCGTGCATATCCGGATGACGCTGCCATTTCACCAGCGGTTTGAACAGGATCCAGGTAGTGCCGATGCCCGCGATAATTGCCAGAACCAGGTACCCAGCCAGGGCATAAATGACACCATTAGCCAACCGTGGCAAGTGAGTTTCTTGGTTCAGTGGCAACAGCATGCCGAGGAACAAGCCGACAATCATGGCTCCGACAAGGTTGCAGACGAAGATAAATGAGGCATAAGCAGGCCACATTGTCCCACTTAGCCATTTCAGATTTCGCCAGAGCCGTTGCATGACTACTACCTTAGTGGCAACCCTGGATTGCAGGGAGTAGTTACCTCACAAGAGTCTTGTGGGGCGCGCTAGAGTTGTGGCCATGACAGAGCCCATGACAGAGCGCAGCGTGTTTTCTCGTATGCCCGAAACCGGTGGGGTTCGCCAGCGGCTGCAGGCTGCTGTGCGCGCTGCGCATTATCGCTTTGCCAATGGTCAACCGCTGGCAGGCGATGGGGCGGAGGTTTCGCCGGAAGGTGGGGACGCGGGGTCGTCGTTAAGCGATGTGCCACGCGACTCGGACATGACGCACGCCTGGCTGTTCACTGGCCCTGCGGGGTCGGGGCGGTCGGTGACGGCGACGGCGTTTGCGGCGGCGCTGCTGTGCACGCGACATGACAACCCCGGATGTGGCGAATGTGAGGGCTGTCGGACTGCGCTGGCGGGAACGCATGGCGATATCAAGATCGTGCGCCCGGAGGGCACCATCATTTCCGTGGCGACGGTGAGGGACGAGCTGCGGCCCTGGGCCTACAAGATGCCCACGACGGCGGATTGCCGCGTGCTGATCATCGAAGACGCCGACCGCCTCAACGAGTCCGCCTCAAATGCGCTGCTTAAGGTGGTGGAAGAGCCGCCGCTGCGCACCGTCATCATCATGTGCGCACCAACGACGAACGCGGAGGATTTCTCCGTTACGCTCCGTTCGCGCTGCCGCCATGTCTATGTGCCGACGCCGCATATCGACGACGTCACAAACCTCCTGCGCGCCGAGCGGCCAGAGCTTACCGACGAGCAAGCGGTCTGGGCCGCGATGGTGTCCAATGGTCACATTGGGCGTGCGCGTGGCTTTGTCTCCGATGAGGGCTCGCGTGCCTGGCGGGGCAAGGCTCTGGATTTCGTGGAGGCCGTGTTCGACCCGGCGAAGTCGTATTTGGCGGCGCGAGAGCTAGCCAACGAAGTGGCTGGCGAGGTGAAGCGGCGGATGGAGCCACTGGAGGCTGAGGAGCTGGAGAACCTCGAGCGTTCGCTGGGCGTCGGGGCGTCTGGAAAGGGTGCGCAGGCGGCACTGCGCGGCTCTAAAGGTGTGATTAAGGACCTGGAGGATAATCAGAAGCGTCGGCGTAGGCGTGCGGAGTCGGATCTGATTGACCTATCGTTGACCGACATTATGGGGCTTTACCGTGATGCTTTGGTGCTGGCGTTTGGGGCTGAACGTGCTGGTGGGACTGCTTCGGGGGATTTGAGCTCTGCCGCTGATTCCGAGTTTGGGGATGGCTCCGTCTACCTCATAAATCCAGACCGTCGCCGGACAGCCACGGAGTTAGCCCGACGTCTTCCGCCGGAGGCAATATTGGCATCCATCGATGCCGTAACTGAGGTTCGCGGCATGCTCGTGACGGCAGTGAAGCTGACGGTCTTGATGGATGAATTGATGGCTAAATTGCAGATCGCAGGGCAGGTTGGTCGCAGGTAATCCGGGAGAGACGCCTAATTCAGCGGACTGCAGACCCCATTTTGGTAGCGATGGGGGCAGTGCAGTAGTATTACCGCTTGTACATTTTGTGCAGGGTCATTTCTGCTTGCTTGAAAGCTCAGCGCAATGTGCGTGCCGCCTTAGCTCAGTCGGTAGAGCGTCTCACTCGTAATGAGAAGGTCGCGAGTTCGATTCTCGCAGGCGGCTCCATTATGCCCCAGCTAGAACAGGGTTCCAGCTGGGGTATTTTCCTATCGTCACTGGTTAAGTTGTCCCAGATTATCCGTGCTATTCCGAGTGTAGACAGGGCACAGGCTGAGAACACCGAAGAGGTGAATCGGGAGCAGAAGTTAGAATGGTCCCCCGTGGATAAGGGGCAAGAAGAGATCATTGAGCGGCTCCTAGAGAAGAGTAAGGAAGCTTTTGCTCTTGCAGTGGAGCTGTATAACAGGCCAACGTTCTTATAGGTGGTGCCAGGTCATGCGCTGTGTACAGGAAAAGTAGTGCTAGCGCTAGTGACCTTCACTCTCGTGGGAAACACAATATAGAGCATGAAAAAGCTTGTGGTTGGCATGATTGCCGTGGCCGTGATTGTGGTGGCGTTTGTCGGGTTTGTGGGATTCATGCAGTGGGTCGATGCAGACAGCGTGACCGGTGATGACGGCGTGGCTGCCGGGTATAGCGCTGAAACGGGTGGCCCGCTGGAAGCGTCGTTCGCGGGCGAGGGGCCGCACGCAGTCGACGTGCAGCGCGACGGCGACGTGACCATCGCGGCACCGACGGGCGCGGGACCGTTTCCGGCGGTGGTCATGGCTAATGGTACGAACACGCCGTTGAGCAGCTATCTGCCCGTGGCGGAACACCTGGCTAGTTGGGGTTTCGTGGTTGTCGGCGATGAGACTCTCCAAACTGGAACAGGGGAGAATGTCGTGAACCTAATCGAGCACTTGCCGGAATTGGATTCCCGTGTGGACCGATCACGGGTCGGCATTTTCGGACACTCACAGGGTGGTGCGGGCGCCATCAACGCTGCGGCCCACGCGGAGGTAGCAGCCGTGTATGCGGCGAGCCCGGCCTCCCACAGAGTGGCAAAGTCCAATGACTGGGACTACACCACCGCCAACGTAGAGGCACCTTTATTCTTGATGACCAGCGATGGTCGTTCGGACCGCTGGCTTGTCAGCCCGTGGTCAGACCTAGAGGAGAGCTTTCAATCAGCTGGTGGTCCGGCAGTCATTGCACGCCGCCTGGGCGCGGATCACAAGGACGTCTTAGAGTTCGGAGACGGTTACGCCACCGCGTGGTTCCGCTACATCCTTGCTGATGATCCTGAGGCACGAGACGCGTTCGTTGGTACTTCACCAGCGGGCGTCGGTGAGCTGGCGAGCAACGCGCTCTGGGACCGAGTGGCCACCCGCGGCTGGTAACTCGCGGGGTCTTTCACCATCCCGTGCGGTGTACTGAACACGCTAAAAGTAACCTGTGCTCACACGCCCCTTTCGGCGGAGGCATGATTCACAGAAATCAGCAGCCCTGATAAATTTCAAGTGAATTGTCAACCGGGCTGCGCCACGCCAGCCTGTACAAGTAGAATCGAATGAGTCATTCAGACAGAGGCGAAAGGCCACGTCGAGGACCTCTACATCGATACCCCTCGGTGATAACTCCTGAAAAATCTTGCATAGGCCCCGACGTGCAGTGATTCTCCGAGACGAAAGGAGGGAACCTCGGAGCCAGCGACTCTCAATCGGGTGTTTGCTACTGTTACTCAGCACATGGCAGGTACGCGGATACTAGGAGAACGCACGATGCGGCAGCCCGGACACCAGCGACTAACAATGCAACAATCAGCAGGGCGACTGGCTGTGGCTTTGGTGGCTGCGGCAACTTTGCCAGCCGGTCTTGTGGCCTGCACCATCGACACGGAGGCTTCCGAGAGAGGAAGCGCTCAGCAAGCTGCGTCGACTGAAACGCAAACCTCCTTGGCAGCTGAAGAAGAGGCCATGCAGATGCCGAACCCCACTCCGCCGAATGAGGAGTCCGCAATGCCTGATTCTGCTAGCCCCGACGCAGTCGCTCCGGGCGATGCACAACAACAGCAAGCTAATCGCGCTACTTCGCGTGCCGACGGCTCTAGCGCTGTAGCCGGCAAGGTCATCTACCTCGATCCAGGCCACGCGGGCACCCCACCACCTGCCGACCTGATGGTCACAGACGGCCGTGGCGGTCAAAAGCCGTGTAATACCTCCGGCACCGCCTCTAACGACGGCTTCCCGGAGCACGAGTTCAATTGGCTGATGGCACAGGAGATCAAGCAGCTGCTCGAACAGCGCGGTGCTCAGGTGCTACTTAGCCGCAAGGATGACACCGGTCGTGCAGATTGCATCGATGCCCGTGCAGAGAAGGAAAATGCCTCCAACGCCGATGCTGTGGTGAGCCTCCACGCAGATGGTGCTGGAGAGGGCAACCGCGGATTCCATGTGTCTGCGATCTCTCAGCCGCTCGCCAATAATGACGAGCAGGGATCTACCGCGCTGGCGACCGCCCTGCGCGATGCCTTTGTTGCCGCTGGTTTTGCTCCATCCAACTATCTCGGCAGCGAAGGGCTGAATCCGCGTGCAGACCTCACCGGACTCAACCTATCGACAAAGCCAAAGGCACTGGTCGAATACGGCAACATGCGCGATAGCAGCGACATTGCCCTCTTAACCTCCAGCGAAGGCCGTCAGCGCTTGGCAGAGGCCACTGTGGCTGGGCTGGAAGGTTTCTTGGCGCAGTAGCCAAGCTGCCCATCCAGGCCGTAGCTACCTCACACCAGTCACCGCCACAGTGTCCACCACAGCAGCCAACCCGCCAACCCGCTAACTAGCAGGGTTGGCTTTAGCCTTCGGCGTCATCGCGTCGCAAGGCTCCATCATGGGGATATCCAGCATGGGGCTGGGGACACCAAAGGCGTCGACAAGTACCTCAGACCAGGGGCCAAGGGAATCAACCAAGTCGGCCAATCCCGCTCGCGCGCCCTTGGTGCGAGTACCGGTGAGCAGTGACTGCTCCAAGAACCAGCCGGCGTTATCGCAGACGACCGATAGGAAGAACACATCACGAACCTGCTCGAGCACTTCTTGAGAGCGCTCGTCTGTGAGTGTGGATTCGGCTTCGAAGAATGCTTCCAAGAGCATGCGATCTATATGCGCCCACGCGCAGGAAATCATGTGGTCCTGGACCTTGTCCACCAGCTTCGCGGCCTTTTCAACAGGCAGTTTCCGCGCCGGGCGCAGCCTGCGAGCAAGGGACTTGAGAAGTCGATTCTCGCGCTCGATGAGCAGTTGCATCTGGCTGGCGGGGTCAAAGAGCGAGGACTCATCAGCGTCAGTCAGCGCATCCAAGAGGTTCTGAACGACGGCGTCCGCACCGGTGCGACGGCGCAAAATGCCACTGAAATTGTCGAGGCCGAAGCGCACCATTTCCAGGTTGGAAAAACTCTGTACCTCCCGGGCAAAACCACCCAAGAGTTCCTTGGTGACCAGCTGCAACATCACCACGTTGTCGCCCTCAAAGGTAGTGAATACGTCGGAGTCCTCTTTGAGAATGGTCAACAGGTTCTCTGCCATGTAGCCAGCTCCACCGGTGGCCTCACGCATCTCCTGGATGGCATCGGTGGCATGCGCGGTGTTCGCGACCTTCAATGCAGCGGCATGCGCCTCCGCTTCACGCAGATCGCGAGCCTGCTCCAGGGTTAGATTCGCACGGTCCAGCCCTTCCGCTTCAAGGTCGTGAATCCGCTTGATTAGCAGGTTGGTAGCAAATTGCAGACCGTAAGAACGCGCAATACGGGGGAGGAGCCGGATTCGGTGCTGGCGGTACTCAATGAGTTTCTTTTCCGGCAGCGAATCGTCGGGAGCAAATTGGCGCCGCAGGTGTGCATACTTGGTGCCGATGGTCAGTGCAGTGCGGGTGGCCGCACCAGCAGCTGCACCGACTGTCACACGGCCACGCACGAGAGCACCGAGCATCGTGAAAAATCGTGCATTGGGGCTGTCAATATCGCTGGTGTACTCGCCAGTAGCCGAGACATCTGCAAAACGGTTAAGAAGGTTCTCCCGCGGCACGCGGTAATGGTCGAACATGAGAGTGCCGTTGTCCACTCCCAAGAGGCCACCCTTGGTGCCGTGGTCGCCGATAGCAACCCCGTCGACAGGCGAACCGTCATCATTGCGGATCCGGGCGACAATGCAATGCACGCCGTGAGATTCTTCCTGCCCTGGTGTGTAGAGCTGACAAAAGACCGCAGCCCAGCGCCCATCGCGCGCGGCGTTGCCCAAGAACCACTTTTCAGAGGAAGCGGTGGGCGAATGAAGAATGAACTCTTCCATGTCAGGGTCGTAGTGTGCCGTGGTCTCGAGTGATTGCACGTCCGAGCCGTGGCCGCGTTCGGTCATCGCAAAGCAGCCGAGAGCCCGCAGCTCAATGAGATCACGCACCAATTCACCGTGGCGTTCAGTTCCCAGGTTGCTGACAGCGCCGCCGAAAAGGCCCCACTGCACTCCGGACTTCACCATCAATGACAAGTCGGTGTGGCCGAGCATTTCAATCCCGGAGAGAGTCCCACCGGTATCTCCTGTGCCGCCCTGGTCGGTGCGGAACGCACCTTGGGGCATGCCGGTCTCCAGCACCTTGGACAGCGCCTTGGTGGTACGCTGCCTGGCCTCATCCACAGTCAGCCCAGAGCTAGGCCGCAGGGAGGGATCTTCTAAGAGGGTGCGGACATCAGCGCGTGCTTCGGGAAAATAGCCGTCCAAGACCTTTTGCAATGCGTTTGCGACTTCGGGTTCAGGACGGGAGGGGAGAGCCTTCGGTGCGTCGGTTGAGCGCCGGCGGGGGATTCGCGTGGAGCTGGAAGAAGTCTGTGCCATAACCCAACGTTAATGGGATATCTGGGGCTTGTCAGTCGCTTTCGACTGAGAAACTCATGAGGAAATCGGGACCGAGAAAAGAGAAAACAGGTTACCGGGAGAAAAAGAAGGTGGAAACGCAAGAGCCGTCGTCAAGCAAATGCTGTGTTGTGCAATGCTTGACGACGGCTTACGTAATCAACCCTCGGTGGGGCAGATCCCTTAGCTGTGGGAACTAGACGCGCGACTTAACTTCGTCGAGGTTAGTTTCCGGGTGCTCGATCAGGTCTCGGTCTTCGAGACCCTTCGGAAGCAGGAACAGGGCAATCAGTGCCGGGATAGCCATGGCCATCAGGTAGACGGAGATGTAGAACGGGTTGCCGGTGGCATCCATGATCATCTGGGCAATCATCGGAGCGAATGCGCCACCCAGGACCGCGCCGATGGCGTAAGCGATGGAAGCGCCGGAGTAGCGGACCTCAGCCGGGAACATCTCGGAGTACATGGCCGGCTGCGGACCGAAGGTCAGGGCCAGCGGCAGGGTGAGAACTGCGACGGTCATGATGTACAGGAACGGACCCTTATCCAGGAGGTTCCACATGACGGCCTCCCAAATCATAATCACGACGTAGCCGATGATGAAGGTCTTAGCGCGGCCGATGCGGTCGGACCAAGCGCCAGCAATGAACATGAAGATGGTCCAGCAGATACCGGCGACGAGAGTACCGGTCCATGCAACGGTTGCCGGGTAGCCCAGTGTCTTCTGTGCGTAAGCGCCGAAGAATGCAATCACGAGGTAACCGGTAGCCTGCTGGGCAGCGAAGATCAGGGCACCCTGGATGACCTTGCCCCAGTGGTTGCGGAAGAGCTCTGGCAGCGGAGCGGAGCGCTCGGCGGACTCAGCCTGCATAGCCTGGAAGACCGGGGACTCGTCGACGCTGCGGCGAATCATGTAACCAATCAGAACCAGGATGAAGGACAGCAGGAACGGCACACGCCAGCCCCACTCCATGTAGGCTTCCTCGCCGACGATTGCCATAACAACCAGCATGGTGCCGGTAGCCAGGGTCAGACCCAGCGGAACACCGGCCTGCGGGAATGCGCCGTAGAGACCGCGCTTTTCCTTCGGAGCGTACTCCACGGACATCAGGGCTGCGCCGCCCCATTCGCCACCCGCGGAAAGTCCCTGGAAGACTCGGAGCAGAACCAGCAGGATAGGTGCTGCGATGCCGATTGATTCATAGGTCGGCAGCAGGCCGATGCAGAAAGTAGCTGCACCCATGCCGATGAGGGTGAAGACCAGAATCATCTTACGGCCGTAACGGTCACCGATATGGCCGGCGACGATAGCGCCAAGTGGGCGGAAGAGGAAGGAAATACCCAGGGTTGCCCAAGCGAGGACCTGGGCCACCTGTGGATTCGACTGTGCAGCAGGCTCGATGAAGTGCGGAGCAAGCACGATAGCTGCGGCCTGAGCGTAAATCAGGAAGTCATAGAACTCGATGGTCGTACCCACGAGAGTTCCCGTGAGCACCTGACGGCGCTGCTTGGGATCATTCGCGATGATCGAAGTAGTCATAAATAACAAGACTTTCTTTACATACCCGTCCGCACGGCCATCGAGGACCTTGGTGATCTCAGCGGTCGCGCAGAAATCGCCCCAGGTTTTTCTCAGCCAGCGCTTGGGGAAAGGACAGAATGTTTGACGGTGTCGAATTCTTACACAGCCAGACCGGTAGCGACCAGCGTTTGAACTTCAGCGAGCGGTGACAAAAAGTGAACAACGGGGGTAATGGGGGTCGGTGAATGGCGGTAGATTTCCTTTGTTTGTGACCGATTTATTTATACGCATGCCTGAAATAGGCGGATTCGGGGGTGTGCAAAAGGGGGTGTGTTGGGCACTACTTAACGACGAGCTGTTTCTGGCTCAATTTGCGCGACCTAGTGGGCGTCTAGGCGTGAGATTGTCTTAAATAGGGGAAATCTGCGTTTTATAGCTGTTCGACTACCCCCACATTGAACTAATTTGTAATTATATATTCAGAAGTTGTGTGAATGGTGTGGCAAAAGTGGCTCAAGGTACGGAAAAAATAACAGAACAATAACGATGTAGTGTCGAAAAGGACACTGCCCCCGGATGGGGCAGGGAAGCAAGGTCGGCAACATGCCACCCCGAGACGGGGGTGTGAGCCCCAGGTTTCAGGGGCATTTGAGTCGGCGGTGCCACTAAGCGCTGAAGCTATCTCAGCACATCCTTTGTGGTTAGCCCAGGGCTCAAATCTCCACCATTGTGCACAAGGCGCTGGGGGCCGTCGTAAAGTAAACGGCATGTCTTCTCACGCAGGATCTAACGGCAATGAAAATGAGGTACCTTACGGTAGCTCCAAAGCCAATAAGGGCACGCCAATGTGGTTGCTCGCCGCAATTGCAGTTTTCGGTGTCGCGTGGGGTGGCAATGAATTCACGCCACTGATGGTGATGTACCGCGAAAACGCCGACCTGGCGCCAGTGTTCATTGACCTTCTATTGCTGGTCTACGCCCTCGGCATCGCACCGGCGCTGCTGATTTCTGGCCCGATCTCGGACCGTATCGGCCGCAAGCCGGTGATGCTCGCCGCGCCGGTTCTCTCGATCCTGGGGTCGACCCTTATCGCGCTAGGCGAGACCACCGCCCCGCTCATCCTCACTGGTCGCTTCATCTCGGGCTTGGCAGTCGGCATTGTCATGGCCGTGGGCGGCTCGTGGGTAAAGGAGCTTTCCGATCCGCGCTTTGACCCCAAGGCCACCTCCACCTCGGGCGCGAAACGTCAGTCCATGGCCCTGACCCTGGGCTTTGGTCTGGGTGCAGGTATTGCCGGCACGCTGGCGCAGTTCGCACCGCTGCCGGGGAAGTTGGCTTATATCATCCATATCCTGATTTCTATCCCGACAATCTTCGGTCTTTTGGCTGTGCCGGAGACCCGCCAGTCGCCGCATCTGGGCGGCAGCAACGCTCCGCGAGAGACGGTCTGGGAGTCCCTACGCACCCCATCGGTAACTAACCGTCGCTTCCTGCTGGTCGCCGCGATGGGAGCGCCGTGGGTCTTCGGTGCAGCCGGTGTCGCCTACGCAATCATTCCGTCGCTGCTGCAAGAGCATGTTTCCCAGCCGGTGTTCTACTCCGCAATGGTCACACTGTTTGCGCTGCTCTGTGGTTTTGGTATTCAGCAGATTGGCCCACGCTTTGTGACCGAGTACAACGCCCGCGGTTCGCTAATCGCAATCGGCATTGTCGTTATCGGTATGGGAATGGCCGCATGGATGTCCACCAACCCCACTGCAGTGACGGCATTTATTGCAGCGCTGGTGTTGGGCACCGGTTACGGCCTGTCCATGTTTACCGGCCTCAACGAGGTACAGCGCATCGCCGGCCCACGCGATATGGCCGGGCTGACCGGTATCTTCTACTGCCTGACTTACATCGGCTTCGCGTTCCCGGCAATTCTGACCAAGCTATCCGAGTCCATCTCCTGGATGACCTACCCGGTCATGCTCGGTGGCGGTATGGTCATCGCTATCCTGATGGGCGCGGTTATTTTCTTCAATTCCACTGTCAATCTGCCACAGCGCGGTGAGTAATCTCCCGTTCCTCGGAAAGCTAATCAACCCCGTCAATGTGAGGTTGGCACATGTATAAGCGGTTTTCCTTACCGAGCGCCTATAGTTTTTCCTATGGAGAAGCACAAGAACGAATCACCGGCCACCGAGATGACAGTATCGTCGGCAAGCGAGAAACCACGCGCGCTGGTGACGGGCGGTGCGGGATTTATCGGTTCGACGCTGGTTGACCGGCTACTGGCTGAAGGGTACGCGGTCACTGCGCTGGACGATCTCTCCCACGGAAAGCTGGAAAACCTTCAGCAGGCATCGCTTAACGACGACTTTGAGTTCATAACCGCCGATGTGCTGGAGGTGGACTGGGACGAGCTGCTCGGGCAAAACCGCCCGGAGGTTATTTTCCACCTCGCAGCGCAGATTGATGTGCGGATTTCCGTGGCCGACCCGGTGCGGGATGCGACGCTGAACATCATTGGCACAATCAAACTTGCAGATGCGGCCCGAAAGCACGGTGTCCGCAAGGTTGTATTTACATCTTCGGGCGGTTCCATCTACGGCACGCCGGAAGAGCTTCCGGTGTCGGAAAGCGTGCCGGTCAATCCGATGAGCCCCTATGCCGCTTCTAAAGCGACGGGCGAGCTGTACTTGAATATGTTCCGCAATCTTTACGGGCTCGAATGCTCGCACATCGCGCCGGCGAATGTGTACGGTCCGCGGCAGGATCCGCACGGCGAGGCCGGTGTGGTGGCTATTTTCGCTCAGCGACTGCTAGCGGGAGAGCCAACCAAGGTATTCGGTGACGGAGGAAATACCCGCGACTATGTCTATGTCGACGATGTGGTGGATGCTTTCTACCGCGCATCCGGCGAGGTCGGTGGTGGAATGCGCTTTAATATTGGCACCGGTGTAGAAACCTCGGATCGGCAGCTGCACTCGTTGGTGGCGCAGGCTGCGCATGCCGAGGATAATCCGGAGTTTGCGCCACCGCGCACTGGCGATGTGGCGCGGTCGGCGTTAGACCCCACGCGGGCGCGTGAGGTACTCGGCTGGGAACCAGCTATGAGTATTCAGGAGGGTGTTGCCCGTACCGTGGAGTACTTCCGGAATCAGGGCTAGCGCAGCTTGCGCGGGCGGCTTCGTGCAGCTGCGCGGGTAAACCAGCCACAAGCCAGCTAGCCTACTTTCCAGCCTCCTCCATGCGCTTGGCGTGGATGAGAGCCAGTTCGATATTGTCCTCGAACACGTCGAGAGGCTGCGCGCCTGAGACGAACTGAGTTCCAACGAGGAAGCCCGGAGTACCGGAAATGCCCAGCATGGAACCGAACTGAGTGGCATTCTTGACTGCCTCGGTCCACTTGCCGTCCTTAAGCTCCTTTTCAAAGCGCTTCATGTCTGGAACACCAGCCTCACGAGCGGTGGAAATCAGTTCCTTTTCAGTGAACTCCGGGTGGCCCTGGCCCTTCTCGCCGGCCTTCTTAAACAGCGCACGGGAGAATTCCCAGAACTTGCCCTGAGCTGCCGCGGCACGGCCGGCCTCAGCGTCCTTGATGGCCTTCTCGCCATTGATGGCCATGTCGTTCCACTCCAGGCGGACCAGTCCCTCATTGACGTACTTTTCCACGAGGGCAGGCTCGGTTTCGTTTGTGAACTTCGCGCAGAACGGGCATTCGAAGTCCGAGTAGATCGAGATTACGACCGGCGCATCCACTGCACCGAGAGCAAAAGGATCATTTTCATTGCGGCGGTGGACATTGTCCATATCCTCCGGGGACTTTAGCTGCGCTCCCGCCTTTGGGCCGTAGATGCTGGCGTCGAAAGAGCCATTCGGGCCAGGTACAGGCGCAATTTCCCCCTTGCCTGGTGCAACGCCCGCCATGTTGACGGTGCTCACGCCGTTGAAGCTAGCCGAACGCGAGCCAGCGAAGAAGCCCGCTGCGCCGACAACGATCAATGCTACGACAGCTAGCGCCCATGCGGCGTTCGGAATCGAGTACCACGACTTGGTTTTTCCATCACTGTCGGCAGACCAGGACTCCAAGTCCTGCTCAGTGGGTACCGGCTGAGAAGCCTGCTGGGGTTCCTGCTGTGTCCCCTGCGGCGCTGCGTCTGCCGAGGGCTGCTGCGAATCGCTGCTGTTGTCAGCGGCGATGTTGTCCTTATTTTCTTCGCTCATGGCTTCTATGGAACCACAGCCTCAGATTCACATGCGCTTAGCGTGCCGATTAGTCGGACGGAGCGTTGTTCTCGACGTTTGTCGCGCTGTCTTTTTGGCTGCTGTTCTGGCTGCCCGAAATCACAATTTCTTCTTCCGGACGCACAGCGGTCTTCAAGGCCACTGCACGAGCCAGTCGTGCGTAGCGCAGCTCCTGTTCGCGGAAGCGGATGTAGGACGACACCGTGGTAAACACGAACGCCAACACCAGTACGTAGAGCAGCAAATCGGTGCCTCGGTTCACACCAATCCAGTTGGCCACCACGGTCAGATCGTCGGGACGCACGATTGCCCACAGGCACGCGATGACGAAAACGACGAATCCCAGTTTCACGCCCGCCTTGGCGCGCGCTTTACGACGGTTAGCGACGAAGTAAGCCACCAGGCCCACCATCGCCAGCAGCAAAATAATTTGAACGATGGATGCGGTCATGGCAGCCTCTTCGAGATCAGGGAGTCGGCAAGGATATTGACACCGTTGAACAAGGATTGCCCTTTGGACATGGAGTATTCCGTGTAGAGGATATCCACCGGCTGCTCAGCGGTACGCCAGCCTCTGCTGTCCATGACCTCGACAAATTCGGAGGCATGGCTCATGCCGTTCATGCGCAGGTTCAGTTGCTCTGCCACCGTGCGGTTGAAGGCGCGCAGGCCGTTATGAGCATCGGTAAGCCCGAGTCGGCGCGTGCGTGGTGACAACATGACTACCGTCTTGAGGACAATTCGCTTAATCAGCGGCACCTGGTCATCCTCGGCGCGAGGGCGGCCGAAACGGGTTCCCACAATGATGTCGATTGGTTCGGTGCGCAGTCGCTGCACCATAGCGACGACGTCCTTGACCTGGTGCTGGCCATCGGCGTCGAAGGTGACAAAGTACTTCGATCCAGCCTGCGCGCGAGCGTATTCCACGCCGGTCTGGATAGCGGCACCTTGACCCAAATTGACAGGGTGGTTGACCAGGTGAGCGCCGGCCCTGTGGATCTCCAGGCTGGAGTTATCCGAAGAGCCGTCGTTGACCGCGACAATGTTGGGGAAGGTCTCGCGAGCGTGCTCGAGAACCTCACGAATAACCTGGCCCTCGTTGTAGCACGGCACAATCAGCCAGGTGTCCGAGAAATCCATGTTGTCAGTCATCGCTCCGAAGCCTACCGCACAAACAATCGTCGATATGCGCGTGACATGAGCTGAGTTGGCAAAAGTCGGAAAAGTGTCCGCACCGCCAAGTTAAACACCGCCCGCGGCCGGGAAATCAGTCCCTCAGCTACCAGCGTGCGCTGGAGCTGGCGTTCACCGCGGATGATGCCGCGCGAGGTCCGCCGCTCGAACATGCCGTCGGCGCGGAAGTACACCAGCGGCTCGGGCAGATTCTCAAACTTCGCGCCGGCGGCCATGAGGCGCACCCAGAGGTCATAGTCTTCCATCAGACGGATGTCGCGATACCCGCCGACCTCACGCACCTTCGCCGTGCGCAGCATCGAGGAGGGGTTATTTACAGGCGAATTGATCTTGATATAACGCGCAATTTCGGCGTGCGTCTGCGGCAGAGTCCGCACGCGCACCACATTGTTCGGCGTGCCCTCGAACTCCGCCATTGCACTGCCCAATACATCCAACTCCGGGTCAGCGGTCAGCGCGTCCCACTGCTTTTCAAATCGGTCCGCACGCGCAATATCGTCCGCATCCAGCCGCGCCACCCATGGTGTTTCCACCAGCTGAAGACCCGCCTGCGAAGCCACTCCCGAGCCACCATTTTCCGCACACCGCAGCACTGTCATCTCCGAATGCGCCTGCTCATGCTTGACGACGACCCGGTCGAGTTCCTGTCCAATGGGGCCATCGATGACCACGATGACGTGCGCGGCCGGACGCGTCTGGCCCCACAGCGACTGCAACGCAGTATCAAGCTGGTTGGGGGCGACGCGGTGGTAAACGGTCATGAGAACCGTGAGGTTAGTGATGGTGGACATGTGAGTCTCGAGCCTCGGGTTTTACAGGGGGATTTGGACGGTTTTTTTTGGGGGGGGGGACGGTATTGGACGCGGATGGTGCTATTCCACCGCAAAAGCTTCCGACACAGCTGACCTGGCAGCACGCGGGGAAAGCTTGCGCAGCGCAAGCAGATGAATGACAACACCTACCGCAGAGCCTACGGCGATAGCCGCGACCGTGCGTACCGACAGGTGCACAGGGAGGAAAAGAATGGCAACGGCAATCGTGGTCGCTGCCAACCAACCGAACAGATACATGTGATGCTTCTCCACGGCCAAGGTGACCGAGCCGGTGACCATCAACATGGCGGTCAAAGTCGCACCGAGCGTCAGCGCTGCGAGGACCGGCCCGGACACGTGATAGCTCTCGTCCAGGATCAGAGTCATAATCCACGGCCCGATGAGCCATGCCAGGCCGGCCCCGAAGGCGCCGAAAGCAGCCAGCGCTCCCAGCGGCTTGGCCAACGCTGCCAGCACGCCCTCGGAGCGATGCCGGACAAAGCTCACAATGATGGCGTTTTGGAACTTCTCCAGGGGCATGAGCAGCGGAGCGCGGGTTAGCGTTACGGCGTAGGCGATCCCCGCAATGGTCACCGCTGCGGTGAAGTTGTCGGCATGGGGTGGGGTGAGCGACTCGGCTATCCCGGCACCAGTGGTGACCGCTTCGCCGGCGATCTTGACGATTGTCGGAAAACCTGTAACCAGCACAGCAGATGCGCCGGATGCGCCCATGGCCGTGACCATAAGAGTGATGAAGCGGCGTACCGGGACGTCGGCACGCGCGAACATGACAGAACGGGTTGCTGAGGAAAACACTGCGAGAATAAGCCAACTGACAGTGCCGAACACCGTGATAATCAACCAGGCCAGCAGGCCCCAGCCGAAGTACCAGGCGATGAGTGCCAGCGCCACGCGCACGAGAATGTCGATCATGATTAGCGCAGCGTAAGGGCCCCACAGTTGGCGGCCGCTGAGCAGACCCGAGGTGGTTGCCTGCATGGAGTACAGCGCCAGACCAAAAGCCATAAGCAGAATTGCAGTGCCGGCGTCATCCTGCACGACTAGTGGGGCCCACAGCGGACCCGTCACTGCCATGGTGATGAAAGTAACTGCGGCGACGCCCAGGGAAACTGTGATGGGACGAGCGCCGAGAGTTTGACCCGCTTCCGAGGCTTCCCGCTCCCGCCCCTGATCGTGCTCTCGCTCCCGTGATTCCGCAGCACCGATTGCGCGCGTCGTCTCCTGCATCAGCCCGCCGAGAACACCCGTGAGCGCGAAGAACAGTCCCCAAAACGCCACGAACTGCAGATTTACTGCATTGGGAAGTGCGCGGGCCGAGATAATCAGCACCGCGAAGCTACCTATCGCTGCGACAATCGTGGCCAGCGACAACCATTTGAAACCGGACATTGACGTGCCTCTAGCTCTCTAGTCCTTGGCTTTCGAGTAGCCGAGCTTTGCAAACTGAGCAGCCAGCTTCTCGTCCACGATTGGAGCACCATTATCGTCGATGCCCTGGTCAGCAGGGGAGCGCGTCGGGTCAGCGGGGAAGTTTGGCAAGGAGCTGCGTGACAGCCAGGAATCAAAGATGACATCCAGGTGCGAGGTGGTGATGCCACGCTCACGGCACACGCGGTTGGCCAGTGCGCGGAAGTCAACGGCGTCGACCACACTGTGGCGGTTAGTGGTGGTCCACTTGCGCACCAGGTCGAAGAACACCTCGTCGCCTAGCAGCAGGCGCAGAGCGTGCACAGTCAGCGCGCCGCGCTTATACAGACGGTCGTCGAACATCAGCTTTGGCCCTGGGTTGGCGATGACGATGTCCTGGTCCTCCTCAAGCAGATCCAAGTAGTGCTTGCGGGCGTGCACATCCGCGCTAGCACCGCCGCTGACCTCGGACCACACCCACTCGGAGTAGCAGGCAAAGCCCTCGTTGAGCCAGATATCGCGCCACTGCGAAATGCCAACGCTGTTGCCGAACCACTGGTGCGACAACTCGTGGGCAATCAGTCGATTCCACGTGTCCTTGCCGTCGGCATGGTTCGCGCCGAAGATGGACAGCCCCTGTGCCTCAATGGGAATCTCCAGGTCATCCTCGCAAATGACCACCTGGTAAGCGCGGAAGGGGTAAGGGCCAAAGAGCTTGGCGAACTCATCGAGCATGCGCCCCTGATCGCGGAAGTCATGGCGAGCATTGGCCACCAGCTCAGAAGGCACCCAGGCCACCACAGTCGAGGTCTGGCACGGCAGCTCGACCTTCTTAAACTGGCCGACATTGATGGTGGCCAGGTAGGAGGCCATGGGCTCCTCGGTGACAAACCGCCAGCGGCGGCGCGATCCGCCCACGTTCACCGGAGCGTCGGCAAGCCCTGGTGCGACGACCTCGTAGGGAGCGTCGGTGACCATCGTGAACTCGTAGAATGCCTTGACCTCGGGATCGTCATCGCAGGGGTACCACGACGCCGCGCCCACCGGCTGCGATGCCACGAGCGCACCGTTTTCCAATTCCTCCCAGCCAATTTCGCCCCACTTCGAGCGCACCGGACGTGGCGTGCCCGAGTAAGTGACAATCAGCCGCAGCGTCTCGTCGGGAGCCAACTCGCGGTCAAAGGTGGCGCGCAGCTTACGACCCGAATGGCGCCAGCGCTTCACATCGATTGAGTGTGCCTGCGAATCGGAAATCGCATCCACCGAATCGACCCCCAGCGCATCCGCAAAGTCGAGCGTGATGTGCGAGGTCCAGGCGTTGATCTCGATATGCAGAGTCGCCGTCGCCTTCAGACGATTCGGCCCGACCCGATAGTCGAGGTCCAGCTCGTATTTGTTCACCCGGAAACCCAGGTTGAACGCGATACCGGTATATGGATTAGTGAAATCAGCGCTACTCACGGCTGTTACCTTACTTGAGCTTGTTCCACAGCCACGTAGATATGAGTGCCTCGACGAACGCGACCTGCGAATTATCCGCTGCGCCCGCGTGCCCGCCCTCTGTGTTTTCGTGATAGTCCACCGGCTGTCCCGCCTCTTCCAGCAGCCACGCCAGGCTCCGCGCATGCGCCGGGTGGACACGGTCGTCCCTGGTGGAAGTCGTAATCAACGCCGGTGGGTAGGCGCGCTGCTCTCGCTTGACGACACGCTGGACCGGCGAATACTGCGCAATCGCAGCCCGCTCGGTGGGGTCGTCCGGGTTTCCATACTCGGCCATCCACGAGGCTCCCGCGGACAGCCTGTGATAGCGCATCATGTCCGCCAGCGGCACCTGGGACACCACTGCGCCCACCAACTCCGGGTAGGAAGTGAGACAGACAGCGGTCAGCAGCCCGCCGTTGGAGCCGCCACGTACGCCCAGCTGCTCGCGCGTGCAGTAGCCGCGTTCAACCAGGTCGCGCAGCACGGCCTGATGATCCTCATAGACCCTCATCCGCTCAGTCTTGACCACCGAGGAGTGCCAGGTCGGGCCGAATTCGCCACCGCCACGCAGGTTGGCCTCCACGAAGTAACCGCCGCGCTCGAGCCAGGTCAGGCCACGGATCGCCGAGTACTGCGGGACCAGCGAGACCTCGAAACCGCCGTAGGCGTGCACGAGGGTTGGGGCTGGGTTCGGAGTGGGTGCGTCTGTGGTTGTCTCCGCGCCTGTGCCATCACCTGTACCAGCGCCCGCCTCCGCGCCGAAGCGGCCGGTGATGCGATACGGAATGCGCGTGCCATCGGCCGAGGCCGCCCAGTGCTGGCGTGTCTCCATCCCCTCACTGTCGAAGAGCGCCGGAGCACGCCGCACTTCCGTGAGCGGGCTGCCGACTTGCCCGTACCAGAGGGTTGCCGGCTGCGTTGCCGAGGTCGACACCAACCAGATCTCATCATCGCGTTCAGAGGCCGTATCAATCACGCTCACAGTGGCCTGTGCAGGTAACTCGCCGAAGGCCTCCACCGGCTCCCATGAGCCCTCCCGCAAGACAACCACCTTCGTCGCGACATCCTCCAACAGCGTCAGCACCAGGAAGTTCTTCGTCCACGCGAGCTGCTGGAACGACGTGTGCGCATCCGGGGTGAAAATCACCTCCACCTCACGCGAGCCCGCCAGCCACTTTTCTAGCTCCACAACAGCCACGCCACCAGCCGGAATGCCGTTGAAGTCCGTGCGCGGCATCAGCACCAGCCACTGCCTATGGACACTCGTCCGGCAGTCCTGTGGCACCTCCAGAATCTGCAGCGAAAAGTCCCCATTCTGCTGCGCCGCCAACTTGCCCGAGCGCTCCGCTGCCACGAACCGCTGCGAATTATAAAAATCATGCGCACGCTCGACAAACAGCCGCTCGAAACCCTCCGTCGCGTCGAACCAGCCGCCCACGGCCACATCATCACTGTGGCCCGAGAAAATCACATCCGCGCTTGACGACGGCGTGCCGCGCCGCCACCTGCGTACCTGCCGAGGGTAGCCCGAATCCGTCAGTGACCCCGGACCAAAATCACTGCCAACGAGAATCTCGTCACGGCCCAACCAACAGACATCGGACTTCGCCTCCGGGAGGTAGAACGGCTCATCCTCGACAAAAGTGCAGTTGACGAGGTTAAACTCCCGCACCACGGTGGCATCGGCGCCGCCGCGAGAGAGCAGAATTAACGCGCGGTCATACTCCGGATAACGGCACACCGTGCCCTTCCAGACCCAGTTTTCTCCTTCGGCTTTCGCCAGCTCATCGAGGTCAATCAGCACTTCCCACTCGGTCGCCTGCGGATCTTCCTGGCCAGCCAGATAGCTCTGCAACGAGGTGCGCCGCCACAGACCCCGCGGATGCTCGGCATCCCGCCAGAAGTTATAGAGGTACTCGCCGCGCCGCACCGGGTATGCGATCCGGGCATCGGTGTTGAGCGCAGTCAGGATGCGCTGTTCCAAGTTGGTGCGGTCGCTGGTGTCGTCGGCAAGCGAATCGACGCCTGCGACGGTGGCCTCCGACTGCGCGCGAGCCCACGCCAGCGCCTGGGAGCCGTCGATATCGTCCAGCCAATCGGGGACAAGGTCAGTGGAGACGAAGGAGGAATTGTTGCCCAAGTCGGTGTCCGTGTCGGTGCCCATGCCCACCACCGTAGCCGACCGCAGTAGGTAAAACCGGGACTCGCGCGTGAAGTAAAGACAAGTCGTGCGTAGACTTGTGCACGTGGCTGAACATTTTGATCTTGTAGTACTCGGCGGCGGTCCTGGCGGATACGTCGCAGCAATCCGTGCATCCCAGCTGGGTCTGAAGACCGCTGTGGTGGAGAAGCAATACTGGGGCGGTGTCTGCCTCAACGTTGGCTGTATCCCATCCAAGTCTCTGTTGAAGAACGCCGAGGTGGCGCACATTTTCAACCATGAGGCTAAGACCTTCGGTATCTCCGGCGATGTCTCCTTTGACTTCGGTGCCGCACACGCGCGTTCGCGCAAGGTGTCCGCGGGCATTGTCAAGGGTGTTCATTTCCTGATGAAGAAGAACAAGATCACCGAAATCAACGGTTTCGGTGAATTCACTGGCCCGACCTCCATGGCCATCACTGATGGCGATGACGAAGGCAAGGAAATTACTTTCGATAAGGCGATTATTGCGACCGGCTCTGTCGTCCGTTCCCTGCCGGGCGTTGAGGTCGGCGGCAACATCGTTTCCTACGAAGAGCAGATTCTCTCCGACGAGCTGCCGGACTCCATGGTTATCGTCGGCGCTGGCGCCATCGGTATGGAGTTCGCATACGTCTTGGCCAACTACGGCGTGGATGTCACCATCGTCGAGTTCATGGACAACGTTCTACCGAACGAGGACGCAGACGTCTCCAAGGTTATTGCCAAGGAATACAAGAAGCTGGGCGTCAAGCTCATGACTGGACACAAGACCACCTCCATCGTGGACAATGGTGACTCGGTTGAGGTCAAGGTCGAGGCCAAGGATGGCGGCGACGAGCAGACTCTGACCGTCGACCGCGTTATGGTCTCCATCGGCTTCGCACCGCGCACCGAGGGTATCGGCCTGGACAAGGCTGGTGTTGAGTTGGGCGAGCGCGGCGAGATTGTCATCGACGAGTACATGCGCACCAACGTCGATAACATCTACGCCATCGGTGACGTCACCATGAAGCTGCAGCTGGCACATGTCGCTGAGGCACAGGGCGTTATTGCAGCTGAGCACATGGCGGGTCACGAGACCGAGACAATCCCGGACTACAACATGATGCCGCGCGCAACCTTCTGTAACCCACAGGTTGGTTCCTTCGGTAAGACCGAGGCACAGGCCAAGAAGTGGGCAGAGGAGAACGGTCGCGAGATTAAGGTCTCCACCTTCCCGTTCTCTGCCAACGGTAAGGCGCAGGGTCTGGCGGAGCCGGTTGGTTTCGTGAAGCTCATTGCAGATGCCGAATACGGCGAGCTGCTGGGTGGCCACATGGTGGGCGCCAACGTTTCCGAGCTCATGCCGCAGCTGGTTCTGGCGGAGAAGTACGAGCTGACCACTGAGGAAATCGGCCGCGCCGTTCACATTCACCCGACCATGTCCGAGGCCATGAAGGAAGCAGCCGAGGGCGTTATGGGCAAGATGATTAACCTGTAAGAGGTTGTGGCTTTGGCCTAGGGCCAGTTTTCGCTGGTCCCGGCTCAGGTAGATACGAGTTAGTTCTTAAGTTTATGACAGTTTGACCGTGAAAATCGGTGCGAAAGTGTCATAAACTTAAGCACTTTCTTTTTGGGGTCTTCTTCTTTGAGGCATCCTGCGCAAACCAAGCCCCCGCAAACAGGCCGACCCTGCGCCCGTCGTAAAGCGAATTAGTACGGTGAGACGGTGGAGCGGTGCATGTTGATGTCGATATCCCGATGAATCGGCGGGAACGCGCGCTGCGGACATGCCTCGCGGGAGCAGACCCTGCAGCCGGCACCGATCGGAGTGGCGGCGTCGAGGTCCGCGAGATCGAGACCATCGGCGTACACGGTGCGCTCAGCGTGACGGGCCTCGCAGCCCAAACCGATGGCAAAAACCTTACCTGGCTTGCCGAAACGTGCCGCGTGATGTTCCACGGTCCGCGAGATCCACATGTAGGGCCGACCATCCGGCATGAGCGCGACCTGCCGCATGACTTTGCCGGGATAGGAGAAGGTCTCGTAGACGTTCCACAGTGGGCAGGTACCGCCCGAATGCGTGAAGTGGAAGCCCGTGGCGGATTGGCGTTTGGACATGTTGCCCGCGCGGTCGACGCGCACGAATGTCCACGGGATACCGCGCAGGCTGGGACGTTGCATCGTGGACAGTCGGTGGCAGATGGTCTCGTAGCCCACGCCGTAAGTGCGCGACAACAGCTCGATGTCGTAGCGTTTCGACTCAGCCATCGCATGGAACGACTCATACGGCAGAATCAGCGCCGCCGCGTAGTACGTCGCGACTCCGCGCTGCGCCAGCTTCCGCGACTCCTCCGACATGAAATGCCCGGACGCGACAGCCTCGGAAATGGTCTCGCCCTGCTCCAAAAACCCCAGCTCCGTGGCCATGCGGAAGGCCCGCTGCCCCGGCGAGAGGTGCCGCGCGAGGTAGAGCGTCTTCGTCCGCCGATCAAGGCTGTGCTGCACATCGCCTAACGACGATTCCAGCGCAATCCGAATCCCATGGTCGTTGGACAGCCTGTCGGCCAGCACAGAGACCACATCGGTGGTCTCGTCGGTGATGCGCAGCTCGCGAGCCAGCTCCTCGGCGGCGGTGTCGACCGAAGCGATGTAGTTCTGGCGGGCATAGAAGTAGTCGCGGACTTCCTCGTGTGGCATGGTCAGCGCCTGTGAGCCGGAGGCGGTGTCGGTGCTGTTGCCGAAGTTGCGCTCTTCGGTGGCCAGGGAGAGTTTGTCGGTGACGTTGCGGTAGCGGCGGTGGATGTCCACCATGATGCGGGCGATGTCGGGGTGGTCGCGGACCATTTCCGAGATTTCCTGCAGGTCCATGGGGGACTTGGCGATCTCTTTGTCCATCACCACATCTTGGACCTCAGCGAGGAGGCGGGAGTCGTCATCGCGGGAGAAGAAAGTCGCGTCAACGCCGAATGTGTCCGTGATACGAAGCAGAACAGGAACGGTCAGTGGGCGGACGTCGTGCTCGATCTGGTTGACGTAACTAGCCGAGAGGCCCAACGCCTGTGCGAGCGCGGCCTGGCTGAGGTCGCGCTCGCGGCGGAGCTGGCGGAGGCGGGATCCGACATAGGTTTTCGACATACTGCCCAGCATATCGCGGGCTTTGCTGAATTTGTGTAGAAAACCGTTGCAAGCTTTGCTTGCGTGTGTAGGCGCTCAGGTTCTCTGGCACGCTTCACGACGGCCCGGAGTCGACACGTCGATGAACGCACAAAAAACACCCAGCGAAAGCTGCAGGTGCAGCCCTCGCTGGGTGTTGAAGCTAGGTCTTAGACCTAAGCCCTAAGCCGGGTGACTTAGAACTGGCCCTCCTCGGTGGAGCCCTTCAGGGCGGTGGTGGAGGAGTTCGGGTCGACGGTGGTGGCGATGCGGTCGAAGTAGCCAGCGCCAACCTCGCGCTGGTGCTTGACAGCGGTGAAACCGCGCTTCTCGGCAGCCTCGAACTCGCGGTTCTGCAGGTCGACGAATGCGGACATCTGCTCGCGAGCGTAGCCGTAAGCCAGGTCGAACATGCCGTAGTTCAGGGCGTGGAAGCCAGCCAGGGTGATGAACTGGAACTTGAAGCCCATCTTGCCCAGCTCGTTCTGGAACTTGGCAATCTCGTCCTTCTCGAGGTGAGCGGACCAGTTGAAGGACGGGGAGCAGTTGTAAGCCAGGAGCTGGTCCGGGTACTCAGCCTTGACGCCCTCAGCGAACTTCTTAGCCAGCTCGAGGTCCGGAGTACCGGTCTCCATCCAAATCATGTCAGCGTACGGAGCGTAGGACTTCGCACGATCGATGCACGGCTCCAGGCCGTTCTGGACGTGGTAGAAGCCCTCGGAGGTGCGGTCGCCGGTGATGAACTTCTGGTCGCGCTCATCAACATCGGAGGTGATGAGGGTGGCGGCCTCAGCGTCGGTGCGGGCGATGATGACGGTCGGGGTGTTGGAGACGTCAGCAGCCAGGCGAGCAGAGGTCAGGGTACGGATGTGCTGCTGGGTCGGGATCAGGACCTTGCCGCCCAGGTGGCCACACTTCTTCTCGGAAGCGAGCTGGTCCTCCCAGTGGGTACCAGCGGCACCAGCGTTGATCATGGCCTTCTGCAGCTCGTAGACGTTCAGAGCGCCACCGAAGCCAGCCTCACCGTCAGCGACGATCGGCAGCAGCCAGTTGTCGACGGAGTCGTCGCCCTCGATGCGAGCAATCTCGTCTGCACGGAGCAGAGCGTTGTTGATGCGGCGAACGACGTTCGGCACGGAGTTAGCCGGGTACAGGGACTGGTCCGGGTAGGTGTGGCCGGAGAGGTTAGCGTCACCAGCAACCTGCCAACCGGAGAGGTAGACAGCCTTCAGGCCAGCGCGAGCCTGCTGAACGGCCATGTTGCCGGTCAGTGCACCCAGAGCGTTGATGTAGGAGTCGTCCTTAACGTTGACGCCTTCCCACAGGAGCTCGGCGCCACGGCGAGCGAGGGTGTTCTCCTCGACGACGGTGCCCTGGAGCTCAGCAACCTGCTCAGCGGTGTAGTCGCGGGTGATACCTTCCCAGCGCGGGTTCTCGTCCCAATCCTTCTGGATTTCGGCGGCGGTACGTGCCTTACCAACGTTAGACATAAACGGAGTCACTTCCTTTTGCTTGCTTTTCGAACTCCGGGTGCTGACTTAAGAACAATTCCGACAGAACCGATCTACATGCTGACCCGATAGTGACCGCGGTGTCACGTGAATGCAGGGGGTGCTAGCAAAATGCCGTACCCCTGCACACAAACACGCGAACAAAAACAATGTCCGCTTCCGCGTGCCATGTCTCACATTTTGGGGCATAGCGCTAAGTTCGTCAAGCAACTCTGGATGTGAATTCAAGTATGTAACCCGGATAACACCTGTGAAGTTTGCAAACATTGCAATGTGTAGCTTGGCTTTAGCTATTTTCGCCTGTGACCGGGCGGTACATTCGTACTGTTATTTTCCTGTGATGGCCCCGTTAATAATGTTCCCCCCACTTTGGGGTGATTTATATTTTGGTAATTATCAAAGCTGGTCGTTAACAGTGTTTGGGGTTTAGGGGGTGATTCGCTACCCCCGAAATCGCGGCCGTAAAGGTAGAAACGGGCTTCTAAATACACTGCCGTTACACCGTCAATACCCCGCCGGAGCGTTCGTGGATGGTGGCCAGAGCTTCGGTTGCCATCTCGCTTTTATGGTCTGGTTTGAAGGTGGAGGCTGCCGCGACACGATTGGTTGGTGGCCGTTGATGTGCAGGTCGCAATAGTAAATGCCTGTGAGGCGCGACACTTTCCCATTGCGTGTGTTGTTTCGTGGCTGGAGGAAAGAGTGCGAGGGATGCTGCGGTCAAGGCGGGTGGGGAGAGCTGGTTGTGGAGTCGGGATTGAATGCCCGAATGGTCATCGGGGAGGGGTAGGGCCTGTTCGCGGGGTGCTCGTCGTAAAGCGAATGAAATAGCAAATGTGAGCGGCGCTATACCGGGCTGGCGGTTGGGGGTTATGAAAAAAGACGGTCCATAAGTGCGCCGAATCACATACAGTAGGGGAACAACGCATCCAGTGCGTGAGCCGCTGACGTGGCTGTGGCTGGATGGGCAAATTGCAATCAATAGTTTTGAGGAGAGCAATGGCACAGCGTATTTCGGCAGGTGGAATGCAGGTCGCGAAGGTTCTTTACGACTTTGTTAATGACACCGCACTCCCCGCCGCCGGCATTGAGGACAAGGACGCGTTCTGGAACGGCTTCGGTGACATTGTCGCTAAGTACACTCCGCGCAACCGCGAGTTGCTGGCCAAGCGCGATGAGCTGCAGGAAAAGCTCGACGCTTGGTACAAGGAACACCCGGGCAAGCAGAACCAGGATGAGTACGTCGCATTCCTGAAGGAAATTGGCTACCTCGTTGACAACCCGGGTGACTTCCAGGTCACCACCGAGGGCGTCGACACCGAGATTACTTCCACCGCTGGTCCGCAGCTGGTTGTGCCGGTCCTCAACGCCCGTTTCGCCATCAACGCTGCGAACGCACGCTGGGGCTCGCTTTACGACGCGCTGTACGGTACCAACGCTATTGCTGAAGATGGCGGTGCGGAGAAGGACACCCCGGGCTACAACAAGGTCCGTGGTGACCGTGTTATCGCATGGGGCCGTGACTTCCTGGACAAGGCTCTGCCGCTGGTCGACGGTTCCCATGCGGACGTCACCTCTTATGACATTGTCGACGGTCACCTGCAGGCAACCCTGGAAGGTGGCGCTACCTCCGGTCTGCGCGAGCCGGAGACCCTGGTCGGCTACACCGGCGACAAGGACGCACCGGAGTCCATTTACTTCAAGCACAACGGTCTGCACATTCAGCTGCTGATTGACCCGGAGTCCCCGGTCGGCAAGACCGACAAGGCTGGTGTCAAGGACATCATCCTGGAAGCCGCTGTCACCAACATCATGGACCTCGAGGACTCTGTCGCCGCAGTCGACGCTGCCGACAAGACCCTGGGTTACACCAACTGGCTGGGCCTGAACGTCGGTGACCTCGCAGTAGAGTTCACCCGTGGTGGCAAGAAGCTGTCCCGTACCATCAACGACGACCGCACCTACACCGCTCTTGACGGTTCCGAGGTCACCCTGCACGGTCGTTCCCTGAACCTGGTCCGTAACGTCGGCCACCTGATGCAGAACCCAGCCATCCTCGACCGCGATGGCGAGGAGATTTTCGAGGGCATCATGGATGCCGTCATCAGCGCTGCTTGTGCAATCCCGGGCCTGGACCAGGACAACGCACGTAAGAACTCCCGTACCGGCTCCATCTACATCGTGAAGCCGAAGCAGCACGGCCCGGACGAGGCTGCGTTCACCAACGAGTTGTTCGCAGACGTTGAGAAGCTGCTGGGTCTGCCGCACAACACCCTGAAGGTCGGCCTGATGGACGAGGAGCGTCGTACCTCCGTCAACCTGGACGCCGCCATCAAGGCTGTTTCCGAGCGTGTCGTTTTCATTAACACCGGCTTCATGGACCGCACTGGTGATGAGATCCACACCTCCATCCAGGCTGGTCCGATGTTCCGCAAGGCTGTTCAGAAGACCGCTCCGTGGATGCTGGCTTACGAGGACAACAACGTCGACTCCGGTCTGGCACACGGCCTGCAGGGCAAGGCTCAGATCGGTAAGGGCATGTGGGCTATGACCGAGCAGATGGCCGAGCTGCTGGAGCAGAAGATTGGTCAGCCGAAGCAGGGTGCTTCCACCGCGTGGGTTCCGTCCCCGACCGGTGGTGTGCTGCACGCTACCCACTACCACGAGGTTGACGTCTTCGGCGTTCAGGACAAGCTGCTTACCGACGGTCGCCGCGACACCTTCGGTGATCTGCTCACCATCCCGGTAGCGGCAGCTAAGGCTGGCGAGCCGGGCGCTGACTGGTCCGATGAGGACAAGGCTAACGAGCTGGACAACAACTGCCAGTCCATCCTGGGCTACGTTATCCGCTGGGTTGAGCAGGGCGTTGGCTGCTCCAAGGTGCCGGACATCAACGATGTTGACCTGATGGAGGACCGCGCTACCCTGCGTATTTCCTCCCAGACTCTGGCTAACTGGCTGCTGCACGGTGTTGTCACCGAGGAGCAGATTATCGATTCGCTTCAGCGTATGGCCGAGGTTGTTGACCGCCAGAACGAGGGCGATGAGGCGTACCTGCCGATGGCCCCGGACTTCGACAAGTCCATTGGTTTCCAGGCTGCCAAGGAGCTCATCCTCGACGGTGTCAACCAGCCGTCCGGTTACACCGAGCCGATCCTGCACCGCCGTCGCCTGGAGTTCAAGAAGCGCGAGGGCATCGACCAGGATTAATTCTGGGTCAGGCTAGGGTTAGCAGGCGACTGCCGAGCCGAACTAACTAAATAACCACCAAACTGCCGGTGTGTATGTGTTGTTGGCTGATTTCTAAAGCCAATTCCGTATATACCCGGCAGTTTGTTTTGCTGTGGTGGCTGCGCGTGCTTAGAGGGCGTGCGTTGGAACTACCCGAGTTGGAAGCACCCGCGGTGTGTGCACTGAGAGCCCCAACCGTTGCCAGTGTGTGGCACCTGCGCGCTCAGAATTTGAGATACCCGGGTTCACAAGCGGGCTAGGGGCAACGTTGCTAGCGTTGATTGAGAAGTTAATTGCGAATATGCAGTCTGCAACGTCCAAGGAGCTGCGACCCCCATGACTAATTCCACGACCGACAGTGCTACCAACCTTGCCAAGGCCAAAGAATTCCTCCATAGCGCGGGCGCAATCCTCTTTGACCTCGACGGAGTGATTACCCCTACCGCCGATGTGCACGAGCAGGCGTGGGCGGACATGTTTAGCGACTACTTTGAGCACAAGGGCGTCTCGGCCTACACAGAGGAGGACTATTTCACCTACCTCGATGGTCGCCGCCGCGATGAGGGCATCGCAGCAATCCTGGAATCTCGCGGCATCTCGCTGCCACACGGTAGCGATGAGGACACAGCGAAAGACGAGACGATTGTGGGGCTCGGGAAGCGCAAGAACGATGACTTCCTGGCGCGAGTCGAGAAAGGAATCGAGGCCTACCCGGGGTCGGTAGCGCTGCTCGACGAGTTACAGGGCGCGGGGGACTCGTCGGCAAGCGAAAAACCGCAGTTGGCGGTGGTCAGCTCGTCGAAGAACGCGGTGCCGGTGCTGACGGCCGCTGGGCTGCGTGAGCGGTTCGTGGAGATTGTTGACGGCGTGGTGGCGCACGAGAACAACCTGCCGGGTAAGCCAGCCGCCGATACTTTCGTGTACGCGGCGGAGAATCTGGGGGTGGCACCGCGCGATGCTGTGGTGGTTGAGGATGCCATCAGCGGTGTGCAAGCGGGTGCAGCCGGCGCATTTGGTCTGGTCATTGGTGTTGACCGCGGTGCTGGCGCAGAAGCGCTGCGCCGAGCGGGTGCCGACATTGTGGTCAGTGACTTGGCGGAACTCGTCTAGGCTGGCTCGTGACAAATGGCTGAGAGAAAACCGGAAGGCATCATGGCCAACGATTCGACCACGGCAGCAGTCGACGAGACCGAGCGTGTGATTCCGCAGGGGCAGGGTCACGACGCGGAGACCGCCGAGGCTGAAAAACAGGAGGAGACGGTGTCCCCAGTTCGTCGTAAGCAGCGTCGCAACTTCCCGGCGGGTCGTGCGGATAAGCACCACCACCTGGTGAATGCCGAGGGACTCATGGACCGAGACATCACTCCGGTCGATGAGTGGCGTCTGATTGAGACGAAGCCGAACGGCCTCCCGCTCGGTTTGGGCGAGACGCTGTTTGCGCTGTCGAACGGGTACATCGGCATGCGTGGCAATCCGCCGGAGGGTCGTGACTCCAGTGAACACGGCACTTATATCAACGGTCTGCATGAGACATGGCCGATTAGGCACGCCGAGGACGCCTACGGTCTAGCCCGCCAGGGGCAGACGATTGTCAACGCTCCGGACGCCAAGGCAATGCGTCTCTACATTGACGATGAGCCCCTGCGTCTCGGCAATGCTGAGGTCAGCGACTACGAACGTAGCCTGGATTTCCGTGAGGGGGTGCTGCGTCGTCGGTTCATTTGGCGCACCCCGGGTGGCAAGCACGTTCGCGTCACCTCTGAGCGCATGGTGTCTTTCCAGGAAAAGCATGTCGCCGCGATGAGTCTGGAAGTCGAGCTGCTGGATGCGGATGCTGCGGTGATGATCAACTCGCAGATCCTCAACCGCCAGGACGGCGAGGACGAGTACCACGATGCCGCCAAGGCGCAGGGCACCGAACTGGATCCCCGTCGCGCCGAGGCGCTGGAAGACCGCGTGCTCATTCCAGCATTTCAGTCGGAATCGGCGCACGGGCAGCGCTCGACGCTGGGCTACCGCTGCGCAAACTCCGGTATGACCGTGGCCACTTCCATGGACCACACCTTTACTGTCCGCACTCCCGACGGCACGGAGCCGTTCGTAGAGGTTTCGCAGTCGACCGAGCCGGATGTGGCCAGCTCCCTGTTCAACCTGGATGCGCCGGTCGGCACTGTCATCCGCCTGGAGAAGCTGGTCGCGTACCACTCATCCCGCAAGGTGCGTGCCGAAGAGCTGGCATTCCGCTGTGAGCGCACCCTGAACCGCGTCGGACGCATCGGCATGCTGAGGCTGATGGAGAACCAGGAGGAGTGGCTCGAACGCTTCTGGGAGCGCTCTGACGTGGTTATTTACAATCAGCCGGAGATTCAGCAGGCAGTGCGCTGGAACATTTGGCAGATTATCCAGGCCGCCGCCCGCGCCGAATTCCAAGGTGTGCCGGCCAAGGGAATGACCGGCACCGGCTACGGAGGCCACTACTTCTGGGACACGGAAATCTACGTGACCCCATTCCTTACTTATACGTCGCCGCAATTCTCACGCAATGCCATGCGCTTCCGCTGGGACATGCTCGAAGCCGCGTGGGCGCGTGCCGATGAACTGGCGCACGACGGTGCCCTCTTCCCGTGGCGCACTATCAATGGTCAGGAGTCCTCAGCCTACTTTGAGGCCGGCACGGCGCAGTACCACATCGATGCGGACATCGTGTACGCAATGATGAAGTACGTCTATGCCTCCGGCGATGAGGAGTTCCTGCTCAAGGAGGGCACGGACTTGCTGCTCGGTACAGCCAGATTTTGGATGTCGCTGGGATTCTTCGATGCCGAGCATCGCGAATTCCAGATTCACAGCGTCACCGGCCCAGATGAGTACAACACGGTGGTGAACAACAACCTGTACACCAACGTGATGGCGCAGTATAACCTGCGGGTTGCGGCGGACGTCGTCAAGCAGATGAAGCGCGATCGCCCCGCCGCCTACCGCGAACTGACCAACCGCTTCGATCTCACCGAGCGAGAGGTTGAAGAGTGGGAGCAGGCCGCTGAGGCGATGTACATCCCGTTCGATGAGAAGCTCGGCATTCACCCTCAGGATGACCAGTTCCTGCTGCGCAAACGCTGGAATCTCGACGACCCCGAGGTTGGCCCGCTGCGCCCGCTGCTGCTGCATTACCACCCGCTGACGATTTACCGTCACCAAGTCATTAAGCAGGCGGACGTCGTCCTTGCGCTTTTCCTCATGGGAAATCGCTTTACGACGGAACAAAAGCGCGCAGACTACATGTATTACGATCCGCTCACCACTGGTGATTCCTCGCTGTCCGCTGTTGTGCAGTCCATTGTTGCGGCCGAGTTGGGCTTGCAGGAGCAGGCAATGGACTTCTTCCTACGCGGACTCTATGTGGACCTGGCGAACCTGCATGGCAACGCTGCCGATGGCGTCCACGTCGCATCTGCCGGTGGAGTATGGCAGTCCCTGGTCTATGGCTTCGGTGGTTTCCGTGACCACGATGGCCGCTACAGTATCGATCCGCGTCTGCCTGAAGACTGGAGTGGTCTGACGTACCGAGTCACTATTCATGGTTGTCGTATCCGGGTGACGGTGCGTGGCCGCACGGTGGAAGTCGCCCTGGAGGAGGGCGACCACCAGGTTGGACCGATTATGGTCGCGAGCCATGAGGTGATCATTGGTCCGGAGCCGTTGACCGTGGTGATGGCGAACTCGGATCAGAGCGAGGATTAGTCGGACGGCTTCGGCTGTACACGGTGCCAATGGGGGGGGGATTGCCTGTTGGGGGTGGCTGTTTGGGTTCTTTGGGGAATTCGGCAGGGGTAAAAATAAAGAATTTCGCAACATAATTATTGAGTATTAAAACCGTCCACCTGAGAAAAGTGGGCGGTTTTTTATTTCCGTGCTATTTATGTTGCGTTATTAGCTGGTTTGGGCGGGTGAAAAATCGGCAAAAGTCGGGGTAGGGGCGTTTTTATGGTGGGGAAGGGGATTTATACAGCGACGACATCAGAAGTGGCTAAAATGCGATAACCTGAGAAAAGGCGGAGAAAAGCCCTAGGTAACCTGTGAAAATCCCCACCCAAAAGGGGGAAAAATGTTTACCAGGCGCTGTGTGACTTTAGAGTGAATATGACACTGGAGGTGCCATGACTGTTAAAAGTTCAAACCGTGACGCAATCGCGCACGGCAAAATTAATGTAGAACCGCTGCGCGAGCAGCCTAAATACCCCTCATGGGCTCTGAAGCTGACCATGGCCGTCACTGGCGTGCTGTTTGGCCTCTTCGTTATTGTCCACATGCTGGGTAACCTGAAAATTTTCGCTGGCGCGGAAGATTTCAACGCATACGCGACCTTCCTGCGCACTGTCGGTGCTCCGGCAGTTCCGAACGAGGGCATTCTGTGGATTTTCCGCATTGTCCTGCTGGTAGCTATTGTCCTGCACATTTTCGGTGGCCTCACCCTGGCTGCACGTGCTAAGCAGTCCCGCGGCAAGTTCCGCCGTCAGGGCATGGTGTCCAGCTGGAACACCTTTACTGCACGTTCGATGGTGATCACCGGCATCGTGCTGCTGGCCTTCATCATCTTCCACCTGCTGGACCTGACCATCGGTGCTGGCGTTGCTCCGTCTTCTTTCGAGCACGGTGAGGCGTACCAGAACGTGATTGCGTCCTTCTCGCGTCCGGGTGTTGTTGTTTGGTACATCATTGCGCAGCTCGCTCTGCTGCTGCACCTGTCCCACGGTCTGTGGACTGCTACTTCCGACCTCGGTATCACCGGTAAGCGCTGGCGCAAGGTTCTGCTGTTCCTGTCCGGCCTGCTGCCGCTGCTGGTTGTTGTCGGCAACATCTTCATCCCAGTCGCCGTCCTGACCGGTCTGGTCTCGTAGGTCGAGGAGGAAATTTACTATGACTAACACTGAAGCAACCGTCGCTGCGGACTTCCGCGCGCCGGAAAGCGTTGTCGACGGGGTCAAGATCGGCAAGGTTCTGTCCGATAACTCCCCGGGTGACAAGGTCTCCATGAAGGACCACTGGCAGTACCAGAAGGATCACGCCAACCTGGTTTCGCCGCTGAACCGTCGTAAGTTCCGCGTCATGGTCGTCGGTACCGGCCTGGCTGGTGGCGCTGCCGCTGCTGCCCTCGGTGAGCTCGGTTACGACGTGCAGGTTTTCACCTACCACGACGCTCCGCGCCGTGCGCACTCCATTGCTGCACAGGGTGGTGTCAACTCCGCTCGCGGTAAGAAGGTCGACAACGACGGCGCTTACCGCCACGTCAAGGACACCGTTAAGGGCGGCGACTACCGCTGCCGCGAGAACGACTGCTGGCGTCTGGCTGTCGAGTCCGTCCGCGTCATCGACCACCTGAATGCAATTGGTGCTCCGTTCGCTCGCGAGTACGGCGGTACCCTGGCAACCCGTTCCTTCGGTGGTGTGCAGGTCTCCCGTACGTACTACACCCGTGGTCAGACGGGTCAGCAGCTGCAGCTGTCGACTACCTCGGCTCTGCAGCGCCAGATTGGTCTCGGCAACGTCGAGATCTTCACCCACAACGAGCTGGTTGACATCATCGTCGCCGACGGCCGTTGCCAGGGTGCCATCATGCGTAACCTCATCAATGGTGAGCTGACCGTTCACACTGCTCACGCAGTTATTCTGGCTACCGGCGGTTACGGCAACGTCTACCACATGTCCACGCTGGCCAAGAACTCCAACGCTTCGGCCATCATGCGTGCATACGACCAGGGTGCTTACTTCGCATCCCCGTCCTTCATCCAGTTCCACCCGACCGGTCTTCCGGTCAACGCGCACTGGCAGTCGAAGACCATTCTGATGTCCGAGTCCCTGCGTAACGACGCACGTATTTGGACCCCGAAGAAGAAGGGCGACGAGCGCCCGGCCAACGACATCCCGGAGGACGAGCGCGACTACTTCCTGGAGCGTCGCTACCCGGCATTCGGTAACCTCGTCCCGCGTGACGTCGCTTCCCGTGCCAACTCTCAGCAGATTAACGCCGGCTACGGTGTTGGTCCGCTGAAGAACTCCGTCTACCTGGATCTGCGTGACGCAATTGAGCGCCTGGGCCAGCCGGTCATCAAGGAACGCTACTCGAACCTGATTCAGATGTACGAAGAGGCAATCGGTGAGGACCCGTACAAGGTTCCGATGCGCATTGCTCCGACCTGCCACTTCACCATGGGTGGTCTGTGGTCTGACTTCAACCAGATGACCTCCATCCCGGGTCTGTTCACCGGTGGCGAGGCATCCTGGACCTACCACGGTGCAAACCGCCTGGGTGCAAACTCCCTGCTGTCCGGTTCGGTCGACGGTTGGTTCACCCTGCCGTTCACCATTCCGAACTACCTTGGCCCGCTGCTCGGTACCGACCGCCTGGCTGAGGATGCCCCGGAGGCCAAGGAAGCACTGGACCGCGCTCAGGCTCGCCTGGACAAGCTGATGAGCATCCAGGGTAAGCACGGCGCTGAGTACTTCCACCGCCAGCTCGGTGAGATTCTCTACCGCGACTGTGGTGTGGCCCGTAACAAGGAAGACCTGGCTCGTGGTATCGAGGAGATCCGCGAACTGCGTAAGGCATTCTGGTCTGACCTGTTCATCCCGGGTGAGCCGAATGAGATGAACCAGCAGCTCGAGTACGCTAACCGTGTTGCTGACTACATCGACCTCGGTGAGCTCATGTGTGTCGACGCCCTCGACCGCGATGAGTCCTGCGGTGCTCACTACCGCGATGACCACATCTCCGAAGATGGCGAGGCAGAGCGCGATGACGCTAACTGGTGCTTCGTTTCCGCATGGGAGCGAGGCAACAATGGTCCTGCATGGGATCAGTCCGGTCACGAATTCATTCGCCACGCCGAGCCGCTCACCTTCGAAGCCGTCCCGCTCATGACAAGGAACTACAAGTAATGAAACTGCACCTTGAAATCTGGCGCCAAGCAGGTCCGAACGTCGAGGGACACTTTGAATCCGTTGACGTTGACGACGCCGTCGCAGAGATGTCGATCCTGGAGCTGCTTGACCACGTCAACTCCAAGTACGTCGAGTCCGGCAAGGAGCCGTTCGCGTTCGCATCTGACTGCCGTGAGGGTATTTGTGGTACCTGTGGTCTGAACGTCAACGGTCGTCCGCACGGCCCGGGCCAGAACACCCCGACCTGTCAGCAGCGCCTGCACCAGTTCAGCGATGGTGACACCCTGAAGATTGAGCCGATGCGCTCCGCCGCATACCCGGTCGTCAAGGACATGGTCGTTGACCGCTCCGCTCTGGACCGTGTCCTCGAGCAGGGTGGCTACGTCTCCATCAACGCTGGTACCGCTCCGGATGCAGATACTCTGCACCTGAACCACGAGACCGCTGAGTTCGCACTTGACCACGCAGCCTGCATCGGCTGTGGTGCTTGTGTCGCAGCTTGCCCGAACGGTGCTGCACACCTGTTCACCGGCGCAAAGCTGGTTCACCTTTCCCTGGTCCCGCTGGGTAAGGAAGAGCGTGGCAAGCGTGCCCGCAAGATGGTTGACGAGGTCGAAGGCACCTTCGGTCCGTGCTCCCTCTATGGTGAATGTGCTGACGTCTGCCCGGCAGGTATCCCGCTGACTGCGGTTGCCGCCGTCACCAAGGAACGAGCTCGTTCGTTCTTCCGCGGTAAGGACGACTAGACTCTTTCTCGATTAGAGTTTTCCAGAAGGGACATAGATTATGGCGAATGCAGTCAAGCGTTACCAGGGCGAAGAGCACTTCGTCGACGGTTACGTGCCTCAGAGCATGAATGCCGAATACTCCTCGCTTCACAAGAGCATTACCTGGATTGGCATGGGTCTCATTCTCGCCTCTCTGGCGGCTTGGGGTACCTTCATTTTCGGTCTCGCAACGACCGTTTTTGCCGACCAGACTGCTGCCTCTCACAGCAACGGTTTCCTGGCTAAGGATGCCGCCAACTACACCGACTACACCGGTGGTTGGAACTTCGACGGCAGCGTGTTCATGTGGGCTGGCCTGGTAGTCGCACTGGTTATGGTTATTGCGGGTGTGGCCTGCATCTCCATCGGTCGTCGTGACTACAAGGCTTACCGAAAGGAATTCGGCACTCACCACTAAAGGCTTGCCCCAGTTTAAAGGGGCTCGCCTCTAGGCGGATGCAACGCTAGCCTTTTGAACTAGCACCTCCACAGTTGATGCCACTGTGCACAGTGTGCTGGGGTGGGGAAGTACTGGGAAGTACCTCTCTCACCAACAGCGGACTGCGGCGCGGTGGCATTTTCGCGTTTTCGGCGCCTAATCTATACACATGGATAACAACCCCGCTAAGCTCCCGGCAGCTGTAGATACGGTCTCGGACCGTCTTGAAGTTCCCGGGCCATCACCTGAGGTTGAAGCGGAAAAACGTGCGCAACTGCGTAAGGCCAAGGCTTTCGCTACAATGCTTCTGGTCATCGCAACCGCTGTGTATTTCACATGCCGCGGTATTGAGTCTTCACACTTATCCGCAGGCGAAGTTGTGCCCGCGTGGGTGGGCTACGTTCGCGCTGCTTCTGAGGCCGGCATGGTCGGTGCCCTCGCCGACTGGTTCGCAGTCGTAGCTCTGTTCCGCCACCCGCTCGGCATTCCTATCCCACACACCGCTATCGTCCGCCGTAAGAAGGACCAGGTCGGTGAGTCCCTGGCGCAGTTCGTCGGAGACAACTTCCTGAACCCCGCTTTGATTGTGGACAAGGTGCGTAAGGCCGAGCTCCCTGAGCGTATCGGCGAATGGCTGGTAGCGCCGGGAAACGCCGACAAAGTGTCAGCAGAGGTCGGTAAGTTCACCGGAAATGTGCTGGAGGCGATTAATCCCGACGATGCCGCCGCAGTGCTGAAGTCAGCAGTCATCGACGAAGTTGCAGCTCCGGAGTGGGGGCCACCAGCGGGTAAGGTTCTCGAGCAGCTGATTGAAGAGGGGCGCACCGAGCCCATCGTCCAGCAGATGGCTGAGTGGCTGCACCGGAAGTCGCTGGGCTCGCAGAAGCTTATCGACCGCCTCGTCGGAGAGCGCGCCCCATCCTGGGCACCGAGCTTTGTCAACGATCTCATCGGCGACAAGGTCTATCGCGAGTTGGTTGATTGGACCTGGCAGGTGCAGCATGACTCTAAGCACGACGCGCGCCTGGCACTCCACCGCTTCCTCACGCAGCTCGCCATAGACTTGCAGAACGACGAGAAGACCATCGCCAAGGTCGAAGAAATTAAGACTGACATTCTTTCGTCCGCCGCCGTCACACAGGCGCCGGCGAAGATTTGGGCATCAACATCCGCAAAGCTTGTCGACGCTGCCCGCGACCCGGACTCCCTGCTCCGTCGGAAGGTCTCGGAAACGGCCGCCCGCTACGGCGAGCGGATCCAGTCTGATCCTGAGTTGCGCAAACGAATGGACCGCCGTTTGGAAGCGGCTGTCGTCTTCATCGCTGATAATTACGCGGGCGAGATTACCTCGATCATTTCCGAGACCGTCGAGCGTTGGGATGCCGATGAAGCTTCCGACAAGATTGAACTGATGGTCGGTCGCGATCTGCAGTTCATTCGCGTTAACGGCACAGTTGTCGGATCACTGGCCGGTTTGGCCATTTACACCCTGTCGACCTTGGTGTTTGGGGCTATTTAGCAGCACAACCCAGCACATCAGACGGTGTGCGTTAGCATGTAAAAAGCAATGCATCCCTGTTAAAGGAGTTGTTCCCCCGGTGCGCCTGTTACCATCTTTGCCCAGTCTTGCGGACTCGCCGCTAATGGCGATTTCCGTCTATGTGGACGTCCTGTTTCAGTTCGCCATTCCGTTTGTCATCGGCATCTTGGCGCTAATCGGTGCGGTGCTTGTCATCACCACCCGCGCGGATGCCTTTGACGCTGCAGACCGCAAGAGCCGCAACGTCTGGGCCGGCATGCTGGTCGGTTCGGCTATCTTCCTGCTCCTGCCGTGGCTGGGCTGGGCAATGCTGGGCATCCCGCTGATTGCCGGGCTAGTCATCACGGGTATTTACTGGTTGGATGTCCGCCCACAGATCAAGGACATTTTGTCGAACGCTCAGGGCGGTTATTAGTCCCGGGCGGGTGCTAGGCTGCACTACTGAGAAAGTGTCTGGGTTTATGACAGTTTCTGGGTGAAAAACCCGGTTATTTTGTCATAACCCCAGACACTTTCTTTTTTTGGGGCTGGTTCCCTGAAAACCTACTGGAACACCACGGTGCGGTTGCCGTAAACCTGCACACGATCCTCCAGGTGCCAGCGCAAACCGCGGGCGAGGACCTGCTTCTCCGCATCGCGACCTTCACGCTGCATGTCCGCAGCGGTGTACTTGTGGGAGACACGCATGACGTCCTGCTCAATAATCGGACCATCGTCGAGGTCCTCAGTGGCGTAGTGGCAGGTGGCACCGATGAGCTTCACACCACGTCGATAAGCCTGCAGATACGGGCGCGCGCCCATGAACGACGGCAGGAAGCTGTGGTGGATATTAATCGCGCGGCCTTCCCACTTCTCGCACAGATCCGGCGGCAGAATCTGCATGAAACGTGCGAGCACGATGGCATCCGGGTTTTCGGCGTCGACAATCTCGGCGACCTCATCGAATGCCTTACGCTTGCCGACGGCATCCTTGGGGAAGGGCACGTGGTGGAAAGGAATGTCATACGCTGCGACCAGTGGCTCCAGATCGCGGTGGTTGCCAACTACTGCAGCGATTTCCATCGGGTAGTCCGACTGTGCGACGCGGCCGAGCAGATCCTGCAGGCAGTGGCCTTCCTTGGTCACCAGGATGACAGCGCGCTTCGGGACAGCGTTGTCGGTGACCTTCCAGCGGACCTCAGGGCCCCAATCACCGATGAGCTCAGCGAACTTCTCGCGCAGCTCTTCTACAGTCAGGTCGAGCGCGTCGGCGCGGACCGCCTGGCGAGTGAAAAACCATCCGGTCTCCGGGTCGGAGAAAAAGTCCGCCTCGGTAATCCACGCACCAATGTCGGACAGGAAGGTCGACAGGGTGGAAACGATACCGGTACGGTCTGGACAGCCGAGCGAGAAGATGTACTGGCGCTCGGTGGGAGTACCGCTTTTTGCGGTGATGAGAGAGCGAGTCATTCTCGGTATCTTACCTGCTAGCTAAAGGTAAGTTCGTTCACGGTCGACAAAGGCAGATTTGCGCCCGTCAGCGTCAACGCCAGGCCCTCCCCGGTGACGTGCGCTTCCTCCACCTGCATGCCGTGGCCGATGTCGTAACTCAACAGCGTACCGCTCGCTTCTCCCAGCCAGCCGGCCAGGCCATCGAGGTTTAAGCCGAGGATTGAGCCGCCCTCCAGGTTGATTTCGATATGACCGCCGTTGGCAATCGGGCGGAACTTGGAGGTCGCAAATCCGGAGGCGAATTCAATGTTGAAAAGGCCTTCGTCTGGCAGCGGCGTAATCGTGGAAGCGCGTACACCGCTTTCCCGGTTAATCAGCGCCTGCAGCAGCTGAGGTGGGATCGTGACATCTACTCGCAGCGACTCTGCCGTCGGATCCGCGCGATTGCTCAGATCCACGTTTTCCAGGTGCACTTCCGCTGCCGGGTCACCGTTGATCTCCGGTGCGCCACCCAGCGCCTCCGGGTTCTTGACCTCCAGTGTGTTCGGAGTGGACAGATCCATCGAGGGCACGGACTTCGTGGCCAAGGCGAGCAGCATCGGGCGGGTGCCGAAAGAAACCTTGGGGTCCTCAGTGACCGTCGCACCACGCTCCTCGGCGGAGGTGCGGTAACCGTCGGAAATCTCCTTGCTCACGAACATCCGGACGCCGATTTCGCCGGCAATCGCAATAAGCGCCACCACGATGATGACACCGAGGACGGTGGGCAGGACTTTGACGCTCGAAGAGCGTTTAGCAGAACTCATGGTTCCCAGTCTTGCTTAACGACGGCTCCGTCGCTACCACCTATCTTCGCCAGGTATCCGCCGGGGAGCCCGGCAAGCGTGGCAAACCCTTCCCCGGTGCCCCCCCGGTGCGCAACCTACTTAGCGACGTAGTCCGCCAGTACCGCGGTCTCAGCGTTGAGGACGCGCTCCAGGTACGGAGCGGCCTTCTCCTCGAGCTTGCCACCGAGCAGCGGCACGTTGATGGCGAACTCGGAGTTGGTGGTCAGCACTGCACCTTCGCCCTGGGCGGTGAGCTTCTGGGACGCACTGAAGGATGCCGGTACGCCCGAAGCTTCTGTGGTCACGGTGGAGGTCGCGCCGTCGTCGTTAAGCGGGCTGATGACGAACGTGCGCGTCATGCCGACCCCGGACTTAACGAACTTCTGCGCCTGCGCCGGAATCTTGTCGGCAGCGACGGTCTGGCGAATCACGACGGTGGTGCCAGCGTCGGTGGTCTCGAACTTTTCCACCTTGCCGTCAGCTGCCGAGAAACGGTTTGCGACCTTCTCCCAGAAACCGGCGTCGGTGAGGGCCTCGTAGACCTTCTCAATCGGCTGGTCGAAGTTGACGGTGTGCGTGTTAGTCGTAGTCATGCGCTTGATGATACGTAACTTGCACTACGCTAGGGGCGTGGAAAATCTCGACCAATCGCCGAACCCAATTCACCTGACCTCCGACATGGAAGAAGCCATCGATGGGCTTGCGGGGCTAGAGGGGGTGGAGCTCAGCACGCGTACCGCTTTCTCGGATCTGACGACGCTCCGCCTCGGCGGGGTGCCGCGTGCCGTCGTCCGGTGTAGCACGACGGACGCTGTGGTCGATGTTGTACGCACGCTTGACGACGCTAACGTGCCCCTCCTCATCGTGGGAGGCGGATCCAACCTGGTGGTAGCCGATGAACTCGAGCCGCTGGTGGCTGTGGTGATTGAGGCTGACAACGTGACCATGAGCACTCGCGGACACGGGTTGGAGTCCGTGTCGGCAATCGTGGAGGCCGAGGCCGGTGCAGTCTGGGACGAGGTCGTGGAGATGAGTGTCGACGCCGGTTTTGGCGGCCTGGAATGCCTGTCGGGTATTCCGGGATCGGCCGGAGCCACGCCGGTGCAAAATGTTGGTGCCTACGGTGCTGAGGTATCGCAGGTTCTGGACGCGGTGCAGCTTTACGATCGCGCAACCGGCTCGGTCGAGTGGGTGGAACCGGAGTCCCTCGACCTTTCCTACCGCTACTCGAACCTGAAGTTCACCGCACGGGCAGTGGTGCTGGCCGTGCGGTTCGAGCTCAGCGTGGATGGGATGTCCGCGCCACTTCGCTATGGCGAACTGGCGCGGCGCCTGGGCGTCGACGAGGCCGAGGCTGCGGCTGGCGAGATTCGCAGGCCGGCTGAGCTGGTGCGCGAAAAGGTGCTTGAGCTGCGCCGGGGCAAGGGCATGGTTCTCGAATATGCTGACCGCGATACCTGGTCGGCGGGTTCTTTCTTTACCAACCCGATCATTCCGGAGAACTCGGTGGAGACCGTGCGTGCAAAGGTTGCCGCGCTGCGTGGGACCGATGAGGCCGCGAATATGCCCGCTTTCCCCGCTGGCCCCGGCCACGAGGGGGCCGTGAAGCTCTCGGCGGCGTGGCTTATCGAGCGCGCCGGGTTCCCCAAGGGCTACCCCGGTGACGGTGCGCCCGCACGACTGTCGACTAAGCACACCCTGGCACTGACCAACCGCGGGATGTCCGGCGATGGTGCGCCGACGACCGCTGCCGACTTGGTGGCTTTGGCACGCGATGTGCGCGCTGGTGTGGAAAAGGCATTCGGCGTGACCCTGGTGCCCGAGCCGGTGTGGGTCGGCGTGAGCATCGATTAGGCCCGCGGCGGGTGGCTGATGGCCAGGGGGAGCCGGGCTGGAGAGGCTGGCGTGACTGATGGGGCCGCTGGGGCTGACAGAACCGCTGGGTAGTCCTCAGCTTGCGCTCCCGGGCCTTCTGTCAATGGGCGGGGATAGAGAAAGTGACTAGGTTTATGACACGTGAATTGCATTCACTCGCAATTTTTTGCCATAAACCTAGTCACTAAGTCTGGGGGCGGGGATCCGCCTTATGGGGATAGGGGCCAGCTCTACTCAGGCCCCTATCCCAACTACAAAACCACCGTGAACTAATGGGACTTGCGGTGGGAAAGCGAATCGACGCTCTGGCCCTTCTGCTCCAGCTGCTTGAGTAGCACGTCGCGGACGTCCCGGCGGCGGACCTTGCCCATCTGGTCACGCGGCAGTTCCTCCAGGTGGAAGAATGCGCGCGGCACTTTGTACCGGGTCAGGTTGTCGTAGCAGTGGTCGCGGTAGGCATCGGAATCCAGTCGGGCGTAGTCAGCAAGAGTGATGGCGGCTACGACCATCTCGGAGCCGTCGCTCTTTGGCAGGCCGACAACCGTGGCATCGGTGATGTCCGGGTGGGAGAGTAGTACTTCCTCGACCTCGGCCGGGTAGACATTGAAGCCACCGGTGATGATGACCTCCTTGATGCGGGCAACCAGCTTGATGAAGCCGTCCGACTCCATGACTCCGACATCGCCGGTGCGGTACCAACGGTCGCCAGCGGGAAGCTCAGCCGGCCCATCGGTAAAGGACTTCTCCGTTGCTTCCGGGAGGTTGAGATAACCGGCGAAAACCTGTGGGCCTCGGACGATGACCTCGCCCTCCTCGCCGTCAGCGCGGAGCTTGGTGGGGTCATCGGGGTCAACGATGGCGACCTCGGTGTCAGGGAAAGGCAGGCCAACGTAGCCCGGGCGGCGGTTACCGTCCATCGGGTTGCCGACGATAATCGGTGAGGTTTCGGTGAGACCGTAGCCCTCGACAAGGCGACCGCCAGTGAGTTTCTCCCACTTCTGCACGAGGGAAACCGGCAGGGTAGCGGCACCACAGAAGGCGAACTTCACGCCGGAGAGGTCGACATTATCGCGCTCGGCGGCTTCGACAATTTTCTCGTAGAGGGTCGGCACACCAGGAACCCATGTCGGGCGATTGTTCTTCATCACCTTCATAATCAGCGGAATCTCCGGTGCCGGCACCAGCACCAGTTCAGCGCCAATCAGCATGGACAAGTTAGTGACAATGGTCAGGCCGTAGGCGTGGAACATCGGCAGGATGCCTAGGGAGATTTCCCGCTCCTTGCCAAGGCCCGGTACCCAGGCCTTACCCTGCAGAATGTTGGCGACCAGCCCGCGGTGGCTCAGCTGCGCGCCCTTCGGCGAGCCCGTGGTGCCAGAGGTGTACATCATCACTGCAGTGTCATCGGCAGTGATGGACTCATCGGCCTGGAGGTCGTGGCCGTCTCCGCCGACGGCGTCGTGAAGCAAAGCATCAAAACCCATGACCTGCGGTGCGGAGGAATGCAGCTTAGCGCGGGCGGCGCGGAGTTTCGGCAGCGGGATTGACAGGGCGGTGCGCATGACAAACGGCAGATCCTGCAGCATGTTGACCGCAATGATGGTCTCGAGCGGGGTGTTGCTGCGAAGGTCTTCAAGTACGGGGACGATCTTGTCCCAGCAGATGGCAAAGCGGGCACCGTGGTCGTTGAACGGATGGCGCAGCTCGTGGGCGGTGTAGAGGGGGTTGTGCTCTACGGCAACAGCGCCGAGATGCAGAACTGCCCAGTAGGCGATGACGTGCTGCGGGCAGTTCGGCATGAGCAGTGCCACGCGATCGCCTTTGCGTACACCGAGTGCGCGCAGGCCGGCGGCAACGCTGCGAACCTTGGCATCCAGTTCGGCATAGGAGGTAGAGCGACCGAAGAAGGTCAGTGCCTTGCGGCGCGGGTGGTTGCTCAGAGTGTGGCGGTAGACATCTAGGAGGGTGTCGAAGTTGTAGTCGATGTGGGGTGGGGTCCACTCCGGATACAGGTTCAGCCAGGCCTTGGAGGCCGCAGCGTTGGGTGTGGAACCGTGAGCTGGGGCAGAGTCATTTGCAGCGTGTGAGCTGGATGTATCGGCCATGGGGTCCTCCTAAAGTTTTGTTTATCGCCTGACTATGTCGTGAGGTGATAATAACCTACGACGTAGTAGGTATCGACCTCTATTGTGCCCTACGTCGCACTGCGATGCCGGAATTCCTATACACGTATTTGAGGTACTCATTTGCGGGGTTGCCCCTGGCATAGGCACTCTGGGCAGTATGAGCGAAATATTTCCGGCGGCAACGGAGGGCGCAGACGCAGCCACCCCAAGCACCACCTCTAATACCCCGGCGTGGCCGAACCGCATCGCGATGATCTCCATGCATACCTCTCCGCTGGAGCAACCGGGCATCGGTGACGCTGGCGGCATGAATGTCTACGTGCTGCGCACCTGCGAGGAGTCGGCGCGACGCGGTGTGAAGGTGGATGTTTTCACTCGCGCCACGCGTTCCAGCGATGGACCGGTGATTCAGGTCAGTGAGAATTTCCGTGTCATCAACATAGTGGCTGGCCCATATGAGGGGCTGGAGAAGTCAGACCTGGCTACGCAGATGCCGGCTTTTGCTGGCGGGGTTATTGAGTTCGCCCGCAAACAGGGGATTGAATACGACCTGATTCATTCGCACTACTGGCTCTCTGGCCAGGTGGGGTGGTTGCTGTCGGATTTGCTTGATATTCCGTTTGTGCACACGGCGCACACGCTGGCGGCGGTGAAGAACCTCCATCTAGCAGAGGGGGATACGCCAGAGCCTGAATCGCGTCGTATTTGTGAGCAGCAGATTGTGGACAATGCATGCCGGCTCATCGTCAATACAGATGCCGAAGCTAAGCAGCTCGCGGATCTCCACGATGCCGACCCGTGGCGCATCAATGTCGTGCCGCCCGGGGTGGACGTGGAGCTCTTTTCGCCGGGCAGCGATCGTGCCACCGAGCGGTCCCGTCGTGAGCTGGGCATCCCGTTGCACACTAAGGTCATTTTGTTCGTTGGTAGGCTGCAGCGGCTGAAGGGGCCGCAGGTATTGCTGCGCGGTGTTGGCGAGCTCATGCGTCGCTATCCCGCCACTAATGTCCGAGTGATTATCTGCGGTGGCCTGTCCGGTTCTGGGGTGCACGCGCCCGACGAGTTCACCAATCTCGCCGCGGAAGAGGGGATCGATCACCTAGTCCGTTTCATGCCCCCACGCCCGCCGCAGGACCTGGCGAAGCTCTACCAGGCCGCAGACATCGTCGCCGTGCCCAGCTACAACGAAACTTTCGGGTTGGTGGCGATGGAGGCTCAGGCCACCGGCACTCCCGTTGTCGCGGCGAATGTTGGCGGGCTCTCCATCGCTGTCGACGATGGGGTCAGCGGTTTGCTTGTCGACGGTCACGAGCCCGCAGCCTGGGCCGATGCCCTCGGTCGCCTGGTGGAGGACGACGAGTTGCGCATTAAGTTGGCCACCCAGGCGCGCGAGCACTCCTTGGAGTTTTCCTGGCAAAAGACCGTGGATCGGTTGGCCGATGTCTATCATCGAACCGAACTCCAAAAGGAAAATTGTCCCGGCTCTATCCGGGATGCGGGTGGCTCTCGGTAGGTTTCGTTAGCTTCAGAATCGCCAGGGCCGTAGCCACATAAACAGGGAGATGATTCACGATGAGCACGGACATCCAAGGACTGCTGAAATTCCTCGGTGAGCAGCTAGAACGTCTCGGTGTTGAGCATGGCATTGCCGACAATGCCGCCGTGGTGGTTCTGCCTGGTAAGAAGAAGCTAAAGACCGTCGTTGGTCTCATCCCGGCGCCTGACTCCCTGCGTGTCGAAGCCTTCGTTTGTCGCGCTGTCGAAGAAAACCACGAGGCCGTCTACAAGTGGTTGCTGCAGCGCAATCGTCGTCTGTTCGGCATCGGTTACACCATTGACGCCGCAGGCGACATCTACCTGGTTGGTCAACTGCCGGCTCAGCTTTCCGACGATGACCTCGATCGCCTCCTTGGTCAGCTGCTGGAGACGGCCGATGGGGACTTCAACCAGATCCTCGAACGCGGCTTTGCATCGGCCATTAAGCGCGAGTGGGAGTGGCGGGTTGACCGCGGGGAAAACCTGGCCAATCTGGAGCAGTTCCGCCACATGGTTGAGTAGCCGGGGGTAGTAACCCACATAGCGGGGCAACGAACGGCGGGCTGTCCAGTTTTGGGGCACAATTGGGGGTATGAGCAATGGAAAACTGATTCTTGTCCGTCATGGCCAGAGTGAGTGGAACGCATCCAACCAGTTCACGGGCTGGGTCGACGTTGCACTGACCGACAAGGGCCGCGCTGAGGCAGTACGTGCCGGTGAGCTGCTCGTAGAGGCAGACCTGAAGCCGCAGGTGCTCTACACGTCGCTGCTGCGTCGCGCAATTAACACCGCACACATTGCCCTGGATACCGCTGACCTGGTGTGGATTCCGGTTATCCGTGACTGGCGTCTGAACGAGCGCCACTACGGTGCTCTGCAGGGTCTGAACAAGGCAGAGACCAAGGAGAAGTACGGCGAGGACCAGTTCATGTCCTGGCGTCGCTCTTACGACACTCCGCCGCCGGAGCTGTCGGATGACAGCGAGTTCTCGCAGGCTAATGACCCGCGTTATGCCAACCTGGATGAGGTTCCGCGCACGGAGTGCCTCCTGGACGTCGTCAAGCGTTTCATTCCTTACTTTGAAGAGGAAATCCTGCCGCGTCTGAAGGCCGGTGAGACTGTCATGGTGGCAGCTCACGGTAACTCGCTGCGTGCACTGGTCAAGCACCTGGACAACATCTCGGACGAGGACATTGCCGCTCTGAACATCCCGACCGGTATCCCGCTGGTTTACGATTTTGATGCTGAGGGCAAGGTTTTGAACCCGGGTGGCACCTACCTGGATCCGGAAGCTGCAGCTGCAGGTGCTGCTGCTGTTGCCGCTCAGGGCAACAAGTAAATATGTAGGTGATTGATAGGCCGATAAGGGGCGCAGCCAAGTGAGGCTGTGCTCCTTGGTTTATTTAGGGCTAGCGAGCGCAATAGTTTTTCAGCGCGCGCGGATTGTGAAAAGAGCTTAGGGTAAGACCCGTGTCAAAAATCATTATCGCTGCTCTACTAGGTGCTGCGGTTATGGCAGCTGTGCTGATTCTTGGTGGGGTTGTCTCAGGTGCCTATAACGCCGCTCGGCGCCAGAGGAGCGACGAGGAAAGTACAATAACCACCATGGCGCAGGTCATGCACCTGGCCATTCAGAAGTCTCCGACGGGGGTGGTGGTCGTTGACATCTCCCGTGATTTGATTTTGTCCAACTCCATGGCGCACAAGTTGGGGCTGGTTTATGAGCGCCGCCTGAATGATGTGGGCTGGGAAGCTGCAGAAAAGGTTTTTGACTCGCAGGAGGACCAGGAGCTGACACTGGTGTTGCCGTCGCGCCGGGCAGGGGCGCCGGACACGATCGTCCGTTGCCAGCTGACTCCGCTGTCACTGGTGGATGACCGTTTTGTGGTGATTTACGCGGCGGATGTCTCCGAACAGGCTCGCATGGAAGCCGCACGACGTGACTTTGTGGCCAACGTTTCCCATGAGCTTAAGACTCCCGTGGGGGCTATCAGTCTGTTGGTTGAGGCGTTGAATGAAGCTACCGACGACCCGGTGGCAGTGCGTCACTTTAGTGAGAGTCTGACGCAGGAGTCCAAGCGGATGTCGACGATGATTACGGAGCTCATCTCGCTGTCGAAGCTGCAGGGGGCGGAGCCGCTGCCGGACATGTCGCCCGTGAAGGTTGAAGAGATCGTCCAGGCAGCGGTGCGTCGTAACCAGATGCTCGCGGAGCAAGCGGGTATTGAAATCACCGTTGACTGTGAGCCGGAGTTGGTCGTTGAAGGTGATCGCAGCCTGCTGATCACTGCGGTGTCCAACCTGATTTCAAACGCCATCAACTACTCGCCAGAGGCCACGCCTGTGTCCGTGACTGCAGTCACGGAGGATAACGACACCGTCGCTATCCGTGTAACTGACCGCGGTATTGGCATTTCTCAGGCGAACCAGAAGCGCATCTTCGAGCGCTTCTTCCGTGCGGATAAGGCACGCTCGCGGGCGACAGGTGGTACAGGTCTGGGCTTGGCAATTGTTAAGCACGTCGCAGCGAACCACAAGGGAACCGTCAAGCTGTGGAGTCGACTGGGCACTGGATCGACCTTCACCATTGAGCTACCGCTGATGGACAAGACCGGTTCCGCGTCGAATGACGGCGATGTATCTGCACGTTTGCCAATCGGGCACACTCCGCCTGCGGGTAAACTTGTGGCTAAGAAAAGCGCGCAGCGTGGTACGGGCAAAACCCGCGGCAAGGATAAGGATTCCCAGAACAAGGATTCCAAGGAAGGAATGAAGTAATCCGTGACTGAGGTACTTATTGTCGAAGACGAGACGGCTTTGGCGGAGCCGCTAGCGTTTCTGCTGCAGCGCGAGGGATTCGAGGTGCGGATGGCCGCTGACGGCCAGGAAGCACTTGCAGAATTTTCCAAAGCAGAACCGGACATTGTGCTGTTGGATCTCATGCTGCCAGGTATGAGTGGCACCGAGGTCTGCAAAAACATCCGCTTAAAGTCCTCTGTCCCAGTGATTATGGTCACCGCCCGTGACACTGAGATTGACAAGGTCGTCGGCCTCGAAATTGGTGCGGATGACTATGTGACCAAGCCTTATTCCTCTCGGGAGCTTATTGCCCGTATCCGGGCTGTGCTGCGACGCGGTCGTCACGACGACTCCGACGATGTCGAGGAGATCTACGAGGAGGTCTTGCGCGGCGGCCCGGTCGTGCTGGATGTCGAGCGCCACGTTGTCACCGTTGACGGCGATGATGTCGCAATGCCGCTCAAGGAGTTCGACCTGCTGGAGTACTTGCTGCGCAACCGTGGTCGTGTGCTGACCCGCGGCCAGCTCATCGATCGCGTCTGGGGCTCCGACTACGTCGGCGACACCAAGACGCTGGACGTACACATCAAGCGCCTGCGCTCCAAGATTGAGCGCAATCCTTCCTCGCCTGAGTTCCTGGTCACCGTTCGCGGCTTGGGTTACAAGTTCGAGGACTAACGCAGCTAACTGCTGCCGATGCTCTCCGCCGGCGATCTGATGAATCCTCGACGTTAAACCTCGTCCGGTGCCAGCCCCTCGGCCGCTGCGCGTGTGGCCGGGTGAATCGCCAGCAGTGGGTAGCCGCTCGGCCCGAAGGCCTTGGCCGCGCCCGCTGCCTCTCGAGCCCGGCAGTGCTCCGCCAGAATTTCGTAGCACTCTTCGCCGATGAGCTCGATTAGCTCAGACTTGTGCGTGCGCCACATCGGTTCGCCACCGGCATGTGTGGCCGGCGCGCCCGTGCAGAACCATTCAAAGTCCTCGCCGCCATCGCCCCAGCCGCGACGGTCGTACTCAGTAATAGTCGTGCGCAGAATCTCCTGGCCGTCTGGGCGTTCCTCCCAGTCCTCCAGTCGACGTAGCGGCACCTGCCAGCACACATCCGGCTTGACCTTCACTGGGTCAATGTCGTTGGCCATCGCCCACTGGTGGATGGCACAGCCCGCACCATTTCGCCATCCCTCACGGTTGGCAAAAATGCAGGCATTCTTCACGACCTTCGTTTTCAGAGCAGGCTCAGGCTCTCCGTTTTCGTCGTCAAGCTCGTCCCACACTAACCACGGTTCCAACGGCTCGGAGGGATCGGTTTCGTAGGTTTCGAGCCACTTCAGCGTTTGTTTGGGGCGGTTCTGCCACCACTGGGGGTCTGCGGAGTCGCCTTCCATCCGCTTTACGACGTCAATAACCCTCTCGCGGTCTTCGTCGTCGGTGATAAAGGCGCCATGGCCGCAGCATCCGACATCCGCGTTCGCGGAGTCGATGCCCAGGCAAGCGGAGGTGCCGAAGGCGCATTGATAGGAGCTCATCAACCAGGTTAGGTCGCAGGTGATGATGTGTTCTGGGTCCTCTGGGTGGGCGAACTCGAACCACTCTCGGGGAAAATCATAGGCGACTTCAGCGGGAGATGGTTGTGGTCCGCGACCGGGGCGGGGGTGGGGTTGATTCACACCAATACACCGTAGACCGTCTAACCTACTAAGAGTGAGATTAGGTGTATTAGATGTAGGTAGTAATACCGTCCACTTGGTGATGGTGGACGCCCGCCGGGGCGGACATCCGACTCCGATGAGCGATTCCAAGTCGACGATGAAGCTGGTCGAGTACCTGGATAAGGACAACAACCTGTCCAAGAAGGGCATTGACAAGCTGACGGGCTACGTCGCTGAATCCAAGGAATTGGTTGAGCAGATGAAGTGCGAAGAGATGATTAGCTTCGCCACTTCGGCTGTTCGCGATGCCGCCAACGCGGACGAAGTACTCGCTCACGTCGAGAAGGAAACTGGCATTAAGCTGCAGATTCTCTCCGGTGAGGACGAGGCTCGTCTGACCTTTTTGGCAGTACGGCGCTGGTACGGCTGGTCTGCTGGTCGTCTAATCAACCTGGATATCGGTGGCGGCTCTCTCGAGCTGACGTCGGGTACCGATGAGGATCCGGAGGCCGCGTACTCACTGCTGCTCGGTGCGGGCCGTTTGACCCACGAGTGGTTCGAGACCGACCCGCCGGAGCGTAAGAAGATTGACCTGCTGCGCGACTACATTGATGCTGAGCTCGCTGAGCCGGCTCGTCATCTGCGCACGCTTGGTGAGCCAGACTTGGCTGTCGCTACCTCGAAGACCTTCCGTACTCTCGCCCGCCTGACCGGTGCAGCTCCTTCCGCTGCTGGTCCGCGCGTTAAGCGCACCCTGACTGCGGCTGGTTTGCGTCAGTTGATTGCGTTTATTTCACGCATGACGGCGGCTGACCGTGCTGAACTTGAGGGTGTTAGTGCAAATCGTTCTCACCAAATTGTCGCAGGTGCTCTCGTTGCGGAGGCTAGTATGCGAGCATTGGGATTAGAGAAGGTCGAGATTTGTCCTTGGGCTCTGCGCGAGGGCATTATCTTCCGACGACTGGACAGTGACCTATACGGAAAGGGTTGAGATGAGCGAGGAAAAGCTCACCGTTGCCGAACTGCTGGCGCGGCGGCAGAAGGAGGGAGCCCCCTCTGAACCACCGCGGCGCCGCCGTCGACGCAGCCTTGAAGAAGGCGGTGTGTCCGTTCAGGAACTCACTGGCTCAATCCCTCGCGTTAAGGCCGGCGAACCACGACGCGGTGCGCACGCTCTTTCCAACGCAGACGACGGTCAGACGACCACGAGCGATCTGCTTGCCGACGAAGCTGCGACCAACGGCACCGAAGAAGCACGGGCATCCGAACCGGAGGCAGAAGCTCCGGAGCACTCGGAGGCCGTTGCTGAGTCAGTGATAGTTGCTGAAGAGGCGGATTCTTCGGAGCATGAGGTTCAAGCTGAGGCCGAGGCTGAAGCTGCTGCTCCGGAAGAGGACGAGCCGGAATTAATTGAGGCTGACGCCGAGGTCGCTGACGTCGAAGCTGACGAAGTTGCCGAAGAACCGGCTGCTCCGGCTGTTCCGGTTGCTCCGGCAACTCCGCAGCAGGAACAAGCTGCGCCGAGCACGCCAACTACGCAGCCAGCAGCCACTGCAGTGCCATTGGCAATTCCGATGGAACCCCGTCCGGTCATGGTCAACTCCGAGCGTTCGGAGATTACCTACACCTTCACCGAACTGCGTGACATGGCAGACGAGTCGCAGCAGATTGGGGAGCCGGGGCCAGTCGCTCGTGCAGTACTCACCGGTTCCAACGCTTACGACGACCGTCCGACTGCCTCCATTCCGGTTGTCCAGGGCAGTGTCGACGAAGAGGCTGCGGCATCCGCGGAATCGGATGACGTCGACGGTGAACAGCTTGCTGAGGCCGAAACAACAGAAGCTCCGGAAGAACAAACCCGTGTGCTGCCGCAGGTGGAAGAAGCAGACGCAGTCGGTGAGACTGAAGCTGCTCAGGAAACGGATACCTTCGAGGCTGCCGACGCTGACGCCGATACCGGGGCCGCTTCCGAGGCGGCAGTGGCAGCCGCTGTCACTCCTGAAGTAGCACAGCCAGAAGACGTACAGGCCGAGACCACACCGACCCAGGTCGCAGCTGACGAGAAGCAGTCGGAGCCCCGGGACGTCGTTAAGCGTGAGGAACCCAAGAGCTCCAAGGGCAAGGTCGCCGCGCGTGATGGCTACGCCGAGGACAATTCCCTCTCGGTGCCGTTGCTGCTGATTCAGGTCTTCGTGGGTCTGATTGCTGGTGCATTGGTGTTCCTGGGCTTCACCATGGCCTGGTCGTCGTTGCCAAAAATCGTGGTTGTCATCATGGCTCTCGTGGTCTCTGGTGGCTTCGCGGGAATGGCTAACTACCTGCGCCGTGAGAAGGACAAACTGACACCGATTCTCGCGGGGCTTGTCGGTTTGGCACTGACATTTGGCCCCTGGATTCTCTTTCAGTTGTAGTGGGGCCAACAAAATAATCATCACCTGATGCAGGGGCCGGAAGCGAAGTTTTCCGGTCCCTGCATTCGCATGTGTGGGCCAGTTTTGGCACACTTAGCGTCCATGACAAGAATTGCTGTAATTGGTGGCGGAAAGATTGGTAGCGCACTCGTCGGTGGTCTCATCGACGGTGGTGTCTCGCCCTCCTCGATTTATGTGGTGGGGCGAACCAAGGAGAGCCTGGCCGGTCTGAAGGAGACCTACGGCATTGTCGATGCCGATGACCCAGTAGGGGCCGTCGACGGTGCCGACGTGGTGTTCTTGTGCGTAAAGCCGTACTTGATTATCGACATGCTCGAGCAGATTGCCGACGTGCTCGATGACTCTGAAGTTGACACCATCGTGGTGTCGATGGCGGCTGGCATCACACTGGACAAGATGGAAGGTGTCTGTGCTGTCGGCACTCCGGTGATCCGCGTTATGCCGAACACCCCGATGCTGGTGGGCAAGGGAGTCTGTGCAGTCGCGCCGGGTCGCTTTGTCACGGAGAGCCAGACCGACGAGGTTGTCGGACTACTGGAGAAGGTCGGCAGCGTTGAGGTTGTCGATGAGTCGCTGATGTCTGCAGTCACTGCAGTCTCGGGCTCTGGTCCGGCTTACTTCTTCCAGTTTGTCGAGGCGATGACCGATGCGGGTGTGAATCTGGGCCTCAAACGTGATCAGGCTAAGCGTCTGGCGTCGGCTACGGCTGCTGGTGCGGCCGAGATGATGATGCAGGAAGGTGCGGACCCGACTGCGCTGCGTGCTGATGTCACTTCGCCGGGCGGTACAACGGCAGCGGCCACCCGAGTTTTCGAGGAAGAGGGTATTCGCCGCGCGGTGCATCGCGCGCTGCAGGCTTGCTATGACAAGGCCAATGAGATGGGTAAATAAGTATTTCGCCGAGTGGTCGCGGGTGTACAAGTAACCCCAATATTTGGGGCATTGGAAATGGCCAGGGGCAGTAGCTAATCCGATACGCAGGGACGATGGGCTAGTCACAACTGTCACACCATTCGCCAATGCCCCTATTTTTTATCAAAAATCGCACCGGTACCTTGCCTACCGGTAGGATATGAAAAGCACGTGCGTGTCACGATTTTCTGCAGGAGGGGAAGCCTGCAGCGCGTCGCGTGCGCTGAAGGGAATATTAACTAATGCAGAATGCAGATAAAGGCACCTTTCTGACCGTTGCGGAAGTTGCTGACATCATGCGCGTATCCAAGATGACCGTCTACCGCCTGGTTCACGCTGGCGAGCTGCCGGCAGTGCGCGTTGGCCGTTCTTTCCGCGTCCATGAGTCCGCAGTCAAGGAATACCTGGACTCCTCTTTCTACAACGCGGGTTAATTTTTTCTGCCTTTTAAGCGGGGCTGTTTGACCTGAACGCATATGTCCCCGCTATGATTAATCCGATTAGTACATGGTGCTGTGCTGCGCCCCTGTTTCCTATCGTCTTCAAGTCATGAAGTATCTAGCTGTGAAGGCGGAAGGAAAAAGGGCGTGACATCTCGGCGGTTGTAAGGCCGCATTGAGTACGCCGCCATTGTGCAAGAAAAGAAATTTCCGTCAACGAATAGCGAGGTCGAGCCGATGGGTTCCGTCATTAAGAAGCGTCGCAAGCGCATGTCGAAGAAGAAGCACCGCAAGATGCTTCGCCGTACCCGCGTGCAGCGTCGTAAGCTCGGCAAGTAAGCCAGCATTCCTGCCGTTATCGCAGGAGCGCGCGTGCTGCGTCGCGTACACGTTTTAAAAGCAAAACCCGCCCGGTCTCGTTGAGATAGGGCGGGTTTTGTCGTTGGGGGGGGAGCTGCTGAGTACGGATTAAGTAGCAAAAGATCGCGGGCTGCAAATGTGAAACTGTGCGAGTTTATGGCACTTTCAGGTCATTTTTCGAGCCATTTTTGTCATAAATGCGGTCACTACTCTCGAGTACTTCTAGCAGCGCTTAGCTTTCCTTGTTCGCGTCCCACAGTCGCTTGCCGACGAGTCCCGCGCCCCCAGCAACTCCTGCCAGTAGTGCTCCGATCGAGAGCCACCGCATCGTGGCGAAGGTTACGGAGCGGAAGTGACGGTAGTCGTAGATCGTCCAACCCATCTTCTGGGCGTAATTCCGCAATTTGCGATCCGGGTTGATGGCCACGGCGGTGCCCACCATGGACAGCATGGGAATGTCGTTGGCGGAATCTGAGTATGCCGTGCAGCGAGACATGTCCAACCCGGAGGAGGCCGCCAGAGCTGCTACCGCGTGCTTCTTACCCGGGCCGTGGAGGATATCGCCTACCAGGCGGCCGGTGAACTTTCCATCTTTGACCTCGGCGACTGTGCCGAGGGCGCCGGTCAGCCCGATGTGCTTAGCGATAACCTGGGCCAGCTGCACCGGGGTGGCGGTGACCAGCCAGACCTCTTGGCCAGCCTGGATATGCAATTCCGCCAGATCGCGGGTGCCCTGGTAAACGCGGTCGCTGATCTTTTCTTCAAAGATCTCTTCGCCGAGTTTGACCATTTCATCCACATCGTGGCCGGCGAAAAACTCCAATGCCTGTTCGCGGGCCTTAGCTACGTCGGCGGCGTTTTCCGCGCCCGAGATTCGGAATTTAAGCTGTTTCCAAATCATCCCGGCCAAATCGCGCTTCTTGATGAACCCGCGCTCGACCAACCCCATGGCAAAGAGGAAGATTGATGCGCCCTGGACAAGCGTGTTGTCCACGTCGAAGAAAGCGGCTGCGCCTTGATCTCGTTCGACACCCGGAATGGGCTGCGAGAGCACACGTGCACCGCCAGCGGCATCTTCGGCACCCGCTACACTGCGAAATCCCGTAGCCAGTTCTTCGCCGCCGACGTCGTAGACCTCGCCGAGAGCTTCCAGCGCATTGGCAGCTGCTGCAGTACCAGCTTCCTCCTGTGCTTCATCATTGAGCGGAGCGAGAACTATCTGCTCGAGGAAGTTGCGGACGTTCCCCTGCGAGGAAGCAAGGTCGCCCAGCATGTCGATGGGGAAGGGGGAGCGGTTGTTGGCACTGAACTCACTCACGGTACGAAAATCTCTTTCCACGGTGTATGCAACTGATATCCGTTATCGGAAGCTCTTGTTGAATAGTATCCGCTCTTTAGGCAAAGCCGCGCGCTGAGATTCAAGGAGCGGATGGGGCAAGGATAAGAAGAGTCACTTTTGCAGGGAAGTGTGGGGAGGGGGACGTCGTAAAGCGAAACAGTCGACCTTTAGACTGGCCGTTATGGTGACTGTGACGGTGATGAGTAGGAAGACGTGCGGTTCGTGCGCCCGAGTGATTGCGCAGATTGAGCCGCTGGTTCGGGGCCAAAATGCGCAGTTCCAGGTAGAAGATGTCGATACCGATCCGAACTTGGCCATGGAATTTGGCGATCGCGTACCGGTGATTTTGGTCAATGATGAGGAAATCGCTTGCTGGGAAATCGATGACGATGAACTCCTGGAAGCGATAGCGGAAGCCGAATAAGTTCGGGAGACAACTCTGCCGAACTGCTAGGAGCTGCGGAGACATGGCAGAATGTGAAGTAGCAGCAAAGAAGCAGGGGAGTGCTGCGAACATCGAGGTAGAGGCTAAGTAAAGTATGCCTTTGTTGTGACGAGATGGCAGAGTTGTCTAGCGTTAACAGTCGTAGCTGTGTGAAAAAGCCCGTAGCGGGGCCTGTGAAGGAGCAATAGAGCGGTGATTGAGCGGTGAGTGTGCTTCTCGTCGGAATGTCGTACCGGTCTGCACCGGTGACCCTTCTTGAAAAGGTCTCCGTCGGTGAAACTGAGCGAGAGGCCATTTTGGCTCGGCTGGTTGCGGATGAAGCGATCAGCGAAGCGATGCTGTTGTCGACCTGTAACCGCGTTGAGTACTACGTGGTGGCCAACGGCTTCCACTCCGGGCTATCGGCCGTGGTCCGTGAAATTGTCGGTCGTACTGGGCTCGAACTCGATGAACTGACGCCGCACCTCTATGTGCGGTATGCACAGGCTGCGGCGGAGCATGCTTTTTCGGTGTGTGCTGGTCTCGACTCGATGGTGCTGGGCGAACAGCAGATTATCGGTCAGATTCGCAATGCCTACCAGGAAGCGGACGAAGCCGGCACAGTCGGTCGCATGCTGCATGACTTGGCACAGAAGGCGCTGCACACAGGCAAGCGAGTCCACAGCGAAACGCTGATTGATAACGCGGGCGCATCGATGGTCTCCGTGGCCATCGACGAGGCGGTTGCTGCACTGCAACCCGGATTCAACTCTGGTGTTGACGTCGCTGAGGGTACCGATATCCTGGCCGGACGTTCGGCTCTGATCCTCGGCGCCGGTGCGATGAGTTCGCTGGCCGCTAGCTACCTGGGGCGCTGCGGTATTGACCGTCTGATTATTGCCAACCGCACCGTTGACAGGGCGCAGAACCTGGCCAACCACTCCATCGAAGCAGGCATCCCCGCTACTGCTATTGCGTTGCATGATTTCGCCGATGTCCTCGATGATGTGGACATTCTCGTCAGCGCCACTGGGGCCATGACTCCCGTCGTTTCAGCTGCTGATGTCATCGACCACGGCCCGCTCGCCATCGTCGACCTGTCTATGCCTCGCGACGTTGCGGAGGATGTCTCCGGGCTTGAGGGGATTGCACTATTCAACATCGAATTGCTGCAGATGACTCGCACGGAGGTCCCGGGCCGTGATGATGAGGCTGCAGCGCGCGACATTGTGGCCGAAGAGTTGGAGTCCTACCTCACGGCGCAGCGTGCAAGCGAGGTAGCACCGACTGTTCGCGCTCTGCGTGAGCGTGCGGCAGATGTGGCGGCGGCTGAGCTCGCTCGCCTGGAGGCGAAGACACCAGGTCTTACGCAAAAGGAACGTCGCGAAGTCGAGTCCACGGTTCGCCGCGTCGTCGATAAGCTCTTGCACGCGCCAACGGTGCAGGTCAAGAAGCTTTCTAGCCAGCAGGGTGGCGGCAACTACGCGCTTGCGCTGCAGAAGCTCTTCGACCTGCCTCTATCTACGCCCTCTGGCCTGTATGCTGACACCGATATCCCCGCAGATCTCATGGTTGAGGGCCGAATTGGGCGGATGCAGGGATTTGAGCAGTATGGTCTTGACAGTAGTGCCATCATTGAAGGCGTTGCTGAAACCACCAAAAATTAACACCCGGAGGGAAACATGCCTGACCCAGCGACTATTCGTATCGGTACCAGGGGCTCGGAACTGGCCACGACACAGGCCGGCCACGTCCGTGATGCACTGATTGAGCTGGGGCAGCCTGCAGAGCTGGTGATTGTAAAGACCGCCGGTGACCATAACCGCCACGACCCGGTGGAAAAGATTGGTATCGGTGTCTTTACCCAGGCGCTGCGTCATGCACTCCGCGAGGGGGTGTGCGACATTATCGTGCACTCGTTTAAAGATCTGCCCACGTTGCCGGAAGACGACATGATGGTCGCAGCCGTGCCGGAGCGCGTCGACCCGCGAGAGGCGCTGATTTCCCGCGATGCCACGCCGCTGATGGACCTGCCTGAGGGGGCTCGAGTGGGTACCTCCGCGCCGCGTCGTGTCTCTCAGCTGCGTGCGCTGCGCTCCGACCTGGAACTTGTACCACTGCGTGGAAACATCGAAACCCGCATGGGGCGCGTCTCTGAGGACTTGGACGCTGTCATTCTGGCTCGCGCCGGACTGGAGCGTACGGGGCGTCTCGGAGAGATTGCGGAATCCCTGGACGTGGACGTCCTCATGCCGGCCCCGGCGCAGGGCGCCCTGGCGCTGGAGTGCCGCACTGCTGACCGCGAAATTGTGGATATTCTGCGGAAGATTGACCACCCGGTGTCCCATGCCCGCGCTGTCGCTGAGCGCGCTGTACTCAATGAGCTGGAAGCGGGCTGCACCGCCCCGGTTGCGGCCTACGCAACCGTGAGCGATAGCGGTGAACTCACCCTGCGGGCGGGGGTGTTCGCAGTCGACGGATCGCGCCAGTTGCTCGAGACCGCTACCGCAACCGTGGATAAGGCCGATGAGCTTGGCCGGAAGGTTGCGGCGGCCCTGCTTGAACAGGGTGCTCATGAGGTAATGGGCGATACCCTGCGGGAATCTCAAAAGTAGCCGGTTAGTTAATTTGGCTCAAACCCTTTATGCTAATAGGCCTGTATGCATGCCGTTGGGATAAGGGTTTCCTTCGTGTGCTCGCATGTGAGATTCAGGTGTCTACCTGCCCCTCACATGTGTTGGCGCATGTCCGCTTTCTTCCTTAGTGACTCATCGGCACGAAAAGTGAACAACCAATAGAAAAGAAATCACTCCGCAACGATGAACACCTCCCTCCCCGCAGCAACGGGACGCATCCTGTTCGTCGGCGCTGGTCCTGGAAATCCCGACCTGCTGACGCTTCGCGCCCGTGAGATTCTCGCAGACACCGCTATCGCCTACGTCGACGCCGATGTCATGCCGGGGGTTCGAGAACTCGTCGCAACCGATGTGCCTGTTCCTCCCGAGCTGCTGAAGGAAGCCGAGGAAGAGTACGAGCACATGTGCGCCGCAGCCAAGGCCAAGGGATCTCGTCGTAAGCCACCGCGTCCGGCACCGCCGACCGCTGCAGATTTGCGCGAGCCTATCGACGATCCCAAGAAGATGGCCGCCCTGCTCGTCGAAGAAGCAGCCAAAGGCAATGATGTAGTGCGTTTGGTGGCCGGAAATCCGCTGACCAACGATTCGCTGCTGGCCGAAATCAACGAGGTCTCGCACGCCGAGGTTGAGTTCCAGATCGTCCCTGGTATGTCCGTGCCCTCCACCGTCCCGGCATTTGCCGGTATCGCGTTGGGCTCGACGTACACGGAGACCGATCTCGGTCGCGCCGATGTGGACTGGGACGAGTTGGCGCAGGCACCGCAGCCGCTGGTGCTGCAGGCCGTGCAGGATGACCTGTCCGCCATTGCCTCCGAACTCGGTGAACGCGGTCTGCCGTCGGCGTTGCCGGTGTCGGTGACTGTCAACGGTACGACTCGTTTGCAGCGCACCTACGACGTCACGCTGGGCACCTTGGCGCAGCTTTCGGGTGACCTGGCCGGTCCGCTGGTGGTCACGCTTGGCAAGGGTGTGGACAATCGCTCGAAGTACTCGTGGTGGGAAAACCGGGCCCTCTACGGATGGAAGGTGCTGGTCCCACGCGCCAAGGCGCAGGCAGGGCCGATGAGTGCTCGTCTCGTTGGGCACGGCGCCATCCCGATTGAGGTCCCGACCATCTCAATCGAGCCACCACGTAGCCCAGCGCAGATGGAACGCGCCATCAAGGGGCTTGTCGACGGCCGTTACCAGTGGGTTGTTTTCACTTCCGTCAACGCTGTCACCGCAGTGTGGGAGAAGTTCCAGGCATTCGGCTTGGACGCGCGCTCGTTCGCTGGCGTCCGCATCGCAGCCGTCGGTCATCGCACCGCTGCTGCCATCCGTGATCTCGGCATTACCCCGGAGCTGCTTCCGGACGACACTCGTCAGAACGCCGCGGGCATCGTCGACGTGTTCCCGGAGTACATCGAGGATCTCGATCCGGTCAACCGCGTATTGCTGCCACGCGCCGACATCGGCACCGACGTGCTTGTCGACGGTCTGATTGACCTGGGCTGGGAAGTCGATGATGTGGTCGCTTACCGTACCGTGCGGGCAGCGCCACCGAGTGCGGACATCCGCGACATGATTAAGTCCGGTGGCTTCGACGCAGTGTGCTTTACCTCGGGGTCGACGGTGAAGAACCTGGTCGGCATCGCGGGTAAGCCGCATGCTCGCACCATCATTGCCTGCATCGGGCCGATGGCCGCAGCCACGGCTCGCGAGTACGGTCTGCGTGTAGATGTCGTGCCGGAGCGGGCAAGCATCCCGGAGCTGGTGGACGCGCTGGCAGAGCATGTTGCGCAATTGCGGGCTGCAGGGCAACTGCCACCGCCGCGCAAAAAGCGTCGTCGTTCGCGTAAAACCAAGGCCTAAACCAGGGCGAATCGGGGCGAGTTCGCGTTTTGATTAAGGTTGTCTTTATGACTACATCTGGAGCTTCTGAATCATCCCGCGAAATCGATCTCGAACAGTTTGGATTTCCTCTCCCGATTCGTCGCCCACGCAGGCTGCGCACCAACCCGGTGATGCGTGCGATGACGGCAGAGACGACACTGACTCCGAAGAATCTCATCCTTCCCATGTTTGTTGCAGATGGGATTGATGAGCCGAAGCCAATCAGCTCCCTGCCCGGGGTAGTGCAGCACACCGAAGACTCCCTGGTGGAAGCTGTGCGCGAGGCTGTTGAGGCAGGTATCTCGGCGGTTGACCTCTTCGGTGTCCCGCTCGATGCGGATAAGGACGGCGAGGGCTCTGAATCCTGGAATCCGGAGGGCGTTCTCAACCGCGCTCTGCGTCGTCTCCGCGACGAGTTCGGGAATGACATTCTGATCATGGCCGACACCTGTCTGGATGAGTTCACTGACCACGGCCACTGTGGCGTACTGGGCACGGATCGCTTCGGCAACACGGTCGTTGAGAATGACCGCACGCTGATTAACTACGTCAAGATGGCCGTTGCCCAAGCCGACGCCGGTGCACATATCGTGTCCCCGTCGGGCATGATGGACGGCCAGATTGCCGCTATTCGTGAGGGGCTGGACGCCGCTGGCCATGAGGATGTCTCCATCATGGCGTACTCGGCAAAGTACGCCTCCGCCTTCTACGGTCCATTCCGTGAAGCCGTGGGCAGCTCGCTACAGGGCGATCGCCGTACCTACCAGCAGGATCCTGCAAACCGTCGTGAGTCCCTGCTCGAAGTGCAGCTCGACGTTGACGAGGGTGCGGACATGGTGATGGTCAAGCCGGCCATGAGCTACCTGGACATCCTGCGCGAGGTCGCAGACATCTCGCCGGTGCCGGTTGCTGCCTACCAGGTCTCTGGTGAGTACGCGATGATTCACGCCGCTGCCGCCAACGGGTGGATTGACCTGGATGCTGCGATGATGGAAGCAGTGCTGAGCATTCGCCGTGCCGGTGCGGAGCAGATTTTGACCTACGCAGCGGTGGACTTGGCGAAGAAGCTGCGCGCCCAGTTCTAATTCGCTGAGGCGAACGTGCAGTAATAAACATCGAGAAGTGGACGGATGACTAAAGAAGAGAAGAAGCCCGCAATTCCCGAGCAGGTCGAGGGAGCTAGGCAGGCGTGGCGGGTTACGGCCGTGTTGCAGCTGCTCCTCGCTGCAGTAGCCACGGTGACCTACTGGCTGCATCCGGAAATGCTGATGAGCCCCTCAACCGCTAAGGAGAATTTCCCGGGTTTCAGCGAGGGCCAGATTGATGCCGCCATGAAGGCGAGTATCGTTATCGCGTTCTTTTTCGCAGTGGGGCTTTGCATCGCGTTCTTCGCCATCATCGAGCGAATGCGCAAGGGGAGCGAAGGTGCTCGCACCGTGCTGGTTATCGGCTCGCTTTACCTGGCACTGTCGGCGCTGATGTCCTTCTTCTCTTCTACGGCTTCAGAATCGGGAGTGCCATCATCCCTTGTTCTTATCAGCGGAATTGTGCGAATCGCCTCTGCCACTGCCGCGGTAGCTGGCCTGGTGCTCGCCGCCTCGAAGGAGTCCAAGGACTACTTCAATCATCAGCGCCCCTCGAAACCGTGGACTCCGTCCGCGCCGAAATCGCATCTGCCGGGAGCGTCGAAGCATGGCGCTGATACAAAGCAGCAACAGCAGCTGGACCAGTCACAGCCCAAGCAGCCCAAGCAGCCTGAGGAGTCCAAGCAATGATGTCCCTGCCGAGTCGGCCCTGGCAGTGGGTGCTCTTCGTCGCGCTCATCGCCCAGATTGTCCTGAGCTTGATACTGGTCACCGGAGATTACTCGCAGGCTCCCGCTGCCGTTGGCCGCGATATCTACATCGTCGCCGGTGTGACGCTGGTCTGCTCGCTCATTGGTAGCGGCTGCTTGCCGACGGCCACTGAGTTCAAACTCTCCCGGAACTGCCTGCTCATCATGGTGATTGTCACGGCTCTCGCCATGTTCTTTGCCATTATGGCCGGTGCGCTGACTGTATGGGTTATCGTGCCCAGCCTGGCGATGGCGTGTGGACTACTGTTGCTCTATCGTGAATTAGCGCTCACGCGCGCCAATCAGCCACAGGATTAGACGGAAAGTTTCAAAGGCCATGAGTGACACCGGTGAGTTTGATTTCTCTCTGGACAATCGCGTTGAACAGGCGATTGTGGATGCCAAGGTCGCTGCTCGTAAGGCATTGCCACGAAGCCGTCAGGACATCGACGAAGAAAGTGCCCATCAGCGGCTTGCACACCGCAGAGGCCAGTCCAACACAGCTTTCGCACTCATCCTGGAAAACTTGGAAAACGCCGAGAGCGCTGAGCGTGCTGAGCATGTTTTGGAATCCTTTCCAGATGTGACAGCCTCTGTGGTTTACAAGCCCGGACGCGCGTGGATTACAGCGCCCGATACCATCGATCCGAATCAGTTCATCGAAGCTCTCCGCGAAATCGGGGTCGAGTCGTACCTCACGCGCAGCACGCTTCGTCGTCGTGCAACTCGGCTGGATGTGTCACAACATCGCCGTCCCGCTGTTCCGGCTGCCGCTCAACAGAATGAGGAGGAGCGCATTCGCCGTCGTGAAGCGGCCTTGCGCCGAAGCGGCGGCGGTGCGGAGGTACTGTTCACGGCGCGTGAACTGGTGACCAAGCAGCGCTTTTGGGGCAGCCTGTTCCTATCGATTCCGGTGCTGGTGACGTCGTTGAACGTCAACTGGCAGTTCCCGGGCTGGCAGTGGATGTGCCTTGTGCTGACCACGATTGTGGTGTGGTGGGGTGGCTGGCCGTTCCACCGGGCAATGGCGGCGTCCCTGCGTCGGCGGATGTCGGCGCTGGATGGGGCGAGCTCCATTGCCATTCTGCTGGCGTGGCTGTGGTCGCTGGCGCAGCTTATCTTTGGTCCCGCGGGACAGATTGGATATACCACTGCGCCCACGTGGTTTGCTTTCAACTACCGGGAAAGCGCCTCGGCAGAGGTGTTTTTCGACGTTGCTTGCGGCCTGACCGTGCTGTTGCTAACAGGCCGTATGTTTACGCGCTACAACAAGGTGCGTACTGGACAGATTTTGCGCAACCTGCGCATTCCAGCTGAGCGAAATGTGACGGTCGTGCGCAAGAGCGCCAAATCCGCGGAGCCGAAACGAGTGGAGGTAACGGTCGCCGAGCTCAATATCGGTGATGACATCGTGGTTCCACCGCACTCGGTGATTCCGGTCGATGGCTCAGTCATCGGTGGTGCGTCCACGATGGATGCACAGCTACTCGGTATTGGCGTTGAACCGCAGAAGGTCAAGGTCAACTCCAAGGTTTGGGCCGGCGCAATCAACCTGGATTCGGAGCTCAAGGTGCGCGTGGAGCGCACCGGTTTCAAGACCCGGGCGTCATCGATAGCGCGCTGGCTGCGTCAAGCGGTTCGAGAAGAAACGGTGATGCACCAGACCGCAGTGCACTCGGCATCAGAGCTGGTGCCGTGGACGCTGTCATTGGCAGGCGTGGCATTTTGCGGCTGGTGGCTGGCGACGGGCACGATGAGCGGTGCCCTCGCGGTGGCGCTGGCCATACTCTCGGGCATCGCGCCGGTGGCATTGGCAATGTCTACGTCGACCGTGCAGCGCATCGGGATTCTGGCCGGTGCTAGTAACGGAATTTTGATTCGTGGCAATGAGACTTTCCGGAAGTTGGCTACCGCCAATGTGGTGATTTTTAACCGAGTTGGAACCCTGACCGAGGGTGACACCCACGTGCTCGGTGTCGCCGCAGAGCGCAATGAAAATCCGGATTTGGTTCTGCGTGTGGCGGGCGCTCTCATGATGGAGAGCAACCACCCGGCATCGGCGGCCATCGTGCGCGCGTGCCGTGCATCCCGCGACGCCGGTTCCGGCGGTGGCGAGGTGCCGCACTGGATTGAGACCGTGCATGTCGCAATTGCGGAAGACGGTGCGTTCGTTGGCCAGGTAGAGATTCCGGTGAAGGACTCCGACGACAAGTTGGAGATGCGCTTTGTTGAGGGGCGTGTTTGGCGTCCACGTGATCTCACTGCACTCAGCGAGAAAATGGCCGTGGCTGCGCTCAGTGGCGGTACACCGATGGTGGTGTCGTGGCGTGGCAAGGTCCGTGGTGTTATCACCATTGGTGAGGACATTAAGCCCGATGCGGTCGAGAGCATTGACCAGCTGGAGGATATGGGCGTGGACACCATGATGATCACGCGAGATCCGTACCCAGTAGCTCGTCGTTTCGCTGACCGGCTGAATATCTCGCGAGTATTCGCGGGCATCATTGCCTCCCGCAAGGCCATTGCGGTGCGTTCGGTCCACAGTGACGGTGAGACAGTCGTGATGGTTGGCGACAAGGACATCCGGGACTCTCTGCGTGCCGCTGATGTGGGTGTTTTGATGGACAACACCGAAGGCAACCAGAATCTTGATGTCGATTACGCCGATGTCGTGGCACTGCGCAACAACGTGTTGTCGATTCCGGAGGCCATTGAAATCGCACGTGCTGTGGTGCGGATGATGGACTCCAACATCTACTTTGCGTGGTTCTACAACGTTGCAGTCATCCTGCTGGGTATGACCGGTATGATTCACCCGCTCCTGGCATCGCTATTGATGATTTTCTCCAGCTTGTGGATCGACTGGCGTTCCCGTCGAGTGTCGTCCCGCAGGAAGCATCTATTCAGGGTGAAGCTGGGACGTTGGTAGGGCAGGGTAGCCCTTAATCCGAGTGGCCGTCTACGATGGTCACCGTGACTCAAGACATTAATGCTCCTCATGTCCCAGAAAACGTTGAGCTCACCGAGCGTTCGGCAGAGTTCTTTACGCAGGCTCAGGCAGTGACGCCGGGTGGCGTGAACTCGCCGGTCCGCGCCTTCGGTTCCGTCGGTGGCACCCCACGTTTCATTGACCACGCCGCGGGCTCTCGTCTCGTGGATGTTGATGGCAACGAATATGTGGACTTGGTCTGCTCGTGGGGTCCAATGATTCTGGGCCACGCCCACCCGGCAGTGGTGGAGGCCGTTCAGAGTGCCGCCACTCGCGGGTTGTCTTTCGGCGCTCCGACGACGGCTGAGACCGATCTGGCTCGTCACATCGTTGAGCGTACGTCGGTAGATGAGGTGCGTCTGGTCAACTCCGGCACTGAGGCCACCATGTCCGCAGTTCGCCTGGCTCGCGGTTTCACTGGCCGTTCCAAGATCATCAAGTTCGCCGGCTGCTACCACGGTCACGTGGACGCGCTGCTGGCATCGGCCGGTTCTGGTGTCGCTACTTTCGGTCTGCCGGATTCGCCGGGTGTCACCGGTGCATCGGCTGCAGACACCATTGTTGTTCCTTACAACGACATTGAGGCGGTCAAGGCCGCATTTGCTGAGAACCCGGGCGAGATTGCCTGTGTCATCACTGAGGCGGCAGCGGGCAACATGGGTACCGTCACACCGCAGGACAACTTCAACGCGAAGCTGAAGGAAGTCTGCCACGCAGACGGCGCTCTGCTGATCCTCGATGAGGTTATGACTGGCTTCCGCGCTTCCTACAACGGCTGGTACGGCATTGATGGTGTGGCCGGTGACCTGACCACCTTCGGCAAGGTCGTCTCCGGTGGTTTGCCGGCCGCTGCCTTCGGCGGTCGCCGCGACATCATGGAGTACCTGGCTCCGAACGGTCCGGTGTACCAGGCAGGCACACTCTCCGGTAACCCGGTCGCTATGGCAGCTGGCCTGGCCAACCTGGAAAACGCCACGAGGGATGTCTATGACACCGTTGCGGCCAACGCAGATCGCCTGGCCACGATTCTGTCCGATGCCCTGACCAAGCAGGGCGTGGCCCACCACATTCAGCGTGCGGGCACGATGCTATCGCCGCGCTTCGCCGAGGGTGAGGGGCACAACTTTGAGCAGATGCAGGCAGCGGATACTTTCCGCTACCCGGCCTTCTTCCACGCACTGCTGGCCAATGGTGTCTACCCGCCGGCTTCTTGCTACGAGACCTGGTTCGTCTCCGCCGCACTCACCGACGCCGACTTCGAAATCATCGAGCGTGCAGCAGCCCGCGCGGCCGAGGCGGCGGCAGCCGCCAAGCCGGAGTAGGTGACACGTGTCGAACAAGACCGATTCGCAGGCCGAGCAGCAGGCAGCACAGCAAGCCACACCGCAGGCAGCACCGCAGGCCGCGCAGCCGGTACAGCCGGAGAATCAGGCAGTTAAGCGTGCGACAAAGCACGCCAAGACCACGGTTGTGCATCTCGTCCGCCACGGCGAGGTTTATAACCCGGATAAGATTCTCTACGGACGTCTGCCCGGCTGGCACCTGTCAGAGCGTGGTCAGCGCCAGGCAGCGGCCACGGCCTCGTCCTTCGAAGGCCACGACATCCGCTACTTCGCCTGCTCTCCACTGCAGCGCACGCAGGAAACATCACGGCCATTCACCGAGGTAATCGGCACGAAGCCAATCCTGGATGAAGATTTGCTAGAGGCGGGTAACTCCTTTGAGGGGTTGCACATCAAGGGCATTGACTCCGCACTGTGGAATCCGAAGTACTGGCCACGGCTGCGTCGTCCGAGCGTGCCCAGCTGGGGCGAGCCCTACGAGGAGATTGCGGACCGCATGTTCCATGCCATCGAGCGAGCCCGCGAGGCCGCCGAGGGAGCGGAAGCGGTGCTGGTGACCCACCAGCTGTGCATCATTGCCGCTCAGCGTCGTGCGCGGTACTTGAAGCTCGCGCACAACCCGGCAAACAGGCAGTGTGATCTGGCGAGCGTGACCTCCTTAATCTTCGTCGGAGACACCATTGTCGACGTGCGCTACAGTGAGCCGGCAAGTCACCTGTAAGGTGAATAAATAGTTTTGTTGAAGTTTCACTGACCCCGGAAGGTGGCACCCAGGTGGCCAAGGTCTCATCGTCCCGAATTGCAGCAACGCTGGTGGCAGCAACTCTGTCTCTGTCGCTCGCGGCATGTAACCCCGGAGAGTCGGTGGGACACGACGCCGTCGCCGTTGGCGGTCAGTTCGAGTTTGTTTCTCCGGGTGGTCAGCAAATCATTGACTACGCACCAGAGGAGCGCAAGCCGGTCGGCAATGTCTTCGGTCCTTCTCTCGAGGACGATGACAAGGAAATCTCTCTTGATGACTTCAAAGACCAGATTGTGGTTCTGAACGCCTGGGGCCAGTGGTGCGCACCGTGCCGCTCCGAGTCTGATGACCTGCAGTACGTTCAGGAACAGATGGAAGAGCAGGGAATCGGCACCGTCCTCGGCATTAACGTCCGCGACAACGTCCGCCAAGCTCCAATCGACTTTGTGAAGGACAACGGCATCACCTACCCGTCGATCTATGACCCGGCTTTCGTCAACGCCGGTGCACTCGGCGGCATCCCGGCGTCGGTGATTCCGACGACCATCATCCTGGACAAGCAGCACCGCCCGGCGAAGGTATTCCTCCGCGAGGTCGATCACACGATGCTGATGAAGGCTGTCGATGAAGTGAAGGCGGAGGGCTAGGCCCCGGCATGGGAACTTTTGCCATGAACACGATCTATTTTGCCGATGGCATCGGCCAGCAGTTCGCCGACGTCGCCACCGGCGGTCCCATTGTGTTGGGGCTGCTCGCCGCTGCACTGGCCGGTCTCGTCTCCTTCGCTAGCCCGTGCGTTATCCCGCTTGTGCCAGGTTATGTCTCCTATCTCACCGGTATTTCCGGAGCATCGGGGGCGCAGGGCAACGGCGTGACGACGGGAGTTGCGGACGCAACCTCCGTCGATAAGCATGACGGCGATGGAGGTCGTGGCCAGCGTTCCTCAACAGCCCGCGTCGGCCTGGCCGCGTTGCTGTTCGTGTTGGGCTTTACTGTCATTTTCGTGCTGGGGTCGGCCTCGATTTTCGGGCTCGTGTCCACGTTGCGTCTGCAGGCGCGCACGCTGACGATTGTCGGTGGCGTGGTGACCATCGTGATGGGGCTTGCCTTCATGGGCATGGTGCCAGCGCTGCAGAAAGACACCCGCATGGCGCCGAAGCGCTGGACCACCTGGCTGGGAGCGCCACTGCTCGGCGCGGTGTTCGCGCTGGGGTGGACGCCGTGTCTGGGCCCGACGCTGACTGCAATTATTTCGGTGTCCGCAGGTACACAGGGCATGACTGCGGCCAGGGGAGTGGCGCTGATTATCGCTTACTGCCTGGGGCTGGGGCTGCCGTTCATTTTGGTGGCGCTGGGGTCGGCACGTGCGATGCGGGGAGTGGACTTCCTGCGTAAGCACTCGCGAACCATTCAGCTCATCGGTGGTGTGGCGCTGGTGCTGGTCGGAATTGCCCTGGTCACGGGACTGTGGGATGTTTTTGTTGCCTGGGTTCAGGCCGCTTTTATTACTGATACGGTAACGCCAATTTAGTGAAAGATTTCTTCGATGTCGGTGAATTGGAATAAGGTACGACAGCCCTTCCAGCAGGTCTGGAACTGGTTGACCAGCATGCGCACGGCGCTGATTCTGCTGTTCATTCTCGCTTTCGCAGCGGTTCCGGGTGCCCTGTTGCCGCAGCGCTCGCTGAATAAGGACAAGGTCGACCAGTATCTTGCCGCCAACGGCAAGACCGCCGAGATCATGGATAAGCTGCAGCTTTTCGATGTCTTCTCGTCCGTCTGGTTCGTCGCCATCGTGGCATTGCTACTGATTTCCCTGGTCGGCTGCATTATTCCGCGCACCATCGACCACTACAAGGCCATGAAAACGCCGCCGGCTAGGGCGCCGAAACGGTTGGCGCGTCTTCCGCTTCACGACGAAGCCGTCGTCGATGCCCCCGCGGACGAAGTTTCTAAGCGGGTGCGTGAGCGCCTGAACAAGTGGGCATTGACCGAAACCCCAGCAGATGAAGACCGCGCCGGGGCACGCTCCTTTTCTGCAGAGAAGGGCTACCTGCGCGAGTTCGGCAACCTGGTATTCCACCTGGGCATTGCGCTGCTGATTATCATCGTCGGCTTGGGCCGCATGATTTATTACGAGGGCCAGGTCATTTTGCTGACCAACACCGGCACCGAAATTTCTGATGACAACGTCAACAGCGCGGTGGGCGTTCCGTTCTGTAACACCGCAGCGGCAAACTATGACTCGCTGCGCTCGGGCAACACCTTCGACGGTACGACTCTGAACCCGTTCTGTATTCAGGTGGAGGACTTTGCCGCCGATTACCTGCCGAACGGCCAGGCCAAGATGTTCACCTCGCACATCCGATTCGCAGAAGAAGAGGATATGCGTAAGCCTGTCGATGAGTGGGAGAAGACCACGCTGCAGGTCAACCACCCTCTGCGCATCGCCGGTGACCGCGTCTACCTGCAGGGGCACGGCTTTGCCCCGGCCTTTAAGGTGACCTGGCCGAATGGTGAGTCGCGTACGTCGATTGTCCAGTTCCGCCCGGATGACCCGACCTTCTTCCTGTCCTCTGGGGCGCTGCGCTTCGACCCACCAGCGGGCATGTACCCGGACTTGTTCGAGCGCCGCCAGAACCAGATTGCAATCGAGGGCCTGTTCGCTCCGACCGCGGAGTTTACTGGTGAAAAGGGTGCTCTGCTGCAGTCCTCTTACCCGGCGATGCAAGACCCGGCCGTGGCTGTCGACATCTACCGCGGCGACGCGGGCCTGGACACTGGTCGCTCGCAGGGGCTGTTCTCCCTCGACCGCGACCTGATGCACTCGGGTCAGCTGGCTAAGGAAGCCCGCGTCAACCTCAAACAGGGCGAATCCACCGAGCTTGCCGACGGCACCAAGATTGAATTCCTCGGTGCGAAGGAATTCGTCAACTTGCAGATCTCGCACGATCCCACGCAGTTCTGGGTGCTGGTGGCGACTGTGGCCGCACTGGCGGGCATGGTGATGTCGCTGGGCATTAAGCGCCGGCGCGTGTGGGTGCGCATGTTCCCATTGGAAGATGGCCGCACTCGCGTTGAGTTCGGTGGCCTGGCCCGCACAGACAAGGCCGGTTGGGGCGAGGAGTTCCAGTACATCGTTGACGACATCCTGGAACGTGACAGTGATGACGAGGATGCTGCCGACAACAATACTGCGACCAACGAGAGCGCGGACAACAAGGCCAAAAGCTAACTGACCACTAAGCCTGGTCCATCCCTGCCACAGGCTGAATGCGCGGAGGCGGAAAATGCGCCTCCGCGCAACTTTTTGCGTCCCCCGTGTCTCCGGTCCCCTTTTGCTTAGTCCCGCTTTAGTACTAGGGTTTGAAGAAGTATTCCGCTAATTCCACATTTTTGGAGCCAAGTACATGCTCGTCAATAAGACACTGGCGCAGTTTTCGGACTGGTCGTACTTCACGGCCTTCGCCTTTTATCTTGTGGCCTTTGTTGTATCCATTGCCTACTACAGCCGTCGTATCGCGGCCGCTGAAGCTAAGAGCCAGGTTGCGGAGCGCGAGCTGGTAGCCGCCGGTGCTGGTGATGGAGCTACCACCGCTAGTGTCGCTGACTCGGGGGAGTCGGAGACGAAGGCGTCGGCAAGCGAGCCTAGGAACCAGGCGCTGACGAACCGACTCGGCGTTGTGACGGAAATGCTGATTTACGTCGGTGTAGCCGTGCACTTTGCATCGGTGCTATTGCGTGGCCTGGCCGTGCAGCGTTTCCCGTGGGGCAACCTCTACGAGTACGTATCAGTTTCAATCCTCTTTGCTATGGCAATTGCAGCTGGCGTACTGCATCGTGAGGCCATGCGCGTGTTCTGGCCGTGGATGCTGGCACCGATTCTGGCGCTGATGTTCTACGGGGGTAAGAACCTATATGTTGAGGCTGCTCCAGTGGTGCCGGCACTGCAGTCGATTTGGATTCCGATTCACGTCTCGATTATTTCTATCGGCTGCAGTATTGCACTGATTTCCGGTGTCGCGTCGATTCTCTACATGCTGCGGATGTACAACCGCAAGGACAACGAAAAGGGTTTCCTGGGCAAGCTGGTCGCGCCGCTGCCGGACGCGCAGAAGCTGGATGCAATTGCTTACCGCACCGCTATTTGGTCTTTCCCGCTGTTCGGTCTGGGCATTGTGCTGGGCGCTATTTGGGCGGAGTCCGCATGGGGCCGCTACTGGGGCTGGGATCCGAAGGAGACCACTGCTCTGATTACCTGGATTATCTACGCTCTGTACCTGCACGCTCGCGCGACCTCGGGTTGGCGTAATACCAAAGCCGCGTGGATTAATATCTTCGGTTTCGCGACCATGGTGTTCAACCTCTTCTTCATCAATATGGTGGTTTCGGGTCTGCACTCGTACGCTGGCCTGAACTAAGCTTTCATACTTGTACAAGCCGGTATCGCCGGGTGAACTAGAATCGCTTCCATGCGTGTTCTCGTCACCGGTGGTGCCGGCTTTATTGGTTCCAACTTTGTCCTCCGTACTCTGGCCACGCGGCCGGATGTGAATGTCACGGTGCTGGACGCTTTCACCTATGCCGCGAACCCTGCGAGCTTGGAAGGCGCGGACTGTGAGATCATCCGCGGCGATGTTCGTGACGCGGAGCTGATCGATCGCCTCGTGCCCCGCTTCGACGCCGTCGTCCACTTCGCCGCCGAGAGCCATAACGACAACTCGCTAGTGGATGCCGATCCCTTCGTCACCACCAATGTCATGGGCACTGTGAATCTGGCGAAGGTCTGCACCACCCACGATGTTCGCCTTCACCACATCTCCACAGACGAGGTCTTTGGCGATCTCGCTCTCGACGACCCAGCACGCTTTACGACGGCCACCTCGTACAAACCCTCCAGCCCCTATTCGGCCTCCAAGGCGTCTGCGGACCACTTTGTCCGGGCTTGGGTACGTAGCTTTGGACTGGCTGCGACTATTAGTAACTGCTCGAATAATTACGGCCCGCGGCAGCATCCGGAGAAACTGATTCCTCGGCAGATTTGTGGTCTGCTGCGCGGTCGTAGCCCTCGCGTGTACGGCACCGGCGAGAATATTCGGGACTGGATTCACGTCGATGACCACAATGACGCGGTCTGGGCAATCTTGGATTCCGGCGAGGTGGGGGAGACCTACCTCATCGGTGCAGATGGCGAGCGTTCCAACCTCGACGTGGTCGGCGACATCCTGGAGGGCTTCGGACGTGCGCGGTCCGATTTCGTCCGTGTCACTGACCGCCCGGGGCATGACCGTCGTTATGCGATTGATCCCGCATCCATCCGTACCCTTGGCTGGCAGCCGCGCTACCAAGACTTTTCCGCGGGCCTTGCCGAGACCATCGACTGGTATCGCGCCAACGAGTCTTGGTGGGCCGCGGCCTATGATGCCGCTGAGGCTGGCTACGCTGAGCGCGAGCAGGAGTTGTAGTTCTGATTGGGCTGGTTTGGGTTGGGTGGGTTGGTTTGGGTTGGGTGGGCTCTGCCTAGCCAGCACCCCGGTTACTTGGTGCACCCCGGTTACTTGGTACGCCCCGGTTACTTGGTACGCCCCATGCGTCACTTCAGCCACGCCTGCAATATAGTTCCCATGCGCACCAGGTAAAGGGCTCAAAACAGGCCCAAAATACCCAGACTCGCATGTTTGGTGGCATTTTCGGGCTTTTGGGTGAATCTGACCTGGGAGTTTCTAATCTGAAGCCCACCAAACATGCGAGTCTGCGTC
>NZ_KV809173.1:807552-1090387 GCF_001812505.1 Corynebacterium sp. HMSC064E10 | reverse complement strand
AAACATGCGAGTCTGCGTCAAAACACCCCTTGTGAATGTCGTTAAACGTTGTTTTCGTATTCAGGATTAACAAATAAGCCTCAAATTCGGGCCATTTTCCCTAAGGTCTCGATTTGTGTGGGCTTCAGATTAGAAACTCCCAGGTCAAGAAGTGTGGATTCACTTAAAAGGGCACACAAATCGAGACCTTAGGGCAACAACTCCCGCATGAATGTCGTTAAGCGCTAATTTCGGCTCGGCGACTACCCAGCTCACACCCAACCCACCACCAGCCCGAACCTGTCCCTCGCGTCTACACTTGTTATCCATGAGCCCTGAGAGCACATTCCAGCCCACTTCCATCGACGGCGTTTTCACCTTCGAGCCGGTCATCCACGGCGACAGCCGCGGTAGTTTCCACGAGTGGTATCGCCTCGACGCATTCGCCGAGGCCACGGGCTACCCGTTCTTTCCGGAGCAGGCCAACATGAGTGTCTCCGCGGCGGGCGTTGTCCGTGGCCTTCACTTCGCCGACGTCAGCACCGCGCCAGATGGTCATCCCGGCCAGGCGAAGCTGGTCACCTGTCCCGCGGGCCATATCCTCGACATTGCGGTTGACCTGCGTCGCGGCTCGGATACCTTCGGCAAGGTTGAGGTCTTCGAGCTCGACAGCAAGACCCGCCGAGTGGTCTATCTGCCCAACGGCATCGGACATGGTTTCGTCTCGCTTGCCGACGACTCCGTGCTCACCTACCTCACTTCCACCGGCTACAATCCGGAGGCTGAACGCGCTGTTAGCATCCAGGACCCGACGCTGGGAATCGACTTGGCCGCGTTGCTGGCCAAGGGTGGTCTCACCGAAGCGGACATGATTCTCTCCGAGCGCGATCAGAAGGCCCTGACGATTGAGCAGTTCGAGGCGCAGGGCAATAAGCTCCCCAGTGAGTTTGACTGCAAGGACCTCGAAAACATGGCTCGCGACGAGTGGGCAATCGCCAACGAAGCGGCCGGGCAGTAAGGCAGAAAGGCGCGAGCACTATGAAGGGCATCATCCTCGCAGGTGGCACGGGCTCTCGGCTGTTTCCAATCACGCTTGGTGTCAGCAAGCAGCTGGTTCCCGTCTATGACAAGCCCATGATCTACTACCCGCTGAGCACGCTGATGCTCGCGGGAATCAGGGACATCCTCGTCATCACCACGCCACATGATGCCCCGCAGTTTGAGCGCCTACTTGGCGACGGCTCGCAGTGGGGTCTCAACCTCATCTTTGCCACCCAAGACGAGCCCCGTGGTCTCGCGGAAGCATTCATCATCGGTGCTGACCACATCGGCGATGACTCCGTTGCGCTCATCCTCGGCGACAACATCTTCTACGGCGCCGGCCTGGGCACACAGCTGCGCCGCTTCCATGACGTCGATGGCGGAGCAATCTTCGCCTACTGGGTCGCAGATCCCACCGCCTACGGAGTCGTGGACTTCGACCAAAGCGGCAAGGCCGTGGCGATTCAGGAGAAGCCGAAGAAACCACGCAGCCACTTCGCGGTGCCGGGTTTGTACTTTTATGACGCCGATGTTGTTGAAATAGCTCGCTCGCTGCAACCGTCGTCACGCGGCGAATTGGAAATCACGGATGTTAACCGCGCCTACTTGGAGCGCGGAAAACTACGGGTAGAGGTGCTGCCGCGTGGGACAGCCTGGCTGGATACGGGCACGGTGGACAATCTGATGGCAGCGGGCGATTTCGTGCGCACGATTGAGCAGCGCCAGGGTTTAAAGATTGGTTCGCCGGAAGAGGTGGCGTGGCGCATGGGATTCATCGACGATGCAGCGCTTAGCGCGCGTGCCGACGCACTCAGCGCCAGCGGCTACGGGGAGTACCTGCAGCAGTTGTTGCTGCGAGGCAAAGACGTTTAGTCGGTTTCGCCGGGATTGTCTGGGCTATCGGGCCTATTTGGTTTATCTCCCTGGTTATCCCGGTCACGAGTCTCGCGTTCGCGCCGTTCCTGTAGCTCCTGCTCACGCTTGCGGCGATCGAATTCGGCCTTCTTGAGCTTCCAGAGGAACTCCGGATCATCGTCGGGAGCAAGCGGGCGGGGCTCCGGTTGCGGAGCAGAAATACGACGCATGCCGTTGCCACGACTGCCAGGGCCAAATGCCTTCCACAGCATGACTACGACAAGGATGATGAACAGCAGCAGAATGAGCCGACCCATGTAATAGCTAACCTCCTGGATTTACCGACTAGAATACGCAACGAGTCCCGTAGTGCCCACGAGGGGTATCGCAACGCAAGGCGGTACGGCGTACAGAGTTCGTTAGGGTACAAAGGAACGTTGGACACGAACGGCCATGGGGCGCTAACAACGTCGGGCGCAGCACAGGCGTAATACGTAGAGGTGAGGGTGTAATGACCAATCCAGCAGAGCAGGACAAGTTGGCTTCTGACGCTCAGACGCCAGTAGCTCCGGTGACCAAGAATGCTGGTCGCGGCAATGCCATGAAGGGACTGTTCTGGTACGGCCTTGCGCGTCTGCTGCTGTTCCTGGTGCTGTTCTTCATCCTGCTCGCGATTATCTACCTTGTTGGCGTGCGGATTCCGGCCGCAATTACGGCTGTGTTTGCACTAATTATTGCGATGCCACTGTCGGTGTTTGTGTTCCCGAAGCTGCGCGTTCAGGCCAATGAGTCGGTTGCCGTGTGGTCGGAGAACCGCCGTGCGCACAAAGAATACATTGCGCAGCAGATTAAGGACCGCGAGGAAAATTAGCGCTCCGCTCTAGCTTCTTTTCTGAACTTTCTCCAGCACCCGCTCGATTGCCTGGTTCACCACATCCGGAGCCTCCAGCGGCAACATGTGGCCGGCCCCGTCGACTTCAACTAGCTCGGCGTCCGGCCACTTTTCCATAATTAGGTCTGCTTGCTTGCGGGGAGTGACATCGTCCTTCGTGCCCACCAGTACCGCTCCCGGCAGACCCTCTAAGTGAGGACCGGCCGCGAACTCGTCATGGTCCTGCAGGTCGTCGAGGTATCCCACGAAAGTTTCCAGCGGTGTTTCATTAATCATGGCCGCGTGGAACTCGATGATCTCGTAGTCCGTGCGCCGGGCGAACACCGCAACTGCCAACGACGGCGCCATCAGTGACGCGATTGCCTCGCGGAACTTGCGGATCTCCTTCGGCGAGGACTCAATCGCATTGCGCGCCGCATCCGCCACCGGGGACGCGAGAATCTGCGGTACCCCCTGGGCGGCAAGCTTGTCGATAGACGTGGAAATCAGCACTACGCCTGCGATCCGACGGCGAATACTTTCCTCGGCAGCGCGCACCATGTGCAGTGCGATCAAACCGCCCAGTGAATGCCCAACCACGATGAGTTTTCCGGTCCCGGCGCGCTCTGCAATCACGGCCAGCGCATCGGTCGCAGCACCTTCGACCGTGCAGAGTGAAGCCGGAACCGCGCCGGTCTGGCCGTGGCCGCGTAGATCCATGGTGAGCAGGCGTGCTTCCGGGTGTGACTTCCGCAGTGCGTTGAACTGTCGGTACCAGGACTCGCCAGCCAGGGTGAAGCCGTGGATAAAGACGATGGTCACAGGTTCTTTGGCGGGCTCGCCTGGTTCAACCTCGTACCAGTGCACCGGAATATCGGTGGTGACAGCATCCGGTTTGTCGCTGGCCTTTCGCTCGTCATCCTTGGCCGCAATGTCGGCTGTGACCGGTGTGGTCTTGATATGTACTACGCCGGTGGCCGTAAGATCAGTCAGGCCTGGTTCACGGGTCTGTGAATGCAGCGCGCCGTGCTCCAGTGCCAGTCGCCGACGCCCCGAACTGGTCAAACGCAGAGCAGCGCTGCGGACGAAAGCTGGAGCCTTGGCTGCTGTGTCACCTACTCGGGTTGCGGCCTTCTGGACGTCGTCAAGCGTCTTGTGCGTCAGTGCGCGGAAGTCCATCGGTACCCCTTAGCTGAGTGCGAGTGCGAGTGCCGTGATGACGGACCAGGCAAGCATCATCTTGCCGGTAAGCCCCAGTACCGGGATGAGCTCCTTGCCCTTCTTATGCATGCGGATTGGCTCGGAGGCCCTCACCCACAGCGGCACGATGAGCAGACCCACCAGCGCCCATGGGTGCCAGAAAGCGATAAAGATACTGGCCAGGGCAGGCATGATGGAGAGAATCTGCCAGACGATGCGGGTGCGGAAGTCGCCCAGGCGAACTGCCAGGGTGATCTTGCCGGTGGCAGCGTCGGTGGGAATATCGCGCAAGTTGTTCGCCAGGTTTACGGCAGAGGACACCGAACCGATACCGATTGCGCAGGCCAGGCCGACCCAGGACAGGGAGCCGGTCTGGGTGAACTCCGTACCGAGCACCGCGACGAGACCGAAGAAGACGAAGACCGAGACCTCGCCAAGGCCGCGGTATCCGTAGGGATTCTTGCCGCCGGTGTAGAACCACGCCGCCGCAATGCACAGCGCGCCGACCAGAATGAGCCACCACGCGCTCATCAGAGACAGCGCTACACCGGCAAGACCCGCGACACCAAAGGCGCCGAACGCCGCGTACTTCACAACCTTCGGCTCCACCAGCCCAGAACCAGTCAGGCGCAGCGGGCCCGAGCGGTCATCGTCAGTACCGCGGATGCCATCGGAGTAGTCGTTGGCGAAGTTCACGCCCACAATCAGCGCCCACGCGACAACCAGCGCGAGCACCGCACGTCCCCAGATAATCGGCGCGTGCGTCGATGCCGCTCCGACACCGACGATGACCGGCGCAAACGCATTCGCCCAGGTATGGGGGCGCGCGCCTTCCAGCCAATCGCTTAACGACGCCGTTGCAGGACTCTTTGGTGCTTCAGACATGAATTAATAATAGGACGTGACACCAAATGCCTTGAACTAATGCGGGTTCGAGTGGCTTAAAGGCTGGAGGACACAAGTCCAAAGGCTAAAAGAGCGCCGCGACTTTCTTCCGGTCGACCTTGCCCGGCCCAATTAGCGGTAGGGCCTCCACGCGACGCAGGTCCTTGGGAATCATCCAGTGATTGATTCGCCCGGCGTCTTCAGCATCGCCGAGCCCGTCCATGACATCACCGAGCTCAGCGGTGCCTTCATACGCTGCGACGATAGCGTGGCCGAGCCGTGGGTGTGGCACGCCCACCACACAAGCTCCCGTAACTCCATCGATGGCGAGCAGTTCACGCTCGAGGACTTCGGGGTGCAGTTTCAGCCCGCCGGAGTCGATGATGGTGTCCAGACGTCCCGTGATGACGAGCCGGCCATCGCGGATCTCGCCCGCATCGGAGGTGGCGAACCAACCTGGTTTATGGAAATCCTCGTGACCGGGCGCATTGCGGTAACCGTGTGCAATCATCGGCCCGCCCAGCCAGACGCGACCATTTTCGATGGCGACCTGTGCGCCTTCAATAGGCTGCCCGTCATAGACGCAGCCGCCGGCTGTCTCGGAGGAGCCATAGGTGGTCACGACGTTAATGCCGAGCTCTTCCGCACGTGCTGCCACCTGCGGGTTCAAGGCCGCGCCGCCGACGAGGATGGCGTCGAAGAGGCGCAGGGCTGCCACGCCAAAGGGTTCTTCCATGGCCTTCGCCAGCTGCATGGGAGCTAGCGAAGTGTAGGCGCGGTCGCCGGCACCGGCACCAGTGAGGGCCTCGGCACCGTCAGCGAATGCGGCTACATCAAAACCATCGGTCACATCCACACACACCGGATCCGTGCCCGCGAGCAGCGAACGGATGAGAACCTGCAGGCCAGCGATATGGTAGGCCGGCATCGCCAGCAGCCACTGTCCTTCACCACCGAGCCACTGATGTGTAGCGGTAGCAGAGGAGACCAAGTTATCCACCGTCAGCTGTGCACCCTTCGGTGTGCCGGTGGAACCGGAGGTGCCGACAACAAGTGCGATGGACTCATCAATTGGCTCACCTGCGCGTTGCGAGTTCCGCAAGATTGAGGCTCGCGTGCCGTCGTGAAGCGGAACGGGGAGCAAAGAGACCTCGCCGTCCAGCGCGGCACGGAGGTCGGGCAGGATATCGGTCGAGTCGTGGGGATTGACGGAAAGCAGGCTGAGCGTACGCACAATCCAAACCATAGCCCGTGTTGTGCCGTAGTTTCTGGTGACGAGGCGTGTGAAACGTGAGTGTGGCGGTGGTGACGGGCGGAACAATCGTCGCCGCGGACGCGTTGCGCAGAGCATAGGAAGTCATAGATAGAAAGGCATCGAAGATGGGTTGGTTTTTTGGTAGGTCGGCGGAGCTTGTGCCGGAAGGTGAGGCGCTAAAGGGCGGCTCGCACCCGGTGCTGGAGAATCCGAAGCCGCATGCGGTGCTCGGCACGCCTATTACCGGCCCATGGGAGGATGGCCAGGAGGTCGTCTACATCGGTATCGGCTGCTACTGGGGTGCTGAGAAGCTGTTTTGGGAAACACCGGGTGTGCTCAGCACGTCGGTCGGGTTCGCCGGTGGCGTGACGCCAAATCCCACCTACCGTGAGTCCTACACTGGACGGACCAACCACACTGAGATTGTGGAGGTCGTCTACGACCCGGAGCAGATTAGCTTCGACCAGCTGATTGCCAAGGCCTTCGAGGCCCACGATCCCACGCAGGGCTATCGTCAGGGCAATGACGTCGGCACGCAATACCGTTCCGCGATTTACACGACGACGCCCGAGCAGGCGCGCCGGGCGCAGGAAATCGCCGATGCGTACGCGCCGAAGCTTGCCGACGCTGGCCTGGGCCCCATCACCACGGAGATTAAGCCACTGTCGGAGACTCCGGCAGGGGAGTACTACCGAGCCGAGGACGAGCACCAGCAGTACTTGTTTAAGAATCCGAACGGCTACTGCCCGGTGCATTCGACCGGCGTGGCCTGCGGGATTTAAAGGCGAAATTTCGTAGAACGCTTAATCGCGATTAGTAAAACTCACTGAGAAAAGTAAGGTGGTTATATCAATCAGATAGTTGAATAGGAGTGAACCCTTGTGGTGAAGCAAGTACTGCGCGTTGCATTTGCCTTCGTCGGCGTAGTTGTCGGCGCTGGTTTTGCGACGGGTCAGGAAATCATGCAATACTTCGTCGCCTTTGGCATCAATGGTGTCTGGGGCGCCGTTCTCTCAGCGGTGATCATGAGCCTGATGGCTATGATCATTTTGCAGCTGGGAAGCTATTTCCAGGCCAGCGAGCACGGTGAAGTATTCCGACGCGTATCGCATCCCATCTTCTCGCGCGTACTGGATATTGGCGTGATTATCACGCTCTTCGCCACGGGGTTCGTCATGTTCGCCGGTGCGGGTGCCAACATGGAGCAGCAGTGGGGCATCCCCGTGTGGATTGGTGCCGTGATTATGGTGATGGTGACCATCGCGGCTGGTTTCCTCGACGTCGATCGCGTGACCACCGTGATTGGTTCCATCACGCCGTTTATCGTTGGCTTTATCCTACTGGCCAGCATTTATACGCTGGCATTCACCGATGCCACCCCGGCCGCGGAGCAGGCAGCTGCCGTTGCGGAAGTCCCGACCACTCTGCCGAACTGGGTTGTCGCCGCGGTGAACTACGTGGGCTTTAACCTGATGGTTGCGGTCTCCATGGCGATTGTTATTGGCGGCAGCCTGTTCAACCCTCGCGCTGCAGGAGCCGGTGGCTTTGTCGGCGGTTTGGTGTACTCCGCAATGCTGCTGATTACCACCATCACGCTGTTCCACACCGTTGGTACCGTCGCCACTGATGCCGTGCCGATGCTCACCGTCATCAACCGCCTGCACCCGTGGCTTGGTCAGGCAATGGCCGTGGTTATCCTCGGCATGATTTTCAACACAGCGCTTGGCATGTTTTACGCGCTGGGCCGTCGCGTCACCGCTAAGCACCCGGAAAAGTTCAAGATTGTCTACGTCGGCCTGGTTCTGCTCGGTTTCGCCTTGAGCTTTATGGGCTTCCAGAACCTAATCGGTTGGGTGTACCCAATCCTGGGCTACATCGGGTTGCTGCTCATTACCGTCATGCTCGTTGCTTGGCTGCGCGGTCGTGAGCGCATCAGCGAAGAGACTTCCCGCCGTAAGCGCATCTTCCGCCTTGTTCGCCGTGGTCGGAAGAAGGAAGCTCGCGAGGAAATCGAAGACTCCAACCTCAGCGTCGAAGAGGTCCGCGAAGCTATCGAGGAGTAGGGGGCTGGCGCGTGGCTGCAGTCAGCGTCGCTGTCAGCTCAGGAATCGGATGGCTTTCAGCGACGTTGCCCGCGCCCAGGCCACGAATGCCCCGGTCACAATGGCGGATGCCAGAACCATCAGCGGCCACCGCTCGGGGTAATCACGGACCACCCAGGTCCATCCCCATTCTGAGGTCCACCACAGCGGTGAGGCACTGAGGACATCACCGCCAACCATCACCGCCCAACCGCCGAGCATGACCGAGACAAAGATTGCGGCCGCCACACTTCGACGCGCAATCAATCCGGTCACGGCCACAGTCATTGCGGCCACAAGAGGCGCGATGACCGCCTGGTACGGCCAGGGGTTAATGCCGGTCTGGCCATTGGTCTCGCCGCCTGCGCCGCTGATAATCACCGCAACCACGAGCACCGGTACGAGAAACGCCATATCCAAGGCAAACAAGCGAAGCGTGATGCTCCCGCGCGAGCGCCGATACATCAGCGCTGGCCAGGCATCAGCTTGCGAGGTCCACGTCATGATGGCGACCACGGTTGCGGCCGTCGGCACGCAGACGAAACTCAGCAACCCGAGTGCATACTCCGGGGTCCACACCATACGCACGGCCGCAAGGCAGGCAAGCATCAGCGCTGCGAGGCTCCACCAAGTGCGCCAGGGCAGGGTCGCGCTCATGCCATGGCTTAACGACGAAGTGCTGCGTTCCCGGCCCGTCGGCAAGCGGAGAGCTCTTCCGTGAGCAAGCAGTGCGATGACGAAGAAGCCTAGTCCGAGGAGTAAATGCAGCAGCGCGGGCGGCAGGATGGCGATGTCCCAGATTTCGCTGTCTGCGGGAGCCGAGATGGAATTAGCCTGCACTCCGTGGATAGGTAACGTTGGGCGGATGGCCCAGGTCCACGGGAGAACTTGCCAGTTTGGGCTCATGGCATCCAGTGTTCCCGCGATGGCCCAAGCGATGGCAGTCAGCGGAGCAAGGAAGAGAGCTGCGCGTGGCACAAGGCGCCATAGGGTAAGGCCGAATGCCCAGAACACGAAGAATGACAACGTGTTGAAGATCGTGAATTGCAATGCGGTGCTCACGCTCCGGGCAAGGAGAGTGGCCATCAGTGCGTGGCCGAGGGCCGTGGAGGCGATGACAGTGGCTGCGCGTGCCAGGAGTACCCGAATGCTCGAAATATTGCGCCAGATTAGGCCACCTTGGCGGAGCTTTTCTTCACGTTTTTGGCCAATGACGGACGTAATAGCAGCCAGGGGAGGAAGCAGGATAAGCGAGTAGATGTGGGCGCTCGCCATGGCGGTGGCATCAACGCCTGTAGAAAAGACCATGCTGACCAGAGCGATTGCCACCATGATGATGGGCAGGAACATGGTGAGCGACCACTTCGCCCGCAGTAGTTCGGCGCGGAAGTAGTGGCGCGTGGGAACAGCGCGCGTGTTAAGAGTGCGTGTGTGCGGTTGAGCGCTCATCGGGCAACACCTACTGCGGTGAAGAAAGCTTGCTCGAGGGATTGACCAGCAGCCGCAAAGTCCGTCAGCGGGCCTTCGTAGACCAGCCGGCCACCAGCGAGAACACCCAGGTGGTCAACACTCTTTTCGACCTCACCGAGCTGATGTGAAGACACCACAACCGCTTTGCCGCTATCGGCGAGATTCCGCAACAAGGTGCGTAGGCTCACGATAGCTTCGGGGTCGAGGCCGTTAGTGGGTTCGTCGAGAAGCACAATGTCGGGGTCGGTGAGCAGCGCCATCGCCAGCGAGAGACGAACCTTCATGCCCGTTGAGAAAGCGCGGACACGCTTGTTACCAGCATGAAGCCCGACCAAGTTGAGGACTTCGGCGATACGGCTCTTGTCCGTGCCGGTCAAATGTGCGTGCACTTTGAGGTTGTCGGTGGCCGAGAGCTGCGGGTAGAACGCAGGACCATTGATGGAGGCGCCGATGCGGTCCAGGTCTTCAATGGACCACGGGTGTCCCGCGATGCTGATTTCACCGGCGTAGGGAATTAGCCCAAGCACCGTGCTCATCAGCGTCGACTTACCGGCACCGTTGAGCCCCAAAAGTCCGTAGACCTCACCGGCACGAACGCTCATGTCGAGACCGTTCAGGACCGGTTCGTTCTTGCCGTAGGAGACAGTGATGCCGCGCAGCTGAAGAAGGGGAGCGGCGGCATCTGCGGAATGGCCTGAGATAGGGGTTGGTGCGTTCATGCCTTAAGTAATAGGCATGGCCGGTTCGGTTCGCGCCCTCCCTGAGGATGAGATGGCGGAAATATCCTCCCCAGGGAGGAGTCGCTAGCGAGGGTGACGGCACCAGCGAGGAGAATCTAAAGCATCCCGTTTTTCGCAGCCCAAATGACAAGATCCACACGACTGCGTGAGCCCGTCTTGGTCAACAGGGCTTTCACATGGGTTTTCACGGTCGTCGTGGCGACCACCAACCTGCGAGCGATCTCATCATTGGAAAGCCCTTGGCAGACGAGGTCCAAAATCTCCTGTTCGCGGGGTGTGAACTGAAGCGCTGAATGGATGGCATCTGAGCTAGAGCCACTGGCCGAGGATGCCCTCGCTGGCTGCCCTGAGTGCGGTGCGCGCGGTGAAACGTGTCGCAACACCATTGGCGTCACCTTCGGATCGATGACTCCTTCACCGCGGTGAATACGCATGATGGCCGAAAGTAACTCACGGGGATCGGAGTCTTTGAGTAAAAAGCCTGCGGCTCCAGCCTCTAAAGCGCCAAGTACGAGGGATTCTTCGCGGAAGGTGGTCAGTACCAGGACTTTCGGAGCGGATGCGTGGGTCGCGCCTCCGGACGATGCCCCTCGCACGATTTGCCGCGTGGCCTCGATACCGTCCATCACTGGCATACGAATGTCCATGACGACCACATCTGCGCCGGAGGCAAGACGCACAGCCTCAGCACCGTCGCCCACGGCGCCAATGACTTTCATCTGCGGGTGGGCATCAATAAGCTGCGCAAAAGACTGCCGAATCAGCGCTTGATCTTCAGCGACTAAAACTCGAATTACACCCATTGCTCGTCTTTCTATGCAGTGTCAATAGTTAGACCTGCTTTGGCCAAAGCACTTATAGCTGAATGCTGACGCGGAACATACCGTCGCTTTCACCATAAGTCATCTCGCCACCGAGCTGCGCCACGCGTTCATCCAGACCAATCAGGCCAGCACCAGCTCGCTTCCTGTGTGCCAAGGCGTCGCTCACAGCCCGATTTGCGGTCACCAAATGAACCCGCGCCGGGCTGATATCGGCATCGGCAGATGGGGCAATAGGCGACTCAGTAGGCGATTCAATCGTCAACGTGAACTGACCAGCGCCCGATGAGTGCTTAGCCATATTCGCAGCCAACTCCGTCACTGCCCGCACCAGAGTCAGTCGCTTCGCGAGTGGCCAATCCGCCAGCGCCTCATAAGACTCCGGCAGAGTCACCGAAACATCGCGACCCGGCGGACAGGTAGCCGCAACCAGACGTGGAATCTCATTCGGATCAGCGCTAATCTCGCCGCCTTCACGTAGTGCATCGACAAGCGCATGCACATCTCGCAACGATTGTTCTGCGGTCTCGGCAATACCTTCCAGCGTGGTCTTTTCAGCAGCGCTTTCCGCTCGTGAGTCATCCATCTCCGCCAGGTACAGTGCTGTTTGGGCCTGAACCTTAATAGAGGTGAGTCCGTGCCCCACGACGTCGTGAAGCTCCCTGGACAACTCCAGCTTGTTGAGCGCCACGACGTTCTCCAACTCCGCGGCATGTTCCTCGGCGTTGATGCGCAGCCACAGCGGCACTGCGTACGCGCTCGCCGTGATGAGCACCGCGGGCAGACCGAAGACCAACAGCCGTTCCGGAGTAAAACCGAAGGCTGGAACCGCTGGGTTGAGGAAACTGCCAATCAACCCTAAAAAGAGCCCAACTATGCCCCAGGTGCGATTCTGTTCCCACCTGGTCACAGCCCATAGTGATAGTGGGGCGGCAACAATAATAGGGTCTACCCCAAGGTTCACCGGGGATAGCCACACCAGCAAGGCGAGGCCCGCTAGGGCACTGTACGTAATCACAAACGATGCACGCACTGCTTTACGACGAAACGCTGCGGCGCCGGCAATCATCGCGGACAGAACCACATTGGTGACATAAGTGAAGCTCGGGCCATAAGTAAATAGCGGCGTCATGCTCAACCAGCAGCACAGCAGGAAAGCAGCCGCAATAGCGAGATCGGCAGCTGGGAACGAGCCGACAAAGAAACGCACCCGGCTGCGCCAGTCGAGTGGGGCAGGAGTCTGCGTGGTGGCAGCCTGTGCGTGCATGGAGGAAGTGGTGCGCTGCATGTGTCTAGGCTAGCGGTCGGTGGCTTGCGCGGTTTAGTGTGAGTTTTCCACTTGCCGAAAAGTGATATTGATGCGGCCCTCTTTAAGCCCGCACCCCTCAGGCAAAGTGTCCGGACGAGTCTTGGGCACACCATGAAATGCAAGCCGCTTGGGACCACCAAACACAATCACATCCCCGCTGGCGAGAGTCACGTCATCCCAGGGTTTGTTGCGGTTTTCAGTTCCGCCAATGCGGAACAGAGCCTCATCGCCGATAGAGAGCGACACAATTGGCGCAGGGGAGTTTTCGTTGCGATCCTGGTGCATCCCCATGGTGGCCCCGGGTGGGTAGTAGTTGACCAACGCCATGTCGGGCCGAAAAGTGGCAGGCCACTGGCTGAGGGATTCGTCGTAAAGCGCGGCGGCGCCGAGTGCTTCGGTGGCGAGCTGCAGCAGATTGTCAGGCACAGGCGGGACGCGAACGCCGCCTGCGTGCGTGACGTAGCGGTACGGATTCGTGGCCCACATGCGCCCCAGATGCAGCATGAAGACCTGCATCTGACCACTTTTGAGCTGCGGGCGAGTCATGGCCAGGGGAGTGCCGGCAACGTCGCGGGCGATGTCGCGGAGTTGCGTGATGATGCCGGCCTGCCGCTCCAATGGAAGCCACCCCGGAAGATGAACAACTCCCGGCGTGATGCGGGCATCGTCGCGCGGGAGCTGATCGAAGAGCATAGGTCTAGTTTGCCTCTTAACCCGCGATGATTGCGTTAACCGGGCGGGACAGGAACTGCGGACCAATCTTGCCCAGGTAGCGCAGGATAAAGTCCGCTGCCGACACCGAATAGAAGTGCCGCTGGCGCTCAATGAAGTTCTGCGGATGCGTTGCCTTCCACACGGCATCTGCGACCTGATCCGGCGTGATGCGCACGCCAAGACGGCGGGTCGAACCAGCGGAAACGTCCGCCAGCTTGGTCTTCGCCCACAGCGGCATGATGGCGACGACGCGGATCTTGTCCTTGCGCCATTCCAAATCCAGAGCTTGCGTTAGACCCGAGACGTAGAACTTCGACGCAGAGTACGGCGCGATGTGCGGCTGACCGTAGATACCCGAAGCCGAACCCATGTTGACCAGGTGAGACCCCTTGGTGCGCTTCAGGTACGGATGCGCCGCCTTCGCACCCAGCGTCAGGCCGGTGCAGTTGATGTCCACCTGCGCGCGAATAATCTCCGGCGACTGGTCAGTGATATCGCCATCGCCGATGATGCCCGCGTTATTGTCCAGCACCGTCAGCTTGCCGCCGGTGTGGGAGGTGAAGTCCGCAAGCGCGTCCTCCCACTGCTTAAAGTCCGTCACGTCCAGCTTGCCGACGATTACCTCCGGGCGCTCAGCCTTAAGCTTCGCCAGGGCATCCTCGTTGATGTCGTAGACGCCTACGGTCCAGCCCGCGGCCAGGAACTTCTCGGCCACCGCGCGGCCAATGCCCTGCGCGCCGCCGGAGATGAAAATGGACGGGGAATCAGAAGTAGCCATAGCGCCTCAATCCTGTCTTTTCCTGCTGTTTTTATAAGTGGATAAATGTTATTCGCCAGCTTAGATGAGCATTTGTTGTTTAACAGCGGATTGGAGGAAACGCGCCCTGATTACAAACGCGCCCTCTACACTGGCCACCATGAAACCCCTGAAGATTCCACCAGGTCCCGGCATCCCAAAGGGCCTCGTCATCCCCGCGGCGGAACTCACCGAACGCTTCGCACGCTCCGGAGGGCCGGGCGGTCAGGGCGTTAACACCACCGACTCCAAGGTGCAGCTATCGGTCGATATTGCCGAGCTCACCGTGCTTTCCGACGTCCACCGCCGCCGCGCTCTCCAGAACCTCAGCCACCGACTCGACGGCACGACACTCACAGTGTCCGTCACCACCCAGCGCTCCCAAGTGCGCAACCGCGCGGAAGCCCGGCGTCGCTTGGCGGAACTCATTCGGGAAGCCGTGCAGCCACCGCCTCCGAGACGCCGGCGGACTCGACCAAGTCGGGCCTCGATTGCCCGTCGTAAAGCGCAGAAGCAACGCCGCTCTGAGCTCAAAGCCAGCAGGCGCCGACCCAGCTCCTACTAGGGGAATATGGGATTTTCACGCATTCGTTGCAATATAGAGGAATGAGCGAAAATCAGGCCCCTACCGAAAAGGCAGCTGAAGCCGTCGCGGAGTTCAACCGCGTGCCCTCGATCCTGTCCATCCAGTCGCATGTGAGCTACGGCCATGTGGGTAACTCCGCTGCCGTTTTCCCGCTGCAGCGCGCAGGTTTTGAAGTGTGGCCGGTCCACACCGTCGATTTCTCCAACCACACCGGCTACGGCCAGTGGCGCGGCCCGATGATTCCGGCCACGGATGTGCGTGAGGTCATCAAGGGTATCGATGAGCTGGGCAAGCTTGACGACGTCGACGCGATTATCTCCGGCTACCAGGGCGGTAGCGATATTGCGGATGTCATCATCGAGGCCGTGGCGCTGGCCAAGGAGCGCAACCCGAAGGCCATTTACTCGTGTGACCCGGTGATGGGAAATGCCAAGAGTGGCTGCCACGTCTCGGATGACATTCCGCCGCTGCTGCGCGACAAGGTTGTGCCGGTGGCAGACGTGATTACGCCGAACCAGTTTGAGCTGGGATACCTGACAGGCCGCGAGGTCAGCGACCTGGAGTCCACCATTGCGGCAGCCCATGCTGCTCGTGAGATGGGCCCGGAGGCCGTGCTGGTCACCAGCGTGCTGCGTCCGGAGCGCAAGGAGGGCGAGATTGAGATGCTCGCCGTCAACGGCTCGGGCGCATGGCTGGTGGCGACGCCGTACCTGCCGCTGAAGCGCAACGGCTCCGGCGATGTCACGGCCGCGCTGTTTGCAGGCAACCTGCTGCGCGGTCGCGGTATTGACGGTGACCTCTCGGTCGCGCTGGGCAACACCGCGGCCAGCATCTTTGAGCTGCTAAAGGTCACGCACGAGTCCGGCTCTGACGAGCTGGAGCTCGTTCGTGCGCAGGAGGCGTACGTCCACCCGGAGCAGCGGTTTGAGGTAACGAAGGTGGCGTAAGGCTGGGGTGCGGTGGGGCTGGGGCAGTAGTGCTGGGTTCAGCCCCCGTGCTTAGTAATAGAACGGGAACTCGTCCCAGTTCGGGTCGCGCTTTTCCAAGAACGCTTCCTTGCCCTCGACGGCCTCGTCGGTCATGTACGCCAGGCGAGTGGCCTCGCCAGCGAAGACCTGCTGGCCCATCAGTCCGTCATCGGTCAGGTTGAAAGCGAACTTCAGCATGCGCTGCGCCGTTGGGGACTTACCGTTGATCATGCGGCCCCACTCCACCGCGACATCTTCCAGCTCAGCGTGGTCGGCGACCTCGTTGACAGCGCCCATGCGGTGCATGGTCTCAGCGTCGTAGGAACGGCCGAGGAAGAAAATCTCGCGGGCAAACTTCTGGCCAACCTGCTTCGCCAGGTAGGCCGAGCCATAGCCGGCATCGAAAGATCCCACGTCAGCGTCGGTCTGCTTAAAGCGGGCCTCCTGGCGGGATGCCAGCGTCAGGTCACACACCACGTGCAGGGAGTGTCCGCCACCTGCGGCCCAACCATTGACCACGGCAATGACAACCTTCGGCATGGTGCGAATCAGGCGCTGCACCTCCAGGATGTGCAGGCGACCTCCCTCGACCTTGGCGCGCGCGGTATCGATGGTGGATGCGTCTGCGGTAGCGTCGTCATGCTCGTGGGACGTTGCGTACTGGTATCCAGAACGACCGCGAATGCGCTGGTCACCACCCGAACAGAATGCCCAGCCACCGTCCTTGGTGCTCGGGCCGTTACCGGTCAGCAGCACAACGCCGACATCCGGGGTGCGGCGCGCGTGGTCGAGCGCGCGGTAGAGCTCATCGACGGTATGCGGGCGGAATGCGTTACGAACCTCCGGGCGATCAAACGCAATGCGCACAATGCCGTTTTCGCGGCCCTCGCCGACGTGGCGGTGGTAGGTGATGTCGGTCAAATCCTCAAAACCATCAACCGTCTTCCACTGCTCGGGGCGGAAGGGGTTATCGGTCGAGTACTTCGCGGTATCAGTCATGGCTTCCAGCATAAAGGTCTCTAGCATGAGGGGTATGTGTGTGTCCGCTGCGCCCAACATCCAGCTTCCGCCAATCGACGACATTCTCGACCGCGCCCACGTCGTGGCTCTGCCCATGGCAGTGAAATTCCGTGGCGTCACCACTCGCGAGGCGCTCCTCATCGACGGCCCCGCCACCTGGGGAGAGTTCGCTCCCTTCCTGGAGTACGAGGCACCCGAAGCTGCCGCGTGGCTGCGCTCGGCCATCGAATGCGCATACGTTGGCCTGCCCACCCCGAAGCGCGAGTTTGTCGAGGTCAACGCCACCATCCCCGCCATCACACCCGAGCAGGTGCCGGAGGTCGTGGGGCGTTACCCCGGGTGCCGCACGTTCAAGGTCAAGGTCGCAGAGAGCGGCCAATCGCTTAACGACGACATCGAGCGCGTAGCCGCCGTCCGCACCGCGGTGGCCGAAGCCTATGGCTATGAACCTGTGGTGCGGGTGGATGCGAACCGTGGCTGGTCGGTGGAGCAGGCCATCCGCGCCGCTCATGAGTTGGGCCCGCTGGAGTATATGGAACAGCCCGTTGCGACTGTCGCCGAGCTCCGCGAGGTCCGCGACGCAGTGGGGGAGTTTTGCCCGGTTGCGGCCGATGAGTCGATCCGCAAGGCTGAGGATCCGTATTTGGTTGCGCGCGAGCAGGCGGCTGACGTGGGCGTAATGAAGGTCGCGCCACTTGGTGGGCCACGCCGTTTGCTTCGGTTGGCCGAGGAGCTGGAGATGAAGGTGACCGTCGCCAGCGCGTTGGACACCGGCGTTGGCATGGCTGCCGGCTTGTTCGCGGCGGCGGCCCTGCCTACTACCGAGCTGCAGCCGGAGCCGAACGCGGCGGGTTTGGCCACGTCGTCACTCTTTATTGAGGACGTCATCGAGCCCCGGCCACTTATCGATGGCCGTTTGCCCGTCACCAACCCCGCCCCCGACCCTTCCCGCCTGGCCGAGCTCGCCGCGCCGGGTCCCCGCCGCGATTGGTGGTTCGACCGCCTCCGCGCGGCGTACGCCCACCTGTAGCGGCGCACCTGGCGGCCTATCCCCACCTGTAGCTGCTCTACAACCTGCTCCAACTCACGGAGCATCCAGAGATACTGACCCCGTTTATGACACTTTGAGTTCGAAAAACGGCTCCAAACTGTCATAAACGGGATCAGTAACTCCCAACGAGCCCGATATCCGGCCTGACAAGTAGCCTATTGAGTGTGAACGACAACCAGGACACCTCCCAGACTTCGCACGCTCAGGGCACCAACATCACCAATGCCGCCGGCACCGATGCTGGCACCCCAGCCTCGGCAACCGACGCCACGCCCCACACCTCCGCAGCCCATACAGCCCCCGCGGCCCCATCCGCAGTGGTAGCGGGCCTCATCGTCGATGAGCTGCTGCGTCTCGGCATGGTCGATGCCGTGGTGTGCCCGGGTTCCCGGTCCGCCCCGCTGGCCCGCGCTCTGGTCCAGGCCGCCGATGCGGCGAAGGTTCGCCTCCATGTGCGCATCGATGAACGCTCCGCCGCCTTCCTCGCCCTCGGCCTGGCCTCGCGCACCCGCAAGGTGACCCCGGTAATTACAACGTCCGGCACAGCCGTCGCAAACCTCGTGCCCGCCATGGTCGAAGCCACCGCGGCGGGTATTCCGCTGCTGGCACTGACCGCCGATCGCCCCGCGCATTATCGCGGCACCGGCGCGAACCAGACCATCGTCCAGGACCGCCTGTTCGCCGATGCCTCCGTCGTTGAGTTCGATCTGGACGGCACCGCCCCGGTCACGAATGCCACTGCCGCGCAGATTCGCGCCCGCATTGATCGCGTTGTTGCCGCCATGACATCCGGGGCCGGCCACCTCAACGTCCGTTTTGTCGAACCGCTCGTGCCTGGCGACGACTCCGTTGCCGACATCCCCGAGGGTCGCGCAGACGGCGGCCCCTGGACCACGATTGCGCCTACCAACAGCAACAACGTCGGCGCAGCCGCCATCGCGGCCAACTCGGCCCCTACCAGCCCGGCCAACGCGGCTAGCACAGCCACAATTGACATCAGCCGCCGCACACTCGTGATTGCGGGCTCGAATGCCCCGCATCTGCCAGAGTTGGAGGATTTGCCAACCATCGCTGAGCCGAATGCATATGCGCCGGCGCACCCGGTTCACCCGCTTGCGGCGGGTACTTTTGCGCAGATTCCGCCGGAGCAGATTGTGTTGGTCGGCAGACCGACGCTGCACCGAGGGATCTCTAAGCTGCTGGCCAATCCTGATATCGAGTTGACGGTTGTCTCGGATGCGGAAAACCACGGCTTTGGGGCGGAGTTTCCGGATGTAACGGCGAACGCAAGGGCCGTCGTAAAGCATGTGCAGACTATGGGGGACCAGGACCCGCAGTGGACGAAAATCTGTGAGGCTGCCAGCGAATTGGCGGTGAAGTCCGTGCGAGACACGCTTACCGAGTCGATTGAAGCGGAGGAACCGCTGACCGGATTTCATGTGGCGGCGGCGCTGACGGATAGCCTGCGCACGGGTGACAATGTGGTGTTAGGCGCGTCGAACCCGGTGCGCGATGCATCGTACACGGGCCTGCCTTTCCCGGGGGTGAACACGTATGCGGGACGAGGTGCCGCGGGCATCGACGGCACGGTGGCGACGGCGATTGGTATTGCGCTGGCGTCCGACCGCGAGCATGCCGACGAGATCCGCCCGCCAAGGACGATTGCGCTCATGGGGGACCTGACGTTCCAGCACGACTCCGCAGCGCTAGCGATTGGGCCGCTGGAGCCGAGGCCGGAAAACCTCACCATCGTGGTGGCCAATGATGCCGGTGGCGGTATTTTCGAGACGCTGGAAGCGGGCAGCCCGGCTCTGCGGGGAAGCTTTGAGCGCATCTTCGGCACCCCGCAGGACGTGGATTTTGAGGGCATCTGCCAGGCTTACGGGGTCGAGCACGTGCGCGTTGACCGCCTCCCAGATCTGCTCGCGCAGCTGCACCCGGATACCGACGTCGACGGCATTCGCGTCATCGAGGTGGCGACCACGCGTGCGACACGTCGGCAGTTGCATCACAAGCTGGCATACAATGCGGAGATTGGGGTGCTGGACAAGCACTAGCTGGACAAGCACTAGCTGGGCAAGGCTCGCTGGACAAGAACTAGCTGGCCGGCAGCATCAGATTAGAGCTGGAAACAATCAAGGACAGAAGAATAAGGAGGTCGCGACCGCCATGCAGTGGAAAACTGCCCTGGCCAATTGGCCGCGCTTCCTTCGTCAGGTGCTGCTCTTTGTAATTATTTGCCTGTTACTTTCGTGCCTGGCCATGGTGGTTGGCTGCTTCATTAATGACCGCAATATCGAGTCGAACATGGGGCAGTCCGTAGCCAATGTGCGCTCGGTCGAGCTTCTTCGCACCACGGTCGATTTCGTCGACGAGAATGGTGACTTTCAGTCGCCACCAACCGGCTTGCTCTATCCCGTTGGGCTGGAAGAGGGGCAGCGCGTCCGCGTCGAATACGACCGCACTGACCCCAATGTCGTCCGCGTCGCCGGACGCACTTGGACGCTGTCGCTTCTCCCGGCTGCCAGCATCGCTGTGGTTGCGTTTATCGTCGTCGCGCCATTGTGGTGGTTGTCGTTGCGCGCAACCCGTCGTTTACAAAGAGATCCCCAAAAGGTAAACAGAGGGTCACTTTCGCTTTCCGACGAGATGGAAAACTAGCACCATGCGCGTTGCCATCATTGCTGAAAGCTTCTTGCCCAACATCAATGGAGTGACAAACTCCGTGCTGCGGGTGTTGGAACACTTACGCCGTGAGGGGCACGAGGCGCTGGTGATTGCGCCGGGTGCTCGGGACTGGCAAGAAGAAGCAGAGTTCTACTGCGACTACCGCATTGAGCGTGTGCCCACCGTGATGGTGCCGTTGATTGATTCGCTACCGATTGGTGTGCCGAACCGTCGGGTAGCGTCGGCGCTGACGCAGTTTAAGCCGGACGTGGTTCACCTGGCCTCACCGTTTGTGCTCGGTGGTGCGGGCGCGCTGACCGCCAAGGCACTGGGCATCCCGGCTGTTGCCATTTATCAAACCGACGTTGCGGGTTTTGCCAAGAACTACAAGTTGGCGGGGCTCTCCACGGCAGCGTGGTTGTGGACGCGCGTGATTCACAACTCCTGCGCCCGAACGCTGGCGCCGTCGTCACCGACTATCGAAGACCTGCAGAATCACAAGATTCGTGATGTCTACCGCTGGGGTCGTGGTGTTGATGCGGTTCGCTTTACTCCGACAAAGCGTAGTGAAGAGCTCAGGAAGCAGTGGAGCCCGGAGGGCAAGCCGATTGTTGGTTATGTCGGCAGGCTGGCGGCGGAGAAATCCGTGGAGCGGCTGGCAGCGCTGAACGGCCGCGATGATATCCAGGTGGTCATTGTTGGTAATGGCCCGGAGCTGCCGAAGCTGCAGAAGCAGATGCCGAATGCCGTCTTTACCGGGCAGCTCACCGGCGATAAGTTGGCAGCGGCATTCGCCAGCCTGGACGTGTTCGTCCACACCGGTGACTTTGAAACCTTCTGCCAGGCCGTACAGGAAGCCCACGCTTCCGGTGTTCCGGCCATCGCTCCGAACGCAGGTGGCCCGCGCGACCTGATTACTAACGACGTCAACGGCTATCTGCTGGAGCCCAAGACTTTCACCCGCAATCTGTCTGAGGCGGTCGACAAGCTACTGCTCGTCGACGATGAGCTGGCACGCAAGCAGCTGCGCAACCGCTGCCGCGACACCGTGACCGAACGTACCTGGGGAGCACTGTGTGCAGACCTTGTTCGCCACTATGAGGAGGTTTCTGGGGTCTCCGCGGCCGAGACGTCAAGCAAGGTCGCAGCAGATACGATGGACGCTTCCCGTACAGGTGCTGCTACGCGTCAGAAGTCGGTCGCGTAATCTGGACAGCGTGTCTAGGGCTGATTTAACGAAAAATCCCAGCGAAGTCGCCTCGATGTTCGACGGCGTGGGAAAGAATTACGACATCACCAATACCGTGCTCACCGGTGGTATTGACCACTACTGGCGCGTGCGCACGGCAAAGCGCCTGAACCTGCAGCCTGGCCAGAAGGTTCTCGACCTGGCCGCCGGTACGGCTGTTTCCTCAGTGGAGTTGGCAAAGTCTGGCGCATACGTCGTTGCCTGTGACTTCTCCCGAGGCATGCTCAAGGCCGGTGCGCACCGCAATGTTCCCAAGGTCTGCGGTGACGGCATGAAGCTGCCATTCCCGGACAACACCTTCGACGCGGTGACCATCAGCTTCGGTCTTCGCAACATCGTGGACTACAAGGCGGGCCTCGCCGAACTAGCCCGCGTGACCAAGCCCGGTGGCCAGCTAACAGTCTGTGAATTCTCCACCCCTGTGGTGCCAGTGTTCAGCACCTTCTACAAGGAGTACTTGATGCGGGCACTGCCGCAGATCGCCAAGGTCGTCTCCTCGAACCCGGAGGCCTACGTGTACTTGGCGGAGTCGATTCGCGCCTGGCCAAATCAGCCGCAGCTCGCCCGCGACATCAATGCCTCGGGCTGGGAGGATGCTGGTTGGCAGAATCTCACCTTTGGCATCGCGGCGCTGCACTCGGCAACCAAGCCCGTGCAGTAGCTCGCGAGCTCGCAATCGGGCTGGGGCGCGGGGCCCGTCGTAAAGCAGTTTTTACCGCCAGGGCTGGCGTCCAAACCACTTATCGGAGGCCAGCGCCGCCTGCCCCGAAGCGCGCCACAGTCGCGCTACCACATCCCGGTCGTGTTCCGTGACCAGGTTTCCCATCAGGCGTGCGGCAACACCCATGAACTGGCCGCCCCACGGGGCGCCGATGGTCAGCGGGCCGACGGTCGGCAGGAAGCTCGGGTACGTCAACGTCAGTGCCAACTTGCGAGCCAGCGAGAAGCCGGTGCCGTAGTGTTCGCGAAGCAGGGCGGGCCAGGAGTGAGTCAGCCCATCGCGACCCGCACCAATCGAACTCATCAGCTCCACCGCTAGCCGCGCCGATTCCATGCCGTAGTCAATGCCCTCGCCGTTGAGCGGGTTGACCAGGCACGCAGCATCACCGAGCAACGCCCAGTTCGGCCCCGCCACATTCGACACGGCACCACCCATCGGTAGCAGCGCCGACGTCACGTGCTCCGGTTCGCTCATCTGCCACTGCTCACGCACCTGCCCGTGGTACTCGCGTAGCAACTTCTTCACGTTCGCGCGCGCCGGGCGTGCCGACGTCGCCAGCGCCCCGCACCCCACGTTCGCCCGGCCTTCTCCCAGCGGGAAAATCCAGCCATAGCCCGGGTGCGTCTGCCCCTCGGAGTCGCGCAGTTCCAGGTGCGAGTGAATCCAGCCATCCGCTACGTCCGCGCTGTCGAAGCTGACGTATGACCGCGCGGCCACGCCAAAGACGCTGTCGCGATGCCACGCACGCCCCAGCTGCTTACCGACGGTACTTCGGACCCCATCGGCCACGAGCAGCCAGCGGGCCGAGATGGTGTGTGGCTTGCCTTCGCGGTCGGAAAGTTCCACCTCGCGCACGCCGTGACCCCGCGTGCCACCACTGCTTAGCGCTCCGAGAACCACCTTCCGCGCAGTGACCCCATCAAAGACTTGTGCTCCGGCATCAGCGGCGGCATTGAGCAAGAAAGTGTCGAGCTCAACACGCGGCATCGCGGATCCGACAGCGGGAAAAGTGCCGGAGGCATCATCTGGCCAAGGTGCGGTGATGGAGCCGCCGAAGCCGTGCAGCTTGAGTCCGCGGTTACGGTTGCGGCGCAGGAGCTCGTCGTCAAGCCCTAGGCGATGTAGCTCAGCGATAGCGCGAGGAGTGAGTCCGTCGCCACAAGTCTTGTCGCGCGGGAAGCGCTGCGAGTCGACCACAGTGACCGAAAAACCGGCGCGGGCGGCGTGAATTGCGGCTGCGGAGCCGGTGGGGCCAGCGCCAACAATGAGCACGTCAGTGCTGCTGGGTAGAGCGACGGCGCCGTCGAACGTGGGGGAAACTCGCGAAATCGGGCTTGAGGTCATTGCCCCAGCGTATAACGACGTTGAAACAAATATGGGAACTGGTCTGCTAGCCACTATGCTCGTAGGGTAGTTTATTTAGCAGTTTCTTATCTTTTATCGTCAGTTAGGCAGGTCTCGAATGCGTACTGGAGACTACTCCGGGCTTAGTTCCGGAAGTGCTCAGGGCACTGGTGAGCACACCGCCACTAGTTCTCACTTCGTTGATGAGGCGCTGGAAGCAACAATCACCGAGGGAATGCGCAAGAGCGAGGACCTCCTGATTACTGAGCTGGGGCGCGGCGAGGACTTCCTAGCCGAGCGGGTTTCCCACCTAGCTCAGGCTGGTGGTAAGCGCTTCCGCCCAATGTTTACCATGCTGTCCGCGCAGTTCGGTGAGCAGCCCGAGAGCGATAACGTCATCACGGCTGCGACTGTGCTGGAGTTGACGCACCTGGCGACGCTCTACCACGACGACGTTATGGATGAAGCGGACAAGCGTCGCGGTGTGCCCTCCGCAAACTCGCGCTGGGACAACACCGTCGCCATTCTGGCCGGTGACTACCTCTTCGCTGCTGCATCCCGCCTGCTGGCGGAGCTCGGTTCCGAGAGCGTAGCCCACTTCGCCGAGACCTTCGGTGTTCTTGTCACAGGTCAGATGCGTGAGTGCCTCAACGACTTGGACCTGCCGATTGAAGAGCGCATCGAGCGCTACCTGAAGGTCATTGCCGAAAAGACCGGTGTGCTCATCGCATCGGCTGGTTATCTCGGTGCTTATCACGCCGGTGCGTCCGCCGATATTTCCAACGCACTGCGCCGCTATGGCGAACTAATCGGCATCGTTTTCCAGATCGTCGACGACATCATCGACATCTCCTCCAACACAGATCAGTCCGGCAAGACTCCGGGCACTGACTTGCGCGAGGGCGTCTTCACGCTACCGGTTCTCTACGCGCTGCAGGAGGACACCCCAGCCGCTAATCGCCTCCGTGAGATTCTCGTCGGCCCAGTCTCCGAGGACGCGCTTGTCGACGAGGCCCTCGAGCTCCTGGCTCAGACCAACGGCGTGGCTCGCGCGATGGAGAAGGTCAATGAACTGCTGGATGAGTCCGACCGCGTCATCGCTGACCTTCCCGACTGTGCGGCCAAGGATGCTCTGCGTCACGTTGCTCGCTACACCGTGGAGCGCGTGGGGTAGTGGATTGAGCTCCACTGTCGAGACGAACCTAGGGGCGAGCTCTGCTGAAAGTTGGGCCCTGCTGGGGGTGACCCCTGCTGAGGGGTGAATCCAAGTAGGAAAATGTCCTCCTTACCTGCCGATTTGTGTAAATGACAGAGTAGTGGGTAGCATTCCATTCGCACCGTTTAAGAGTGCACGCCAGATTGCCCGAGCGGCCAAAGGGAGCGGATTGTAAATCCGTCGGCATTGCCTTCGTTGGTTCGAATCCATCATCTGGCACAGTGAAATCACCGCGAGATTTTTCTCGCGGTGATTTTTTGTTTGTAGGAGCTGTTGGTGGGGATACGGGGCAGGGTTCGGGCTAGGGGTTCGGGCTAGGGGTTTGGGTTAGGGGCGGCCACCCATCGATGAGCTATTCACTTATGGTTCCGGTGGGGCTCATCGATAAGTGAATAGATTATCCATAAGTGCGCGCCAAAATGTCAGCAAACGTGACAAGAAATACCGCTGCCTACCTGCTGATTTGTGCTCAGTGGTGATTTCGGGTTAATCTTTGCAAGGCTTCACGGAGAGCACAGAGCGAAACGAAGCGGTCAACAATTGGCCACGGAGTTACGTGCTGAGTTCAATGGATGCTGATGCCCCCTTAGCTCAGTCGGCAGAGCGTTTCCATGGTAAGGAAAAGGTCGACAGTTCGATTCTGTCAGGGGGCTCTGTTCTTTTATACGGACTTATGTCCGGTAGAGAATAGGGGCGATGTAGCTCAGATGGTGAGAGCGCACGACTCATAATCGTGAGGTCGGGGGTTCGATCCCCCCCATCGCTACTACGGACAGTGATGTTCGTCGAACCCCGCCTTGATTATGCAGCAATGCAGTAAGGTGGGACATTGTCAGCTAAGGGCTGGAAAGTTCTTTTGCTGGTGGTGAAGGGGCGTGGCTCAATTGGTAGAGCAGCGGTCTCCAAAACCGCAGGTTGCAGGTTCGAGTCCTGTCGCCCCTGCAAGTACCCGTCATCCAGGGCGTATGAAAATGCGTCTGGGTGGCGGGTTTTTCGTTTATATTCGGCGGCGGTGGGTCAATGCGAGTTACTGACTGCGGTTATGTCAAAAATGGCTCGAAAAATGGCCTGAAAGTGTCATAAACTCGCACAGTTTCACATTTGCAGCCCGTAGTCTGGTGGGTCGTCCTTTTTGCAGCCCAAGCTTGCAGCACGAGCGAGCAGTCCAGGCTTGCAGCACGAGCTAGGGCGAAGCAGCAGTGAAGTGGCCGTCAGTGAGTATCGCTGCGGCCAGCAGCGGAATCGAATCTCGAAGCCTGCGGTTCCCACGAAGCGCATTTCTTCGATAGTGTGGATAATCGGCTAGAATTTACGCACTGAACCAGACTTGCTCTGCACAGTGGGGGCTCGGCTCCGGAGATTGTCCCTGGAGTTTGCTCTTGAAGAATTCACGTTTGAGTTTCACTGTGCAGTATCTTTAGGTCTCATATGCACGAAGTAGCGAAGGAGCATCGTGTCTGAGGAAAACCAGACTTTCCAGGCGGCGGCTCGCCCGTCCGGTAAGCGCCAGGCGACGGGCGCGCAGACCACCGTGGCGAAGAAGCCTGCGCGTGAGAAGGAGACCAACGAGCTTTCGACTCGTAACCCTTTGGTTTTCATCAAGCAGGTTGTTGACGAGCTGCGCAAGGTGATTTGGCCGACCGGCCGCCAGATGGTCACCTACAGTATCATCGTGATCCTGTTCCTGATTGCCATGATTGCTCTCGTGTGGGGTGTGGACACGCTGGCCGGTTTGGGTGTCCGATCGGTGTTGGGCAAGTAATCGGTTATACTGTTTCGCAGTGATGCTTTTCATCCCGCCTCCGAGTTCCGGACGGCGGGATTATTCGTTAGCGCAGCTGGTGTCTTGCTGTGCGAAGTGATTGCGGATGGCATATTGGCTCTTAAGACTCTTTGAGCGAAGATGCCAATGTCGCGAACCGTTGATGTAGATACAAGAGGGGTTAGCACGACATGAATGATGGTCAGAATATTTTCTCCGACGCCCAGTCCGCGGATGCTGCCGCAACTGAGCAGGATGCGCAGGGCGCACCGGCTCAGGTAGAAGCTCCGGCCGAGGGTGCAGCCGCAGCCGACGCAGCCGCAGCAGAAGCAGCGCCGGCAGAGGAGACCGCCGCTGACGCTGAGGCGCAAGCAGCTGCTGACGCAGACGCCGAGTACCGTAAGCGCCTGCGCGAGTTCCAGCGTGAGCTCAAGCGTCGTCCGGGCGACTGGTACATCATCCAGTGCTACTCCGGCTACGAGAACAAGGTGAAGACCAACCTGGAAATGCGTGCCCAGACCATGGGTGTCGATGAGCAGATCCACGAGGTCATCGTTCCGGTTGAGGAAGTCGAAGAGCGCAAGGACGACGGCAAGAAGAAGATCGTTAAGCGCAAGCTGCTGCCGGGCTACGTTCTGGTCCGCATGAGCCTGGATGACCCGTCCTGGTCCGTCGTCCGCGACACCCCGGGTGTTACTTCCTTCGTCGGTAGCGAGGGTCAGCCGTCCAAGGTCAAGATTCGTGAGGTCGCTAAGTTCCTCATGCCGAAGGAGACCATCACCGCGGACGCCGCTGAGGAAGCTGCAAATGCCGACGGTGAGCTGGCTGTCGCAGCGGCTCCGCAGGCAGAGAAGAAGGCCGTAGCCATCGACTACGAGGTCGGCGAGTCCGTCACCATCCTGTCCGGCCCGTTCGCATCTGTGGCTGCGACCATCTCCGAGATCGACCCGGACACCGGTCGCATGAAGGCCCTGGTTTCCATCTTCGGCCGTGAGACCCCGGTCGAGCTGGGCATCGATGAGGTCGAGAAGCTGAACTAGGCCTCGCACTAAGCCGGGCCTCGCACTAAGCGGGCCTCGCACTAAGCCGGGCGGCAAGCCAAGCGCCGAGCAAAGGCACCAGCTAGCTCTCTCGAGCAACCAATCTGGTAACGGATTTTGATGCACGCCATACGCTGCGGTAACGTAGCTAGGCGTGCATTTTTGTGCCTTGAGCACAGATGCGCCAAGTAATTCGTATCCCCGGTGGCTGGCACCAACTCGATGACCAGCGCCAGCGGCCATGATGGTCGTGGGCGCAAGGGTCGTCGTAAAGCGTCGGCATCCGGACGGGGTGAGTCGCCTTTTCATCGGGGCGGCGTGCCCCGGTAACTAGGAAGTAGGTTAATCCGATGGCTCCGAAGAAGAAGCTTTCTGCGATCATTAAGCTGCAGATCCAGGCTGGTCAGGCTAACCCGGCTCCGCCGGTTGGTCCGGCACTGGGTGCCCATGGTGTCAACATCATGGAGTTCTGCAAGGCTTACAACGCAGCAACTGAGAACCAGCGTGGCAACGTTGTCCCGGTTGAAATCTCCGTCTACGAAGACCGCTCCTTCACCTTCGTTCTGAAGACCCCGCCGGCAGCTAAGCTGCTGCTGAAGGCCGCTGGCATTCAGAAGGGCTCTGGCGTTCCGCACACCAACAAGGTCGGTTCCGTGACCTGGGAGCAGTGCAAGGAAATCGCCGAGCTGAAGAAGCCGGACCTGAACGCTAACGACATCGAGATGGGTGCACGCATCATCGCCGGTACCGCTCGCTCCATGGGCATCACCGTCGAGGGCGCTAAGTAAAACCGTCAGCGTTTAGCTGCACCTTCATCAAGTGGTAGGGCCAGCTTCGGCCCGCTAAACACCACAATCCAACCATTTCACTTAATTGAGATTGGACTTTTCATGAGCAAGAACTCTAAGGCATACCGCGCCGCCGCCGAGAAGATCGACGCCGGCCGCATCTACTCTCCACTCGAGGCCGCTAACCTGGCCAAGGAGACCTCCTCCAAGAACTACGACGCCACGATTGACGTTGCTATCCGCCTGGGCGTTGACCCGCGCAAGGCTGACCAGCTGGTTCGCGGCACTGTCTCCCTGCCGAACGGCACCGGTAAGACCGTTCGAGTCGTCGTTTTCGCCGCTGGCGAGAACGCCACCAAGGCTGAAGAGGCCGGCGCTGACTTCGTCGGTTCCGAGGAACTGATCGAAAAGATTCAGGGTGGCTGGACCGACTTCGATGCTGCAATCGCGACCCCGGACCAGATGGCCAAGGTTGGTCGCGTGGCTCGTATCCTCGGCCCGCGTGGTCTGATGCCGAACCCGAAGACCGGCACCGTTACCCCGGATGTCGCTAAGGCTGTCACCGAGATTAAGGGCGGTAAGATTTCCTTCCGCGTTGATAAGGCTGCAAACCTGCAGGCTGTTATCGGTAAGGCTTCCTTCGACGCCGAGAAGCTGGCCGAGAACTACGGTGCGCTTATCGACGAGCTGATGCGTCTCAAGCCATCCGCTGCTAAGGGTAAGTACCTGAAGAAGATCACCGTCTCCGCCACCAATGGCCCGGGCATCCCGGTTGACACCAGCGTGATCAAGGACTACACCGCCTAAATCAGCATCAGCCGGTAGGCGAGTGTGCTCTTCGCAAGTCGCTCGAGGGTGACTCAGAGCCAAGCTCTTTAAAACCGCCGCCACGCGCACTTTCTCCCGGTGTGTGAGGCGGCGGTTTTGCATTCTCATAAGGGATACCGATAGCGCGGTGGGGGTTTGGGCGCGGTAGACGTCGTAAAGCGAATTGCTAATCCAAAGAACTAATCGAGCCGAAATGGACTCACAGCCAAAGTTTGTTGCTTAAAATCGCGACTATGACGTTGATTTTGGAACCCGAAGAAGGGCTGGAGGCGCTTGGCGAGATTAATCGCCTGGCGCAGCTCGACGACGGTTCCGGAATTATTGAACCGCAGCTCATCTCGTACCTCGACTCGTTGGGCGACGACGCCTATGACATGCCTTGCCTGCGCATCGCGGGGCAGACGCTGCTGGGCGAGGTACTGACGGGGCTAGGGGAGGACGAGCGCGTAGCTGAGGTGCTTCGCCGCAATATCCAGGATTCTGTGGTGCTTGCGGGGATGAGCGAGGAGGAAGCTCTGCAAGCTCGGGCGGCGCAGGTCGTGGTCGTGCGGTTGCTGCGCATCATTGCGCGGATGGAGGCCGTGGAGCTTCGCAACGCCGTGGCGCAGCAGTGCCTGGCATCGCAGATCCCGCCGGTCGTGCGTGTGGCATTGACACTCACCGTGGATATTCTCGATGCCGCCAGGTTGGACGCGCATCCCGACGACATGGTGCGCGTAGTACTCGACTATGCAGACCAAGTGCTCTGGCTTGCCGACGATGACCTGAATGCGTACTTTGCCGAGCTCGAGATGATTGTGCAGCAACGTGAGAAGGACCTGGAGTTCGGCCGCTTTGGAGAGCCTGGTGCGGCGCGCTTTGGATAGGCGATTTGATTAATTGCCTGGGTCTGGTATAGAGTTTCTTCACGAAGTTTGACCGGCTTCCAATCGGCACCAACATTAAGTTGGGACGATGGAGGTTGGTACTCAAGTTTCACCGAAGACCGTCGGTCATTCGCTTTGAAAGAAGCGGATTGAAGGTTTCATTGTAGGAATACAGTGAGCGGCCCACGCAGGAGGACTTGGAAGCGCTTGCGCAGTTTGGCTTCACCTGCTGGCCCTGGGGTCGGCGGAGTTGAAGTGGAACATGCCAAAAGAATTGTGCGCCCCATCCTTGTGCGAGGATTGGGGCGTTTGTTGTATTTGCGCAAAAGAATCCTTCACTTGGCCGAGCGGAAAATTGCAAAGACCAGGAAGGAGGCGAGAGTACACATGGCAGCAAATACTGAGAAGATTGCAGCTGTTGCAGCGCTGAAGCAGGACGTCGAAGAGTCCAACGCTATCGTGCTGACTGAGTACCGCGGCCTGTCCGTTGCGGAAATCACGGAACTGCGTCGCGCCCTCGGTGCTGATGTTAAGTACTCCGTCGCCAAGAACACCATGATCAAGATCGCTGCCGACGAGGCAGGGATTGAGGGTCTTGATGAGCACCTGAACGGCCCGACTGCAGTCGCCTTCATCAAGGGCGAGGCTGTGGATGCGGCTAAGGCGATTAAGAAGTTCGCCGGTGACAACAAGAACCTCGTGATCAAGGGCGGCTACATGGACGGTGCTGCAATCGATGCAGCACAGTTCGAGGCTCTTGCGGATATGGATAACCGTGAGACCACGCTGGCAAAGCTGGCTGGTGCCTTCAACGGCGTTCTGGCGAACGTCGCTGGCCTGCTCGATGCTCCGACCTCCTCGGTTGCCCGCCTTGCAGCGGCACTCGAGGAAAAGAAGTAATCCCGAGCGGCTCGCGAACTACGCGAACTAAATCACGCGAAAAACTTTTAAATATCACTTTGACGGCTTCGACCCCAGGGATCTCTGAGGGGAGCGGCCGCACCACACTCATAGGAGAATATCCATGGCTAAGTACACCACTGAGGAACTGCTCGAGGCTTTCAAGGAAATGACCCTCGTTGAGCTCACCGAGTTCAAGAAGGCTTTCGAGGAAGAGTTCGACGTCACCGCTGCTGCTCCGGTCGCAGTTGCTGCTGCAGGCGCTGCTGGCGGCGAGGCTGCTGCTGAGGAGAAGGACGAGTTCGACGTCGTCCTCGAGGACGCTGGCGCTAAGAAGATCGGCGTTATTAAGGCTGTCCGCGAGATCGTCTCCGGCCTGGGCCTGAAGGAGGCTAAGGAGATGGTTGAGTCCGCTCCGAAGGCTATCCTGGAGGGTGCTTCTAAGGACGACGCTGAGGCTGCTAAGGCTAAGCTGGAAGAGGCTGGCGCAAAGGTCTCCCTCAAGTAATTCAGTTACTTGCTTCGGCCCCGGTAGTGGCCTAAAGCTGCCAATTCTGACCGCCAATTCTGGGCTTCTTGCCCGGGGTTGGCGGTTCTTTTGTTTCTGGGGCCTTTGCTAACCCACCTGACCCGGGCAAAACCTCACTAATCTCACCCGTCACAGAAAGTTGGGGCAAAAACCAGCCCACTCATTGTCTTGATTGCCCTTATTGGCCTGTAAAGTATCTAACATGCTCTCACGGCCGAGAATTTTGTCTATCCTTCTATTGGGTCTAGGCACTGCACTGCTTGCTGCTGGCATCTTGCTGCCCAAAGTGCTCAATGTTGATCCCAAAATGCCGCTTAACCTGCCGCCGGTGTCGTACACCCTGCGGGCGGAAGACGGTGTATCCACCAGGATTAACGAAGAAGGCAAGCGCGAAGAAGTGCACTCGCCGCTGCAGAGACAGCTCCACGGCGTACTCATCGAACCTGCCGATGCGGACAAGGTTTCGCTCCGTGTCGGTGTGACTGAAATGCGTGAGCTTCCCCCGGAGGTCATGGGCACCGACCCGCTGACCGAGCTTATCGAGGCCAATATCTGGACAGTGACCATCGACCGACTCACCGGCGAGGCGCTGGCTCCTGCGACGCTTGTCGACCGCATGGCGGGCGTTCCGCGGTCTGTGGCTTTCGAGGGGAACTGGGTGAAGCTCCCGGCTGACACGGAGGAAAAGGAATATCTGATCTTTGATGATTTCCTCCACGATTCCCTGCCAGCAAAGTTTGTCGGGGAAGAGGAACGCGGCGGCAACCGCGTTCTGCATTTCCGTCAGGATATTGAGAAGACGAATCTCGCCCAGAAGTACCGTTCTTACGTCTCTCAGCTAACTCAGGATGACAAATCCGGGTTCCTCCAGTACCAGGGCACCCGTGATTTTTGGGTTGAGCCGAAGTCTGGCTCGGTCATCGATATGGCCGAGGACATCCACCTTTGGTGGGAGACTCGCGATGGCGAGCCGATCATGGACTACCTGCGCTTCAACGGAAAGATGGACGAAGGCCTTTCCAATCAGCTTCTCTTCGGCGCAATACAGAATTTCCAGCGCCCGGCTCTAGAGCCGTGGTCAATCGGTCTCATTACGTCCGGTTCGATTCTGGTATTCATCGCAATCGTGGGCATCGTGCGTCCTTCGACCCGTCGTAAAGCAGAGTAACGCTTTACGACGGCCATAGCGCCCAGGCCTCATCGTTATATCGGTAACGGGTGAATGCGACACGCCCGATTTGTCAAGTTGTACTAGACAACTGTCAGTTTTTGATATAGGCTAAATCGTTGCGCTGGAATTAGTGTATCTGTCGCCAGCTCTTTTATAGTTTGCGCTCGGGGCTCGGGGCTATTATGTAGCACCGTTTTTCGTGCATCTAGCTGTTAAAGGAGTTGCTGCGGCGCCGCCGTTAGGGCTCGGGGGCTCGCCTTTTAAAGGCTGGTCTTGGAGGCCAAGTGGCGGGGGAATCACTTTCGTGTGTGACCAAAGGTTAGACGCAAAGTATCCCGGTGCGCAACAGAAATAATTCCTGCAACTTGAATCGCGTATAAACCAAGCGGGCGGAGCGCACCACCGGTTGCCGGTGTGCTCCACCGCGTGAGGTGCTGGAAGGACGCATCTTGGCAGTCTCCCGCCAGACCAAGGCAGTAACCGGTATTCCCGGAGCTTCGAAGAGGTACTCGTTTGCAAAGATTCAGGAGCCGATTGCGGTTCCTGGTCTGCTCGACCTGCAGCGTGAGTCTTTCGCATGGCTCATTGGCACGCCTGAGTGGCGCGCTCGTCGCCAGGAGGAGCTCGGAGAAGACGCTCGGGTTACCAGCGGTCTCGAAGATATTCTAGAAGAGCTCTCTCCGATCGAGGACTACTCCCAGAAGATGTCCCTGACGCTGTCGGACCCATGGTTCGACTCCGTCAAGAACACCGTGGATGAGTCCAAGGATAAGGACATCAACTACTCGGCTCCCCTCTACGTCACCGCGGAGTTCACCAACCGCGAGACCGGTGAGATCAAGAGCCAGACTGTCTTCATCGGTGACTTCCCGATGATGACGGACAAGGGTACGTTCATCGTCAACGGAACTGAGCGTGTCGTTGTTTCTCAGCTGGTGCGCTCTCCGGGCGTCTACTTCGATGAGACCATCGACAAGTCCACCGAGCGCCCGCTGCACTCGGTGAAGATTATTCCGTCGCGCGGTGCGTGGCTGGAGTTCGACGTCGACAAGCGGGACACCGTCGGCGTTCGTATTGACCGTAAGCGTCGCCAGCCGGTCACGGTTCTGCTGAAGGCTTTCGGCTGGACCACTGAGGAAATCAAGGAGCGCTTCGGCTTCTCTGAGATCATGATGGCCACCCTGGAGAAGGACGGTGTTGCAAACACCGACGAGGCTCTGCTGGAGATTTACCGCAAGCAGCGCCCGGGTGAGCCGCCGACGCGCGAGTCCGCGCTGGCTCTGCTGGAGAACAACTTCTTCAAGCCGAAGCGCTACGACCTGGCCAAGGTCGGTCGCTACAAGGTCAACCGCAAGCTGGGCCTGGGTACTGAGGTCTCTGGCGAGATGGTCCTGACCGAACAGGATATCGCTACCACCATTGAATACCTCGTGCGCCTGCACGACGGCGAGAATGTTATGACCTCGCCGGAAGGGGTCGAGATCCCGGTTGAGACCGACGATATCGACCACTTCGGTAACCGTCGTCTGCGTACCGTAGGCGAGCTGATTCAGAACCAGGTTCGCGTGGGCCTGTCCCGCATGGAACGCGTGGTTCGTGAGCGCATGACCACTCAGGACGTGGAGTCGATCCAGCCGACCACTCTGATTAACGTGCGCCCGGTCTCCGCGGCTATCCGTGAGTTCTTCGGTACTTCCCAGCTGTCCCAGTTCATGGACCAGAACAACTCGCTGTCGGGTCTGACCCACAAGCGTCGTCTGTCCGCACTGGGTCCGGGTGGTCTGACCCGTGACCGTGCTGGTCTCGAGGTTCGAGACGTTCACCCGTCCCACTACGGCCGCATGTGTCCAATTGAGACCCCAGAGGGTCCGAACATTGGCCTGATTGGTTCGCTGTCCTGCTACGCACGCGTGAACCCGTTCGGTTTCATTGAGACTCCGTACCGTCGCGTCCGCGATGGTGTCATCACCGATGAGGTCGACTACCTCACCGCTGATGAGGAAGACCGCTACGTCGTTGCGCAGGCCAACACTCCGATCGACGAGAACGGCCACTTCGTTCAGGAGACCCTGTCTGTTCGTAAGAAGGGCGGTGACGTCGAGTCCGTCCGCGCTGATGAGGTCGACTACCTCGATGTTTCCCCGCGTCAGATGGTCTCCGTGGCTACTGCCATGATTCCGTTCCTCGAGCACGACGACGCTAACCGTGCCCTGATGGGTGCGAACATGCAGCGTCAGGCTGTGCCGCTACTGCGTTCGGAGGCTCCGTTCGTCGGTACCGGTATGGAGCAGCGTGCTGCTTACGACGCGGGCGATGTCATTGTCGCTTCGGCCGCCGGTGTGGTCGAGACCGTGTCGGCAGACTTCATCACCATCATGGACGATGAAGGCCAGCGCCACACCTACCTGCTGCGCAAGTTCGAGCGCACCAACCAGGGCACCTGCTACAACCAGAAGCCACTGGTTGACGAGGGCCAGCGTGTTGAGGCCGGCCAGGTCATCGCTGACGGTCCGGGTACCGACAACGGTGAGATGGCACTTGGTAAGAACCTGCTCGTGGCATTCATGCCGTGGGAAGGTCACAACTACGAGGACGCCATCATCCTGAACCAGCGCATGGTTGAGGAGGACATCCTGACCTCGATTCACATCGAGGAGCACGAGATCGACGCCCGCGACACCAAGCTGGGTCCGGAGGAAATCACCCGTGACATCCCGAACGCGTCCGAGGAGATGCTGAAGGATCTGGATGAACGCGGCATCGTCCGCATCGGTGCCGACGTTCGCGACGGTGACATCCTGGTCGCTAAGACCACGCCGAAGGGTGAGACTGAGCTGACTCCGGAGGAGCGCCTGCTGCGCGCTATCTTCGGCGAGAAGTCCCGCGAGGTCCGTGACACTTCCATGCGTGTTCCGCACGGTGAGTCCGGCAAGGTCATCGGCGTCCGTGTCTTCTCCCGTGAAGACGATGACGACCTGGCACCGGGTGTCAACGAGATGGTCCGCGTGTACGTTGCGCAGAAGCGCAAGATCCAGGACGGCGACAAGATGGCAGGTCGCCACGGTAACAAGGGCGTTATCGGCAAGATCCTGCCGCAGGAGGACATGCCGTTCCTGCCGGACGGCACCCCGGTCGACATCATTCTGAACACCCACGGTGTTCCGCGTCGTATGAACATCGGCCAGGTCCTCGAGGTTCACCTCGGCTGGCTGGCGAAGGCCGGCTGGAGCATTGAGGGCGACCCGGATTGGGCTAAGCGTCTTCCGGCCGACCTGCACGACGTTCCGTCCGACTCCCTGGTTGCAACCCCAGTGTTCGACGGTGCTGAGAACGAGGAGCTCGCTGGTCTGCTCGCGTCGTCCCGCCCGAACCGTGACGGCGAGGTGCTGGTCAACGCTGACGGTAAGGCCACGCTGTTCGACGGCCGCTCTGGCGAAAAGTTCCCGTTCCCGGTTTCGGTGGGCTACATGTACATGCTGAAGCTGCACCACCTGGTCGACGAGAAGATTCACGCTCGTTCCACCGGTCCGTACTCCATGATTACCCAGCAGCCGCTGGGTGGTAAGGCTCAGTTCGGTGGTCAGCGCTTCGGTGAGATGGAGGTGTGGGCAATGCAGGCATACGGCGCTGCCTACACCCTGCAGGAGCTGCTCACCATCAAGTCCGATGACGTGGTTGGCCGCGTCAAGGTCTACGAGGCAATCGTGAAGGGCGACAACATTCCGGATCCGGGTATTCCGGAGTCGTTCAAGGTGCTTCTGAAGGAACTGCAGTCGCTCTGCCTGAACGTTGAGGTCCTTTCGGCCGACGGCGTTCCGGTTGAGTTGGGCTCCTCCGACGATGAGGAACTCGACCACGCGACCGCTTCCCTCGGCATTAACCTGTCCCGCGATGAGCGTTCCGACGCTGACTCCGCATAGTTTCTCGCTTAACGACGAAACATTGCGTGAGTATCAGGGTCGGGAAGCCCTAACTCGCGAATAACCCAACACAGACGACAACGTACAAAAACCTCCGCAGAGAATTTGGTTTCCGCATTACTTCGATGCGGAGGGAAAGGGAAAACAGGTGCTCGACGTCAACAACTTTGACGAGCTCCGGATTGGGCTCGCTACCGCCGACGACATCCGCCGCTGGTCTCGCGGTGAGGTCAAGAAGCCCGAGACGATTAACTACCGTACGCTGAAGCCGGAAAAGGATGGCCTTTTCTGTGAGCGTATCTTCGGCCCGACCCGTGACTGGGAGTGTGCTTGTGGTAAGTACAAGCGCGTTCGCTTCAAGGGCATCATCTGTGAACGCTGTGGCGTTGAGGTGACCAAGTCGAAGGTTCGCCGTGAGCGCATGGGCCACATTGAGCTGGCCGCTCCGGTCACTCACATCTGGTACTTCAAGGGTGTGCCGTCCCGCCTCGGCTACCTGCTCGACCTGGCTCCGAAGGATCTGGAAAAGATCATCTACTTCGCTGCCAACATCATCACCTCCGTGGATGAAGAGGCTCGCCACAACGACCAGGAAACCCTCGAAGCAGACATGCTCGTGGACAAGAAGCTGGTTGAGGACGATCGTGACCAGGAGCTGGCCGAGCGTGCCCAGACCCTGGAAGAGGATCTGGCTGAACTCGAGGCAGCGGGTGCCAAGGCTGATGCCCGTAAGAAGGTTCAGTCCGCAGCCGAGCGCGAGATGCGCCACATCCGTGAGCGCGCCCAGCGCGAGCTGGATCGTCTCGACGAGATTTGGAACACCTTCATCAAGCTCGAGCCGAAGCAGATGATTATCGACGAGGGTATTTACACCGAACTCGTCGACCGCTACGAGGATTACTTCACCGGTGGTATGGGTGCTGAGGCTATTCAGACCCTGATCCGCAACTTCGACCTGGCCAAGGAGGCCGAGGAGCTGCGCGAGATTATTCGCGACGGCAAGGGACAGAAGAAGATGCGCGCCCTCAAGCGCCTGAAGGTTGTCACTGCATTCCTGCAGTCCGGCAACGACCCGGCCGCTATGGTGCTCGACTGCATTCCGGTGATTCCGCCGGAGCTGCGCCCGATGGTGCAGCTCGACGGTGGCCGCTTTGCGACCTCGGACTTGAACGACCTCTACCGTCGTGTCATCAACCGAAACAACCGCCTGAAGCGCATGATTGACCTGGGCGCTCCGGAAATCATCGTCAACAACGAGAAGCGCATGCTTCAGGAATCCGTTGACGCACTGTTTGACAACGGACGTCGTGGCCGCCCGGTCACTGGTCCGGGTAACCGCCCGCTGAAGTCCCTGAGCGACCTGCTCAAGGGCAAGCAGGGTCGTTTCCGTCAGAACCTGCTGGGTAAGCGTGTTGACTACTCCGGCCGTTCGGTTATTATCGTCGGCCCGCAGCTGAAGCTGCACCAGTGTGGTCTGCCGAAGCTGATGGCTCTTGAGCTGTTCAAGCCGTTCGTTATGAAGGAGCTCGTGGCCAAGAGCTACGCGCAGAACATCAAGAGCGCGAAGCGCATGGTTGAGCGTCAGCGCCCAGAGGTGTGGGACGTCCTCGAAGATGTCATTACCGGACACCCGGTCCTGCTGAACCGTGCACCTACGCTGCACCGCCTGGGTATTCAGGCGTTCGAGCCGGTCCTGGTTGAGGGTAAGGCAATTCAGCTGCACCCACTGGCATGTGAGGCTTTCAACGCCGACTTCGACGGTGACCAGATGGCAGTTCACCTGCCGCTGTCCGCTGAAGCACAGGCCGAGGCTCGCGTCCTGATGCTGTCCTCGAACAACATTCTGTCGCCGGCTTCCGGTAAGCCGCTGGCTATGCCGCGTCTGGATATGGTCACTGGCCTGTACTTCCTGACACTGGAGAAGCCGGAGCTGCCGGGTGGCCACCAGGATGCCACCGAGGACGCACCGGAGCAGGGTATTTACACCAGCCCGGCCGAGGCCATCATGGCTTACGACCGCGGTGCAATTGGCCTGCAGAGCCCAATTAAGGTTCGCATCAGCCACCTGCGTCCGCCGGCCGAGATTGAGTCCGAGCAGTTTCCAGATGGTTGGAACAAGGGCGATACCTGGCTGGCTTCCACCACGCTGGGCCGCGTTATGTTCAACGACCTGCTGCCGTGGAACTACCCATACGTCGAAGGCGTTATGGCTAAGAAGCCGCAGGCTGCGATCATCAACGACTTGGCTGCCAAGTACCCGATGATTACGGTCGCTCAGACCGTCGACAAGCTCAAGGATGCTGGTTTCTACTGGGCTACCCGTTCTGGTGTCACCATTGCTATGTCTGACGTGCTGGTTCTCCCGAACAAGCGTGAGATCCTGAACGGCTACGAAGAGAAGGCCGCCACGGTGGAGAAGAAGTTCCGCCGCGGTAAGCTCTCGGCCGCTGAGCGTCACGAGTCGCTGGTTAACCTGTGGAAGGCTGCGACGGCTGAGGTCGGTGAAAAGGTCGAGGCTCTGTACCCGGATGACAACCCGATTCCGATGATCGTGAAGTCGGGTGCTGCCGGTAACATGGGCCAGATTCACTCGCTGGCCGGCATGAAGGGCATGGTTACGAACCCGCGTGGTGAATACATCACCCGCCCGATTAAGACCTCCTTCCGCGAAGGCCTGTCGGTTCTCGAGTACTTCAACAACTCGCACGGTTCCCGTAAGGGTCTGGCCGATACCGCGCTTCGTACCGCTGACTCGGGTTACCTGACCCGTCGTCTGGTCGACGTTGCACAGGACGTCATCGTTCGCGAAGAGGACTGTGGCACCCACGACGGTGTCGTTGTCGAGATTGGCGAGGATGTTCTGGACGCAACCGGCAACCCGACCGGCGAGATCCGTCGTGCGAAGTACGTCGAGACCGCCGCGATTGCTCGCGTACTGGCAGCAGATGTCACCGACGCTGAGGGCAATGTCCTTATCGAGGCTGACACCGACCTGAACGACGACCACATCACCCTGGCTCTCAGCCACGGTGTCAAGGAAGTCAAGGTCCGCTCGGTTCTGACCTGTTCCACCGCAACCGGTGTCTGTGCCAAGTGCTACGGTCGTTCGATGGCAACCGGCAAGCTGGTCGACATCGGAGAGGCTGTCGGTATTGTCGCTGCGCAGTCCATTGGTGAGCCGGGTACCCAGCTGACCATGCGTACGTTCCACCAGGGTGGTGTCGGTGGCGACATTACCGGTGGTCTGCCGCGTGTCCAGGAGCTGTTCGAGGCCCGAGTGCCGAAGAACAAGGCTCCACTGGTTCGCGAAAACGGTCGCGTGCGCCTGGAGGAGGACGAGCACTTCTACACGCTCACCCTCATCCCGGATGCCAACAGCGAGGACGAGGTCGTCTACGACAAGCTGTCCAAGCGTCAGGGTCTGGCTGAAATCACCGTCGATGGCCGTCGTCGCGCCATCCGCGATGGTGACCATGTGGTTAAGGGGCAGCAGCTGCTCAAGGGCGCTGCCGATCCGCACGAGGTCCTCGAGGTCCTGGGGCGCCGCGGTGTCCAGCGTCACCTCATTGAGGAAGTCCAGTCGGTCTACCGTGACCAGGGTGTGGCCATTCACGACAAGCACATCGAGGTTATTGTCAGCCAGATGCTGCGCCGCGTGATTGTGTCCAAGCCGGGTGACTCCGACCTGCTGCCAGGCGCATTGGTCGAGCGCTCCACGGTCATGGCTAAGAACCGCGAGATTGTTGCCTCCGGCGGCAGCGTCATCGAGGGCCGTCGCGTGCTGATGGGTATTACCAAGGCATCGCTGGCCACCGAGTCCTGGCTGTCCGCGGCCTCCTTCCAGGAGACGACGCGCGTGCTTACCGACGCCGCTATCAACAAGCGCTCGGATAAGCTCATCGGCCTGAAGGAGAACGTGATCATCGGTAAGCTAATCCCGGCTGGTACGGGTATCTCGCGCTACCGCAACATCACTGTTGAGCCGACTGAGGAAGCTGCCCGCCAGGCAGCCGCACCATTTGCCTCCTTCGGTGAGGGCTTCTACGGTGCCGAGGACACCTACGGCATCGACCAGGTTGGTTCCGCAGTTCCGCTGGATGACATCGGAACCTTCGAGTAAAAATCAATAGCTTTGCGGCCGCGGCTGGGGGTGGCAATCCTTTGAGATCCCCCAGTTCACCGCTGAGCAGAGCCACGCTCCTAACAGGGCTTACTGGTTAGCAATACGCGGTTAACCGAGCCCGACATTAGGCGGCAACCCAAAAATTCCCCCGACACCACAGTTGGTCAGTTGTTTTTAAACAGCTAGCCAAAAGGTGTTGGGGGATTTTTTGCTATTTACTTAAGTAATTTGCTATTGAAATGCGTAATTTGTGGCTACAATAAACAGTACGTTCGTACGGTAGACATAGCAGCGCGCATGAGAGGTGCCCGCCATGACTGAAATCACCATCATCCAACCCGATCCGACAGTCCCCATCGGCCGAATCGCACCATGGCTCGAAGAAATCGGAGCAACGTACACCACCGTCCGCCTATGTCGCGAACCAGTTCCGGCAATCACTGACTGCGGCGAGGGCATTATCATTCTGGGCGGCGCAATGGACGCCCTCAATGAAGAAAAGGCACCGTGGCTGCCCGCACTACGCACACTGCTTGACGACGCTCTTACCACCCACATTCCCGTTATCGGTATCTGCCTCGGACACCAAATCATTGCCAATTGCTTTGGCGGTACGGTGACAGTGGCAGCACCTGGTCAAGGTCAAGAAGGCGCAGCGGAGGTCACGTTGACCTCGGAAGGTGCGTGCGATCCACTTCTCGGTGCGCTACCTACAACCTTCGAGGTGGCAGAGTCCCACTTTGACGCAGTCGATGTACTCCCACCGCAGGCGACGTTACTGGCCACTGGTGAGCCATGCCCCGTCCAAGCCTTCCGGCTTGGCAGCATCGTCGGTGTGCAGTTCCACCCAGAGGCCACCCCAGAGTTAGTGGAGGAATGGTCAAAGACCAATGGCACGGATTCGGAGGCGATTGTGGCCAAGCTCCGAGCCGTCGATAAGCAGGTGGAAGCCAATGGGCGTGCGTTGATTGCGGCATTCGTCGAGCAGGTGGGTGCCAATCAGCCCAAGCGTGCCTGCAGTGTTGATGCGGGTGTCTAAGCAGGCTGCCTGATTAGACACAGCACGCACCCCGGGGCCGCGGTGGGGGCGGGAAAGCAGATGACTACCGCGGCACTCGCGACGTGCTACATCTTGCGCAGCGAAAACGCCGGTGCATTAAGGACTATGCGCCGCGCTAGATTCCAGTAATCATGTTGAGCGTCTGTTACATGCTCGATTGAATTGCCCATGAACCTGGCCCAGATGCCAAGGCCATCGGGAAGTGAAGACGCGCCGATAAGCGGGGCAGTGTCGCTGTGTGGATAGTCCTGCCAAGAGGTAAGGACATCGTCGACAAGCGGTGGCGAACATATGACCCAGAGGTTTGCCCAGGCGCGGTAGTTGCCATGCGCGATGGGCGAGGAGAGGTCGCGTTTGCCGAGATAGTGAGCCTTTTCGATAAATGCGGGAACACTGTCGTGCGCGTGTAACTCTGCACGCAGATCAATCTCGGCGGCATCGTGGAGCTCTCCGTGAGCGACGCGACCAGCGGTAAAGCAGTCGCCGACAATTGCAGTAGCACCGGGGGAGACAGTCACCTTTGTGTGCTGGCGGAAGTGGCAATCACGCGAAGGAATTGCCGGGTCCGGCAGGTATTCGAGGACGGCATCCGGCTCAACCGTGAATTCAGTCAGCTGTTCGGCGTAGCCGCTGGTCATTGAGTGCACTCGAGTAGCCGCCTGAGAGGTGACAATCGCATGTGCGCCACTTCGAACCTGTATCCGCTGGCGAACATGGTCGCCCTGGGCGAGACCGCCGCCGGTGGCACGAATATAGACCACGTGGGCATCGGGGAAGGACGGGTCGGAATGGAGAATGCGCCCCAGAGACAGCGGTGCACGAACACGCCGGGTACCGGGGCCAGCAGGCAGAATCTCCAGGTCGAGTAAGCCGTCCTTGCCAGGTCGTAGCATGGTTATGCCTGGTCAGAGGAGGAATCAACCGACGCAGACTTCGCCGCAGCCTCAATGAGATCGGCGAACTCCGCAATGCCGGAGCCGTCTAGACAATTGGTCAGCATGACCGGCTTGTCAGAGCGCACGGCAAGCGCATCAGTGTGCATCTGGTCCACATCGCAGCGGACATAGGGCGCGATGTCAATCTTGTTAATGACAAGAACATCGGAGTCCGTGATGCCAGGGCCACGCTTCTTCGGCATCTTCTGCCCCTCGGCGGTATCGAGCACAAAGACAAATAGGTCCGCCAGTGCAGGTGAGAAAGTCAGCGTGAGGTTATCGCCACCGGATTCGTAGAAAACAATGTCGATATCTGGGTGCTCCTCCAGCAACTCGGCGCTGGCCATGAGGTTCATAGTGGGATCATCGCGCACCGCAGTGTGTGGGCACGAGCCTGTCTCCACACCGATAATGCGCGAGGAGTCGACCACGCCGTCCAGCGCCTGCCGGATGTGATGAGCATCCTCTTGGGTGTAGATGTCATTGGTAATGATGCCCGGTGTGAAACCACGGGAAATCAGCTCAGGTACGAGCGTTTCAATCAAGGCCGTCTTGCCGGAGCCGACTGGTCCACCAATGCCAACGTGAAAAACCATTGTCAAAAATTCCTTCTTAATAGTTAACTTGCTAGTTGCTTGTCAGAGGCCAAAAGCCGAGCTTTAGGTAATAAACAATCGGGCCGCCGCAGTCTCGTGGCGCGCAGAGGCAATATCTAACAGCGGCGTACAGGCACCAATATCGTCGGTGCCAATCGTCCGCGAAGTCTCAACAACCTCCGTGACCACTGGAGCCAGCTGTCGAATCAGACGCTGCGCACCGACAAAATCAGCCACCTGCAATCGCACCGCCGCTGATGCCACAGCAGAGACGAAACCAAAGGCCTCGGCCTGCGCCGCCTCATCGGAATCCAGTCCAGCGGACCGATGAATCAACGCCATCACCACCGGGCTGTGCCCATACGCCAAGCGGCTGGACGCATCCGGGCTGCTCACCGCTTTCGAATACGCGCGCAGGGTATCGTCGTCAAGCCCTAACTCACGCGCCATAAACAGCATCTGCTTGCCGACGCGCACGCTGCCCCTCCGCTGCGAAAACGTCGGTCGTGCCGCATGCACCATCGCGTCGATTCGCATTATCCCAGCGACCGAATCCTGCTCCCACGTGCGAAAATGCGCAGCCAGATCGACCGGCGCGAAGGAATAACGCAACATGTCCTCGGCGACGGTGGCAAGTGCTGCCTCGTCACGCTTGCCGACGATCCCCTCGGCGACCAGCCCCTCGAGACCATGCGACAGCGTATAGCGACCGGAGGGGAATGCGGTGTCAGACCACTGCAAGGCCTGGTAAAACGACGAAGTCAAGCTCATCACCAGAGCCTAGAAGAGATAGTGCAGGCGCGTTAGCGGAAGCTCCTGGGCAGGCTCGATGCTGACGGGCTCGCCATCGACGGTGACCACATAGGTTTCCGGATCGACGTCAATCTTGGCCAGAGTGTTGTTTCGCACCATGTTTGCCTTGCCAATTCCGCGGCAGTCCTTTACCGGCAGAACACGGCTTTGCAAACCGAGCTCTTCCGGCACACCGGCATCAATTGCGGCCTGGGACATGAAGGTAATGCGAGTAGCCGTGAGAGCGGAACCGTAATTGCCGAACATATTGCGGAAATAGCAGGGTTCAGGAGTCGGGATGGATGCATTGGGATCGCCCATTTGTGACCAGCAGATTACCCCGGAGCGCAGAACCACATCCGGTTTTGCGGCAAAGGAATCGATTGGCCACAGCACCAAATCCGCAATCTTGCCGACTTCCACCGAACCCAGATAGTCATCAATTCCAGCGGAAATGGCGGGATTGATGGTCAGCTTCGCCAAGTAGCGCAGGACGCGTTCATTGTCATCGCCATTGGTTTCATCAGCACCGGGAAGTGGGCCGAGCTGGGCGCGGCAGTGATGAGCAGTCTGGAATGCGCGCGTGAAGGACTCGCCGACTCGTCCCATCGCCTGCGAATCGGAGGAGAAAATGGAAATGATGCCCATGTCATGGAGCACGGTTTCAGCTGCGATGGTCTCAGGTCGAACACGCGAATCGGCAAAAGCGACATCTTCCGGCACCGAGTGGGAAAGGTGATGACAGACCATCACCATATCCAGCAGTTCTTCGGCGCTGTTGATGGAGTAGGGCAGCGTCGGGTTCGTCGAAGCCGGCAGAACATTCGGAATCGCCGTGACCTTCAAAATGTCCGGGGCGTGACCGCCACCGGCGCCTTCAGAGTGGAAGGTGTGGATGGTCTGGTCACCAATGGCTTTGCGCGTGTCCTCGAAGAAACCTGACTCGTTGAGCGTATCCGTGTGGATGGCCAGCTGAACGTCGTACTTATCGCAGATGTCCAGCGCATTGTGAATAGTCGCAGGTGTCGCGCCCCAGTCCTCGTGAATCTTGAGCCCGGCAGCGCCAGCGAGTAGCTGTTCAACCAGCGCGTCCGGCTGACTGCCCGAACCCTTGCCCAGGAAACCAGCATTGACCGGCAGACCCTCTGCCGCGCGCAGCATGGTGTGAATATGGAATTGACCAGGCGTACACGTCGTGCCCTTTGACCCCTCCGCAGGCCCGGTACCGCCACCGAAGAACGTCGTAATGCCGTTGGAGAGACCCTCTTCGGCCTGCTGCGGTGCCAGGTAGTGGATGTGCGTATCGATGCCACCGGCCGTCAGCAGTCGATGCTCACCGGCAATAACCTCGGTACCAGCACCAATGACCAGGTCGGGGTGAACTCCGTCCTGCGTATGCGGGTTGCCCGACTTACCAATTGCGACAATCTTGCCATCTCGCAGACCCACGTCTGCCTTGACGACGCCCAGGAGAGCATCAACAATAATCGCGCTCGTAATAACCGTATCGGGCGTGCCTTGTGCGCGAGTTGCCTGCGGATCTTGGGCCATGCCGTCACGGATGGACTTACCGCCGCCATAGATGGACTCGTCGCCGGGGAAGTTGGCCGTGTAGTCCTTCTCGATTCGAATGACCAGATTGGTATCCGCCAGCGGTACTACATCGCCGGTTGTGGGGCCGTAGAGCTCCGCGTATCTCGACGAGCTGATCGTCGTTTCCTCATCCGCGGCAACTGGCATCGGTTCTGCAGGCTCGTGCGCAAAACCGTAGTCGGCAATTCGCTGAAAGGCAGCTTCCCGAGTGGCTTCATCATCCAGCGGGCCCTCAGTCATCCCCGCGAAGCCGTGGATAATGCGGTCTCCACCGAAGTCGACCAGTGTGACCGTCTTGGTATCGCCGGGTTCAAAGCGCACTGCCAGGCCGGCGGGGATATTTAGGTGCATTCCCCAGGCCTGATGGCGATCAAAGCAAAGAGCCGCATTGGCTTCGAAGAAGTGATAGTGAGAACCGACCTGGATTGCGCGGTCGCCGGTATTGGCCACCTTTAGTCGCAGAGCGCGGCGGCCTTTATTCAGAACTATTTGTCGACAATCTGTGTTGTTACTCGGTTGCATCTGCATCGATATTTCCTAGGTCAAACTCAGTGTGGACATCTGCGCTGTGATGGTGGTGATGATGGTTGTGACCATGACCGTGACTGTGCCCATGCACGTGGCCGTGGTGATGATGACCGTGGCCATGCACGTGGCCGTGACTGTGTCCATGGCCGCCATCCTCCTCGCCGTGACTATGGGCATAACCGTGCTCATGATCGGCAAGTAATGCTGCCTCAATGCCGTCATCATCATGCGACTGCAAAAGATGCAGAGCGGTTTTAGCAGACTGGGAGATGGCCGTCGCCAGTGCAGTACTGGTGATGAGTGGTTTTTGATTCTCGGCTGTCTGCAAATCAGCGCGGATTACTGTGCTCCGACGGGTTGGGCGCAAGGACTCGTCGTCAAGCGTGGCTTTATACGGTGCCAGCGTCTGCGAGACGGATGGGTAGACATCGTCGAACGCGACCACTACATCGGCGCCAGAACTGTGCGTCCACGCCAGACGAGCGATACGGAACAGCTCCGCGTCCGCGAACGGATCGATGGCAGCGGAACATATGACCGCGATATCGTCGGCCGAGGTCTCGCGCCGGAGCGTTGCGCGTAGAAACGCCAGCGTGGTGGTGGCACCCAGCGGCGGTGCCGCGAGTGCAATGCGCACATTCGAGTGATTGCGCTTGAACCACTGACAAGTCTTGGCCGTGTCGGCGATGAGTGGCAGATTGCGGCCACTTGTCATGGGCATAACGACGATATGGAGATTCTCGGTGTCCTCGCGGCCCAAATCCGCCAGTGTGCTGCGCAGCTCGGTGCCTGTGGAGGTCACGATGGTCTGATCAAAAGTGTCGAGGCCCTCTACTGCGGTGGTGATGAACTCTGGGCTGGCATCGACTCCGCAGTGAGCGATGAGGATACGTGGGGTCTGGGCTGCCATCTATTTGCCGCCAATTGGGTCATGGACGGATACGAGCTTTGTGCCATCGGTGAAGGTGGCCTCGACCTGTACCAGCATGATTGCCTCGCGGACACCATCGAGGACATCGTCAGGTCCGAGTACCTCGGTGCCAATGGTCATGGCTTCGGACACGGTCACACCATCTCTGGCGGCTTCGACGACGGCATCGCTAATCAGTGCTACTGCTTCGGGCCGGTTGAGTTTTAGACCGCGGTTCTTTCGTCGCTCGGCGACACGAGCTGCAAGAAAGAGCATGAGTTTATCTTGCTCGCGCGGGGTGAGGCGCATGTGTTACCTGCCTAACTGCTCAAAATGTGTGCTCATTGAGACTCAACGCCAGTTCGTACTATATCTGATTTCACAGCAAATAATTGCTGCACTACCGAATCATGACTGGTTACTTGCAGGCTATGCCTAAGCCAGCCGTATGGGTTTTCGGCGCTGAGGCAGCAATTTGCTGGGCAGCATTACAGCTGATGACCGGCCTATAGTTGGGCGGCTGGTGTGGGGTAGCTGAAGGAAGTAGCTGTCGTGAACTGACATCAGGGGTATCTCATGACGACCACAATGGCCGACGCTAAGCAGGGAAAGCGGAGGGCGGGAAATACTGGGTCGTCATCGAAGTTGGGTGACGACTATCCGCTCCGATTCGCGCCACGACACTACCGAACGTGGACACCAGTAGCAGTTGCCGGCTCGGCACTGGGAGGAATGGCCTACTTGGCTGACTTCTCCATCGGTGCTGGAATCGGCATTGCTCACGGAACAACAAACGCTGTGGTTGGCATTCTCATCGCCGCAGTCTTGATTTTTCTCTCCAGCGCGCCGCTGGCAATCTACGCCGCAAAGTTCAATCTCGACCTCGACCTCATCACACGCGGTTCCGGCTTTGGCTACTACGGCTCCGTAATCACCAACGTCATTTTCGCGACTTTTACATTCATCTTCTTCGCCACCGAAGGCGCAATTATGGCCCAGGGCCTAAAGCTCGGGCTCGGGATACCACTTTGGCTGGGATACCTGGTGAGCGTGCTCATCATCATCCCCGTAGTGGTTTTCGGAATGAAGACGCTACAGAAGATGCAGACGTGGACCAACCCACTCTGGCTAGTCATGATGGTGCTACCGATGGTGTATCTCGTCGTCAGGCACCCTGACTCCGTGGACGCTTTCTTGCATTATCAGGGGCAGGGAGAAGGTCCTAGCCTGGCGGCAATGATGGCTTCTGCCGGTGTGTGTTTGGCGCTGGTGGCGCAGATTGCCGAGAACATTGACTTCATCCGTTTCATGCCGCCGAAGACAAAGGACAACGCCACGTCGTGGTGGGCCTCGGTCATCATGGCTGGGCCGGGATGGGTTATCTTCGGTGCAGCTAAGCAGATTATCGGTGTGTTTCTCGCGGTCTACATGATTTCGGTGGTCGGCGGCGGCATGACCGAAGCCGTTGAGCCAGTGCATCAGTTCATGACGGTGTACCAGGAAATGGTGCCCACGTGGCTGGCAATCACGCTGGCGGTCGTCTTGGTGGTGATGAGCCAAATCAAGATCAACGCCACGAATGCATACTCTGGCTCGCTGGCGTGGACTAACGCCTACACGCGAGTGGCAAAGTCCTATCCGGGACGCATTGTCTTCGTCTTCGTCAATCTCGGCATCGCACTGGCGCTTATGGAGTTCGACATGTTCTCCATGCTCAATGCGGTTCTGGGGTTCTACTCAAACCTCGCCATTGCGTGGATTTTCACAGTGGCTACGGACATTGCAATTAACAAGTGGGTCCTGAAGATCTCGCCGATTTATCCCGACTACCGACGCGGAATGATTCACGACTTCAACCCCGTCGGCATTACCTCGCTCGTTGCTTCCGCGACAATCTCAATCGCCATGTACTTCGGCGCTTTCGGCGAGAGCTTGGTGCCGTACTCCGCACTCGTCGCCGCAGCAATCGCCTTCGTCGTCACGCCGACGATGGCAATTCTGACTAAGGGGCGCTACTACCGACGTCGCTTTGACGACGGCATCGCCGCACCGCTTTTCGACGAGCACGGGAACCCATCCAATGAGTCTTTCACCTGTGTCATCACCGGTGAACAGGTCGAACGACCTGATGTAATCCTTTCGGCGGAGCGTGGCGACGATGGCGCGGAGCAGTACATATCCTCGCTCGCACTGACAATGGACCGCGACGGCCGACATGTTATGCCGGCTCAATCGCGGCGGGGGCGTAGCGCATCAGTGCGAACGTCCTGAGAGGAGGCGCTAGGCCTTTAGCGCCTCTGAGATGGGGGTATCGCCCTCATTGAAGTTAATGGTGCGACCAATCGTTTGATCGTTGAATACGGTCTGCGCGATGACATTGGCAACCGTTGCACGGGCAACCTTTGTGGCCTTTGTGGCATCGGTGTCAATGGAATCCTGGCCTTCGTCGAAGGTCAGCGTGCTCGGTCCCAGGATTGTCCAGTCCAAGTCAGATTCGCGCAAAGCTGTATCCGCGGCGGCCTTGGCCTCGGCGTAGGCAAAGAAGGAATTATCCTCAGGAACTCCGTGGTTCGGGCCGGCACCAAAGTAGGACACCATTACGTAGCGGTTAACTCCGGCGGCCTTGGCAGCTGCCATCGAGGTGATTGCGGCATCGCGGTCGATTGCGTAGGTGCGCTCTGATGAACCGCCGCCTGCGCCAGCGGACCAAACGACGGCATCATTGCCGCGTAGCAGGTCAGCGAACTTCTCGGTCGAGAGCTCGGTGATGTCATAGACAGCTGGGGTGGCACCGAGCGCTTCAATGTCCGAGACCTGATCAGGGTTACGAATAACTGAGGTTACTTCGTAGCCTTCATTGATGAGTAGGGGAGTAGCGATTTGGGCCACCTTGCCGTGGCCGCCGATAACAATAACTTTTTTAGCCATGCCCCACCTATACGTCAGCTCGCTGGTACTAGCAATGCAGTTGCCTTCGCTGGCAGTGAACATGACGAACGGTGAGCGACGAACGGTGAGCGCTGAGTATGGCGAGGCGTACTTCTTGCCACCCCATTTGCAGGGTACAAGAACGCCTAGTTAAGTCGTCCTAAATCAAGTTATATATGTAGACGTAATTTACCTGTTCAATCCGGGTATTTTTCGATATTGGTAGCCCAGCAGAGGCCCTTAGTTTTTCCAAAAAGACAAAATTAGGGCGAATTCGCGTAGAAAATACCTGTGAAATGCCGTTGCGGTATTCACCATGGCTCATCGACCAAATTCTGATGTCGGCACGTTGCCACGACTAATCGGAAAAATTACTTCTACGGTGGCGCAAATGGCGCCGGGGCGAGGAATTGATTCAGTGCGCATTGAGCCTGTGGGCTGGCATGCGCATGAAGAAGGCGTGCGGAAGCTAGTTGATAGCTTTCAAGCTATTCCTGCTGACCAGCGGGTCAGGTTGGCGAAGCGCACATCAAACCTTTTTCGCGGGCGTAGTAAAACTCTCGTACCAGGTCTAGATGTCAGCGGTCTCGGCGGAGTAATCGCCGTCGATCCAGTTGAAAAGACTGCCGACGTGCAGGGAATGTGTACCTACGAAGACCTGGTAGATGCCACTTTGCCCTACGGTCTGATGCCTTTGGTTGTGCCAGAGCTAAAGACAATTACGCTCGGTGGAGCTGTGACCGGTATTGGCGTGGAGTCAACGAGTTTCCGTAACGGCCTGCCACATGAGTCCGTCATCGAGATGGATGTCCTAGTCGGTACCGGCGAAATTGTGACCTGCTCGCGCACGGAAAATGTCGATCTTTTCCGTGGCTTTCCAAACTCCTATGGTTCCCTCGGCTACACCGTACGGTTAAAAATCGAGCTCGAAGAAGCACTTCCATACGTCGAGCTGCGACACGTTCGGTACAACTCCACGACGGAAGCTGCAGAGGATCTGGCAAAGATTTCCGTGGAAAAGGAGTTCCAAGGCGAGCCTGTTCACTTCCTTGACGGTGTCGCTTTCTCGCCGAATGAGATTTACCTGGTGCTGGGACGCAAAACTGATGAGGAAGGTCCCGTCTCGGACTACTCCCGAGACAAGATCTACTACAGGTCCCTGCAGCACCCCTCCGGCGTTACTCGAGATCGCCTGAAGATTCGCGATTACATCTGGCGCTGGGATATTGACTGGTTCTGGTGCTCTAGAGCCTTCGGTACCCAAAATCCCGCAGTTCGTGCAATGTGGCCGCGCGAGCTCAAACGATCCTCGGTGTATTGGAAGTTCGTCGGCCTCGATCGCAAGTACGACATTGACGCGAAAATGAAAGCACGAAAAGGCCTGCCGGCCAATGAGCGCGTCGTCCAAGATATCGAGGTCACTGTTGACCACTTGGCTGAATACCTGGATTGGTTTTTCCAAGCCTGCGATATCCAGCCTGTGTGGCTATGCCCGATTCACCTTCGTGATGGCTCCAGCGAGCTAATTGGTACTGGCGACAAGCTCGCTGGCAGCAGCAGTGCTTGGCCACTGTATCCGCTAGATCCCGAGACCACCTGGATCAATGTCGGGTTCTGGTCTGCAGTGCCGAACAACCATGTCCCAGGAGATACTCGCCTCGGCGCGTTCAACCGCGTTATTGAGGCCAAGGTCAGCGATTTGGGCGGTCACAAGTCACTGTATTCCGAGGCGTTCTACTCACCAGAACAATTCGGAGCACTCTACGGTGGCAACCTACCCGATGAGCTCAAAGCAATCTACGACCCTGATTCCCGGTTCCCGCGGCTGTATGACAAGACCGTCACTGGTGCCTAACTAGAAGCCCAACCACTTCAAGCGGCTTTTCTCCAATTCTTCGAAATAGCCAGTTAATAGCAAGGATTCACCATGGCATTTACTCCAATGAACGTTGCAGAGATTTTCGAGGCCTTCATCGATACCTCGGAGAAGCCTCTGCCAATTCGCCTGACGGCTTTTGATGGTTCAGTCGCTGGCCCCGACGATGCAAAAGTAGGCTTGAACGTCCGCTCGCTCGATGCGCTGAACTACATCGTTACTCATCTGCGTGATGATGTCGGATTCGGTCGCGCATTCGTCACCGGTGAGATCGAGCTGACTCGCGTCCGTCTCGGACACCCAATTGAAGCGTTCGACGCTCTGATGAAATTGCACGAACAATTCGTGATGCCACCTGCAGCAACTTTGGCGAAGATTGTTCGCTCCCTGCGTTCGATGGGGCTGCCATATGTTCCTGTTGTGCCCGAGATTGAACGTACTGCATGGTGGAAGAAGCGCCTGCAAAACGGTCTAGCACGTCACTCTAAGGAACGCGACGCAGACTCGATTTCGTCGCATTACGACGTCAGTAATGAATTCTACGAGATCATCCTGGGCCCATCGATGACGTACACCTGCGCCTACTACCCGAATGAGAACTCCACGCTCGAAGAGGCACAGGAAAACAAGTACCGCCTGGTATTCGATAAGTTGCGCCTGAAGGAAGGCGATAGGCTTCTCGACGTTGGCTGTGGTTGGGGCGGCATGGTTCTCTATGCGGCAAGGCGCGGCGTTAAGGCCATCGGCGTGACTCTGTCGAAGCAGCAGGCAGAGTACGCACAGGCCAAGATTAAGGAAGAGGGCCTGGAAGATCTTGCTGAGGTGCGCTTCCAGGACTACCGCGATGTTCCTGAAGAAGGCTTCGATGCCATCTCCGCAATCGGTCTTTTGGAGCACATCGGTGTGGAGAACTACCCGAGCTTCTTCGGCTTCCTCTATGGCAAGTTGAAAGAAGGCGGTTTGATGCTGAACCACTGCATCACCTACTGGGATAACCACCGCACCCGCAAGGGCACCTTCATCGACCGTTACATCTTCCCAGACGGTGAGCTCACCGGTGTCGGAACTATCATGCGAGCAATGCAGGATCAGGGCTTTGAGATGCTCGATCAGCAGAACCTGCGTTTCGACTACGAGCACACTCTCTATGACTGGTGTGAACGACTGGACAAGGATTGGGACAAGGCCGTCGAGCTGGTTGGTGAGCAGACCGCAAAGCTGTGGGGCATGTACATGGCTGGTTCCGAGTACAACTTCGCATGTAACCAGATCCAGCTGCACCAGGTTCTGGGTGTAAAGGTGTTCCCGGACGGCTCCCGTGGTGATGTCCCGCAGCGTCAGTGGTGGAAAGACTAATTGTCTTAAGCGTCGATAATTCTCATGTCCGCTAGCTAGCCTGAAAGTATATGAAGGTAGAAAAAGTTGGCGTAATCGCATTATCGGCAGTTGTATGTGCGGCTGCCCTGGCTGGTTGTGGGGGACAGGACCAGCAACAGGTCGGCCGTGAGGCCGATGACGGCAGTCATGATACGCAGTCGGAGGCACCTACAACGCCTGCCCCGAGTGCTAATAATGCGCACAGCAGAAAGCCCGATGAGCCGATTCTGGGCAATATCGGGCCTAATGGCGCCTGTGATGAAAGCGTCATCGCAATCGACCACGAAAAGCCCACAGCGCGGATCACATATCACGGTCAGCCTGGTGACCACATCAAGCTGACCATTAATAGCAATAGTCCGGAGCGAGAAGCAGAAACCCAAGGGTTTGAGCTTTCGAGCACGCTGACCGAGATGCAAATTCCAACAGACATCCCCAACGACACCATTCCGAACATTCAGGTGGAAGCCGATGGGCGAGTGGGGCTCGCCGGCAACTGTGTCATCGAAGTGAATTAGAGGCGTAAAACCGGCTATAAATAAGGCCACAGAACTAGTCGTCGTAAAGCATGCGCGTGACTGCAGTGACGAAAGAGAGCGCGTGGGGAGGCGCGCCATGCTTTACGACGATAATTTGTGAGTCGGCCTTCGCACTGATCAAAGTGGCTGAAATTTTTACGCTATTACCTGGGTGTTTGGAGTAAAGCCCCAGCTCGCGTACTGTTATACAACGATCCCAGAAAAGAATTGGGAACTTGAGACATTACCCAGTAGGCCAGCGAGAGCGGCTGACTGGGTTTCGCACGTTCAAAATCCCTCCGCTTTTCTCGTGTTAAACCGATGGGCTCACCACTGGATGAGTAATAACTTTTCTTGTGAAGCATTCACACGGATGGTGGTTACTCCGCTGCGGTCGGTATCGGGCACGAGAATCTCAGGCGGCGAGAGAAAGAAGAAAGAGGCTTCATGCCCACTATTCAGCAGCTGGTCCGTAAGGGCCGCCATGACAAGAAGGCTAAGGTTGCAACCGCAGCTCTGAAGGGTTCCCCTCAGCGTCGCGGCGTTTGCACCCGTGTTTACACCACCACCCCGAAGAAGCCGAACTCGGCTCTTCGTAAGGTCGCTCGTGTGCGCCTGACCTCCGGCGTCGAGGTCTCCGCTTACATCCCGGGCGAGGGCCACAACCTGCAGGAGCACTCCATGGTGCTCGTCCGCGGTGGTCGTGTTAAGGACCTCCCGGGTGTCCGCTACAAGATCGTCCGTGGTTCCCTCGACACCCAGGGTGTCAAGGACCGCAAGCAGGCTCGTTCCCGCTACGGCGCAAAGAAGGAGAAGTAAGCCATGCCACGTAAGGGCCCAGTACAGAAGCGTCCTGTCGTCAACGACCCGGTCTACGGCTCCCCTCTGGTGTCGCAGCTGGTCAACAAGGTTCTGATTGACGGTAAGAAGTCGACCGCAGAGCGCATCGTCTACGGTGCACTTGAGCTGTGCGAAGAGAAGACCGGTACTGACCCGGTGCTGACTCTGAAGCGCGCAATCGAGAACGTCAAGCCGGCTCTTGAGGTTCGTTCCCGTCGTGTCGGTGGCGCCACCTACCAGGTCCCGGTCGAGGTTCGTCCGGGCCGTGGCACCACTCTGGCGCTGCGCTGGCTGCTGATGTTCTCGCGTCAGCGTCGTGAGAACACCATGACCGAGCGTCTCGCTAACGAGATCCTCGATGCATCCAACGGCCTGGGTGCATCCGTCAAGCGTCGTGAGGACACTCACAAGATGGCGGAAGCAAACCGCGCATTCGCTCACTACCGCTGGTAATCGCTTATCGACGGGGCCGCGAGTGGTCACCGTCGTAAAGCAGCTGCCGGTATGTCAACGGCGCGCGTCGGTCGCGGTCCACGGATCTTTAAGGGTCACTCAAATAGGGCCAGCCCGGCGCTTACACCCGATGTCTTGCGTAGAATTTACGCAAAAGGTGTACGTCACGGCGCGACTTCGCGCCAAGACGGTGGCATTATAGATAAAGCAAACCCGACCGACGGCGGATTTGACGGCCAATTGCAATCCCGTAATTGAGCCTCACCGCCAAACCGATTTGAAACGAGTGGGGAATCAAGTGGCTGAAGGTGCACTTCCCGTTAAGAAGGACCTCCACAAGGTCCGCAACATCGGCATCATGGCGCACATCGATGCTGGTAAGACGACTACGACCGAGCGCATCCTGTACTACACGGGTATTAACCGCAAGGTCGGCGAGACTCACGATGGTGCGTCCACAACCGACTGGATGGAGCAGGAGAAGGAGCGCGGTATTACCATTACCTCCGCTGCTGTGACCTGTTTCTGGAACGACAACCAGATCAACATCATCGATACCCCGGGGCACGTCGACTTCACCGTTGAGGTCGAGCGTTCCTTGCGTGTGCTCGACGGTGCCGTCGCAGTCTTCGACGGTAAGGAAGGTGTCGAGCCGCAGTCTGAGCAGGTTTGGCGTCAGGCTCAGAAGTACGATGTCCCACGTATTTGCTTCGTCAACAAGATGGACAAGCTGGGCGCTGACTTCTACTACACCGTTGGCACCATCGTTGACCGCCTGGGCGCTAAGCCGTTGGTTATGCAGCTGCCGATTGGCGCTGAGGATGACTTCGACGGCGTTGTTGACCTGCTGGAGATGAAGGCCCTCATGTGGCCGGGCAAGGTCGAGATTGGCACTCCTGCGCAGGTCGAGGAGATTCCGGCTGACCTGGTCGACAAGGCTAACGAGTACCGTGAGAAGCTCATTGAGACCGTCGCTGAGTCCGACGAGGAGCTCATGGAAAAGTACTTCGGTGGCGAAGAGCTGACCATGGACGAGATTAAGGGCGCCATCCGCAAGATGGTTCTGAACTCTGAGGTCTACCCGGTCTACTGTGGTACCGCTTACAAGAACAAGGGTGTTGAGCCGCTGCTCGACGCTGTCATTGACTTCCTGCCGAATCCGCTGGACATCGGTGAGGTGCACGGCCACCAGATGGGCGACGAGGACGTCGATATGGTTCGTAAGCCGTCTAAGGATGAGCCGTTCTCTGCTCTTGCATTCAAGATCGCTGCTCACCCGTTCTTCGGTAAGCTGACCTTCGTCCGCGTTTACTCCGGTCGCGTGGAGCCGGGCCAGCAGGTCCTGAACTCCACCAAGGACAAGAAGGAGCGCGTCGGTAAGCTGTTCCAGATGCACGCCAACAAGGAGAACCCTGTTGACGAGGCAGTGGCAGGTAACATCTACGCCTTCATTGGTCTGAAGGACACCACCACTGGTGACACCCTGTGTGCACAGGATGCTCCAATCGTTCTGGAGTCCATGTCCTTCCCGGATCCGGTTATCTCCGTTGCTATTGAGCCGAAGTCCAAGGCTGACCAGGAGAAGCTGAGTACCGCTATTCAGCGTCTTGCTGAAGAGGACCCGACCTTCACCGTTCGCCTGGATGAGGAAACCGGCCAGACCGTTATCGGCGGTATGGGCGAGCTCCACCTCGACGTCCTGGTTGACCGCATGAAGCGTGAGTTCAAGGTCGAAGCAAACATCGGTAACCCGCAGGTTGCTTACCGCGAGACCATCCGCAAGCCGGTCGAGAAGTTCGAGTACACCCACAAGAAGCAGACCGGTGGTTCGGGTCAGTTTGCCCGCGTCATCATTGCTCTGGAGCCTTACGCTCCGTCTACTGACGAGGTTGAAGAGGGTGAGTCCACCACTTACAAGTTCGTCAACGAGGTGACCGGTGGCCGTGTTCCGAAGGAATACATTCCGTCTGTCGACGCTGGTATTCAGGACGCAATGCAGTACGGTACCCTGGCTGGCTACCCGCTGGTGAACATCCAGGCAACCCTGCTCGACGGTGCTTACCACGAGGTTGACTCCTCTGAAATGGCCTTCAAGATTGCTGGTCAGCAGGCTCTGAAGGAAGCTGTCCAGAAGGCTAAGCCGGTCCTGCTTGAGCCGATGATGGCCGTTGAGGTCATTACTCCGGAAGAGTACATGGGTGAGGTCATCGGTGACATCAACTCCCGTCGTGGTCAGGTTAACTCCATGGAGGACCGTACGGGCGTCAAGGCTGTTAAGGCTCTGGTTCCGCTGTCCGAGATGTTTGGCTACGTTGGTGACCTGCGTTCCAAGACCCAGGGTCGCGCTAACTACACAATGATCTTCGACTCCTACGCTGAGGTTCCTTCCTCCGTGGCCGAGGAGATCATTGCAGCGCGCACCGGCGCTTAAATTGCATCGGCAGGGTGGGGCGCTCTATCAGGGCTGACTCCATCTCTGTGCGCACTGCGCTGTCACTCTTTTTAGACGGTGCAGTGCGAGGGTCTGCAGCTTTTTAGTAGATTCCCTTAAGATTTGACTGTGCTGAGATGTCGCCAGACTCTTGGCTCGTGTTAGCACAGGCAAGCTCTTGGGGGTAGCTGCTCGCAATTCATATCGTTGGGCGATTTTAGATCGCAACTCAAATATCTAGTATTTATGCAGGTAAATGACGATGTGAGTTGCTGGCCGTTACCCACCCTTAACTAGGGGGTTGGTCTGGTTTGGAAAACTCCAGTATCCTGCCCTAGTATCGAGTAACTGGCACAGTGAAAGAATAGTGCTCTTTTGCGCGCGCACGTTCCGAAGTCGTAAGCGAACAGCTTGAAAGCTTCTGATGTTGTGAAGGCGGATTGAGTGACCACAAAATTGTGGCTGCGAGAGTCGTGGCCACCTAGACCTCCAGGAGGACTAAAAGTGGCAAAGGCGAAGTTCGAGCGTACGAAGCCGCACGTCAACATCGGTACCATTGGTCACGTTGACCACGGTAAGACCACCACTACCGCCGCTATCACCAAGGTTCTGGCTGACAAGTACCCGGACCTGAACCAGTCGTTCGCTTTCGACGCTATTGACAAGGCGCCGGAAGAGCGGGAGCGCGGTATTACCATCAACGTCTCGCACGTTGAGTACCAGACCGAGAAGCGTCACTACGCTCACGTCGACGCTCCGGGCCACGCCGACTACATCAAGAACATGATCACCGGTGCTGCTCAGATGGACGGCGCGATTCTGGTTGTCGCCGCTACCGACGGTCCGATGCCGCAGACCCGTGAGCACGTTCTCCTGGCTCGCCAGGTTGGCGTTCCGTACATCCTCGTTGCACTGAACAAGTGCGACATGGTTGACGATGAAGAGATCATCGAACTCGTCGAGATGGAGATTCGCGAGCTGCTGGCTGAGCAGGACTACGACGAAGAGGCTCCGATTGTTCACATCTCCGCTCTGAAGGCTCTTGAGGGCGACGAGAAGTGGGCAGAGTCCATCGTCGAGCTCATGCAGGCTTGTGACGACAACATCCCGGACCCGGTCCGCGAGACCGACAAGCCGTTCCTGATGCCGATTGAGGACATCTTCACCATTACCGGTCGCGGCACCGTTGCTACCGGTCGTGTTGAGCGCGGCGTTCTGAACGTCAACGACGAGGTGGAGATTCTGGGCATCAAGGAGAAGTCCCAGAAGACCACCGTTACCGGTATCGAGATGTTCCGCAAGCTGCTGGATTCCGCTGAGGCTGGCGACAACTGTGGTCTGCTGCTCCGCGGTACCAAGCGTGAGGACATCGAGCGCGGTCAGATCGTTGCTAAGCCGGGCGCTTACACCCCGCACACCGAGTTCGAGGGTTCCGTCTACATCCTGTCCAAGGATGAGGGCGGCCGTCACACCCCGTTCTTCAACAACTACCGTCCGCAGTTCTACTTCCGCACCACCGACGTCACCGGCGTCGTTTCCCTGCCGGAAGGTGTCGAGATGGTTATGCCGGGCGACAACGTTGACATGTCTGTCAAGCTGATCCAGCCGGTCGCAATGGACGAGGGCCTGCGCTTCGCTATCCGCGAGGGTGGCCGCACCGTCGGCGCTGGCCGCGTTACCAAGATCATTAAGTAAGTCTTCTCCCCAATGGGGAAATGCTTTAACTAGGTCTTAGAAGAATCCCGACTCCGCGTAAGCGGAAGTCGGGATTCTTTGTATCTGTACATAGCCGACATTAGACGGGATGGGGCCGGCGCAATAGCCGTCGTTAAGCAGCCTGTTCCGTAATGGGTGTGATGTACGTTGCACTTTGGAATCGCGATTTTACATTTGCAGTGTGGGCGTGCTTTAATACGGAGGTTGCTTTAACAAAGGCGTTCGCGCCAATTGTTGTATCAGGCCCAGCTGGGAACCAGTACGAAATTGGACTTAGCGCCTATGGTAAGGCGAGCATGACCACGTAGGGAAGTTTCTTCCCAATCGTGCCTCACGGAGAAAACGGGCGACACGCCCGACCGCGGGGGTCGGAGGTGGCATGGCAAATTAACAGCGGCAGTAGGCAAAATGAAGAGCCCCACGAGGGGGACTTGTTTTCCACTGGGATTTGAGTGCAAGGCGTTATTCGTCCGCTCGGGTCATGGCCAAAAGTTAATTTGCCATGACGATCGAAGACGAAATCGCTTTGAAGTAATGCACAACCCAGTTTTAATTTCTGGCGCTGGCCATAGTTGCTGACGGCGTCGAGAAACATTGACAGGGTCGACGCCCCTTTAATTGGGGCGCGCCGACCGAGGAGAGGACAAGCGTGGCCGGACAAAAGATCCGCATCAGGCTCAAGGCCTACGACCACGAGGCTATCGACGCTTCTGCGCGAAAGATCGTGGAGACCGTTACCCGTACGGGTGCACGCGTCGTTGGCCCGGTGCCGTTGCCAACCGAAAAGAACGTTTACTGCGTTATCCGTTCGCCGCACAAGTACAAGGACTCGCGCGAGCACTTCGAGATGCGCACTCACAAGCGTCTGATCGACATTCTCGATCCAACGCCGAAGACCGTCGATGCACTTATGCGCATTGACCTTCCGGCAAGTGTCGATGTGAACATTCAGTGATCCTGGACTTTTGGTAGCGGAGACAAGATAAATGAGTGAAAACGAGATCAAGGGCATCCTGGGCACGAAGCTCGGTATGACTCAGATCTTCGACGAGGAAAACCGCGTTGTTCCGGTTACCGTCGTTGAGGCTGGGCCGTGCGTAGTGACTCAGGTGCGCACTAAGGAAACCGACGGCTACGACGCCGTCCAGATTGCATACGGCGAAATTGACCCACGTAAGGTCAACAAGCCGGAGGCCGGCCACTTCAAGAAGGCCGGTGTGACCCCGCGTCGCCACAGCGTCGAGATTCGCACCCCGGACGCTTCCTCTTACGAGGTCGGCCAGTCCGTTGGTGTCGACATCTTTGGCGAAATTGAGTACGTCGACGTCACTGGTACCTCCAAGGGCCACGGCTTTGCCGGTGGTATGAAGCGCCACGGCTTTGCTGGCCAGGGTGCTGCTCACGGTAACCAGGCTGCTCACCGTCGTGTTGGTGGCATTGGCGCCTGCGCCACGCCAGGACGCGTCTTCAAGGGCAAGCGCATGGCAGGCCGCATGGGTAACGACCGGGTCACAACCCAGAACCTGAAGATCCAGAAGGTTGACGCTGACGCGAACCTGCTGCTCATCAAGGGCGCAGTTCCGGGTGCACGCGGCGGCCTGCTGGTTGTTAAGACTGCCACGAAGGGTGGTGCTCACGCATGACCAACCTCAAGCTAGACGTACACACCGCTGAAGGCGGCGTGAACGGTTCGGTTGAGCTTCCTGCTTCCGTGTTCGACGCGGAGGTGTCCATCGCCCTGATGCACCAGGTTGTTGTCGCGCAGCGTGCAGCAGCTCGCCAGGGCACCCACAAGGTCAAGACCCGCGGCGAGGTTCGCGGCGGTGGCCGCAAGCCGTGGCGCCAGAAGGGTACCGGTCGCGCTCGTCAGGGTTCGATCCGTGCTCCGCACTGGACCGGCGGTGGCATTGTCCACGGCCCGGTGCCGCGCGACTACAGCCAGCGCACCCCGAAGAAGATGATTGCAGCTGCTCTGCGTGGCGCACTCTCTGACCGTGCTCGCCACGACCGCATCCACGTTGTCGAGGAACTGGTCCCAGGTCAGACCCCGTCCACCAAGGCAGCTCGTACTTTCGTCGAGCGTCTGACTGAGCGCAACAACGTGCTCGTCGTTCTGCCACGCGAGGACGTCAACTCGTGGAAGTCGGTTCGTAACCTGCCAGGTGTCCACATCCTGTCTGAGGATCAGCTGAACACCTACGACGTTCTGAAGGCCGATGACGTCATCTTCGCCGTTCAGGCGCTTAATGACTTCATCACTCGCACCGCCGGTAAGGAGGAGAAGTAATGGCTACCATCGCAGATCCCCGCGACATCATTGTTGCACCGGTAGTGTCTGAGAAGTCCTACGGACTCATGGAGCAGGGCGTTTACACGTTCCTGGTTCACACCGACGCTAACAAGACCCAGATCAAGATCGCGGTCCAGGAGATTTTCGGTGTCAAGGTCGCTTCCGTCAACACCCTCAACCGTGAGGGCAAGCGCAAGCGTTCCCGCACCGGCTACGGCAAGCGCAAGAACACCAAGCGCGCCTACGTGACTCTCGCGGCCGGCAGCGATCCCATCGACATCTTCGGCGGTTCGGCAGCCTAGCCGCTAGCCGACGAGGAAGTTAAGGAAGAGCAAAAGTATGGCTATTCGTAAGTACAAGCCGACTACGCCGGGTCGCCGCCAGAGCTCCGTCTCCGAGTTCAGCGAGGTTACTCGCTCGACTCCTGAGAAGTCTCTGCTGCGCCCGCTGTCGAAGACTGGTGGCCGTAACGTACACGGTCACATCACCACTCGCCACAAGGGTGGCGGACACAAGCGCCAGTACCGTGTCATCGACTTCCGTCGTAATGACAAGGACGGCATTCCGGCAAAGGTCGCTCACATCGAGTACGACCCGAACCGTACCGCCAACATCGCACTGCTGCACTACGCAGACGGTGAGAAGCGCTACATCATCGCTCCGAAGAACCTGAAGCAGGGTGCCATCGTTGAGTCCGGCGCTAACGCCGACATCAAGGTTGGTAACAACCTGCCGCTGCGTAACATCCCGACCGGTTCCACCATTCACTGCGTGGAGCTCAAGCCGGGTGCCGGTGCACAGCTGGCACGTTCTGCTGGTGCTTCTATTCAGCTTCTCGGTAAGGAAGGCAAGTACGCAGTTCTGCGTATGCCGTCCTCTGAGATCCGTCGCGTCGACGCTCGTTGCCGTGCAACCGTCGGTGAGGTCGGAAACCAGGATCAGATCAACATTCGTTGGGGCAAGGCCGGCCGTATGCGTTGGAAGGGCTGGCGCCCGACTGTCCGCGGTGTTGTCATGAACCCGGTCGACCACCCGCACGGTGGTGGTGAGGGTAAGACCTCCGGTGGTCGCCACCCGGTTTCCCCGTGGGGCCAGAAGGAAGGCCGCACCCGTAAGCCGAACCGCCCGAGCGACCAGCTGATCGTTCGTCGCCGTCGTACCAACAAGAATAAGAAGCGCTAAGGAGGGAACTGAGAATGCCACGCAGCCTTAAGAAGGGCCCGTTCGTCGATGAGCACCTCCTCGCGAAGGTCGATGCACAGAACGAGAAGGGCACCAAGCAGGTCATCAAGACCTGGTCTCGCCGCTCCACGATTCTCCCCGATTTCATCGGCCACACCTTCGCCGTTCACGACGGTCGCAAGCACGTGCCGGTGTTCGTGGATGACTCTATGGTCGGCCACAAGCTGGGCGAATTCGCCCCGACCAAGACCTTCAAGGGTCACGTCAAGGATGACAAGAAGGGACGTCGATAAGCCATGAGCAACGACATTACTTCTGCACGCGCAACTGCGCGCTTCGTCCGCGTTACTCCGATGAAGGCACGTCGCGTCCTGGACACCGTTCGCGGTAAGTCCGTCGACGAGGCACTGAACATCCTGGAGTACGCACCGCAGGGTGCTGCTGATCCAGTTGCCAAGGTTGTTGCGTCTGCAGCTGCAAATGCTGAGAACAACTTCGGCCTGGACCGTCGTACTCTGGTCATCTCCGAGGCTTACGCCAACGAGGGACCGACCATGAAGCGCTTCCGCCCGCGTGCGCAGGGCCGTGCTTTCCACGTCCGCAAGCGCACCAGCCACATCACCGTGGTCGTCGAGAGCCAGAAGGAAGGTGACCGATAGTGGGACAGAAGATCCATCCACACGGTCTTCGCCTCGGTATTTCCAGCGACTGGAAGTCCCGCTGGTACGCCGACAAGCAGTACGCTGACTACCTGGCCGAGGACATCAAGATCCGCGATCTGCTGTCCACCGGTCTTGAACGCGCCGGCATCTCCGATGTCGTTATCGAGCGCACCCGTGACCGCGTGCGCGTCGACATCCACACCGCACGCCCGGGCATCGTTATCGGTCGTCGTGGCTCTGAGGCTGACCGCATTCGCGGCCAGCTCGAGAAGCTCACCGGCAAGCAGGTTCAGCTGAACATCCTCGAGGTCAAGAACATTGACGCGGATGCGAAGCTGGTTGCTCAGTCCATCGCTGAGCAGCTCGCCAACCGTGTCGCTTTCCGTCGTGCAATGCGCAAGGCTATCCAGTCTGCAATGCGTCAGCCGCACGTCAAGGGCATCAAGGTTGTCTGCTCCGGTCGTCTCGGCGGTGCCGAGATGGGCCGCACCGAGCGCTACCACGAGGGTCGCGTTCCGCTGCACACCCTGCGTGCGGAGATCGACTACGGCACCCACGAAGCTCACACCACCTTCGGTCGCATTGGCGTCAAGGTGTGGATCTACAAGGGTGACGTGATCGGTGGCCGTCGCGAGTCCGAGATCAACGCCGGCAACGCCCGCCAGCGTCGCGGCAACGACCGCCCGCGTCGCGGTGGCAAGCGTCGTCAGCGTGCATCTGAGAAGAAGGAGGGCTAATTCATGCTCATCCCGAAGCGCGTTAAGTTCCGTCGTCAGCACCGCCCGACCCGTTCTGGTATGTCCAAGGGCGGCAACAAGGTGACTTTCGGTGAATACGGTCTCCAGGCTCTCGAGCCGGCCTACATCACCAACCGTCAGATTGAGGCAGCGCGTATTGCCATCAACCGCCACGTCAAGCGTGGTGGTAAGGTCTGGATTCAGATTTTTCCGGACCGCCCGCTGACCCAGAAGCCACTGGGTGTTCGTATGGGTTCCGGTAAGGGCCCGGTCGAAAAGTGGGTTGCAAACGTCAAGCCGGGTCGCATCATGTTCGAGATGTCCTACCCGGACGAGGCAGTTGCTATCGAGGCACTGAAGCGCGCAGGCGCTAAGCTGCCGATTAAGACCCGAATCGTTCGGAAGGAGGATCAGTACTGATGTCGAACGGCATTCCCGCCCACGAGCTTCGCTCGCTGGATAACGATGACCTGGTTGCCAAGCTCAAGGAGTCTAAGGAGGAGCTGTTCAACCTCCGTTTCCAGAGCGCTACCGGTCAGCTGACCAACAACCGCCGTCTCCGCACTGTCCGCAAGGATATTGCTCGCATTTACACCGTTATGCGTGAGCGCGAGCTCGGCCTGTCTGCTGCACCAACCGATGGTGATGCAGCATGAGTGAGGAAAACATGAACACCACCGAGGCTGGCGCACGTAAGGTGCGCACCGGTTACGTCGTGTCCGACAAGATGCAGAAGACCATCGTTGTCGAGCTCGAGGACCGCAAGCAGCACGCCCTGTACGGCAAGATCATGCGCACGAACTCCAAGGTCAAGGCGCACGACGAGAACGAAGAGGCTGGCGTGGGCGACCGCGTCCGCATCGAAGAGTGCCGTCCGCTCTCCAAGGACAAGCACTACCGCCTGATTGAGATCGTCGAGAAGGCTAAGTAAGACCCGTTGGCTAACTAAACAGCTAGGGCTTTACGACGAGAACCCCGCCGCGGGAAACACGCAAGTGTTTTCTGTGGCGGGGTTTTGTTTTTGGCAAGCCATGTTTCTTCGTGTTTCTAGTCTCTTCAGTGCAGGTTTGCTGGGTTTTATCTCTGATAGCATTGGCGACGATTTGTGCTTTGTGAGGGGAGAAGTTCGGTGACTACTGACGTGACCAGGATTGATGATCGAGACCTGGAGTCCGCGCTTCGCTCACACGACGTGGCGACATTGTCGCGGCTCTTAACTGATGTTGAGCCCAAAGCTGCCGCTCGAAAGATGCGCCGCCTCAGCCATGAGGAACGTGCGCTGTTCTACCGCACACTGCCGAAAGACACGGCGGTTGAAACCTTCGATGAGCTGGACTCAGCGCTGCAGGCGCATCTGATCGACAGCCTCCGTGATCCTGAAGTCACCGCAGTCTTTGCGGAGATGGAACCGGACGACCGAGCTGAGTTGCTCGATGAGCTACCAGCCTCGGTTGCTTCAAAGCTGCTGGCCGATTTGCCGGATGATGAGCGCGAGCTCACCAACATTGTTCTCGGCTACCCCGACGGTTCCATTGGCCGCCGTATGAGCCCGGAGCTGGTATCGCTTCACGACGACATGACGGTGGGGAAAGCCCTCGAGACCGTCTGCAAGCATCTGGATGATGCCGAGTCTATCTACACCTTGCCGGTGTCGAACCGGAATCGCCGACTGATGGGCGTGGTAAGTCTTCGTGATTTGATGCGCGCCGACCGTGATATCCATGTGTCGGCAATTTTGAGGAAGGCCGACTACGCAGAGGCCACCGAGTCCGAAGAGAAGGTGGCTCGCATGTGCGCCAATCGTAAGCGCTTAGCTCTACCGATCGTCGATAGCGAGCAGCGTGTTATCGGCCTGCTCACGGTGGACGACGCACTCCGGATTCTGGAGGAAGCAGATTCCGAGGACCAAGCTCGTATTTCCGGTTCTGAGCCACTGCGCTTGCCGTACCTTGCTACGCCAATCTTTGAGATTGTTCGCTCTCGTGTGGTCTGGTTGCTCGTGCTGGCAATCGGTGCGACATTGACCGTGCAAGTCCTGGAAACCTTCGAAGAGACTCTGTCTCAGATGGTCGTTCTCTCAGTGTTCGTACCGCTGCTGATTGGTACAGGTGGCAATACCGGTAACCAGGCTGCAACTACGATTACGCGTGCGTTGGCGCTGGGGGATGTCCAACCGCGAGATATATTCAAGGTCATTCTCCGAGAGGTGAGGGTCGGCGCGTTCCTCGGTCTATTGCTTGGTTCTCTAGGCCTACTATTGGCTGGATTGTTCTACGGTTGGGACATCGGCCTCGTTATCGGCCTGACGCTGCTGGGTATTTGTACCCTCGCGGCAACCGTCGGTGGCATCATGCCGCTGATTGGTAAGAAGTTCGGCATTGACCCAGCAGTCTTCGCGAACCCGTTTATTACGACGCTTGTTGATGCCTCCGGCCTGATTATCTACTTCCTGATCGCTAAGTCGGTACTGGGGATTTAGACCCCACGGTGCGCAGCTGCACCGATACATAAAAAGTGTCCAGCTGCGCCATAATGGTGGCCATGAGCAATGGCACCCACAATCACCGCACTTGGAAAGAAATTATTGCCGCCGATCCGCAGCATTCTCGGCGCTACGCCAACCGGTGGCGGGGATTCGTGCGCGAGGGCCGCGATATCGATGGCGAGGCGCGGCTGGTGGATGCGATGGCGCCACGCCACGCTCGAATTCTAGATGCCGGCTGCGGACAGGGGCGCGTGGGCGGTTACCTGGCGAAGGCTGGGCACCGAGTCATGGGCGTCGATGTCGACCCCTATCTCATCGATGAGGCGAAACGCCAGTTCCCGGACGCGACGTGGTTGGTAGGGGATTTGGCGCAATTGGCGCACGTGCTTGACGACGGCCTCGAGAACACGCCCCACGATGACACGGCATCCGCTTTCGATGTCATCATTTGCCCCGGCAATGTCCTGACCTTCGTAGCGCCAGAAGACCGCACGAAGGTACTGCAGGCCTTCGCAGCGGCACTGAATCCGGAGGGCGGTCGTGCCATCATCGGCTTCGGTGCCGGCCGTGGCTGGGACTTTGCGGATTTTGAAACCACTGCGCAGGAGGCGGGGCTCACCGTGATTCAGCGTTATTCGACGTGGGATCTTCGTCCGTTTGAGGATGAGTCTCAGTTCCTGGTTGCAGTGCTTGAACGGGGGTAGAGAGCTGTGATCGGCGTAAAGCGGTTGCGATTCCGTGCCGGACTATCGTTATTCTTTTATGCGAATAACTGCAATTAACGGCACGCAGGGAAGGCTTCGGCGGTGACGCTATACGAAACGCTGGATACGGCTGGTGACAAAAAACAGGAACTGATGACGCAGGACTACGGGCGTTTTGCGGTTCGAGCGGTCCTGGCGGGCATGTATCTGACGTTGGGAACGGCCTTTGCAGCGGTAGCTGGCCAAGTGGCCGAAGCTGTTGCTCCGGGCACTGGGGGACTGGTCTTTGCGTGCCTGTTCGGGCTTGGACTGTTCGCCATTGTGGTGCTCGGTGCAGAGCTGGCGACTGGCAGCATGATGTTTGTGTCCTGGTCCGCTGCACGCGGTCGCATGCCGTGGGGAGTGGCTCTTCGGATGGTGGCCGTCGCCACGTTCTACAACTTCATCGGTGCCGCGATTGTGGCGCTGGTGCTAAGCCAGAGCGCCAAACTCGGTGGGATTGATGACACACATCTGATTTCCACCTTGACCGAGGGGAAGCTGGCCAAGCCGTTCTTCGGTGCTTTCGTAGAGGCGATGGGCGCGAACTTCGTGGTCAATATGGCTGTTTTAGGCGCGCTACAAGCCAAAGAAATCATTTCGAAGTTCGCTGTGATTCTGCCGATTATTGCGGTGTTCGTTGGGCTCGGGCTTGAGCATGTGATTGCGAACTTCTCGCTGTTTTCCTTGGCCTTTTTCGCCGATCCGCGTCCTGCCGGCTTCGATGGCCTGCACATTACAGGCAACTGGGTGGCAGTGTGGTTGGGCAACTTCGTAGGCGGTGGCCTGGGAATTGGCGCGGTCTACGCCTGGTTGAACCAGACGAAGACCAGCTATGTTGATTAGCTTTTGAGCTTTGCCGGAGCCTATCCGACGACCTATCTCAAGGGCTATCCGACGGCCTGCCCGAAGAGCAGGCCGACGAAGTAGGACACAATCAAACCGAGCGCGCCACCGATGACCAGACGTAGCGCAGCCTTGCCGGAGTGCGTGGAGCTGAGCTTGGCGCTGATGTAGCCGGTCAAGGCCAACGTCACGATGGTGACAACGGTGACCGCAATCGCGCCGGAGGTGGGGCCGGTGAACACCAGAGCCGCAATCATCGGCAGGATGGCGCCGAGTAGGAACGACAGTGCCGAAGAACCAGCAGCCGCCCAGGGGTTGGTAAGTTCCTCGCCGTCAATGCCCAATTCCAGCTTTAGGTGAGCTGCCAGCGGATCATTTTGTGCGATGCCGTGGGCAGCATCTTCGGCGATATGTTGTGGGATGCCGTAGCCAGAGAGAATCCCCACGAGCTCCTTATGCTCTTCATCTGGAAAGTCCTTGAGCTCGGCCTTTTCTTTGGCAATCAGTGCTCGCTCAGTATCGCGCTGAGTTGAAACCGAGACGTATTCCCCCAGAGCCATCGAGATAGCACCAGCGATAACGGCGGCGGCACCAGCAGTCAGAATGGCTTCGCGAGAAGAACCTGCTGCAATCACGCTGAGCAAGATTAGAGCAGTGGAGACGATGCCGTCGTTGGCTCCGAGGACTCCGGCGCGAAGCCAGTTGAGCTTCGACGTCTCAGAAGACTTATGCGGTTCATGAGGATGCGCGTACGTGGTCATGGCAGGACCTTTCTCCCATGTCAGCCTCACGCCTACGGGTGGTACGAGGCCTCACCATCGATTTAATGCCGATTCGGGCACATTCTCAACCAGTGAAGTGAAACGAGGGCAGTCCTCTCGTATGTAGTTTTATGCCAGCTTATGTGGGTGTTTGCGGAGGCCGTCGTGCGTCAATGTCAATACCGCGATCAGCGCAATCAGCGCGCAGGTCAACATTGATATGGCCATTGATAAAGGCAGATTGGAACCAAGCCCCACCAACGGGGAAACCGTGGCGGCCGCGAGGAACTGTGCGAAGCCCATGAGGCCGGAACCTGAGCCAATTCCGATATCTCGAACCTCCTCAATTCCGAGTGCTGTGGCATTGGCGAAGATCAGCGGCATCATCGGTACCGTAATGAACAGCAACAGCCAAGTAGTGAAGAAGTTAATCCCGACTATGGCATTAACAATCAGGCCTATCGACGTCACGAGCATGTCCGTGAGTGCAACTAAAATGCCCTTGCGGGGATGAAGCCGGTTGATCATCTTGCCGTTGAGGATTGACACAAAGGTCAACATCGCTGCATTGGATGCGAACACGAGAGAGAACTGAGTAGGGGTGAGCCCCAGCAGCTCCTGGAAGATAAAGGGTGACGCAGCGATATAGGAGAACATCACCGAGAAGCCACCAGCGAAAGCTAACAAGTAGCCGACAAATACGGGCCGCTGTAGCAGCCTGCCGATATTGGGCAGGAGATTGCGCAGAGAGCCTGTGGAGCGTCGCTCTGGCGGTAGAGTTTCCGGAACCATCAGAAACACAATCGCGACCATCGCGACGTTGATGGCTGCGAGAAACCAGAACACGCTGCGCCAGCCGAATGCGGGGCCCAGAAAGCCACCCACAAGGGGAGCGATTGCCGGGGCGATGGAGGAAATGCCCATCAGCGTCGAGAAAGCTCTCGCTGATGCCTTGCCCTTCAAGAGGTCTGGGACTACAGCACGAGCCAGAACCACTGTGGAGCCACCAGCTAACCCCTGGAACAGGCGCATTGCAATAAGCGTGCCAATATTCGGTGCTATTGCACAGAGGATTGACGAGCCCAAGAACACCAAAGTCGCAATGAGAAGCAACTTCCTACGGCCCAAACTATCGGAGAGAGCGCCAATGACGAGCTGCCCTGCAGCCATACCGATCATGAAGGTTGCCAGAGTGAGCTGAACCATTGACTCGGTTGTGGAGAACTCCTTGGCTATCTCCACGAAGGAGGCCAGGTATGTATCTGCGCCGAACGGGGCGGCGGCGGATAATAAGGCTAACCCGGCAAGTAGCGATACCGGAAGCGTCTGTGCTGGCTGTGTCTGAGCGTTCTCGGAATGTGGATTTGTCACTGTCTCAGTCTAGGGTTTCCGCGGAATAGGGTTGCTGCGGAGGGTATAAACCATGTTGGGGGCATGAAACTAAGGGATTTTGTTGTCCCGCACGAACGTGCCATAATACACAGGTTGCGCGAAGTGGCTGCGTGCTGCTCTCAACGGTCTATGACCGTAGCTAGCATGGGGTCAAAGCGATATGGAAGTTGCCTCTAGCAGGTGCTTTCGTCGTAAAGCGTAAACACAAGACATAAAGACCGCGTGCGTTTAGGACGGAAATCTGACGCACAATGCAACCAGGTCAGGAGAAACGCAGTGATTCAGCAGGAATCCCGTCTGCGCGTTGCCGACAACACTGGTGCACGTGAAATCCAGTGCATCCGCGTTCTCGGCGGCTCGACCCGACGCTTCGCTGGCATTGGCGACACCATTGTCGCAACTGTCAAGGAAGCTACTCCGGGCGGCAACGTCAAGGCAGGCGAAATTGTTAAGGCAGTCATCGTCCGTGCGAAGAAGGAGACCCGTCGTCCGGACGGCTCCTACATCTCGTTCGACGAGAATGCAGCTGTCATCATCAAGGCCGACGGTGAGCCAAAGGGCACCCGTATTTTCGGCCCGGTCGCGCGTGAGCTGCGTGACAAGAAGTTCATGAAGATTGTCTCGCTCGCACCGGAGGTGATTTAAGTGAAGATCCGTAAGGGCGATACCGTGCTGGTTATCTCCGGTCCGGACAAGGGTGCTCAGGGCAAGGTCATCGAGGCCTACCCGAAGCGCGACAAGGTCCTGGTCGAGGGCGTTAACCGTATCAAGAAGCACGTTGCAAACTCCGCTGCGGAGCGCGGTGCATCCTCGGGTGGCATTGTCACTCAGGAAGCTCCGATTCACGTGTCGAACGTCATGCTGGTCGACGAAGATGGTACCCCGACTCGCGTTGGTTACCGCTTCGATGAGGACGGCAAGAAGGTTCGCATCTCCCGCCGTACCGGGAAGGACATCTAAGCATGAGCGAAAATTACACCCCTCGTCTGAAGGCCCGTTACCGCGATGAGATTCGCGGCAAGATGCAGGAAGAGTTCTCCTACGAGAACGTCATGCAGATTCCGGGCGTTACCAAGGTCGTCGTTAACATGGGCGTCGGCGCTGCTGCTCAGGACAAGAAGCAGATCAACGGTGCTATCAACGACCTGACTCTGATCACCGGTCAGAAGCCGGAGACCCGTCGCGCTCGCAAGTCGATCGCTAACTTCAAGCTTCGTGAAGGCGACGCCATCGGCGCTCGCGTCACCCTGCGTGGCGACCGTATGTGGGAGTTCCTGGATCGTCTGCTGACCGTGGCTCTGCCGCGAATCCGCGACTTCCGCGGTCTGTCTGATCAGCAGTTCGATGGTCACGGTAACTACACCTTCGGACTGTCTGAGCAGACCATGTTCTACGAGATCGACGTTGACAAGATCGACCGCCCGCGCGGTATGGACATCACCGTCGTGACCACCGCTACCAACAATGAGGAAGGCCGCGCGCTGCTGCGCGAGCTGGGCTTCCCGTTCAAGAAGTAGTTTTGCCTCTTCGGTAGCTTCTGTCTGAAGCCTCGGATGCCGCTTGGCCTCCGGGGCTTTTTGCTGCTCCGTTAACCCTTATGTTCATGGGGGGATGTCGCTGTGCGGGGCCTGCGCAAAAGTTACCAGTGTTGCCGGTGTGAAAGTTGACCCTTTTTGGGGGTTGAAAATTAGTAAAGTCACAAGCTTTCTTAAATGAAAGTTAGGCGTTCGTGATGATTTCGTTGTAAACTGCCATTCGTCATAGTGACGGCCGCCAAAATGCATTGTGGTCGTTATCATTTTGGGCAAGATTTAAGTGACTTCAGCTTCTGTGTGGTTGAGCCAGTGGTTCTACACAGAGCGGTCCTTAAGTTAAAACGCAAAGGGATTAACTACATGAAGAACTTCTCCGTGGCCGTCCGCTCGGCTGCTGTTGCAACTGTTGCGGCTCTGGGTCTGAGCTTGGGCGCAGGTGCTGCCAACGCACAGCCGGCACTGCCGGAAATGCCGAACATTCCGATTCCGGGTATCGGCGACACCGGCCCGAAGGGCGTCAAGCAGATCGTCACCTTCGGTGACTCCTTCACCGCTAATGCCGGTAAGGGTGGCCCGCGTGGCCTGGCGCCGGGGCAGAACGTGCTGGTCGCTAACTGTGCCACCGACATGGAAAACTGGCCGAAGATTGCAGCGTCGAAGCTGAACAAGTCCCTGGGTGACTGGTCCTGTAACGGTCTTGGTGGCTTCCCGGGTCAGCTCCTCGCATACCTGGAAGCTTCCATCCAGTACGGCGACATCGGAGAGGGCACTGAGAAGGTTGTCCTGATGTACGGCGGCATGGACTGGGTCCAGTGGGTTGACGTGGCAGGCGAGCTGGTCGCAAAGCCGGACCCCAAGGCTCCGTCGCTGTTCAAGCAGACGCTGCGTCAGTTCACTGACCGCGTCCACCAGGTTGCTCCGGGTGCTCAGGTCGTCCTGGCTTCGTACCCTGAGTACGCTACCAATGACCAGCTGTGCCTGGTGAACGCCCCGAACCAGACCTTCCCGATCCCGGCACCGGGTGCCAGCGAGATTCAGGGGGCATTCCGCGACAGCATTCGCTCCGCGTCTCAGCACGTAGGTGCCGGCTTCATCGACGTCTACGAGGCAACCCTCGGCCACGGTACCTGCAACCCAAACCCGGATGAGCGCTTCGTCGCCGGTTTCGCAGATCCGGTGATGGGCCCGATGACCAATCACCCGACGGTGGCTGGCGAAAAGGCTATGGGTAACATCATCGCCGACCAGCTCTACTAATTTCCTCTAGCCGGCGCCATATCGGCTAGAAATTGAGTTCCACTGCTAATTGGTGGGGCTTCACGCCGCGAGCGGACTAACGTCCAGCCGCGGCGTTTTTGCATTTCGGCCGGTATTTGTTAGTATCACCAGGTCTGCCCTCTGTAAGAGGTGCGGCAGTAAAAATGTAAGAACTTTGCTGTAGGCCCCTCGCCTCGCATCGTCTCTGGCGTCACCTGGGTGGCGAGCTGACTCGGCTATTGAACCGAGTTGGCGAACAGTAGCCCTTAAATCGCCGGAATCACGATATTGGTAATCGCTCCAACTTAAGCTTTCGTCGTGTGACAGTTGCTGTTTGCGCGGTCATTGGAGTTAGCCACGAGGTGGGAAGGAACCGCAGCGAGAAAGGAAGCGGTCACTAACCATGACCATGACTGACCCAATCGCCGACATGCTGTCGCGCGTGCGCAACGCTAACAACGCGTACCACGACTCTGTCTCGATGCCGTCGTCCAAGCTGAAGGCTAACATCGCCGAGATCCTCAAGTCTGAGGGTTACATTGCGGACTACGCAGTCGAGGACGCCAAGGTCGGCAAGACCCTGACCCTGAACCTGAAGTACGGCCCGTCCCGCGAGCGTTCGATCGCTGGCGTGCGTCGCGTCTCCAAGCCGGGTCTGCGTGTTTACGCAAAGTCCACTAACCTGCCGAAGGTCCTCGGTGGCCTGGGCGTGGCTATCATCTCCACGTCTCAGGGCCTGCTGACTGACCGTCAGGCTTACGAGAAGAAGGTTGGCGGGGAAGTCCTCGCTTACGTCTGGTAAAGGGGGAACTACACAATGTCTCGTATTGGTAAGAACCCTGTCGTTGTCCCGGCAAATGTTACTGCACAGGTCAACGGCCAGGACGTTTCCGTCAAGGGCCCGAAGGGCGAGCTGTCTGTCTCTATCCCGGCTCCAATTACCGTTGAGCTGAAGGACAATGAGATTGTGGTCAACCGCCCGGATGACCACCGCAAGAGCCGCTCCCTGCACGGCCTGTCCCGTTCGCTGATTAACAATATGGTTGTCGGTGTGACCGAGGGCTACACCATCAAGATGGAAATCTTCGGTGTTGGTTACCGTGTCGCCAAGAAGGGCAAGGACCTCGAGTTCTCCTTGGGCTACTCGCACCCAGTCCTGATCGAAGCACCGGAAGGTATCACCTTCGATGTCGACGGCACCACCAAGCTGTCGATCACAGGTATTGATAAGCAGCAGGTCGGACAGCTCGCAGCTAACATCCGTCGTCTGCGTAAGGATGATCCTTACAAGGGCAAGGGCATTCGTTACGATGGCGAGCAGATCCGTCGCAAGATCGGAAAGACGGGTAAGTAATGAGCAACACCAACGAAAAGCGCCTCCCGGTAGGCAAGGACATCTCGACTCGTCGTCGTGTCGCCCGCGCCCGCCGTCACGCACGCTTGCGCAAGAACGTCCGCGGCACCTCCGAGGCACCGCGCCTCGTCGTGCACCGCTCTTCCCGCCACATCACCGCTCAGGTTATCGACGACTCTATCGGTCGTACCCTGGCCGCTGCTTCCACTCTGGACGCAGATCTCCGTGGCTTCGAGGGCGACAAGAAGGCCAAGAGCGCCAAGGTCGGCGAGTTGATTGCTGCTCGCGCTAAGGATGCTGGCATCGAGAATGTCGTTTTCGACCGCGGTGGCTACCAGTACCACGGCCGCGTTGCTGCTCTGGCCGAGGCTGCCCGTGAAGGTGGTCTGAAGTTCTAATGCGCACTTACAAGTCCAACGGAAGGAATGCGTGATGTCGGAACGCGATAAGCGCGAAGGCGGACGTAACTCCGCTGACAACAAGAACAACAACCGTCGTGGTGGCCGCGGTAACGACCGTCGCCAGCAGGACGAGCGTTCGCAGTACATCGAGCGCGTAGTAACTATTAACCGAGTTTCCAAGGTCGTCAAGGGCGGTCGTCGCTTCAGCTTCACCGCTCTGGTCATCGTCGGTGACGGCGAGGGCATGGTCGGCGTCGGCTACGGCAAGGCCAAGGAAGTACCGGCAGCTATCCAGAAGGGTGCTGAAGAGGCTCGTAAGAACTTCTTCCGCGTCCCGATGATTGCTGGCACCATCACCCACCCGGTTCAGGGTGAGACCGCTGCTGGCATCGTGCTGCTGCGCCCGGCTGCTCCGGGTACCGGTCTGATTGCCGGCGGCGCTGTCCGCCCGGTTCTCGAGTGCGCCGGTGTTCAGGATGTTCTGTCCAAGTCGCTGGGTACCAACAACTCCATCAACGTTGTTCACGCAACCGTTGATGCTCTCAAGCAGCTGGTTCGCCCTGAAGAGGTCGCCGCACGTCGTGGCAAGTCCCTCGAAGAGGTCACCCCGGCACGTATGCTGCGCGCACGCGCAGGTCAGGGAGCGTGATTTCCATGGCACTGAAGATTACCCAGGTCCGTGGTACCGCTGGTACCAAGCAGAAGCAGAAGGATTCGCTGCGCACCCTCGGCCTGAAGCGCATCAACGATTCCGTCGTCCGCCCGGATTCTCCGGCTGTGCGCGGTCTCGTGAACGTTGTGCGTCACCTGGTCGAGGTTGAAGAAGTAGCGGGGGAGTAGGTAAACCATGAGCGAACCAATTAAGCTCCACGACTTGGCCCCGGCTCCGGGTGCTAAGAAGAAGAAGACTCGCGTCGGCCGTGGTGAGGCTTCCAAGGGTAAGACCGCTGGTCGCGGCACCAAGGGCACCAAGGCCCGCAAGCAGGTTTCGGCAGCATTCGAGGGTGGCCAGATGCCACTTCACATGCGTCTGCCGAAGTTGAAGGGCTTCAAGAACCCGGCGAAGGTCACCTTCCAGGTGGTCAACGTTTCGGATTTGGAGCGTCTGTTCCCGAACGGTGGCGACGTCACCATCGCCGACCTGGTTGCAAAGGGCGCCGTCCGCGCTAACCAGCCGGTGAAGGTCCTCGGCGACGGCGACATCAACGTCTCCGTCAACGTCACCGCAACCAAGTTCTCGGGCTCCGCAAAGTCCAAGATCGAGGCTGCAGGCGGCTCTGTCACTGAGGCTTAAAGCATTTAAGCTTTAATAGAAGAGCTCCTAACCCATGTGGTTAGGAGCTTTTTTGTATTGAGAGGGAGGAAATTGGAGGGGAGGGCAGCGCAAACCGCTGGCTTACAGCAGGCCGGTGGTTCGCAGAGCCCACTCCAGTTGGTCGATGTCAGCGTCGGTGTGCAGCGCGGTGATGGTCAATCGCAACATTGCCTCACCACGGGGCACCGTCGGATAGCGAATTGCAGGTATAAACACGCCTAGCTCCGCCAACTGTGCTGAGGCGTCCATCGCTTCGGTCTCGTCCCCGACGGGCAGCGGGATGATGGCAGATGCGGGGTCTGACTGCGCGCCAACCAGGGAGCGGACGCACGCAATATTACGTTGCAATCGCTTGACGACGTCCCCAACCTCCAACTGCTTCAACGCTGCGCGGATAGCTGCGACAGAACCAGGGTTCATGGACGTTGAGTACACGTAGCTACGGGCTTGATTGCGTAGCAGTTCGCCAACTGGTGCCGAGCAGAGAACGTATCCTCCTTCGACCCCGAGAGCCTTGCTCGCGGTGCCGACCACAATGTCCGGGCGAATGCCCAGGTGCGCTGCAGTGCCACGACCGTGTTCTCCGATAACTCCGACGCCGTGGGCGTCGTCAAGCATCAGCCATGCGTTGCGACGGTGACAGGTGCGCTCGAGTGCCGGGCCGTCGATGACCTCGCCTGACATAGAGAACACGGAGTCGGAGATGACAAGTTTGTGGCGGGCGCTCGATGTTGCGAGGAGATGGTCGAGTGCCTGGTAGTCAGTGTGCGGAAAGACCGTGACTTTAGCTCGGGCATTGCGGCATCCGTCAATGATGGAAGCATGGTTGGCGGCGTCGGAGAAGATTTCAACGTCGGCGGTGGCGATGGCAGCGATGGTTGAGTGGTTCGCCTGGTAGCCAGTCGCAAAGAGAACGGCATCGTCGAAACCGAAGAACTGCGCGAGTTCATTCTCAAGTGCGCTGTGGATGCTAGTGCCAGTGGTTAAGCGAGAGCCGCCGGACCCGGTGCCGAAATATCCAATTGCCTCGGTGGCAGCTGAGATGAGCTCAGGGTGCGTGGACAGGCCGAGGTAGTCCGAAGAAGAAAACAATAGGTAGTCGGCTCCGTCAATTCGGCTATGCGGTAGTTGTGCGGTTTCGAAAGTGCGCAGTGTGCGGGCAAGTCCTGCACCGGCCCAGGCCGTGTTTCTTTGGGCGGCGATTGCTGAGAGGTCGCTGCTGAGGCCGGTAGTGTCCGTCGAGAAACTGGCGTCAGCTGGGAGCTCGATATAGACCGGCGTGTTCTCCAGGTAGTCGATTAGCTCGGGGATATCGATGCCGGGTTCAACGATGAAAATGCGAGTACCAAGAGTGCTGCCGTGGTCCTTGATATTGGGGATACGGTGGAAGATTCCGTCCAGTGCGAGATAGCCACGCGTGTAAAAGGGATCGTCGGAGAGGCAGATTTCTGCGACGATGCCCGGGGCGCTGTGAACCTTGGATGCGAGGATGAGCGCCTCGTGAAAATGGTCCTTGGCGCAGTCCTTGCTGGGGTGTGAGATGGCATCAAAAGTGGAAACCCGTACACCGCGGGCTGGGTTTGGGTCGAGCCGCTCACCGGAGGAGGCATCGATAAGAGCGGCGCCGCGAAGACCCGTGAGTGAATAGGCCATCTCGACGGCGATATCGGCGGCCTGTATACCTGCAGCGTGTAGGCGTTGAGTAATGAGCTTGCGGGCGTCCCCAGGGCTGGAGTTCGACACTAGAAAGGGGACTAACGCCGGCACGGTGCTGATGGTCGACTCATCAATCTTGTCCGCAGTGATGTGAATTGTGTCGGCTCGCCCCTTGTCGTGGTGAAGTGCACGGCTAGTCATAGCAGAAGCCAACTGAGGTAGTTCGGTGGCCGGTGCAAGACGCTCAGCGCCAGAGATATGGCAGCCATCGGCGCTGGAGCGCATGCGGATGCTGTAGGTACTCACAGAGCAAAACTTTAACACTGTTCAAGTTTTGTTTGAGAAGGTTGGGTGGAGCACATGAGAGGGCGGGGGCTCAGAGGGGATGAGCGCTGGAATCGTCGTCAAGCGAAAAGAGGGTGATTGACGGGGCGCTGTACTAACGGTGATATAGAGGCGTATTGCGACGATATGGAGAAACGCTGGTAGACTCACTACGTCAAATACTGTCAATTAAAGGTTTGAGGAATACGTCATCCGCGTTGCTTAACTAAAACGGAAGACTACTGGCGGATAAGCGGGTAAATCTTTCGGGAAAAGCGTGGGAGAAGCGGATTTCTTGACCTCGGGAGGATGCACGTGGCTTCCGGTCTCATTGCGGCGTTGCGCGATCCCGATTTGCGTAAGAAGATCTTCTTCACTCTGACGATGATCATTCTGTACCGAATCGGCTCGCAGATTCCAACCCCTGGTATCGACTACCAGTTGGTCAACGCGCAGCTCGAGCAGATTTCGAAAGATCAGTCCAGCGTTTACTCGCTGATCAACCTGTTCTCAGGTGGCGCTCTGCTGCAGATGGCGATTTTCGGCATCGGCATTATGCCGTACATTACGGCCTCGATTATCGTCCAGCTGCTCACGGTGGTGATTCCACACTTCGAGCAGTTGAAGAAGGAAGGGCAGTCGGGTCAGACAAAGATGACCCAGTACACCCGCTACCTCACAGTGGCGTTGGCGTTGCTGCAGTCTGCGGGCATTGTGGCCATGGCAGACCGTGGCGCCCTGCTGGGCGGCTCGCAGTCGCTGCTGGTAAAGGATGCGGGTGTCTTTGACCTCGTGGTGATGGTCGTTGTGATGACCTCCGGTGCCGTGCTGGTCATGTGGATGGGTGAGCTCATCACTGACCGAGGGGTCGGCAACGGTATGTCACTGCTGATTTTCTCCGGTATCGCCGCTGGTATGCCGGCGCAGGGAGCGAACATTCTGCGCTCCACTACCGGTGTCGTGTTTGCCACCGTGATTGTTGCCGTGCTGATTCTCATCATCGGCGTTATTTTCATTGAGCAGGGACAGCGCCGTATTCCGGTGCAGTACGCAAAGCGCATGGTTGGTCGTCGCCAGTACGGCGGATCTTCCACCTACCTGCCGCTGAAGGTGAACCAGGCCGGTGTTATCCCGGTCATCTTCGCGTCCTCTCTGATTTACGTGCCGGTTCTGATTACCCAGATTGTTCAGTCCGGTCAGTCGAATCCGAACATGGACAACTGGTGGCAGCGCAATGTCATTCAGTACCTGCTGGCGCCGTCCAGTTGGCAGTACATTCTGCTGTTCTTCCTGATGATCATCTTCTTCTCCTTCTTCTACACCTCCGTGCAGTATGACCCGCACGAGCAGGCGGAGAACATGAAGAAGTACGGCGGATTCATTCCGGGCTTCCGCCCGGGGCGTCCGACTGCTGAATACCTGTCCTACGTCCTGATTCGCCTGCTGACTGTCGGCTCGCTGTACCTGGCACTGATCGCTGTTCTGCCAAATGTCGCTCTTGATATGGGGCTTGGCGACGCGAACGCTGGTCGAGGCGGTATGTTTGGAGGTACAGCCCTGCTGATTCTGGTCAGTGTTGCGCTGACGACGGTCAAGCAGGTTGAAAGCCAAATGATGCAACGTAACTACGAAGGGTTCTTGAAGTAATGCGACTCGTACTTGTAGGTCCTCCCGGTGCAGGCAAGGGCACTCAGGCAGCTATCCTCTCGGAGAAGCTCGGTGTCCCACACATCTCCACCGGTGACCTGTTTCGCGCAAACATCGGTGAAGGTACTCCGCTCGGCATTGAGGCGAAGTCCTACATCGACGCCGGCAACCTTGTTCCGGACGACGTGACTGTGCGTATGGTCGAGTCCCGTCTGAACGAGGACGACGCTGCCAAGGGGTTCCTGTTGGATGGCTTCCCGCGCACTGTTGGTCAAGCAGAAGAGCTGAAGCGTCTGCTGTCCAACCTCGGCACTGAGCTGGATGCGGTCGTACAGTTCGACGTTTCTGAGGATGTCGTAGTCGAGCGCATGCTGGCCCGTGGTCGCGCAGACGACACTGAAGAGGTCATCCGCAACCGCATGCATGTGTACACCAATGAGACCGCTCCTTTGCTGGATTACTACTCGGAGAAGATCATCAAGATTGCCGCTGAGGGATCCGTTGAGGAGATTAACGAGCGCACGATGGCTGAGCTGGAGAAGCTGAACTAAGCTCCTGGCGCGCCGGATAACTAGACGCTCTAGCTTTTTTGCTGGCTGGAGCCGATGGGTTTGCCGGTTGTAGGTGGTTGTTGAAGCCGCCCTTTCGAACCGTTGAGGTTTGGAAGGGCGGCTTTTGTGTGTGGCTGTTGGGGTCTGGGGCGGGGGTGGGGGGCAGCCGATAGTGAGGGCTACTGGAAGTCCTGAATAATCTGGTCGATGAGTGGCTGCGCGGCCTCAGCGCTGATATTCGCGAAAACGAACTCTTGGTAGATGCGGTTGGCCTCGTCAATGACCATAACGAAAGGGGACCCCTTGTTGATGCCGCTAAATGCGTGCTTGCCGGGTAGCTCGTATGGTACGTAGTTTTCGACGGACTCAGCCTTTTCGTTAATGCGCTCGACAGTGGCCGGGTCCTCGGCCGTACTGAGCATTGCGGTGCCACCGTCTCCAACTGCCATTACGCAGGTGAAGCCATGTACGCTCTCGCTGCCAAAAATGACGGGTTTAGAGTCATCCGACTCGACGCAGCTGCCAATCGCCTCCTTAATTGCATCAGGTGTGAAGTTTTGGATTGACTCAGGCAGTGCAGAGGTGCCCATGAAACCCGAGGTGCTTCCAGGGGTCTCCGGCGATTCCGCGGCAGGGGAAGTGGAGGGGATAGTCGGCGCTGGCGACGGTTCGGGATTGCTTGAGCAAGCGCCAACCAGGAAAAGTGAGCTGGTGACAATAACAGCGCCCGCAGTCTGCGCGGACTTCAACAGTGAATGCATGCCAGTTATCGTAGGGCAGCTCAACTTTGGGTGTAAACCGCCCGAAAAACGAAGCAAGCCGATTGCAGATTAAGCGTCACGAATGAACATCCATAAAGATTCCCATGCAACGCCTCGTAGAAATACATGAAGCAGAGCGCTGGCTGGGGGAGCGATGCCCTCGTAGGTGGCGGGATTCGGCTAGCCGGTGGTTCCCTTCTAAGTCAGAGTAGACTCAACCAGCGTGATGAGTTTTCGACGCCGCCGCAAAGTAGTTCCTGCCCGCACCGAGGGAGAATTGGATGCGATGCAAGCGGCCGGCGAGATTGTCGGTCGTGCATTGCTGGCTTGCAGAAACGCTGCTAAGCCGGGGGTGACCACGGCAGATCTCAATGAGATCGCGCACCAGGTCATTATCGATGCTGGCGCAACGCCGTCCTTCCTTGGCTATGAAGGTTTTCCGGCGTCTGTCTGCGCATCTGTGAATGAAGTTGTTGTCCACGGCATTCCGTCAAGCTCTACGGTTCTCGCCGATGGTGATTTAGTCTCAATTGACTGTGGCGCAATCCTGGATGGCTGGCACGGTGATTCGGCACTTACGTTCGGCGTCGGAAAGCTGAGTGAAGATGTCGAAAAACTGAACATTGCGACATCAGAGGTCCTCACCGAAGGTATTAAGGCCATGGTTCCGGGCGCTCGCCTCACCGATATTTCGTATGCGCTTGAAATGGCCACCCGTGAGGCTGAACTGCGCCACGATATTGAGCTCGGCATCGTAGATGGATATGGCGGGCACGGCATTGGGCGGGAGATGCACATGGACCCCTTCCTGCCCAACGAGGGCAAAGCTGGAAAGGGCCCCCGCATCGTCGAAGGCTCCGTATTGGCCATTGAGCCGATGCTCATTCTCGGCGGCGAGTGGGGTAGTGATGAGCTTGACGACGGCTGGACGGTCGTCAGCGCGGATAGAATGCCGGCCTCCCATTGGGAGCATACAGTTGCCGCCACGGCGGACGGCCCCCGTATTTTGACTCCTCGATACGAATAACTAGTGCGTGAGGGCCAAGCGAAAGGTCAGAATGTTGCCATAAAGGCTGCGATGAATTCTGAACGGGTGGAGCGAACCAGCCTGCCGTCGCTTGCAACCGGTCCCATAATGGTCGTATTTGGTAAAAACGCAGGTCGCGTGTAAAGTTGGGCGATGGTGTGGGCGCAGTGTCGCTGCAGTGATGATTATCCCTGCACGGAACTGCTAAAACACCAGGCAGAGTAGAGATTTCCCAACTGGTGCCGGGATTGTCCCGGGTATCCGCCAGAGAGACGTGGAGGACATGGCTAAAAAGGAAGGCGCAATTGAGGTTGAGGGTCGCGTCGTCGAGCCCTTGCCGAACGCGATGTTCCGAGTGGAGCTGGACAACGGGCACAAGGTGCTCGCCCATATCAGTGGCAAGATGCGCCAGCACTACATCCGTATTCTCCCGGAAGACCGAGTCGTAGTGGAGCTCTCTCCCTACGATCTCGAGCGTGGGCGAATCGTCTACCGCTACAAGTAAATCGACCTGACCACTGTTGGTAGTGGTTATGGGCTTATTTACTAACTAGACAGAAACTCCACCGTCCTAGCTGCTTCTGGTGACGGCCGCGTGATGTTGAGGCCTGGCGTCTCAGCAGATTGGCGCGGCGGTTCTTTATGAAAGCTTTTCCACAGAAGTAAGCGAGACTACCTCCGGCAACGGTGGCTGGAGCCTTTCTATAACACCTGCGCGACTCGGCGTCCGACCGAGTGAGCCGGGCCTGGGAAGGGTGGCAGTGGAGTAAACCACCGCATCAACCGGAAGGAAATTGCCGTATGGCACGCCTTGCTGGAGTTGACCTGCCACGCAACAAGCGTATGGAGGTCGCTCTTACCTACATTTATGGCATCGGCCCTGCCCGTGCCAATGAGCTGCTGGAGAAGACTGGCATCTCTCCGGACCTGCGTACCGATGCTCTCACTGATGAGCAGGTCGCCGCGCTGCGTGACGTGATTGAGGCCACCTGGAAGGTCGAGGGTGACCTCCGCCGTCAGGTTCAGGCTGATATCCGCCGCAAGATTGAGATTGGTTCCTACCAGGGTCTGCGCCACCGTCGTGGCCTGCCGGTCCGTGGTCAGCGCACCAAGACCAACGCTCGTACGCGTAAGGGTCCGAAGAAGACGATCGCCGGAAAGAAGAAGTAAAACATGGCAGCTCCGAAGTCCGCACGCGGCCGTCGTACCGGCCGTCGCGTTGTAAAGAAGAACGTGGCTCAGGGCCACGCATACATCAAGTCCACCTTCAACAACACCATCGTGTCCATCACGGACCCGAAGGGCGCTGTTATCTCGTGGGCCTCCTCGGGTCACGTCGGTTTCAAGGGCTCCCGTAAGTCCACTCCGTTCGCTGCCCAGATGGCTGCCGAGAACGCTGCTCGTAAGGCCATGGAGCACGGTATGAAGAAGGTTGACGTTTTCGTTAAGGGTCCGGGTTCGGGCCGCGAAACCGCCATCCGTTCCCTCCAGGCTGCTGGCCTTGAGGTGTCCTCGATCTCGGATGTGACCCCTCAGCCGCACAACGGCTGCCGTCCGCCGAAGCGTCGTCGCGTCTAGGAATAGGGTAAGGAGAGAACAGAAATGGCCCGTTATACCGGTCCCGCAACCCGTAAGTCCCGTCGTCTCCGCGTCGACCTCGTCGGTGGCGACATGAACTTCGAGCGTCGTCCCTACCCTCCGGGGCAGGCTGGTCGCGCTCGTATCAAGGAGTCGGAGTACCTGCTCCAGCTCCAGGAGAAGCAGAAGGCACGTTTCACCTACGGCGTGATGGAGAAGCAGTTCCGTCGCTACTACGCCGAGGCTCACCGTCGTCCGGGCAAGACTGGCGATAACCTCGTCGTCCTGCTGGAGTCGCGTCTCGACAACGTTGTCTACCGCGCTGGTCTGGCTCGTACTCGTCGCCAGGCTCGTCAGCTGGTTTCCCACGGCCACTTCACCGTTAACGGTAAGAAGATCAACGTGCCGTCCTTCCAGGTAAGCCAGTACGACATCATCGACGTGCGCCCGAAGTCGCAGAAGATGATGTGGTTCGAAGAGGCACAGGAGAACCTGGTCGACGCTGTCGTCCCGGCATGGCTTCAGGTTGTTCCTGAGTCCCTGCGCATCCTCGTGCACCAGACCCCGGAACGCGCACAGATCGACATTCCGCTTCAGGAACAGCTGATCGTCGAGTTCTACTCGAAGTAATAACTAACTTCGCTTGCATCCATTCATTCCCTATGGCGTCATATAGCGGTCGCCACCTGGAGGATTTTCGAAAATGCTCATTTCCCAGCGCCCAACGCTGACTGAGGACTACATTGATTCCTCTCGCTCCCGGTTCGTTATCGAACCGCTGGAGCCGGGTTTCGGTTACACCCTCGGTAACTCTCTTCGTCGTACGTTGCTGTCGTCCATTCCGGGCGCTGCAGTCACCAGCATCCGCATCGACGGTGTGCTGCACGAGTTCACCACTATCCCGGGCGTGAAGGAAGATGTCTCCGACATCATCCTGAACATCAAGGGTCTGGTGCTCTCGAGCGAGTTCGACGAGCCGGCTACCGTTTACCTGCGTCGCGAAGGTGCAGGCGCGGTGACCGCTGCAGACATTGAGTGCCCAGCAGGTGTGGAGATTCATAACCCGGATCACCACATCGCTACTCTCAACGAATCCGGTCGCTTGGATATTGAGATGATCGTTGAACGTGGTCGTGGCTACGTGCCGGCGACCCCGAACTCCGGTGGCGAAATTGGCCGCATTCCGATGGACCAGATTTACTCGCCAGTTCTGAAGGTCAGCTACAAGGTGGAGGCTACTCGTGTTGAGCAGCGCACCGACTTTGACAAGCTGATCATCGATGTCGAGACCAAGAACTCGATCACCGCCCGCGACGCAATGGCGTCGGCAGGCAAGACTCTGGTTGAGCTGTTCGGTCTGGCACGCGAGCTGAACGAGGCTGCTGAGGGCATCGAGATTGGCCCGAGCCCGCGCGAGGCTGAGGATGTCGCTGCGTACCAGACTCCGATTGAGGATCTGGACTTCTCTATGCGCTCCTACAACTGCCTAAAGCGTGAGGAGATCCACACTGTCGGTGAGCTCGCTGCTCGTACCGAGTCGGATCTGCTGGATATCCGCAACTTCGGTGACAAGTCCATCAATGAGGTCAAGGAAAAGCTCGCTGAGCTTGGCCTGGCTCTGAAGGATTCCCCGAACAACTTCGACCCGGCTGCTGTCGCTGATTTGGACGCTGCCTCGGGCGATGACGCTGACTGGACTGATGGCGCAAGCGCTGGCTACGACGAGTAGTTCACCGACGCGACTTCATTAAAACGAGGAGATACCTATGCCTACCCCTAAGCAGGGTTCCCGTCTCGGCGGCTCCGCTTCGCACCAGAAGAAGATTCTGGCCAATCTCGCGAAGCAGCTCATCGAGCACGGCAAGATTAAGACCACCGACACCAAGGCCAAGCTGCTGCGTCCGTACGTTGAGAAGCTGATTACCAAGGCAAAGCGCGGCACTCTCGCAGATCGCCGCAACGTTGCAAAGCTGCTCAACGACAACTACGCAGTTAAGAAGCTGTTCGACGAGATCGGTCCGCAGTTCGCTGATCGCGACGGCGGCTACACCCGCATCATTAAGCTGGGTAACCGCAAGGGCGACAACGCCCCGATTTCTCTGATCGCTCTGGTTGAGGAAGAGACCGCAACTGCTGAGGCAACTCGCGCAACTCGCGCCGCTGCTTCCAAGCAGGCTGAAGAGGCAAAGGCCGAAGAGGCCGAGGCTGAGGCTGCTGAAGCTGAGGCTGCAGAGGAGGAGTAAATCCCCTCGCCGACGGCTTTTGGCCGTCACAGCTTTGAACCCCCGTCGAGTAGTTCATATCTGAACTCTCTACCGGGGGTTCTTTGTGCTTGACGACGGCGCACAGCGCCCGACCCCAGTTCTGTCTCCGGTTACACCGAAGATTACGTACCAACATTGGGAGCTGTACGGAGGCCCTTCGGTGGAAACTGGTGATTTTCTAATCCGGGGTCGCGGCTACAATCTGTTAACCGTGACATCACTTACGCCAACGACTCCGGATACCCCGTGCGATTCTCCCGATCGTGCCGCTACGGGGAGTACCGCCTCCGACCTGGTTCGGTTGCGTTTTGACATTGCCTATGATGGGACAGATTTCCACGGTTGGGCTGCTCAGCGCGATAAGCCTACGGGAGAACCGGTGCGGACTGTGCAGGCGACGTTGGAATCCACTCTGGAGAAGGTGTTGCGCACTCCAGTGCAACTGACTGTGGCCGGTCGTACAGATGCCGGCGTTCATGCCTCCGGTCAGGTGGCTCACGCAGATGTTCCTGTCTCTTGTTTAGACACACGTTCTATCGCAGGGGACCCGGGTAATTTGGTTCGTCGTGTAGCGCGACTATTGCCCGCGGACGTGACGCTTCGGGGCGCCTCGTTTGCGCCCCCGGGTTTCGATGCCCGCTTTTCCGCGTTACGTCGGCATTATGTCTATCGTGTCACTAGTTGCGTCAGTGGCCCGCTTCCTACCCGTGCTCGCGATACGGCCCACTGGCGACGGTCAGTGGATATCGACCGTATGCAGGTGGCAGCTGATGCTCTACTGGGGCTCAATGACTTCGCCGCTTTTTGTCGACACAAGCCACATGCCACAACCACTAGAGATTTACAGCGGTTCCAGTGGTTCGACGTATCTACGCGGGAAGAACCGGAGCTGTACGAGGCCCATGTGACTGCCGACGCGTTCTGCTGGTCTATGGTGCGCTCACTGGTAGGGGCCTGCCTTAGCGTCGGTGAAGGGCGGCGTGAGGTTGGATTCACTGAACAGTTGTTGAGTGAAGAGAAGCGTTCCCCGTTGGTCCCGGTGGCAGAGGCGCGTGGGCTCAGCCTGGTAGGTGTTGATTACCCCGCCGATGCTGATCTGGCGGCCAGGGCGGAGCAGACCCGTGAGCGTCGTGATGCCCGGACAGATGTGGACGAGGCTTAAATGTACAAGCTCTCGGTAAAATTCCCTGAAGAAAGTGACCGTAGGAGGAGTGTTCGGTAGTGGTGTGGGCAATTGTTAGCTTGGTTGCGCTGCTCGTAATCCCCGGCGCTGTTGTAGTGCGAGCCAGCGGCGTTCGTACACCGTGGGCGCTGGCCCTCGGTCCTGCGGTGACGTTTGGTATCGCAGGCACCGCAGGGTGGGTGCTCGGCGCTATCGATGTGCGCTTCACCTTGGTCAGTGCGTCTATCTGCTGCGCCGTGACATTACTTCTCGCGCTGTGCTGGCGTGGCGGCAGCGCTTTGATTCGGCGACGGCGCGGTGGTGTCAATCGCTCGGTGTCGGCCGAGGCGCAGCCGCTCGCCGCAAGTCGATGGCGCGAGTTGGGTTATGGGCTAATCGCAAGTGTCGGGGTCATCATCGCAGCGGCGGTTCTCACGTGGACCGCTATCGGCCGCATCGCTTCAATGTCCGAGGGGATGGCGACCATCCAGCAAGGCTGGGACACACTCTGGCATGCAAGTGTGCTCCGTTCGATTACGGAAGATGGCATGGCCTCGGCCACTAGGATGGGCGAGATCCAGAATGTGGAAACTCAGGCGGTGTCCTACTATCCCGCCGCATGGCATGCGTTCGGTGCGCTTTGGGTACTGATTGTCCGTCTACCAATCACCGAGGCGGTCAATTACCTCGGCATTATCATTCCGGCCGTGACCATACCCACGGCTGCTGCGGCGCTGACCTGGCGAATTATTGATCGCCAAAAGCTGTCCACCGCCGTTGCCGCGGGGGTTGCGGCGCTTGTTTCCGCAGCGCTTCCGGTATTGATGCCCGTCGGGGTCTTCGTGGGGGCTTGGCCGTACCAGGTCTCGATTGCGCTAGCGATTACCGTTTTTGCCTTTGCTACGTCGCTCCCACACGCACCTCAGCGCATCTTGAGCGCCGCTCTTGCAATAATCGGTATCGGAGAGCTCCATCCGGCATCGGTGCCTACAGTTGTTATGCTCGGTGCAATCTGGTGGTTGTGCTACCGCCTGCCGCGTCCCGCGCATCCTGAACTGGGTGCGGTTCGCGCCAAGCTTTACGACGTCGCGGTGATTGCAGCCGCCTTTGTGCCAGCAGTGGCAGTTCTACTGCCGCAGTGGCTTACGGGAACTTCTCAGACCGAGGATGTGCGCGCGGTTAGCGCTGAAGTAGACGACCTCGATCGTTTCGATGCGTGGTATCGAGGCGCCACAATGCTGACTCGCCACACTGAGGAATTCCGGCCGTTCTGGCCAATTATTATCCTCGGTTTCATCGGAATGGCGGTTTTGGTTTTCGCAGGTACTTCGCGCCGACGGGTGTGGGTAGTACCGGCCTGGTTTGTTTCGGTGTTGATGACGACCCACGCGCTCAATCATTTTGGTGGCATGCCGGGCGATATTCTCGCGTTGTACACGGAGCTTCACTATTCCACGCCTCACCGGTTGGTGATGGTCACCGCGTATCTGTATTCCGCGTTTGCGGGTATCGCCGTGGCGTGGGGCTGCGCGTGGGCGGCTCGAATTAGTGAGTCAAAGGTGCCATCGACGGGGTGGGTTCTGGGGTTGAGCTTAGCGACGGTGAGCTCTGCTGTACTCGTCGTCTATGGAGTGGCGTCTAATGCTAGCGCTGCAGATTTCGCCTACAAGAGCCCTCGAGAATGGCAAATCATTTCCAATGCTGACCTGAAGGCATTTGATTGGTTGGCCGAGCAGCCGGAGGCACATAAGTACCGCACGTTTACGAATCCGCCGGAGGGGTCCAGCTGGATGTACGCTCGCAATGATCTGCCGGTAGTGTTCCCGCACTATGACTGGCCAGTTGCGAATAAGTGGACTGCCACCTCAATGCTGTATTGGCACGCTGATTACCTCGGTTTTCCAGACCCCGATCGGCCGGATGGGGTGAACGATGTCGACCGCTCAGCCCGAAAGCTGAACGTGGGATTCATCTATTTGTCACCCCCGGGTATTTGGGATTCCAAGGAGGATTTAGAGTTTCCTGGTGAAGGGCTCTGGGTAGCTCCAGGGGTAACCCCTGTTTATCGAGATAGGGAAGTAACCATCTTCGCTTTCAATGATGTGATCACGCCAGAACGCATCGACGAGATGCGAGCTAGTTCTCCGGAAGTAATTCCTCCCTCGGCTACTAGGGGATGGAGCGATGGTCGGGTAGGTTAGGACACCATGCGGATGAATAAATTTATGGCAACGATCGCAGCCGGTGTGATGATGACTTTCGCGCTGGCCGGATGTGGAGACGACGAGCCGGCTAAGCCGGAAGTCTCGAATCGCTCCGTCAGTTCTTCCGCAAAGACTAAATCCTCGACTCCGCCGAAACCGACTGAGGAGTCGACGAAATCGACAGAATCAGAGACGCCGACGGAGACTCCTGCAATCACCCAGGTCAATGATGCGGATTACACTCCGGCGGACGGCCCAAATACTCGACTCTTTCAGTTGGAGGATGGCACGACACGTTGTTTCCTCAACGATTTGAGCGGTGACGCCTACTTGGCCTGTCAGGTGAATCTTGCCAATCCTCCGATGGTCGATGACGGCACGGGGAACGAGGTTCCCGCCAATGCTGTGTCCTGGAATCCGGGAGGAGTTACTTACGAGGTCCTTACTTTCCCGCCGGCGGGTGAGATGAAGACGCTGCCAGCGAATTCTCAGTTGAGCGCATTCGGATACAGCTGCGCGGCCTATGGCCCGTCGACTCTGGAGTGCTCGGGACCAGCGGGCGCTGCCACTATCGACAATGGCAATGTCACCGGTGCACAGATGCCGAAGGAGGATGTGCCTCCTGCAGCAGGCGGTCAGCCGGGTGGCCAAGAAAATGGTGCTCCGAATGACCCAGCGCAGCAGGGTGAGCCTGACGGCTCCCCGGCGCTGGGCGGTCTGCCAGATTTGGGCGCGTTGATTCCGGGACTGAACCGCTAGTTGCCCGCATAGCCAGTGGCTGCAGTTCATCGGTAGTGCGGGAGGTAGATAGCGTCCAGGTGAATTCGCCCATCACCAGTCGAGGGCATGAAGCTGGCATTTCCGATGCTGCTGCCGTGGGCGAACCTGCACGACTGACCTCGATGATTCTCGCGATTCCCGTACGCAGGTCGGGCTCATACTCTTCGACGACAACCACATCGACGGTGTCGTCTCCAGCTCGCGCGAGAAGTACTGCGCCCAGATCAAGAGCCACAGTAAAGAAATGTGGACGGGACGTGCGAATTCCTACTCGATAGCCGAGCGAGAGCATTCCGATGAGCAACTCACAAATGTCCTGATTTCCGCAGTCGACCTCCAATCGGGGAAGGTTCGCGGGACACATTGTGATGGTTTGTCCACTGCTCCCGACCCCTATGACCTGCGCTGGACCATTAGTGATAGCGACGTCACGTTGTCGGCTTAACCACAGGTGCGGTTTGCGCCCCAACGCCGCCACATGATGAGAGCGTCCAGTGCGGCGCAGCTGTACTACCTCCGCAGAGCTCTCAGTCAGAGCACACTCCTGTGCCGTTAATCGCCGTACGCGAATGCCAAGGGTCCCCAGCCTGTGGATGAGGAAGCGTAGGGCTTTGTCAGTGGAGGCTTCCACCGGAAGAGTTGCCACCAGATGTGTCCAGGGCTCAGGGGTTGTGCCGGAGCGTTCGGCCGCTCGGAAGTAGCGGTGCGCATGCTCTCCGCGGATTTCCGGCGCAATGTGATAAAAACACAGCGCATCCAGGGTCACTGGGCTGTCGTCGGCAAGCGAGACGATATCCGCAGCGCTTAGCTGGCTACGCAGACCTGGTGTGAGACGTAGTCCGATGAACTGTCCTGGTTCGGTGCGTCGCAGCCGGTCGCGAAGGCTGTGTCCGCGCACAGGGACATGCGCGCCTGCAGTGATGATTATTGCTGTAATGAGCAGCCACAATGACAATGGCATGTGAAAATCCCCCCCAATATGTTCCCCACTAAAATTCCCCTGGTCGCACAGTAGCGCGGCCTGGCTTACTCTGCAGGGTAGAGATTATTTGGGGGAATAGTTTTGGGGGAAACTCATGCCACGTACACCGACCACGCCTAGCCAGGTCAGCGGTCATCGATTCTTGATTCGTCGGATTGAGCATGCGCTTGTGCGTGCGGATTCGCGAATGCTGCACGACCCTCTGCGCACGCGAACCCGAGCACTGTTTATCGGCTGTGCGCTGGTGGTTTTACTGGCCGCCGGTACTGCGGTGCTGTCGTTGGTGCGACCGCAGGGCGGTTCTAGCTCCAATGAGCAGCTGATTGTCGTGTCAGGGTCGGAGGGCCTACATGTACGTGTCAATGGTCGATTGCATCCAGTCGCGAATCTCGCATCGGCGCGGTTAATTTTGGGCAATCCTGCTGAGCCGAAACGGGTGCGCAGTAGCGAGTTGGACAAAGAGGACATCAGTTTTGCTGTCGGGATTGAGGGCGCACCAGCAGTTCCGGCCACGCCGGCAGGCTCTGGGGCCTCGGGAGCTGCCAAGACGGGCAGCGTAGGTGCGCCGGAGCTGGCACTGTCTTTATGCGAGCGGACGGTGCAAGACCTCGGGCAACCGTGGATTGTTGCAGAGTCACTTGCGCGTCTTGAGGAAGTACGTGGGGAACCGCAGCAGCTTACCCGGACCCACTCGGACAGTGCCGTTGTTGCCGATGGCCAAAACCACTGGCTGATTACGCAGGGCTACCGCTCGCGGTTGGATATTAACCATCCGGAGCACGCCGCTGTTTCTCGAGCGCTGGGGTTGGAGCGCTCTGCAGTCCGGCCTGTCACCCCTGCATTGCTCAGAACGATTCCGGAGGTTCCGATTCTGGCCGCGCCAGCAATTCCAAACCGCGGCGCACCCACACACTTCGCCACCCCATTCGACACAGTCGGCAATGTGGTCGAGGTCGGGCAGCGGCGCGTTATCGTGCTTGACGACGGTGCCGCGATTCTCTCCCCGGTGCTAGGAGAGCTATTAGCTGCGCATAGTCCAGTTCTGCAGGCCAGTGAAGGGCAGCTGGCGGCAGTTCCCGTTGCGAATGCGCCAGTAGTCCCGGGACTACCTGAAAAGCCGCTGACGTTTGCCGATGCTGATGGCTGGCTGTGTACCGGCCGGATAGCAGGACGGCCGCAAGCTCTCGTGCAGTGGTCGCAGCATGCTCCGGAGGGGCGGCACGTGGATTACCCGCATGCCGACGGTTCGGGTGTGGCCGTCGACGGTTTCGTGGATGGTCGCAGCCGTGAGCGCAGCTCGATCGCAGTAAGCGTAAATGGGGCTGTACACGTCATTTCGCCAGAGGGAATGCGCTTTGCTGTGCACGATCGCACGACGTTGGCTGCTCTCGGGTTTAATGCATCATCCAACGCCGACAGCGGTGGTACGCGGCCAGTGGACTGGGAAGTTCTGGCCGCGTTGCGTGGAGGCCCTGAGCTGAGTAAGCAGGCGGCGCTAGGGCCGCTGTCTGGGGCGCGAGAGCAGCCAGGCACCTAGGCCCAGTGCGCATATCAGGAGCAGCCCAGTCGCCCGGAGCGGTGCATTGCGCTCCTGCGAAGAAAGCAGATCTGGTGGAGCCGGCGCGGCAGCGGGATTGGCGGCGTGCTGCGCGGCGGTGTCCGCAGTGGTCCAAATCAGAGCGTCATACGGTGCAATGATGCCGCGGCCAAGGCCAAGCCCGGAACTAATTGGGCTCGCGGAATTAAGGATGATGTCGCGAACCTGTGCTGGGGAAAGCTCTGGGTTTCGTGCCAGCAGCAGGGCAGCCGTTCCCGACACGGCTGGCGTGGCAAAACTGGTGCCGGCGATTTGCTGAGCTCGGGTGTTATCCCCGGACCCGAACACGTGGCGGTCTATGAGGCCGGTAGGGGTGCGCGGATCGGGACCGAGTACGGGACCGCCGGGAGCGGAGACATTGACCCATTGTCCCGTGATTGCATACTCCGCGGGTTGTGCTTGGCCAGCATCGTCGAACTGTACTGCTGATACTGCGATTACCTCCGGCAGGACTGCGGGCCACGCTACGGATCCGGCCTGACAACTATCGCCCTTATTTCCTGCCGCTGCGACCACTACTGCGCCTGAGACTTCCGCACGTGCGACGCTCTCGGCAACATCCGTTGCACCTTGGGGCATTACACCTGCCGGGGCACACGATGTGAGCGAAATATTGATAACCCTCGCGCCCTCCGCGACGGCCCTGTCGATAGCTTGTGCCAGCGACTCCAAATTGCCTTCGCCATCGGCCGTTTGTCTTATCGACAACACGTGCGCGTCGGGCGCCAGTCCCGCAAAACCATCGGCACCGGGCCGGCCTGCAATAATGCCGGCTACTAGAGTTCCGTGACCGTCGCAGTCTACGAACCCGCTGTCGCCGTCGACAAAATCGCCACCGTCGAGAACCTCGCCTAGGCGCTCATTGGGTGAGACCCCGGTATCGATCACCGCCACCGTAATCCCCGCACCCGTCGTCAGTTGCCATGCTTGGCGAAACCGAAGAGTTTTTTCGATCACTGTCGGTTCACGCAGTGCGCTTTCCGACGACAGCATCGTGGCCACGCAGTCCTGGCTGTTCTGGGCAGCCGCTATTGGTGCGATGCCCGACGGTGCTACTGCGGTGGCCGCCGTCAACGTGGAGATAAGCACCGTGGAAAGTGCGGTCGTGGCGGTGAGACGGGTTTTTATGGCATTCATGAAAAGTGGGTTTTTCACTGGAAGAACCCACTTACGAACTCAGGGAATTCGGCAATGATGGCCGCAATGGGCAGAATGACGGCGATGCTGCAGGCCTCGGTTAGCTCAGCTATGCGGCGCGTTGTAGGTGAGATGCGTGACGCTGGAAATGCGGCTAAGGCGGTGGCTGCAAGCATTGGGACGACAAGGCCAGCGGAAACTGGCCAATTGCCTTCGAACCACTGTTGAAAGGCGACAGCCACAATGACGGCAAGACCAGCTAAAGCAGTGCAGGTGGAAGCTACTTTCCGGGCTTGGCCACGGGAGTGAATTGCACAAAAGACTATGACAGCAGCAGCCATGCCCAGAGGCCACCACCTGTTCGCATAGGCTCCGGAGAAAAGTACCACCAGGGTGAAAATGCTGAGACTTCCGGTGCCACTGCAGAGGATGCCGTCGAGAATCCAACCCGCTCGCTTAGGTGCGTTGTGGGATATTTCGGGAGTTTCGCTGTCATCGAAGCTCTCTCCGGCGGCAGGGACTTTGGGTACGCGAATACCGGCAGCCTTGATAGCCAGGGAAGGTGCCAGCAGTATCAGGATGACTGCACTAGCAGCGGTGAGTGCTCCTGATTGAACCGAGTTCTGGAAAAGTGCGACAGCCGCAGCGTAAATACCGAAGGTAACTGCAGCGCTGAGACTCGCGGCGCCCAGGGTAACAGTGATGCGGTTGTCGCCGTCGTCGGTGTTGGAAATGAGAAAAACCAAACCGGTGACGGCAAGCGCGACGCTAATCGCAGCAGTCGGCGGCCAGTCGGTGAGTATGCGGTGTAGGTCGAGGCCAACGAAGCAGAGCCCCGAAGCGGTGCCCAGAATGAGCACTTGCAGCTCCAGGGACATGACAATCGCCGGTTTTGCGCTACACAACAGAGCCAGGCGCAGTCCACCGGCTACTGCCAGCAGTGCGATGAAGCTGATTGCCGCGGCCAGTGTGGAATCGGTACTGCTCAAGCTCAGTGAGGCAGCTGCAATTGAAGCTGTGGCTACGAGGGCGGCGGTACAGCCAACAACTAAATCAGCCGTACCGATACCGTCGGTATAGGTGGTGTCGGTAATAGCATCGGCGGCATCGAAGAGCCGAGGTTTGGGCACGGGCCCTGGGTCGTTGATAACAACCAGGCGTTCGCCTGGCGCAATACCGGCATCGTTCAGGGTGTCGTCGGCAAGCAATATCGTGCCGGCGGCGGTCCGTAGCTGCCACTGTGCCAGCGGGAAGTCCGCAATGTCGATATCGAAAATTTGCAGGATATCCGGTACGAGTGCGGCGATTGCGACGTTGGTCGGTAATGCAAGGTCTGCGTGTGCTCGGTTGGCGTCTTCGGGCATGTGTGCGGCATCAATGCGCACGCGAATGAGTTCCCCCAGCATGTATTTCCCCCATGAATTCTGCATGCTTTAGTCCCTCTAGAGTGGCGTACAACTCGTTAGAGCGCTACTCGGGGTAGTAACTGCGCGTGCCCCCGCTAACAGTCTCGGCCATGCGCTGCGAGAATCCGGAGTGTGTTTTAAGCTATGTGCACACCGATTGGTCGGGGGATTGGCCGTCGAGTGAACACAAGGGGCGACACATAGCGGGGGGATTTTTGTGACTAGTGCACGGGCGGGGATTTCGGCTACCCGAAAAGCGGTGCCGCAGCCTATGACGGGCACAATCGCGCCGGATGCGCCACCGGAAGCGCCGGAGCCACAGCCGGTGCCGCTGATGCGTGCACTCATGCCGTTGATCATGGTCGTGGCGGTGGTTGGCATGGTGGTGTTGATGTTTGTCTCTGGGATGGGACGTAACCCGATGTCGTTTATGTTTCCGCTGATGATGGTGTTTTCCACTGTGGGCATGATGGTGTCGGGCGGGGCGGGAAATAAGGACATGGCACCGGCGCGGAAGGACTATCAAAGGCATTTGTCCAGTATTCGCCGGGCGGTGGCGAAAGCAGCGAGGATGCAGCGTGAATCGGCGCAGTTTATCCACCCTCGGCCTGGAACTCTGTGGCAGCTGGGGGCGATGGGGCGGGCGTGCGAACGCCGAAAGGGGGACCCGGATTTCTTGCAGCTGCGCATCGGGGTGGCAACGCAGCAGCCTACAACGCCTGTGACACCGCCGGCAATTCCGGCGCCCGAGAAACTGGATCCGGTTTCCGCCGTAGCACTGCGGGAAGTTATTCGATCGGCTCGTCAGGTTGAGGGAGTGCCCTTTGCCATAGATGTGTCGGCCTTTGAGATTATCGCCCTCACTGGAGATACCGCGGCGCAGGGGCTGGCTCGAGCGATGGTCGCCCAAGCCGCTGCGCTGCATCATCCGGAGGATTGCCTGATTGCGGTTGTGGGAGATGGGTGGGAATGGCTGAAATGGACACCACACCACGGACACCCCTCAGTTACTGATGCCTGTGGCTCAGCGCGGTTTCGGGCAGCGACGTGTGCGCAGCTGACGGAGCTGCTCACGGCTATCGACACACTGCCAGCTGCAGTGCTGATTGTGCTGGCGGATTCGAGCGGACAGCTCGATGTCACTGAACTGACACCGATTTTTGACGCGGCAGGGTCGGAGACCTCGGTAGTTCTGCTGACCGTCGTGGAGGCGCAGTCAATGTTGTGGGAGGCCGCGGTTAACCATGGCATCGCGCTGGCCGTTTCCACCACTACTGTGCATGCGGAAACCGCGTCCGGAAGGGAGGAGATTGGTGTACCTGATCAGCTGAGTCCAGCAGAAGCGGAGGTTCTTGGGCGGAGCTTGGCGCGTTTTGAAGTGCCAACAAGCGCAGATGATTCTGTTAAGACCTCGGAAGATCCGGTTATGGAGGAGCTCGGGTTGTATCCGCCTCCGACAACTCTGCGCTACCGACCGCGCTCTGGCAGTGCTCGTCTGCGTATTCCCGTTGGGGCTGATGACGGCGGCGCGCCGGTCTATCTGGATTTTAAGGAGAGCGCCGAGGGCGGCATGGGCCCACACGGTCTGTGCGTTGGTGCCACAGGATCGGGTAAGTCGGAATTCCTCCGAACGACCGTGGTAGGGCTCGCAGCCACACACAGTCCGGATCAGTTGAACTTTGTGCTGGTGGACTTCAAAGGCGGTGCGACGTTTCTGGGACTGGATCAATTGCCTCATGTCTCGGCGGTGATAACCAACTTGGAGCAGGAGCTTATCCTGATCAACCGCATGGAAGACGCACTGCGCGGTGAGATGACGCGGCGCCAAGAGCAGCTACGCGCTGCGGGGAATTTCGCCGGTGTCAGCGACTATGAACAGGCCCGGCGCGCTGGGCAGATAGATGCGCCACCTATGCCCGCGTTGCTGATTGTGGTGGATGAGTTTTCGGAGCTGCTCTCCGCACGCCCGGAGTTTGCCGAGCTCTTCGTTGCGATTGGTCGGTTGGGGCGCAGTTTGCACATGCATTTGCTGCTGGCCAGTCAGCGTCTGGAGGAAGGCCGCTTGCGCGGGCTGGAAAGCCATCTTTCCTATCGCATTGGGTTGAAGACCTTTTCCGTCGCGGAGTCCCGCAGCGTGTTGGGTGTTCCGGACGCCTATCATCTGCCGGCCATCCCGGGCATTGGGTATATCAAATCTGCTGCCGCCGAGCCGGTGCGTTTTCGGTCGGCGTATGTTTCCGGCCCGGTGGTCCGTCCGCAGCCTGTTGACGGTGCGGCGGCTGGGGCAGAGCAGGGGCTGCAGGGGCAGGTCGCCGCTGTCGCTGAATTTACCGCTGAAAATTGGACGCGGGAGGCTTTCGGTGCGTCGTCAAGCGATGGTGGAATGGTGGATCCGCCTGTGCAGACATCGGAGCAGACGGTGCTCGGTGCCGTGGTGGCAGCGGTATCGCACGTACCGACACGTGCGCATCGCGTGTGGCTGCCACCATTACCGGAGGCCATCGAGTTCCAGCCCGACGAGCAGCTGCCGCGACAGCGATTGACCGGTGTGATTGGACTGGTGGACAAGCCGCTGTTTCAGCGCCAAGACCCACTGCGTATTGACCTGCGCACAACCGGCGGGCACGTGGCAATCGTCGGAGCTCCGCGGTCAGGAAAGACCACTGCTGCACGCACAGCGGTCCTCGCGCTTGCCGACGGCATCAGCGCCCGTGACCTGCATTTTTATATCGTTGATTGTGGTGCGGGCGGCTTGAGCGACCTGGCTGAGTTGCCGCATGTCGCGTCGGTTGCACACCGCGGAGACGAGGAGCTTATTCGCCGTACGCTTGGTTTTTTGCGTCGTGAGGTAAGTCGTCGGGAACAGCTCTTTCGCACTAATGGATGGCTCTCGTCGGAAGTAGCACGGGCGGCAGGGCAGCCAGATTCAGTGTTGGTCATTGACGGCTGGGGTGCGTTCAAAACGGAGTTTCCGGCGCTGAGTGACGATGTGCAGGCGCTGGTTGCAGATGGATTGGCGGTGGGAATTCATGTCCTGCTCACAGCCCATCGGTGGACGGACATGAGACCTGCCGTTCGCGACCTGATTGGTACTCGGATTGAGCTGCGTCAGGCGGAGTCGATGGATTCAATGATTGATCGTAAGGCAGCGGAGCTGGTGCCGGAGAGCCCAGGACGTGGGGTCGCGCCGGGCGGCTTTGCGATGTTGGTAGCTCTCACCGGTGCTGCGGACACCAAGCGGATTGTAGAGACGGTGCCACACGGTGAGCAGGCGCCCAAGCTCCAGTTGTTGCCGCGGCGGATTGATATTGCGCGTTTGCCGCGACCAGCGGCCGCGACGAGAGGTGCGATTGCAGTGGGTCTCGAAGAAGCCGGTCTGGGCGCGGTGATATTCCACCCCGAAAAGGATCGCCACCTACTGATATTCGGTTCGGCGGGCAGTGGCAGAACCGCCGCGCTGAGGGGCATCGTTCACCAGCTGCGGTACTCGCAGTCGGACTCGAAATTCGTCGTGATTGACTACCGTCGTGGGCTAATGGAGGCCGTGCCCCAAGAGCGGCTGGCCGGCTATGCAGGCTCGGCTGCGGTGGCGACGCCCATGCTGGCGGAGCTGGCAGAGGTACTGAAGGCTCGTCTCCCGCAACCGGATATCACTCCAGCGCAGTTGAAGGCCCGAAATTGGTGGAGTGGTCCAACCATCAATGTCATCGTGGATGACTATGACCTCGTGGCTGGCTCACGGGGTAACCCCTTGCAGCCGCTGGCAGAAGTCATCGCTCACGCCGCCGACATTGGGCTCAATATCTTTTTCGCCCGTCGAATCAGCGGGGCGTTGCGTTCCCTCCACGACCCGGTCATGGGTGCGGTTAAGGATCAGGGCGCCAGCGTCTTTGTTATGGATGGCACACGCGACGACGGCCCCATCCTCGGCGTAAAGCCCTGCGAACAGCCGCCGGGTCGTGGCTATTGGGTGGCGCACGGCCAGAGTCCGCAGGTTGTGCAGTTGGGTTTGTTGGATACTGCTGGTGACCAGGAGGACAGTTGATGATTCGGGTCGATTCTCCTGACACCACGCAGACCCCGACGCTGCGCCACGGTACCTGGCATCTGTGGGGACTCGCGGCACCTGCAGACACCACAGAACTGGCTGTGCATGGCCCTAGACCGCTTCTCGAGAGCATGCAAACAGTCATTGTGCCCAGCTATTGGGGTGCTGTGCGACAGTGCCGGCTGGCCTCCGCGCTATTGGCTGCCGAACTCAATCCGTACATTCTGACGCTTGCCGACGCCGTTGTGGAACTCGATGAGGCAACTGTGTCTCATAGCGTGTTGGTGGAAGTAGAGGAAACGCGTGTCTGTGTCACTCGTCTGAGCGGTGGGCACATTGACAGTCGGATGACACATTTGGTCGGAGCGAACGACAGCGCACCGCTGGTGGAAACAGTTATTGCGCTGGCTTATCAGCTGACCATGTATCCGGATGTACCCCAGGGGATACCTGATGATGTGGAAGTTAGCGGTGGGCGCGGTATTACCGAGTATCCGCCTCGCTGGCAGGAGGATATTGAGTTCATCGTCGGCGAAGTTCCACCTGGGCTAGCGAACCCGCGGCGAGCTCTACTAGTCGATCGTCTGCGCGACCGTGGGTTTTTGGTCTTCGACTGTCCAGCCTCGCGGCTCGGGGAGTGCGTAAATCCGGCCTGGTTGAAAAGCATCGGCGACGCTGAAGCCGGTGAAGTGGAGCAATTGGAGGATCTCGCGGGGAGGCATCCTGCAGCCAGGGGAGAAGCCAGCGCAGTGTCGAATCAAAGCACAGTTGTGTCAGTAGCTGCCGTTGGTTTGTTGACGGTGGTGGTGCTGATTGTTGGGATTGCTGCATGGCTCATTAGTGGCGGCATAGGCAGGGAGAACGAGGGGAGGCAGAAGCAGCGTGAGACATCGCACGCACAGGCTCCTCCTGTAACTACGCCACCTGTAACTACGCCTCCACCCACATCGAAACCGGTTCCCGATTCTGCTCCAGTAGTCATGCTGGCCAATGCAGGCGTGGAAGCTCGATTTCCCGGCGGGTGGGAGCTTGATTCGGCAAGTCCGTTCGACCGTCTGATTGCGGTGGATGGCGGAGATATGCGCGTATTGGTGCTCGCTAATCCGCTTTCGCAGGACATGGCGCTTGAACATCTAGCAGCAGCTTTGAGTAGCTCCGTTGCCGGGGATGAGACAAAGTCCGCGCCGGAACGCAGGCAAGTACTGGGCACCGATGTCGTAGTCCTAGAAGAGCGGCTGCCGTCAGGTAATTCGATAGTGCTCTGGCATCACAAAGTGATGGACGGAACTCAAGTCAGTGTGGGGTGCCAGTTCAGAGGAAGGACTATTGCGCCGGTACGGCCCGTATGCGACCAGGCAGTAGTAAGCGCTCGGCCGGTGCCGTAATACGCAAGTGGGGGCAACCTAGATAAGCACTGAACCCCGCTCATCAACTACTAGCGCTTGACCGTCTCTCAGCAAAAGAAGATTCCACTTTCGCCCGTACTCTTGCACAGTCCGACTAATGATGTCTATAGAATACGGACCGGTCGTTCCTTGGGCGTGAGGAACTACCACATATTTAGTGAGATTAAGTCCGGTGTAGTTCGCAAGCTCCGGAGCTGCTGAAGGATCATCCATCACCGTTGCTGGCTCAGTTGAGGGTCCGGCAACAATAGCCCCAGCAGAGCTTCCTGCATACAACTTTCCATTACGCACGGCGTCAGTAAGAAGCTGGTCCGCTCCGGTAGATTTCAGCGCCTGGAGCAAACGGAATGTTTCACCACTCGCCACATAAACGCAATCAGCTTGCTCAAGCTCATGGCGAAAAACACTCAGTGGTGTCTCTGACAAAGTAAGAGTCACCAGCGTTTCCGCCACATCGCTAACCGCTTTTAACTCTTCCTGAGCAAATGGAGCCTGTCGCATTTCGACTGCCGCGTCATCTATATAGAGAATTCTTCCAGTCAAATACATGGCGAGATCAGGATGCAGGTAAGAGAAAAGAAGTAACTTCATAGAACTCAAGTTATCGTCTAGCGTTTGCAGCTACTACCTTTAAATGGATGATTTCTAACAAACTTCGAAATTTGCTAGCTGAAGCAACTACTCATGTACAGCGCTACCAAGACGGAGGAGACCACACAGTAGCCGCAGCCCTCCTTACCGAGTCGGGCAAACACGTCCTAGGTTTGAACGCATTTCATTTCCTTGGTGGTCCTTGCGGCGAAGTCTCAGCTTTGGCCAACCATGCTGCTAGTTATCCAGAGGACCCCATCCAAGCAGTAGTCGCCGTATACGGACCTACTGGTCAAGTTGTTCCTCCTTGCGGTAAATGCCGCCAGGTGCTTTTTGATGTTAACCCGTCTATTCGGTGCATCGTGCGCGGAAGTAATGGACTTGAAGCACCTACCGTGGGAGAGCTTTTGCCGTTCGCATTTGACTGGCGGGACTTGGAAAAGGAACAGCGCATTTACATGTGGGAAGGCTACGAGGAATTAATTCGTAGCGGAGAAAAGCAACAAACCATTCGGGTAGATGATCCTTTTCGTGAAGGAAGCGCTCAAATTGTCTTCGAGAAAGAATCTGGAGAGGTCGTCACTATTCCTGCACAGGTCACGTCAGTTGTCTCCACCCGGCGAAGCGAATTGTCGGAGGAGCAAGCCAAAAATGACGGTTTTGGTTCCCTCACTGAGCTTCAGGAAGCGCTAGATACTCACTATCCCGGATTAGCTGCAGATGATGAAGTCGACGTCGTAGAGTTTAAACTCCAGTAGTTCAAACAAATTAACTGCCTTCGGGGGGCATCACCCCCCCGGATCATCTTCAGACAGGGGCGGGAATAAGCCATACCGAAGCCAGCGACTAGTTCCACTGTCCTTTCAGACGGAGGGAACGAAATTAAACATAACCAGCCCAATCGGGTGGACAGGCTATGAATCTTCGGCGCCCTGTGGTGGAACTGCTAACAACGTAATGGGCGTAGAGAAGATGACTCGGGAGGTGGCGGGGGTAGGTAGGGGTAAAGGTCGGAAAACCAAAATGGAACCGAATCGGGGTTTTTCGCGCCAAACAATATGACGGGTTTTTTAACGCGGGAAGCTGGCTGGCTCGCGCGGGGAGGTAAAAATGCCGTCGTTAATCAGTCACTCAACACGAAAAAGGGGGAAACAGTGGCAAACCTATTTGCAGCCGAATCAGATCAAATGACCACTACCGCAGGGGACGTCGATGGCGTCAACTCGGAAGTACAGGGCGAGCTGGGGCGCATTCGAGGCGTCGTGGACGGTCTGGCGGGGGAATGGAAGGGCCAGGCTAAAGACAGCTTCGATGATCTGATGCTTCGTTGGGATGACGCAGCTATGCGTCTATCCAATGCGCTGACGGATATTGCGGATAACATCCGCGCAAATTCCAGCAGCTTCGATGCGGGCGAGGACGAGGGGGCGTCGTCGTTCAAGCAGGTGGCAGCAGCGGGTGCGTCGTTGCTGAACCTCTAAACGTTTTGTCGGATCGCACAATTACAACACTGAATCACACAACACACATCACCTTTTGGGGAAAGGGTTCTTAATGCAACCAATTAGGTACAGCTTCGGCGGCATCGACGGTGCTGCGGATGACATTCGTTCCACTTCTGGCACTATCAACGGGCTGCTCGGAGATTTGAAGAAGCGCATCGCGCCGATGGTCTCTACGTGGGAGGGTGAGTCTTCGGATTCTTATCAGGAGGCTCAGCGTGAATGGGACACAGCAGCGGAGGAGCTCAATATGATTCTCACAACTATTGCGGATACTGTCAGCGCAGGTAGTCAGCGAATGGCGGATATTAACCGCCGTGCGGCAGCTAGCTGGGGATAGCTTGGATCCTGGTTGAGGCACTTTTGATTGAGCTATGTAACCGGGGGAGGGGGAGGGCATTTGCTCAATTGAGATCCTCAATTAGGTATCTGCCTTTGACGTATTCTTGCTAGCAGCACTCCGGGGGGGGGGGAGGCCAGTCTCAGCAGTTTGCAGCTGAGACTGGCTTTGGCATTTTTGTTCTAGCGCCATCTCAAGGTAAAGTAGCCAAACTGTGTGCGCACACGTGAATGTTGCCTCGGGTCTCCACCGGCCGCCGGGGAATAACAACAGTGTGCACGGTGGCTGGCAAATCTACACGGACCCTAAAAGGAGTCATGTTGTCTACTTTCCATCCGAAGGACGGTGACATCGAGCGCAAGTGGTACGTCATCGACGCTACCGACGTTGTTCTCGGCCGTCTGGCTACTCACGCCGCAGACTTGCTGCGCGGTAAGGGCAAGGCTTACTTCGCCCCTAACGTCGACTGCGGTGACCACGTCATCATCATCAACGCCGATAAGGTGCACGTCTCCTCTAACAAGCGGGAACGTGAGATGCGCTACCGCCACTCGGGCTTCCCGGGCGGTCTGAAGTCGATGACCCTGGGTCGTTCCCTCGAGGTTCACCCGGAGCGCGTTATCGCTGAGGCTATTGAGGGCATGATGCCGCACAACAAGCTTTCGCGTGCGTCCATCAAGAAGCTGCACGTCTTCGCCGGCTCCGAGCACCCGTTCGCCGGTCAGAAGCCTGAAAACTACGAGATCAAGGCGGTGGCACAGTGACCAACCCACAGGACGTCAACGAGAACCAGAACGTAGAGGCCACCGAGGCTTCCTACGATGATGTTCAGGCTGCCGCTGCTGCTGCCACCGAAGAGTTCACCTCTTCCATCGGCGATGCAGTTGCTACTGAGGTAGAGGCTGAGGCGGCTCCGGCTGCACCGCTGACCCTGGATCGTCCGATTCAGACGGTCGGTCGTCGTAAGCGCGCTGTCGCCCGCGTCGTTCTGACCGCTGGTTCCGGCAAGATTGTCTGCAACGGCCGCGAGCTCGAGGACTACTTCCCGAACAAGCTGCACCAGCAGGAAATCAAGGACCCGCTGGTCCTGGTCGAGCGCGAGAGCCAGTTCGACATTAAGGCCAACATCAACGGTGGTGGCCCGTCCGGTCAGGCCGGTGCTCTGCGCCTGGCTATCGCTCGTGCCCTGAACGAGTTCAACCCGGAGGAGCGCAGCGTTCTCAAGAAGGCTGGCTTCCTCACCCGCGACGCTCGTGCTGTCGAGCGCAAGAAGGCTGGTCTGCACAAGGCCCGTCGCGCACCGCAGTACTCCAAGCGTTAAGCTTTACTGCTTCGAAAAGCACCTCAGTTTGCGTATTACGCGCAAGCCGGGGTGCTTTTTTGGGTTAAAGTCCGCCGTGACCAGGCATGGCTGCATTTTTGGGGCAAGCCCCGTACGTTAGACTTTTATCCGTTAAAAACTGCCACGAGAATCGTTGTTCGCGGTGCGATTGCGGTGCGATGGAAGTGCGATTGCAGTGCGATGGGAAGAAGGAAACCGTATGGCGGTGAGCACCACAGCCACCAAGACCTCCGACGTGAAGAGCTCCTCTAACTCGTCTTCGGTGGCGAAGCATCCCTTCCGCATTCGACGCGTACCAGGCATTGATGGGCTGCGCGGTCTGGCCGTTGCCACTGTGGTGATCTACCACTACTTCGATAATGTGCTGCCCGGTGGCTACATCGGTGTGGATATCTTTTTCGTGCTCTCCGGATTTCTTATCACTTCGCTTCTGGTGCGCGAACGCGCGGTCACTGGGCGCATCGATCTAAAGGACTTCTGGCTCCGTCGACTGCGCCGCATCGCCCCGGCTGCGATATTTGTGTTATTTATTTCCATCGCCGCCGCAGGTCTGGTTGGCGGTGATCCCGCTGTTGGATTGTCGACGCAGTTTCTCGGCACGGTCTTTTTCGTCAATAACTGGACGCAGATTGCGGGCTCTCAGTCCTATTTCGCGGATTCTGGTGTGCAGCTGCTAGCCCACTACTGGTCACTGTCGGTAGGGGAGCAGTTCTACTTGCTCTGGCCACTAATCTTTGTGGCTCTTCTCGCGCTGAAGCTGGCATCTCGCAAGCTGGCAGCAGTGGCGGGCATTGGCGCGGTTGCTTCTTTCGTGTGGATGGTGTCACTCTACGATCCGAAGGTTGACCCCACGCGGGTCTACTACGGCACCGATACTCACGCCTTTGGTCTCCTGTTTGGTGCGGCCCTCGCATTGTGGTTGACGTCGACGTCGTCACGCGCGGAGGCGGACTCCTGGCCACGCACAGAACCCTTGCTGCGAGATTTCTTTGGCAGTTCTGCCCAGGCTTTCGTAGTGGCCTCGCTGCCGCTGATTTTCCTGTCGTTGGTTTTGCTGATGATGTCAGATACCGCGTCGGCGACTTACCGCGGTGGGTTGGTGTTCGCGTCGTTGCTGTCGGCGGCGATTCTCTACCTTGTCGTTCGCGGTGTCTCGCCCGTGCGTCAGATTTTTGAGTTCAAGCCACTGTGCTGGTTGGGAAAGATTTCTTTCTCGCTGTACCTGTGGCACTGGCCGGTCATTGTGCTCATCCGTGAACTGCTGGAGCGCAATGAGGCGATGCAGTATGAGAAACTCGCTGCCTTTGCAGGTATTGCGCTGGCGCTGCTTTTGGCGAATTGGTCGTACAAGAATGTGGAATCCCCAATTCGCCGGATGGGCTACCGCCGTTGGATGTCGCAGTTTTCGGGCACGCAGTACGCCGGTTCTTGGAAGCCGCGCGTTGCAGCAGTGCTGGCGTTGGTCGTCGTGGTTGGTGCAGTGGCAGGGATGGCCACGGCGCCGAAGATGACGCGTTTGGAGGCACAGCTACAGGAGGCAGCTGAGCGCCGTGCACAGGCACAGAAGGCGGAGGAAGCCGAGTTGGCCAAGCGCGTTATGCCGCGTGGTGACCAGATCACTGCTATCGGCGACTCTGTGATGCTCGCCTCGGCGTCCGCGTTGGAGGAGAAGCTGCCCGGCATCTACATCGATGCGGCAGTTTCCCGTGGTTATCCGGCCGCGCCGGAGATTATCGCCAGTATGAAGGCGGCGGGTACGCTCGATCCATTCGTTGTGCTGGGGCTTGGTATCAATCAGTCGGCTGCGGCATCGGACGAACACCTGTTGGATGAGATTCTCGATTCGCTGGGTGAAGACCGCATCATTGTCCTAATCAACCCGTACGGTGATCGCGTGTGGATGCCTCAGTCGGAGAAGGAAGTCCTCGACGCGGCAAAGAAGCGCGACAATGTCTATGTGGCTGACTGGTGCCATGGTGTGCGTGACGATTTGTCCAAGCTGCGCGCGGACCTTATCCACCCGACCCCGGATGGTGCCGAGGTCTATGCCAATGCCGTGGTCGATGCTTTCCAGCAGTATGCGAAGAACAAGAAACGCATTCCGGACACCTGCGGAATCTAATAAAAATCTAGTTAGTAGTGTTTCCACGGTAAAGTAAGTGGCTGTGGCCAAACAAAAGTCTTCCTCCAGTCACCGCGGATTAAAGATTTTCCTCGGCATTGTCCTCGGTATCTTCGCGCTCTTCGGTGTGTTTTACGCTGTCGATTACGTGCTGAATAAGGACCATGTCCCGCGCGGGTCTACCGTTGCGGGGATTGACATCAGCACGCTGAGCGCGAATCACGCTGAAGCGAAGCTCGAAGAACAGCTCGGTGATCTTTCCACTCATCCAGTGGTGTTGCGTGCCGGCGAGCGCGCGGCGGAGGTTCTGCCCGAGGAGGCGGGGCTGAGCATCGACTGGGAGAAGACGGTTGCTCAGGCGGGCAAGCAGACGGCGAACCCAGTTACCTGGGTGCGCAGTTTCTTTACTACCCGTGAGCTGGATTTGGTCAGCGATATCGATAGCTCTAAGTTCGAACCGCAGGTCGACCGTCTCGTCGGCGAACTGACTATTGCTCCCGTCGATGGTGAGGTCAAGCTTGTTGACGGCCGCGTGGAAACAACTCCACCGGTCATCGGCCAAGATGTCGACCGCAATGCGGTCAGCGGGGATTTGGCCGCCAAGTGGTTGTCGCCGGAGGGCATCGATGTGGAGACCACCGCGCACGACCCGGCTATCGGTGAAGATCAGGTTCGTGAGGCAGCTGAGGGAGAGGCTGCCGATGCCGTGTCGGGTCCGATTGTTGCCAAGGGCCGCGATGGCAAAGATGGTGTAATTCCTCCGGAGCGCATGGCTGAGATCATCAGCTTTGTGCCGCGCGACGGCGGATTGGCCGCCGATATCAATGTCGACCGCGCACGCGAGATCCTCGAGGAGGGGCTGGCTGCTTCCGAGGTTGATAAGCGCAATGCGTCGATACGCTTCAGCGGTGGTTCGCGTGAAGTGGTCCCCTCAGTTGATGGCGTAGCCGTGAAGTGGGATGAAACTATGAAGGACTTCGCCGAGCGTGTGACTTCGACGGATAAGCGCGAGTTCGATGCGGTCTACGAGGACCAGCCCGCCACCTACACCACTGAACAAGCGGAAAGTGCGACCTTCGATGATGTCATTGGTGAGTTCACCACCGGTGGTTTCAGCTCGGCATCGGGAACAAACATTGCCCTGGTGTCTCAGATGGTCAACGGCGCATTCGTGGCGCCGGGCGATACATTCAGCCTGAACGGCTACACGGGGCCGCGCGGTACTGCGCAGGGCTTTGTCGAGTCGGGCATCATCCTCAACGGCCATGCGGACAAGGCTGTCGGCGGTGGCATTAGCCAGTTCGCCACTACTTTGTACAATGCTTCGTACTTTGCGGGCATGGAGGATGTCGCGCACACTCCGCACAGTTACTACATTTCGCGTTACCCGGCCGGCCGTGAAGCGACGGTGTACGAGGGCGCAATCGACCTGGCGTTTAAGAACAGTTCCGACACTCCGATTCTTATCGAGGCCGTTACTACTGGCTCCGACGTCACTGTGCGCATCAAGGGCGTGAAGCGGGTCAACGTCGAGTCCATCAATGGTGGCCGTTGGGCATACACGCAACCGCAGCGCATGCAGGTCAGTGGCAGCTCTTGCCAGCCGTCGTCGGGTGCGCAGGGTTTTACCACTTCCGACACACGCGTCATTCGGAACCTCTCTGGCGCGGAAATCTCGCGTGAAACTCAGACTACGGTTTATGACCCGCAGCCAATTGTGTCCTGTGGCTAGTCTGGATTCGCCTGCGCGACCGGCTAAAGTAATACAGCATTGACAATGCAACAGTCCGCGATACCAAAACTCATAAACCCCCAAGGAGTGGTCTAGCAACAATGGCACGTCTTTTCGGAACTGATGGCGTCCGCGGTTTGGCGAATAAGACTCTGACCGCACCGCTGGCAATGCGGCTGGGTGCTGCTGCGGCCACTGTGCTGACTAGCGGCACGAATCCATCGGGGCGTCGTCCCCTGGCCATTGTTGGCCGCGATCCGCGTGTCTCCGGTGAGATGCTCGCCGCAGCGCTGTCTGCCGGCATGGCTTCCCAGGGCGTCGACGTCTTGCGTGTCGGTGTGCTGCCCACTCCGGCTGTCGCTTTCCTCACCGACGACTACGGTGCCGACATGGGTGTGATGATTTCGGCTTCTCACAACCCCATGCCGGACAACGGCATCAAGTTCTTCGCCGCGGGCGGCACCAAGCTTGACGACGCGGTGGAGAAGGAAATCGAACACGCTCTCCACAACCTGCCGGAGACCGGCCCCACGGGCACCGGAGTGGGTCGTGTCATCGAGGAGGCCCCAGACGGGCTCGACCGCTACCTGTTCCACCTCTCCCGTGCGGTCAGTACCAAGCTCGACGGCATTCGCGTCGTGGTGGATTGTGCAAATGGTGCTGCTTCGCAGGCAGCCCCCATGGCGTACGCGGCCGCCGGTGCCGACGTCGTCGCTATTCACGACAAGCCGAACTCTTACAACATCAACGATAACTGCGGTTCCACCCACATTGAGGTTTTGCGCGCGGCAGTGCTGGAGCACGGCGCGGATCTGGGACTGGCTCACGATGGTGATGCCGACCGCTGCCTGGCTGTGGATTCGCAGGGCAACATCGTCGACGGTGATCAAATCATGGCCATTCTGGCCGTCGCCATGAAGGAAGAGGGGCTGTTGCACCACAACACGCTGGTGGCCACTGTGATGAGCAACCTCGGCCTCAAGCTGGCGATGGAGGAAAACGATATCGCCCTGCGCACCACCAAGGTCGGCGACCGCTATGTGCTGGCTGATTTGAACGCTGGCGGTTACTCGCTCGGCGGTGAGCAGTCGGGGCACGTGGTCATTCCGGATCACGCCACCACTGGTGACGGCACCCTCACTGGTCTGTACCTCATGGCGCGGATGGCACGCACTGGTAAGTCTCTGGCTGAGCTGGCCTCGGTAATGAAGGTGCTGCCGCAGACTCTTATCAACGTGCCGGTGTCCAACAAGGCCGCAATTCTGGAGTCTAATGAGGTCAAGGCCGCCATCGATGCAGCCGAGGAGAAGCTGGGCTCCACCGGTCGCGTGCTGTTGCGCCCGTCCGGCACCGAGGAGCTCTTCCGCGTCATGGTGGAGGCCGCCGATGCGGAATCGGCCCGCAAGATTGCCGGGGAGTTAGCTGCGGTTGTGGCCGCAGTCTAAAGTCAGGAGTGTGGAAATGAATGATGCGCCAGAGGACATTAAAGCCCGCTTTGCCCCGGGTGAAGCCGACATCCAGGTAGAGGTAGTCGATCGTGACGGTCGAGTTCTCGGTACCGTCGGCAAGCTTGAAGCACACGTTCCGCCGGGAATTTTGCACCGTGCCTTTTCTCTTTTCCTCTTCGATGAGCAGGGACGCATGCTGCTGCAGCGCCGTGCGGAGTCGAAGTATCACTCACCACTGCTGCTGACGAATGCGACCTGCTCGCACCCACTGCCGGGGGAGCCGGTGGCGGATGCCGTTGAGCGTCGTGCGAAGGAAGAGCTCGGTGCGGATGTCTCCCAGTTGGAGGAAATCGGCATCGTTATCTACCAGGTCATCGATGATCGTTCGGGACTGGCGGAGCACGAGTACAACCATGTCTACGCCGGCATCGTCGATCCGAAGTCGGTGGATATCAACCCCGATGAGGTCGATGAAGTGGTGTACGTGACCCCGCAGGAGCTCGCCGAACGCCGCGCGAACGAACCGATGACGGAGTGGTTTAACCACGTCTGGGGTGTTGGTGCGGAGAAGTTCTCCAAGTACGGTTTCGACATTGCGGGTGTGCCGGGTATCCATGGCCCCGCGGAGGCGCAGGCTGCCGCACAGTCGGTTTCGGAAAGGGATGTGTAGCTTCGTGACCAGCGTAGAAAACGCCAGCGTCGACGACTTCGGCCTCGACAAGTCCGAGGAATTGGAGACCGGAGAGTTCTATGCCCTGGCCAACGAGCAGGGTGCCGCATTCGGTGAAGGGCATGCCAAGTCGATTCTGTTGGGCGAGCATTCTGTCGTCTATGGCAAGCCGGCTATTGCGCTGCCGGTGACATCGCTGCGCACGATGGCGTGGATTGACCGCGTGGAGGATTCTCCCGTGCTGTTTTCCATGGATGGCGAGGTCATTGACATCGACGAGCTGCCGGAGCGCTTTTCCTCCATCGCCGCTGCACTCCGCGCTGGCCTGCGCACCTTCGGTATTCCCGAACGTGACCTGCTGATTCGTCTCCGCTCCGGTATCCCACCCGCCGCAGGGCTGGGTGGTTCCGCCGCTGTGGCACATGCGCTTATCGACGCAGTGCGTGACCTCGCCGATGGCACTTTGACCGAGCGTCAGCGCTTTGACCTGGTGCAGGAAGCTGAGCGTCTGGCGCACGGTAACCCCTCTGGCCTGGATGCCACGGTTGCCCGTGCGTCTCGTCCGGTCTACTTCAAGCAGGGGGAGTTCCATCCGCTGCAGGTAGCCAAGAAGATGTGGCTGGTGCTGGGGGATACCGGTGTGCGTGGCTCGACGTCGCTGGCCGTTGCCCGCGTGCGTGGTTTCGTCGATTCCCATCGAGTCCACGGCCAAGAGTTGTTGGACCACTTGGGGCAGCTGACCGATGCTGCGGTGCACAACCTGGCCAAGGGCGATTTTGCCCGTCTGGGACATCGCATGGACTCGGCGCAGGAAGCGCTAGAGGAACTAGGTGTTGGGCATGAGTCCATCACTGATCTCGTCACTGCCGCACGTCTGGCAGGTGCCCACGGTGCAAAGCTCACTGGTGCCGGTTGCGGCGGCTGTGTGATGGCGCTGGCAGAGTCCGCCGATCACGCGGAACTGATTAGCCATGCCATGATGGGCGCCAATGCCGTTGCTACTTGGACTGTGGAGGTAAATCCCTCGTGACCACGACCGCTACCGCCGTCGCTCATCCCAACATCGCCCTGATTAAATACTGGGGCAAGCGCGATGAGGCCGTGCAGCTGCCGGCCACAGGTTCGCTGTCCCTTACTCTGGGCATCGCTCCGACGACCACCACGGTGTCGCTTATCGACGACCCCAGCGTCACCGCCGACTTGGGCACTTTGAACGGCCAGGAGATGGCGGGCAAGGATCTGTCCCGTGTTCAGAAGTTTTTGGATTTGGTCCGCGAGCGTGCGGGCAGCACTAGCTTCGCAGAGGTGACCAGCACCAACGAGATTCCGACGGGCGCTGGACTGGCCTCGTCCGCGTCAGGCTTCGGTGCTCTCGCGCTGGCCGCGGCGAAGGCCTACGGCCTGGACTACACCCCGGAACAGCTCTCGGCTCTGGCCCGTCGCGGTTCGGGCTCGGCCTGTCGCTCTATTTTCGGCGGCCTCGTCGAGTGGCTGCCCGGCGATGACGATGCTTCGAGCCATGCAGTGGCTCTGCCGGATTCCGGCCTGGACCTCTCCCTGGTCGTGGCGGTTTTGGCCCCAGGCCGCAAGAAGATTGACAGCCGTGCCGCCATGCGTCGCACGGTCGAGACCTCACCGTTCTTCCCGGCGTGGGTGGAGCAGGTGCCCCGCGATATCGAGGACATGAAGGCCGCCATTGCCGCTGCGGACTTCACTGCGGTCGGCGAGCTTGCCGAGGCCAATGCCATGCGTATGCACGCCACTATGCTGGGGGCTCTTCCTCCGGTGCGTTACTGGAATCCGGATTCGGTGGCGGCTCTCGATCTCGTCGCTACGCTGCGCGACGAGGGCACCGAGTGCTACGCCACCATGGATGCCGGTCCGAATGTGAAGGTGCTGTGCCGCAGCGGCGATGCCGAGACCATCGCGGATCGTTTCCGCGCAGAGTTCGAGAATATTGACGTGCTGGTTTCCGGCTCCGGCCCCGGCGCATACCTGGTGTAGCTGGGGGAGTAGTTGAGTAGCGCTAAGGGCGAACCTCTCGAAGGCGAATCGATTGGCCGCGGCTGTGGCAAACTGTATCTCACCGGCGAATATGCGGTGATGGATGTTGAGGGGCTGGCCGTCATCGCAGGAGTCAACCGCTATGTGACGGTTCGGTGCCACGATGCCGACCCATCGCAGCCGGTCTCTCGCGTGTACTCCAGCTATTACGGCCCGCAGGGGCGCGTCATTGATATCGATGCGCCAGGTGACATTGCTACCTATACGATTTCCCTGGTCTATCGCATTGCTGCGGGCGAGCTGGAAAACACCCCAGAGAGCCCCATCAATATTGTCATTGAATCGGACCTCGATGACGCCGACAGCGGTGCGAAGTACGGCCTGGGATCCTCCGGGGCTGTCGCTGTGGCAGTGACTCGTGCGCTGGGAGCGCACCTAGGCCTGGAGCTCAATTCGCTGGACGTGTACAAGATTGCGATGGTGGCCACGCTTCTGGCTGGTGCGGCTGGTTCCGGCGGCGATATCGCGTGCTCCGCGCACGGCGGGGTGGTGCTCTATCGCCGGCCGAATCCGACGGCGCTCGCAGAACTCGTGGCGGCTGATCCTGTCGCTGCCGTGGCGGCACCGTGGCCGAATCTTCGCATTGACGCCCGTGCCGACCTCGGCGGGTTACAACTGTTGGTCGGCTGGACGGGCAGTCCGGTGAAGACGGACTCTCAGTTGAAGAAGGCCGGTGGCGCAGACCGTGTTTTTGTACGCGGGGTCTCGTCGATAAGCGAAAAACTCTGGCAGGCGCTTGCCGACGGCGACCACACAGCGGCGTTTGCCTGCCTGCACGAGAATCGGACGCTGCTGCAGGACTATGAGCGCGAGCGTGCTGTGTGCATTGAGACGGAGAAACTGAAAGCGCTCGCCGACATCGCCGATGGCGCGGGGGCCGCGGGCAAGAGCAGTGGCTCCGGTGGTGGTGACTGTGGAATCGCTTTGGTCGGAGCCTCAAATGGTGCCGATGCTGAGAGTTCGACCCGAGAGACTGCCGCGGACATCACCGCGCGCTGGCAGGCAGCTGGCATTCGGCCGTTGTCGCTGAAGCTGGCCGCTCAACTTTGACCACAGTTTTTTGACCGTAGAATTTAAGACAGCTGAAATTTACAGAAGCTGGGAACCGAAGCTGCATGCAGCTAGAAAGGGTCGCTTAGGATAATGGCTGAAAAGAGCTCGCACGACCTGGAATATGCACACGTACCACTGAGCTGGATTGGCCCGGTGCGCATTAGTGGCAACGTCATGAATGACGATGTGAAGATTCCGCTGGCGACTTACGAGACCCCGCTGTGGCCGTCCTGTGGTCGCGGTGCGAAGGTCTCCCGCATGATTGAAGGTGGCATTACCTGTACTTTCGTCGGCGAGAAGATGACCCGCTCGGTGATTTTCACTCTCGACTCGGCAGCTGATGCCGTCATTGCACGCGACAACATCCTGTCTCGTTATGACGAGCTGAAGAAGGTCGTGGAGTCCTCCTCGCGTTTTGCCAGGCTGGTGGATATTCACTTTCAGATCGCATCGCGTCTGCTCTTTGTCCGCTTTGACTTCTTCTCCGGTGACGCCTCGGGCCACAACATGGCCACGCTGGCGTCTGAGCGTTTGATGTCCTACCTGATGGAGCAGATGCCAGAGTTGGGCTATGGCTCTATCTCGGGAAACTACTGCACCGATAAGAAGACCTCCGCCGTCAATGGCATTTTGGGTCGCGGTAAGTACGTGATTGCCGAAGCCGTCATTCCAGAGCCAGTTGTCCGCGAACGTCTGCGCACAACTGCCAAGCGTCTGGCCGAGCTCAACGAGCGCAAGAACCTCGTCGGCTCCATCATGGCCGGTTCGCTGCGCAGCGGTAATGCGCACTACGCCAATATGCTGCTGGGCTTTTACCTCGCTACCGGTCAGGACGCTGCGAATATCGTCGAGGGCTCGCAGGGGCTGACGCAGGTAGAGGCGCTTGACGACGGCTCCGTGCGCTTTAGCTGCACCCTGCCACATTTGATCGTCGGTTCCGTGGGCAACGGCAAGGGCTTGGACTTCGTGGAGAAGAATCTCACGGCGCTGGGCTGCAAGGAGGACCGTGAGCCGGGTGAGAATGCCCGTCGTCTAGCAGCGTGCTGTGCGGCAATCGTCTGGTGTGGTGAGCTTTCCCTGCTCGCGGCACAGACGAACCCGGGTGAGCTGATGGAGGCGCACGTTTCTATCGAGCGGGCGAAGTAGTGCGTCGCAACAATTCGCAAAACCTAAGACAAATCTCAGGTAAACGCGCTAGATTTCTGTAGTAGGCAATTAATATTTTGTGGGCAAAATATCCCGTGGTCTGATGACTGCTCTGATGGTCGTTCTGATGACATGGGATGTTTCGTTGCCCGTTATTTCTTAAAATCTGTAGAGGTAGTGAAGGCACGGTTTTGATGACAACAAGCAATGTGACCCCGGTCGGTATTGATGACATCGCTTTTGCGACGGGTTCGTACTGCATTGACCTCGCCGATATTGCGCCCCGACTCGGAGCGGAACCGGCAAAATATCACAAGGGCCTGGGGCAGGAACGCTCCAGCGTGGTTGCCTCTGATGAAGATCCGGTGACGATGGCCGCGACTGCGGTGAAGAAGATTGTGGATCGCCACGGTATCGACGGCGTGCGCACCATCATGTTCGCCACTGAGACCGGTATCGACCAGTCGAAGGCCGCTGCCGTCTATGTCCACGAGTTGGTTGGTCTTGACCCGCACGCGCGCTCTGTTGAGCTGAAGCAGGCTTGCTACTCGGGTACCGCGGCGCTGCAGTTTGCGTGCGCTCTGGTGGCCCGCAATCCGGAGGAAAAGGTCATCGTTGTCGCCTCCGACATTGCCCGCTATGACCTGGACTCCGCTGCGGAGCCAACCCAGGGCGCAGGTGCTGTGGCCATGCTGGTGACCGCTAATCCGCGCATCCTGGCCATCGATGCGGCTTCGGGCGTCTTCACCCGCGAAGTTATGGACTTCTGGCGTCCGAACCACCGCAGTCAGGCGTTGGTGGAGGGCAAGCTCTCGATTGGCGCTTACATCGACGCTGTTCAGGGGGCTTACGAGGACTACCGTGCCCGCGGCGGTGTGGACTTCAGCGAGATTGACTACTTCAGCTACCACCAGCCGTTCACCAAGATGGCCTACAAGGCGCACCGGCAGCTGTCGGCCAATAACGGTGTGGAGCTCACCGCAGAGGACGAGGCCCGCCAGTTAGGCCCAACCACTGAGTACAACCGCATCATCGGTAACTCCTACACAGCATCGGCCTACTTCGGCCTGCTCTCGCTGCTGGACACCGAGAAGGACCTGACTGGTAAGAAGGTCGCTATTGTCTCCTATGGTTCCGGCTCAGTTGCTGAGTTCCTCACCGGCAATGTGGTCGAGGGCTACGAGTCCCAGCTGCGCGCCGCAGATAATGCTCGTGAACTGGAAGAGCGCGTAAAGCTCGATGATCCGACCTACTACCGCCACGCTCAGGTGACGCATGAAGATCCTGGTGAGTACTCAAACCTGGGAGACGACGCACTGATCGGCACCGGTCCATTCAGCTTCACCGGTGTTGAGGGCTGTAAGCGCATCTACCGCGCTCGTTAGCCCGGGGGCACCCGCGCTAGGACCTCAACGGAACCGAATCCCCTTTTTTCGCGCCTAACAGTAATAAGAACTGTTTTTCGCGGGGGAAGGGGATTTTTCGTGTCCGCAAGTTTTACTGGAGGCAGTGGCGGAGGCTTGCTGCACTTTTCGGAGGATGCAGTGACAGCGGCTGCCCGAGAGATCGAGCAGCGCGGCCGTGACGGCCATGAGCGGTGGGGAAGCGCTCCCAATATCTCAGCAGCAGACTGTGGCCAGGGTTTTGCCGCCCAGGGGCATCGTCTGCAGCAGGCGGCAGTGCGGCTGCGTGAGCACGGGCAATCGATGTACGCGGGACTTGGCAACCATGCTCCGGCAGTGCGGGAACAGTGGCGTGTCTTTGCAAGCTGTGACAGCGACGGGAGTGCCGACCTCGGTGGAATTGAGGTAGTGGACTGATGCCATGGGTTGCTCGAATTCTTCCGATATTGGTGCGTGTTATTGGCCGTGGAAGCCGTATTGGAGCCAAGCGCGGGGTCGGCGGCATCGGCAAGAATCTGCCCAAAGTCTTGGATAAGGCGCGACGCGCTGACGGCTGGAAAGGCAGCGCCCTATCCAAGTTCTCCAACTCCGTGGGGTTGATAGCCTCCGCGATAACTATTGCTATGGCTTTCGATTGGGGCGGTTTGAAAGGCGATGCTGCCGGCGCTGCCAAAGAGCGCTGTGATAAAGCCGCGCAGGACTGTGCGAATCAGGATGAGCAGTCCGCCGATGGCGCGCAGAGTGTCGGCGAGTGCGGCAAGAAAGTCGACGAGGTCCTCGAGGATTGCGAAAAGCAGGCCGAAGATATGGCTGAGCAAACCGACGGTGTTCTCTCTCAGTGCGAAGCGCTTGTCGACGATCCGGAGGTCGGCACCGAAGCCGCACAAGTGGCCCAGCAGGTGTGCAACAGTCTCGTCGACTCCACTGGTCAGCTCTACGATGCGCGCAATGCCTGCATCGAGCAGTGTCTTGAGCAGGCAGCGTGTGACACTGAGGCCGCAGTGGTCGCCACCCCGCCGCAGCCTCCTACTGTCCCTGCCAGTTCGGGTGCTACCTCGGCGGCCTGTGCAGAGGTGGCTGAGTCTGTGAGTGGCGAAGGAGCTACTGTAACCGGTGGCAACGGTGCTATCGCTGGTGGAACTGGGGTTGTTGCCAACGTTGATATTGGGATAGAGGCAGGCGTTGCTGCTGGGATATCCGTTGGAGGTGCCATTGGCGCTGCCGGGGCTGCCAGTATCGCCGGAATTGCGGAGGCTGTGGGTGTTGCGGGCAGCGTCGCCACCTCGCTGCTCAACTTAGACATGTGCACGGAGATGGAAGAGTCAGTGTGCGAACAGGCACCTGAGCCAGCACCAGCTCCTGCGCCGGAGGACTGTAAGCCTGAACCAGAACCCGAACCCGAGCCGGAACCAGAAGATGCGCCTGAGCCACCTCCTCCGGCTGAGAAACTAAAGCACTTGGGAATCGAGCTGCCACAGGAACCGCAGTCAGAATCACAACAGCCAGAAACACAAGCAGAGCCACAGCCAGAACCAGCCCAGGACGCGGCAGCATCAGTGCAGGAATCTGCTTCAGCTGTGCCCGAGCCCCCTGAGCAGCCCAACGCACAGGAGCTTGTGGGCGCGGTTAATTCGCCAACGGCAGGTGAGTGGTAATGGGGAGTAAGCATGCCGCGAAATATGACCGGATTGGGCAGGCCTATTACGACGCTGCTGCAATGACCAGGCAGGAGTTCGAAACGACGATACAGAGGGCACAGAAAGAATTGCAGGGTTTGGAAGAGCGTCGTAAAGCACGCGAAATTAAGGAGAGAGAGGTGGCGAAGGGCGTCGAGAAGCAGCAAAAAACCGCCCGATCGAAGGGAACCGTTACGCGGTTGTTCGGGCGGGCGGGGAAAGGGACGCCGACGGTGAAGTCGATTCGGGGCGTGTCCTGAAGCGTGGCCTAGTGACTACTTGCCGGGAACCAGCGAGTGCTCCGGGTTTTCCGGCAGCTCCTTGATGAGCCACTCCATATCGCGGTTAGTTGTGCCCTTGATAGTGGCGGTCGGGTCTGCGAAATCCGAGTACTTCTTGTCGTCACCGACCGTGGCCAGCAGGAAGCCTGTGAGCGCGGCGCGCGCAACCTCCTGGTACTTCACCTTGGAAGAAGAGAAGCCCGCTAGGCGACGTAGAAGAGTTGTCTCCGAGAAGCTGCTCTGGTCAGCGTTGTCTACTTCGCGGTAAACGACATCGCCCTTCCACTGAACAGCCAGGCGAGCCGGGTTGCCGCGATCGAGCCACTTATCCTCGCCAGGGGCCAGGACGAGGCCCGGAGCCGAGACATTAGTTGCAGCCGCGCTGGAGGAAGGCGCGGTAGTCGCGGGGTAGACGCAGCCAACGCCGGAGATGATGTCGTGACCAGCGGCGGCGAGGACGGCTACGCCAGCGCCCATGCCGTGGCCGGCGACACCGAGTTTCTTTGGGTGGACGACGACCTTGCCCTCACCGAGGCGGACACCAGCGAGAATCTGGAGCGCTGTCTCCAAATCGTTGGCGAGACCACGGTGGTCTGCCACAATGCCATTTTCGGTGTCCGGAGCAGCGACCGCGATGCCCCACGAAGCTAGGTGACGCAGCGTGGCGTGGTACTCCTCAATCGGTGTGCGCCAATCGTGTGCGAAGGCGATACCGGGGATGCCATTGCCCTCTGCAGGCGTGTAGACCTTTCCCGGCAGGCCAGTAAAAGCTAGGTCACCGACCATGACGCGGTGCGGTCCACGCTTGGAAAGATTAGATGTCAGAGTCTTCAAGTTGTCAGCCACAGTGAATAGCTTAACTATAAGGGGCATACCTTTGCTGAAAAAGTGCCAGGATGAGCGAGAATGTCTATTTCGTTATGACGATTTTCCGCTTCGCGGGTTATTCTGTAGGGCATGTGTGGAATCGTTGGATATGTGGGCCATCAGCCCGCCCTGGATATTGCTGTCGATGCGCTACGACGCATGGAATACCGTGGCTATGACTCCGCGGGTGTCGCCATTGTCGACAATCAGGGGCATATCACTGTAGAGAAGAAGGCCGGTAAACTCGCCAACCTCGAGGCTGCCCTTGACGCGGATGGGCGCGACAAAATCACTGGAACCACTGGAATCGGGCACACCCGTTGGGCTACCCACGGTCGCCCAATTGATGAGAATGCCCACCCACACCAGTCCTATGACGGCAAGGTGGCTATCGTCCACAACGGCATTATCGAGAACTTTGCTCCGCTACGTCAGGAGCTGGAGGATGCCGGCATTGAGCTGAAGTCCGAAACCGACTCCGAGGTCGCCGCGCACATGCTCGCACGTGCCCTGGACGGTTCCGACGGCGGATCTACCGCTGGTGATTTCGAGGCGTCTGCGCTGTCCGTGCTCAACCGCCTCGAGGGTGCTTTCACGCTGTTGTTTACTCATGCAGACCACCCGGATCGCATCATCGCTGCTCGTCGCTCCACTCCGCTGATTGTCGGTGTGGGCGAAAACGAAATGTTCCTCGGATCTGACGTTGCGGCTTTCATCGCGCACACCCGCGAGGCCGTGGAGCTGGGGCAGGACAACGTCGTCATCATCACCGCAGATGATTACCGCATCCTGGATTTCGCCGGCAACGAGCAGCAGGGTCGACCATTCACCATCGACTGGGATCTCGCTGCAGCCGAAAAGGGTGGCTATGACTCCTTCATGATGAAGGAAATCCACGAGCAGGCTGCCGCCGTCCGCGATACGTTGGCCGGTCACCTCGTTGATGGCCGCATCGTTCTCGACGAGTCCCGCCTGAGTGACCAAGATCTGCGTGACATCGAGAAGGTCTTCGTCGTCGCCTGTGGTACCGCATACCACTCCGGTTTGTTGGCCAAGTACGCCATTGAGCACTGGGTGCGTATCCCGGTCGAGATTGAGGTCGCGTCCGAGTTCCGATACCGCGATCCGGTGCTGGACCGCCAGACGCTGGTGGTCGCTATTTCGCAGTCGGGTGAGACTGCGGACACCCTCGAGGCCGTGCGGCACGCAAAGAGCCAGGGCGCCCGCGTGCTGGCTGTCTGTAATACCAACGGTGCACAGATTCCGCGTGAGTCTGATGCCGTGCTCTACACGCACGCTGGGCCGGAGATTGGTGTTGCTGCAACCAAGTCGTTCCTGGCGCAGGTAGCCGCAAATTACCTGGTCGGATTGGCTCTTGCCCAGGCACGCGGCACTAAGTACCCGGATGAGGTCACTCGCGAGTTTGAAGAGCTGGAGACCATCCCGGCACTGATTGACAAGGTCGTTGCTAAGGGCGATGAGTTCATCGACATGGCCAAGGAAATCGGTGCTATTCCGACGATGCTCTTCCTCGGCCGACACGTTGGCTACCCAGTCGCACTTGAGGGTGCGCTGAAGCTCAAGGAGCTTGCCTACATTCACGCAGAGGGGTTCCCGGCAGGCGAGCTCAAGCATGGTCCAATTGCACTCATCGAGGATGATCTTCCGGTCGTCGTTGTAGTGCCATCGCCGAAGGGACGCGCCGTGCTGCACTCCAAGATTGTCTCCAACATCCAGGAGATTCGTGCCCGTGGCGCCAAGACCATCGTGATTGCCGAAGAAGGGGATCAGTCGGTGGTTCCGTTTGCGAACTACCTGATTGAGATCCCGGAGACGTCCACGTTGCTCCAGCCGCTGTTGTCTACGATTCCGATGCAGTTCCTGGCAGCTGAGATTGCTCGCCAGTGCGGTAACGAGGACATCGATAAGCCGCGCAACCTGGCTAAGTCAGTCACCGTCGAGTAGTTCGTCCTGCTTTCGTCGGTACTGCTCAATTTCCGCATCGAGTTCTTCATCCGTGAGGGACCCGATGCGTTTTTCTTCCTCCTCTGTTAGCTCCCAGACCTCGTCAGGTACGTCGCAAAATGACAACATCCAATCGAGGTTGCGTTTCTGAATCGTCTTCATCTTTCGTGTCACGCGCTGATGAAAAGTTTGCTTGCCGACGTTCTTTAGCGCCCCAACCGGAACGCTAGTCGCGGTGTCTCCATCGCGGGAAGTCCACACTTCCGTTCCATCGGGGTACCTGTCGATGTCCCAGCCCTCGTGAGTTTTTAGGTTGTGGTGTCGGCGGCAGAGACAGTGCAGATTCTCTGTGTCAGTTGGCCCGCCCTGGTCGGGATTGTCGTGGTTGTACGGCTGAATATGGTCCAGGTCGCACTTGGATGCCGGGACGTCGCAGCCAGGGAAGCGGCAGGTACCGTCGCGACCACGGACGCGAGCCACTTGGCTCTCGGTGGGGCGGTAACCATCCACCTTGCTGTCGGCGGAGATACGGATGTGAGTTGCGCGAGCAATCCATTCTTCGGTGGCTACCTCGCTCAGCCAGCCGACGCCATCAATCCATGCTGGCCCACCGCCGACCTCGCGGTAGACATTGATGACAATCTCGGCATTGGTCGAATTCTGTGCCAGCTGTAGTAGCGCTTCCGCCTGCGTGCACTGTTCACCACGATTGATTGCGATGTTGCGAATCCCCTGGATCCTGGCCATGAGCTCGGTCGCGCGGTCGTTTTCAAGGATTGCTGTGACCTTTTTGTGCTTGCCATCGCCCGTGTCGGCGAGTGTGACCGCTTCGCCTTCTGGAACCCGTTGGGTGCCGTCGTTGCGGGCGCAGTCGTTGTACTCAGAAACCAAGTCGCCGATTAGGCGAGACAGCGTGTAGACACCAATCATTGCTTGTCGAGATCGCGTCGGAGTGAGCATTTCCAAAAGATGGGGCTCTACCGTGTCGAACTGGTCTGGTGACAGCCCGGCAACGCCATTGGCGATGGCGCGGAGATGGGCTAGAGAGAAACAGAAGGTGGATTCGATGAGAGCCCGGACTTTTGGTAGGCGCTCGAACATCAGTGCAATCTCGCACAGCGTAGAGCACTTGCCGCGGCTAAGGCCGGTTCGAATGCTTATGCGGGCGAGATGGTGATTGACATCTACCGCGTCACCGGGAGCGCAGATATCGATGAGCTGAAGGTCTGCGGCGTTGGTGGCACGGGCCGCGATGCTAATGGGGTCGTCGGATTGCTGGTTGGCCCATGAGGGCTTTTGACCTGGTGCTAGAAGTTCTGTGGGCGGCGATGACATTGGTTATCCCCCTGATTACTACGTGTCCGCCGGAGAATTGAAGATTGAGTTCTGTGGTGGAGAGAAGCGTGGAGAGGCTCGTTCAACCAGCCCCCGCCAACCTCTGTGCACCGGACCAAGAACTTTTGCTTACAAATTTTCCCTACAACCCAAATCGTACACCTGTTTGAAAAAGTGTCAATAGGGTTTTAGAAATATGTTCTAAAAGTCCATGTTGAATTAGATTTGGCCGCGCCGTCCGAGTCTCCGCCGCCCGAGCCTCGTCGGCAGTGCGCCGTACATAGGCAGGACTCGCTGCCGTACATGGCGCGGCGTTTGCTTGTTGGTCGAAGAGTCCTCGGCGCCACCCTCCTCGGCGCGATCCAGCTCGTCTAAGAACTCGTGGATGAGTTCTAAGGTATTGGGGGAGTAGAGCAGCGCGAGGTGGTCAGACCAGTCGCCACCGCCGGTGGCGTTGTTGACGTTCGTAATGTGGTGACCCTCTTGTTCGGGCAAAAAGGCGCCGGTCCACGGGCGAACTACGGTGTCGAAAGGGGTGCCGATATTCAGGTAGTGCGGGCCGCGTCGGGTAATGCCACGCGCTGCGCGGTTCAGAGTCGCAATATAGTCGGAGTCCAGCAGCTGTTGAATACAGGCACGGCCGACAAGGCGGTCGACGAGTTTGTGCATTGGTAGGCCGCATCGCTCAAGGGCACTGAGCCTTCGGCGCATGCCCCACGCAGTAGTGCCGCGATGGTTTCCCGCAAGCGAGATGACTGCCCGCACGGGGCTGTTGTCGGAGGCGAACTGCTCGGCGTCTTCTTCGTTGAGGCCATGGTTGAGGGCGTCGTCGTAAAGCGAATCGATGCTCGCGTTGGCGTAACTGCGACAGTGCAGACCGCCCTGGGAATGACCGATGAGGTCGATGCGGGGTAGGGAGAGTTGGGCTCGGAAGCGGTCGAGAAGGTCGGTGACTTCGGCGAGCGCATCGTTCAAATCGGTGGTGGCTTTGACGCTGCGGAGGCGGCTGACCAGCGCGGCGGGGTCGGAGCCGTAATCGAGTGAGAATACAGGGCGATTCCGGGCGAGGAACGGCCCCAACATGGCGAAGGAGTTGAACGAGTTCATCCAGGTGCCGTGAACCAGGACAATTGGTGTGCGGCCGTTGTATCCATCCAGGTCGGGAGTGACTTTGCCGTCGAGGATTTCGCGAACGTCCTGCACGCCGTGGGGGATCCATTCGGGATGACGCAACGAGCGCAGGTATGCCTGCGGAAAGGCGCGCAGTAGAGGGCCGAAAACTCGCGTGCTCGGGGAGTAGTCATCCATAGGGGCTAATCGTAGGCTGGGTTTATGACGTACTGCTACACAGCTGCCGAAATTCGCGCCGCGGAACAGCCCTATCTGGACGCACAAACGCGTGACGACGAACTCATGCGCCACGCAGCCGCCGCTGTGTCGGAGGTGGCGGAGCGGATGCTCGCTAAGGTGTCGCCGGAGCCTGGTCGCGGTCGTGTGCTGCTGTTGGTTGGGTCGGGAGGCAATGGTGGCGATGCACTCTATGCCGGCCGGGACTTGTCGTCGGGCGGACATGGCGTGGATGCAGTTTTGCTGGGTACCAAGCCACATGAACGGGCGCTGAAAGCGTTTGAGCTCGCAGGCGGGCGGGTGCTGCCGTTGGGGCGTGACCGGGAGACGGATTTATCGAAGATTCTGTGGTCGATAAGTGAAGACTACGCACTGATTATCGACGGAATTGTGGGGCTCGGTGGTCATGGTGCGCTGCGCGAAGAGGCTGCGTGGCTGGTGCGCGAGGCAAACATAGGCGAGGTGCCTATTCTCTCGGTCGACGTGCCGAGTGGTGTGGAAGCCGATACCGGACGCACTTTTGATCCGCCCTCCCAGACCATCAATCCCGACCTCGACCTGGAAGAGGGCCAGGATCCGTACCTGCCATCCCACGTCGAGGCCACGACAACGGTGACCTTCGGCGGACTGCGCTACGCGCATGCGCTGTCGGAAGCCTGTGGTGAGGTCGAATTACACGAAATTGCGCTCGATGCCTTCTCCCTCGAACTTCCAGGACTGGGGCAGACGCTCTATGAGAACGGTCACTACAATGCCGTCCACCACCAGACTCTGACCGTAGAGTTTTACGAAGCCCTAGGCGGGAGCTTTCCGGCACCTTTTGGCGCGAAGACTCAGCTCGAACCCGGTGCTAATGACCACAAGTACTCCACCGGAGTTACAGGTATCTCCGCCGGTAGCGAGGCGTATCCGGGCGCTGGTCAGCTGTGTGCCTCCGCTGCCGTGCACGCGACCAGTCCCGCGGTTATCTATGTCGGCGACGCGGCCGCCCGCAACCGCATCACCGCGGCCTTGCCGACGGTCATTGCGCAGTCGGACTCGGTGGATCGTAAAGAGGTACGCGTCGATGCCTGGGTTGCCGGCCCTGGTCGGGGCACTGATGAGCGCGCGGCCGAGGAACTGCGTGCCATCCTGGCCACCGACAAACCAGTAGTCATCGATGCTGACGCCCTGACGCTGCTCTCGATGCATGAGAATCTCCGACAGCTCGTCCGCGAGCGCGGCCAGGAGCGCAACCTGCGCACTGTTCTCACGCCGCACGCCGGCGAATTTGAGCGCCTTACCGGGCACGAGGTCACTAACGCCATCGCAGATGCCCGTGAACTTGCCGAGCAGTTCTCCTGTGAAGTGTTGCTCAAGGGACGCCGCACCGTGATTGCCAATCCGAAAACGCAGCGCACAGTTGTGATTGACGCGGGTAGCTCCTGGGCAGCCACGCCGGGCTCCGGCGATGTACTGTCCGGACTTCTTGGCGCCTGGGTAGCACGAGGCGAATCCCTCTACGTACCAGTAATTATTCACGCTCGCGCCGCATTCTTGGCCGCGCAGACAGAGTTCGGACCAGCACCCTGCAGCGCCCAGGACATCGCTGAATCCATCCGAGATGCCACCGCATGGTTCACCAATGAAGGCATCAGTGGCAAAATACGGCTATGACTTCCTCGGCACCAGCCATCCTGACCCATACCGTTAATCTCGACGCAATCACCCACAATGTGAAGACCGTCAAGGCCATCGCAGGGGTGTCGGAATTCATGGCCGTCGTCAAGGCGGACGGCTACTCGCAGGGTGCGCTGCAGACGGCGCGTGCCGCACTGGCCGGCGGCGCAACACAGCTCGGCGTCGCAACAATCGACGAGGCGCTCTCCCTCCGCGAGGAACTCCGCACCACGCTTGACGACGGCCACACCATCCCCATCCTCGCCTGGATCTGGGACGCGGCAGCCACCTCGTTGCTGCAGCGTGCTGTGGCTGCAGATATTGACCTCGGCCTGCCGTCGATGGCTCATGCGCTGGCCGTGGCCAATGCCGGGCGGGCGCTATCGGTGGCACCACGTGTGACGGTGATGGTCGATACGGGCTTGGGTCGCTCGGGATTCTCTATGACCAATGGGGACTTTGAGAATGCGGTTGATCAGCTGGTCGAGCTGCACAAGACCGGTGCGCTGAACATCACCGGTGCTTTCACGCACTTTGCGTGCGCGGATGAGCCGGGCAACGCGAGCGTCGATAAGCAGGCGCAGAATTTCCGTGCAGCGATTACTGCACTGCGCGAGGCGGGGCTGGATGAGCTGATTAACCATGCGGCGAATTCGCCGGCATCGTTGTCGCGTCCTGACCTGGCCTTCGACATGGTGCGCCCAGGGCTGGCGATTTATGGTGGCGAGCCAATTGTGGGGTCCACCCATGGATTGCGCCCAGCGATGCGGTGGGAAGCGTCGGTCATCTTGGTCAAGAAGCTGCCGGCAGGGCAGTCGGTGTCCTACGGACAGACCTGGACAGCTGACCGCGATACCACCATCGGCATCGTGCCCTGCGGCTATGCCGACGGCATGATGCGCTCGGCATCCGGTCGTTTCGAAGTCAGCATCAATGGCACACGCTATCCGCAGGTAGGACGCGTATGTATGGATCAGTTCGTCGTCGACCTTGGTCCCGACAGTGATGTCGAGGCCGGCGACACTGCGGTCATCGTCGGTGATCCCACACTGGGGGAGCCCGGTCTCGATGACCTCGCGGAGGCATCCGGCACCATTAACTACGAAATCCTCACCGCACCGAAGGGACGCAGCGAGCGAAAGTGGGTGCGCAGCCGCATTGCGCCAACCGCAGAGGACATGCGTGACCTCGGCGAGGAGATTGGCCGGGAGCTAGCCGCCGGGGATTTGGTGATTCTCGATGGCCCACTCGGCGCGGGTAAGACCACTCTCACGCAGGGCATCGCCCGCGGCATGAATGTGCGCGGGCGCGTGACATCGCCGACGTTCACCATCGCCCGCGAGCACCGTCCGCTCGCAAAAGACGGCGTCACCCTCATCCATGTCGACGCCTATCGACTCTTCGGCGAAGAGGGACCCGGCTCTGATGGCGAGGCCTTCGATGCGCTGGATTCACTCGATCTGGACACCGACCTCGAGGACAGCGTCGTGGTCGCCGAGTGGGGAATGGGGCTCGCCGAGGTGCTCTCTGAGCGCTATCTGCAGGTGAGCATCGATCGTTCGCGTGACGACGATACCCGCGTCGTCACCTGGAAGTGGAGCAAGTAGCTTCAAGTCGGTTCAAGTAGGTTACTGAGTATGAACATTTTGGCCGTTGACACATCGACCCCACAGGTCACCGCGGGAATTGTCCGCGATGGTGAAACCGTGGCCGAAAAGCTGCACCTGGATGCCCGCGCGCACAACGAGGTGCTGGTGCCGCTGATTCAGCAGTGCCTCACCGACAGTGGGGTGGCGGCAACCGAGCTAGATGCCGTGGTTGTCGGCTGTGGTCCGGGACCGTTTACGGGCTTGCGCGTTGGTATGGCAACCGCAGCCTCCTTTGCCGACGCTCTGGGAATTCCCTGCTACGGCATCTGCAGCCTGGATGCGCTCGCGGTTGGTGTTGGCGATGAACTGGTCGTCACCGATGCTCGCCGCCGCGAGGTGTACTTCGCGGCCTACCACGATGGCCAGCGAGTTTTCGGCCCGGCAGTGGCCAAGCCAGCCGACGTCATGGAGCTGCTCAAGGAAGAACTCGCAGCAGAAGTCGCCGACTTCACGCCGAGCCACGCCCGCGGCAGCCTCAGCCACATCGAGCAAATTGCCGGGCTTGAGGTTGCTGCCGAACAAGTCTTTCCCACTCCGAAAGCCATGGTTGAAACGGCCCACTTTGACTCCGCGCCGGGCCCACTGGTGCCGCTGTACTTGCGCCGTCCGGATGCCGTTGTCCCGAAGGCTATGAGATGAGCGTCGTCAAGCTAGTGCGTCTCGGGCCTCCTGCAGCCAAGGCGTGTGCGGCGATTGAGGCGGAGCTATTTGCCGGCGATGATCCCTGGCCGGAATCGGCCTTTATGGCAGAGCTGGCCGCGCCGAACAATTTCTACGTCGGGCTGATCGCAGAGGCAGACGGGGTCGAAGAACTGTGCGGCTATGCGGGGATTACCAAGCTGGGACCTGCGGGTGGCGCCGAGTACGAGATTCACACCGTCGGCGTGGGGCAGAAGTGGCAGCGCCGGGGCTTTGGGGCGCAGCTCATGGACGCGCTGATGGCAGCTGTGGCGGAGGATCCGGGCCCGGTGTTTTTGGAAGTGCGCACGGATAATGAACCCGCTATCGCCATGTATCGACGCTACGGCTTCGAAAATATGGGGCTACGAAAAAACTACTACCCGGGCTCTGGGGCGGACGCTTACACAATGTGCCGGCCTGTGCCCGCCGGCTAAATGTTGACGTAGCGACTATTCTGCGTTAGACCGGTCACATGGCTAAAACCTTTGCAAAGCAGCTCGTAGAAACCCTAGAGAATCAAGGTGTCAAGCGAATCTTCGGACTCGTCGGAGATAGTTTGAACCCCATTGTCGACGCGGTGCGTGAGTCCTCCATTGAGTGGGTGCACGTCCGCAACGAGGAGGCTGCGGCCTTCGCTGCCGGTGCCGAGTCCCTGGTCACCGGCGAATTAGCAGTGTGTGCGGCCTCTTGCGGTCCGGGTAACACCCACCTCATTCAGGGCCTCTATGACTCCCACCGCAACGGCGCAAAGGTGCTGGCGCTGGCATCGCACATTCCTTCTCGCCAGATTGGCTCGAACTTCTTCCAGGAGACCCATCCGGAGTTTATCTTCAACGAGTGCTCCGGTTACTGCGAGATGGTGAACTCCGCTGAGCAGGGTGGCGTCGTTTTGCATCATGCTATCCAGTCGACCATGACTGGCCACGGTGTTTCCGTGCTGGTTCTGCCGGGCGACATTACAACGCATGAAGTGGAAAATGATGAGTTCGTCACCTCCACTATCAGCAGCGGTCGCCCAGTCGTATTCCCTGATGCCGGTCAGGCCGCCGCGCTTGCCGACGCAATCAATGAGGCTAAAACCGTCACGCTTTTCTGTGGCGCAGGTGTGAAGGATGCCCGCGAACAGGTGCTCAAGCTTGCGGAGAAGATTAAGTCGCCGGTGGGGCATGCGCTGGGTGGCAAGATGTACATCCAGTACGACAACCCCTATGACGTCGGAATGTCCGGACTGCTGGGCTACGGCGCCTGCCACGATGCCTCTAACGATGCTGATTTGTTGATTCTGCTCGGTACTGACTTCCCGTACAACGACTTCCTGCCGACTAAGAACGTCGCCCAGGTCGATATCGATGGTCGCGCCATCGGTCGTCGTACCACGGTGAAGTACCCAGTCGTCGGCGATGTGGCCGCAACGATCGAAACCATCCTGCCGTACCTGGATGAAAAGACCGACCGCTCCTTCCTGGACAAGCAGCTGCGGAACCACGAGCGCCTGCTCAGCCACGTCATCGAGGCATACACCCATGACGTTGAGAACATGCGCCCGATTCACCCGGAGTATGTGGCCGACCTGATTGATAAGTACGCCGATGACGATGCCGTCTTTACCGTCGATACCGGCATGGGCAATGTCTGGGCTGCACGCTACGTCACGCCGAATGGCAGGCGAGAGCAGATTGGTTCCTTCCGTCACGGCACTATGGCCAATGCACTGTCGCAGGCTATTGGTGTGCAGGCTGCTGACCGGGACCGTCAGGTCATTACCTTCAACGGTGACGGTGGCCTGTCAATGCTGCTCGGTGAGCTCATCACCGTGCAGCAGCAGCAGCTGCCGATCAAGATGTTTGTGTTCAACAACTCCTCGCTCGGTATGGTCAAGTTGGAAATGTTGGTTCAGGGGCTGCCGGAGCACGAGACCGATCACGGCGCAGTTGACTACGCGGGAGTCGCGGAGTCGTTGGGTATCAAGGCCATCCGAATTGAAGATCCGGCCGATGCACCTCGCCTGATTCAAGAGGCGCTGGCCTACGACGGTCCGGTACTGGTGGACATGGTCACCGACCCGAACGCCCTGTCCATCCCGGCGAATATCACCTGGGACATGCTGATGGGATTCTCCAAGGCCGCTACTCGCACCGTCTTTGGCGGCGGCGTTGGTCAGATGATCAACATGGCACGGTCGAACCTCCGCAACATCCCGCGGCCATAGTGGGGGTAGCGCTCTCGAGATGCGGGAGCGGATGCGGTGCGGTACCTCTGTTTCCATGATTAAAGGTTTTCTGGTGAACCCTGACCTGACGCATCGCATCGTCGAATTTGAGTTGGAGGCCGCTGCTACATTCCTCGGCGGAGTTTCCTCTGACCGTGTTTCGGTGGCGTTTCAGGAAGATGGCGTCGATTACGCCGCTCTCTACAACCCGACGGCCAAGGCTGAGGGCGCTGAACCGAACCCGGTCGCGTCCCTCGGTCGCAATGAGGCTGCTACGGGCAATTCGGCTTTCTTTACTGACCCCACCACCGCAATTTGCGGAACGGTCGTATTCGTCGACGCCGAGGGCGAGGACATCGGCGACGAGGAAATTGAGCGTATCAAGCACGGTATGCGCGCCGTTCGTCACTACCGCGATGACTACCCAGAGGAATACGCCCTCTGGCGTGCTGCAGTGAGGAACCTCGGTCGCCTCGAAATTTAAACTCGGTCGCTGGTAAGCGACCCGGTGGTGCGCTAGTACCATGACTGCTATGACCGAGTTGACCCTGCTGGCAATCGAGAGTTCCTGCGATGAGACTGGCGCTGCAGTGATGCGTGTGCGCTACGACGACACCGCCACCCCTGCCGCTGTTGAGGTAGAAGTGCTTGCCGACGTCGTCGCATCCTCCATGGAACAGCACGCCCGTTTCGGCGGTGTGGTTCCCGAGATTGCCTCTCGCGCTCATTTGGAAGCCTTGCAGCCAGTAGTCTCCGAGGCGCGCGCGCAAGCAGCTGCCAAGCTCGGTATCGATACTTTTATCCCAGATGCCGTCGCCGCTACCGTGGGGCCCGGTCTCGCCGGTGCACTGCTGGTCGGTTCGGCAGGCGCGAAGGCCTATGCCGCCGCCTGGGGTGTGCCTTTCTACGGCATTAATCACCTTGGTGGCCACGTTGCTGTCGGAGCTCTCGACGGCGCGGATCTGTCCAATGCCGTGGCGCTGCTAGTTTCCGGCGGGCACACGCAGTTGCTGCGCGTACAGGGGGTTGATCGTCCGATGGAGGAACTCGGATCGACGCTTGACGACGCAGCCGGAGAGGCATACGACAAGGTTTCTAGGTTGCTTGGGTTGGGTTACCCGGGCGGCCCGATTATCGATAAGTTGGCTAAGCAGGGAAATCGCAAGGCCATCGCGTTTCCTCGGGCCATGATGCGCCAGCAGGATGCGCGCCATGACTTCTCCTTCTCCGGCTTGAAGACAGCCGTGGCCCGCTATGTCGAGGCAGCGGAGAAGGAAGGTCGTGAATACTCCGTAGAGGACGTTTGTGCTTCCTTCCAGGAGGCGGTCTGCGATGTGTTGACCAAGAAGGCTGTCCGTGCGGCTCAGGGTGTGGGGGCTACTACGCTGCTGCTCGGTGGTGGTGTAGCTGCGAACTCGAGGTTGCGTGAACTCGCAGCGGCGCGAGCTACCTCGGCGGGAATTACGCTGCACGTGCCGCCGATTAAGCTGTGTACCGACAACGGTGTCATGATTGGCGCAGCTGCCGCCTACCTAATTGCCGCAGGGGTCAATCCCTCTGGTTACGCCTGTCCGACCGACCCATCGATGCCAGTGGAAGAACCTGTAATGCAATGAGGCTGATTACCACTCGGCTCCGTTTAGCGGAGACTGTGAGGCGCCGGAGTTCCCAACCACGGAGGAAAACTTTACGATTGTCGCCTGTGACGGATGGTGGGCGATAGGTGGACGCACAAACAGTGGGGGGACTGGCGGTTTACCAATGGGACGAAGGTGCCTGGCAAAGGAGGGAGCCAGACAGTCGTTACACGACCGGTTCTGGTGGCCCCTGCTTTAGCGATGAGTACATCAAGGAACACGGGATGACGGTTACTGTGTTCGGTCATATGGCTTGCAACCCCGACAAGCTGACCAATTAGCATTAGCGCTCACTGTTGTTGAGTGTTAGCACTTGCAGAGGTAGAGTGCTAACGAAGGTTGTTTGACACACAGTTGTTCACCCGCGACGACGGCTGTGCACGGCAGACCAACCGGCACAAGAACATCACATCACCGCATGTATGGAGGAATTCATCGTGGCGAACGTCAACATCAAGCCGCTGGAGGACCGCGTCCTCGTTCAGATCAACGAAGCAGAGACCACCACGGCTTCTGGCCTGGTTATCCCGGACTCCGCTAAGGAGAAGCCGCAGGAGGCTACCGTTATCGCAGTTGGTCCGGGTCGTTGGGCCGATGACGATGACCGCATTCCTATGGACGTCAAGGAAGGCGACATCGTCATCTTCTCCAAGTACGGCGGCACTGAGCTGAAGTACCAGGGTGAGGAGTACCTGCTGCTGTCGCAGCGCGACATCCTGGCTGTTATCGAGAACTAAAGGGAGGACGTACCCACACATGGCGAAGCTTATTGCTTTTAACGAAGAGGCTCGCGAAGGCCTCAAGCGCGGTGTGGACACGCTTGCCGACGCAGTCAAGGTCACGCTTGGCCCGAAGGGTCGCAACGTAGTCCTGGACAAGGCCTTCGGCGGTCCGCTGGTCACCAATGACGGTGTGACTATCGCCCGCGACATCGACGTTGAGGATCCGTTTGAGAACCTCGGCGCGCAGTTGGTTAAGTCCGTTGCGGTCAAGACCAATGACGTTGCCGGTGACGGCACTACTACCGCAACACTGCTGGCACAGGCGTTGGTTCACGAGGGTCTGCGCAACGTTGCAGCTGGCGCAAACCCGATTTCTCTGAATCGCGGTATTCACGCTGCATCCGACAAGGCGGTTGAGCTGCTGAAGCAGCGTGCCACCCCGGTCAGCAGCTCTGCTGCCATCGCACAGGTGGCAACCGTTTCCTCGCGCGACACTGAAATCGGTGACCTGGTTGCAGGTGCCATGGACAAGGTCGGCAAGGACGGCGTCGTCTCTGTGGAGGAGTCGCAGTCGATTGCCACCGAGCTGTCCGTGACCGAGGGCGTGTCCTTCAACAAGGGCTTCCTCTCGCCGTACTTCATTACCGACGTTGAGGCTCAGCAGGCAATTCTCGACGGTGCACAGGTGCTGCTGGTCCGCGAGAAGATTTCCTCCCTGCCGGAGTTCCTGCCGATTCTGGAGAAGATTGCCGAGTCCGGCAAGCCGACTCTGATCATGGCTGAGGATATCGAGGGCGAGGCTCTGTCCGCGCTGGTTATCAACGCTATGCGCAAGACCTTGAAGGTTGCCGCAGTGAAGGCACCGTACTTCGGTGACCGTCGTAAGGCGTTCATGGATGACCTGGCAGTTGTCACCGGTGCAACCGTCGTTACGGCTGACACTGGCATGCAGCTGAAGGACGTTGGACTTGAGGTGCTGGGTAACGCACGCCGCATCACCATTACCAAGGACGAGACCGTCCTGGTTGACGGTGCTGGCACCGCTGAGGCCGTGGAAGAGCGTCGTAACCAGATTCGTGCCGAGATTGAGCGCACTGACTCTGACTGGGACCGCGAGAAGCTGGAAGAGCGTCTGGCGAAGCTCTCTGGCGGTGTGGCTGTTATTAAGGTCGGCGCTGCAACCGAGACCGAGGTCAACGAGCGCAAGCTGCGTGTCGAGGATGCCATTAACGCTGCTCGTGCAGCAGCTCAAGAAGGCGTCATCGCCGGTGGCGGTTCCGTGCTGGTGCAGATTTCCCGTGAACTCGAGGCATTTGCTGACGAGTTCGAGGGTGACGAGGCAGTCGGTGTCCGTGCAGTTGCCAAGGCTCTGATCCGTCCGGCTTTCTGGATTGCTGAGAATGCTGGTAAGGATGGCGCAGTTGTCGTTTACCACATCGGCGAGCAGGAGAACGGCAACGGCTACAACGCTGCTACTGACACTTACGAGAACCTGATTGAGTCCGGTGTCATTGACCCGGTCAAGGTCACTCACTCCGCAGTCGTCAACGCAACCTCCGTGGCACGCATGCTGCTGACCACTGAGGCTTCCGTTGTGGACAAGCCGGAAGAGGAGCCGGAGCACGATCACGCTCACTAATTGCTAATGAGCTAGTGTGCTAGCTGCTAGTACGTGAAATGCTCCCCGCCTTTCAATCTGAGGGTGGGGAGCATTTTGGTTTTATGTGAACTGGAACTGGCTGGAGTCCGAGAGAAGGGGAGGGACTACATGGCAGTGACTAGAACGCGTTCAAGTTCGCGTTCACGTGAGGCCGGCTTAGCTCGAAGGATTTCATTTCGTTCAGATTCGCTGAGACCACCCCAGACGCCGTATGGCTCACCAACCTTGAGTGCGTGACTACGGCACTGCATAAGAACGGGGCAAGAACGGCAGATAGCCTTCGCACGGGCTTCGCGTAGGCTGCGTGCGCGTCCGCGCTCGCCTTCCGGGTGGAAGAAGGTCGCGGAGTCCTGCCCGCGGCAAGAGCCGTGCAGCTGCCAATCCCACAAATCCGCATTGGGCCCGGGCAAGTGGTCGATGTACGTCATCGGAATTGATGTCTCCTTCATTGAGCTTTCTTGAAGCAGTGAGCTCAAGTGTGGAGGCCAACAATGAACGGTTGGTAAACCTAAGGAGGCCAGCCGGGATACTACGCAAACAATTCCGTGAAACTCTTACCAAATTTTTAGAAACGGCCAGGTCGGCGAGAACGCAGACCGTCGACAAAGCCTGCGCAGTAGTCCCATGGAGCGTAACGGGAGGGGTCTGGATCGAATTGTGGCTCGTGAACCGGGGACGCCTGTCCAGACAGGAGCATCAGGTAGTGGTTTTCCAAAACTTCCCAGTTGTAAAAGTGCTCGTCACCGCAGTCCTCACACAACATGCAGACACCCAGTAATCCCTCTGGGCTCAAAGCGGTGCGGAATAGGCGAACTGCGGCCAGATCTTCAAGAACCTCTCGACGTTCCTGGTCTGTCAGCGGAGCAAACGGCTCATCCGGCTCGAGAAAGCTTGCCGGGTCATTGGGATCTCCCTCGAACGGATCCCGCGGCATGGATGAGAAAAAGTTATGGTTCACAATCACTACCGTAACAGCTCTGTACGGCAATCCTGACGATTGGCAATCTACTTAGTTGGGGTTTAGTTCACCTTGGTATAACCCTCAGCTAGCTTTTGGCTAACCCTTGTCGGGCGCCTGTCGCTCCGTCTAATTGTCGCGTTCTATCACTTAAGGACTACCCTGTATATAACGTTTGGCAACCACGAAGCGATAGCGCCCCTGGCCGGATGTCGGCAAGGGTGGAGCAGGAGGAGTCCATGACCAACCCCACGGGAATTAGCCTCGGCGGAGACAATCCCAACAAGATTCCACTAGTCGGCCTTACATTCGATGACGTCCTGCTTCTGCCGGACGCTTCGGACGTTATCCCCTCCGGCGTTGATACTTCGACGCAGCTCACTCGTGAGCTGCGTCTGAACATTCCGATTGTGTCCGCTGCTATGGACACCGTCACCGAGGCTCGCATGGCTGTTGCCATGGCCCGCCAGGGCGGTATGGGTATCCTGCACCGCAACCTGTCCATCGAGGAGCAGGCTCAGCAGGTCGAGATTGTAAAGCGCTCTGAGGCTGGCATGGTGTCCGACCCGGTGACCTGTTCCCCGGATGACACCATCGCCGAAGTAGATGCCAAGTGCGCTCGTTACCGCATCTCGGGCCTGCCGGTCGTCGACGAGGACGGCAAGCTGGTCGGTATCTGCACCAACCGCGACATGCGTTTTGAGGCAGACCTGAACCGCAAGGTTTCCGAAATCATGACACCGATGCCGCTCGTCGTGGCTGAGCAGGGTGTGTCTGGCGATGCGGCGCTGAACCTGCTGCGCGCTCACAAGGTGGAGAAGCTGCCGATCGTCGATGGCGAAGGCCGTCTGACTGGTCTGATTACCGTCAAGGACTTCGTCAAGAAGGATCAGTACCCGAATGCTTCCAAGGATGGTTCCGGCCGTCTGCTGGTCGGTGCTGGCATCGGTACCGGCGAGGACTCCTGGAAGCGCGCACACGCATTGGCTGACGCAGGCGTAGACGTGCTCGTTGTTGATACCGCTCACGCCCACAACTCAGGTGTACTTGAGATGGTCTCCCGCGTTAAGAAGGAATTCGGCGAGAACATCCAGATTATCGGCGGCAACCTAGCTACCCGTGGTGCTGCACAGGCCATGATTGACGCGGGTGCAGATGCCATCAAGGTCGGTATCGGCCCGGGCTCGATTTGCACCACTCGCGTTGTCGCAGGTGTAGGTGCCCCGCAGATCACCGCCATCATGGAAGCCTCTGTCGCAGCTAAGAAGGCTGGCGTTCCGATTATCGCCGATGGCGGTATGCAGTTCTCCGGCGACATCGCCAAGGCTCTGGCGGCCGGTGCATCCTCCGTCATGCTCGGTTCGATGCTGGCCGGTACCGCTGAGGCTCCGGGTGAGGTTACCTTCGTTAACGGCAAGCAGTACAAGATGTACCGCGGCATGGGCTCGCTGGGCGCCATGCAGGGCCGCGGCCTGACCGGCGAGAAGCGCTCCTACTCCAAGGATCGCTACTTCCAGGCTGACGTCAAGAGCGAAGAGAAGCTGGTTCCGGAAGGTATCGAGGGCCGTGTTCCGTTCCGCGGCAGCATCGACTCCATCGTTCACCAGCTGGTCGGTGGTCTGCGCGCAGCTATGGGCTACACCGGTTCCGCTACCGTCGAGCAGCTGCACGACGCACAGTTTGTCCAGATCACCGCTGCAGGCCTGCGCGAGTCGCACCCGCACGATATCCAGATGACTGTCGAAGCGCCGAACTACTACCAGCGCTAAACTGGCTTAGTCGAGTTAAATTCCACGGAAAGGGCATGTGAGGAAAGCTCATGCGCGACATCGTTGAAATCGGTATTGGCCGCGAGGCACGCCGGACCTACGAGTTGGACGATATTGCACTCGTTCCCACTCGTCGTACTCGGTCGTCCAAGGACGTCGATACCTCCTGGCGAATTGACGCCTACGATTTCGAACTCCCGATGATGATGCATCCGACAGATGCCATCGCCAGCCCGGAATCCGTCGCTGAGTTTGCTCGCCTGGGCGGCTTGGCGGTTCTCAACGCCGAGGGTATCTGGGCCCGTCATGCCGATGCGCAGGACAAGATTGCCGAGCTGGTGAAGTTGGCAAAGAATGCCGCCACCAAGCGCGAATCCGAGGCAGTGAACCGCAAGCTGCAGGAACTGCACTCTGCTCCGATTGATACGGAGCTGTTGGTTGAGCGCATCAAGGAAATCCGCGCAACCGGTGCGATCACTGCAGTTCGTGTCTCCCCGCAGCACGTCCGTGAGTTGGCGCCGCTGGCTATTAAAGCTGGCATTGACTTGTTGGTTATCCAGGGCACGCTGATTTCCGCAGAGCACGTCACTGCTCAGGGTGAGCCGCTGAACCTCAAGGACTTCATCGGCAGCCTGGACGTTCCGGTTATTGCCGGTGGCGTTGTCGACTATCAGACTGCGCTGCATCTGATGCGCTCAGGCGCCGCTGGTGTAATCGTCGGTACAGGCTTTACGACGTCCCCGGATGCGCTCGGCATCGATGTGCCAATGGCTACCGCTATTGCGGATGCTGCAGCTGCTCGTAAGGACTACCTCGATGAGACCGAGGGCCGCTACGTCCACATCATTGCCGACGGCGGCATTGATACCGTCGGTGATATTGCCAAGGCAATCGCCTGCGGTGCGGATGCTGTGGCGCTGTCCAGTGCGCTGGCAACCGTCAACGAAGCCCCGGGGCAGGGCTATGTCTGGCCGTCTGTTGCGGCACACCCGAAGTACCCGCGAGGTGCGGTGTGGCCGGTTGTCGACGATGAGAAGGAATTGGTCAGCCTGGAAGAGGCTCTGTTTGGCCCGTCCGCCTCGCCGTTCGGTGACCGCAATCTCGCCGGTGGCCTGCGTCGCGCAATGGCCAAGTGCGGCTTTACCAACCTGAAGTCCTTCCACCGCGTTGAGCTGTCGGTACGTCCAAAGGGTTTGTAATTAAAGTAATCGGATAGTTTTTTCGCAAAACTACCTTACTGAAAAGCCACCTCCGCTTAGGGTTAGGAACATGAGTTCCGCGCATTAGTGTTACGCCCTTAGAGAAGGTGGCTTTTCCCATGAGTAAACAACGTGATTTCGATGTTGTAATCGTCGGTTCCGGTTTCGGTGGCTCTGTTTCTGCTTTGCGGTTGACCGAAAAAGGCTACCGAGTGGCAGTTCTCGAAGCCGGTCGACGGTTCGAAGATAAAGACTTTGCCAAGACCAGCTGGCGGCTTCATAAGTACCTGTGGGCTCCCAAGCTGGGGCTCTTTGGCGTCCAGCGCGTGCACATGTTGAAAGATGTCATGATTCTCGCTGGTGCTGGAGTCGGCGGTGGTTCCCTTAACTACGCAAACACTCTGTATAAGCCGGGTACCGAGTACTTCCAGCACCGTCAGTGGGGGCACATTACCGACTGGGAGTCAGAACTCACTCCGCACTATGACAATGCATCTCGCATGCTCGGGGTGGTCACCAACCCATCCGACACGCCTGCCGACGTTGTCATGCGTGAGGTAGCCGAAGATATGGGGGTGGGCCATACTTTCCGCTCAACCCCGGTGGGCGTGTTCTTCGGTGCCAAGACTGGTGGTCAGGGTGTGCCAGGGCAAACAGTTTCCGATCCCTACTTTGGTGGCGTTGGACCGGACCGCACTGCTTGTACGGAATGTGGTGAGTGCATGACTGGTTGCCGCCACAATGCAAAGAACACCCTGGTTAAGAACTACCTTTACTTGGCGGAGAAGTTCGGTGCGCAGGTCTTTGACCGCACTACCGTTACTGGCCTGCATCCTCAGGCTGATGGCTCCTGGGTTATTGACACTGAGCGCAGTGGCCGTTGGGTAGCTAAGGGCAAGCAGCAGTTTAGAGCTAAGCGCGTTATTCTCGCCGCCGGTGCCTGGGGAACCCAGAATTTGCTGCACCGGCAGCAGGCCGATGGGTACTTGCCGCTGCTGCCGAAGTCTTTGGGCAAGCTGACCCGCACCAACTCCGAGGCTATCTTGGGCGCGATGGGTACGAAGGTGGACCCGGAAAATGACTTCTCTAACGGTGTAGCTATCACTTCGTCATTCTTCCCGGACGAGGACACCCATATCGAGCCAGTGCGCTACGGCAAGGGGTCTAATGCCATTGCAATGCTGCAGATGATTATGACCGAAGGGGGTCGTGCAACTCCGCGTTGGCTACAGGCTGTGGGGATCGTCGTAAAGCACCCGAACTACCTGACACAACTCCTGAACCTGCGTAAGTGGTCGCAGCGCACCGTGATTTCTTTGGTGATGCAGAATCGCGACAACTCGATTACGACGTACCTGCAAAAGATCGGGCCGGTGCGTTTCCTGATGAGTAAGCAGGGCGAGGGGGAGCCGAACCCGACGTGGATTCCGTCGGGCAACGAAGCTACGCAACGTGCGGCGGACAAGCTCAATGCACGTGGTCGGAATGGTCGTGTGCTGGCTGGTGGCACTATCGGTGAGTTGGCAAATATTCCTTTGACAGCTCACTTCATTGGTGGCGCGACGATTTCGGATTCGCCCGAAAACGGCGTAGTCGACCCGTACCTGCGCGTGTGGGGCTACCCGACGCTCTCGATTCACGACGGCTCGGCGATGGCAGCCAACCCGGGGGTGAACCCGTCACTGTCGATTTCCGCGAATGCGGAGCGTGCAACGTCGCTGTGGCCGAATAAGGGTGAGGAAGATCAGCGTCCGGCGCAGGGTGAGTCCTACGTGCGACTGGAGCCGATTGCTCCGGTGAACCCGGCTGTGCCGGAAGATGCTCCGGCTGCACTGAACCTGGGTATGCCTGCAGTCCGTAAGTCTTGATAAGCTTTAGGGCGTGTCTGAACAGGTGACTAAGCCCGTCCTCGTCGTGGACTTCGGTGCGCAGTATGCACAGCTCATCGCGCGACGTGTGCGCGAGGCAAAAATTTATTCCGAAGTGGTCTCGCATGATGCGACGACCGAAGAAATCAAGGCCAAGAACCCGGCCGCGCTGGTGCTGTCCGGCGGCCCGTCCAGTGCCTACGCCGAAGGTGCCCCGAAGCTCAACCCAGAGTGGCTTGAGCTGGGCATTCCGGTGTTTGGTATTTGCTACGGTTTCCAGGTGATGACTGAGGTGCTCGGCGGCACGATCGCTGCTACCGGTGACCGTGAGTACGGCCGCACGCAGCTAAACGTCGTCGACGGTGGCGGTGTCGCTCACGCTGGTGTGCCGGAGACGCACGAGGTGTGGATGAGCCACGGTGACGCGGTGTCTGAGGCACCGGAGGGCTTCACCGTTACGGCGTCCACCAAGGGTGCTCCGGTAGCCGCTTTCGAGTGCTTGGAAAAGCGCATGGCCGGTGTGCAGTACCACCCGGAGGTCAACCACTCGCCGTATGGTCAGCAGGTTCTGGAGAAGTTCCTGTACGAGATTGCTGGCCTGGAGCCGGACTGGACTGCCGCTAATATCGCGGAAGAGCTGATTGAGCAGGTCCGTAATCAGGTCGGTGAGACCGGTCGCGCAATTTGCGGTCTGTCTGGCGGCGTTGACTCCGCAGTTGCCGCCGCGCTGGTGCAGCGCGCTATTGGTGACCGTCTGACCTGTGTCTTCGTCGATCATGGGCTGCTGCGTCAGGGCGAGCGCGAGCAGGTTGAGAAGGATTTCGTTGCTGCAACTGGCGCGAAGCTGATCACCGTCGACGACTCCAAAGTCTTCCTGGATGCTTTGGCTGGTATCACCGATCCGGAGACCAAGCGTAAGACTATCGGCCGTGAGTTCATCCGATCCTTCGAGCGCGCTGTCGCTCAGGCACTGGAGGGCGCTCCGGAGGGCGAGACCGTGGACTTCCTGGTTCAGGGCACCCTGTACCCGGATGTGGTGGAGTCCGGCGGCGGTTCTGGTACTGCCAACATCAAGAGCCACCACAACGTCGGTGGTCTGCCGGATGACGTTGAGTTCACCCTCGTTGAGCCGCTGCGCCTGCTGTTCAAGGACGAGGTCCGTGCGGTCGGCCGTGAGCTGGGGCTGCCGGAAGAAATCGTTGCTCGTCAGCCGTTCCCGGGTCCGGGGCTCGGTATCCGCATCATCGGCGCTGTCGATGAGGAGCGCCTGGATACCCTCCGCCGTGCCGACGCCATTGCGCGCGAGGAAATGACGGCCGCAGGTATGGATGAGGTTGTCTGGCAGTGCCCGGTCGTCCTGCTTGCCGACGTTCGCTCGGTCGGTGTTCAGGGCGATGGTCGTACTTATGGCCACCCAATTGTGCTGCGCCCGGTTTCCTCTGAGGATGCGATGACCGCTGACTGGACTCGCGTTCCGTACGACACTTTGGAGAAGATTTCCACCCGTATTACCAACGAGGTGCCAGAGGTCAACCGAGTGGTCCTGGATGTGACTTCCAAGCCGCCGGGAACCATTGAGTGGGAGTAAGCCACTAGTTGGCAAGGGCCGTGTCTGTGAGTTGTGCAAACTCGCGGGCACGGTCCTTTTCCGTCAGGGCAGAATTGTTCCTGGTGATGGTGATGCGCTTATCGGCCACGAGCGTGTGGAGGGCTGCGCTCACGGCATCGTCGTCAAGCATGGCGAAGTAAGGCAGCTGGTCGGTGAAGAAGACGTAGTTGTCGCGCAGACGTGCGGTGAAGAGGACCGCGAGGATGCGGGCCTCTGGTGAGTCGGCGGGATAAGGGCAGCGTTGGGAGAAGTCGTCGGGAAGTTGTGCGGCCATCGGGAGGAAGCCGAATTGCCGCGGCAGGATTGCGCAGGTAGCGGTGATGGCGGACAGAACTAGGGTCACTATGCAGGCGATCGGTGTAGAGGAGATTCGTTCGGCGACAGCCGCAATAATCCATGCGCCGGGGAAAATCAGCAGCACGCTTACGCTGGAGGTCCAAGAGATGTCGTTTGGTGACTCACGCATCGGCTCGGCGAAATAGGACGGCCGAGTTTCTTTGGTGGGTGTTTTTGCCTGGCGCACGAAAAGAGTGGCGCCGATGAGAGCCAGTAAAAGCGCTATCATGATCCACCAGCCAATGGAGCCGATGATATGTGCGTTAAGCAGCGCGAGCAGTGTAATCACTGCGGTGATGACGCCAATCACCGTCCCCAGCCGCACGGGATTATTGATAAATTTTGTCGTGCGTTGAGTCGCGTCTGGGTAAGACCCTGAAGAGTGTTGGTATCGGCTGCATTCAGTCATACTTCTTAAGTTTAGTAGCGGTGGAACTATAGATTGTTGAGAGTCGTGTGGCTAGTGTTATGACTATGAGCATTGTAAAAATTAACGCTATTACCGTTCCTGAGGGTGCGGGAGAAGAGCTCGAACGTCGCTTTTCCGCTAACTCTTCGAAAATGACCGATGTCCCGGGGTTTATTGGTTTCCAGCTGCTGCGTCCAACCGCAGGGGAGAGCCGCTACTTCGTCTTCACTGAGTGGGAGAGCGAGGAGGCCTACCAGGGGTGGCGTGAGGGCCGTGCCTTCAAGGCATCGCATGAGGGCGAAAAGCGCAAGCCGGTGTCGTCGTCGGCTGATTTGCTCGAATTCGATGTAGTCCTGGATGTGAAGGCGTAAGCATTACGCAATGTAGTGTTCGGCTGAGGTTAGAGCGTCGCGCGGTGGTGTGCGGCGCTTTTCTTCGCACATTAATATCGAACGTACGTGCTATTTAAGGTAGTGTTTAATCCGCTTGTTGGGAAAGAATATTCGAGCAGGGTTCGTGGTGAGCATGGCAGTGAGTCGACAGAGGGTCGACAGCGGGATGACAACGAAATGAGGTGGAACAAGAAGTGACAACGGCGGTCAATATTGCTGCGGGGCAGTCTAGGGAGCAGACTATTGCGGCATTGCGGCAGGCGATGGCAGCCCAGTCTGGTGGGACTGTAACTGGTGCAACCTTTGGGCTCGGTGAGGCGCTGCCGGTGCCGGTGGCGTTGGAAAATACGTTGGCGGGAGCAGTGCGAAAAGGGGCTGTCAGTGTCATTGAACAGCCCGGTGCGGTATTAGCAGGCCTAATCGCGGAAGTTACGAAGACAGGTCATGTTGCGCTAGTTGGGCTCTCCGAGCAGGGGTTGCTCTCCGTGGTGGAGTTGGGCGGGAAGCTATCGAACATTGTCTGTGTGCCAGATCCTGGAATGCAGCCACTTGAAGTAATTGGGCTGCTGGCGGACGGCGTTGACTTGGTGGTGGCTTCGTTGGCACCCACTCCGCCGCCGTCGCAGGCACGTCCGCTGCAGGCACGACTGCGCACGAGTGGTTGTGCTCTGGTTTTTGTCGGGCAGCAGTGGCCGGGCGCTGAGTCGGAAATTTCCAGCTCTGTTGCTGGTGTTTCCGGGATTGGTACTGGGTATGGCCGGATTCGGGCAGTGGATTACCACGTCAGTGTGTCGGGGACGCGGTTTCCGCGGAGGCAGTGCCGTTGGCGGGTGGGGGAACAGGTGGAACAGAACAATGTGGTCGCCTTTCCCGCACAGAGGAGGTCCTAATGGCAGCGGCGGAATCGAACCGTGTGGTGGCGCTATGGCTTCCTGATTGGCCAGTGCAGGCAGCGCATCTAGCATCTGTGACGTCGCAGGCTAATCCGCTCAGTCCAGTTGCAATTGTGGGTGATAGCGGAGTCGCTGCTTGTTCTCCAAGTGCACGCCGTGCAGGGGTACGGCGCGGGCAAAGTCGTCGTCATGCGGAAGCGTTGTGCCCGGAACTGGAGGTTGTCGAGGAAAGTGCGGTGCGCGACGCTGCGGAATTCGAGTCCGTGCTGCAACGGTTGGAGGCGGTGGCAGCTGGTGTCGAAGCTCTACGGCCAGGCTTGGCGGTTGTGGCAGCGCGAGGGGTAATGCGTTATTACGGCGGACAGGATGTGGCCTTGGAAAAGCTGCTTGATGCCGCTGCAGTACCGGGTGTGGACTGCAGCTTGGGGCTCGCGGACGATATTGTGACAGCTATTTTGGCAGCGCGCCGGGGAGTGCTGGTAGCTCCCGGGGAGGATGAAGGCAAAAGATTTCGGCAGGGAATCTCTCTGGTGGAGCTTAGGGCGGAAAGTGCACTGGAGATGCCCGCAGAGCTTGCGAAGTCGTGGCAGGAACTCGGTCTGCGCACATTGGGAGATGTCGCTGCGTTGCCGAAGCGGGATATAGCCAACAGGTTTGGGGTGCAGGGGGCTAGATGGCATGATTTGGCCTGTCGTGGGGAAGTGCGGTTGGTAGCGCCGCGATCTTTGCCACCAGGATTGGCTGCGAGCTACCAGTCTTGGGAGAGTCCACTCCGGAGAGTGGACGAGGCCTCATTCGTGGCGCGTTTTCTAGCTGGGCAACTGCATGAACAGCTTTTTAACCATGGGTATTCGTGCTACCGCTTAGCGGTGGTGGCGCAGTTTAGTGACGGCTCAGAGGTGCGCAGAGTATGGCGCTGCACTGAGCCACTGGCAGAACAGACTACGGCTGACAGAGTTCGGTGGCAGCTCGATGGCTGGCTGAATAACAGGAATCGGCAGCAGCCACGAGGGAACAGCGACACTGGTGCTGGAGTTGTTGGCTGCGCTGAGGAAAATGACGGAGATGATAGCCGCGGAATCGTAGAGCTGCAGTTAGAGCCACTGGATGTGGTCGCCGCCGGGACTGTAAAGCAGGATTTGTGGCACGGTAGTGATGATGCGCGAGCTAAAGCGCGCCGGGCTGCAGAGCGTGTGCAGGGGTTACTGGGGCCAGAGGCAGTACAGCAACCAATCATGCAAGGCGGGCGTGGCCCAGGCGAAAGAGTGGGATTTGTCGCTTTCGGAGAAAACCCCAAAAACACAAAAACCGCGGAAATTAATCAGCCATGGCCGGGAGCTGTTCTTGCCCCCAATCCGGCAATTATTCCCGCGACTGCGAATGCAGAGGTGGAAGTGCTCGACGCCGATGGGCACACCGTGGGCGTAACTGGGCGAGCGACCATGACGGCGGAACCGTCCCTGGTGCGACATGGAGTAACAACGTATCGCGTGTCATCGTGGGCTGGGCCCTGGCCGATTGATGAGCGCTGGTGGGTACCCGATGAGGCTCGCCGAGCGGCAAGAATACAAATCCGTGCGGTAGCGAATGACGGTACCATCGCCGCCTGGTTGCTCATAGGGCATGCCGGCGCATGGAGAATCGAGGGTGCTTACGCGTAGAGACGCAGTGGAGGAGGAGTGCGTCGGTGTGCAAACCGATTACTTCGATTGGAAGTCAATAACCAGGCGGTTTGGATTGCTCAACGAGAAAACCTTGAACGGGGTCTTATCTCCCTTGAGCCCGACGACATACTGAGTCTGCCCCTCGAAGGTTCCGGCACCGACGACTTCCTTAATAACGGAAGTCGATGTCGGCTTGACCGAGTCAGAGGGGAAGTCCTCCATCTGGAAATCAAAGGGGTAGCCCATGCCCCGCAAGTCGATTACCAGCTTGGCTGTACCGTCGACAGAAATCGGCTTGCCGGAGCCCTGCTGGGTTGGGACATCCTCGTAACGGACGAAGTATCCCGGTGTGCCCTCGCCGGTGAGTTCAAAGACAATGCGGTCATAACCGTCGTGGGAACCGACGCGGACATCTTGAATACCCAAGTAAGCGCCATCGGAAGGAGCAGCTTCTGCAGAGGAGCTATTGAAATCGCCCGCCGGAGCAGCATCGTCATCCATGGTGGTCTGCGCCGCCGCAGACGAGCTAGTGGAGCTGCTAGAGCTGCTCGACAAATCGGAGGTGCCAGCGGTTGAGTCAGTTTTCATAGACAGTGCAGCAGCCGAGTCTGAGGAGGAGTCAGAGGAGCAGGCACCGAGAGCTAGACCCAATGCGAGGCACAGGGATGCCGCGATACGGGTACGAGTGCGCGAAGCATCCAGCGATTTCGTATTCATACGTCCGACGGTATGTGCGCGGTTGCGGAATTTCAACAAGTTGAACTGCAAAAGTCGAGGTCAAAGTTATTTGTTGTCAAAGTGTTGCACAATAGTAATAAAACAGGGGTGAACGCTGCGACCTAAGACCCAATCGCAGAGGTACTCAATTACGCTTAGGCGTATGAGCCAGGCCAAATTTGATACCACCTGTTCCGCTCAGATGGCTGAGCCGCTTCCCGGTACTGCAAAAGCCGGAAAGCTCTTTATTGCGTTGGAGCACCAACTCGGTTGGTCGCACGATATTTTTGACGGCGGGGTATGGGGAGCAGAGATCACCGGTCAGGTAGAAGCCTGGTTATCTGAGCGCGGTGGCGCGTTGCAGCTAATTCGCAAACCAGGCCGAATCGGCCAGCAGCCGTGTGATGGCGTTAACGTCTATATCGCGCATTGCGAGTCAGCGGATGGCTCTGAGGTTTTCCTCGAACATCGCATGGTTGCCGATGTTGAAGACCTGATGACTCTGGATATCCGGCTTGGACAGTCCACCGAGGGGGCCACTCGTCTAGACCATCCACTGTTTCTCATCTGTACGCACGGTAAGCGCGATCGTTGCTGTGCGATTAAAGGTCGCCCGCTCGCTGCGGCGATGCACAACCTCTACCCAGAGGTCGTGTGGGAAACTTCCCACTCTAAGGGGCACCGCTTTGCGCCGGCTAGCGTACTGCTGCCATGGAATTACAGCTTTGGACGTCTGAGTGCGGTGGACGCCAAGGGGGTTATCGAAGACGCTCAGCGGGGCATCGTGCATGCAGGGGGCTGCCGCGGCCGTGGTATCTACACCCCGCAGGGGCAGGCAGCCGAGTTGGCTGCGCGTCGTCAAGCAGATGCGTGGGGCGTAGACGACGTCGCACGCGTTGACGTCGACGGTACGACTGCAGTCGTCGCGCTTTACGACGGCCCCAGCGACCGCGACAAGGTCGTGGAATATGAAGTGGCCCTGGAGAAAATCACCACGGAAGGCGTTGTGTCTTCCTGCGGTGATGCTCCAGGGCCAAAGAAGGGCTGGGCTGCGGTCGAAGTAACCCGCCGCTAGCTAGTGGCTAGCTAATGTGTGCGGCTACCTGCGCATAATCTTCTTGGAGAGCCAGTTGCCGAAAATCTGCGCCAACTGGACGATGAAGATGATGACCAGGGTTGTCACCAGAGTGACGTTCCAGTCGAATGCCTGGTAGCCGTAGGTGATTGCGAAGTTGCCCAGTCCGCCGCCGCCGATGTAGCCGGCCATAGCCGACATGTCGACCACGGCGATGAATGCGAAGGTGTAGCCAAGTACCAGCGGGCCCAGGGCTTCTGGCACGACGACCGTGCGGATGATGCGCCACGGGCTCGCTCCCATCGCACGGGCGGCCTCAATCACGCCGGGGTCGATGGACATCAAGTTCTGCTCCACCAGTCGCGCGATGGCGAATGTGGCGGCAATCGACATGACGAACACCGCGGCTTCAGTGCCGATTGTGGTGCCGACCACGTTCTTTGTCAGTGGGCCAATGGCCGTAACCAAGATGATGAACGGGATTGGGCGGACAAAGTTAATCAGGACATTGAGGACCTGGTAGACAAACTTGTTGCGCAACACGCCACCGTCGCGGGTGGTGTAGAGCAGCACGCCGATTGCCAGACCTGCGACACCACCAATCAGCATGGCGACACAGACCATGTAGAGCGTCTGGCCGAATGCCTCGCCCAGCATTGGGCCGAGGCTATCCCAGTTTGTGTCCTTGCCACTCACCGATGGCAGAGAGTTTAAGAGACCGATCATGATGCAAGCTCCTCTACCTGTGTCAGTTCGGAAATGGCAGCAATGGCGGCATCGAAATCAGAGGAATCCGAGGCGGAATCACCTGTCAGCGGAGTCAACCGCAAAGTAAGGCGACCGTAGGACTTCGCTTGCACATTGGCGACTGCACCGTGTGCCACCGAGGCGGCGACACCGTGGGCACTAGTGGCCTGTGCTAGAGCACCGAGGTCAACACCGTCATTGATAGTGATGGTGATCAGGCGAGCCGCTGCGCTCTCGGCAGACTGATTCACCGAATCGCGTTCACGACCAATCGGAACATCGCGCAGCGCGGTGGTGGCGAAGCGGCGGCCAACCTCAGTCTTGGGATTGGCAAAGACCCCGTGGACCGTACCAGTTTCGACGATGTGCCCATTTTCCATGATGGCCATGCGGTCAGCGATACCGCGTACAACCGACATGTCATGGGTAATCAGCACGATAGTGACACCCATTTCGCGATTGATGCGACGCAGCAGATCCAGGACACCAGAAGTAGTTTCCGGGTCGAGTGCCGAGGTGGCTTCGTCGGCAAGCAGGAGCGTCGGTTCGGTGGCGAGCGCACGGGCGATGCCGACACGCTGCTTCTGTCCACCCGAGAGCTGCTCTGGGAAGGACTCCGCCTTGTCGCCGAGACCGACGAACTCCAACAGCTCCTGGGCGCGAGCGCGGCGCTTGGCCTTCGGCATACCGGCCAGTTCCAGCGGATATTCAACGTTGCGAATCGCGTTGCGCGAATGGAAGAGGTTGAAGTGCTGGAAGATCATGCCGATATTGCGGCGCAGGCCCCGTAGCTGGCGCTCGGAGATGCCGACGATGTCGGTGTCGTCCAGCAAAACCTGCCCTGATGTTGGCTTTTCCAGGCCGTTAATCATACGGATGAGCGTTGATTTACCGGCGCCGGAATAACCGATGACGCCGAGGATTTCGCCGGGTTCAACGGTCAGGTTGATGTCGGCGAGCGCGGTGACGTCGCCGAATTGCTTGTTCAGCTCGCGGAATTCGAGCTTCGTTCCCTTGTTGGTCACGAATGAATCAGTGCCCCTTGGTCTGTGTTCCCTGGTGGTGGGCGGTGCTTAAGCGGCAGTGGCCTTAGTTCTGCTCGCGCTGCTGCTTTTCGACGCGGTCCAAAATGTCCTGCAGCTCCTTAGCCGAACGGTCAACCGGAACCGAGGTGCCCTTGGAGTCCTCTGCGACTGCGTCCTGGACCTCCTTGGAGTGCCAGATCTTGGAGAGCTCCGCGTACTTCGGGTCGTCAGCATTTTCAGCCTTGGTGACAAAGACGTTGATGTACGGCTCTGCCTCCGTGGAGTTCGGGTCATCCTGGAAGATGGCGGTGTTCGGGTCGATACCGGCGCGGTCCAGGAAGGAGTTATTAATAATGGCAGGCTTACCCTCGCCGTAAGCGGCCGGGGTCTGAGCAGCATCCACTGGCAGGACCGTGACTGTGGAAGCTTCCTTATCGATGTCGGCCGGGGACGGAGTCAGCAGGTCATCCTGCTTCAGCTTTAGCAGGCCAGCCTGAGCCAGCACGTTAATAGCGCGCCCCTGGTTGGAAGGGTCGTTCGGGATAACGACCTCGGTGCCCTTCTTCAGCTCATCAACTGACTTGTGGTCCTTCCAGAACAGAGCCAGCGGGACAATCTCGCTCGAGCCAATCGGCGTCAGGTCCGACTTAGCGCCGACGTTGTACTCAGCCAGGAACTTGATGTGCTGGAAGAGGTTGACATCGAGCTGGCCCTCATCGAGTGCGCGGTTCGGAGTCTGGTAGTCGGAGAAGTTCTGAACATCCAGATCAATGCCCTGTTCAGAAGCCTTCTGCTCGAAAACGGTCCAGGCCTTCTTGCCGGCATCCGTGGTGCCGATACGAATGGCGTCATCCGAGCCGCCACAGGCAGTAAGGCCGGTTGCGGCGAACGCGACAGTAAGTACACCGGCGGAAAAACGCTTGAGGTTCATCGAGGGGTCTCCTTATTTAATGGGATTTGTTAGCTGAAGTTTTAAGGCAGAACTAGACCAAGCTGTCTTTAATTCTGGGGTTAAGGCTAGCACTTGCCCAGGTGGTGCTGAAAATTCAACTTCAGCCTAAACAGTCGAACGTGGCTGAGATGTGACTTACGGATGCGTCCCGGGGGTGACGTTTAATGCAGATGGCAGTCGAAAATACGTTTGAATTCAGTCCGCGGTGTGGGTTAATGTTCGTGGCATGGAAAACATCTCGGACGGGCAGTCGGAGCGGTCCGGTCGACCACTGAGTTGGTCGCGGATTGAGCGTATTCTATCGGGTAAATTTTCAGGAAAACTACAGCCTAATGGTAGCTTCAACGGCTGGCGGGGGCAGCTGTCAGATTCCATCGTTGGGGCTTTTGAAGCTCCGGAAAGCGGCGCTGGTGGCAGAGGTGGCATGTCATTTACGCCTGCGGATATTAAGGCGGAATTGCACTGTCGTTCGAGTTATTCCTTCCTGCATGGCGCATCGGATCCGGAAGAATTGGTGTCCGAGGCTGTGCGTTTGGGGTTAAACGTGTTGGGGCTGACAGATCGCGATGGTTTCTATGGAATCGCTCGTTTTGCCGAGGCTGCAGCGGAGGCTGGTATTGCCACAATTATCGGCGCGGAGCTGGGGCTTCCGCAGCGGCCCCTCACGGTGCTGGGGCGGGGTCCCGAGGGCTATCGGCGCCTGAGTCACGCGCTGTGTGATGCGCATATGTCTGCGGGGGAGAAGTCCGTCGTCCGCTATCCTCCACTGCCAAAGTTGGGGGAGGCCGCAGGTGGTTTCTGGCAGGTGCTTGCCGACGTTAACTGGCTCGGCGACCTGGAAGAACTTATTGCGGCCTTCGGTGCGGAGAATGTGGCACTCGAACACCGCGTGAGCCCCACCGCGCAGGCGGCCGATGACGCGGAAGCTATTTCAGCCGCAGCTGTGAAGTATGGCCTGCGGGAGGTGGTTTCCTCTGCTGCGACGTCGGCTTCGCCTGCGACAAGCCGGTTGGCGGGGGCTAAACAGGCTCTTGCTGTGAGAGAGGACTTAGACGGGTTCGAGTCACGACTGGAGCCGGCAGGCGGAGCTTGGTTGCGTTCGTGGGAGGAGCTAGCGGCGGCAACACGGTATCTGGGGGCGCAGGTGCTGCAGTCAACACAGGACATTGCAGGTGAGTGTGCTTTTACGCTTGACCTCATTGCGCCTGAGTTGCCTCGCTGGGAAGTGCCAGAGGGCCACGATGAGGACTCCTGGCTGCGGGAAATTACCCGTGCGGGGGCACGGCGGCGGTATGGTCCGGTCGATGGAGCTGGGGACGGCTCCGTGCAAGCGCGGGCGTGGGCGCAGTTAGAACATGAGCTGACTGTGATTCGAGAGCTGGGCTTTCCGGGCTACTTCCTCATCGTGCACGACATCTGTGAGTTCTGTCGCCGGGCGGGAATTCTGGCGCAGGGGCGCGGTTCGGCCGCTAACTCGGTGGTGTGTTTTGCGCTGGGGATCACCAATGTTGACCCCATTAGCGCCGGGCTGTTGTTCGAGAGGTTTTTGTCGCCAGAACGGGATGGTCCGCCGGATATCGATGTAGACATCGAGTCTGGTCGTAGGGAAGAGGTTATCCAATACGTCTATGAAAAGTATGGTCGTGACAATGCTGCGCAGGTGGCCAATGTCATTACCTACCGGCGGCGCGGCGCATTGCGCGATGCGGCGCGGGTGTTGCGATACTCGCCGGGCGTTATCGATGCGTGGGGCAGAGACCGAGAAGCGTGTCCGCCGGAGCCGGTGCGGAAACTGGCAGAGCAGCTTCGTGGGCAGCCTCGTCATTTAGGCATTCACTCTGGCGGAATGGTGATTTGTGATCGGCCGATTGCGGATGTCGTGCCAGTGGAATGGGCACGCATGGAGGGGCGCTCAGTAGTGCAGTGGGATAAGGATGACTGTGCGGCAGCGGGACTGGTGAAGTTCGACCTGCTTGGCCTCGGAATGCTGGAGGCCATCCACCATTGCATTGACTTGGTCTATGAACAGCACGGGCGCCGAGTGAACCTGTGGGAAATAGATGTCGCTGAACCGGAGGTTTACGAGATGTTGGCACGCGCGGACGCGGTGGGCGTGTTTCAGGTGGAATCGCGCGCGCAGCTGGCCACCTTGCCCCGACTGAAGCCGAGGGAGTTCTTTGATCTGGTGGTGGAGGTGGCACTCATTCGCCCAGGCCCCATTCAAGGCGGTAGCGTGCACCCCTACATTCGCCGCCGAAATGGACTCGAACCGGTGACCTATGAGCATCCGGTGTTGGAGAAGTCTCTCGGGAAGACACTGGGCATTCCGCTATTTCAAGAGCAGCTGATGCAAATGGCCGTCGATGCGGCGGGTTTCAGCGGGGCGGAAGCGGACTCGCTGCGCCGCGCTATGGGGTCGAAGCGCTCAGTGGCCAAAATGGAAGCGCTCCATGCCCGTTTTCTGGCTGGGCTGGAGCGCACCAGTGGCATTGATGCGGATATTGGGGAACAACTGTGGAACAAGATAGTGGCCTTTGCCGCCTACGGTTTCCCTGAATCACACGCGCAGTCGTTTGCCTCCTTGGTGTATTTCTCGGCCTGGTTTAAGTACCACTATCCGGCGGAGTTCTGTGTAGCGTTGCTCCGTGCTCAGCCCATGGGGTTTTACTCTCCGCAGTCGTTGATTGCCGATGCCCGCCGGCGCGGTATCGGCTGCGATGGTCCGGATATCGCAGTTTCAGGCGTGGAAGCCAGCGTCATCGATGGTCGTATTCGTTTGGGGCTCGGTGCCATTGCCGGTGTGGGCAATGGCGTGGCGGAACGTATCGTCGCAGCGCGGCCATTTGTCAACGCAGCAGATGTCGCCCGCAGAGCTCGGCTGGGTGTTGGGCACATGGAAGCACTGGCGCGCGCAGGAGCACTTGGGTCGCTGGGGATTGACCGTCGTCAAGCACTGTGGGCGGCGGGCGTGGCGGCGACGGAAAGTGAGGGCATGCTGCCGGGGCTCACGCTTGCTGACGCACCGGCGTTGCCCGGCATGACGGAGTTTGAGCTGGCAGCTGCCGATTTGATGGCAACGGGAGTGACCCCGGGGCAGTACCCGGTAGCTGCGTTGCGGGCAGACCTGCAGGAACGTGGAGTGGTGCCTGCGGCGGAACTGAAAGCAGTGCCCGATGGAACACGAGTAGAAGTGGCGGGAGTCGTGACACATAGGCAACGTCCAGGGACAGCTGGCGGAGTGACATTTTTGGGAATGGAGGACGAAACTGGGCTGGTGAATGTGCTGTGTACACCGGGGCTGTGGAATCGTTTTCGGCCGGTAGCGGTGAATTCGCGGGCGATGGTGGTGCGCGGTATCGCGCAGACAGCCTCTGGTGCGGTGACAATCGTGGCCGATCGTCTGGTGGATATGTCCGAGGCTCTGGGGCGGCCGGTGGTGGCAGGTCGAAGTAGAGATTTTCGCTGACTATTAGAATGGATTGTTATGCGCCAGACCTATGAATCCTCGTTAGCACCGGATGGGAGTGCAATCGCCTTTATTGTCCGCGATAGCGGCTACCCGCGTGCGGTACAGCAGGAGATTACTCCGGAGGGGCTAGGGGAGGAGCGCCCCGTGAAACTGCCGGTGGAAGGCCCGGTTACCAGAGTGCTGCACTCCCCGGATGGAAAGTGGATTGCCTGCGAGGTCTCTCCGTACGGTACGGAGCGACTGCAGACCTGGCTGGTATCCACCGATCCGGAGGTCGATGGTGCCCGCCCCCTGCGCATGGATGCGGATATGCGCGCCACACTGGTGGAATGGGATAACAATCTCCTGGCGATGAACGCGGTCGATGCCCAGGGCATTAACTATGCACGTTTGGTCAACCCGACAAACTCAAAGTATGAGGTCATTGATAGACGCACCGACAGCCAGCTGGTAGCGGCTGAAAGTGGGTTTGGCCTCGTGCGGGTGGGTCCGCGAGGCCACCGGGAGCTACTACTAGTCGGGCCGGGGCAGCAGTGGCAGCCGCTGTTGCCATCCGATCCTGGCTCCACCACGGATGCCGGTGTCTTATTGGCGCATACGGGGCAGGAGAAGCTGACCGCATTCGTGCTCTCAGATCATGGCGCGGAACAGCGTCGCATCCTGCGCCTGGGTATTACTCCCGATAGTGGTATCAGCACCACGGAGCCGCGTACAGCGGAATCGACCGCAGCGGAGATTTTGGATATGAAGATCGGCATCGAAGTCGATGTCGAGGAGTTCATTGGCAATCCGGATCAAGACGTCGAAGAATTCGTCATTAGTGAGGATTCCTCCACTGCGGCTGTGCTGTGGAATAGCGGTGGGGTCAGCACGCTCGAGGTGCTAACCCTTGGCTTTCACCCGCAGACTGACGACATGCGGGTGATGGTGCGCCGCAACGTGGAATTGCCGGGCATGGTTGCGCGCGAGCTGTCAATCTCCGGAGACGGTGAGCTGATCTCCCTGACAGTAGAAGGGCCAGGCCTTGCGCCAACGGTGGAGATTCTGCGCAATATCGGTGGTGTCATTGAGCCATTGGATATGGAACGCACCGAACGGATTTTGGCTCTGGAAGAGAAGAATCTGGAGACCATGCCGGCCCCAGAACTGGTCTACTTTGTTTCCCGCGATGGGCTGGAACTCTCTGGCTGGCTCTACCTTCCAGAGTCGGTGCGCAATAGTTCTAATGACGTTTCCGAAAACGCACTACCGCCGGCTTTCATCCATATCCACGGCGGCCCAGAACTGCAGGCGAAACCCATTCACCACGATGTTCTAGCCAGCATTGTGGAGGCGGGCTTCGTGGTGTTCACACCTAATGTGCGCGGTTCCTCGGGGTCCGGTAGGTCATTCGAGCACGCGGGCGACCGCTATGGACGCTTTGCCGCTATTGCGGATATCGCAGCGGCGCGTGCCTTCCTCGTTGATGCCGGGTTGGCGGACCCAGAACGCATTGCCCTGGGTGGGCGATCCTACGGTGGCTTCATGTCGCTGTTGGCCTCGGCGTGGTACCCGGATCAGTTTGCTGCCATCGTCGATGCCTGCGGAATGACAAGTTTTGAAACCTACTACCAATCCACAGAACCCTGGTTGGCGCAGGCCGCGTTCCCTCGATACGGCTACCCGTACCAGGATGCTGAGCTTCTGCGCGATATCTCGCCACTGCACCGTGCGGAGGAAATGAAGGCTCCAACCCTATTCATCCACGGCGAGTGGGATACCAACGTGCCTCCGCGAGAGTCCGGTCAGATGCGCAACGCCATGGATGCCTATGGTGTGCCCACTGATTTTCTGGTGGTTGAGGGAGAGGGCCATAAGTTCTCGAAGCCGAGGAGCCGAGCGCTCATCGGTGAGACCATCATCGCGTTTTTCGCCGAGTACGGCGTGTGTGATGCGGTGCCCAGCGCGTCAACGGCAGTAGAAACTAACAACGATCAGTAATAGAAGCAGCGGAAAAGAACTGACAGAAGAAATGAATAGCGCCACGACCGAGCCGACGAACGCCGAGCCAACCAACTCCACAGACTGGATTAAGAGCCACACCTGCCACGTGCTTTTTGACCGGCCTGTCATCCCGCCGAACACCGGAAACGCTATCCGCATGTGTGCGGGATCTGGAGCTATGTTGCATCTGGCCAAGCCACTGGGGTTCAACTTCGATGACAAGAATCTGCGTCGCGCCGGGCTGGATTACCATGACCTGGCCGATGTGCGTATTCACGATTCCATCGATCAAGCGTTGGAGACCTTTGCCAGCCAAGGGTGCCGCATCTTTGCCTTTACCGCACACGCTGACACTTGGCACACAGACATTGAGTACACGAACACCGATGTACTGCTCTTTGGCCCGGAGCCAACCGGGTTGGAACAGTCAGTGCTCGATGATTCGCGAATTACGCAATTGATCCGAATTCCCATGTTGCCCGCTCGTCGCAGCATGAATCTTTCCAACGCCGCTGCAGTGGCTGCTTATGAAGTCTGGCGTCAACAGGGCTTTATGGGCGGTAAATAGGGTCAAAGGCGAGGGCGGTTACAGGGCGTTTCTGGGCATTATTCGCTCCTGTGCCTAAGATAAATGCCATGGCAGCGACAAAGCTTGATGGCAAACTCTACCGAGACGAAATCTTTGAAGACCTGGAAAAGCGCGTTGAGCGTTTGAAGGAAGCCGGCTACACCCCGGGGTTGGCCACCGTGTTGGTTGGTGATGATCCAGGCAGCCACTCTTACGTCAAGATGAAGCATCGCGACTGTGAGCAGATTGGTATCGCCTCTATCCGCCGTGATCTCTCAGCTGACACCACGCAGGAAGAACTCGAGGCAGTAATCACCGAGCTGAACGAAAGCCCGGAGTGCACAGGCTACATTGTTCAGTTGCCACTGCCGAAGCACCTGGATGAAAACCGTATTCTGGGCCTCATCGATCCGGAGAAGGACGCCGATGGGCTCCACCCGGTAAACCTGGGCAAGCTGGTTCTCAACGAGCCAGCGCCACTGCCGTGTACCCCAAACGGCTGTATCCACCTGCTGCGACGCTTCGGCGTCGAGCTCAATGGAGCCAAGGTTGTTGTTATCGGCCGCGGTGTCACCGTCGGTCGCCCAATCGGGCTGATGCTCACTCGCCGCAGCGAGAACTCCACCGTGACGCTGTGCCACACCGGCACCAAGGATTTGGCCGCTGAAACCCGTCAGGCTGACGTCATCATCGCAGCCGCTGGTGTCGCTCATATGCTTACGGCAGACATGGTCAAGCCTGGCGCTGCTGTACTCGACGTGGGAGTTTCGCGTGTCGACGGCAAGCTGGCCGGTGACGTTGCTGATGACGTCTGGGACATTGCCGGTTACGTATCCCCGAACCCAGGTGGTGTCGGCCCACTGACTCGCGCTTTCCTCGTACGCAATGTCGTCGAGCGCGCTGAAAAGCTCGCTGGCCTGGCCTAGTCAGCCGGGAGGAAGAAGTCATGTCGAAAAGGGAAATTGCGCAGCGTGCCCGGCGGGAAGATCTGCCGGATCCAATGCTGAACCCGCATAGCCCGAAGACCCCGCCGCCGGGGGCATCGTGGCCAATGTGGGTGCAGTATACGATTTACGGCGCGCTCTTTTTCGGCATGTCCGCCTTCGTCGTGTTCCTGGGGCTGGAGCGTTGGCGACGCGCCACATTCATGCTGGGAAGCACAATGGTGCTGCTCGGTGTGGCTAGGCAGTACCTGCCGGACAGTATTTTAGGTGTGTTCTCTGTACGATCCCGGACCTTTGACCTATGGTTTTGCTCCATAATCGGGATGGGGATCGTATTCCTCGCAGTCAGCGTGGATGCGCTGGGAAGCTAGCTGACATCGCGAGAGAGGAAATTACGCACAATCGAATCCACTCGCTCGAACTCCGTCAAGAATCCGTCGTGACCCACGGCGGATTCAATCTTTTCTAGCCCCATGCAGTTGCCCAGATTGCGGGCGAGGTGCTCCTGCTGGTGGAAGGGGTAGAGAATATCCGTGTCCACACCGGCAATCATGGTCGGAACGGTTGACGAGTGCAGCGCCTCGTTGAGGCCACCGCGATCACGGCCAATATTGTGCCGATTCAAGGTATCGGTGAGCACGACATACGACCCGGCATCGAAACGCTGAGCCAGCTTCTTCGCCTGATGATCCAAGTAGCTTTCTACCTGGAATCGGTCTTCCGTGCGCATCGCGCCCAGCGGATTCTCACCGGGCTGCGCTGCCGCACCAAAGCGGTCATCCATCTCCAGCTCGCCACGGTACGTCAAATGCGCGACCCTGCGTGCAAACCCCAGACCTCGGGTCGGGGTCACACCGCGGTCGTAGTAGTCGCCGCCATGCCAATCGGGATCGGACTCAATGAATTGAATCTGCGCAGACTGAATACCAATCTGCCAAGCAGACGCACGTGCGCCGACACACATCACCAATGCCTTGCCGACGAAATCCGGGTGCATCAGTGACCACTCAAGCGCGCGGGCCCCACCCAAGGAGCCACCAATGACAGCTTGGAGGCGGGAAATTCCCAGTTCTTGCAGCGCAAGGTGCTCCACTGTCACCGTGTCGCGCACGGAGATGGCGGGGAAGCGAGAGCCCCAGGGCTTGCCGTCGTCCGGATGTGGACTGGAGGGGCCAGTTGTACCGCGACAGCCGCCGATGACGTTGGTGCAGATGATGCAGTACTCGTCGGTATCCAGTGCGCGGGCAGAGCCAATCATCCCGTTCCACCAACCCGCAGTCGGGTGGTACTCATCCGAGGGACCGGAAGCGTGGGCGTCGCCGGTTAGAGCGTGCTCGAGGAGGATGACATTCGAGCAGTCGTCGTTAAGCCGGCCCCAGCGTTCGAACTCGACGGTGACGTCGGGGATGACCGCGCCGGCCTCGGTGGTGACATCGCCGATAAAGACACGCCCCGGCTCGCCCTCGGGTGGGAGGGCGGCCGGGGTAGATGGGGAAAAGCTCATGCCTTATAGACTACTTAGTCCGTCATATGTCTGTGTACAAACGGTCTACGCGAGTGCTGCGAAGCCGCCCTCGAGGTCAGCGATGATGTCATCGATGTTCTCGATACCGACGGAGAGACGCACGGTGGCCTGGGAAATGCCGGCGCGAGTCAGACCCTCCTCATCGGACTGGGAGTGAGTGGTGGTGGCCGGGTGGACAACCAATGAGCGGACATCACCGATGTTGGCGACGTTGGAGTGCAGCTTCAGAGCGTCAATGAACTTCCAAGCCTTGGCGGTGTCGGCATCCTTCAAGTCGAAGGAGAGCACGCCGCTGGCGCCGGAGAGACCCAGCTTGGTCAGGGTTTCGTGCCACGGGGAGCTCGGCAGGCCAGCGTAGTTGACCTTGGCGACCAGCGGGTGGTTCTCGAGGAACTCAGCGACAGCCTTGGCGTTTTCATTGTGGCGCTCGATGCGCAGAGACAAGGTGTCGAGGCCCTGAGCCAGAACCCACGCGTTGAACGGAGCCGGAGTAGCACCAGTGTCGCGGAGAATGCCAGCGCGGGCGCGCAGTGCGAAGGCTGGGGCGCCCAGGTCGGCGAACTTCAGGCCGTGGTAAGCCTCGTCGGCCTCGGTGAAGTTCGGGAAGATAGAGCGGCCGTTGCGGGTCTGAGTCCAGTCGAACTTGCCACCATCGACGATGACACCGCCGAGGGAGGAACCGTTACCGGTCAGGAACTTGGTGGTGGAAGAAACCACGATGTCAGCACCGTGCTCGAGCGGGCGCAGCAGGGCAGGGGTCGGAACCGTGTTGTCGACAATCAGCGGAACGTTGTTGCGGTGTGCAACCTCTGCGATAACCGGGATGTCCAGGATGTCGATCTGCGGGTTGGCGATGGATTCACCGTAGAAACCGACGGTGTTGTCCTGAACTGCTGCCTGCCAGGACTCCGGGTCATCCGGGTTCTCGACGAAAGTGCAGTCGATGCCAAGGCGCGGCAGGGTGACCTTGAACAGGGTCTCAGTACCACCGTAGAGGCGCGGCGAAACGACGAAGTGGTCGCCCGCACGAGCCAGAGTGAGAACAGCAGCGGTCTCAGCTGCCTGGCCGGAGGCGAACAGTACGGCTGCGACGCCACCCTCAAGGCTGGCGATGCGCTGCTCGACGGCATCCACAGTCGGGTTGGTCAGGCGGGAGTAAATCGGGCCTGCATCCGAGAGGTTGAAGCGGTTGGCAGCGTGCTCAGCGGAATCGAAGACGTAGGAGGAGGTGTTGTAAATCGGCAGGTTACGCGCGGAGGTCTGTGCGTCCGGAGCGAAGCCGGCGTGAATAGCGCGAGTGGACAGGCCCCAGTTGGCGGCGTTGCTGTTGTCGTACTTGGTGGTCATTTCAGATACTTCCTTGCGGTTTTTGAGGTTGTTCAAAACGTTGCTTACAAACAATAGTGAACCAAGCTGTCTATTGCAAAGTTTTGGAAAAACCCAAGGTAAGAGGGTGTGTGCATCTGTGTCGAGAGTGCGATAGCCCGCTTAGTACGGATTGGTTTGATTAGTCGTGGGGTGTGATTAGTTGTGGGGGGGGCTGGGCATTGGGCGCTGCGGTGTCGAGTGTCGGGTTGAGCCAAGCTGGGGGCTGGATATGGGCGAAAAGTACCGGAGACCGCCGAAGGGCGCTCGAAGTTGTCAAGGCCGTTATGGAGGTCAGGGCACAGAAAAAGCCCCACGCATCATGTGCATCAAATGCAACATGAGCGAGGGGCTATCGCCTGAAATCGGCGGGCAGTCTAGGTCAGCCTCGGCCAACCAGACCAGCCAGACCACCCAGGGGCAAGCAGTTAGTCCTACTTCTTCAAACCGTCGATAATCTCGTTGAACTCAGCGGACGGACGCATAACTGCGGAGGTCTTCTCATCGTCCAGCAGGAAGTAGCCACCCAGATCAGCTGGGGAACCCTGAGCATCAATCAGGGTCTTGGTGATGGACTCTTCCTTCTCCGTGAGGGCCTTAGCAACCGGTGCGAAAGCTTCCTTCAGCTCGGAGTTCTCGTCCTGCTTGGCCAGCTCCTGTGCCCAGTAGAGAGCCAGGTAGAAGTGGGAGCCGCGGTTGTCGATCTCGCCAGCCTTGCGGGAGGGCGACTTGCCCTCGTCGAGCAGGGTAGCGGTTGCCTTGTCCAGGGCCTCGGCCAGGACGCGCGGACGTGAGTCGTCGTCATCCTCAGCGGCATAGCGCAGGGACTCGGCCAGTGCCAGGAACTCACCCAGGGAATCCCAGCGCAGGTGGTTTTCTTCCTGAACCTGCTGGACGTGCTTCGGGGCGGAACCGCCTGCACCGGTCTCGAACAGACCGCCGCCGGCCATCAGCGGCACGACCGACAGCATCTTAGCGGAGGTGCCCAGCTCCATAATTGGGAACAGGTCGGTGAGGTAGTCACGCAGAACGTTACCGGTTACGGAAATGGTGTTCTCGCCGCGGCGGATGCGCTCGAGGGAGAACTTGGTGGCGGACACCGGATCCATGATGCGGATATCCAGACCCTCGGTGTCGTGATCTGCCAGGTACTCGTTGACCTTGCTGATCAGGTTGTTGTCGTGCGCACGCTGCGGGTCCAGCCAGAACACTGCAGGGTCACCAGTGATACGAGCGCGGTTAACGGCTAGCTTCACCCAGTCGCGGATTGGGGCGTCCTTGGTCTGGCAGGAGCGCCAGATGTCACCCTCGGCGACGTGGTGCTCAATCAGAACCTCGCCAGCGGAGTTGATGACCTGCAGGACACCGTCAACCGGAACCTGGAAAGTCTTGTCGTGGGAGCCGTACTCCTCAGCCTTCTGAGCCATCAGGCCGACGTTCGGGACAGATCCCATGGTTGCCGGGTCGAAAGCGCCATTGGCGCGGCAATCATCGATGACCGCTTGGTAGACGCCGGCGTAGGAAGAGTCCGGGATAACAGCGAGAGTGTCGCTCTCTTCGCCGCTCGGGCCCCAGCCCTTGCCGCCGTTGCGGATTAGTGCAGGCATGGAGGCGTCAACGATGACGTCGGACGGAACGTGGAGGTTGGTGATGCCCTTGTCGGAGTTCACCATGTAGAGGGCCGGGCCCTCCTTCAGGTCCTTTTCAATCGCGGACTTGACGGCTGCAGCGGTTGCGTCGTCAAGCTTGTGCAGGCCGTCGAGGATAGCGGCGAGGCCATAGTCCGGAGTCAGGTTGGCAGCGGCCAGCTTGGACTCGAACTTCGGGAAAACAGATGGCAGGAAGGCCTTGAGGACCTCGCCGAAAATCAGCGGGTCGGAGACCTTCATCATGGTGGCCTTCAGGTGGACGGAGAACAGGATGTTCTCGCGCTTTGCGCGACGGATCTGAGCGCGGAGGAAGTTGTCCAGGATGTGGACGTTCATGCCCGTGCCGTCAATAATCTCGCCCTTGAGGACCGGCATGTCCTTCTTCAGGGTGATGATATGGCCGTCGTTGGACTCGAGCTGGTAAGTCAGCTTGTCGTCTTCCGGCATGACAATGGACTTCTCATTGTGGCGGAAGTCGTTGGAGGCCATGGTGGCGACGTTGGTCTTGGAGTCTGCGGACCAAGCACCCATGCGGTGCGGGTGCTTGCGGGCGTAGTTCTTCACCGGCTCCGGAGCGCGGCGGTCGGAGTTACCCTCGCGCAGTACCGGGTTAACGGCAGAGCCCTTGACCTTGTCGAACTTTGCGCGGTCGGCGGTCTCCTCGTCGCCTTCCGGCTGCGACTTGTACTTCGGAATGTCGTAGCCCTTTTCCTGCAGCTCTGCGACAGCGCGCTTAATCTGCGGGACGGATGCAGAGATATTCGGCAGCTTGATGATGTTGGCGTCCGGCTCCTTGACCAGCTTGCCCAGGGCTGCCAGCGCATCTTCTACCTTCTGCTCGTCCGAAAGGCGCTCCGGGAACTGAGCCAGAATGCGGCCTGCGAGGGAGATGTCGCGGGTTTCAACATTGACACCAGCCTGGCTTGCAAATGCCTCCACGATTGGCTTCAGCGAGTAGCTCGCCAGCAGAGGGGCTTCGTCAGTACGGGTCCAAATAATTGTCGCCATAATTCATGTCTCCTATCTGTTTTGTTCCACGATAACCCAGTTTTGAATCTTGGGTTGTGTCGGGGCATAGCGCAAAAACAGTGATAGTGATATGAATAACGCAATTATGTGAGGTAAGTCACGAAATGCGTTTTTATTTGTCGCTTATTCACCGCTTTTCATTCCATTTTTCGCTTTACGACGGTCCCCGCGCTCAGGCCCCTCAAATACGAAAAACCGCGCTGGGGTGTCGTGCACGCCGGCGCGGTGGTTCAGGACAGCTTAGTTAGTTCTGCGTATTGTTCGGAGGATTGTTCTGGCCGAACTGGTAGCCCTGAATGTTCTGAGACTGGGGGTGCTGCGGCGCATATACCTGCCCCGGGGCTGACTGGGTAGTCCTGACCAGTTTCTGGCCGCGGAACCATGCGCGCATGTCCTTGAGGAACATAAGAACGCAAGCGGCGATCAGCATGGCACCTGCGAGGAAGAGGACTACATCCACCCAGGAGCTCAAGAACAGGAGGGGGATGATGGTCATAGTCAACGCCAGTGGTGCCACGGTGACGCAGAAAAAGATTGGTGCCGTTGAGTCTTCGCCGCGGAGAATGGAGTGAATCCAGTATGCGGTCAAGGTGACAAGCATCATTCCCAGCAGTAAAAGGATTGGAACGAGAACGAGGGCGGCTGCAGCGCCCATCATGTAGCCAATACCCTCCCAAGAATCACCCAACGATGACTCTAGGCTGCCGAGATTGTTGGCGCCCTGGATGCTGAGCTTGATTGCGTACAGAACTGTGATGATGCCAATCAAGGTTGAAAAACCGACCAGGCCGGTAGTAATTCGGGGAATGAGCGGCATGCGCTGCCACATGTTCTGCAGTGTGGCGTTTGCCGGCAGTGGCGGTACATCCGTGGTCACCGTGGTGGTTACCGTCGCAGGTCCGTTTTGAGTTGGGGCGGACCACTGTGCTTGTTGATTCTGCTGTGCCGATGACGGCTGCGACTGGGCTTGCGGGGCTTGCTGGGCTTGTGTCTGGAACGAGGATTCCTGCGCAGTGGGTACCGGGCGATTTGCCAGCCCGCGCAGCGTCGCGATGGTGATGGTGGCGTTCTCATCGGCCAGCAAAGCGTCGTATTCGCGACGACGTCCCTCATCGCCTAGCACTTGCAGCGCAGTGAGCTTCTCCTGGAACTCGCCGGAGTACTCCGAGACACCAGCATCCCGCAGTTCAGAGAGCTGACTAGAAAGGTTTGCATGGAGCTCTTCGGTGCTGGCTGCGCTATCCAGCTTCAGAGACTCGTAGAGGTTATAGCGGTCGCCCATAGCGGCTCAAGATCCTATCGGTATTGCAGTTCGAAATATCTTTTCAAACAATTTACCCGGTAGCTAGTACGGCAGCATCGAAGACCCGGAGCGCTCGATGGTAGGAAGTCCGTGGCGCTCGGAGGGCATTGGTAGCCCTCGGCAAACAATGCCGATTGCACAATGTATTAGAAGAACGTGAGTGAGTGACTACCGCCAATGGCTGTAGATGTTATTCCGCGCACAAATACCCGGGGAACAGACGGATTGAATAGCGAAATTTTTGTGTTGCGGAGTAGAGTCTCATTTTTCCCTTTCGACTCCCCTCGCGGTTTTGCGAGCCCGTCTTGGGTCGAAAATCGAGGGGAACTGAGAGCCCACCAACTGGCGTAAGAAGAGAAAAGGAGACGGTCGCAATGACGTCGTCAAGCGAAGTAACAACCCACAACGACGACCACAAACCGCGTGCACGTCGTGTGGGAGCGTTTAGCTCGCATCGCCGTCCTGTTCCGGTGCAGGACGACATCTCTGATCTACGCCGAATCTTGGTGATTGTGGCTCTGTCGGTCGGTGCATTCGGCATCGGCGTTACTGAGTTTGTGGCCATGGGCCTGCTGCCTTACATCGCTGACGCCTTCGGACGCGATGAGGATGCCGCGGGGCGCATGATTTCGATGTACGCCCTCGGTGTTGTCGTGGGCGCACCGCTGATTACCGTGCTGACCGGTTCGATTCCGCGCAGGCGCATGCTACTGCTGCTGATGGCGGCATTTACCATCGGCAATGGTGCCACGGTATGGGCAGGCACACTGGGGTCTTTCGAAGCTGTCATGGTCTCCCGCTTCATTGCCGGTTTGCCGCACGGTGCGTATTTCTCGGTGGCTGCTCTGGTGGCGGCCTCCCTGGCTAAGCCAGGGCAGCGTGGAAAGATGGTGGCCCTGTCGGGCGTGGGGCTGTCGGTGGCGACTGTGATAGGTGTGCCGGCCGCGCAGGTGCTGGGGCAGATGTACGGTTGGCGCAGTGCCTTCGCGTTTGTAGCGGTCATCGGCCTGATTGCACTTGTTTCGCTGTGGTTCGCTGTGCCGCATATGAACCGTATGCCGAAGACGCGTCCGATGGATGAGCTCTCCGCCCTGGTGACACCGCAGGTGCTGCTGACCGTCGCAATCGGCACCGTTGGTTTCGGCGGAATGTTCGCGGTCTACACCTATATCACTTGGACCATGACTCGCGAAGCGGGCATGAGCGAAAACCACATCTGGATTGTGCTGATGGCCTACGGCATCGGCATGGTAGTCGGTACCTACATTGGCGGATGGCTCTCCGACCGCATCGGGGAGTGGGGCATCATGGTTGCGCTGGTGCTGATGGTAATCATGCTCAGTGCTTTCTACTTCACCTCGCAGAATGCTGTGCTGGGCACGATCAACTTCCTCCTTATCGGTCTGCTGGGATCGGTATTGGTACCGAATCTGCAGACCCGTCTGATGGATGTCGCAGGTCGCGCACAGACGCTGGCGGCAGCTCTCAACCAGGCCGCATTGAACATGGCCAACGCATTCGGAGCCGCGCTCGGTGGTTGGGTCATCGCTTCCGGTTATGGCTACCGCGCACCGGCTTTGGGCGGCGCAACGTTGGCGATGCTGGCTATCTTCATCGCTCTGCCGACCATTGTTCTGTACCGCCGCTCACAGGCGAAGAAGTCCGAGCGCATCGAACTGCGCTAGAGGTCTACAAGGCGTAGCGTACGCATAGGTAACGTATGAGGGCATGAGCCTTACAATCGCGACAATCAATGTCAACGGCATCCGCGCCGCCGTCAAAGAGCGCAGCGAAACCAACCTCGGACTGTTGGAGTGGCTGAAGCACACCAGTTCCGATGTCGTTTTGCTGCAGGAAGTCCGCGCCACCGACGACCAGGCACGCAAGGCCCTCGCGCCCGCTTTCGATGCCGGATGGCATTGGGTCGGCGCTGAAAACCTGGGTGCCAAGGGGCGCGCCGGGGTGGGCATTCTCTCGCGCTTTCCGCTTAACGACGTCCAGGTGGGCATCGGCTCGGAGGAGTTCGAAGAATCCGGTCGGTTTATCAGTGGGGTTGCCCCGGCAGCGGATACCGGCCTGGATGCGGATGTCCAGATTGCCAGCCTCTACCTGCCGTCCGGTGCCGCGCTTAGTGAGAAGCAGGATGAGAAGTACCGCTTCCTCGATGCCTTCTCTGATTACCTGGCGGAACTGGGTGCCAAGGGGCGCGACGGTCACCACGCAGTTATCGGCGGCGACTGGAACATCTGTCACCGCGAACAGGATTTGAAGAACTGGAAGACCAACCGCCGCAAGAGCGGCTTCCTGCCACAGGAGCGCGCCTGGATGGACTCGGTCTTCGGCTGCTGGCCCGATGAGGTTCCCCAGGATTCGCAGGTTCAGGCCAGCGACAAGGAGCTGGAATCCGGTGCCTTCTCCGATGGTTCCGTGTGGGAGGCCCCGGCGCCCAATGCAGATCCGGTGTGGTTTGATGTCACCCGCCGTCTTCACCCAGAGGCCGACGGCCCTTGGTCCTGGTGGACCTACCGCGGTAAGGCGTTCGATACAGATGCCGGCTGGCGCATCGACTACCAGGCGGCAACCGAACCAATGCTCAAGCGTGCCGTCAGCTCGGTGGTGGACAAGCCTGCCGCCTACGATCTTCGCTGGACGGACCACGCGCCGGTGATCGTGGAGTACGCCTAGACTCGGCACGCGCCTAGGCCGCGGACTAGTATGCTCCGACTCCAGCGAATTCTGGGATCAACTCCGGCTCGGGAGCGGTTACGAGATGTCGGTTCTGCCGCAACATGGAGGCAATGCCGTCAACGATGGCGTCGGCCCATTTGTCCTGCATAGCCGGGTCGGCCAAATCGCGGGTGAGTTTTTCAGCGCCCACCGCTCCCAGCGATAGCGCAACCGTCGGCGCATGCGACCGCGAACTCTGGTTCACCGCCACTGCCGGCGCCAGACCGGTACGAAACTCTGTTGGCACCCCGTTTGTGCTGTAACTGCTGTGCGGATTGAAACCTCGGAACACCATTCCGTCACGCACACCTGCCGCCAGCTGCCAGTCAGCAGGGTCATCGTCCTTTGGCTCGAGGGACTCCACCACAGCGGATACCGAAAAACCACGATCGCCGATGTTATCCCCAGAAAGGGTCTGGTCCTCTGATGAGCGACCGACAATTACGGTGGCTGCGCTCTCCGTGCCGTCGGCAAGCGAATGCGCGCCAACGATTGCGCCGCGCTGACGGAGCTTCTCGTTGGCACGTTGCACGATGCTGTCGATGTGAGCGGAAGTATCCCCACTCAAACGCAGTGCGCGAGGCAGGTCAGCGTTGATAGTCTCGATGGCCCCGCGGCGAGAGTCGACGGTGATATGCGCGCCGGCGAGCGGATCGGCAGCCTCGTCGGGGGAGGGGATGATCGGCTGGCGCGGAGGCATCCACAGCGGATTGGGGCGCGCCGGGCGGTGTGGGGAACTGTTGACAACAGCGTGCAACTCTTCAGGTGAAAACATCTTGTTGACCGCGAAAATCATCACAGAACCGTCGTGATACACGGGCGTGAGCCCCGGCGCGTGCCATGCCCAGGAACGCATCGACAGCGCCTCCGTGCCATCCGTGTTCACACCTGGCGGAGAACTAATGATGTAATGCACGCCCAGTTTTTTCGCCATGGCATCGAATTCCGGATGTGAGCCCAGCAAGTCAACGTTTGTCGGCAGCTTCTTGCTTGCCTCGGCAGTTTTGTCGGAGAAGGAGAAATGGCGGAACAGCGTCGGCAGCCCAGCGATGGCGTACATCCACGCAGAACCGTCACGACGGTCATTGAGGATATGCCCCTCAAACGCATGCGGCTGCTCGGACAGCCAATCAATAGCTTCCATGTCCGCAGCGGTCACAAACGTGCTTCCGAAACTTCCACGAATTGCCTCGCGCTGAGCAGGCCCACTCACCCAGGTCGCAGGCACAATCGCCAGTGCCGCTACGAGCCCCATCGCCAGCGCAGGATTCCACGACTTGACCGGCTGATTTCGCTTTGCGACGATCCACTGCGCCGCAGCCACAATCGCGACAACGGCAGCCGCGACTGCGTAGCCGACCAGCACTGCGCGCAGAATTCCCATAACCGCCTGCATACGGTACGGCATGTCGTAGAAGAAAGTGCCAATAAACTTCAGATAGGTGCCGGACGGCTCCGCCCAACGGGACTGCGCACTATCGGACACCACAAAGAGCAGCCCGAAAGCCAGTGCCGGCCACGGCGCCCACGGGCTGTCTGGTAGGCGAGAGACCAGCGCCACCACCAGGCCGATGAGCACAAGAACCAGAACAGTCTGGGAAAAGATGGGCTCGTCAGCATAGCGGGAAAACCCGATAAGAGTCCGCCACAGTGATTCGGAGCGGGAAATCTCAATTTGGCCGGTAAAGCCCGCAACGGATTCACCTTGCCCGCTAGCGGACAATGCTGCCGGGAGAGTCATCACCAGTGAGAGCGCTCCGATAATTAGTGTGCGAGCGAGGCCACTGACACTCGGTTGGGTGATCAACCACAAGCCAACAAAGAGCACAGCAGCAATTGCGCCGGCCGGGTGGGTGATAAACGTGCCGACCAGGGCAAGCGTAGCGGGGACAATATAGCCCCGCATGGTCAAAGCCGCAGCGATCGGCAAAGTGGCCACCGCGAGCAGATACGGCATGGAGGATGTGCGCCAAAGAGCCGCCCAAATCTCCGGAAGCATCAGCGTCGCGACGGCAGCTGCGGGACCGGCATAGGCCGCCCACTTAGGGCCAACTGCGGTGCGGGCTAGCACCGCAGTTGCTGCGGGCAGAAGCAGCGCCGGGGCCAAGAACGCAAACACGTTGGAATCGAGGAAAACCGAGCCGGGCAGCAGCCCCGCCACGGCATGCCAGCCGGTGGGGTAGAACATTTCGGCTCCGGTCTCCTGATTCATCAGGTCACCGGCCGCGGTGGGCGAGGCTATTGCATGCTCGTCAATGAACCGGAGGAAGTTAGTATGCCAGAGCATATCCCAGGCCTCGCGGATAGCGCCGGGGCCACCGGGGACGTCGTTAAGCACGAGCATGGCGCGCATCGAGCCGACTACCGTGACCCCGGCGACAATCATCGCGGTGACAACGCCGGAATCGAAGCCGTCTTCGGGCGTTGCCCGGGGGATGAATCTGCGCACCAGATAGCCAATGGCACAGAACCATGCCCACATGCCGGCCACGAAGAGCCAGGTGTAATCCAGCCCAAGCGCGTGAGACGACCATGCGGAAAAACCGATCACACCCATCGTTAATGGGCCGGCAGATGCCAACGCGAGCGTGGGACGTAGCCCACTGACCCAACCGAGAACTGTGCCTGGGATCAGCAGGATGAAGACGGCAACCGCAATGGCAGCGAGCATGGGACTCCTGACGGATAAGAGAATTGAATTAGTCCAATAATACCTGTGGGTTAGTTCGGCACTTGGGACGCGAGCGCCTAAGATTTGAAGAAGGGCTGATGGGACTTCAGCTGCTGTAAAGCCCAAGCGCGAATTTGCGCGAGACTTGAAGCGAGCTCGGTGCGGACCCGGAAAGGAGAGGACATTCACAGTGAAAAACGGCGAGAGAGATAACAAGCGGCACCAGATGGCCGATTTGGAAGCCATCGCACGGAGCCTGCAGAACGATCCTGGTACTGCTGTCAATGTCCCGGTGGTCGTGACTTCCGGTGTCATCGTTGCGTTTATCGTGCTGTCTTTTGCCTACGCGTGGCCACTGTGGATTTCCCTCGGACTCATTGTTCTGCTGGGAGTCGTCATGGTCGTGTCCTACACCCGCAGGCCTCCCGTAGCTCCACTGGAGTTGACCCAGGGGGAGCGCGAGCGTGTTCGACGTGTTCTCTCTGAACACGGCATCCGCCCGGCTGTCACGCTGGTGCGCGCACTGTACCCCGAGGAATCGCCAGCCGCTGCAGCGCGAACCGTCAAATTGCTATCCGATCGAATGCTTGTGGAGCAAGGGTACAAGGGCCGTCAGGACTAGTTTTTGGTGGTCGCTTTCCCGGTAGTCGACGTCGATTTAAAGACCGGATATTAAGGATTGGCGTTCCTGTAAAGCCTGCGATGTCGTCGAAATGGGTACGTCGCCGACTCTCCACTATGAAGCTCGCGCTAAACTTATTGGCTATGAGTGAAAGCAAGGGTCCTGAAGCAACTAATCCTGCACCGAGTGCTCGTAAGCAGCGCGTTCTGTCCGGCATTCAGCCGACCGCAGATTCCTACCACCTGGGCAACTACCTGGGAGCATTGAAGAACTGGATTAATCTGCAGGATGACTTCGACGCTTACTACTTCATTCCAGACCTGCACGCCATCACTGTCGAGCAGAATCCGAAGGAGCTGCGTCAGCGCACTATCGCAGGTGCCGCACAGCTGATTGCACTTGGTATTGATCCGGAGAAGTCGGTGCTGTTCGTGCAGTCGCATGTGCCCGAGCACGCGGAGCTCGGATGGGTGCTGACCTGCTTGACTGGCTTTGGTGAAGCCAGCCGTATGACGCAGTTTAAGGACAAGTCCTCTCGTCAGGGCGCGGAACACACCTCCGCTGGTTTGTTTGCGTACCCGATGCTGATGGCCGCCGACATTCTGCTCTACCGCCCACAGCTGGTGCCGGTGGGCGAGGACCAACGCCAGCACCTCGAGCTGACGCGTAACCTGGCGCAGCGCTTCAACTCCCGCTACAAGAAAACGTTCGTTGTGCCGGATCCGCACATCATGGAAGGCTCCGCCAAGATTTATGACTTGCAGGGTCCGACCTCGAAGATGAGCAAGTCGGGTGCAAACCCGAAGGGCATTATTAATCTGTTGGACGACCCAAAGGTCTCTGCCAAGCGCATTCGCTCGGCCGTTACCGACAACGATGGCGAAATTCGTTTCGACCGTGAGAACAAGCCGGGCGTATCCAACCTGCTGGTCATTCAGTCGGCGTTGACCGACAAGCCTGTCGACGAGCTCGTTGCCGGCTACGAAGGCGCAGGCTACGGCCAGCTGAAGGCTGATACCGCAGATGCGCTGGAAGCATTCACCACGCCACTGCGTGCTCGCTATGAGGAGCTCATGGCTGATCGCGGTGAGTTGGAACGAATCCTGGCCGAAGGCGCTGACCGTGCCCGTGAAGTTGCCGCCAAGACACTTGCAGATGTGTACGAGCGCGTCGGGTTCCTGAAGGCTGCCAACCGTTAATCCAGCTGTAGACTCTGCGCTTCAGTCTCCGTACCGAAAGCTGGCACGTTAAGGTAGAGGACATGGCAACCTCTACTCAAAAAGATCCGAAGAGAACGGACCGCTATGGCATCGAGCGTGTACACGCCGATGAACCGAGCGCAATCGACCGCCTCCGCGAAAAGTGGACGTGGTTCGATCACATTATGCGGATGCAGGAGCGCTACTCTGAGCAGGGTGGCAACTTTTTTGCCGCCGCTGTCACGTACTTCTCCGTGCTGTCGATTTTCCCCCTTATCATGACGGCATTTGCCATCCTCGCGCTTGTGTTGCGTGGTAATGAGCAACTGCTCGAGCAAATTCAGTCCGCTATCACAGACTCCATCGATGGGTCGATGGGCGACACCATCAACGCAATTATTGAAGGTGCGATCGATCAGGCCGGTGGCGTTTTCACCGTCGGTTTCATCGCCACCCTGTGGTCGGGTCTTAGTTGGATGAGCAACCTCTCCAACGCAGTGACACAGCTGTGGAAGCGCCCGCTAGGCGCTAGCAACTTCGTGATGGGAAAGGTTCGCGACCTGCTGCGTCTGCTGGGCATGCTGGTTATGATCCTGCTGACCTTCGCTGTCACCGCGGCCGGCTCTTCCGGACTGACACAGTCCCTGCTGGACAAGATTGGTCTGGCCCATGTCCCGGGAATCACAATAATCGCAGGATTGATTGCCATCGCCATTGGTCTCGTCGCCAACTGGCTGCTGTTCTTCTGGATGCTCGCTTTCCTGCCACGCGGGGGTGCCCCGTTCCGCTCTGCGGCAAAGGGCGCGATTATCGGTGCGATTGGCCTTGAGGTTGTCAAGCAGCTCGGTAGCGTTTTCTTCTCCAACGCCCTGTCGAACCCGGCCGGTGCAGTTTTCGGTCCGGTCATCGGTTTGATGGTCGTCTTCTACCTCATCTGGCGCATCACTATGTACGCCACTGCCTGGACCGCGACGACCGAAGAAGCGCTTGCCGACGAGGAGCTGGATGCGCCTGCTCCTGCTGTCATTAACGTCCGTGCGGAAGCGGCCAACCCGTCCGGATTGAACCGCCTGCTCGGTTCGAAATAATTAGCCGCGATCGCGTCTGCCGAAGCGGTAGGTGACCATCGCAATCAATGCGATGACACCTACGATGGCAGCGCTGACAGTAATTTTCAGCCCGGTTCCTGTTGACTCGTCGTCCAGGATATCGGGCAATTTTTCTACCAACGTATTCTCAGTCGCTTCCGCTTCGAGGACACCGACAGAGCTGTCCTGCGGGGCCGCGAAGCCGGCGTCGAGAAGCGATGCTGCCTGCTCCCAGGGGCGCGGTGAATCCTCCACAGTGGCGTCGAGGATGATGACGCCGAGACGACGGCCGTCGCGCTCAGCCACCCCAGCGAAGGTGTGACGGGCATCGTCGGTAAAACCGGTTTTGCCTCCAAGCGCGCCGGGATAGTCCTGGGCAATCAGCTGATTGTCGTTGGCGATTTCGAAGTCATCGACCTCGAGAGCTTTGTCTCCGGGGATGGTGGCCAGGCGGGTGGCCGAGAGTTTGCGATAGGTCTCATTGTTGAATGCGTGCTGGAAGAACAGTGACATGTCGTATGCCGACGTCATCTGGCCCGGGGCATCGAGACCAGTCGGGTTGACCACTCGCGTATCCGTCGCCCCCAATTTCTTTGCCAGGGCGTTGACCTTTTCGGTGGTCTTATCCATGCCACCAAGTTCGCGGGCCAACGCGTGGCCGGTGTCGTTGCCGGAGTTGAGCAACAGGCCAGTCAGGAGCGTTTCTACCGAGTAGTTCACGTCCTCGACGATGCCGACACGAGAGCCCTCCATGTTCGCGTCCTCGAATGTCGCTTTAACCGAGGTGTCGAGTTTCAAATCCTCGAGCGCCTCCATCGCCAGCAACACCTTAATAATCGATGCCGGACGGTAGCGGCCGTGCGGGTCCTTCGCCGCAAGGACATCGCCGGATTTCAAATCGAACACCGTCCATGCAGAGGCGGAGAGGTCTTTCGGGACGTCAAACCCCTCACCGCTGACAATGCCGCAGGCGGACATTTTGCTACCTCCAGTCGGTTTTTGGGGAACCGGAAGTGGAGGGGGAGATGTTTCGCCGGGAGCCGGAACCTCCGAGGAGTCCACTGGTGCTGGTGGGAGGGTCTTGTAGGGGCAGCCCTCCGTGTCACGGATGTCAGGTGCGGGGCCGACAATCGGAGTGTCGTCGGTAAGCGAGGTGCTCTGCGCCATGGCTGCGGGGGCAGTGCTCGGCAGAAGCAAAGCGCTGGTGGCTAGCAGCGTAACGGCAGACGAGTAGCGGCGAGCGGGAAACATGATGAAATAAGGGTAGTAAAACGTCACTCGGAATGACGTATTTCTCGTGTGTGGATGGGGGAAAACGGGGGAGGGAAAGCCTTTGTGCAAAGCAGAAATACGATTCCGCGGCAGTGAAGTAGAAGCGGAGGGCGCAGTACCGATAGTCTGGCCATTATGACTAATTCTTTGCACAGTGATGCTCAGTCTCTGGACACACAGTCTTCGGCATCGAATCTCGATGAGATGCGCAAGGTTGTCGCCAGCCTGCCCAAGGTACTGCTTCACGATCACCTTGATGGCGGCCTGCGCCCGCAGACCGTTATCGACCTGGCCGCGGACTGCGGTTACACCGATCAGCTGCCCACCACCGACGTGGATGAACTGGAGAAGTGGTTCATTGACACCGGCAACTCTGGCTCGTTGCCGAGCTACCTGACTGCCTTCGCGCACACCTGCGCCGTCATGCAGACCGCTGAGTCGCTGACGCGCGTGGCGCGTGAGGCCGTCGAGGATTTGGCTGCCGACAACGTTGTCTACGCTGAGCTGCGCCTCGCTCCGGAAAACCATCTGGAAAAGGGCCTGGATATGCAGGCTGTTATCGACGCTCTGGTCGAAGGCCTGGCGCAGGGTGAAGCCCATGCCGCCGCTGAGGGAAAGCACATCACCGCACGTCTGTTGGTCTGTGCGATGCGCCAGAATAACAATTCCAAGGAAGTCGCACAGCTGGTCATCGACAACTACGGGAAGAACTCCGACGGGTACGTTGTCGGTTTTGACATCGCTGGACCGGAAAACGGCTTCCCGCCGGCTAACCACGCCGAAGCATTCACTATGCTGCGGGAGAACCTCATTCCGGTCACCATTCACGCAGGTGAAGACGCCGGTGTGGATTCGTTGCAGGACGCTGTCGTGCAAGGTGCTCGCCGCCTGGGGCACGGTGTGCGCATCTACGAGGACTTCGGTGCTTCCCTCGAGGGCATCGAATGTCAGGAGGTTGCCTCCGCTATTCGTGACCGCCAGATTCCGCTGGAAATCTGCCCGACCTCCAACGTTCAGACGGGTGTCTGTGACAGCGTTGCGGATCACCCGTTCTCGCTTCTCGACGATATGAGTTTCGCCTGCACCGTCAACACGGATAACCGTCTGATTGGTGCGACTTCCATGACCAGGGAGTGCATGGAGCTGGTGGAGAACTTCGGCTACGGCTACAGCGAGCTGTTCGAACTGACCTCGAATGCGCTAAACAATGCATTCGTGGATCTGCCGACCCGCGAACACATCATGGACACCATTATTTACCCCGCTTACCTGCAGCTTATCGACAACAGCGACGAGGACATCGAAACTGATGTCAACGGTGCGGGTTTCGGTGCCGAAGACGAGCTGAACCTGACGCTGGACTAGCCAGCGCCGGCCAGCTTTGCTGGGTGGGAGCTAGATCTTGGTCGTAAACCGAGCGGCCAAGTCCTTCTCCAGCTGCCTCCAGCCCTTGGCCTCATCGTCGTAAGGCGGAACTGGCTCGGACAGCTCTCCGGTGTCCAGCAGGAAGTTCAGCAGCCACTGCAGCTGCTGATTGCCCGCCAGTACCTCGTTCACGGCATCATCACCAGCCCAGTCAGCGGCATCTGCGAGTAGCTCGTACGCGCGGGCGAGCTGGGCGGTGTCCACGGCGTTCGGGCCCTTTTCAATATCCTCGGCCAGACCGGTAAACGAGTACTCATTGTCCTCGTGCACCACGGCCTCTAGCTCACCTGCGTTGGCTGCAGTGATGATTTCATCCCACGTCGTCAGCGCCGACATGTCGTGATGCTTGTTCTCCAGCAGCCAACGTACCATCGTGCGTGGCTGCGAGAACGTGTGAATCTCACCGGCGCTGCCCAGGAATAGCGGGCGACGCCCCATGTAACAACGCAAGGTGTAGAGCGTGCGGCCAGCGATGGAGATCTTGATCGGGTCGATGCCAGCGTTGGCCCACACCGTCTGATCGTACGGATCGCCGGCGGTCTCCTCTGCGGCCTTCTTTTCCTCTTCGCGCTTCTTCTCCGCTGCTTCACGACGCTCACGCTCCGCGGCCTCTGCTTCCTTTAGTGCGACTGCAGCAGTGGTTTCAGACTCTTCATCGATGTTCGGAGTATTTGCGCCGATGGCGTCGATAGCGTCAATGCAATTGTCCCAGTTGGTCAAGATGACACTGCCGATAGCTGACCACTGAGCGGCGCCACCGCCCTGGAAGTGATCAGCACCATTTTGTGTGGCAGCCAGGACAGAGTGAGAGGCGAACATCTGGTTGATCGGATTGAGATCCGCGATCGCACCAATCGAGCGAGTGATGGCAAGAATGCGGTCTGCGCGCGAAACATGGTCGTAGTCGGCCCGGCCAGCCAAAATTTCTGGCAGCCCAATCAGGTCATAGCGGTGGCGTGGCGCCGCGATGGCCGCTCCCGGTAGCTGCTGGTTGAAGTTGCGCCAGCTGGGGTGCTGCGTGAAGTCGTGAGGAGCATCCGACTGAAGGAAAGCCAGGAGCTTTGCCGCTGATGAGAACAAATAGATGTCATCGCCGCGGCCGAGCAGAGCCTGCCACTCGGAGCCACCTTCACGCCAGCTTGGAGCCCACAACGTGTAAAAGGTGCCCGAGGTCAGCTCGAGTTCGATAGGAACGATGCCTTTCCTGGCCATAGTTTTCGTCGCAGCCCTTCTGCTTGTCGGTGATTGTTAAAACTCAAAAATTGTCATACCTGCAGCGCCCCCACGGGTGGCAAGTTTGCGTAGTCCTATCTTAGAAGTTTTACGACGCAGATACCCACCGCACTATCCGGTCGGGCGGTAGAACCCCTTAAACGGCATGCCGATGTTGGTTGTACGCACGGGGTTTACCTGTACCGGATCGCCCGCTTCGACCATCTTTCCGTCGCCGATAACCATGGCGACATGGCCGTCCCACACTGCAAGATCGCCAGGCAGCAGTTCATCCTGGCTCACCTGTCGGCCGACGGCCTGTGCTTCTGCCGTGCGGGGAATATCAACACCAGCTTGCCCGTAGGCCCAGTGCGTCAAGCCTGAACAATCGAGCGCCTGCCCCGGAGTATTTCCGCCCCAACCATAGGGCGTTCCCACGGCACTGAGTGCAGCTTTCACCGCAGCTTGGGCTTCTGGTGTCGGCGCGCCAGCCCCCGCATCCGCAGGCACCGGCGCGCCGCCCGAATCGGACGACGCCCACGAACCATCTGCAGCGTCGGTAGCGCTGGCCAATCCTGGGGTGTTCGTAGACGTAGAAGCGAAGGCGGCTTGAGTGGTTGCTGGGGCCTCCAACTGCGTCGGACGGGGTGGGGCAGGGGTGTCCACCGCGGTGCTTGCCTGCTGTATCAGCGACTGCACCAGAGGCCGCAGTTCTTGTTCTAGTTTCATGAGCCGCGCAATGGCCTGTGAGATCGCGGAACTGGCCGCTGAGACTAGGCTGGCACCGGTTGCGGCGAGACCTGCGGGCCCCGCAGCCGTCGCAGTCAGCGAGCCCATGGCGGAAGTAACAAAATCCATGGCAATCCGGGCCAAATCAGTGGCCGCTGACATTACTGCGGCTAGGCCCTTGGCAATGTCACTGTCAATGGTTCCGGCGCGAGCTTCCAAGTCGGCTGCCGCATTTGCAGCCTGTTTGAGGCTTGTTCCCGCGGCTCCTGCCCCGGAACGAGCACCATCGCCCCAGTTGCGGTCAACGGAATCTGCCACAGAGCGCCAGGCAGTACTCGCGGCGGGGATTGCGGCCCCAGCAAGTCCTGCCAGTGCGGGCGCGATGGCAGGACTTAGCTGTTGTGCAATCGCGCTGGGGACTTCCGTAAGTAGATTGGTGGGAAGCATCACGCACCGCCAATCCCGCGAGCTGCAACGGCTCCCATTTTCGGTGAAATGGACTGCAACGCATGTGCGCCTGCATCTTCAGCAGTGGACACCGCAGAGACAAGAGCGTTCAGTGCACGAGCAGCGCTGGTGCCGTACTCATTCAGCTCAGCCACATGCTCATGTTGGCGCTGTAGAGCAGTGGCTGCAGCGTGACAGAAGGGGCCGGCAAACGGGACGTCGCCAAGCGAGTGCAGTGCGCTGATGTCCAAGGCAGTGCCGCTGTCCTGCTGCGACAATGCGTCAAGGCGCGCGGCATTGGCAGAAATAAGCTCTGGCACCAGCGTAAAGACTGAGTCATTCCCGCTAGTGGCCGGAGAGAGAAATGATTGGCTGTGGGGACTGTGCGGTGATGGACGGGACAAGATTTACGGCCTCTCTAGGAAATTCGCGTGTGGTTAAACACTCAGTGCTGTGGCAGAACGGCTAGCGAGGTTCGGACGGCGACTGAGTGGCAAGTGGATTTGGTAGTAAGCGGGCTTACACAAATGGGGCGCAGTAAAAAGCCCTCGTATTGTTAGGCGCGAAAAAGGCCGATTCGGTTCCATCTTTTTTGCGGAACGCGTTTTCAGAAACTTGCGATGCCGGCACCAGAGCGGCAAAAGCAAAGCAATGTATTTTGGAAGGCATGGAGATTACCGTTGTCAACCATCCCTTGGCACAGTCACGTTTGACCATTCTGCGCGACGCGCGCACTGATAACGCGGGCTTCCGTGCGGCACTCGCCGATCTGGGCGCAATGCTGATTTACGAGGCAAGCCGGGAGCTGCCCGTCGATAACTTCGATGTTCAGACCCCAATCACCACCGCGCCGGGTTACCGTCTGCAGGATCCGCCGATTATTGTTCCCGTCATTCGTGCGGGGCTTGGCATGATTGATCCGTCGCTGTCGATGATTCCGGATGCGCAGGTGGGATTTATTGGCTTGGCTCGTAATGAGGAAACCCATGAGCCGGTGCCGTACCTCGAGGCGCTGCCGGAGGATTTGTCCGGGCGCACTGTCTTCCTGGTCGACCCAATGCTGGCAACCGGTGGTTCACTGCTGCATGCCCTGAAGCTGTTGGCAGATCGCGGAGCGGACAACATCACGGCCGTGTGCATCATTTCCGCACAGCAGGGTGTCGACGCCTTGAAGGAATCCGGTTTCCCGGTGCGTCTTGTCACCACTGTGGTGGACCCGGATCTTAACGAGGAGGCCTACATCGTGCCGGGGCTGGGAGATGCGGGCGACCGCCTCTACGGTCCCCGCAACATTGATCTTTAAGTTGATTTCTTAGGCAGTGCCCCAGGCTTCTGCAGCGTACTTTTTGACGACCTCGTTGTCCTTGGTCACAAGAACTCCGTCGGGGGACATCTGGTACTTGTACGAGCCGTTTTGTGCAACAACGCGGTCGCCCTCATCGACGATGATGTCCATCGATCCGGAACCCTGTGGTGTATCGGAGCGGTAGTACTTCTCGCCGGAGCGTGTCTCACAAGCAGCAGCCTTAATTCCCTGTTCAGCGGCGACAACAGCAAAAGCACGGTCGCCGCTGTCGCAGCGTGCGGAGCTGCCCACGAAGCCCAGGCCGTCCAGGTCGGAGCGCCCAGTGCCGAAGTCCTGTCCCTCCGGAGCTGATGTCGGCTCGGAGCTCGTCGTCGTGGATGACGAAGACGTGGTGCTCGGCGTCGACGACGAGGAAGATGTCGAAGTGCTCGGCGTGCTTGACGACGTCTCGGAGGTCTTCGACGTAGTTGTCGTCGTGGTGGTCGTCTTGCTCGTAGAAGTCGAACTCGTCGAGGACGGCGGTGTCGAACTGGGCGACGTCGGCTGCGAGGAGGAGGGGACCTCCGGACGCTGGGGCTCATCACTATTGTTCAGCGACAGGCCGATGGCGATGCCGATGACGACCACGAGTGCTGTGGCCACGATGATGATGGGGATGCTGAGAGACTTAGGTGTGCCATTGCCGGACATGCCTATTATCATCGCAGACTTCCTCAAAATGTGAAACATCTGATAATTGAAGAGGTCAAAGTTAAAGAAGTGACTCCTGGTCATGTGTACGTCTGGCGCTGACATTCAAGCGCTTGCCGGCCACTGCTATCGCTGGCCCAGTCGTCGGTAGGCCTCTTGTTACGGCCTGTCGATGGAGCGCTTACACTGGAGAGTTGTGATTGAGGAGTTTATTAAGCACTGGTGGGCCGAGCATGCGAACGAGATTCTCGAGTGGCGGCGGCATCTTCATGCGCACCCAGAGCTATCTCACATGGAGCACGCCACCACGGCTTTTGTGGAGGAGAAGCTGCGTGCTGCAGGGCTGAAACCAGTGCTGTTTCCCAACACCGGCTTGATGGTTGACATTGGTGAAGCCGAACTCGCCGGTAGTGACGCCGGAGGTGAACTCCCAGGGCGTCTCGCTTTCCGTGGTGACATAGACGCGCTTCCAATTACTGAGACCACGGGGCTGGAGTTTGCCAGCACCAACGATGGCGTCATGCATGCCTGCGGGCATGATTTTCACACCGCGATTACGCTCGCGACGGCATTGGCCATGGCTGAGTACCACGAGAAGCACACGTTGCCTACTCCGCTGCGTTTCATTTTCCAACCGGCAGAGGAAGTCATGGTTGGCGGTGCGCCCGAAGTTATCGCTGCCGGTGCGCTCAATGGTGTTGAACGTATTTTTGCTGTCCACTGTGAGCCGAAGTTACGTGTCGGTCACGTTGGCGTTCGAACAGGTGCCATCACCTCTGCAGCCGACACCCTGGAGATTCAGGTGCATGGTCCGGGCGGGCATACCTCTCGTCCGCAGATGACGGCCGATGTTGTCTATGCGCTGGGTAAATTGATTGTAGATTTGCCGGGCTTGCTGTCGCGACGCGTCGATCCTCGTACGGGCACCGTGCTGACGTTCGGCTCCGTTCACTCCGGGTACGCGCACAACGCGATTCCGTCGGAAGGCAGCGTCAGTGGCACCCTGCGCACCGCGGACATCAAGACCTGGCGCGACATCGATCCACTTGTGCGCGAACTGATTGAACAGGTCCTCGCTCCGACCGGCGCCGATTGCACCATCAACTACGAGCGTGGCGTGCCGCCTGTGCTTAACGACGAATACTGCACCGCCCTGATTGCGGAAGCGGTGCGACGAGTGGACGAGAATGCTGTCATTCAGGCCCCACAGTCGTCCGGCGGCGAGGACTTCGGTTGGTATCTCGAGCACGTCCCGGGTGCGATGGCTCGTCTGGGCTGCTGGTCCGGTCGTGGAGACAAGCACGATTTGCACCGAGATGATCTAATCGTGGACGAGCGTTGCCTGGGCGTTGGTGTGAAACTCTTCGCTGGCATCGTCGCACGCTATGAGGATGGCGCGCAGCCAACCATGACTGTCCGTTAGAATATTGGGGCAAAGCGGGGAAAATGCCTCCCGCGGTAGTTACATTGTGATATCCACGGCAACTTTGGAGGATTTGTGGCACAGAGGATCGTAATCATTGGCGGCGGCCCAGCCGGCTACGAAGCAGCGCTGGTTGGCGCCAAGTACGGTGCTGAAGTCACTGTGGTTGAGGATGCCGGTATGGGCGGTTCTTCCGTCCTGTGGGATTGCGTTCCCTCTAAGGCCTTCATCGCGGCGACGGGCGTTCGTACCGATATGCGCCGTGCGGACGAGATGGGTCTTCGCCCGGACTTCTCCCAGCGTAAAATCGACTTCACTGCGGTCAACGAGCGCGTTAAGCGCCTGGCGCAGCAGCAGTCTGACGATGTTCGCGCACAGATGGAGCGCGAGGGCATCAAGATGCTGCAGGGCCGCGGTCGTCTCGATGACCACGACCCGGGCCGTGTAACTCACTACGTCACCGTCGACTTGCTCGAGGGCGGCGAGGTCACTCTTGAAGCCGACCTGGTGCTGGTCTGCACCGGTGCGTCCCCACGTATTCTGCCGGGTGCGATTCCTGATGGTGACCGTATTTTGACCTGGCGTCAGGTTTACGAACTGGAGGAGCTGCCGGAGCACCTCATTGTGGTCGGTTCTGGTGTTACCGGCGCTGAGTTCGTATCCTCTTTCACCGAGTTGGGTGTGAAGGTCACCATGGTCGCTTCGCGTGACCGTATCCTGCCGCACGAGGATGCTGACGCTGCAGATGCCCTGGAGGAGGTCCTGCTGGAGCGCGGTGTGGACGTTGTGAAGAACGCCCGCTGTGATCTTGTCGAACGCACTGAGGACGGCGGCGTTCGCGTCGTCACTTCCGACGGCCGTGAGGTCTTCGGCTCCCACGCGTTGATGACCGTTGGATCGATTCCGAACACTGCGGATATGGGGCTGGACGCAAGTGGTGTGAAAATGACCCCGTCTGGCCACATTCACGTTGACCGTGTTTCCCGCACCAACGTGCCGGGTATCTACGCTGCCGGTGACTGCACCGACTTGTTCCCGCTGGCTTCCGTTGCAGCTATGCAGGGTCGTATTGCGATGTACCACGCCCTCGGTGAAGGTGTTTCGCCAATTCGCCTGCGCACCGTTTCCTCGGCAGTGTTCACCCGCCCGGAGATTGCGACTGTTGGTGTCTCCCAGGCTCAGATTGAGTCCGGTGAGGTCTCCGCTCGTGTTGAGGTTTTCCCGCTGGCAGGTAACCCGCGTGCGAAGATGCGCTCGCTGCGCCACGGCTTCGTCAAGCTGTTCTGCCGTAAGAATTCCGGCATGATTATCGGTGGTGTGGTGGTCGCTCCGACCGCCTCGGAGCTGATTCTGCCAATTGCTGTGTGTGTTTCCAACCAGCTCACCGTCGATGACCTGGCAAGCTCCTTCTCTGTCTACCCGTCGCTGTCTGGCTCGATTACTGAGGCTGCTCGTCAGCTGATGGCACACGACGATTTGGATTAATGCTGGTATCGCGACTGGCAGCATGACCGGCCGCACTCGTAATTAAAACAAGCCGAGCCCCGAAAGTGGGGCTCGGCTTTTTGGTTGTGCAATAAGAACGTACCGATGCGCTTATGCTGTGCTTACTTGCTGGAGAGCTCAGCGTACTTAGCGGTGACTTCCTCCACAGACGGATTCGTGGCGTGCTCGCCATCGGAGTACAGCACAGTCGGCACAACGCGGTTGCCGTCATTGACGGACTCAACCCACTTCGAAAGGTCGTCGTGCTTTTCGACGTCCCAAGCCTCAAACGGAGTGCCGTTTTCCTTCAGGCCAGCAATGAGGTTCTGGCAGAAAGGGCACCAGGCCGCAGCGTAAATGGTCACGTGTTCGGTGGTCTGTGGAGTCTTCACATCAGTCATACTTAGTCCAACGCGCGGACCAAGGCCGATATTCCATTGCGCAATACGTCCGCCGGGCAGTAGCCCCACCTCAGAGCCTTGCTAGGCAGCCTTCCCAGATGCTCTTCGGAGGCTTTCCTTCCGAGGCTTTTAAAGGAAGCTAATCCTCTATGCGCCGCCATGTGCAGAAGCGGTAGCGTAGGCCGGTCGTTGACGTCTGCCACGGGCCATCCTCAATGCGGACCCAGTCGTAGAGGTCGGGAGCCATGACCGGTACCGGGACATTGACATCAGTATCAATGTCGGTGACCACGCATTCGTCGGCAAGCGAAAGTGCATCGCGATAGACACGTCCGCCCCCGATAATCCATGCTGCGGGCTCGTCGGCGACGGCTGCGAGTGCAGCTTCGAGACTGGCTGCGGATTCACCGCCGGGGAAATCGGACACGGAGCGTGAAAGGACGATGTTTCGACGACCCGGGAGTGGACGGAACTTGGGATTCAGCGAGTCCCACGTGCGGCGCCCCATGATGACTGGTGCGCCCATCGTCGTTGTTTTGAAATGCTGGAGATCTTCAGGCAGATGCCAGGGCATAGTCGCGCCGTCGCCGATAATGCCGGCCCGAGACTGCGCCCAAATCATCCCTACAAACGGGGGCCTTGCACTGGTGGAAGCGGTGGACTCGTTCATGTCGACACTCACCTTTCGCTGACTTAGACAGCCACCTGACCGCGAATCAGAGGATGCGGGTCGTAGCCGATGACCTCGATGTCCTCGTAAGCGTAGTCGAAAATGCTGTCGGCCTTCCGAAGCTTCAGCGTGGGATAGGGGCGTGGCTCACGGGAGACCTGCAGTTCGCACTGTTCAATGTGGTTGTCATAGATGTGGCAATCACCACCGGTCCAGATGAACTCACCAACATCCAAGCCCGCCTGCTGCGCCATCATGTGCGTCAACAGTGCATAGGAAGCGATGTTAAATGGCACGCCCAGGAACATGTCCGCGCTGCGCTGGTAGAGCTGGCAGCTGAGCTTGCCATCTGCGACGTAGAACTGGAACAGCAGATGGCATGGCGGCAGCGCCATATTGGAAATCTCGGAGACATTCCAGGCGCTGACGATGTTGCGGCGGCTATCCGGGTTGGACTTCAAAGTCTCCAGCGCCTGTGCAATCTGGTCGATGTGGTGCCCATCCGGAGTGGGCCAGGAGCGCCACTGCACGCCATAGACCGGGCCGAGGTCGCCGTTGTCGTCTGCCCACTCATCCCAAATAGTCACTCCGCGGTCCTGGAGCCACCGGACGTTTGAATCGCCGCGGAGGAACCACAGCAGCTCGTACACGATGGACTTCAGGTGCACCTTTTTAGTGGTGATCAGCGGGAAGCCCTCGCTCAGATCAAAGCGCAGTTGGCGGCCGAACACTGAGCGAGTGCCCGTGCCAGTGCGGTCTGATTTCGCTGCTCCGTCAGCGAGAATTTCGCGCAGCAAATCCTCGTACGGAGTCTTAATGCCCTGATGAGGCTGTGTCGTGATGTCAGTGGAGTCGGTCATAGCCGCCCTAACTTACCTACTTCTGCTCTTGATTCTTGAATTCCTTCACCGCTGCCAGAATCTCCTCCGACAGGTCCGGTCGGCAGAACAGCATATCCGGCAGGAAAGTATCGACATTATTGTAGGTCGGCGCGGAGCCGTCTAGGCGGCTGACATGCAAACCGGCGGACTTAGCGACACCAACCGGCGCTGCCGAGTCCCACTCGTACTGACCACCGTCGTGGATGTAGGCGTCGTAGTCACCGAGCAGCACGTGCATTGCCTTCGCGCCAGCGGAGCCCATCTCCACCAGCTCCATGCCCAGCTTGTCAGCGACGTACTTCGCCACAGCCGGTGGGCGAGTACGCGATACGACAATCTTGCCCGCACGCGGCCCCTGCACAGCCTTGGCCTCACCCGTGTGGAAAACCTGGCAGTGATCCGGCAGACCAACAGCAGCGTGGGTCGGCTGACCGTCCTCTACCAGAGCGACATGAACTGCCCAGTCCTGACGGCCCGAAGCAAACTCTCGAGTGCCATCGAGTGGGTCAATGATCCACACACGCTTTGAGTCCAGGCGCTCACGGTTATCCGCGGCTTCCTCCGACAGCAGTCCGTCGTCCGGACGGTGCTGCTCCAGTACGCGGGCAATCCACTCCTGTGCCAGTGCGTCGCCGGCATCTCCCAGAATGCGGCCACGCAGCAGGCCTACGTTGCGGACACCCTTGAGAATTTCACTGGCGCCCACGGCAAGTCGATAGGCAAGAACATCATCTTCAATGTAGGCAGACATGACTTAGATACTATTCACTTTTTCCCAACCCCGCTTTACGACGAGATGCCGCGACTTATTCTCACCGCGGCCAGGTGGCCTCATTGGCTTAGCTCCAGACCTTGCGCAGGTGTTAGTTGAGCCTTGCTAGCTCCAGTTGCCGACTACGCATCCTGACTAGACTTAAGTGGCATGAAGACCTTGCTGAATATCATTTGGCTTTTGTTCGGTGGCCTGTGGCCAATGTCAAGATGATCCCGGTGACCTGCTTCCCATCTGGCAAGGAGATTGTTAAGGGCTATCGCGCTGACGGTTACGCGGTGAAGATTTAGAGGGATACAAATAACAAAAGTCCGCCCGCAGCGAGAAGCCGAGGGCGGGCTGTTAGCTATTTAGGCCAGCTGTCTAAGAGCCGCTAGCGCTTATCTCGGTACCACGTCAGCAGCGCATCGGTGGAAGTATCGCCAGAATCCGGTGCTACTTCACCAGTGACCGCAGGCAGCAGGTCACCGGCCTGCTGCTTGCCCAGCTCCACGCCCCACTGGTCGAAGGAGTTCAGGCCCCAGACAATGCCCTCGACGAAAGTGATGTGCTCGTAGAGTGCAATCAGCGCACCGACAGCGTCCGGGGTCAGTTCCTCGGCCATGATGGTCGTGGTCGGACGGTTACCCGGCATGACCTTGTGCTCTACGAGTTCCTCGGCAACGCCCTCTGCGCGAATTTCTTCTGCGGTCTTACCGAAGGCCAGCACCTTGGTCTGTGCGAAGAAGTTACTCATCAGCAGGTCGTGCATAGAACCTTCGCCGGAAGCCGTCGGCAGATCCTGGCGTGGACGGGCAAAGCCGATGAAGTCAGCCGGAACCAGGCGAGTTCCCTGGTGAAGGAGCTGGAAGAAAGCGTGCTGGCCGTTCGTTCCCGGCTCACCCCAGAAGATTTCTCCGGTGTTGTAGTCCACTCTCTTGCCGTCGGTACGCACGGACTTACCGTTCGATTCCATGGTGAGCTGCTGAAGGTACGCCGGGAAGCGAGAGAGATCTTCAGAGTAGGGCAGCACGGCATGCGACTGGGCGTCAAGGAAGTTTGAGTACCAGACATTCAGCATGCCCATCAGTACCGGCACGTTCTGCTCCAGCGGAGCGTTGAGGAAGTGCTCATCCATTGCGCGGAAGCCCTGCAGGAAGCGCATGAAGTCCATCGGACCAACGACGGCCATGATGGACAGGCCGATGGCGGAGTCGACGGAGTAGCGGCCGCCGACCCAGTCCCAGAAGCCAAACATGTTCTCAGTGTCGATGCCGAATTCGGCGACCTTTTCGGCATTCGTGGAAACGGCGACGAAGTGCTTGGCGACGGCTTCTTCGCTACCCAGCTGCTGGATAAGCCAGCGGCGAGCTGCGTGAGCGTTGGAGAGCGTCTCCTGCGTGGTGAAGGTCTTGGAAGCGACGATAAACAGCGTGGACTCCGGATCGACCTCATCCAGAACCGCATGTAGATCAGATGGGTCAACGTTAGAGACAAAGCGGGCATCAATGCCGGCAGTGGCGTAGGTGCGCAGCGCCTTGGTCACCATTGCCGGGCCCAAGTCGGAGCCACCGATGCCGATGTTGACCACAGTCTTAATAGTGTGACCCGTGTATCCCAGCCAGTCTCCACTGCGGAGGCTGCGAGCAAAGTCGCGCATGCGGCCGAGCACCTCATGCACGTCGGCAGCGACATCCTGGTCACCGACGGTCAGATTTTCCTCTGCTGGCAGGCGCAGCGCTGTGTGCAGCACGGAGCGGTTTTCAGTGGTGTTGATCTTGTCACCGCGGAACATCTTCTCGCGTGCTTCTTCGATGCCAGCGGCGCGAGCGAGCTCAACCAGCTCGGCAAAACCGTCGAGGCACATCAAGTTCTTGGAAAGGTCAACGTGGAGAGTGCCCGCATCGAAAGTCAGCTTCTCAGTGCGGCCATCTTCATTGGCGAAAAGCTCACGCAGCGAGGTGGCGCGAACATTGTCCACGCGCTTAGCCAGCTGAGCCCACTGTTCGGTTGCGGTGATATCTACAGTCATTCCTGCTCCCAGGTGAGTTTTGACGAAATGCACTTTATACCTCCCCAGACTAGTTGCGTTTTGGCGCTCTCGCCGGGCGACAGTATTCGATCAGGCGTGACCACAATCTGCTGGCAACTCGATTCCGCGATGCCTATGCTTCGCCTATGCGCCGACCATCCGCCACCTACGAGCCCCTAGCCCGCTTCAGCAAAGGCACCTACCCTGGAAAATATGACTGAGTTCACCCCTGATTACGACAACATCCTTAAAGATGTCCCCACAGGCCTTCTCCTCGGCGGCGAGTTCCGTCCCGCGTCGAATGGTGAGACCTTCGATGTCGTTAACCCCGCGACAGATAAGCCGCTGGTCCAGGTCACTTCCGCCACAGAGGAGGACGCCAGGCAGGCGCTTGACGACGCCGTCGCAGCCCAGAAGGAGTGGAAGGTAACCCCGCCCCGCAAGCGCAGCGAGATTCTTTACCGCGCTTTTGAACTCATCCGTCGGGATGCAGACAAGTTGGCCCAGCTGCAGTCCCTGGAGATGGGCCGTGCGTTGCCGGATTCCAAAGCTGAGGTCGGCTACGGCGGCGAGTTTTTCCGTTGGTTCGCTGAGGAGGCCGTGCGTATCTCCGGTGATTACCGAATTTCTCCGAGCGGAACCTCGCGCGTCGCGGTGATTAAGCAGCCGGTCGGCCCGGTTTTGGCTATTACGCCGTGGAATTTCCCGCTGGCTATGGGGACTCGCAAGATTGCCCCGGCACTCGCCGCCGGTTGCCCGGTCATTATTAAGCCCGCGTCCAAAACTCCGCTGACCATGCTCTACCTGGGCAAACTACTTATCGAGGCCGGTGTTCCCGCAGGCGTGATTTCCGTCCTGCCAACAGGGCACTCAGCCAACGTTTCGGCTCTGCTTTCCGATGACCGCCTGCGCAAGTTCACCTTCACCGGTTCCACCGAAGTTGGCCAGATGCTCGCTGCGAAGGCCACGGAAACCTCGATGAAGGTCTCCCTTGAACTCGGCGGAAATGCACCGTTTGTCATTCTCTCTGATGGCGATGTCGATAAGGCTGTGCAGGCAGTCAGTGACGCCAAGCTCCGCAATGGCGGCCAAGTGTGTATCGCCCCGAATCGCTTTATTGTTCATGAATCCAAGAAGGATGCGTTCGTCGAGGGCGTCGTCAAGCGTTTTGCGGAGCTGAAGTTGGGCGAGGGCACCGACCCTGCGACGGACCTTGGGCCACTCGCGCTGCGCGATCAACAGGAAAAGGTTCGTGATCTGGTTGACGATGCGGTCAAGCGCGGTGCGAAGGTCGAGTGCGGCGGCAAGATTCCAGATCTCGGCGGTGCGCTTTCCGACGGCTACTTTTTCGAGCCCACAGTTCTGACCGATGTGCCCGAGGATGCGGATATTGTCCGCGAAGAGATTTTCGGTCCGGTGGTTGCGGTGACGACCTTCACGGACGATGACCGGGCGATTGAGCAGGCAAATGACACCATCTTTGGTTTGGCTGCATATGTGTTCAGTGAGAATCTGACCAAGGCGCTCGGTGCGGCAGAGGCAGTGGAGTCCGGCATGGTTGCGGTCAATAAGGGCTCGCTGTCGGACCCGTCGGCGCCGTTCGGTGGTGTCAAGCAGTCCGGTCTTGGCCGTGAGGGCGGCTTCACCGGTATCGATGAGTTCCTAGAGGAAAAGCTGATTTCCCTGGAAGGCTAGCCGGACAGGTAGTTGGCGAGGGTTAGCCCAGGCGACCGCGTCCCATGCGCAGCAGAGCCGATGCGATCGCTGGGCCCTCTGGGCCAAGGGCGTCACGGAACTCGTTGATGATCTGCACCTCTCGGCCGTGCACGAGACGCGTGCCGCCAGATCCCAGGCGGGTTTTGCCGACGGCCTTACTGATTGCGGTGCGGCGTTGAATGGCATCGATAATCAGCCCGTCAAGGCGGTTGATTTCCTTGCGGTACTGTTCGATCTCCGCGGAGCTCAACGGGTCATCGGTGCCGGTGGGGGTGCGGACTTCAAAAGGGGATACTGCCGCAGCCTGTTGGCTGTGCTCAGCGCCGTTGGTGTTGTCGGTGTGTGCGGCGGGAGTGTCCGCAGGGTTTTCGCTCATAGTTCTTATTGTGCCAAAGGATTCGAACAGTCCAATCCGGGGGCTCGGCTACTGTAGTAGCCATCATGGGAAATGAAACTGGAATGTTGTTCGGGTCCTTCAATGCTGACGATGGCCGTCGTGGTGATAGCCATGGTGGTTCGAACCACGGTGAGTCGGGCGGTGCTACGCCTGGCCGTGGTGGGTTCGGCCACTTCGCCGGCGCTGGTAGCAATAGTGCGCCGAGTGGCGCTGCCAGCTTTGGCGGCGGTTTTGGCGGTGGCTTCGAGCCCAGTTTTGATTCAGAGTCGCTGTTAGAGGGGCTTAATCCGCAGCAGCGCCAAGCAGTGGAGCACATTGGCTCACCACTGTTGATTGTGGCTGGAGCGGGTTCGGGAAAGACGTCTGTGCTGACGCGCAGGATTGCATACCTGATCGGTGCGCGTGGGGTCCTGCCAAGCCAAATTTTGGCTATTACCTTTACCAATAAGGCCGCAGCCGAGATGCGCGAGCGTGTGGCGGGACTGGTCGGTGACCAGGCGCGGCGTATGTGGGTGTCCACGTTCCACTCCATGTGTGTGCGCATACTGCGCATGCAGCATGCGCTAGTACCGGGGCTTAATTCCAATTTCTCTATTTATGATTCGGACGACTCCCGGCGTTTGCTGTCCATGATCGCTAAGGACATGGACCTGGATGCCAAGAAGTTCACGGGCCGCGTGCTCTCGTCGCGTATCTCCAATCTCAAGAATGAGTTGATTGACCCGGAGAAGGCCCTCGCGGATGCCTCGACGACGCGCAATCCTTTTGATGATGTTGTTGCACGGGTTTACCTGGAGTACCAGACCAGGCTGCGGGCGGCTAATGCCGTGGACTTTGACGACCTAATCGGTGAGGTCGTTCGGATTTTCACCAATCACCCGCAGGTTGCAGAGTATTACCGTCGCCGCTTCCGGCATGTGTTGGTGGATGAGTACCAGGACACCAACCATGCGCAGTATGTTTTGGTCTCGACGCTCGTCGGCAAACCCGGTGGAGATGTGCCTCCGAGTGAGCTGTGTGTGGTGGGCGATTCGGACCAGTCCATTTATGCCTTCCGTGGTGCGACTATTCGAAATATTGAAGAGTTTGAAAAGGACTATCCCGAGGCCACGTCGATTCTGCTGGAGCAAAACTATCGCTCGACGCAGACGATTCTGTCGGCGGCCAATGCGTTGATTGCGCGGAATGAGAATCGCCGGGAGAAGAAGCTGTGGACCGATCTCGGTGAGGGCGGCAAGATCAAGGGCTACGTAGCGGACAATGAGCACGATGAAGCTCGGTTTATCGCTAACGAGATTGAGCAATTGGTCGACTACGGGCCGTACTCGTATTCGGATGTGGCGATTTTCTACCGCACCAATAATTCCTCTCGTGCGCTAGAGGATGTCTTCATTCGTATGGGCGTGCCGTACACGGTGGTTGGTGGCACCAGGTTTTATGAGCGTAAGGAAGTACGCGATATTGTCGCCTACCTGCGCGTTATCGAGAACTTCGACGATGATGTTTCGCTGCGTCGCATTATCAATACGCCGCGCCGCGGAATCGGTGACCGTGCGGTGGCGCATGTGTCTCTCTATGCCGAGGACGAGAGATGCTCGTTCGGCACGGCGCTACGTGCCGTAGCGGAGGGCAAGGTTCCGGCGGTGGCGGCGCGGAGTCGAAACGCGATGGCGGCGTTCGTCGAGATGATTGATGGCTTGGCGGCGGATATGGCATCCGGTGAACTGGCCGATATCGGTGATCTGGTCAACGCGATTATTGATCGCAGTGGGTACAAGTCGGAGCTCGAGCGCTCCAATGATCCGCAAGATGCCACGCGCCTGGACAACCTCAATGAGCTCGTCAGCGTTGCGCGGGAGTTCTCTGCAGAGGCGCGGATGATGTCATCGGTGGATATTAGCGCTGATGTAAATGAAGGCTCTGGCGCTGCAGCTGATGCTGAAAGCGGTACTGATACTAGTGGCGAGTCCGAGGTGGAATCTGGAATCGCGAATGACCTCGCGCGTGATTTCGCGGCCGACTTCGACAACGATGGGGAAGCGGTACCGGGAAGTCTGCAGGCATTCCTCGAGCGAGTTTCTCTGGTCGCCGATGCGGACCAGATTCCGGATGATGACACCGGTGTAGTGACACTGATGACGTTACATACGGCCAAGGGCCTGGAGTTTCCGGTGGTATTTCTCATTGGCTGGGAAGACGGACTGTTCCCGCACCTGCGCGCCCTGGGCGGTCCGAAGGAGCTGGCTGAAGAGCGACGTCTGGCCTATGTGGGTATTACCCGAGCTCGCAAGCAGCTGTATCTCACGCGCGCTGTGACTCGGTCCTCGTGGGGGTCGCCGCAGAATAATCCGCCTTCACGTTTCCTGGGGGAAGTCCCAAGCGACCTGATCGATTGGCTGCGCGAGGCTCCGGCTCGAAGCTGGGGCTCCGGTTCTGGTGGTTTCGGCTCTGGTGGCTACGGCGCAGGCAGCGCGTTTGGTCGTGGCCATGGTGCCTCGTCGGGCTTCGGTTCCAGCTCGGGCTTCGGCTCTGGTGGATCCTCTAACTCTGGTGCGTCATCCCGAAAGAAGAATCAGGTCTTGCACCTAGAGCCCGGTGACAAGGTTGTTCACGACAAGTACGGCTTAGGCACTGTGCTTGAGGTCCAAGGGGCCGCGCCCCGGGCAACTGTGATGATTGACTTTGGATCCGCAGGTAAGGTCCGCATGATGCTTATCGGCGGCGTGCCCATGGAGAAGTTGTAAAAGAACAACCACCGCCCGATTGGCCGTCCCTACCTGCGGCCGTGCACGTGCCACTATCGCGTGGAGGCTACTTAGGCTTCTTCGCCGTCACCCAGCAGTTGATGGTGGCATCTTGCACTTCGGTGCCGTTGGCATCGGTCAGCACGATGTGGACGGGAAAATCTACCCCGCCAGTCTCCGGTGTGATGGTGGAGAAGTCCGGCAACTCAGCCTTGGCCACAGCCGTCAGACCACCAACGGAGATGCGCTTGTAGTTCGTCGTCATGCCCTTTGGAACCCAGCGATGCGTTGTCGGTACGCTGGCCTCACAGAGCATGCCCATCGCGAACTCAGCGAGGTTACACGCAGCAATCGCATGCACGGACTTAATGTGATTACGCACGCCCCACCAAGCGGGCATATGCGCTACCGCCAGTCCAGGCTGCATCGTCTCTAACTTGGGGCAGATCGTGCGGAAATATGGCGCCGTCAATGCGGCGGCTAAGGAAAATAAACGCTTGCCGACGACCGGAGTCGCAGCCAACTTCTTCCACATGCGGAATGTTTGAGTCTCTGCCATGTGTCAAGAGTAAAGCCCCAGTACCGGCGGTGATGTCGGTTTCTGAAAAATTAATCAGACGAGGCTTGCAGCCGCAGTCAAACAGGGGGACAGTGCACAAGTAGAGCCCTCGCAGAGCGGCCAGGCCTGCTCGTATTTGTGCCGATACCTGATTAGTTCAGGTTCAGACCACGCTCGATGAACCAGGTCACCGGGTCGACCGGGGTGGTGCCATCCGGGTGAATCTCGAAGTGGAGATGCGTACCGGTGGAGAAGCCACGGTTACCCATACCAGCAATGACCTGGCCAGCTCGGACAGCTTCGCCGACAGCAACGTAGATGGACTCAATGTGGCCGTAGACGGAAACAGAGCCGTCGTCATGGCGAACGCGGATCCACTGACCGTAGCCCTGAGCCGGGCCTGCATCGATAACAGTGCCGTCCATGACGGACATGATTGGGGTGTTGGTGACGTTAGCCAGGTCGACACCATAGTGGAAAGTGCCCCAGCGCGAACCGAACGGTGAGGTCAGCAGCCCCACGGTCGGGATGGAGAGCTTCGGAGCGCGGGCAGCCTGGTCGCGAGCAACGCGCTCCTGGTTGTACTGCAACGCCGTAGCGAGGTGGTCGCTGAGGTTAGTGCTCGGATTGAAGGAGCTGGAGGCCAGCACCATCGGAGCATTGTTCTTCGGCTGAGCAGCGCGGGTCTGAGTCGAAGCTGAGTTCTCCGGAGCCTTATTCTCGGTCTCAGCTGCGTGGGCGACCGCGTTGGAAGAAGCAATCGTCGATGCGGACAGCGCGACCAGTGCTGCGCGAGAAGTTGCGGAAACCTCTACCTTGCGGTGCTTTCCGCCTCCGCGACGAGCATTGAAAAACGTCACTTCAATCTCCCTGCCAACGAAACTCTTTGTAACCCAACTGTTATCTAACTTCTGCGATAATAACGGTTCGATATAGGGCAAGCAACTCATATTTAGAGAACTTGTTCACTAATTTGTCAGTTTCAGTTCAATAGAGCCGTGCTGCGACCGTGGGGCTGTTGTCTTGTATCACGGATCCGGTGAAGCGCAACCGGTGTGTTGCCAGGGGATTTATGGCGGATGCCCCTTAATCGAGGGGGTGGGTAGGGAGGTCGGCAAGTAGTTTCCGGGTGAACTAAGGGTGTGGTAGCGGGGGTGACAAAAGGTAACCCATCGACGTTGGCAAATGGAAACCAACGGCGAAGCCACTTTGGGGGGGGGCAGCGGAGGAGATCGGACTCAACGGATACCGTCCGTCCTGGGATCCGTAGCTTCAAATTAGACTCTGCAATGCCTAAACAAAGAGGCGTTGTATGTATGGCACTATATGGCCATGGCTGTGACGCACCCTTGCGTGGCACCCTATCTATATAGGTGGGCAATCAGCTGTCAATGATTAGACGCGGGAAGGACGATGTCACTGTGAAAGGCGCGGATTCGCGGAGAGGTTCCTCCGGTAGCGATCGAAATCGGCGAAGCCGCACCGGTGCCGGTGGCAGCGGCGGTGGTTCCCGTAGCGTCCGCAGTGAGCACAGTGAGCGCACTGCCCGCGCATGGCAGAACACGCAGGCCGGCCGGACTGGCGGTGCGCGCAGCGTCGGTGCCGACAGCAATCGAGGCGCCACGACGAAGATGAAAGCGGGGGGCTCCGGAACGTCGTCACGCAAGGGGCGTCCCTCGGGGTTCCGTCGTTTCATTAACTCTCCCCGTGTGCGCCGGTTTGGGCTGTCTGTTGCCGGTTCTTACGGCGTCGTATTGCTGTTCATCATCTCGGTAGCTCTGATTGGCGTCATCGTCAGCGGCGCTGGAATGTCTCCGCTTCCAGCGAGTATCGCGTCGCTGTGGATGATGTTTAACCTTGCCCCGTTCCGCTTTAACGGCACGACGCTGGGGCTCACGCCGGCGCTACCCGCAGTGCTGACGGTGGCATTCATCGCTTGGCGGGTGCGCCGCGAGGTCGCTGACCGCATCAGCATCAAGGACGTGCGCGCGTTGGTCGGCGCGTATTTGGGCACGCCCATTGTTCTCACCATCATCGCGTGGCTCATGCTTTACGACGCGTCGAAGGTGTTTCCCCGCGTTCAGACCCCCAGTTTCGGTCTGGCGATTGCGGCTGCGCTGCTCGTAAATCTCGTGGCCTTGGTGCTGGGAATGGGGCAGCGGTTGCTGCGTGCACTACTGCTGCGCCGGAAGTTGCCGGAATGGTTGCTCGGGTCTGCGCGACTGGCGGTCAGCTACGTGGCATGGCTGTGGCTGGTCGGTGTTGCGGTGACACTCGTTTCGCTGATTTGGCATCGAGAGTTGCTGGCAGAGACATTTGCAATCACGGATACCGCCGGTGAAAGTGTTGCGGTCAGCGGTCTCTCGCTGCTGTACCTGCCGAATGTAGCCTTCGGTGCTGTCGGTGTGCTGGTAGGTGGAAAATCGACGTTCGGGCCTGCGGAGGCTGGACTATTCGCAGTGCACCCGGCTCAGCTGCCACCCCTGCCGATTTTGGCTGCCATGCCTCAGTCGCTGGCGCACTGGGCTTTCGGAGTGCTGATTGTGCTACCGCCAGCCGTCGCAGCTTGGCGCGTCGTGGCATTCCTGAAGAAATCTGCACCGAAGCAGCCCTACCTGGTCGTCGTTCTCGCTGCCGTGTGGTCAATCATGTTCCTCATGGGGCTGGCTTGGCTGCTCGGCGGTGAGGTTGGCATCTTTGGGTGGGCCGGTGCCTCCTGGTGGCTGACTGGACTGCTCGGCTCGATGTGGCTGGTTGTTCCGGGGGCCATCGTGGTTGTTGCGATGACCGGTCTGCCGTCACTTGGTAGGGACAAGAGAGTCTCGGAAGTGGCCGCAGAAAAGTTCCCGCCGAAGCCTGCGGGAGATGGAAACGGTCATGCTGAGGCTGAGGATGCCGGCGACGCCGATAAGTCCGACAATGACGGGGACAGCTCGGAGGAGTCAGAGGAGTCGGAGGAGATTGTCGACGGGGAAGTCGTAGCGACCTCCGAAGATGAAGCGACCTCCGAAGACGAAGTCGAGTCCGACACAGAGGAGGAATCAGAGTCCGGTGCTGAGTCTGAAGATGCTTCAGAAGACGCTGAGGAATCGGACGACTCTGAAGAGGATTCGGAAAGCGCCGCAGGCGGAGGAGAGCCGAGCGAAGTAGATGCGACCGATGAGGGTGAATCCGATGAGGACACCGAAGACTCGGAGGAGGGTGGCGATGGGGAACCGTCGTCAAGCCAAAAGAGCTAAGCCAACTTAGGGGGAGCGGAATTTGGGGTCTCTGTCGGGCTGGGTAAGCTAAACGCCGTGACTGAAGCACAGCCCGTCGCAGAAATTTCGCACAATAATTCCTCCAGCAAGCAGCTACGCATCGTAGTCCTGGCCTCTGGCCTGGGCTCCCTTTTGCAGTCGATGCTGGAACTGCTGGACGCTGAAAAGGTTCAGATTGTCGCGGTTGGTTCGGACAAGGATTGTCCGGCGCTGGAGAGGGCTCAAAACCTCAATATCCCAACTTTTCGGGTGCCTTTCGATGCTGAGGCAAAGAAGGACCGAGAAGGTTGGGATATTCGTGTTTTAGAGGCCGTGAACAGTTTTTCGCCGGATATCGTTGTCTCGGCGGGTTTCATGCGCATTCTGGGGCCATCATTTGTGGAGGCCTACAGCAATCGCATCATTAATACGCACCCTGCGCTGCTGCCGTCCTTCCCAGGGGCGCGTGCGGTACCGGATGCACTTGACTACGGGGTGAAGGTCACCGGCACGACCGTGCATATTGTTGATAATGGAGTGGACACCGGGCCGATTCTGGCGCAGCAGCCAGTGGCCGTCGAGGACGACGACACGGTGGAGACCCTGCACGAACGAATCAAGGTTGTCGAACGCCGACTCCTGGTTGATGTATTGCACTCGATTGCCGATCACGGAATTGAGCGTGACGGACGAAAGGCTTATCTGAAATGACCAACGACAACACGCAGCGTAAACCGATCAAGCGCGCTCTGATTAGCGTCTACGACAAGACTGGGCTCGAGGAGCTGGCTCGCGACCTGCACGAGGCTGGCGTGGAAATCGTTTCCACCGGTTCCACGGCTGGCAAGATTGCTGCAGCTGGCGTGCCTGTGACCCCGGTTGAGGATCTCACTGGTTTCCCGGAGTGTCTCGAGGGCCGTGTGAAGACGCTGCACCCGCGTGTTCACGCCGGTATTCTGGCTGATACTCGCAAGGAAGACCACCTGGCTCAGCTTAAGGAGCTCGGTGTGGAGGCTTTCCAGCTCGTTGTCGTTAATCTGTACCCGTTCCGGGAGACCGTTGCCTCGGGCGCTTCCTACGACGAATGCGTGGAGCAGATCGACATTGGAGGCCCGTCGATGGTTCGCGCTGCGGCGAAGAACCACCCGTCGGTCGCCATCGTCGTCGACCCGGCTCGTTACGGCGATGTCGCTACCGCCGTGAAGGAAGGCGGCTTCACCCTCGAGCAGCGCCGTGAGTTCGCTCGCGACGCTTTCCTGCACACCGCTGATTACGACGCAGCTGTGTCCAACTGGTTTGTTGAGCAGCTCGGTGGCGCTGAGGGATCCACTCCGACTCCGCTGCGCTACGGCGAGAACTCTCACCAGTCGGCAACTCTGACCCGCATTGGTACCAAGGGGCTGGCAAACGCCAAGCAGCTGAACGGCAAGGAGATGTCGTACAACAACTACCAGGATGCCGACGCCGCATGGCGTGCCGCCTGGGATCACGAGCGTCCGTGTGTGGCAATCATCAAGCACGCTAACCCGTGCGGCATCGCAGTCTCGGATGAGTCCATCGCCGCAGCTCACCGCGCAGCTCACGCATGTGACCCGATGTCCGCATTTGGCGGTGTCATCGCCGTCAACCGCGAGGTCTCCGTTGAGATGGCCGAGCAGGTCAAGGACATCTTCACCGAGGTCATCGTCGCTCCGTCCTACGAAGACGGTGCCGTTGAGGTACTGAAGGCCAAGAAGAATCTGCGTATTCTCGTCGCCGAGTACGAAGCACCGACCACCGAGAACAAGTTCATCTCGGGTGGTCTGCTTACCCAGGATCCGGATACCTACCAGGCAGAGGGCGATAAGCCGGAGAACTGGGAGCTGGCAACCGGCGAGGCATTGAATGCTGAAGAGCTGGCTGAGCTCGAGTTTGCATGGCGCTCCGTCCGCGCCGTGAAGTCCAACGCCATCCTGCTGTCCAAGAACAACGCCACCGTCGGCGTCGGCATGGGCCAGGTCAACCGCGTGGACTCCGCAAAGCTCGCCGTTGAGCGCGCAAATACGCTTGCCGACGGAGAAAACCGTACTCAGGGAGCCTACGCTGCGTCCGATGCCTTCTTCCCGTTCGCTGACGGCCTGCAGGTCCTGATTGATGCCGGTGTGAAGGCAGTTGTCCAGCCAGGTGGCTCCATCCGTGACGAAGAGGTCATCGCTGCTGCCAAGGAAGCTGGCGTCACCATGTACATGACTGGTACACGCCACTTCTTCCACTAATTCTTTCACGGGCTAAGGGCTAACCGCCGAGGTGCTAACTGTCACTTCGGCGGTTTTTCTATCCCCGGACGTGTGGGGACCTGTGGGCGAGGATGCGTGTCCGTTGCTGAGCGGCGGACGATGCAGACACATGTTGGGGCAGGTATTGGTGAGAATTATGCAGACGTAACAGCTCCAATGCGTTTAACATAAGGGCTTATGTCACGTAGAACCGAAGCGCGACGGCGTCGAGAAGCAGAGATTCTCTCCGCTGCTGCTGCGATCCTGGCCGACCGAGGGTTTCATCAGACTCGGTTGGAGGATGTTGGCTCCGCTGTTGGCATTTCTGGCCCAGCTCTTTACCGCTACTTCAGCGGCAAGGAAGAGCTGTTGGCGCAGATCCTCATCGATATTTCTATCCGACTTGTCGATGGTGCGCGAGCAGTTCTCGATCGAGCAAAGAGCAATGATTGGGGTCCAGAGGAGACTCTTCGGGGCCTCCTTGCGCATCACGTGCATTTTGCAGTCACGGAGCCCGATCGCATTCGTGTCCAAGAACGTGAAGGCGGAAATCTAGCGCCAGAGCAGAGCGCAAAAGTGCGTTCCTTGCAGCGTCTTTACATGGTCTTATGGGTGGACGCTCTGCGTGAACTACAGCCCGAACTCACCTCCGACGAGGCGCAGCTTAAAGTCCAGCTCACCGCTGGGTTGATTAACTCTTCCAGACATGTGCTCAAATGGGCGGGTCCCGAGGCGACAAGGGATAATGCCTTTGAGATGGCCCTTGCTGCGCTGGGCATTAACAACCAATAATCCGTATTTATTCTTCTGCCGTCTGGCCTCACTGTGCTCAGCAGTGTGAGGTCAGGCGGTTTTATTGTGTGGAGCGGTCGGTCTTATCCAAGTGAATTTACCCCCCCCGAAACAGATTTCTAGGAGAAACTTAAATCTCTATTGGAAACATGTTGTGACCTCGGGGAGGGGTGTGTACTTCAAGCTGTCTGAAAGGCATCCGGGGGTAAAAGTATGACCTAGGAAACAAAACTTGTTGTGAAGTGACTGTGGTCACATTAACCTTTCCGTCAAGAAAGTTAATAGTCATTAACGGAAAGTATTTCGCCCATGACTCACGCCCCAGCATTGACCAACCGACAGCGCCACGAAGAGCTCGTCGCAGAGCTCAAAGAGTTGCTCAGCACGACAGCACGCGGTGGTTCCGAACGTGCCCGTGCTCGCCATATTTCCCGCGGTAAGCTGCTGCCACGTCAGCGCATCAACCAACTGCTTGACCCCGGCAGCCCTTTCCTTGAGGTCGCACCTCTAGCGGCCCACGAAATGTATGGCGGCAAGGTTCCGGCTGCTGGCGTCATCGCCGGCATTGGCATCATCGAAGGTCGTCGCTGCCTGGTTGTAGCCAATGACGCAACCGTTTCCGGCGGAACGTACTACCCGTTGACTGTCAAGAAGCACCTGCGCGCACAGGAGATTGCCAGCCTTAACCACTTGCCGTGCATTTACCTGGTCGACTCCGGCGGGGCCATGCTTCTCAACCAGGATGAAGTTTTCCCTGATCGCGATCATTTCGGTCGCATTTTCTACAACCAGGCCAACCTCTCCGCTCGCGGGATTCCGCAGATTGCCGCCGTGATGGGATCCTGTACCGCCGGTGGCGCCTATGTGCCGGCAATGAGTGATGAAGCGGTCATTGTGAAAAACCAGGGCACCATCTTCCTGGCAGGCCCACCACTGGTTAAGGCTGCAACTGGTGAAGATGTCACACCAGAGGAACTCGGTGGCGGCGAACTGCACTCCAAGACCTCCGGCGTTACTGACCATCTCGCAGTTAACGATGCCGACGCACTGCGTCGTGTCCGCGATATCGTCGCAACGCTCCCCAAGGACCCGGAAGTTCCGTGGGACACAGAGCCCACCGTCGCGCCGACTCGCAACCAGACCGATCTTTACGATGTCGTCCCCGTCGATGCCAAAGTGCCTTACGACGTTCACGAGGTCATTGAAATTATTGTGGATGGAGGCCAATACCAGGAGTTCAAGGCCGAATTTGGTACGACCCTGGTCACTGCTTTCGCCCGCATTCACGGGCACCGCGTCGGCATTATCGCCAACAACGGCATTCTCTTCGCGGAATCTGCACAGAAGGGTGCGCACTTCATCGAGCTGTGTGATCAGCGCGGCATCCCACTGGTATTCCTGCAGAACACCACGGGCTTCATGGTTGGTCGCGAATACGAGGCCGGCGGTATCGCAAAGCACGGCGCCAAGATGGTCAACGCCGTGGCTACCACCCGCGTGCCCAAGTTCACCGTAGTCATCGGCGGTGCCTTCGGCGCCGGCAACTACTCTATGTGCGGTCGCGCATATTCGCCGCGCTTCCTCTGGATGTGGCCGAATGCTCGCATTTCCGTCATGGGCGGTCCACAGGCGGCGATGACGCTGTCGACGGTTCGTCGCAACCAGATTGAACGCTCAGGTGAGAGCTGGTCGCAGGAAGACCAGGAGGAGTTTGAAGCTCCGATCCGCGAGCAGTTTGAGCGCCAGTCGCACTGCTATTACTCATCGGCTCGCCTGTGGGATGACGGTGTCATCGATCCCGCAGATACCCGCCGAATTCTTGGCATGGCCCTCGATGTGGCAAGTGGCGCGCCCCTGGATGAACAGGGCTTCGGCATCTTCCGCATGTAGTAACCAGCTAAAAACTCTCGACACCGCATTTTCTGGAAAGGAAACACAGGGCACATGACAGCGCACAACACGCAGCCCCACGCAGCTGGCGGCAGCCTGAGTACCGTATTGGTCGCAAACCGCGGGGAGATTGCCTGCCGCATTATTCGAACCCTTCGTGACAACGGAATTCGCTCCGTCGCGGTTTACTCGGATGCCGATGCCGACGCCCCTCACGTCCGCATGGCGGATATGGCCATCCACATTGGCCCATCTCCGGCACGCGAGTCCTATCTGGTTATCGACAAGATCATCGATGCCGCTCGCCGCTGCGACGCAGACGGAATCCACCCCGGTTACGGCTTTCTGTCTGAAAACGCAGACTTCGCGACCGCCTGTGAGGAAGCAGGTATTGAATTCATTGGCCCACCGGCCAGCGCCATCAACATCATGGGTGACAAAATCTCCGCCCGCGCTGCCGTCGAAGCCCGCGATGTTCCCACCGTGCCGGGTCTTTCTCGCCCCGGGCTTAGCGACGAGGACCTCATTGAGGCAGCCCCATCGATTGGCTTTCCTGTACTGATTAAGCCGTCGGCAGGCGGTGGCGGCAAGGGGATGCACCGCGTGGAAAATGCTGCTGACCTGCCGGCGGCACTCGCAACAGCTCGTCGTGAAGCGGCGGGTGCCTTCGGCGATGATTCCCTGTTCATCGAGCACTTCGTCGACACCCCGCGGCATATCGAGGTGCAGATTCTCGCAGATAAACACGGCAATGTAATCCACTTGGGCGAGCGTGAGTGCTCGCTGCAGCGACGCCATCAGAAGGTCATCGAGGAAGCGCCGAGCCCTCTGCTGGATGAGGAAACGCGCAGCGCAATTGGTGAAGCGGCCTGTGACGCGGCACGCTCGGTTGGCTACGTCGGCGCGGGCACGGTGGAGTTCATTGTGCCGGCGAAGGACCCGTCGTCGTTCTTCTTCATGGAGATGAATACGCGCCTGCAGGTTGAGCACCCCGTGACTGAGCAGGTCACCGGCCTGGATCTGGTGGCGCTGCAGGTTGACATTGCCTCGGGACGCCCACTGCCGGTTGCTCAGGAAGATGTAACTCTTACCGGTCACTCGATTGAAGCTCGCGTATACGCCGAAGACCCGGCGGCGGGATTCCTGCCCACCGGTGGCACGGTCACACGTGTCGTCGAGCCGAGCGGGGCGGGGATCCGGGTGGATTCCGGCATTGTCGACGGTTCCGAGGTCTCATCTCTCTATGACCCGATGTTGATGAAGATCATCTCCTACGGTGAAAACCGCGAGCAGGCGCTCGAGCGACTGGACAAGGCGCTGGGAGACACCGTTGTCGCAGGTGTCGGAGTCAATATCGATTTTTGTCGCTATCTGCTGAACGTCCCCGAGGTTCGCGCCGGCGATCTCGATACCGGTCTGCTCGACCGCGTTGCCGAAGGTTTCGCCACCACCGAAACACCGGACGATGTGTACCTCGCCGCCGCGATGGACTGGCTGGCTTCTCGCTTTGAAGAGGCCACCGACTCACCGTGGCTCACCCCGGATGGCTGGCGTGCCAGTGCGCCTGCCGCGCAGCGCATTCGCTTCGGGGCAGGGGAGAACTCGCGTCTGATCTCGATTGTGGGCACCCCGTCGAGTACCGACGTCGTTGTCGGTGACGTAGTCGCAGGTCTGTCGGCCGAAGCGGAGAACGAAGATATCGACGTTCCAGAACCGCGAAATTACAAAGTTTCGGTCTATCGCGACGGGGAACATCTGCGCATCGTCCGCGACGGAGTTGCACAGCACTTCCTGGTCGAAACCATCGACAACGCTGGGTCAGCGAACCACGAAGAATACGTCGTCGCCGGTGCCCACGGCACCTGGGTATTGCCCCGCACCGAGGTAGTCACCACCGGCGCCGAAGCCGATGCCGGTGGCTCAGGAGTTATCCAAGCTCCGATGCCCGGCGCGATTATCGCGCTGGCGGTGGAGGAGGGAACCCGCGTCGAAGTTGGTGACGCTCTGTTGGTCATGGAGGCCATGAAGATGGAGCACACTCTCACCGCCGAAATTGCAGGTGAGGTTAGCTTCACCGTCGCGCCGGGCGATCAGGTCACCGGTGACCAGCAGCTGGCCGTCATCACCGTAGCCGAAGCCGAGGAATAAAAACCCACACAAAACGCACCAATCAGGTCCCACACCTACAAAATCTTTAAGGAGCACTCATCATGTCCGAAAGCACCAAGATTGCAACCGCCATCCTCGACGACGAATACGTGGAACTGCAGAAAGTAGTTCGCGAATTTGCCAATGAAGTTGTCGATCCGGTTTCTGCCGAGCATGACCGCAACCACACCTTCCCGTACGAGATTGTCTCGCAGATGGGAGAAATGGGCCTGTTCGGTCTGCCATTCCCCGAGGAAGTCGGTGGCATGGGCGGTGACTACCTGTCCTTCGGTATTGCTCTGGAGGAGCTAGCTAAAGTCGATCAGTCGGTCGCTATCACCCTGGAAGCGGGCGTTGGCCTAGGTGCCATGCCAATCTTCCACTTCGGCAATGACAAGCAGAAGGAGACCTACCTGCCCGAGCTGACTGCTGGTAAGAAGCTGGCCGGTTTTGGTCTCACCGAGCCGGATGCAGGTTCCGACGCCGGTGCCACCCGCACGACAGCCCGTGAAGACGGCGATGATTTCGTCATCAACGGTGCCAAGCAGTTCATCACCAACTCCGGTACCGACATCACTTCGCTGGTTACTGTCACCGCAGTCACCGGCCAGAAGGACGATGGAAAGAAGGAGATTTCTACCATCATCGTGCCGAGTGGCACGGAGGGCTTTGTCGCGGAACCGGCTTACGACAAGGTCGGTTGGAATGCCTCCGACACCCACCCACTGACCTTTACCGATGTCCGCGTCCCCCAGGAGAACCTGCTGGGCACCCGTGGTCGCGGCTTCGCTAACTTCCTGTCCATCTTGGCGGAGGGCCGAGTCGCGATTGCAGCTCTTGCCACTGGTGCTGCGCAGGGCTGTGTCGACGAGTCTGTTCGCCACGCAAAGGAACGCCACTCCATGGGCCGAGCGATTGGTGAGTACCAGGCTGTTTCCTTCAAGATCGCACGAATGGAAGCGCGTGCGCATGCCGCACGTATGGCGTGGTACGACGCAGCCGCAAAGATGGCCGCGGGCGCAGATTTCCGTCGTGAAGCGTACATCGCCAAGATGATTGCCTCCGAGGCCGCGATGGACAACGCGCGCGACGCGACACAGATTTTCGGTGGCTACGGATTCATGAACGAGTACCGCGTGGCACGTCACTACCGCGACTCCAAGATTCTGGAGATTGGCGAGGGCACCACCGAAGTTCAGCTCATGCTGATCGCACGCGGATTGGGGCTGTAAAAATGGCTGACAACAACGTAACCGAAGTCACCCACGACGTCGTCCAGCGCGGACTGTGGTTCGAAGAGTACGAGGTCGGCGCGCGTTACCTGCACCGTCCGGGGCGAACCGTCACTGAAACCGATGACGTCCTCTTCACGACGCTGACCATGAACACCCAGCCACTGCACCTGGATGCGCATTGGTCGAGCCAGCAGCCGGGATTCGGCGGCGAGCGGCTGGTCAACTCCATGTGGACGCTGTCGACGGTTGTCGGGCTGTCCGTCGGGCAGCTGACGCTCGGCACCATCGTCGCCAACCTCGGCTTCACCGAAGTGGCGTTTCCCGCACCGATGTTCCACGGCGACACCCTGTATGCAGAGACCGTCTGCCGTAACAAGCGTCTGTCCAAGTCCCGCCCCAACCAGGGCATTGTCGAGCTCGAGCACATCGGTCGCAATCAGGACGGCACCGTCGTCTGCCGCGCCGTCCGGTCCACGCTCGTCCAATGCGCACCGACTTCGCTTGACGACGGCTCCGAGAACGCAGCTTCAGCGGGGAAGTGAGTGGCCCATGTCTACGCATAACTCCTGGCAGCCGCTGGGCCCTGCAATTCTGTTTGCGCCGGCAGACAGGCCGGAACGATTCGCTAAAGCTGCTGACCGTGCCGACATGGTGATTCTGGACCTGGAGGACGGCTGTCGCGCAGAAAACCGTGAGGCCGCCCGCGAGGCTATCGCCTCCTGTGACCTCGACCCGGCCCGCACGATTGTGCGTGTCAATCCACCGGAGGTTGAGGACTACGCAGCGGATATTGACATGCTGCGTGGCACCGCTTTCCGCCAGGTGATGCTGCCCAAGGCTTCATCGGCTCAGCAAGTGGATGAGTTGGTAGCGGCACTGGGGGAGAAGACCCAGGTCATTGCCCTTATTGAAACTCCGCTTGGGGTCATGCGCGCCGAAGAGCTGGCACGGGCCGATGGTGTCGTTGCACTGTTCTGGGGCGCAGAGGACCTGGTGGCGGGATTGGCGGGAACGTCATCACGCTTTAGCGAAGCAGAGGCTGCACTCGTGCCGGGCCGTATCCATGCGGGTAGCTACCGCAGTGTGGCGGTACATACCCGCAGCCACGTTCACCTGGCTGCAGCGGCGCACGGTAAGGCCAGTCTGGATTCCATCTATGTCAATATCTCCGACGCGAATGGGCTAGCTGCGGAGGCAGCGGATGCCGCTGCGTTGGGATTTGCCGCCACCGTCTGTATCCACCCCGGTCAGGTCCCGACAATTCGCCAGGCTTACCGCCCCAGCGACGAGGAGATTGACTGGGCGCGTCGGCTCTTGGCGGAAGCGGAAGAGAACACCGGTGCCTTCAGCTTTGACGGCCGGATGGTGGATGCGCCGCTCTTCCGTCAAGCAGAAGCCATTGCTCGGCGAGCTGCTGTAACCGGTTAGTCCCACGGCCGGTAACGACCACTGATTTATCCGCCTAAAGAACACATTTTCCTCTCACACACTCCGCACTCTGCGGAGTCACTTAAACCAAGGAGATCTCCCCATGACCGCGACATTGAAGAACCACGCAGAACAGCGCACTGCTGATCCTTCGAAGCTGCCGGAGGGCTTCACCACTGTGCCGGCACCATACGGCAAGGATGTTGTCGATGCCGATGGCAACAAGATGAGCCACGTGTTCGGCGCCGGTGTCGAGCAAGGTGCCGCTCCACTTCGCGATGAGACCCTCGGTGAGAACCTGCGTGCGATTGTGGAGAAATTCCCTTCCCGCGACGCCGTCGTTGACGTCTACGCGGATGTCTCCTTTACCTTTGAGCGTTTCTACAACCGAGTTTTGCGCCTGGCCAGCGCTTTCATCCGGGAGGGCTACCGTCCAGGAGACCGCATCGGCATTTGGTCTACCAACCGATGGGAGTGGACCGTGGTGCAGTACGCCTGCCACCACATCGGCTTGGTGCTGGTCAACATCAACCCGGCTTACCGCCAGCACGAGCTGAACTACGTGCTGGAAAAGGCAGGTGTGCGTATGGTTTTTGCCGCTCGCCGCTACAAGGACTCCGATTACCGAACTATGCTGATCGAGGCCTCCAAGCAGCGCGGTGTGCGCTTGGACAAGGTCATTTACTTCGGTTCGTCCGAATGGTACGAGCACATGCACAGCGAAATCGACGACTTGAGCGAGTACACCTCCCAGCTGAAGCCGGATGATCCGATCAACATCCAGTTCACCTCGGGCACGACAGGTTTTCCCAAGGGCGCTACGCTAACGCACCGCAACCTGCTGAACAATGGATACTTCATCGGTGAGCTGTTGGGCTACACCGAGACCGACCGCATCTGTGTGCCGGTGCCGTTCTTCCACACCTTCGGCATGGTGATTGGCACCTTCGCCGCCTTCACCCACGGTGCCGCTATTGTCATCCCGGCCCCGTCGTTTAAGGCGCGTGAAACACTCAAGGCTGTGCACTCGGCCAAGGCCACCAGCCTCTACGGCGTGCCGACGATGTTCATCAATGAGCTTGAAGAAGCTCATGATCAGGAGGAATACGGATCCCCTTACGACCTGTCGCTGCTGCGCACAGGTGTGATGGCAGGTACCTCGTGCCCGTCGAAGACCATGCGTGATGTGATGGACAAACTCAATATGCACGAGATTGCCATCTGTTACGGCATGACGGAGACCTCGCCGGTGTCCTTCCAGACCCGCGCGGATTCTCCGCTGGAAAAGCGCGTCAACACCGTCGGCCAAATCATGCCGCACTTGGAAGCCCGCATCATTTGTGAAGAAACGGGTGAGACGCTGCCGCGAGGCGAACAGGGCGAGGTTGTCGTTCGCGGATACTCCGTTATGAAGGAGTACTGGGAACACCCGGAAAAAACCGCCGAGGCCATCGACGCCGACGGCTGGATGCACACCGGCGACTTGGGTGTGCTTGACGACGAGGGCTACCTGTCCATCACCGGACGTATTAAGGACATGCTCATCCGTGGCGGTGAGAACATCTACCCGCGCGAAATTGAAGAGTTCCTGTTCACCCACCCGGCTGTCGTCGATGCGCAGGTCATCGGTGTGCCGGATGACAAGTACGGCGAAGAGATTATGGCATGGGTAATTCTGCACGACGATGTGGAAGACCTCACCGCTGACGATGTGGCGGCCTTTGCCCACGGCAAGCTGTCGCGTCACAAGATTCCGCGCTACGTCCACGTCGTCGAAGAGTTCCCGATGACCGCGTCGGGCAAGGTCCGCAAGGTCGAGATGCGTGAGATGGCTCCGCGAATCCTGGGCTGGGTGTAGAACAATGTCAAAAACAACTGATCAGACCGGCCGAGAGCTTGTCGCAGGCCTTGTCACTGATGGAATGACCCTGGCAGTTGGCGGCTTTGGCCTGTGTGGTGTGCCATATACCCTCATCGAAGGCGTGCGCGACTCCGGGGCAAAAGACCTCACCATCGTGTCCAACAACATGGGCATTGACGGTACTGGACTCGGCATTCTGTTGGAGAACAAACAGGTGGCAAAGGTAGTGGCCTCCTACGTCGGCGAGAACAAGGAGTTTGCCCGCCAGTACCTCGAAGGAGAAATCGAGGTGGAGTTCACCCCTCAGGGAACTCTGGCTGAGCGGCTTCGCGCAGGGGGCGCAGGTATTCCCGCGTTCTACACCGCAACCGGCGTCGGCACGCTCGTTGCAGAGGGCAAGCCCCACGCCGACTTCGACGGGCAGACCTACGTGCAGGAGCGTGGCATCGTTGCTGACATTGGCCTGGTGCACGCCTACCACGGCGATATCGAGGGCAACCTTGTCTATCGCCGGACCGCGCAGAACTTCAACCCGCTGTGCGCAGCATCCGGCAGGGTGACCGTTGCGGAGGTGGAGCACTTGCTTGGCCGCGGTGAGATCGACCCGGATCTGGTGATGACTCCGGGTGTGTATATCCAGCACATCGTCCGCGGTGACGGCCGTGAGAAGCTCATTGAAAAGCGCACAACTCGGCCACGCAATACCGATTCCAGCCACGATGCCGGTGACGCGGCAGCAGGGGAGGAGATTTAAATGGCACCTGCGAAGACAATTATGGACAAGGGCTGGAGCCGTGACGAGATGGCACAGCAGGCCGCCGAAGAGCTGCGCGATGGCGACTATGTGAATCTGGGTATCGGCATTCCGACACTGGTGGCAAACCATATTCCCGAAGGTGTGCGTGTTCTGCTGCAGAGTGAAAACGGAATTCTGGGAATGGGCGCCTTCCCATATGAAGGTGAAGAGGACGCCGACCTTATCAATGCGGGCAAGCAGACCGTGACATTGGTGCCGGGCGCGGCAATCTTCGACTCCGCCACCAGCTTCGGCATGATTCGCGGCGGTGCTGTGAAAATGGCCGTGTTGGGTGCAATGGAGGTTAGCCAGTGCGGTGGCCTGGCCAACTGGATGATTCCAGGAAAGATGGTCAAGGGCATGGGCGGCGCGATGGACTTAGTCGCTGGTACCCCTCGAGTGGTGGTTTTGACCGATCACGTTTCCAAAGATGGCAAACCAAAATTGGTAAAAGCCTGCGAACTGCCCCTCACAGGTGCAAAAGTAGTGAAAAGGATTATTAGCAACCTGGGAAGCTTCGATGTCGCTGATGATCACCTGGTGTTACGCAGGCTGGCACCTGGGGTGACGCTAGCCGATATCGAGGCCAACACCGAAGCCGCATACGTGGTTGACCTCGAGAATTAAATACGCAGCAATCATGGTCAGTCCACACTCATCAGATTTGACTTAGGAGAATCCATCCATGAGTAACCTTCCAACTCCCAGCCCGAATGATGTCGTTATCCTCGCCGGTGCCCGCACCCCGCAGGGCAAGCTGCTCGGCCAGCTGGCACCGCTTACTTCCGTCGAACTCGGCGCACATGCTGTCAAGCACGCTGTCCAGCGTTCCGGCGTTGCCCCGGAAGAGGTTCAGCACGTCGTTCTGGGCCAGGTGATTCTCGCAGGCGCTGGCCAGAACCCGGCCCGACAGGTCGCCATTAAGGCAGGTCTGCCATGGAATACGACCGCTGAGATCGTTAACAAAGTCTGCCTCTCAGGCCTAAACGCTGTCATTCACGCCGCTCGCCTGATTCGTCTCGGTGATGCAGACGTTGTTGTTGCAGGTGGTCAGGAGTCCATGACGCACGCTCCGCACGTTGCACGCGGTGTTCGTCAGGGCAAGTCCTTCGGTGCGCTGAAGCTGGAGGACACCTTGGAGCGCGACGGTCTAGTCGACTCCTTCGATGGTGTGTCCATGGGTACGCTTACCGACGGTCCGAACAGCGACCTCGGCATTAGCCGCGAGCAGCAGGACGAAGTTGCGGCCGCTTCTCACCAGCGTGCAGCCAAGGCGCAGGAAGACGGCATTTTCGCGCAGGAAATCGCTCCAATCGAGATTCCGCAGCGCAAGGGTGACCCGGTAGTTGTCGACACCGACCAGGGCATTCGCCCGGAGACCACTGTGGAGACCCTGGCTAAGCTGCGTCCGGTCTTCCTGAAGGAAAACGGCACCATCACTGCCGGTAACTCCTCGCCGATTTCCGACGGTGCCGCAGCAGTTGTGCTGGCATCGCGTGCCTACGCAGAGAAGCACGGCCTGGACTACCTCGCAGTTGTGGGCAAGGCCGGCCAGACCGCAGGTCCGGATAACTCCCTGCACGCTCAGCCGGCGGACTCTTTGAAGGAGGCTCTGCGTCGCGCTGAGTGGGACGCGCAGGAGCTTGACTTCATCGAGATCAACGAGGCATTTGGTGCGGTGGCCGTCAAGTCCCTGCGTGAGCTGGACTACCCGCTGGAAAAGACCAACATCCACGGTGGCGCGATTGCCCTCGGCCACCCGATTGGCTGCTCCGGTGCCCGCCTGACTCTGACCGCTGCAATGGAGCTGAACCGTCGCGGTTCGGGTCGCGCTGGTGTGTCCCTGTGTGGTGGCGGCGGCCAGGGCGACGCGCTGCTGCTGTACCGCGACTAATCGCATAGGTTAAAAACTCAGTAAACCCGCGTTGTGGTTTCCACTCTATGGACCCCACAACGCGGGTTTTGTTGTCTCCTGGGAGAGCCTGCGCGAAGGTGATTCGAGTTTTCAATTAGGTTAGGAGCTATGACAGGCTTTAGCTCCCTCGATGGTGAACAGACCTTCCCTTGGCTTCCCTCTGGCCCGGCGCTACTCTTCGCCCCGGCTGACCGTCCGGAACGTTTCCAGAAAGCTGCTGAACGATCGGACATGGTCATTATTGACCTGGAGGACGGCGCTGCCGTTGACAATCACGAGCAGGCACGTGCGAACATCATCAACAATCCGCTCGACCCGGAGGTGACTATTCTTCGGATTACCGGTCCTGGGACTCCGACCTTCGCGGAGGATGTCGCCTTTGCCCGTACATGTGACTACGACATCGTCATGGTGCCCAAGATTCGAGACTCCATTCCCGCAGAGCTCGAAGGGTTGAAGATCATCGCGATGATTGAAACCCCGCAGGCCATGATTAATATCCAGCAGATTGCCACGCACCAGGACGTTGTGGGGCTGTTCTGGGGTGCCGAAGACCTGACCGCCGAACTCGGTGGGGCGTCCTCGCGTCAGAGTGTGGATGAAAACCCTCGTCGCCACTACCGCGATCCGCAGCGATTGGCTCGTGCACTCGTTCAGGTGCATGCAGCTGCAGCGGGTATTGCCGCCATTGATGCCGTTCATACTGACTTTCGCGATGAGCGCGGCCAGTACCTAGAGGCTCTCGATGCCGTGGGCTGTGGTTTCTTGGCTACGGCCTGCATCCACCCGGCGATGGTGCCGCCGGTGCGCAAGGCATATAAGCCGTCGGAAGCAACGCTCGCCCGCGCCCGGAAGATTGTCGATCACGCAGGTACGCACACTGGCGCCTTCCAGCTCGATGGCGAGATGATTGACGCGCCCGTCGTAAAGCAGGCGGTGGCAGCGCTCGCGCGTGCGGGAATTACGGAGTAACTAGCGGCGGGATTTCGCCAGGTTCTCGGTGACTTTCCGGTCGATGCGGCCGAAGTTGTAGTACGCCGCACAAGCGCCTTCGGGGGAGACCATGCAGGTGCCGATGGGGGTCGCCGGGGTGCAGGCGGTGCCGAAGACCGCGCATTGCCACGGCTTGATGTGGCCGGTGAGCACAGATCCGCATTCGCAGGTCACGGGGTCTGGGATCCGGCGCCCCGGCACCTGGAAACGGCGCTCGGCATCGAATGCTGCGTATTCCTCAGAGATGCCGAGGCCGGAGTTTTCAATCCAGCCGAGGCCGCGCCACTCGAAGATGTCGCGGAGGGAAAAGACGCGGTCCATAAGTTTCTGCGCGGTGGTGTTGCCGGAGGAGCGCACAACGCGCGCGTACTGGTTGTCCACCCGCGACTTACCGGCAGCAACGTCGCCGCTGACGAATTGATCTAGCAGCATGACGACGGCCTGGAGTACATCCAATGGCTCAAAACCGGTGACCGCCACTGGCAGATTGAACTCGCGCGGCAGGAACTCGAAAGCGTCCGTGCCGGTGGTGGTGGCCACGTGGCCTGGGCCGATAAACCCATCAACCTTGGTTTCGCCGCCGTTGACGATGGCGCGCAGCGGCGGCTCGATAAGTACGTGGTTGGAAAACACGGAGAAGTTTTCCACACCCTGCCGGCGTGCGGCCTCAACGGTCACGGCAGTCGACGGGGCGGTGGTCTCGAACCCGACGGCGAAGAAAACGACCTGCTTATCGGGGTTGTCGGTGGCAATTTTCAGCGCGTCGAGAGGCGAGTAGACAAAGCGTACATCGGCGCCGCGCGCACGTGCCTGCATCAGCGACGTTTCGGACCCCGGCACGCGCATCATGTCGCCGAAGGTCGTGAAAATGACGTCTTCCTGCTGTGCCAGCCAGATGGCATCGTCGACGCGCCCCATGGGGATGACACAGACGGGGCAGCCGGGTCCGTGAATCAGCTCGATGTTCTCCGGCAGGAGGTTTTCCAAGCCGTAGCGGTAAATGGTGTGCGTGTGCCCGCCACAGACTTCCATCAGTGCGATGGGCTTTTCCAGCTTGGTGGCCTCGCGTTCAATGCGTGCGAGCAGCTTCTTCGCAGCGGCGGGATCGCGGAATTCGTCAACGTATTTCATGGTGCCGTCCAGCCCCTTAGTTGATCTGTGACGATGAGAAGGATTCCAGCTCATCCTCGTAAGCGTCGCCACCTAGCTGTTTGATTTGCTGGAGCGAGAGCCTGGCCTCTTCCTCGTCGATCTTGCTCATGGCGAAACCGACATGTACGAGAACCCAATCACCGGCGGTGAGGTTCTCGTCAATAAGTAAATCGGTGGAAATCATGCGTGCGACGCCACCAATTTCCACTGTTGCACGGGCAGCATCGTGGACTTCCGTGATGACGGCGGGGACACCAAGACACATACGCTTCTCCTCGTTTGCAATACTTTTCGAGACTACCATCAGGAGCAGCGAGCCTCGTTTTCGAAGGACGAGTGACGCAAGCAGTTTTGTCCGCCAGCAGCTGTGAAGTTAGGGATAGTGAGCATGCAGCCGAAGAATCGTCTGAACACCAACGAAGCCAAGGTAAACACCAATATTGGTCGCGTTCGGGCACGTCCGTTCAGGCTTCTCGACGACTACGTCACCCTGCAACACGGCTCCGGCGGAAAGGCATCCGCAGCTCTGGTTGAACAGGTCTTTTTCGATGCCTATGGCAATGAAGTTTTAGGGCAGGGTGGCGACTCCGGGCTCTTCGCTGCCGATGCCGTCGTCAAGGCTGCGACAGCTTCTGCACATGGCGGGGCGCGTTTGGCAATGTCCACTGACTCCTACGTGGTCAATCCCATCGAGTTCCCGGGCGGCAACATCGGCGATTTGGCCGTCAACGGCACGATCAACGATCTGGCGGTAGCCGGAGCCAGGCCGCTGGCGCTGACCGCATCGTTCATCCTGGAAGAGGGGCTGGAGATCGCGACTCTCCGTCGCATCGTGGCGAGTATGCGCACCGCTGCCGATGCCGCAGGGGTGAGCATCGTCGCCGGCGACACCAAGGTTGTGCCGAAGGGCGCAGGTGACCAGGTCTACATCACCACGGCCGGGGTGGGCGTGGTCCGCGGCGACTACGCAGGTGCCGCTACGGAAGGATCTGTCTACACAAACATCGAGGCCGGAGACCGCATCCTCGTCTCCGGTCCAATCGCCGATCACGGCATGGCCGTCATGCTCGCCCGCGGCGACTTGGCTCTGGCCGCGCCTATCGAGACCGATACCCGCGCAGTCAACGGTCTGGTCGAAGCGCTACTTGAAGCTGCACCCGGCACTCGCTGGATGCGCGATGCCACCCGCGGCGGCCTCGGCACGGTCGCCAACGAGCTCGCCCGTGGCACCGGTTTTGGTGTCGTGCTTGACGACGAATCCATTGCAGTCCGTGAAATGACCCGTGGCGCCTGTGACATGCTCGGCATCGATCCGCTCTACGTCGCCAATGAAGGCACCTTCGTCGCCGTTGTCCCGGCTGAGCAATCCGAGGCAGCGCTCAGTGCGCTCCACGCAGCCGGGGCTTCCGAGGCTCGTGATATCGGCTCCATCGAGGACGATCCCGCCGCTTCCGTGGTGCTGGTCACCGGATTCGGTGGCACCCGCATGGTGGACATGTTGGTCGGCGACCCGCTGCCGCGCATCTGCTAGACATCCATGCCGGTTGCCGCCAGCAGGCGACCGGCCACCGCCTGGCCAAGACTCAAGCCGCCATCGCCCGGCGGCACGATTTGATGCTGCAACAGAGTAAAGCCCTCAGCTGCAACTTCGCGCCGTAGCAACTCCATTAACAGCGCATTATTCGCGCAACCCCCGCTGACACCGACAACATCGGTTCCAGCTTCCTCCGCCGCCTGCACCAGTCGCTTGCCGACGACGCCCGCAACCCCACTGTGAAACAAGAATGCGGCCTGCTCAGCGTCAGGCGATGCTGCCGCCTCCGGGATGACGTCCTGGAGGGGCACCGGCTTCGTCTCTGAACTGATCGCTCCGAGCGCTTCCGCATGTGACCTCACGTAGCGAGTCGCCACTGCCTCCAACTCCATGGCCGCTTGCGCCTCGTAGCTGATGGCCGCGCCACCGCGCCAGCGAGGCAGCAGCAGAGCTGCGGCGGCATCGAATATGCGGCCTAGAGACGAAGTTTGCACGGTGCCAATTCCCGTCGCCAGCTGGCTTTTAACCAGCGCTACTTCGTGTTCGTTGGAGAGGTTGCGCAAGAGACGGTCGTCGTCAAGCTCCCACTCGTGCGCGAGACCGAGGGCTAGCCGCCACGGATGCGTGACTGCACGATCGCCGCCTACCAATGGGAAAGAGGGGCAGTGCCAGGTGCGTTCCCAGTTTGCGGAACTGCGACTGAGCGTGAGGATCTCGCCGCCCCAGATGGAACCATCAGTGCCATAGCCAGTGCCGTCGAGGGTAGCGACGACTGCGCGACCGGCACTGGGGGAAAGGAGGCGGTGTTCGGCGAGTAGGGAGAGCGCGTGGGCGAAGTGGTGTTGAACCGAGAGCAGTTCGATGTCGTGCTCGGCAGCGAAGCGTTCGGCGAAGGCGGTAGTGGCGTAGTCCGGGTGAAGGTCGCAGACGACAAAATCCGGGGTCGCGTCACGCATGGAAAGGAGCTGATCAACTGCTTTCTGGTAGGCCTTCTGACTGGCCCACGAACCCATGTCACCAATGTGTGCGGAGACGTGAACGAGGTCCCCATGCGCGATCGCGAAAGTGTTCTTCAGCTCCCCGCCAGTCGCGAAAATGGTGGGTTGCGACGTACTACGGGCGCTGGTGCCGGTGCTAGTGCCCGTGTGGCTACGAGAATCGGTGGCCGTGATTGAAACGGGGATGGGAGCGAAGCCACGGGACCGGCGCGATGGGGCGGTGCCGATGAAAACCGAATCTTCAACGGGGACGTGGATTTCGCGGTCGTGGAGGATGAAAGCGTCGGCGATGTGACCGAGCTTCTTCAGCGCGTCGGCATTGTCGGTGCACACGGGCTCGCCACTGAGGTTGCCGCTGGTGACCACGAGCGGGCGATCGCAAAGCAACAGGTGAATGCCTGAGTATGGAAGCATAATGCCGAAGCTGTCGAGGCCAGGGGCGATGAGATCGGAAAGCGGCCCCGACCGCTGCTTCGGCGCGATCACAATCGGTGCCTCAGGGGAGTCGAGGAAACGCTTCTCCTGCTCAGTTAACTCAACCAGTTGGGCAGCGGTGTCAACAGTGGGAGCCATTACCGCCAGCGGTTTGTCGGGTCGACGCTTGCGCATCCGTAGTTTCTCGCAGGCAGCGCCATTGGCGGCATCGCAGACCAGGTGAAAACCACCAATACCTTTGACGGCGAGCAAGGCGCCGTCGTCAAGCAGCGCGTGTGCGCGACGAAAGAGTGCGAGAACCTCCTCGCGGGAGGTAGCGGTGGTGGTGCCGCCTGCATCGTGCCAGCTCAGATGCGGTCCGCAGTCGAAACAGCTGATTGGCTGGGCGTGATAGCGGCGGTCGGTGGGGTCGGTGTATTCGCGCTCACACGGGGTGCACATCGGAAAGGCCGCCATAGTGGTGCGCGGGCGGTCGTAGGGCAGTTCAGTGATGATGGACAGACGCGGCCCGCAGTTGGTGCAGGAAATGAAAGGGTAGAGGTAGCGCGGGTTGGTAGGGTCGAAAAACTCACGGCGGCAGTCCGGGCACAGTGCGGTGTCGGGCGGAAGCAGCGCGCGGCCGGGGTAGCTGTGGCGAGAGGACACGATGGTGAACTCGCGCTCATGGCCCAGCGCAGCGATGTGCTCGGCGGAGTGATTGATGATGCGGGCAAGCGCCGGCAGTTCGGTGAAAAGCTGGCTGCGGAAGGCCGCGAGGGCGTCCGACGTGCCTTCTACCTCGATGAATACGCCCTGCTCATCATTGCCGCAGAAGCCGACGAGACCCGCGCGCCGGGCGATGGTGGCCACAAAAGGGCGGAATCCGACCCCCTGGACGATTCCTTCGATACGCCAGCGAATGCGTTGAATGCCCGTGCCCATCCCCGCCCCGGTCGTGCCTGCCTTTTCCATGCGTTCAACTTTACGTAAGCGACTCGGGTCCGTTCGCACTGCTACTTTGGAGATTGTGCACGAAGTAGCGTTGAGCATGCAGTTGGCGAAGGTTGTCACGAGAGCAGCCGAGGGGCGGAATGTACGCACTGTGCACCTGCGGATAGGCGCTCTGCGTCAGGTTGTTCCAGAAACCCTTTCATACGCGTGGGATTTCGTCAGTCGCGATACCGGTTTGGGGCACGCGAAATTGGAGATTGACTGGGTACCTGCCGTTGTCGAATGCGCGCACGGCCATCGCGAACAGGTCGGGCCACTCGACGGTCTGCTGTGCCCCACGTGCGGAAAGCCCGGACGCGTAATCTCGGGGGAAGAGTTCACAATCGTCGACATCGACGTCGACGCGCACAAGTAGGAAAGACGGTTTAATCATGGGACGTTTCCACCGGCACGACGGCGATGACGCACACCACCACCATCATCATGACCATGACCACCACCACGGCCATGACCACGTTCATCTCGCCGACCCCAATGACACCAGCCACGGCGACCACTCGGGTTATGAAACTGGTGTGGAACGCGTGACCATCCTCGAGGACATCTTCAGCGAGAACGACCACCGCGCGGAGCATAATCGCGAGTTGCTTGCCGAACATGGTGTTGAGGCCATCAACCTGATGAGCTCCCCGGGTTCAGGCAAGACCGCGCTGTTGGAGAAGACACTGGTGGCTGCGCAGGGCAAGCTGCGCGTCGGCATTATCGAGGGCGATATTGAGACGGCCCTCGATGCCGATCGCCTGGAGGGCTACGGGGCACAGATTTCGCTGCTGAACACGGGCAACGGATTCGGTGGCGAATGCCACTTGGATGCTCCCATGGTCTCCCGCGCGCTCGAGGGGCTGAATCTGGACACGCTTGACCTGGTCATGATTGAAAATGTGGGAAACCTCGTCTGTCCGGCTGAGTTTGAGGTCGGTGAGACTCGCAAGGCAATGGTCTACTCCATTACTGAAGGTGAGGATAAGCCGGTCAAGTATCCGGTGATGTTCCGCTCTGTGCAGGTAGTGGTTATCAACAAGATGGATCTTGCCCCGTACCTTGACTTCGACATGGAGCTCTTCCGCGCCAACCTGGAAAAGGTCAATCCAGGGGTGAAGGTGATTGAGGTCTCCGCTAAGACCGGGGAGGGCATCGACGAATGGCTCCGTTGGGTCAACCCTGCGCTGGTTGATTAAGCGCGCGCCGGGGGGGGGGCGTCGTGAAGCAATGGGGGGGGCATTACGGCATGCTTGACGACGGTCCCGCCACCCCCTCGTTTCGCTCCACCTTAGTGGGGGATAGGTGATATCCCGCTGTAATCTGCGGCGGTTTTTCACGTTCATTCCCTGTACCTGGAGCTATATTTACGCAACAGTTATCTTGCATATTATTTTGTTATAACCGCAGCGCAGCGCCATTATTCAGGTTGTTCTTAGGTCGCTATACTTGGCCATGTATAGGCAATGGGCCTGGGTAGTTGTAAAACCTCGAAACCAATATTCCTAATAACTAAGCAGAAGGCGCAGCGAAAAAATGATTAGTGGCGCGAATTGGCAGGAAGGCACCCTCGGCGACAACCTCGCTAGAGCTGGTGTCTCACGGCGCAGTTTCATGAAGTTTTGTGGCACCATGGCGGCAATTTTTGCCGCGGGAACTCCGAATGTCGGTGAGGCCGCGGCGCAGTCGCTGACTCCCTCGGCGGAGGAAATCGCAGACAAGCTCTCAGCTGTAAAGAAGCCGAAGGTGGCTTGGTTGCAATTGCAGGAGTGCACCGGATGTATGGAATCCGTATTGCGTTCCGGAGGCACTACTGCTGAAGACGTGGTGCTGAACTTAGTTTCGATGGACTATAACGAGCTGCTCATGGCGCCGTCCGGGCACGCGGCCGAAAAGGCTTTGGATGACATGAATGCCGAGGACCACATTCTGGTGGTCAATGGCTCGATCCCGACCGGCGAGCACGGTGCGTATTGCACCATCGGCGGTAAGTCGGCAGAACAAGTGCTGCTCGAGGCTGCTGAGAAGGCCACGGCAATCCTGGCCGTTGGTGCCTGTGCTGTCTGGGGTTCTGTTCAGGCCGCTAAGCCGAATCCGACCGGCGCTAAGGGCGTCGATGAGATTATCAAGGACAAGCCGGTGATTAATGTCTCTGGTTGTCCGCCGATTGGTGAGGTTATTACCGCCACTCTGACGTACGTGCTCACTTATGGCAAGACTCCGGAGGTTGACGCTGAGGGGCGGCCAAAGTTTGCCTACGACCAGCGTATTCACGACTCCTGTCCGCGCCGCGCACATTATGATGCCGGTCAGTTCGTGAAAACCTTCGATGACGAGGGTGCACGCAACGGCTGGTGCCTTTACGAGGTCGGCTGTAAGGGGCCATCCACGTTTAGCCCATGCCCAATCGTGCAGTGGAACCTTAAGTCTGGCTGGCCAATCGGTGCTGGTCACCCATGTATTGGCTGTACTGAGAAGGACTTCTTCGACCAGTTCACTCCGTTCTATGACAAGCTGCCGGGTATCCCGGGTATTGGGGTGGAGTCCAGTGTGAACAAGGTCGGCGTTGGACTGCTGGCTGCTACTGCTGCGGGTACCGCAGTCCATGGCGGACTTACATTGGTGAAGGAACTGAAGATAAGGCGCTCCAACGGCGAAGAAAAGGTGTTGGCTGCGTTTGGTGGTGTGGAAGGCCGAAAGCCTCCGATGGTCGACCTTCCTTCAAACTCACCGGGCACGCAGAGTGAGACAGCATCCGATTCGAAGGACAACTAAGGGCATAGGACATGGCTACGGAAAAAGTTGTAATTGACCCGATTACCCGAATCGAGGGACACCTTCGCATTGAGCTGGAACGCGAGGGAGACCAGATTAAAACCGCGTGGAGTGAGACCACTCAGTTCCGCGGCATCGAAACCATTGTGAAAAACCGCGATCCTCGCGATGTCTGGGCGTTCGTTGGTCGTATCTGTGGTGTGTGCACGGGTACTCACTCGGTGGCATCTATTGCTGCGGTCGAAGATGCCATTGGCTCGACACCGCCCCCGCAGGCACGTCGTATTCGCGACCTGGTGATTGGCTCGCAGGAGATTCACGACCACGTCGTGCACTTCTACCATCTTCACGGGTTGGACTGGATTGATGTCACGAAGGCTCTCGAGGCAGATCCGAAGAAGACCGTTGAGTTCGCGCAGTCGATCGGCTCGACGTGGAAGGGCAATAACGAAGAAACCTTCGCCCGAGTCAAGGACACCGTGCAGGGCATTGTGGACTCCGGCCAGCTGTCCATCTTCACCGGCGGCTACTGGGGGCATGAGGACTACCGCTTGCCGCCCGAGGCCAACCTGATGGCAGTGTCGCACTACCTCGACGCCTTGGCTTTCCAGCGCTCTATCATCCGCATTAACACCGTATTTGGCGGTAAGAATCCCCACCCGAACTTCCTGGTCGGAGGTATGGCGTGCTCCATAGACCCGGAACGCTCGGAGACGGTCAACCAAGTCGGCATTGACCAGATCAAGTCCTGGATCGATGAGATCGTGGAGTTCGTCAATGACTGCTTCTACCCAGATGCAGTCGCCATTATGAGCGTTTACAAGGATTACTTCGACATCGGTCGCTCCTCCGACAGCTTCCTGGCGGTCGGCATGGCCGGTGCCACTTACTCCGGCGACCCGGCTAAGTCCCGTGTCCAGACCGTGCATCCAAACATCAAGCCCGGTGTCATTCTCGACGGTGATTACACCAAGCTCCACCCATTCCAGCCGGAGAAGATCGAGGAATTCATTAACTCCGCCTGGTACACGCAGGAAGCAGGCGACGATGTCGGCCTCAAGCCGTACGACGGTGAAACCACAGTGAACTACACCGGACCGAAACCGCCGTACGAGTGGCTGTCCGACAATGAAAAGTACACCTGGTCGAAAGCGCCGCGTTACGACGGTCGCGCTGTTCAAGTCGGCCCGGTTGCACGTGTGCTGTTGGCGTACCTGCAGAAGGAGTCGGAGACGGTGCGCCTGGTCGACGAGGTTATGGACAAGCTCGACCTACGCATTGAGCAGATGAACTCCACTGCGGGACGCACCTACGCTCGTGCCGTGGAATCTGTGACTACCGCCAATTACTTGGCAGATCACATTTTCCCAGAGTTCGTTGAGGCCTTGAAGAACGGCGATATTGATGTCTTCGACAACAGCCGTTGGGAGCCGTCCTCGTGGCCGGAAAAGTGCCAGGGCGTGGGCTTTCTCGAGGTCGCTCGTGGCATGCTCAGCCACTGGGTCAAAATCGAAAATGGCAAGGTGACCAACTACCAAGCCGTGGTTCCTACCACGTGGCTGGCCGGTGGCCGTGACCCCAAGGGGCAGCTTGGCCCGTACGAGCACGCGCTGGCTGGCGATGGCACGCATCCGCTGGTCGATCCTGAGCAGCCGCTTGAGCCACTTCGCACGATTCATTCCTTCGACCCATGTATGGCCTGCGCAGTCCATGTTTTGGATCCGTCTGGTCAGGAGATGTTTAAGGTGACGACGGCATGACCCCCTCAGTGAGTGAAAATCCGGAACTGCGACTAAAGGATTCCAAGGGCAACCCCCTGGTTATTGCGGTTATTGACGCACACACCAGCCACTGGTTGTCGCCATCTGAGGTCATTCAGGCCGCAGCAATTGTCCCGGACGAGTCCCGCGATCCTGTCGACCTTGCGCTGAAGGTCAGCTTGCGTCGTCGTCGTGACGATCTTTTCCACCTCGACGGCACGCCACTGATGAAATTGACCCCGGATTCGTACGATCCGGCAACACCGGATCGCCGTTACTCCATCGCTAAGGTGCACGGTCTCAATATCGCCGATCAAACGGTCGATGTGGCAATCATGCGTGGTGAACTGGACTCAGTCGTAGAGGCATCCACGATGTCCCGCGAGGAAGGTGTTCTACTTCGTCGTAACGCGAACATGCACCATGGCCGCGGTCATCGCAGCATGGGGGTCGCTCTCGCGCCCATTGACAAAGACGGAAATATCATCGGAGAGTTCATCTTCGAAGGATTCGTGGCAATGGGGCTGCGGAAACTCGACGAGGCCATTGCGGAGAACAAGAAGGGTTCCGGTTCGTGGGTCGAGGTTCACCTGTGGGGATGGGCGCTGCGCGTTCAACATTGGTTGAACCTGGCGCTGATGTTGGTGATGACCTTTACTGGCTGGTACATCATGCAGCCCTATTTGACCGAGCGCACCTATGACGGCACGGCCGCGGGTTTTGCGATGGGGTATGTGCGTTTCGCGCACTTCTTAGCCGGATTCCTATGGATTGCGGTGGGATTGTGGCGTGCCATTCTGTTGTTTGTTACCCACGACCGACAAACACGATGGCGTGCGCTATGGCCGATTTATAACAAGCAGGATGTTAAAGACCTCTGGCACACGATGCAGTACTACCTCTTCCTGCGCAAGGAAGGGCCGTTCTACTTCGCGCACAATCCGCTGCAGCAGCTGGCATACACCGGTATTTACGCGATGTGTTTCATCCAGATGCTCACAGGTTTGTCGCTATATGCGATGATGGATCAGTCCAACTGGTTCTTCCAGCTGTTGGCTATGCCCACGCACTGGATTGGCATCGGTTACTTCCGCCTGATTCACACAATCATCATGTACCTGATTTGGCTCTTCGCCATCATTCACGTCTACCTGGTCATCCGCTCCGATGCGGTGCACAACCACGGTGGTCTGTCCTCGATGATTGGTGGCTCTGTCTGGCTACCGCGCGGCACGCAACCGGTTGACTCTCCACGCATTGGATAGGAGATCATTGGGTAACGATAAGACGTCTGACGCAGCCACCGGCGCCGATACTGGAACCCCGTTGGTGACGGTTCTTGGCATCGGCAACCCCGTCATGGGCGACGACGGCATTGGTCTCGAACTGCTGAGGCGCCTCGCCCCGGAACTGGAATCTGCAGGCATGAGGCAGACAACTCAGGCCGGAGATTCTGCGCATTTGGTCTGGTCGCCCTCTAATCTCGATGATCCTGCGAACATCGCCGGGCGGGGGGACGAATGGACGGGTGCGGTTGCCTACATCGATGGCGGCACCTGCGGTATGGAGTTGCTGCCCCTCGTGCAGGAGGCCAAGAACTTATTGCTGCTCGATGCTCTCGCTGGTCCGGGGGATCCCGGTACCGTCGTTAAGCTCGTCGGTGACCAGATTCCTCGACTATTGGCGGCAAAGCTGTCCGCGCACCAGGTCGGCTTGTTGGATTTGCTCACCGCGGCGCGCCTGTTGGGGCAGGAGCCTGCGCGCGTCGGTGTGGTGGGAGTGGTCTACGAGTCGGCTGACATGGTGGTGGGGCTCAGTGACACGGCACTTGTCGGCATTGAGGAAGCGACTGAGGTTGCGCGCGAGCTCATCGACAGCTGGCTTGCCGACGAGCACGACAGCGGCGTCTAACTCTCGCCCTCAGCGTTGACCTCAATACTGGAGATTTCAAACTCGCGACCGTGCCGTAGATCCGCAGTTGGAGTGCCGCAGACGGGGCAGGTTAGAGCATAGAATTCATCGATTTCATGCTCGGCCTCGCAGGTGGGACAGTAGACCGTCGACACAATGAGCTCGGCGTCTAACTCGGCGCCCTCACACTGCGTCGCGGCACTGGCCACGGGCCACGCGGCGATGAGGGAATCGTAGACGACTCCGGAGCGGTCGCCCACACGCATTGACACCTTTGTCACGGTGCGTCCCGGGCAGACCTCGGCAATCTTTTCCACCACGCTGGTCAACAATCCAAGCTCATGCACAGATACCATTATGGCGAAGCACTCAGCGCAAAGGAGGCGCAGGCGGACCATGTCATCCAAATCCGTTCCGGTTACCCAGCACATCCAGCTCGATGAGCTTGTTGACCCATTCGAGGCACGACTGGATGTCTATCGCGATGACAACGGCGCCATCACACAGGTGGCCTTCGACCTTTCAGGGCTACCGCGTATCGACGGGATGCTCGTGGGCAAGCAGGCGCTGGCTGTACCAGATATCACCAAGAGGCTGTGTGGCCTGTGCCCGGTTGTGCATCATCTTGCAGGCGTGCGGGCGGTAGAGGACCTCTACGGGATCTCCGACATTCCTCGAACCGCACAGTTGATTCGAGAGCTGCTGGCGGCCGGGTCGACCTTGGATAATCTAGCGACCAAATTTGTGGCCGTCGACCGCGAGGGGGCGCGGGCAATGAAGCGTGCCGGAAAAGCTCTGATGCGTGCAGCGGGGGCACCGTCGCACTTCCCGGATGTCGCCGTCCCCGGCGGTGTGCGCGCGACAGTGGATAAGACGCTGGTTTCTGAGGCAGAAACTGCTCTGGAGGTACTGGCTGAGACGGTGGTAATCAAGGAAGTGGAGCTTCTTCCCACTCCCGATGCTCCTGATGCTTGGACAGATACTTTTGACGGCCTCGATGTGGCAGTTGTCGATGCCGACGGTGAGCTTGCGCCGCTGGGAAATTACCTGGCAGTCGCGCGGCATGACACCGATACCGCGGCGGAGATTTTCCCGGCTGCTGATTGGCCCACACGTGTTCGTGAATCCCGTCCGGGCGATGCCGCTCCCAGACCGGTGTTTGATGCCTCGAAGCAGCTGGGCAAACATGGCTGTGAAGGTCATCGGGCCGATTTCTACCGGGTGGGGCCGGTCTCCAGGCAGGTTGTCGTCGATAAGCGTGGGGTGAGCCCACGCGACGCCCAACGCCAGCTCCTCGCCGACACCGCGGCTTGGGCGAGGCGGGTGCTTGCCGACGGGGAACTACTCGGCGAGCATGTGTGCGATCCGAATGCCGCGACAGCGATTGAGAACGCTGACTTTGAAGGGCATCGCAGTGGTGTCGGGATGATTGACGGTCCGCGTGGGCTGTTAGTACATCGCTATACGGCAGGGGCTGACGGCATCATCACGGATTGTCAGATTATGACGCCAACTGCGCAGAATGAACCCTGGCTGACGCGTATGCTCACCGAGCAGATGTGCGGTGGCGGGGAGACTGCGGGGGTCGAGAAGTCCATCTGGGCCGCTGATCCGTGCTTACCGTGTAGCTCGGCACCTGCGGGAGTGATGACATTCAAGATGCAGGAACATGCCGGTGCACCTGCGGACAATATGACAACGGATAGCCGTAGTTCGGCGGATGCCCCGACCGTAGTGGAGAGGACGAAGTAACACGATGTGTCTTGGAATTCCTGCCAAGGTTTTGGCAATCGCCGATGGTCCACTGCCGATGGCGATGGTGGATATGGCGGGGCAGAAGCGGCAATGCTCGGCAATGTACGTGCCTGAGCTGGTGGTAGGTGATTGGGTGTTCGTCCAGAACGGGTTCATCATGAACGTGCTGGACGAACAGGAGGCCAAGGACTCCTTAGCCGCAATTGAGGAATATAACCTCATCGAACATGTCGCTGAGGTCTCCCCGAAGAGACGGACCTAGTTCACGCAGGTCACGCCAGCGGCGTCGATAGCGGGGCGATCTTCCTGCGGAATTTCGCCGCCCTCTTGGCCGATGATGTCGCCATTGGAACCATCTTCGACGTCAGGTGCGGGTTCGGCACTCTCGCCCGAATCAGTGTCCATTCCCTCTGATGTCAATCCTGGGCCGTCGTAGTCACCGGCAATCGTCACTGAGATGTGGTGCGGATCGAGGTATGGATCGTGGACAATCGGTACGCCACCGAGTGCTTCAGAAATGGCCTGAGCTGCCGGATCCTCTGGGTCAGCCGCATTGATCTGGCTGGAGGCAACGCCGGCGAACTCAGCGTTGCCGACCTCTCCCTGGGTGTAGCCCTTTTCCGTTAAGAAACCTGAGACGCCGCTGGCCAAACCTTCAATGCCTGTGGCGTTGTAAACGCTGACTGTAGTTTCAGCCGCGTTGGGGTCAGCCTTCTTATCGTCTTCTTCCTTCGTCGGAGCTTCTTCTTCCTTGGTGCCCAGCAGGGTCTCGAAGTACTGGTGGACTTGGCCCTTATCGATTGTGACCACCGACTCGCCATAGTCGCCGACACCGTCAATCGAGGTCACCGGGATCGTTTCAAACTTCACGTTGCCACCACTGAGGCCCTGCATCTGGGTAGCAAATCCGGTGACATCCCAGTTGTCGTCGAGCACCACCGAGCGCTGGACAGCGTTGCCCAGTTCAGACAGCTTCGCGGGATTGGACAGTGTGCCAGCGCCGAGCAGCTTATTGGTGAACGAGGCCATGAAGACCTGCTGGCGAGTAATTCGGTCGAGGTCACCGCGGGGCAGACCGTGGCGCTGGCGGACGAATGACAGCGCGTCGGCACCCATCAACGTCTGTGAGCCCGCCGGGAAGTCCGCACCAGAGAACTCGTCGTAAACAGCCTCATTCAGACATACATCGACACCACCGATGGCATCGGTGAGCAGGACAAAGCCGAGCAGGCCAACTTCTGCGTAGTGGTCAACGGTGATACCGCTGAGGTCGCTAATGGTTTCAATCAGAGCTCTACGTCCGGCCTCAGTCGAGCGACGCTCAATCTCATCCGGCGAAGCCCCGCTTCCTGCGAGTTCCTCTTCCACCATCTGCTTTGTATTGCCGTAGACACCATTAATCTTTGTGTTGCCTAGGCGATTGGTGTGGACATAGGTATCGCGCGGAATGGAAATCGCCGTCGCGGAAGAGCCATCGGCAGGAACACGAATCACAATAATCGTGTCTGTATTCGTGGCTTCTTCGTCGCCGGCACGCAGAAGCTCAATTTCTTCCGGAGTCAGCGGGTTGCCCTGGGCATCGGTGCGGGAGTCTGAGCCGACGAGCAGAATATCGGTTGCACCGTCCTTCTCACTGCCCAGGCCGAAGTCGCCACCCGAACCCAAGTTGTCGGTGGTCCTACCGAGTGTCCACCAGCCAACTGCGGAAATAACCAGGATAATGGCCGAGAGCAGTACAAGCGCATTGCGCAGCATCGGCGGCCAAGCTTGGGCGGTACTCTCTGCAGAGGACGGTGGCGCTTGAATATCGCGTGCGTGACGCGCGCGTGGCGTGTGGCTGCTCAAACCGGGGCTCCTCTTAAACCGTTTTCGAAAATATAATTTGTGCTGCATGTCTGCGTGGGCATTCCACACATCGTGGAGGGCAGTAAGCAGCTGCGGAAACTACATAAACCTTAGCCGTCCAACCGTGTGCGGTTGCACCTCAACACAGTGTCAATCCGTATCCGGTTACACCTCAACACAGTGTCAATCGTATCTACGATAGTGATAAAGAAGAATATGTCTGAAATATCAGTCTCGCATTTCGCCACTCATGGACCAACCCACAGCAACTCGCGGCGTCCCATTATTGTCATAACTGGTGCGGCTGGACAGCTGGGTACTGCGCTTCAGCGTGATTCTTTCGCCGCCGATGTTGAGGTGCGCCCTCTCACTCGGGCACAGTTGGATATCACTGATTCGGATGCTGTGGAGACATCGCCTCTGCTTGACGACGTCGACATCATCATTAACGCGGCAGCGGCGACCGATGTCGATGGTGCAGAATCCGATCCCGGTTCGGCACATCTAATCAATGCACTCGGACCGAAGTACTTGGCGGCTCGGGCGAAAAAGGAAGACGCGTATCTCATTCATATCTCCACCGACTATGTCTTCGGTGATGTAGCAATCGATGAGATGACGGGGCAGCGCCGAGCGCTGCGAGTTGATGATTTCACCGCGCCTCAGACTATGTACGGACGTACCAAGTTAGTGGGGGAGAACAATGTGCGTGATTCGGGCGCGCGTTCCGCTATTTTGCGTACGGCGTGGGTCTGGTCGGGGCCCACACAGCCAGAGGCCAAGGACTTCGTCTCCACGATGATGCGTCTGGCGGAGACGGCGACTGATGACAAGGGCAATCCGGCAATTATTAAGGTCGTTGACGATCAGCACGGCAACCCCACCTTTGTTGGTGACCTCGCCGGAGCTATCTGGGAGTTGTCCGATCGCGTGTTGTCCAAACCGAGCAGCGCACCGACCGGCACCTTCCATGTCACGGGCAGCGGTGAGTCAACATGGTTCGAGGTGGCTCGCGAAGTGTTTCGGCTCACCGGTCACGATCCACAGCGTGTGGTGGCGTGTACCAGCAGTGAGTTCCCTCGTCCGGCCCTGCGTCCGGCCTGGTCCGTGTTGGATGGTTCCGCATGGAGTGAGGTAGGTCTACATTCGCTTCCGGAGTGGCAGGACACTTTGCGTGCAGTCCTGACCTAGGGTCTAGGTTTGTGAATGCAACCTCGAATTCCCCGCAATCCTCACAGCTTCCGCTCGGTGTGGTCACCGTGACCTTTTCGCCCGGTGAGCACCTGAGCAAGCTGGTGGATTCGCTGGGCCCCGCCGCCAGTGCCTCCACGCGTCTGATCATGGCCGACAACGGCTCGACGGATGGTTCCGTGGAGAAGGAAGAAGCTCGGGCCAAGGAGACCGGAGCGGATGTTCAGCTTCTGCGCACCGGCGGCAACATTGGCTATGGCGCGGCCGCCAACCGTGGCATTGCGGAGCTGGGACGGGCTCGCCGTGCCGGTGAGATTAATCCTGATTACGTCATGCTGGTCAACCCTGACGTGGTGTTTGCCCCTGGCGCAATCGATGTTCTGTTGGAATGCGCGCAGCGCAATCCCAAAGCCGGAGCGATTGGTCCGCTGATTCGCGAGGCGGATGGCAGCGTGTACCCGTCGGCACGCGCGGTTCCTGAGCTTGTCAGTGGTATCGGACACGCGCTGCTCGCCGATATCTGGCCTACTAACCCTTTCTCACGGCGCTACCGGGATGACGCGGATATGGATCGCGAGCGACCGGCCGGCTGGTTGTCGGGCGCATGCCTGCTGCTGCGATGGGATGCGTTCGACCAGATTGATGGCTTTGATACCCGCTACTTCATGTACATGGAGGACGTGGATTTGGGCGACCGACTGGGCAAGGCTGGTTGGAGGAATATTTTCTGTCCTCGTGCAGAGATTCGTCACGCGCAGGGGCATTCTGCCAGTAAGCACCCAGAAATTACCGTAAAGGCCCATCACGAGTCGGCCTACCGCTTTATGTCAGATCGCCTGCCGGGGCCGGCGTTGGCACCTGTGCGACTGGCATTGCGTTTGGGGCTGTTCCTGCGTGGCAAAGTCATAATCGCGGTCAAAAAGCGTAGGAATTAATTGACTGTTGGAATGATCCATCGAAGAAAGTTACCGATTTCATGACTACCGAAGTTCGTCCGAGTGCTGGGCATGGCTCCGCTTTCCAGCCGGGAGCGGATGCTGCACAGCAGGCGGGAGCCACGTTGGCTGAACAGACTGACGCTGTCATTCTGGTCGGCGGGCAAGGTACGCGTTTGCGTCCCCTTACTGTGAATACGCCGAAGCCGATGCTGCCCACGGCAGGACATCCATTCCTGGAGCATCTGCTTGGCCGCATTCGTGCAGCAGGTATGAAGCACGTGATATTGGGCACCTCCTACCGTGCTGAAGTATTTGAAGAACACTTCGGCGACGGTTCGGATTTGGGTCTCGAAATTGAATATGTCTTTGAGGCTGAGCCGCTGGGGACCGGTGGCGGTATCCGAAACGTCCTCGACAAGCTGCGCTATGACACCGCGATGATTTTCAACGGCGATGTCCTCGGCGGCACCGACTTGCGCGCGGTGTTGGGTACTCACGCGGAGAAGGACGCGGACGTCACGATGCACCTCGTACGTGTGCCGGATCCACGCGCGTTCGGCTGTGTTCCGACCGATGAGGATGGGCGCGTCCTGGAGTTTCTGGAGAAGACCCAGGATCCGCCAACCGATCAGATTAATGCCGGTATCTACGTGTTCCGCCGCGAGATTATCGAATCGATTCCGGCTGGTCGTCCTATTAGCGTTGAGCGTGAAATCTTCCCAGCGCTGCTCGACCGCGGTATGAACGTCTACGGTCACGTTGATTACGCCTACTGGCGTGACATGGGGACTCCGGGTGACTTCGTCCGCGGCTCCTCCGATTTGGTCCGCGGTATCGCGCCGTCACCACTTCTAGAGGGTAAGCACGGCGAAGCGCTTGTCGACGAATCTGCGTCGGTCGGTGGCGGCGCTCTTCTCTACGGTGGCTCTGTCGTCGGCCGTGGGGCGGAGATTGGTGCGGGAGCTCGGATTGATCAATCGGTGATCTTCGACGGCGCACGCATCGGTGCCGGTGCTGTGATTGAGCGCTCTGTGATTGCCGATGGCGCCGATATTGGCCCGCGGACGGTCATCAGTGATGCCATTATCGGCGAGGGTGCCGTCGTTGGTGCGCGCTGTGAATTGATCAACGGTATCCGTGTGTGGCCGGGCGTCCGGATCCCCGATCACGGAGTACGTTTTTCGACGGATGTCTAGTCTGCAGCCTTCGGCGTGTCAGACTTTTGTCGGCAATATCTGATTAGAATTGCCGAAGTATCGCCAAAGTTGCTGGTGAGAGGCATGTGGTGAATGTGGTTGAGTTCAGGTGGCAGGTTTAGGGTTCAGGCACCATCCTTCAACCTGAACTTAATCCCCAACGCGGGGGGAGGGGCTTCAGGGGCAATGAAAAGTATTGGGGCAAATTCTCTATTCGGCTTGACCGATGGTGGGTTACACGTGTGTAATCACAAATGTGTGTTTCGCACACTAAGCCCAATTTAAAGACCCGCAGCAACAACCATCAGGAGGCCCTCGGCATGGAAAAGTCCAGCATGTTTGATGGCGGCTCTGCTGTGGATAGTGAGACGAATGCGGGTGACATCGCTGTGAACGATAGCTCCTCTGAAAACCAGCCTCGGCCGTTGACAGAGTGGGCAGATGACCTTTCGGGGTTGTTTGAAGCCGTCGATCAGGACTGGCAGGAGCAGGCTCTGTGTGCCCAGACTGATCCAGAAGCTTTCTTCCCTGAGAAGGGTGGATCCACTCGCGAAGCAAAGCGTATTTGTCGTGCTTGTGGTGTGCGAGATGAATGCCTGGAGTTTGCTCTCGAGCATGATGAGCGCTTCGGTATTTGGGGTGGCCTCTCTGAGCGTGAGCGCCGCCGTTTGAAGCGGCAGATTGGCTAGGAAGGCTGGGGTCGGTTTTGATCCTTCTCTCGACCTCGCAGTTTCCCCTTGGGTAATACCCTGGGGGATTTTTCGTTGAACGGTTTTTCTGCTCTCTAGGGAGCTCCTTAGAAGAGAGCTTTCTACAGGAAGTTTTCGTCGAAACTAGGGTCCACCTCAACCGGATCAATACCCAGATATACCGCCACCAGGCGGGTCAGTACATATTGCAGCATCCGGTCCAGTTCCACTCGGCCCGACACACGGCGCTCAATGGGGCGGCGGAACACTACTACGCAGGGGCGGGTGGGGTTGCCTATGCGGTCAATGCCAGCAGGGATAAGCCGTCCCAGTGGGACAGGTCCGTCAGCGACAACCTCTTCCGGGAAGTACATGTCCGGGCGCAACTGCATGCGAGGAATCGTATCGATGGCGATGTCCAGGTGCGACAGTTGTCGGGACCAGCGCTGATCCAATGGGGCATAGGCGTCAATAACCGCCTGGTCAAAAGCTTCTGAACGGCTCTTCCAACGAGGTACTTCCGGCGGCAGCAGAGGTCCCCGAGGTCCGCGACCGCGTCGCAGTGAGCGTCGCAACGAGCGCGGAGTATAAGCCGATGAATTCATATTTGTTGAGCATAATCGGTCGGCCTGTCAACGTGGGTGAGGTCAACTTTCGGCCATGTCGCGGGTTTGCTGGGTAAGGCTGGGGTGCTCCGGGGGAGCGTCGGAAAGCGAAAACGCCCGGAGTGGGAGAAAAACTATCGAAACTTAAAGTTAGGGTCTAGACTTTGATGCCGTGAGTGTTTTTAGACGTTGTTGCCGGCCCGGCTGTGGCAAACCTGCCGTAGCTACGTTGACGTATGCCTACGCGGAGTCGACGGCTGTGGTGGGTCCGCTCGCCGCCGCGTCCGAACCGCATAGCTGGGATCTCTGTGAGAAGCACGCGCGTTCCATCACCGCACCGCTGGGTTGGGAGCTCGTGCGTTACGACGTGCCGACGCCCGCCCAGGACGATGATGATTTGACCGCATTGGCGGAAGCCGTCCGTGAAGCTGGCCGCAACGCGACTGGCCTGGTGTTGCGGGATGAGGTCGACAACCGTCCGCAGACCTACAAGATTGATTCCAGCCGTCACCCGTCGACGCGGAAATCCGCGCGCGGTCACCTGCATGTAGTTCGCGATCCGGAGGATTCGGACGACTAACGGGGCGGGCGCCGTGCCCCAGCTCATGCCATCTTGCCGCGGCATTTCTTTGTGAGAGCCTCTCTGTGGCTAGTATCATTTTTCACAACACTGATACTTACCCAGAGAGGTTTTTCGTGGGCACTTACAATCGTTCCGATTTGGATGCCGTCATCAAGGCCTATGACGTGCGCGGTGTTGTCGGTGAGGGCATCGACGCGGACCTTGTCGGAGCCATCGGCGCCGCCTTTGGGCACATCATGCGTTCAGAGGGCGCAACGCGTGCCGTAGTTGGCCACGATATGCGTGAGTCCTCGCCGGAGTTGGCGGCTAGTTTCGCCGATGGCGCGGCAGCGCAGGGGCTCAATGTCACCCTGCTCGGCCTGACCTCTACGGACGAGCTGTATTTCGCCTCCGGAGTAAGGGAATGCCCGGGCGCGATGTTCACTGCCAGCCACAACCCAGCTGAATACAACGGCATCAAGATGTGCCGTTCGCTGGCCCGCCCAATCGGGCAGGAGACCGGGCTTGCTCAGATTAAGGATCTGCTTGTCGGCGGAATCCCGGAGTACACCGGCACTCCGGGCGAAATTGATCGTGAGGATGTTCTGCAGGATTACGCGGCGTTCCTCCATGGGCTGGTCGACATCCGCTCCGGCCGTCGCCTGAAGGTTGCAGTCGATGCCGGTAACGGTATGGGGGGACTGACAGTTCCGGCAGTGCTCGGAGAAGACATGGATGTTGCTGACCTCTACTTTGAGCTCGACGGCAACTTCCCGAATCACGAGGCCAATCCATTGGAGCCCGCCAACCTCGTTGACCTACAGAAGTTTACGGTGGAGCAGGGCGCAGACATCGGTATTGCCTTCGATGGCGACGCTGACCGCTGCTTCGTCGTCGACGAGAAGGGCAACCCGGTCAGCCCATCGGCCATCTGTGCGTTGGTGGCCACCCGCTACCTGGAGCAGAACCCGGGTGCGGCTATCATCCATAACCTGATCACCTCGCACGTCGTGCCGGAGATGATTGTGGAAAACGGCGGAACTCCGGTTCGTACCCGTGTTGGGCACTCCTTTATTAAGGCGCAAATGGCCGAGCACAGTGCTGTTTTTGGTGGCGAGCATTCAGCGCACTACTACTTCAAGGAATTCTTCAACGCAGACTCCGGCATGCTGGCTGCCATGCATGTCCTGGCCGCACTGGCCGAGCAGAACAAGCCGCTGAGTGAATTCATGGCCGAGTACAATCGCTACGAGGCCTCCGGTGAGATTAATTCCCGCCTGGGCAGCGCCGAGGAGCAGCAGGCCAAGCAGAAGGAAATCGAGGCCGCGTTTGCCGATCGCACGGAGTCCTCGGACTGGATGGATGGCCTGACCATTGAGCTGGCAGACTCCAAGGCGTGGTTCAACGTCCGGGCCTCCAATACGGAGCCGCTGCTGCGTCTGAACGTCGAGGCTCCGACGCGTGCTGAGGTCGACGCTCTTGTCGACGAAGTTCTTGGCATCATCCGCGGTTAATCAACCCCACGCGCCCGTTTTCAGGCATGCTTGGGAGTATGACCTCGTCATTCGACTCCTCCCATAACCCGCGCCAAGAGGCCCTGTTCTACCGTATGGCCACTGCCGGTGCAGGTCTCAGAGCTGCTGCTTCCGCGACTCGCGGGGGTGCGTTTGCTCAACTTCCACTGCCGCGCAGTGCGGTCATCCTCGTGGGAAATCGTCGGGCGCAGCTCGCTGCCGAATCCGTGCGCGCGCTTGCCGACGACATCCGCTGCCCGGTGGTAATTGCGCATCAGTTGCCCAGTTATGTCGGTGCCCTCGACTTGGTCATCGTCTGTGACGACAACCCCGGCAGCCCACTGGGGGCAGCTCTGGCTGAAGCTGATAGGCGAGGTGCTGCCACGGTCGTGGTGGATCCCGGTGAAGGGCCACTGCGTGCCGCCGGTAGCCCCGATACGGTTGTGGTTCCGCGCCCGGCGATGGCGGAGTCCGCGTCCTTTACCGCCTATGTCGGTGCCATCGCCAGCGCGCTCACCGAATGTGGTGCCACCACCCTGGCTCCGGCCGGGGTCGTGGAGGAAGTCGCTGATGCGGTGGACGCCGATATTGCCGCCTGTGCTCCGCAGCGAGATGAAACAGTTAATCCCGCGCGGCAGGTAGCGCAGTGGGTGGCAGGCCGCAGAATGCTTGCAGTGTCGACGACCTCGGCGCTGGCACCGGTAGCGGAACTGGCATCGTTACAGATGCTTGAGGCAGGCGTGGTCTCGGCAGCGTCGTCGATAAGCGAATTGTCTCTTAGTGTGGGCGCGTTGCTCGCTGCAGAACCCCAGGAAAGCCGCGATATTTTCTATGACCCGTTCATTGATGGTGGGGATGAAGGGGCGACAGTGCTACCGTTGGGGGCGATTGTTTTAGCTGCGCCGAACAATGTGGGCCACTACCGGGACCACTACGGCGAGGTTGGATGGGCTCGTGTGGAGTGCCCTGCGCTCGATGCGGAGACTCATCATCCATTGGTTGAAGTATGTGTTGCTGCAGCCAGAGTTGGTGCGATTGCGGCGTTTTCTGCGTAATCACCGGGTGTCACCGAAGGCTTTTGGGACTTCGGTGAGATTGGCGTGCTTGCGCCAGAAATGACTATTAGAGGAGTGATACGGGCATGGAGCTGTTGGACCCCGTGCTGCAGTCGTACCCCTGGGGGTCTCGTACACATTTGGCGAGAATCACCGGTGCGGACGCTCCCACATCGAAGCCCTGGGCGGAACTGTGGTTTGGTGCGCATGCACTGGCATCGGCCACGGTGGCCGGCACGCCGCTGGATGAGCTCATTGCGCAGGATCCGGCAGCTGCGCTCGGATATGCAATTGACACCGACAACGGCAGGCTGCCGTTCCTGTTGAAGCTGCTCGCAGCCGATGAGCCGCTATCGCTGCAGGCACACCCCACCTTGGCAGAAGCTCAGGAGGGATTTGCACGCGAAAATGCGGAGGGCATTCCGGCCACTGCACATTTCCGCAATTACCGGGACAACAACCACAAGCCAGAACTTATTGTCGCCCTGACTACCTTCGACGCGTTGGCCGGATTCCGCCCGGTGGAGCGCACGAAGGAGTTGCTCGCGACGCTGGCGGTACCGGAGCTCGACCACTACATGGGACTGCTCGATGCCGCCGATGACGAGAGTGCTCTGCGGGCATTGTTTACAACGTGGTTGACGTTGCCCCAGGATGTCCTCGATGAGCTGGTCGAGGCCGTGGCTGCCAAGTGCGCGGATTACAGTGGCGATGACGAGGAGTTCTCGCGAGTGGCCGAGACCACTTGCGAACTGGCTCGAAAGTATCCGGGGGACCCGGGAGTCCTGGGGTCGATGCTGCTTAATCGCCTTCGCTTACAGCCGGGCGAAGCCATCTACCTTGGTGCGGGACAGCTGCATGCTTACCTCAATGGCATGGGCGTGGAAATCATGGCCAACTCCGACAACGTGCTGCGCGGAGGGCTGACCTCTAAGCACGTCGATGTCGTGGAGCTACTGCGCGTGCTCTCTTTCCGACCGCTGCCAGATCCGGTGCTGCAGTCGTGGCTGACCGATGACGGCTGGAATGACTATGACGCGCCGGTGCGCGAGTTCCGCCTTCGTTCGCGGGACCTGGAGCCGGGCGAACATGTTCTGCTCGACGAAGAATCCGCCACGGTTGTGTTGTCTACAGCGGGCACGGTGGCGTTGCGTCACGACGACTCCGTGGTTGAGGTTCCCAGCGGCCATGCGGCCTGGGTTCCGGCTGTCGACGCAGTTGATATTGAGCTGACTGCGCGCCAAGACGGGGCAACCGTCTTTGTCGCGACCGTCCCGCGGGTGGGTTAGTCCTCGTCGTTATCGAAGAAATTTCCCAGGAATCCGGAGTCCTTCGGCTTTTCCGGGATTGGGGAAATCTTGCTATTGCTAGCCCCATTGCCGCCAGTGGTGTCCTTCTCCGTCGAAGGGGTCTGGTCCTTCGAAGAGGTCTGGCTCTTCGGAGGTGTCGATTCCTTCGAAGGAGTTTTCTGAGGAGTCTCGGACGGAGTTGTAGTTTGCGTACCCGACTGGGACTGCGCCTGCGATGAAGGCGGCTTCGGCTCAGCTGCTGCACCACCGTCGCCTTCCGGAAGACTGTCGTTCGGCTTTTCCGAGTTATCTTCCGGTAGCAGTGGCACCGGCTTGCTGGGCGTCGGCGAAGATATGTCGTCAGAGGTGGGCTCTGTGGTCTCTGTGGTCGTCGGAGGTGTCGATGTCGTCGACGTCGGAGTTGTCGCACTTGAGCTTGTGGAAGTCGGGGGGATGTAGGCCTGCGGTGGCAGGTACGGATCCTCAACGATTTCGGTGCTCGATGACGTGGTCGGACGAGGTACTAGACTGCCGTTCGTCTCAGTCAGCGAGGAATCTGAATTCGGTTCAGTGGTCTGCTGCAGCTCGGCATCACTAGGAACTGGAGGCAGTGGAGCAGAGGTCTCCATTTTCGACTGAGAGCCGGCGTTTTCCGGATTCGCCCCCTTGGCGGCACTGCTATCGGAGCAGCCTACGAGCGAAGCGCTCAGGGGAAGGGCTGCGAGCAGAAGAGCTCCAAAAGCCTTCTTCACCATGGTAGGTACTCCTTTCGTGTCATGCGTGAGGTCGCCCTGTAACGAAAAAGATAACAGTTGCATTACGAGGTCTGGGAACTAACTTAACATGCCCGTTATCTTCTCTCTAGGGTGAAAATTGTGTTGAAGGGATTAAATATGTCTCTCGAACTGTAAAAGTGACGAAAAGTCGGGTAGAACTTCGGTAAGGCCACATGCGGTTTTCCGGCTAGCGGTACGTGCAGGCGACAGCTTTTAGGTCGGCGGCCAGATTACCGTGGGCTCGTCGAAAAGCGCTCTTTGGAAAGCGCTCGTCGATAGACGAAAACTGGCTATTGGTTCGAAGCGCGAAAGGAGCGTGGCCACCTATCATGTCCATCTGGGATACTGAGATTTTTGGTAGCGATTCGGTCATTGAACTCTTCGATGAGGTTCAGGATCTCGACTCACAGGATCGTGTTGGTGCATTGATTGATGCTGGCCGCATTGGGGTGGATTCCGAAAATAGCGATGAGAAAGCATGCGCACTCGCGGCGGCTGTGATCATTGCAATTTGGAATGGTGCGCCATTTAGCGGCGGTGACATTGTGGAGGACTACAGCTTCATCCGGGAGGGAATCTCCGAGGCGCACGGCAGCGAGGAAGATGCGTTGGCTATCGCATCCGAGGTGTTCGATAGTCTTCTGGGGGAACTCAGTGAGTCTGACCAGGCGGCGCTGGAAAACTGCGTCGAAGCGGTAGAGTAACTCTCGCGTCCCCAGTAGTAATTCTTTAAGAAGAATCTCACGTCAAAGAATCTAGAGAAAGCGTTACATGTCCTCGAAGAACATTGATTTCAAGGTTGCAGACCTCTCCCTGGCTGAGGCCGGTCGTCACCAGATTCGTCTGGCTGAGCACGAGATGCCAGGTCTAATGGCGCTGCGCGAAGAGTACGCGGAGCAGCAGCCACTGGCCGGTGCCCGTATTTCCGGCTCCATTCACATGACGGTTCAAACCGCAGTGCTCATCGAGACGTTGACGGCGCTGGGCGCACAGGTCCGCTGGGCCTCGTGCAACATCTTCTCCACCCAGGATGAGGCCGCTGCGGCAGTCGTCGTTGGGCGAAACGGCACTCCGGAGGACCCGCAGGGTGTTCCGGTTTTCGCTTGGAAGGGCGAGACACTGGAAGAGTACTGGTGGTGCCTCGACCGCATCTTCGACTGGGGCGATGAAGATGCCAACATGATTCTGGACGACGGCGGCGACGCTACCATGGCTGTCATTAAGGGCATGGAATTCGAGGATGCTGGCCTGGTGCCGCCTGCAGAAGAGTCGGATTCGGATGAGTTTATTGCCTTCAAGGACATGCTTCGCGCCAGCCTGGAGAAGGATGCCGGCCGTTGGCACCGAATTGCAGAGTCGGTGAAGGGTGTCACAGAGGAGACCACCACTGGTGTCCACCGCCTCTACCACTTCGCAGAGCAGGGAGTGCTGCCATTCCCGGCCATGAACGTCAACGATGCGGTCACCAAGTCCAAGTTCGATAACAAGTACGGCACCCGTCACAGCCTTCTGGACGGCATCAACCGCGGTACCGACATGCTGGTTGGGGGCAAGAACGTACTGGTCTGTGGCTACGGTGACGTGGGTAAGGGGTGCGCAGAGGCACTGGTTGGCCAGGGCGCTCGCGTTCAGGTCACCGAGGCCGACCCGATTAACGCATTGCAGGCATTGATGGACGGTTTCGACGTTGTCGCTACTGAGAGCGTCATCGCAGATGTCGACATTGTCATCACCGCCACAGGCAACAAGGACGTCATTACTTTCGAGCACATGCAGCAGATGAAGAACCACGCGCTGCTGGGCAACATCGGGCACTTCGACAACGAGATTGACATGCACAGCCTGCACCATCGCGATGATGTCCGTCGTGTGGAGATCAAGCCGCAGGTCACCGAGTACATCTTCCCGCATGCTGACGGCGAAGAGCGCTCTCTGATCGTGCTTTCCGAGGGGCGTTTGCTCAACCTGGGCAATGCCACCGGACACCCGTCCTTCGTAATGTCGACCTCCTTCGCCGACCAGACAATCGCTCAGATTGAGCTCTACTGCAACGGCGAAAAGTACGACAACTCTGTCCACCGTCTTCCGAAGATTCTGGATGAGAAGGTCGCTCGCATTCACGTCGAGGCACTTGGCGGCGAGCTCACCCGGCTGTCCAAGGAACAGGCCGAATACATCGGCGTTGATGTCGAGGGTCCGTATAAGCCAGAGCACTACCGCTACTAGTTCTAGCCAAGGCTTGGTCGTAGCCATGTGTGCGAGGAGAAAAATTTGATTATCGCAGTCGAAGGAATCGACGGTGCTGGCAAGAACACGCTTGTCACAGCTGTTACCAATCAACTCCGAAGTCAAGGGCACTCCGTTTCATCGATGACCTTTCCGGCGTACCGGCAGACGATCTTCGCTGATTTCGCCGATCAAGCTTTGCACGGTCAGCTCGGCGACACTGCGGACTCCGCTTGGGCAATGGCACTCCTGTTCGCTCTGGACCGCAAAGAACGTCGTGAAGCGATTGTTGATGCAGCGCGCGAAAACGATGTTCTGATCATCGACCGCTACGTCGCGTCCAACGCGGCCTACTCCCTGGCTCGCACGCAGGATCCGGCGATCGTCGAGTGGATTGAGAAGACCGAATTCGGAGATTTCCAGCTTCCGCTTCCCGACGTTCAGGTCTGTCTGGCCACGTCGGTGGGAGTGGCAGCCGACCGCGCACGCAATCGGGAAGCCTCTGATGCGCAGCGAACTAGGGATACCTACGAAAAGGACTCGGGTTTGCAGGAGCGCACGCTGGCGGCGTACCAGAAGTTCGCGGGGGGCTCGTGGCAGTCACCATGGTTGATGCTTACGGGGGATGATGGGGCGGACCGTCTTGTGGAATGGATCAGTGCACGCCTGCGCTAGCCACCTCAACTGGAAACTACAGAACTAGATAGCTTTACGTTTAGAATATGACGCATGAGCTCAAAAATCCTGGTTGTTGATGATGATCCGGCCATCGCCGAAATGCTCACGATGGTGATGGAGCGCGAGGGCTTCGACACAGTAGTAGTCGACGATGGCATCGAAGCTGTCAAGGCAGCAGAGCGGGAGAATCCAGATTTGATTCTGCTGGATCTCATGTTGCCGGGCATGGGTGGTGTCGATGTCTGTCGCACTGTGCGAGAGACATCGGCGGTGCCGATCATCATGTTGACTGCGAAGACCGACACGGTCGATGTGGTCCTCGGCCTGGAATCCGGTGCGGATGACTATGTCACGAAGCCCTTTAAGCCGAAGGAGCTCGTGGCGCGTGTGCGCGCTCGGCTGCGTCGTCAAGAGGACAGCCCGAGTGAGACCCTCGAGGTCGGCGACCTGACTATCGACGTGCCCGGTCACGCCGTGTTCCGCGATGGCAAGGAGATTTCTCTGACCCCGTTGGAGTTTGACCTATTGCACACTCTTGCATCCCGTCCGAAGCAGGTCTTTTCCCGTGATGAGTTGTTGGAAAAGGTCTGGGGATATCAGCACACCTCGGATACTCGACTCGTCAACGTTCACGTTCAGCGTCTGCGCTCGAAGATTGAACTGGATCCGGAAAACCCCCAGATTGTGCTGACCGTCCGCGGTGTCGGGTACAAGACGGGTGACTAATCAAGGTCAGTCAGCTTTAGTGGGAGCCGATTCTTGCGTCGATTAATAACGAAGCTTCGAGACTTCACCAATAGGGGAGTGACCTGGGCGGTTACGCTCTGGCGTACGTCTATCCAAGCGCGCATTCTGACCTCTGTCGTGGTACTGAGCGCGATGGTGATTGCGGTACTCGGTTTCGCGCTGGCGACTATTGTTACCCAGCGGCTTATCGACGCAAAGGTTACCGCTGCCGACGAGGAAATTGACCGTGCTCGCGCGGTGGTGGAGCAGGCGATTGAGAACTCTTCGTCCAACGAGCTGCAAGCTCTGCTCAACGTGGGGCGCGATGCCCTTGTGAACCGTGCAGCCGGTTCCGGTGCTGCGCCATTGACAAGTTATGAACCGCTGCTCGTGGCGCCGGTGCCACGAGGCACGGTGTTGGCTTCATCGCCGATTAAGGCCGATGTCCCAGAACGATTGCATGAAGTAGTCCGACAAGGGCAAATTGCGTATCAGGTACGTCAAGTCACTGATAACCGCGGCGATACGTACTCGGCGTTAATTATCGGTAGCCCTACTTCTACCTCGGTTGATGGGCTCGAGCTCTATCTGGTCACCTCTATGGCTGCAGAGGAATCGACTATTAAGTTGGTTCGTGGTCTGCTCGCCGGTGCGACAGTAGTCATCATGGCGCTTCTCGGCGGTATTACTTGGTTCTTCTCCAATCAGGTGACGACACCAGTGCGTTCCGCCGCCCAGATTGCCCAGCGCTTTGCCGACGGCCACTTGCGCGAACGCATGGTCGTGCAGGGTGAAGATGACATGGCGCGACTGGCCATGAGCTTTAACAAGATGGCCGAATCGCTGTCGACGCAGATTAGACAGCTGGAGGAATACGGCAGTCTGCAGCGACAGTTCACCTCCGATGTTTCGCATGAGTTGAGGACGCCTCTGACCACGGTGCGTATGGCCGCCGATCTTATTGCTGACGGCGCTGAGGACCTCGATCCGGCGACTCGCCGCGCAGCTGAGCTGATGAATGAGGAGCTTGAGCGTTTTGAGATGCTTCTCAATGACCTGCTTGAGATCTCACGCCACGATGCCGGCGTTGCTGACCTGTCCGCAGAAAAGGTCGATGTCCGTCGCTGCGTGGATGCTGCCTATCAGCAGGTAACGGTCGTGGCTAAGGAGACCGGTACACCCATTCGCTTCCACCTGCCCGATGAACCGGTAATGGCAACAGTCGACTCGCGTCGTATCGAGCGCGTGCTACGCAATCTTATGGCCAACGCTGTTGACCACAGTGAGGGCAATCCGGTGGATGTCACAGTGCAGGCGAGCGATTCCGCGGTCTCGTTTACGGTCGTTGACCACGGTGTGGGGCTAAAGCCGGAGCAGCAAGAGCTGGTGTTTAACCGGTTCTGGCGCGCTGACCCCTCGCGTGTCCGACGCACCGGCGGTACCGGACTTGGCTTGGCGATCGCGCGTGAGGACGCACAATTGCATGGTGGGGAACTGGAGGCATTTGGCGTGCCGACGGTCGGTAGCTGTTTCCGCCTGACTGTGCCACTGGAGCCTGATGCGAGCTTCGGTGAGCATCCGCTCGGCCTAGAAGTTCCGCCGCTGCCCGATCAGATTCCGCATCAGCAGGAAATTGGTGCACGGGAGTTGGAATCGGATTCGATTGCACCGCAAGTCAAGAGCCAGGATCAGGATAAGGGGCAGCGGACTAGCGATAGCGAATCCCGACAGGCACGAGAGGAGGATATTTAAATGACGGCGCAGCAACAGTCAAAGGCTCGTCGCGTCCTGCGTAAGGTAGTGGCGCTTAGCTCAGTGATCATTTTGGGCACGGCCGCAGGATGTACCACCATTCCGAGGAACACCAGCCCCCAGGTGCTGCGTCCGTTTGAGCCGCCCCAAGTTCGTATTGAGGTTCCGCAGCCACGGCCGAATGTCAATGCAGACATTGTCCTGCGCGACTTTTTCGCCGCGGCCGCGCATCCGGTTGATGATTTTCAAGCTATGCGTGCCTTCATGACCCCGGAACTTGCGGCCAGTTGGAAGCCGCACGAAAGCGCCCGCATTCTCGACGGTGTCAACCTCATCGCTCAACGGGATGAAGGAGGTTCTCGACAGTCCTTCGTTGCCCGAGGTCGCAGCGTTGGTCAATTTGGTACTGATGGTGCTTATGAGCCCCAGTCCGGTGACTATGAGGAAACCGTGGAGATGAAGCTCGGTTCGGATGGGCAGTGGCGCATTTCCTCGCTGCCCGACGGTGTTGTCATGGAGCGTCAGGCATTCCTGGAAAACAATGTGCCTCGCAATGTCTATTTCCTCGACCCGGCGGGTAATCATTTGGTCACAGATCGTCGTTGGCTCTATCGTGGCGTCACCGATGGCGCGACCAATCTGTTGACAAAGCTGAAGAACGGACCATCAGCACCACTGCGACCGGGCGTCACCACAGTGCTCAAGCCCAATGCCTCAATTGCGGTGGAAGCAGGACCTGTGTCCAACTCGGACGGTCGCAGGGTCGAAATCACCGGATTGGGTGATGTTTCCGAGGAACTGCGTGTCATGCTCGCGGCACAGATTATCTGGACTCTCGACTCGGCAGATTTCCGTGGTCCGTGGATCCTCATGGCCGACGGCGAACCACTAATTGCCAGCCACGACGAGCCGTGGACGAAGGATACCGACGCAATCCAGCTCTACGACCCGAATCATCTACCGGCTGATAACGCGCCGTTGCGGACGGTCGACCGCAGCGGTATCTACGAGATTGCTGACGGCCACGCCACACCTGTGGGACGCGGCTGGACTGCCAGCGGCAGCACTGCGGTGTTTTCCGCGGCAGTGGGCATCAACCCTAATGGCAGCGAGCTTATTGCCGCCGTGTTCCGCTCGGCTGTGGATGGTCGTACCGGTTCGTATGACCTTGGGGAGTCCACATTGATGCTCGGCGGAATACAAGATCAGCCGGTTCCTGTGCTGACTGGCGAGAGTCTCACCCGTCCGACATGGTCGCCAGATGCCGAGGCGGTCTGGACAGTGAAGGACGGTACAACCGTCGTACGCCTGGTTCGGCAGTCGACGTCGTCCCGGATTCAGCAGGAGGAGGTTGATACCTCTGAGCTCAGTCACCTTCTTGACGGCGGCGAAGACACGGGGCACCCAAGCGCCGGTATTTCTGAATTCCGCGTCGATTCTTCAGGCACGCAGGTAGCGATGATTATCGCTGGTGAGGTCTATATCGCCACCATCGAAAGGCATGACGACAAACCATGGAAGTTGACGCATCCGCGCGCTCTGCCGCTCCCTGAAAACGTTTCCCCGGTGTCACTGACGTGGTCGCCGAATCAAACGGTCACGGTGGGCGGTTACAGCGGAGACACCCCGATGTGGAGTGCCTTCCCGGACGGTGCGACCAGCTCCGTTCTGCCGAAGCTCAACCTGACACCGCCAATTCCTGTGGTTACCGCGACCTCGTCGAAGCGTTACGCATTGGATGCCACCGGTGTTATGGAGCTGATCTCCAGCGAGGGGCAACAGCAGTTCTGGCGCCAGGTTCCGGGTGCGCGTGGTCGAATGGCTCCGGTGTCTGTGGAGTAAGCGCAAATCGGGGAGGGGATCAATGGCGCAGGGGAAATCATCGCAGGATGTACTGCGCGTGCTTTACGACGTCACTCGCGATGCGATTGGCCTCGTGATACCGGAAACCTGCCCGGTGTGCGGCTGCTCCGGGACGCTGTGTCGTGATTGCAAGGACGATCTTCAGCAACCTCCAGTGCGGTTTTCACCGCGGGCTGCGTTACGCGCAGCAGCGTGGACCTGCGGTCCGTACTCCGGTGCGAGGAGACATCTCATTTTGTCGGCCAAAGAACGGGGCAGTGGTGAAGCCAGACGAATCATGGGGGCCGTGTTCGCCGCTGCGGTACGAAGGCTGGCCTCAGACGGCCATATAATGCCCCCGGAAATTACCCCCGTCATTTTGATTCCCGCGCCGACAAGATTGTCATCCCGTCGACAACGGGGTGGGGATCCGGTAACAATTGCCTGCGACTTTGCCTGCAGTCAGCTCCCCTCTAGTTCGGTATTGCCCCTGGTGCGCATTGCTGAGCGCACGCGGGATTCCGCGGAGCTTGGGGCTTCTCAACGCAGACGAAACCTTTCTGGCCACATTGTGCCGCTGACGCAATTCAAGCACGGAATTAGTGGCAAGCTGCGACAACGGTGTGCCCAGGTGACAGTGATTCTGGTTGATGATGTGGCCACCACTGGTGCCACTGCAGCGGAAACCGAGTTGGTGGCAGCGTCATTGGGGATTCGCATCGACATGGTGTTGGTACTCGCCCGGGCGTAGACGCAGGGGTGTCGTCGGCAAGCGAAAAATAAACGAGGGGAACGTGGCATTGGTTACCCCCGGAACTGTATCCTGGGGGTGCAGAAAGACTCGTCACCGTAGACGCCGTGAGTAATCCCGCTCACGGAAGGGCGGTGGCCATACCGGGAGGTAGGTAGCAAGTGTCCACACCTGCTGACAACAACGAGGTACTCAGCCCGAACGCTCAGGTGACCATCACCGGGCGCAATGTTGAGGTTCCAGAGCACTTCGCAGATCGTGTTAAGGCGAAGCTGGCGAAGATTGAGCGCCTCGACCCGACTTTGACCTTCTTCCACGTGGAGCTCCAGCACGAGCCGAATCCGCGCCGTGCAGACCGCTCTGACCGTATTCAGATCACCGCTACTGGCAAGGGGCACCTGGCTCGTGCGGAGGCGAAGGAAGATAGCTTCTACGCTGCACTGGAGTCTGCTCTGGGCAAGATGGAGCGCTCCCTGCGTAAGGTGAAGGCTCGCCGCAAGATTAGCCGTTCTGGCCACCGTGCACCGATGTCCGTCGGCGAGGCAACTGCTTCGCTGGTTGCAGAGGCTGAGGCAGCGGCTCCGGAAAAGGCTGATCCGTACGAGGATCTGGTTGAGGACGTACGTCCGGGCCAGGTTGTGCGTACCAAGCAGCACTCCGCAACTCCGATGACGGTCGAAGATGCTCTGTCTGAGATGGAGCTCGTCGGTCACGACTTCTACCTCTTCGTTAACGAGGCAACCTCTCGTCCGTCCGTGGTCTACCGTCGTCACGCATACGACTACGGTCTGATTGAGCTGGCAGAGGAAGACGAGAAGTAAGTCTTCATCAAAAAGAGCACGCAATGCCGCACAGAGCTGTGTATTGGTAAGTAATTGCTCACATGAGCCCGTCTTCTCTTAGAAGGGAAGGCGGGTTCGTCGTATAATCAACCGTTGCACATTAAAGTTCGACGTGAATCGGCCGGAAAGGTCCCAATTTAGTGTTTTCGCTCAGCAAGTTGCTCCGCATTGGTGAAGGCCGCGCTGTCAAGAGGCTTGGCAATATTGCAGATCAGGTCATCGCCAAGGAAGACGAGTACGCAGCTCTTTCAGACGATGAACTCCGCGCCAAGACCGAGGAGTTTAAGAAGCAGCTGGCTGACGGTGCCGATGTAGACGATCTGCTGCTGGATGCTTTCGCCACGGCGCGTGAGGCATCCTGGCGCGTGCTGGGTCAGAAGCACTACCGCGTCCAGGTTATGGGCGGTGCGGCACTGCACTTCGGCAACGTTGCCGAAATGGGTACTGGTGAAGGTAAGACCCTGACCTGTGTGTTGCCCGCATACCTCAATGCGTTGGCAGGCAAGGGCGTTCATGTCGTTACGGTTAATGACTACCTGGCTAAGCGTGACGCGGAGTGGATGGGTCGAGTCCACCGCTTCCTGGGGCTTGAGACCTCGGTGATTCTCTCTGAGCTCAGCCCGGACCAGCGCCGCAAGGCCTATGCTGCCGACATCACCTACGGCACGAACAATGAGTTCGGCTTTGACTACCTGCGCGACAATATGGCGCATTCGCTCGACGATTTGGTGCAGCGTGGGCACCACTTCGCCATCGTCGATGAGGTTGACTCGATTCTGATTGACGAGGCCCGTACCCCGTTAATTATTTCCGGTCCGGCGGATGGCGATCCGCACTGGTACCTGGCGTTCTCCAAGATTGTGCCGCGTATGAAGCGCGACATTCACTACGAAGTCGATGAGCGTAAGCGCACCATCGGTATTCGTGAAGAGGGTGTTGAATTCGTTGAGGATCAGCTGGGTATTTCAAACCTGTATGCTCCGGAAAATTCCTCGCTGGTCAGCTACCTGAACAATGCCCTGAAGGCCAAGGAGCTGTTCACCCGCGACAAGGATTACATTATCCGTAATGGTGAGATTCTCATTGTCGATGAGTTCACCGGTCGTGTGCTGGCAGGCCGTCGCTATAACGAGGGTATGCACCAGGCAATTGAGGCCAAGGAAGGGGTGGAGATTAAAAACGAGAACCAGACGCTGGCAACCGTCACGCTCCAGAACTACTTCCGCCTCTACGACAAGCTGTCCGGTATGACCGGTACGGCTGAGACTGAAGCGGCTGAGCTGCACCAGATTTACAAGCTGAACGTCATGGCGATCCCGCCGAATCGCCCGAAGCAGCGCGAGGATCTGCCCGACCTGATTTACAAGACGCAGGAGGCAAAGTTCGCCGCTGTTGTCGAGGACATCCGCGAATGCCATGAAAAGGGCCAGCCAGTTCTCGTTGGTACGACATCAGTCGAGAAATCCGAGTACCTTTCCAAGCTCCTGCAGCGCGAAGGTATTCCTCATTCTGTGCTGAATGCAAAGCACCACGAGAAGGAAGCTGAGATTGTTGCGGTGGCGGGTCGTCTCGGAGGCGTTACCGTGGCAACTAACATGGCCGGTCGTGGTACTGACATCGTGCTGGGCGGTAACCCGGACATCATCGCTGACCTGAATCTGCGCTCTCGTGGTCTGGACCCGGTGGAAACTCCGGAAGAGTACGAAGAGGCGTGGGACGCTGAGATTGAGCGCGTTCGTCAGCAGTCGAAGGAAGAAGCTGACAAGGTACGTGAGGCCGGTGGACTCTACGTCCTGGGCACTGAGCGCCATGAGTCGCGCCGCATTGACAACCAGTTGCGTGGTCGTACCGGTCGTCAGGGTGACCCGGGTGTTACCCGCTTCTACCTGTCCATGCGCGATGATCTCATGGTTCGCTTCAACGGCCAGCGCATGGAAGCGCTGATGAACACTCTGAATGTCCCGGATGACGTTCCTATTGACTCCAAGGTTGTCTCCAACTCCATTAAGAGCGTTCAGGCTCAGGTGGAAAGCCAGAACTTCGAAATCCGTAAGAATGTTCTGAAGTATGACGAGGTTATGAACCAGCAGCGTAAGGTCATCTACGCTGAGCGCCGTCGCATCCTCGAAGGTGAGGATTTGAAGACTCAGGTTCGCGACATGCAGGACGATGTCGTCGACGCGTATGTCAACGGTGCCACCGCTGACGGTTACGTGGAGGATTGGGACCTCGACGAGCTGTGGAATGCCCTTGAGCAGCTCTACAGCCCGACGTTTACGGCGCAGGAGCTCATCGATGGCTCTGACTTCGGTACCCCGGGTGACCTCTCGGCCGATGAGCTGTCCAAGGCTCTGCACACGGATATCTCCGCCAGCTACGACCAGCTTGAGGATGCGGTTTCCGCAATTGGTGGCGACGACCAGATGCGCAACATTGAGCGCTTCACCATCCTGAACGTCATGGACCAGAAGTGGCGCGAGCACCTCTACGAGATGGACTACCTCAAGGAGGGCATTGGCTTGCGCGCCATGGCCCAGGCTGACCCGCTGGTGGAGTACCAGCGTGAGGGCTACGACATGTTCACCGCGATGATGGACGGCATCAAGGAAGAATCGGTTCGTCAGCTGTTCCTAATCCGTAAGCAGGTTATGCCCGCAGTGGAAAACACTGAGGGGCAGGAAAACCAGGCTCCGGCTCTGCCAACGGAAGCTGCTGAGAAAAATCAGCAGATGACCTACTCCGGCCCCAGCGAGGACGGCAGTGCAGAGCAGCAGCGCATGGATCAAGAGCGTGAGGGCAACCGGGCGCAGCGTCGGAAGGCGGCTCGCAAGCGCCGTCGCTAAGCACTAAAGCACACGAAACGCGGTCATAATCCATGGCCGCGTTTTTGCTGTTCCGCGGCGGAACGTGCCCGTGAACGCGCGAACGCGCGGACCGACACGGCAACTACCCAGGAATTCGACCTTTTTGCCGTCCGCTGAAGCGCTGGCGTGGAAGGATTGCAACGCGACACCTTTGAGGCTGGTGTTTTTCGACAGCGTGAGTATCGCAGCGTGAATAATCGGGTCGATGTTGATACGACGCAAATCGTTGACTCGCCGGCGACCCGCGATAATGTCGAAGACGCGGCGAGTAATCGTGCCAAGCTCCTGTCTCAGATTCTGCTCACAGTGCTGGACGACGTGCGGTGTTTGCGGCGTCTTTTTTGCCGCAGGAGTGGCCACGGCGGGCGGTAATGCCGTCATGACAGCGGTCCCGGAAGCAACGGAACATCCGCTATAGGTCGGTGCCACTTTTGCGGTTGGAGAAGTGGCGGCATTAGCTGACTGGCCAAGTTGAATTGTGTGGAGAAGCGAAAAGCCCGTTGCTGGTTCGATGAATTCCCTGTCACTGGATCGGTTCTCAGCGGCGTGCGACAGCGCGTAAGGCATCGGCGCCTGCGATGTTGGTACGTGAGACGTAGGTGCCATGGATTAATCCCCCTAAAAACTCTCCATTGGCAAGTTCCCCCCCTTGCTGAAGACCATTGTCCTACAAGTGCTTTAAGTGTGCAGCTTGTGAAGGGGAATTCACGGCTGGCATGGGGGTGGGGAGAAGATGCAGCCGCGAAGTGGGCTGAGTGTCTCGCTGTTAATAGCCCTATAGGTTTCCGTCAAAGCCGTTCTGGTCGTCTATAAATTGGCGTAACGAACAGCCAATTAACACGCTGAACTGGAAAAAAGGCAAACGTGCAGGTCATGCGATAAACTACAGGCCATGCGCGGAATGATTATCGATTACTGTGGTGTCCTCGACGGTACGGATGAAGACCAGGCACGTTGGCGTAATTTGCTGGTAGAGGCGCGTGCAAATGGTGTTGGCCTGGCAGTCCTGTCGAATGACCCAGGTGGCCCATCAGCGGATCCGATTCGCAAGCTCGAAGATGAGGGCCTGGTAGACGCAGTTGTGCTCTCTGGTGAAATTGGCCATGAGAAGCCTTCGGCAGAGGCTTTTAATGCAGCTGCTGCGGCTATTGAACTGCCGGCACGGGACTGTGTGTTGGTGGATGATTCGATTGAGAACATCCATGCTGCCGTCTCTAACGGCATGGTGGGAGTCTTCTATCAGCAGTTCGACCGCGCAGTGGTCGAGATTGCCGGTCTACTGGGGCTCGAGGGCGAGTTCTAATGCGTGTCTATATCCCAGCGACTTTCTCCATGCTTGAGGCGCTGAAGGAGGATGAGCTCTTCCACGCCCGCGGTGGTTGGGGCTTTGCTGTCACTGAGGCGCTGCGCGATTTCTTTACTGAGGGCGATGATGAGGAACTGGCAGATGTGGCCTTTGATGAGGCTGCGCGTGCGTCGCTCCGTCTGCTCGATGCTGCAGAAGAGAAGTTCCCGCACCGCCGAGTAGTCATTTCCGTCGATGTGGAGGCGGAACCGCAGTCGGATATGGGCGATGCTGTGGTTAAGGTCGGCGGCCCAATTTCGCTTGCCGACGTTGCAGCGCTCCACATTGATGTGGAAGAGGCGGAAAGCAAGGTTGAGGCTGCAATTGAAGCCGTCGATAAGGCAGATCTCGGTGACGAGGATGCGGAGCTCACTGTCGGCGATGCGCTGGAGATTCCGCTGGCGTGGTATGACGTAGCTGAGCTCGGCATGGTGGTCGACTTCCTGTAGTAGCGCGTGCTTGGTGTTGAAGAAGGGGACTGGGTTTGGAACCCAGTCCCTTTTTGTATGGCACAAGTTTTTTCTGCGGGGGTATATAAGGCGGGATTGTTTTGTGTGGATAAGCTCCATGTCAAAGGGGGCGCTTCGCAGGAAAGCGGGGGTAATGACAATTTCGCTATTTGTGTCAAAATCATTTGCTTCTCTTGACCAATAACTTACCACTCCGTAGTCTACGTCTAAGTAACCTACGGGCACGTAATAATGGATTGGGCGGGGATTGCCCGCTGATGAACAGTGTTATTACTTGTTCTCCCGTGACAGTCAGGAGGGTCAAGAATGGGACTTAAGACCAAAGTTTCCCGGGTATTCAAGCATTTATCCACGCCACTTTTGCCCGATGACTACACGCAGTTGCTAAATCCGCTGTGGTCAAGTCGCGAGCTGCGCGGTCAGATTGAGGCCATTAATCCCACATCTCCTACTTCAGCAGAGTTGATAATCCGTCCGGGTTGGGGGATGCCAACAGACTTCAAGTCAGGTCAGTTCATTGGACTCGGCGTAGAGGTCAAGGGGAAATACCTGTGGCGTTCCTACTCACTGACAAATGCACCGCGGCCTCATGATGGGCTGCTGACTATCAACATTCGTGCACTCAACGACGGCTACGTGTCCCAACATCTCGTCGCCAATGTAAAACCGGGTACTGTCGTCCGCCTGGCTGCCCCGGCTGGGGATTTCCATCTTCCGGAGCCACTCCCAGCCCGTATTGCGTTTGTTACCGCAGGCTCCGGCGTAACTCCTGTGATTTCCATGCTGCGTGATCTTTCAGCTCGCAATGCATCAGTGGAAGTCGAACACATTCACTCCTACCGCGGCGAGGCAGAAGCTGTGTTTGTCAACGAACTCCGGGAGCTGGAACAGCGCAGCGCTATTAGCGCGTTGAAGTATCGCCTGCATGCCTGGAATACGGAGACGCAGCCGCGGATTGACGCTGCTGCGGTTACCGACATCATTGCTGACTTTGGAGCGCTGGCATCGTCGGCAAGCGCCTATGCCTGTGGTCCGGTTGAACTGCTGAAAAGCCTTGAGTCGGAGTTCCCCGAGCTGCGGACGGAACGTTTCACCGTTGACCGCTCGGCGGCGGAGGAGGCCGGTGGCACGGTGAGTTTCGGCAGCCGAGGAGATGTCGACGTAGACGGTGCAACCACCATCCTGGAGGCGGCCGAGCGCGTCGGGGTCGACCTGCCGTACGGCTGTCGGATGGGAATTTGTGCGACCTGCGTGCAGCAACTCTCCGACGGCGCAGCGCGGGACATCCGCACCGGTGCGACGTTTGTGGCGGGCGAGCGGGTCCGAACGTGCGTCTGTGCGCCGGCGGGGCACGCGCGTATCGAACTGTAAGTTCGCCCCACATCTATCTCAACCTGCATTAACCAGGAGAAACTACCTAAAGGAGTTGGGACCCTTCCCATGGCAATTTCCGATATCGCATCGTATGCGCACTTGAGCGAAGAAGACGTCGCAGAGATTGGGCGTCGGTTTGCGGAAATCGAAAAGCAACACCGCGATTCGCTGGGGCAGAAGGATGCTCGCTACATCCGCACGCTCATCCGCATTCAACGCACCCTTGAGGTGACTGGTCGAGGTCTGCTGATGGTACCGACCGCAGGCATGGCCCTGAACAAATTGGGGCTGCTGCCGAGGTCGTGGAAGAACACCGCACACTGGGGTTTCAAATGGGCGGGCATCTCAGCGCTGGGGCTGGCAAAGATTTTGGAAAACCTCGAAATCGGCCACAACACCATGCACGGTCAGTGGGACTGGATGAATGACCCCGAGATTCACTCGGCCACCTGGGAGTGGGACAATTCCTGCCCATCGAGCGGGTGGAAGCACTCCCACAACTTTGTCCACCACAAGTACACCAACGTGTTAGGTATGGACAACGATGTGGGATACGGCATTCTCCGGGTGACTCGTGACCGCCGTTGGAAGCCATCGACGCTGTTGCAGCCGGTGACAAACGTGGTCTTGGCCAGCCTTTTTCAATGGGCAGTGGCTTTCTACGACGTTGAGCTCGGGCGTGTGTTTGCAGGCAAGAAATCCTGGGATGAGGCCCGGCCGCAGCTCATGGAGGTTCTCAACAAGTCGGGGCGCCAGGTGATCAAGGACTACGTTCTCTTCCCGGCGATGGCGGGTCCGCGTTACCGCGAAGTGGCATTTGCGAATATGATGGCCAACCTCGCCCGTAATCTGTGGGCCTACGCTGTCATCTTCTGCGGACACTTCCCGGATGATGCCGAGACTTTCACCAAGGAGCAGTACAACACCGAGGACAAGAGTGAGTGGTATTTGCGCCAAATGCTGGGCTCGGCGAACTTCCACGGTGGGCTGGCGTTGTCGGTGCTCTCGGGAAATCTGAATTACCAGATTGAGCACCACCTCTTCCCAGACATGCCATCCAACAGGCTCGCGCAGATTTCGAAGCAGGTTCAGCAGATTTGCCGAGAATACGACCTGCCATACAACACGGGGTCGTTCCCGAAGCAGTTCTTCCAGGTCCAGCGCACACTACTAAAGTTGTCGCTGCCGGATCGCTTCTTAGTCGCTGACCCGGACAACGCCCCAGAGGTGCGTTCGGAGGCGGCGTTCAAGAAGTATCCGCAGGTTGAAGCGGAGCTCCAGTCCAGTTCCCCGCAACGCAAGGGCTTAGCGACGGGCCTGCGAATGCTCCGCCGTCTTCGCCCAGGCGTCCGGGAAATTGTCCGAGCCTATACAGGTCGCTCAACGCACACTGCTGGGCGCGGTTAGCCCTCGACCCGCTTGCGGACTGCAGCTGCGGCTGCCGGTTCGCGGTTCCATGGCATTGATTGTTTGTGGGGGAGCCGTAGCCAGGCGCGAATTATGGTCACAGTTAGTGTCGCAGTTGCACCAGCGAGGAAGAGCGCTAAGTAAGCCGAGGAATTCTGGCCGGTAAACTCCACGGTCACGATCAGTGCGAAAAGTGGAGCTGCCATGGACGCCGACAGGAAGGCCGCCGCGCCGAGAATTGCAAAGTCGCTCAGCGGAATTGAGGGCATCAATGGTTGTACGAAGCAGCCGATGATGAAACCGCTGAGCGCGCCAAGGGCAAAGCCGGGAGTTAACAGACCACCGACGGCACCCGAACGAAAAGTAACTAGAACCGCGACAGTTTTCGCGATCAGCAGCATGACCGCAAACCCCAGCAGTGGGCGATCCATGAGAACTGTGGTCGCAGCGATGCGGCCGTTGCCCAATACTTCTGGAATCCATAGCGAGATCACACCAACTAGCGTGAACGCGAGGGGGATGGCCCAGGCAGAATGCCAGCCAGTCGGTGCCTTGTCTAACACCCGCGAGCTGAGAATGCGAAATGCGTAGCCAATGGCGCCGCAGATAACGCCGAGGAGCAGTGCCGCACCGAGGTTGCCCCAGCCGTCTGAGAGATTGATTGGGCTGTAGAGCGGGCTACTGCCGACCACGATGCCCGACGTCACCGTGGCAATGGCTGAACACGCCAGTACCACCATCACCGCGGTAATGCTCAGTGAGCCCAGCAGAATCTCCAACGAGAAAACCGCTCCGGCCAGCGGGATGTGATAAATCGCCCCCAGGCCGGAACCGGCCGCTGCTGCGACCAGAATACGGCGGTGTAGCGGATCGATGCGTAGTCGATGCGACATCTGCGAGGCCACCATTGCACCTAGCTCACGCGGGGCATTCTCGCGTCCCATGGATGCACCTGCGGCTACGGTCGCCATCTGTAAAAACACATTGACAAGAGTCGACCACACAGGCATGAGACGGCCGTGCATGCCCGCCTCAACGCTTTCAATGGGCTTCGCCTTTGTGCGCAAAGCAGCCCACATTGGTCCTGCAATCAGCCCCGCCAACACGATCCCGACAAAGCGCTGTAGGCCGGTGGTGCCATCGGTCACGACCGCTACGTCACCCTCGTGCTGCCCGTAGACCGCGTACTCGATTCCGTGCATAATCAGCGCGAGCCCGGCTGCTCCGAGCCCCGTCGCAAGACCCACGATAAGTGTGTAGATGCACAGTCGAATCCAGCTGCCGGGAGCGGGGTAGAGACCGGAGTCCTCTTTGTTCGACTCAGCACTTGCCGAGGCTTCAGAGGACGACTCCGCAGAATTGGTGTGGCTAGTCTCTTTCAATGTCCAGCTCCCAGTCCTCGTTGTCGCTGATAGCGATCAATAGACGACGCACTGCCATCGCTCGACGGTGCTGAACTCCCTCCAACTTGTCCAGGGCGCACTCTGGATCCGCGGGTGGTCCCAAATGGGTGCAACCACGTGGGCATTCATCTGTTGCCGCCTGGATATCTGGAAACGCCGCCAGTAGCGTCTCCGGTGTCACATGAGCCAGGCCAAAGGAACGAATGCCCGGGGTATCAATGATCCACGAGGGCGCGCTGTTTTCGCTTTCCGACGGCAACATCAGCGCCACCGACTGCGTGGAGGTATGGCGGCCCTTACCCACACCACTGACTTCGCCGGTCTCACGGTTGGCTTCGGGAACAATCCGGTTGACGAGGGTTGATTTCCCAACACCGGAATGCCCAACCAAAGCTGTCACTCGTCCTGGAACATCGATGAGCTCTGACAAAGGAGCCAAGTTATCGTTAATACCGCAGACAACGACATCCACTCCGAGTGCGGAAAACTCCCCGGCAAATTCCTCTGGGTCAGCCAGATCAGACTTAGTCAGACAGAGCACGGGACGGACACCGCCGGCGTAGGCCGCGACCAGCGCGCGTTCGACAAAACCGGTGCGGGGTTCAGGATCGGCGACTGCACACACAATGAGCAGCAGGCTGGCATTGGCCACGACAATGCGCTCATACGGGTCATTGTCATCGGCGGTGCGACGCAAAACCGTGCTGCGCTCTGCCAGCTTGACGATGCGGGCCAGTGTGCCCTCACGGCCGCTGACATCGCCGACGACACCGACACGGTCACCGACAACGATATTGGTGCGGCCGAGCTCGCGGGCACGCATGCATGTCACTGCAACATCAGCGTTGTTATCGAGGACTACACCCCAACGACCACGATCCTTGGTCACCACCATGCCCCAGTGGGCATCGGCGTGGCTGGGGCGATCCTTCGTCCGTGGCCGAGACCCTCTACCGGGGCGGATGCGTACATCGGACTCGTCCCATTGCCGTCCACGCCTGCGTGCCGCCACTGTTATTTCCCTGCCTCGGTTCCGTTCTCCATGCCATCAAGTCGAGTGTCGACCGACTTTTCCAACGAGCTAGGGCTGGGGGAGGCCAGTCCGAGCATCTCCAGCCAGCGCAGGTCGAATCCAGGCATGGTCTTAGCGGTGGTACTGATGTTTTCGACTTCCACGTCCTCCGTGCGCAGGCCAACAATGGCACCAGCGGTGGCCATTCGATGGTCGGCGTAGCTGTGCCAGAGGCCACCGTGGAGCGGAACGGGGTCAATCGCAATGCCGTCGTCAAGCTCCGTAGCGCGACCGCCGAGGCGGTTGATTTCCGTGGTGAGCGCGGCAAGACGGTTGGTTTCGTGACCGCGCAAGTGTGCAATACCCGTCAGCTCGGTGCGGGTGGTGGCCAGGGTGGCGATGGCAGCGACCGTTGGGGTCAGCTCGCCAATCTCGGACATGTCCATCGTGATTCCGCGCAGCTCCGACGGCTTTGGACCCACGACGGTGAGGCTGGTGCGGCCGCCCTCGTGACGGTTGAACGTCACAGTAGCGCCCATAGCGGTGAGGATCTCGCGGATGCGGTTGCCCGGCTGCGTGGTGTGCTCTGGCCAGTCGGGCACGGTGACGCTGCCACCAGTGACAGCCGCAGCGGCCAGGAAGGCGGCAGCGTTGGACAGGTCGGGCTCGATTTGCCAAGTACGACCCATCATTTCGGTGGGGCGAATGGTGAACGTTGTGCGTGATCCCTCAGGTGCGTCGGCCGTGGTCTCCTCGATCTGCACACCGGCCTCGCGAAGCATGTCCAGGGTCATGTCAATGTGCGGGCGGGATGGAATCTCACCGGTCGGGTGAAGTACGAGGCCACGGCCATAGCGCGGCGCTGACAGCAACAGGCCAGAGACGAACTGGCTTGAGGCCGAAGCGTCAATTTCCACTTCGCCGCCGATGTCCGGCAGATCTTGCTCTTGGACCGAGTCACCGAGGCGGTTGCCCTGGTTCGGACCCTGTGGATTGACCGTGAAAGGAAGCCCATTTCCAGTGATGTTCACACCGAGGCCGCGCAGGGCATCCAGCACGGCCGACATCGGGCGAGCCTTGGCCTCTACGTCGCCCTCGAAGAACACCGACCCCTGCGCAAGAGCTGCGATAGGCGGCACGAAGCGCATAACCGTACCTGCAAGGCCACATTCCACGACACCACCGCGGAGCATGCGTGGAGTGACACGGAGCGTGTGGTTCGGGGCACCCGAATATGTCGAGTCGGCACTGATGTCAGTTCCCAAGGCCTGCAGTGCGCGAATCATAAGATCGGTATCGCGAGAGCGCAGAGCACCATGGATAACCGATGGGGTCGAAGATAGCGCCGCGATGACAAGAGCACGGTTCGTAATCGACTTCGAGCCGGCAATCTGCACCGTGGCGCTAAAAGGCTGTCGACCGGATTCGGCACCGTCGACACTTACAGTAGGGGCGGACCAATTCTGATTTTGGGAACACACACAACCAATTATGGAACACTTTCACTCCATACCTCGACTAGAGGGGGAGTCATCGGCACAATCAGTTGGTATGTGTGGTCGTTTCGTCAATTTCGCAGTCGCCGAAAAGCTGCTCAGCACCACGGCTGAAATTCCCGGTTTGGCGCCCGTGCGTGCCGACGGCCCGTTGCCCACCTCCCGCTACAACATCGGCCCGACCATGCCAATAGTTGCTCTTGCCCGCGAGCATCCCGGCCGCACAGGAACCATTGCAGCCGCCGTGCGCTGGGGTTTAATTCCGCAGTGGGCCCGCGAAGTGCCAACGACACCTTTCTTCAACGCCCGTGCGGAAACCTGGCAGTCCAAACCGACTTTCCGGGACGGCCTTCCCTGCGCAATCCCCATGAACGGTTGGTATGAATGGAAAAATCGCCAGCCCTACTTCGTCAGCTTCGGTGATGATGCACCGCTTTTCACCGTCGCGGGTCTGTGGGCACGCTGGGGAGATATAGTCTCCGCCACAATTCTCACCACCGACGCCGTGGGACAGCTCGCGGATCTGCATCATCGTATGCCGCGCGTGCTTGCCGACGACGAAGTCAGCGATTGGCTGGATCTCTCGGCCTGGGCAGCAAACGGAGATGTTGGCGTGACCAGCGCCGAGGTGGTGGACAAACTGACCATCCGACCGGTCAACCGCGCCGTCGGCAATGTTGCGAATGAAGGGCCGCACCTGTTGGATGAGCCCGATGGCGCGGTACCCGGCCACAACGAGGAGCTGTTTTAAGGCCGTATCAGCGGGGAGGTTGCAGGAGTAGCCGCAGGATTAGCGGGCGATGTCGGCGACCGTGGCGTCGCAAAGCGAAACCAAATCAGCGGGTGACAGTTCGATGTCCCACCCGCGGCGACCACCGGAGACGAACACAGTGTCGGAGAGAGTGGCTGTCTCATCAATGACGGTGGGGAGCTTGCGGCGACCGCCAAGCGGGGAGATGCCGCCGGGAATGTAGCCGGTGGCAAGTGACGCGTCATGGGGGTCGGCCATCGTGGCCTTGGAAGCCCCGATAGCCGCGGCGGCGGCCTTGAGGTTGAGCATTCCGGTGGCGGGAACGACGGCGATGGCCAGCCCAGTGCGTTTGCCGGATAGCTCGATAATGAGAGTTTTGAAGATGCGTTCGGGCTCGATGCCGAGGTGCTCTAGCAGCCAAGAGGCGGCCTCTTCGCCGAAGTTGTCGCTGCCGTGGGGGAATTGGTGAACGTGGAAGTCGATTCCGGCGTTATGACAGAAGGCGATGGCCGGGGTGGCGGCAGCGGATTTTTTGGCGGACTTCTTCGACATAATTTCCCATCGTTGCACATCAGCGCAATTACGCTACGAAATGCCTGGTGACGGGGGTCTGCCGACTCGTGGGTGCGGATGTTTTAGGATAGGTAGCATGTCAGGTGATCAGACAGGAACATCGGCCATCCGGACTGATGAGTCGGATGAGGAGCTTGCGCAGCGCTTTGAGCGTGATGCCATGCCGCTTTTGGATCAGCTCTATGGAGCGGCGCTGCGGATGACACGCAACCCCGCCGATGCCGAAGACCTGGTGCAGGAGACCTATATAAAGGCTTTTCAGGGCTTCCGCTCCTACAAGCCGGGCACGAATCTGAAAGCATGGCTCTACCGCATTCTGACGAATGCGTACATCAACAACTACCGCAAGGCGCAGCGTCGTCCTGCCGAGTACGCCACCGATGACATCACCGATTCACAGATCGCGGAAACCGCGTCGCACACTTCGATAGGGCTGCGCTCTGCTGAGGTTGAAGCGCTGGAAAAGCTTCCTGACGAGGAAATTCGTGACGCTTTGATGAGTCTCAAAGAGGATTACCGGATGGTGGTCTACTACGCCGATGTCGAGGGATTGCCCTACAAGGAAATCGCCGAAATCATGGGCACACCCATCGGAACTGTGATGAGTCGGCTCCACCGTGGAAGAAAACAGCTCCGAGACGCGTTGCACAACGTAGCCGTGGAACGTGGATTCTTGAAAGAAGAGAAGGGAGATTCTCCGCGATGAGCCGAGAGTCGAGCCAAGATATGGAGCAGACGCCAGAGCGCGGGCACGCCTGTGAAGATGCTTTCTGTCAGGATGTCCACTCGCGCCTACACGCATTTTTGGATGGCGAGTGTGATTCGGAGGAGCGCCGCTTTCTCGAGGAACACATTCACAAATGCCCTCAGTGCTTAGAAGAGTTCGGTTCCGAGCAAGCTATCCGACGGCTGCTGCGCCGGTGCTGCCAGCAACCTGCCCCTGAGGACCTCCGCCAGCGCATTACCACCCGCATACGCGTGTCCTATACGCGGGTGGAGTACCGCAGGTAGTTGCTGGCGGCTAGGTTTTGGCGTGTATTCCTTTGATGCTTAATGCGATGTTTCGTAATGCGGTAGTGCGAAATACGGAAAATCCCAGGTCATGGAGATGTGGCCTGGGATATTTTTGTGGAATTATTTGTGGAGCTAAGGGGAATCGAACCCCTGACCTTCGCATTGCGAACGCGACGCTCTACCAACTGAGCTATAGCCCCATTACTTTCGAGCAACCTAGCTGGAGCTCCTGTAAAAGCTCTATTTTTAGACGTTACTCCCGGTGGGGTTTGGGCTCCAAACTCGCTGGTAGTGATCTGGCGGATGGTTAATCCTGAAAAGCGAGGATGGGGTATCGAAGAGGTATCGAAAAGGTGCAGAAAGTGACTAGGTTTATGACAAAAAACCGCGGGTGAATTCAATTCACGTGTCATAAACCTAGTCAGTTTCAGACCTGCTACCCGTTGAGCTCTCCATTGGAGACACAAAAACTCCACCTCGTCCTTCGATGCAATACCGAGTTGTGTCGGGGTGGAGTGAGATGTCTTAGCCAGTGATGGCTAAGGCTGCTGTAACTAAGGGCAACTTAGCTGTTCGGACGCTTGCCGTGGTTAGCCTTGTTCTTACGGCGGTCCTTGCGCTTACGGCCACGCTTGCTCATAGCTGGGCTCTCTTTCTATCGGGTTAAACAGGTATCAACCGGTATAGATTACACGGTAAGGGGTAAGTCTTTTAATTAGACTGCGGTGCTGGTGCGAGTGCGACGAGTGCGGCCGCGGTTGCGACGGCGCTTCAGTGCGCGACGCTCGTCCTCGCTCATGCCGCCCCAGACACCTGCATCCTGGCCGGTCTCAAGTGCCCAAGCCAGGCACTGAGCGGTAACGGGGCAGCGGTTGCAAACGACCTTGGCCTTAGCAATCTGGGCGAGAGCCGGGCCGGAGTTACCGACTGGGAAGAACAGCTCCGGATCCTCTTCACGACAAACGGCCTTGTGACGCCAATCCATGACAAACTCCTAAAACATTACGAGCCCCGGGTGAGGGCAGGGTTAAATTTCCTTGCGGGAAGGCAGCTCCGGAAATGGATTTCGTCAGACACGACAAATCGCCGTATCTCAACGAGGGTTGGGGTTCATTCCCGGTTGCCCAGGGGTATTAGGCATCTTGGGAGGGGCTACCTGTTGCATCACCTATGCGACGTGAAAGGTAGTGGGGACTCACCAAAGAGTTTGCGCCTAAAAAGGCGAGACTTGCATAGTTGCACATCCAGTGAACTGCGTGCCTGTCTCGCTGACGGTTTACATGTTTTCACGACTGGAGCGGTTCGTAAAGAGCAAAATGAATAAAAGTGCCAAACCTCACAGAAAAGTGAAGTTTTGGTTAAAACGCCAGGTCAAAACTAGCCCCTTGTGGGGGTGATTTTAGTTTTGGTAATTGCAGTAGTGAGGGTGTATGGCGCGTTTTTGTTGGCTTGTCAGTAAACAGTTACAGCTTAAGCCGGGTTTGCCTCGGTCTTTTGGCTTGTACTGAACAGGCGGCGTGTGCGATCCATGGCCTTTTTGGTCACCACAACGAGCAAGCGCTCGTCCACGGGGCGGGTAGCGACCTTCTTGGTGAACTGGTCCTCGGTGTAATCGTCGGCACGCGCCACAAAATTGATTGCGCCTTGCTTAACGCGGATGTTGAGGGAATCGCGCTGATTGATGTACTCGCCGTCCAATTGGAGACGAAGTGGAGCAGTAGCGGTGAGCTGGATGTGCTGAGCGTTGTCAACGCGTCGTTCGCGGGCTTCTATGTGGAAGGGGGAGCGCAGTCGGGTGAAGAAACCGGCCAAATTGGCTGCGGCGACAAGCCCCGTCACTCCCTTTAAAGAAGTGAAGCCATAAAACCCCAGGCCCCTGCGCAGTGACACAGTGGGGTTGGTGACGATGGGGAGGTCGCCGAGGAATGTCCATGGATTGGAGTTGGACACCACAGCCATTGCGAGATCGCGGCCAAATTCCTTGCCGTCGATAGTTGCGGTGATTTGTGGCGGGCTTTTGCGCAACTCGTTCCATGCGGTGAAAATTGCCGGCAAATAGCGCACGGCTTTGGCGCGGGTGCCGTTATGTCGGAGCTGTTCCATGGTGGAAATGACTTCCGCATCGATGCCGATACCGGCATTGACGACGAAGCATCGCTCTGCTGCATGTCCAACGCTAATAGCGCTGCGGGTTCGGGAGCGCAGCAGGCTTGCGATGTACCACGCGGCATCTACGGGGTCGCGGGGAATGCCCAACGCACCTGCCAAGACGTTGGCGCTGCCTGTGGGAATTGTTGCGATGGCAGGCAGGTCAGTGGCAGGCAGTGCGGAGAATGGGTTGGAGTACATGAGCCCATTGACAATCTCGTTAATGGTTCCGTCGCCGCCGAGGGAAATAATGACGTCGTAATCGCGAACCGTTATTCCCGCGACCATTTCCTCAGCATGGCCGGGGTAAGCGGTGAACATGGATGTCAAGCGGATCCCATCGACTGAGCGAAGCGCCCGCACAATGCTGGGCATGCGTCGAGCAGAGTTACTGGTCGAATTCGGATTGGAGATTAGCAACGCACGCACAGGCACCAAGAGTAGTGCATGAATAGACCTGTGATGGGTGCATTGGTCGACTTGCCTCCAGAGTGTATTCATCGGTTCTCACCGGGCTAACATGTAGGGCGTGAGTAACCAGAAAAACAGCAGCAATGCGTCCAAATCGCGTACTACTGACCAGCTTGCGGTAACTGACGGGCCGATGGCCGCACCTCAGGTTGTCGTGGTCGGTGCGTGGATCGGTGTCGCCGAATGTACCCTCGGTCTGGGCTACGGAGTCTTCCTTCTGATTCGTGATTTGATGGGGTACCGCGACGAGGTCGCGGTCATTTCCGGTTGGGGTACCGCGCTGTGGTTCCTTCTCATTTTTGGCTCTGTTCTCGCTGGTGCGATTATGTTGCTGCGTGGCGCCCGTTGGGGGCGCGGGCCGATTATTATGCTCAACCTCTGCTTGCTGGGTGTGGCCTATTACATGTTCCGCTCGAGCGCTTTTCTGCTGGCTCTGCCGACGGCGGCAGCTTCAATTGCGGCGCTGGTCTGTATGTTTAGTCCGAAGGCGATTGACTGGGCTGCCCGCTCTTTTTAAATTTCGATGACGAACGCGTCGACTGACTCACCGCGCTGAACCAGTAGCGTGTCACCGACAACTGCAAGACGCACGGGCAGTTCCGGCTTGTCCGCATCATTTGCATGAGTGGACTTCGCAGCTGCAGGCAACGGGAGTGTGCCGATAATTTCGAGAGTTGAGGCATTCAATACCGCGACTCCGTCAGCGACTGGCATGAAAACATGCTCACCCCATGGAGCTGGGGTCCCTGTGGCCTCAGGAAACTCGAAATCCGGTGCCAGGGTGCTCGGACGGAAGCCAAGTAATCCACGTGGCGACCACCACGTCATGTGATGGGGGAGATCCGTTGTAAAAGGCGCACGCGGGGCATCGCCGTCGGAGTTAGCTTCAGCCGGTGCTGGACGCAGGGTAGTCTCACCCAGCGCCAATTCAGTTAGCATCGTGCCGTCCATACGAAAAACGCGAATGCGATTGTCTGTTAGTACCGCTGCCGTGTCCTGGCCAATCGATACCAGCGACATATCTGCAGTTACTGGACCAAGGTCAATATCGCTCTTGACCTCTGGTTTCCGCGATTCCTCCGGATTTGCCACCTGCATGACCAGGCGTCCGTGACCATCGCAATTGTTTACAACGGCCAGCAGCTCCACGCGTGTGAGCGCACTGATAATCGAACACTCTGGATGTGGCTGCATCTTCGGTTCCGGGGATGCTGGAATCTTGCCGTACTCGACTACTCGGACCAAGTCAGAACGCCACAGCTCCAGGAATCCAGAGTCGTAGACACCCGCGTATGAATTCGAGCGCACGGCGGCAAGGCTGTCAGCCGCAATCGATTTTCGGGTCGCGACATACTGCCCCGAATCGGGTTTGAGTGCAACGGTCTCACCGCAGCCAGCTGCCCCGCGAAAAGTCGCGAAAACTTGGCCATCACTGCCCGAGAGCGCACACAGCGGAATATCTCGTCGATAGTGCCATCGCTCCGTGCCGTCGTTAAGCGAGATAGCACGCACGCCCCGGTCCTCAGCAACGATGAGGGAGTTGTCCATCACCAGTGGCGCCGGGGAGATGGTGTGCGTGCTTGTGCTTGCCGACGATTCGGTGGACCACACCGGCCGGAGAGTATGTGGCATTGCCTCCGGATCGTTCGCAGCCGGGGCTTGCATTGCCGAGCCGGCAGAAGCCGTCGTTTCAGTGCGATCGACCTTGCGGGCCGGGGAAGCGACCCATGTCCAACCGATGACTAGCACTACGGCGATGATGAGAATGACTGATGCGATTCGATTTCGACGCAGTCGGGTCTCTGCAGTGGTGGGCTCAGCGTTGGCTTGTGGTGACTGCAGCACGGTTGGAATGTCCTGTCGACGAGTGGTCGTGGAGAGAAGTGAGGCGGGGGAGTTGGCACGCGCAGCAGTTTAGCGGCGGCGATGAGAATTGGAGTGGCCGTCCCGCCGTGAGTTTCGTCCTTGGCCGCGATTGCGATGGTGAGGCTGTGAGCGGTTGTTTCGCGGACCTCTTCCGCCACGCCCGCGAGGCGGTCGGGACCCCAACACCGGACGGGCTGGCCCGACCTTCTCATCGATTCCCTCGGGGATGTCAAGAGCTTCGGCGAGCTCGGGGGAGGTGGAAAACCACGTCGGAATCTCGGCCATGTCCAGGTCGAGAGCATCTGAAATAGCCTTCCACTTTGCGGTCTCATCCCAGCCGACGAGCGTAACGGCGACACCTCTGTGTCCCGCGCGTCCGGTACGGCCGATGCGGTGGACATAAGTCATTTCGTCATCGGGCACCTGGTGGTTGATGACGTGGGTGACATCGTCGATGTCGATACCGCGAGCCGCGACATCGGTTGCGACCAGGACGTCGACGTCGCCATTGCGGAACGCCGTCAGTGAGCGCTCACGTGCAGGCTGGCCCATATCGCCGTGGACGGCGGTGACCAGGAAGCCCCGCTCGCCGAGCTGCTCAGCAACGGAAGCGGCACCACGCTTTGTACGAGCAAAAATGATGGTGCGACCACGACCGTTGGCTTGCAGGATGCGGGCAATGACTGAAACCTTATCCATTTGGTGCGATTGGAAAACAATCTGCTTAGTGGTCTCATGGACTGTGGCCTCTTCCTCGCCTGATTCAGCGCGGATGTGCACCGGGCGATTCATAAAGGTACGTGCGAGAGTCAGAATAGGGCCCGGCATTGTTGCCGAGAAGAGCATGGTCTGACGTTCATCCGGCACCGCAGCCAGAATCTTCTCGATGTCCGGCAGGAAACCCAAGTCGAGCATTTCGTCGGCCTCGTCGAGAACCAAAATCTTTACGCCTGACAGCTCTAGATTATTGCGCTGGTAAAGATCGATGAGACGGCCCGGAGTGCCGACGATGATGTCCACGCCGCGGTCTAGCTGTTCAATCTGTTCCTCATAGGGGTGGCCACCGTAAATGGTGCATACACGCAGATTGGTTGAGTGCGCAGCGCGGGCTAAGTCCTCGCCGACCTGCACGCACAGCTCACGGGTGGGAACGACGATGATTGCGCGGGCAGTGCCATCCGGTTCTGGAATGCGGGCGTCATCAAAGACGCGGTCAATGAGGGGGACACCAAACCCAAGGGTTTTTCCCATGCCAGTACGGGCTTGGCCGATGATGTCCGTGCCGTCGAGCGCCAAGGGCAGCGTCAGTTCCTGGATGGCAAATGTGCGGTTGATTCCTTCGTCGGCGAGTGCGTCGCAGATTTCCGCGGCGACCCCCAATTCGACGAATGTCGGGGACTGGGACTCTGCCACGGCGACTCCTTTGCTGTTTGTAACCTCACGTGACACGACGGCTTAATCGGTCTCTCTAATCCTAGCCGCTTTGGGAATGGTTATGATGTCACCTATGGACATCACTATTGGATTTGCAGACAATACGCGTGAGCTGAGCATTGAAAACGTCGCTGGTGGCGAGGAGGTCAAGGCTGCGATCTCCCAGAAGCTGGCTGCTGGCGAAGGTGTGATTGAGCTCAGTGACGGCGCTGGTCAGGAGTACCAGATTAATGCTGCCAAGGTCGCCTACGTCCGTACCGGTAATAACGCAGACCGTAAGGTTGGCTTCTTCGCCTAATGACGCAAGAACCCTTTCTCGTACGCATTGCAAGGAGTTGGGGGTGGCGAGCCTATGCCATCCCCGTACTTGTGGTGCTCACAGTCATCATTCTCTTCGACATCTTCACTGCTGAAGATGATTCTCCAGGTTCCGGCAATGGCACTGTCACCTCGCAGAGTGGTAACAGTCGCCCTGGTCCGGTGCCCGGTGAGGGGTACGGTGATGGTTACGAGGGAGGACAGTTGCCACCTGGTCCGGCCTTTGCCACGGAACCCTCGGGAAATTTTAAAGATGTCACCGTGGCGCATCCCCGTGTCGGGGAGGGGCGCCGCAATGCGATCAGGTATTCCGTGGAAATTGAAGACAACATTGATGTTCCTTCAATTGGTGGCGAGCGCGCCTTTGCGGAGACGGTGAACTCGATTCTGGCCGATCCACGTGGCTGGACAGCTAATCCAGATTTTTCTTTCGAGGCAGTGCCTCGCGATCAGGATCCGACGATTGTCGTGCAGCTTTCCGCGACTGGAACCGCACATCAGCTGTGCGGAAACACCTTGGGAATGGAGACCTCCTGTTACCTGTCTGGGCAGCGGGAAGGTGAGCCTGGGCGCGTGGTCGTCAGTATCGCCCGGTGGGTTCGAGGTGCCCTGCCTTTTGAGGGGGACCTGGGATTGTATCGCCAATACCTTATTAATCACGAGGTTGGGCACGGACTTGGGTACGCGGTTCACGAGCCCTGCCCGAGGGATGGCGGTATCGCGCCAATCATGATGCAGCAGACCCTGAGCGTGTCGAACGATGAACTGCATGAAATCGACAGCAGCGAGGTCTATCAGACCGATGGCAAGACGTGTTCTGTCAACGGCTGGCCGTATCCATTTGGGGCGGACGACGATACGGCCGCACCGACTCAGAAAGCAAGGTAGTAGCAGATTATGATTGCCACTCCTCCCGACCGTGTTTTGGAGGCCTTTGGTGCCGAGGGTGAGCCGCATCGTGCCGGGCGAGCTTGGGACAATGGCTGGGTCTACGACGATTCCATTGTCCTTTCGCCGGTACATAATTCGGCGCAGGCGCTGTGGTCTGCAAAGGTTCGCAGCGCGCTAGATGTCGATGGCGTCCGAGTAGCGAAATCCGTGCGTACCAGTGACGGCCGCTTGGTCATTGCTGGGTGGCAAGCCCGTCATTTCATTCCGGGGGGATTCGCGCCACGTGCCGATGAAACCATTGTTGCCGCTGGTCGCGTGGAAGAGTCGCTTGCCAGTATTGAACGGCCACAGTTCCTCCTTGATAAGGAGCCCGATTACTTTGTCATGTGTAATCGCGCAGCTTGGGAATCTGACCCAATCGGCATCCTCGAGCAGCTTCTCGACGCGGATAGCGTCCCCCGCGCCGATTGCGCCGAGGCTCTCACAATCTCCGGTGATCTTCTCCAGTTGCGGGCAGAGATGGTTGTGCCAACGGAGCTTCTGCAGGTCTGTCACGCAGACCTCGTCGGCACGCTGCTTTACGACGGCACGGCCGCCCCCGTTCTCACCGATATCGTGCCAGCATGGCGTGTCCGTGGTTGGACAGCTGCCTTAGCGGCAGTGGATTGTCTGTCCATGATGGGTGCTGATGAAGAGCTACTGCGACGCTTCGATCATTTGCCGGATTTCGGTCAGTTGCTCGTTCGTGCGATGTGCTATCGACTTTTTGTCCACGCTGTTAGTCCAGAATCGCAGCCGGGTGCGTATCGTGGCCTGTTCCGTGCGGCTTCGCTAGTCCGCGCGTTTGTGTCTAAGTAACGCCTGGCAGTATTCACGGGAGTTTTTGGGGCGGGGGTATTTTTACCTCTATTTCGAATGGGTGTTCGAGTGTCTGTCCGGAGGTTGTGCCACAATGGTGCACATGAACGTAGATGGAATGCCGAAGGTTCGGTTCGTCCAGGAGGAACCGCCTCGTCGTCGGCAGTGGTTGGGTACTGCGGTAGAGGCGCTTTTCCCTTCCCATAATCGGGCGCTCGTGGTAGCGAACAAGCTTGTAAACCAGCCTGTTGTGCGCGTTTTAGGCGGCCCAGGGACTGGCAAGAGTTCGCTGCTGGCAGATCTCGCGGTGGACTACATACACTCGGGCATTCCGGCGGACAGCATTTTGGTGGTGTCACAGTCAAAAGAGGCCGCCGCGGAATTGAGGCGGAATATTGACAGGCGTTTTTCCTCTGAACTGGGGGAAGGCGGTTCGTTCGGGGCAGGTCAAGGTGGCATGGTGCGTGCCGTGCATTCACTTGCCTATGCAGTAGTACGTGATGCCGCCGTCAGTCGGGGAGAGCCTGAACCATCGTTGACCACTGGTGCACGCCAAGATGCTGTCGTGCGGCAGCTTTTGGCTGGTCATGCGGAAGATGGTGGTGCGTATTGGCCAGAGCGGTTGCGCCCGGCTCTTCCATTAGTCGGTTTTTCCCGTGCGGTTCGTGACTTTCTGCTGCGTGCAGCTGAGCGGGGGATTGATGCCCCGAGGCTTCAGCAGCTCGGCGTGGACTATGGCATTGAGTCGTGGTGTGCGGCTGGCAAGTTTATGGCGGAGTATCAGCAGACTATGCGGTTGGCGTGGGAGCCCAGCTTGAACGCTGCAGAGATTGTCTCTGCGGCATTGATGGAGCTGGATACAGACGCGCAAGCACTGGCTCGGTGGGGAAAGTCGGTGGTGCTGGTCGATGATGCTGAACACCTATCGCCGGAGGCTGCGCGTCTTGTGGATCGGTTTGTGTCGCAGGCGGCGGTGGCCGTCATTACTGGTGATGAAGATCAATCGGTATTTCACTTCCGCGGTGCTAATAATGACTATCTCCGGGGGATTGGTGAGGTCGAGTACAAGGCAATCCACTTGCAGCAGTCTTACCGCTGTAACGCTGATATCGCGGATTTAGTCAACGCAGTTTCTCAGCGCTTGCCTAAGGCTCCTGCATACCGCGGCATTGTTGGTTCAGTTGGAACACAAGAAGCTAGTGAATCCGACGTTGGAAACAACAGTGAGACCGTCGCAGCGGAAAACTCGTACGCAGCGAAAAGTGCAGTAAAAATAGCTATTCATCCCTCTGAACGTGCACAGCGAGCCACAGTCGCGGACTACTTCCGGCGCCTTCATATTGACGAGGGGGTGGCATGGAAGGATATGGCGGTCATTGTCCGGTCCGGTGCAGGGGAGTCCTCTCTGTTCCGTGCATTGTCGCGTGCGGGTGTGCCTGTGCAGATTGACCCAACGGACATCGTGCTAAGTCATCAGCGATTGGTGCGAGCGCTGATGGTGGCGTTGCGGGCAACTATGAACCAGCTCGATGACGTGGAGTGGGACGAGTTCCTCTCCGGCCCACTGGTCAACATGGATCCGATTGTCAAAGAGCGTCTGCTGCGCGGAATCCGAAAGGCCGACCTGTTCGGCGGGGCCGCGATGACTCAGCTCATCGGAATCTTGAAAGCAGATGGACTCACAACAGAGCAGCTGGAACTTATTGAGTCTCTGTCGCAGCGTGAACGTCAGGCGCTGCAGGTGCCGCTGGATCTATTGAGCGCAGCGCGTGAAGCGTTGCGTGATGGTGTGGAAGCAACTTTGTGGGCAATTTGGCAGTCCACTGGTTTGGCAGACCATCTGGTGGCGGCATCGTTGCGCGGCGGTACAGCTGGAGCATCGGCTGACCGCGACCTGGATGCTGTGATGGCACTGTTCGACTTTGCTGGTGACCGTGTGGAGCTGAATCCAAAGCTGACGGTTGACGGTTTTATCGCTTCTGTGGAAGAACAGGAGCTGCCCATCGGCGCACGTGACCGTAGCGGGGTAGAGCGCGACGCCGTGCGCATTCTCTCAGCGCATGCGGCTCTGGGCAGGCAGTGGAAGGCAGTAGCAGTTGTCGGAGTACAGGAAGGCCAGTGGCCCAGCCTCGGTGTAACTGGCTCGGTGATGAAGCAGAACGAGTTCATCGGTCTCGTCGACCACGGGATTGCACCGCGGGAGTACATCAATTCCATGGCGGATGCGCTAGCGGAGGAACGTCGTTTGCTGCACGTCGCGGTATCACGGGCTAGCGACAGGGTACTGCTGACCGCAGTCGATTCTCCTGATGATGTTGGAGTTCCCAGTCCGTTTGTTATCGAGCTCGTTGAAAAGCTCGGTAATTCGGGGACGGAGCTGGCGAAGCAGTCGGAAGCCTCTTCGGCTGCGAACGGAGTCGGGGCTACGGCTAATGAAGCAAACACCGGCAGTCCGGATGTTGCAGAGGCAGAAGAATCCAAATGGGCCGGTGAAGGCCTGCCACGGGTGCTCTCTGTGGAGTCACTGCTGGCAGAACTGCGTGCAGCCGTTGTAGACGATGCGGAGACTGAGACGCGGCGTCGACAAGCTGCACGTCAACTCGCGCGATTGGCGCAGGTTGAGGTTGCTGGCGCACATCCAGACACCTGGTGGGGGCTCCGTGCACCGTCGACCTCGAAGCCGGTAAATGACAAGAAGCCGATGAGAATCAACCCTTCCAAGGTGGAAGCAGCCCTGAGTTGCCCGCTGAAGGCCATGCTGGATAAATCAGCACCGACATCGGCCATGTATTTAGGCTCTCTACTTCATCAGGCGGTAGAAGCCGTAGCCAAGGGAGTGACTGTACCTGAGGCGCAGTCCGAAATCCGGCGTGTTTTTGGTGACCTGTCCGATGATCCGGAGTGGCGTAAGCGTACTGAGGAAGACACCTGGTTGACAGCGCTGGAGGATTGGCAGCGGTGGATTGAGACTAAGAAAGATATCGGGACCGAGGTTCCGGTAAAAGTCACCATCAACGATGACATCGTGATTGTCGGACGAATCGACCGATTGATTGAAGACGCTGATGGTGCAGTTCAAATCGTCGATATTAAAACCGGTAAGACAGCGCCCTCCGGTAAAGACGTAGAAGAACATGCACAGCTAGCTACATATCAGCTGGCGTTGTCGAAGGGGAAGCTCGTTGAAAGCGGAGATGGGCTTGCTGTGGACAACGGCGAAGGCATTGAACAATCAGGGGCATACCTGGTATTTCCGCGAAAGTCACACAATAAGACCATTATCACTAGTCGAGAACAGTCAAAGCTCACGGAAGACAAGTTGGCTGACTGGGAGCGTCGTGTGGAGCAGGTAGCACGTGCGACGTCTGGCCCGCGTGCCTTGGCGCTCGCTGGTGATCATTGCAAGTTCTGCACGCTTTCGAAGGCGTGCCCGGCAGCAGAAGGGAATCGGTAGCCATGTCGGAGGAACGAACCATCATTGATCCCGTCATCCTGTCGGAGATGATGGGCCAGGACTTTCCGCCCACCCCGCAACAAGCGGCGGTAATCGGTGCACCGATGGAACCAATGCTTGTTGTCGCCGGTGCCGGTGCTGGTAAAACAGCGACAATGGCTTCCCGTGTCGTGTGGTTGGTCGCCAATGGCTTTATCCGCCCAGAAGAAGTTCTAGGTTTGACCTTCACCAGGAAGGCAGCGCGCGAGCTCGGCGTCCGTATCCGACAACAGCTCAATGCGCTTGCTTCCTCTGCCGCATTTCGTGCACAGGCTTCACCAAAGGTACTAGCAAGCCTCGAGGTCATTGCCCCAACCACGCTTACTTACGATGCCTATGCCTCTGAAGTCGTTAGCAATTATGGTCTTTTGCTGCCGACGGAGCCGGGGGTCACCATTATGGATGGCGCGACGCAGTGGCAGTTGGCCTGGGAAACCGCTCGTAATGTGAAGGAAATTGATGTCGATATTGCGCCATCGACTCTGGCCAGTCGCATTATTGAGCTGGGGGCGAACATCGACTCAAACCTTTCTTCACCGCAGGCGATTCGCGAGGAAACCGAAGCATTCATCAGCAATATTGAGCAGACCCCGCAGAAGGGTAAACGCGAGGGGCTAATTGGCGATCTACAGGGCATCGTCGATAAGCAGCGAGAGAGATTAGAGATTTTGCCGCTGGTAGAACAGGTTCGAGCTCGGTGCAATGAAGAAAATGTCGCCACTTTCGGTATGCAGATGGCTCGTGCGGCCCGACTAGCCACCGACTTCGCGGAAGTCGGAGAGGAGGAGCGGCGTCGCTTTAAGATCATCATGCTCGACGAGTACCAGGACACGTCGCACACACAGCGGCTGTTCCTGCGTGCGCTGTTCTCCGGTGGTTGTGTCACCGCTGTCGGCGATCCGATGCAGGCAATTTATGGCTGGCGAGGAGCAACTGCCGAAAACCTTGTGCAGTTTGTCAATGATTTTCCGCGGTCGGATGGGAAGCCAGCGGAGAAAAAGCAACTGACCATTTCTTGGCGAAATCCGCAGTCAGTGCTGCAGCTTGCTAACGCAGTCTCCGACCGTGCTTTCGCGGGGCAGGCTCGTACAGTAGAGGCACTGGATGCCGGTCCAAAAGCAGGTCAGGGCGAAGTGCAGCTTGCTTTCACCGCAACCGGTGAGGAAGAAGTTGCATACATCGCAGATTGCATGGAGGCGCAATTACGCGAATGTGAAGCAGCTGGCAACAAGCTCGATGCCGCCATCCTGGTTCGGACAAATGCTGAATCGGCTGTCTATTTAGATGCACTGTCTGAGCGGGGTGTGCCTGCAATCATCGTGGGACTCGCTGGATTGCTGCATTTGCCCGAGGTCATGGATATCACCTCGGTGATGAAGATATTGGTCGACCCCAGTTCAGACCAGGATGCTCTGCGTCTGCTGCTCAGCCCACAGGTCAATTTGGGTGCCGCAGACGTGGAGGCACTTCGCACTCGTGTAGACCAGCTGGCAATGGCAGGCAAGGACGAGTTGGCCCGAAAGAAGGGCAACCTCGAAGAGACTTCAGACTCCTCACCGCTTTCCCAGCTCGCTCGCCAGTATGACAAGCTCGTGGAAGATGCCGAAGCAGCATCGTCCGCGGTGGGGCTGGGGCACGCCATCGCCGACCCGGATATTCGTTTTTACGACGGCACCCCGCTAGCGCGCGGCAGTGTGGGAAAAAATGGGCGGTTGGTCTGCAGCGAGTCACTGAACTACACAGATGAAGCAATGGCGCGCATCGCACAGTTGGGTGCAAGCCTACGAAAACTACGTCGGTTCTCGCTGAATAAGCCTCTACCGGAACTGGTCGAGGACATCGCTACTGAGTTTGGAATTCGCGTAGAAGCAGCGGCTGGACAGTACGGTTCCGCTACCGCGATAACCAGGCCGACGACTGCGCATCTGGATAGGTTTGTCGATATCGCTGCGACGTATTCGCAAAATATCTCGGACGATGTGACAGGGTTTTTGAACTATTTGGAGTTCGCTGTCGAACACGATGATGGTTTGGAACGGGCACCTATGAACATGCCGGAAAACTGCGTCCAAATCATGACTATGCACAAGTCAAAGGGGTTGGAGTGGGAAACGGTTGCTGTCCCGGGCATCACCACCAGCAAGTTCGACAGAGTTGATTTGTCATCGTGGCTCACCAATTCAGTTCAGCTTCCTCCTGGTGCAATTACCCAAGTGGATCCGCTAACGGCTAGTGCAGAAACAACAGGGGATGCAACACAGCTTGCAGCAGGCGATTGGGCTCCCGTCGCTGATTCTGTCGATAGCAATGCCCCCGAACTGGACATATCAGGCGCAGATAACCAAACCGACCTCAACAAGGTAATCAAAGCCTACAAGGAAGAGCTGCGAGAAGTGGAGAGGGAAGAAAAACAGCGCCTCTTCTACGTTGCCATGACTCGCTCCGCGAAAAAGCTCATTGTCACTGCAAGCAGGCGGCCTAATCCGAGCTTGAAGAAACCCACCGACGTGTCGGCGGACTTCGCAGCCATCGCCACGCAATTCAGCGACTATGTGGTGTCGTGGACAGATGGGGAGGACCCTGAGGTAGAGGACACCGAAGTCGATCTGGACTGCGACACTGCGGTTGATGGGGTGGTCTGGCCCGTCGATACCCTGGGCAACCGCCGAGATAGTGTGCAGCGAGCAGCCGAAAGCGTCATGCGCTACATGGGCGAAGACCAGGATGAGCGCCCCATTGCAGGTGACCTGTCTGAGGTATGGGAAACGGAAACGACCATTCTCGTGGATGAAATCCGTCGAGCTAAGGCCGCGGAGATTCATCTACCAATGCCGACAAGCATGTCCACTAGCGAATACCAAGCCATGATTGCGGATCCGGTCGCGTTTGCTCGTCGGAAAGCACGCCCGGTGCCGTTTAAGCCAAACCGATTCGCGCGCCGAGGTACGGCATTCCACGCTTGGTTGGAGAATCGCTTCGGTGCACACAGCCTGCTGGACGATGAGGATCTCTTCGGGAATCAACTGGATGACTTCCTCGGCACAGAACAAGTCGCGTCCGAACGCGAACTTGAGAAGTTGAAGGCGAATTTCGAGGCATCCGAGTGGGCTGACCGCACGCCAGTGCATGTGGAAGTGCCGTTTGAAATTGCCATTGGGCAACGGCGGGTCGTCGGCCGAATCGACGCGGTGTTTAAGGACAACGGGAAGTGGAGCGTCATTGACTGGAAGACAGGCCAGATGCCGCGCGGAAAGGAAAGGGAAGTAGCGGCGCTACAGCTGGCGATTTACCGCTTGGCGTGGTCGGATAGGCTGCGTGAGATGGGAGTGGAAACGGCCCCCGAAGACATTGAAGCCGGGTTCTTCTATGTTTCGGCAGGACGAACGCTAATACCAGATGAAGCGCTACTGCCAAGCAGGATAGAGTTGGACAGGAAAATGCGCGAGCTGATTGGATAATCATCTACGTATGTAACTGCCGCGTGGCCGTGGCCAGTTATCCAGGTGAAAGCAGCAGTTTGTATGCGCTATTTTTCACCGGGAGGAGTTTTCATGAAAGGCAGGCGAGGAGCGGTTGCGTAATCCAATTCGGAAATCTTCGGGATACGAAACCGGGCTCAATGATCTTCCCGGGCATGCACTGCTGGGAGTCATTGGTCTGCCTGAGTCCGCGCCGAAGAATCCTTGGCGGCTAATCATACGTCGTTTGAACTACGCCGTGTTTTTGCTGCTGATTGCATCCGTCGTGGTCTACTACGATCACGACGGATACACGGAGCCTCTCACCTTCATCGATGCGGTGTATTACTCGGCTGTCAGCCTGTCGACGACGGGCTACGGTGACATCACGCCGGTCACACAGAGGGCTCGATTACTCAATATTTTGATCATTACGCCACTGCGTGTGGCCTTCCTTGCTCTCTTGGTCGGTACTACTCTGACCGTTTTGACCCAAGAGTCTCGGAAAACCCTGCAAATTCAGCGCTGGAGGAGACAGTTGCGCAACCACACCGTCGTTATCGGATACGGCACCAAGGGTCGTTCTGCCATTGCAGCTCTTCTCGCGGACGGCGTAGATCCGGCAGAAATCGTTGTTATTGATACGGACAAGGAAGCACTCGACCACGCTTCGAATCAAGGCTTGGCGACGGTGCATGGGTCGGCTACTAAATCTGATGTGCTGAAGTTAGCTGGTATTCAGCGTGCCCGCTCTATAGTCGTTGCACCGAACAAAGATGACACAGCGGTGCTGGTCACGTTGTCTGTCCGCGAGTTGGCACCGGGTGCCTCAATTGTGGCTTCAGTGCGTGAATCAGAAAACCGCCACTTGTTGACGCAGTCAGGTGCAGACCAAGTGGTCATTTCTTCTGAAACCGCCGGCCGAATGCTGGGGCTGGCCACGGTGACTCCTTCGGTGGTGGAGATGATGGAAGACCTCCTGAGCCCGGATGAAGGATTCTCTGTTGCAGAGAGGCTCGTCACCGAAGAGGAAATCGGTGCCAGCCCACGGCACCTCGCGGATATTGCACTCGGTGTGGTGCGCTCGGGTGAGCTGTACCGAATTGATTCACCGGAGTGTGAATCGGTGGAGCCAGGCGACCGGCTGCTGTACGTCCGCCGTGTCTACAGCAATGACGAATAGCACTCGGCAAGTTTAAAAATGGGGTCTAACAACTTTTGACTTACTCAGAGGCGGATGTGAACGAGCCGGAATATCTAGCTGGGCTGGATCCAGATCAGCGTGAGGCAGCCACGGCTCCGATGGGGCCGGTGTGCATTCTTGCCGGAGCCGGTACAGGTAAGACCCGAACAATTACTCATCGCATCAAGTACCTCATTGACCAGGGGTTTGTGCAGCCGCAAAAGGTATTAGCGGTGACATTTACCTCGCGTGCCGCAGGGGAGATGCGCGACCGCCTGGCAAAGATGGGAACGCCTGGAGTCCAGGCGCGCACTTTCCACTCGGCATCACTTCGCCAGCTGCGCTACTTCTGGCCCCAAGTCGCCGGTGATATGCCCTGGCAGCTGTTGGATGACAAGAAATTCCGTGTTGTCGCCCAAGCAGTACGTCGAGTGGGCCTGGACACCTCTAAGGAAACAATCCGAGATGTCATGGGCGAGATTGAGTGGGCGAAGGCCACTCTGGCCGGTGCGGATCAGTACCAAGCCGCGCTGCGGGAGCATGGGCGCACGGCGCCGTTGTCCGCGGAGAAAATTGTCGATTGCTATCGCGCTTACGAGGACATAAAAACCACCCCGGACGGGCTATTGCTCGACTTCGACGACCTACTCATTCACACCGCCGGTGCGATGGAGAATTCCCGTGCAGTGGCGGAGGAATTCCGCAACCAGTATCGGTGCTTCGTCGTCGATGAGTACCAGGATGTCACCCCGTTACAGCAGCGAGTTCTCAACGCCTGGCTGGGAGACCGTGACAACCTGACAGTTGTCGGGGACGCCAACCAGACGATTTACTCTTTCACAGGCGCGACTCCGCAATACCTGATGAACTTCTCTCGGGACTACCCGGAAGCCACAGTGGTCCGCCTGCAGCGGGACTACCGATCGACCCCACAGGTCGTCGGGCTGGCCAACAATGTCATCGGCCGTGCGCAGGGACGTATCGCCGGCTCGCGGCTGAAGCTGATTGGGCAGCGTGAAGACGGCCCGGAGCCGACTTTCAATCAGTACGACGATGAGCCAATGGAAGCTCGCGCGACCGCGCGCAGCATCAAGCGACTTATCGACGCAGGTACGCCGGCATCGGAGATTGCCGTTTTGTACCGGATTAACGCACAGTCCGCAGTTTTTGAGCAGGCTTTGTCCGAGGTAGGAGTCGCCTACCAGGTTCGTGGCGGGGACGGTTTCTACCAGCGTCCCGAGATCCGCGATGCCATCGCAGCACTTGTGCGAGTTTCCCGTTCCTCACGGACTGTTCCGACATTGCAGGGCACGAATCTGTTGGATTTGGTCAAGCAGGTTTTCGCGGGTCTTGGCATGACTGACCAAGAGCCGGAAGGCACTGGTGCCAGGGAACGTTGGCAGTCACTGCGCGCCCTATTCGACCTGTGTAAGGACATCGTTCATGCCAACACCGAGGTCAATATCCAGGCGCTCCTCGGCCAATTGCACACTCGGCAGCAGGCCAAGCATCCGCCGACGCTGGATGGCGTGACGTTGGCTAGCCTGCATGCAGCCAAGGGGCTGGAGTGGGATGCGGTGTTCCTCGTTGGGCTTACCGACGGTTCGCTGCCTATCCAACATTCGCTGAATAAATTCGACCGATCTCCTGCACAGGGAGCGGAAGCCATCGAAGAAGAGCGCCGTCTGTTCTATGTCGGCATTACTCGAGCCCGTGAACATCTGGAGCTATCTTGGTCATTGTCGCGGACAGAAGGCGGCCGCAGGTCACGTCGCCGCACACGATTCCTCGATGAACTCGACATTGATGTCTCTGACTACTCGGCGGAGGCACAGCGAAGCTCAAGGAGCTCTAGTTCCCGTGGTAAGCGTCAGCAGTCCAAACAGTGCAAGGGCTGCACTAAGCCATTGCACACCGATGCGGAGCGGATCTCAGGGCGCTGTGAAGAGTGCCCGGTCAGTGCGGATCCTGCGCTACTGGAAGCATTGCGTGCATGGCGCCTGGAAATGTCGAGAGAAATGACTGTCCCCGCATTCGTGATCTTCTCCGATGCGACCCTTCTGGCCATCGGTGAGCAGCAACCGACTACGCCGGAGGAACTTCTGCAGATTCCCGGAATTGGAGAAGCGAAGCTCAATCATTTCGGCGAAGGCATCTTGGGAATCGTCAATTCTTTTGTGAATTCCTAGTCAGATTCTGCTCAAGGAACTTCGAATTACATGAACTGCATCTGCGAGTTGCCATGACCACACACTGGGCACTGCGGGTGGGGAGCAACCGTAGTGCGGGTGATATCGAGGCTTTCCAGATCTATGCGCACCTCTGTCGCACATAGATCTGAGAGGTCCGGTCGCCGCAGCTGCCCAACCAACAGCGGCACCGCTGTGTTCAGCCATTCCGGTGCGGTCACGGGCGTAAAAGTGCGAAGCTGCAGCGCAATCAGTGCCCGGACGGGGTCGCGGTCTCGTCGATAAGCTTCGAAACACATCGAGCAGGGCCCTTGACCTGGCTGAACAAGCGGCCCAAGAATCAGTGCTCCATCGCGGAAATGCGTGTGCAGATGCTCAATTCCACGATGAAACAGAGCGCGAACCAAGGGCATGCTCGGTACTTCCATGCCCGTGACCACCGCGAGCCCGATGTCTTCCGGCGTGGATTGAGATATTTTCAGCGTCGCATTGCGAGTGGGCGACATTGCCTTCGTCCAACTACCGCAACCCGTGCGACGAAGCTCTTTTAAAAGTCCAGTGCGCAAACTGTCCCGACCGATCAGCGTAATCCTCCGTCGTGTCGGTGGTTTTTGGACCAGTGCTGCTCGGTGAAGGTCGGAGATAAGTGCTGTAATGAACTGCGGTGACAGTTTGTCGTGACTGTCAGCAAAGGCCTCGCTTAAGGTGCTACCTCTATGAGCTGCAAGAAGTGCCGAGAAGACAGGCCCCGGCGGGGTGCCGTCGGAAAGCGGCAGAATCATGCTGCGCTCCGGTTCCACGCCGAACTGAATCCGCGCGCCTGGGCGCATGATAATCGGTATCTCCGGGCGCAGCGCGTAGTCCGTGGTAGGCGCGGCAAGCGTTTGTGCTGCGGGTGCGTCCGAACCTATTACGCCAGCCGTACCATCCCGCCCCCGAGACGTATCCCTGTATTCCCCCATAAAAATATCTTTTACCCCGGGGCCAGCTTTTACGCAATCGCAGGGCAGAGCATATACGCTTAAAAAGCATGAGCACCAAGCGACCTGAGTACGGCCCGGATGTTGAGGTTCGGCGCTCGAAGCGCCGCCGCCGTACTGTGTCCGCCCGCGCGGAGGGAAACCGAATCATTGTCATGGTTCCGGACGACCTCAGCGCCGCTGCGGAAAAACAGCAGGTCAATGAAATTGTGGCGCGAGTGCGGAAGAAAGTTGGCAGCAACCTGGATAATTCCGAGCTGGAGCGCCGCGCACGGCTGCTCTCGCGTACGGTGCTGGAAGATCGCCCGCGGTTTGAGTCAATCAAATGGGTCAAGAACATGTCGCGCAGGTGGGCATCGGTCACCGGCGGCGTCGATAGTCCGGGACGTATTCGCATTTCGCACAGGCTTGCCGACGTCCCGGGGTACGTCCTCGACGATGTCATTGTGCACGAACTGGTGCACACTTTCGTCGACGGGGGTCATACCGAAGAGTTCTGGTATTGGGCGGCAAAAGCCCCGTACCACGAACGGGCACGGGGCTATTTAGAGGCGTATCAGCGCTGGGGAACCCAGAGCTAACTAGCTACTTATCGTCATCGGTGTCGCCAGAATTGTCCTCGTCGGTGTCACTGTCCTTGCCCTCAGCCGCGCGTTTTTCGGCTTCTTTGCGCAGCTGCTCTTCAAGCTCTGCGATCGGGTCGAAGTCATCGTTGTCCGAACCGCCAAGAACCGAGTCAATAAAGGCCGCGGGTTCATCCAAATCTTCTGCTACGGGCAGGAAGTCCGGGTGATCCCAGACCTTGTCACGTTGCTCGATGCCCACAGCGGTGGTCAGGCGGTGCCACAAGTTGGTTGCCTCACGCACCTTGGGGGAGCCGAGGTCAATGCCGGTGGCCTTCTCCAGCGCCTGCTCAGCACCTTCGGTGGCGCGGCGACGACGCCAGGCTTCATCCAATTGTGCGGCACCCGGTAGACGCTCACCGAGGGCATCGGTGACAACCATGTCCACCCACCCTTCGACCAGTGCTAGCAGCGTCTGGAAACGAGTACGAGCATTCTCGTTACGAGAACGAATCTTCGGACTCAGATCCATATTTTGCAGCTGACTCATAGCCTCCTGCATACGCTGCGGATCCTGCATGTTCTCAATATCCAGACCGCGGGCGGCCTCTTCGATCGCGGAGTAGTCGATGACGATGCCAGCGGCGTACTCCTCGACAGAGGAAATCATGCGTTCAGCCAGCCATGGCACGCGGTCGTAAAGACGTTGGTGTGCAGCTTCGCGGGCAGTGGCGTAGATAAACAGATCGCGCGCTGGAACCTCGAGTTCCTCTGCGAGAGTAACTAGATGTGTTGGCAGCAGTACCGCCGCACCAGTGGTGTGTAGCGGCAGCCCGAGGTCAGAACCAGTCAGGCTCGTCTGTGCCAATTCAGCCAGCGCATTCCCTAGCTGAGTACCGAAACTCATCGAGTTCATCTGACGCATGATGCCCAGCATCGGGCCCATCATCTCGCGAGCTTCTTCTGGAACGCCCTCGAGGGAGGCATCACTCATGCGGCTGGCGACGGGATCGACAAGGCGAGTCCATGTCGACTTGGTGTTCTCCAACCACTGCAGGCTATTCCACGCTTCTACGCGGTTGACACCAGCGGGAAGGGAGGTGACGTCATCTAGCCACAGTTCGGCCAGGCGCAAGGAATCAGCCAGCGCCTCGCGGGCCGAGTCCTTCACCGGAGCTGGGTTACCAAGACGGGTCCGCGCAACGCGCTCGGCCGCGTCGTAGTTGACAGGGCCAGAGTTAGACTCCTGGAATCGCTGCCCCATGCCGGAGAACATCTCGCCGAACTGGTTGAGAATATCGCCCAAGTTCGGCTGTTCTCCTTTGCCAGAGGCGCCGCTGCCGGGCTGCCCGGGGCCGCCGAAACCGAAGCCACCGGCGCCGCCCATGCCACCGAAGGGGAACCCGAAGAAACCGAAAGGACCGCCCTGGCCGCCCTGACCGCCCTGGCCGGAGTCATTGTTGCCAGCGTCGTCACGATCGTCATCATTGTCGTTCGGACCAAAGCCAAATCCGTTAGAACTCATGCTCCCACCGTACCGGGCAATGACCCGCGTGAGTACTTAAAAGCACCACTTTATTGGCAACTTCGCGCCCAGCGAACAGACACGAACAACATTCATCAGGTGTCCAGTAGGCAGATAGCGAGAATGTAGGGTGTTATTTGTGAATCGTCGTACCCAAACTCTTGTTGCGGGCGCTGTGCCCATCGCCGCGTTGGCAACTGTGCTTTCGCTGCCAACGCTGACAGTTCCCTATGCCGCGCAGGGGCCTGGCCCGGTCTTCGACGTCCTCAGCGATGTCGAGGGAAAGAGCATTATCTCGGTCAGCGGCAGTGCTGCGGACTCCGAACGCTCTAAGGGCACGCTGGATATGACAACCGTCGCAGTCAGGCATAACCTGACATTGCCGCAGGTCATTGGCCTGTGGTTTGATCGTGACAACGATATCGTCCCCATTGAGGCGGTCTTCCCTCCGGGCCAGAGCCAGGACGAGGTGGAAGAGGAGAACAAGGCTGCATTCACCGAGTCGGAGGCCAACGCCACCTCCGCTGCACTGGCACATCTCGGGTTGCCGATGGAAGTCACCGTCGCCTACACAGTGCCGGATAGTCCCGTCGATGGGCGACTGCATGAAGACGATGTGATTCTCGCAGTGGATGGGGTGGCAGTAAGCAAGCCCGAGCAAGTCAAGGCGATTATTGCCGGACGCAACCCGGGCGATACTGTCACGTTGAGGGTCAAGCCTGCGACCGTCGATAAGCAGAAGGCTGCTAAGGGCGAGGACTCTGCCCCCGAGAAAGCCGTCGATATTTCTGTGACACTGGCGGAAAACCCGCATCAAAAGAATGCCGCGCTGCTCGGCGTGGGGATGGGGGCGCAATCCGCGGACGACACCAAAGTTGAGTACCAGCTCAGCGGCATTGGAGGTCCGTCGGCGGGTCTCATGATGACGCTTGGAGTGATTGACAAGCTGAGTCCAGGCGATCTGACCGAGGGGCAGCACCTCGCTGGCACTGGCACTATTGACGCTGCCGGCAACGTGGGCGAAATCGGTGGCATTACACACAAAATCTCGGCTGCCCGAGATGAGGGCGCCGAGATGTTCTTCGTGCCGGAAGGCAATTGCGCAGAAGCTGTGACTGCCGACCGAGGCGATATGAAGTTGGTAAAGGTCTCTGTGCTTGACGACGCGCTTGCGGCAATCGAAAAGCCGGAGACCGCGCAGACCTGCTCGTAGTTTTGCCGTAGCCCTTACGGGCAGCAGGTAGTTTCAGTTAGTTCTTACTGAAAGCCTCGAAGTCTTGCTGAGACTGCCACTTGTCGATTTCCGCAGCCGTTGCGCGAAGTTGAGGGTCAAATTCGAGGTATGCCTTTGTCTCACGCGCGATGAGCCCGGACAGGACAATCAGACCGATGAGGTTCGGCAGCGCCATCAGGCCGTTGAGGGCCGAGGCGACGGACCAGACGGTTTCCAGCTGAGTTACCGCGCCGACGAAGACCACGCAGGTGAAGACCGCACGGTAGAGGCCGGTGCCGCGGCGACCGACCAGGGACTCGAAGGCGCGCTCACCGTAGTAGGACCAGCCCAGCATGGTGGAGAATGCGAAGAAGACAACCGACAGCGTGACGATGGTGCCACCCCAGTGGCCCGGCAGACCGCGGGAGAATGCCTCAGCGGTCAGAGCGCCAGTGTCGACGTTGCCATCCTGCCAAACACCGGTGCTGATGATAACCAGGCCGGTGAAGGACACGACGATGATGGTGTCAATGAAGGTCTGAGTCATGGAGACCAAACCCTGACGAACTGGGTGAGTCGTCGATGCGGCGGCAGCGGCGATAGCACCGGAACCCAGGCCCGACTCGTTGGAGAACAGACCGCGGGCAACACCCATCTGCAGGGCGAGAATGAGCGTGGATCCTGCGAACCCACCAACGGCCGCGGTGCCGGTGAAAGCATCGGTGAAGATGAGCTTGAAGGTTTCGGGCAGCGCCGAGACATTGGCGACGAGCACCCACACGGCCGCACCGATGTAGAGCACAATCATCATCGGCACAAAGCTGGCGGTGATGCGGCCAATCGACTTAATGCCACCCATCAGAGCTGCACCTACCAGGATGAACATAATCATGCCGGAGAGCGTCGGATCGATGTCGAAGCTGTTTTCCAGGTTCGAGGCCACGGCATTGCCCTGGGTTAGGTTGCCGATACCAAACGCCGCCAGCGCAGCGAAGACGGCGAAGAGAATGCCCAGCGTCTTACCAAAACCATTCGGGATGGCCTTGCGCAGGTAGTACTGCGGACCACCGGACTGTTCGCCAGCTGCATCGGTCTGGCGGTACTTCACGCCCAGGAATGCCTCGGAGTACTTCGATGCCATACCTAGCAGGCCGGTTACCCACATCCAGAACAGCGCACCGGGTCCACCTAAGCCGATTGCGGTAGCGACACCGACAATGTTGCCGACACCGACAGTTGCCGCGAGAGCCGTCGCCAGCGCCTGGTAGTTGGTGATATCTCCCTCGGCGTCGTCGTCGTTACGGTCGATGAGTCCGAGGCGCAGTGCCGAGCCGAGTTTGACCAGGTGAATTGCGCCCAGGCGAATGGTCAAGATGATTCCGGTGCCGATCAGCGCGGGGATGAGGAGGTACGGACTCCAAATAAAACTATCCGCCGCTGAGACAAAATCGCTGAAGCTTTCCATGCTGTGGAACTTTACTGGTAGAAAGCCTAAACCCAATCATTAAATTCTCAGAAAATGATTATTGCGCTACTAATTCGCCACAAGTGGGGGTAAACGCATTCCGGCGAAAACAAAGATCATTCCGCCAATCAGTGTGAGAGCAACGTACCCACATGCCCTCCAAAAGTGTTGGTTTTTAAGGCGTGTGATCTCTCCGGCGAGTGTGGACCACGTCGACAGGCCGCCGGCGAAGCCAATCATCACCGTCGCATAGGCCAGGGCAGGGGTCATGCCGTCGCTTGTCGACGTTCCCCGCGACCACACCACAGCAGCGGCACCGGCGACGAAGCAGGCAATCATATTCGCGGTCCACGTTCCGGGCAGTTTGGAATCAGCCCACTTCACCGCAAGTTCGGCCAGCGTATAGCGCAGCGCTCCACCTACTGCGGCGCCAACTGCGATAGCGAGAATGGCAGAGAGCGCCGAGGGAAAAGAACTGAGGAGATCGCCGGTCATTCCGCAACCTCCCGCGCACACTTGGTTCCCAACCAGTAGGCGAGGGGACAACACAGCAGGTGAATAAGCCCAACGCTCACAATCAGCACGACTGACGTGTCCGCCTGTGCCAATAGGAGAATGACAAAGGCGGAGAAAGTGGTGAAGCCGCCACAAAAGCCAGTACCGCAGAAAGCGGAAAGCCGAGGATTAGCAAACGCGATACTGCTGACCAGGCCGAAGAGAAGGCAGCCCAGTAAGTTGATGACAGTCGTCGAGATTGCGCTAATTCCCGAGCCAACGATTGCATCGATCGCCGCTCCGAACAGAAAGCGACCTACTGCGCCAACAGCGGCGCCGCCGGCCACGGCCAGAGCTGTCAGACCCTGCGCTCGTCCTGCTGATGGCAGCTTCGGAGCAACAGATTCCTCATTCACGGTGAAAACGCTAGCACAGCGGCTAAGGGGGGGGGGG